>NZ_RAHX01000001.1:0-1255528 GCF_003605475.1 Aurantiacibacter aquimixticola | reverse complement strand
AATGACGGCGTGCAGAGCTTCTACATTCGCAGCCAGGTCGATGCGAGCTACTACCAGTCGATCAACGAGAACACCGTTCTGGCGGGCCGCGTGCGGCTGGCGAGCATTCCGGGGGCGGAGGTCGAGGAGATCGCGCCATCGCGCAGGCTCTATGCGGGCGGCGGCGGCTCGGTGCGCGGCTATGGCTATCGCATGATTGGCCCGCTGAACGATGTCGGCGACCCCATCGGTGGGCGCAGCGTCGTCGAAGCGAGCGTGGAAGCGCGCATCGGCACCAATTTCCTCGACGGGGCCGTCAGCGTCGTGCCGTTCTTCGATGCAGGCTCCGTCGGCACAGGCGAATTCCCCGATTTCGACGTCATCAAGTTCGGTGCGGGCGTGGGTGCGCGCTACAATACCGGCTTCGGCCCGCTCCGGATCGACCTCGCCGTGCCGCTTAATCCGGGGCCGAACGACAGCTGGATCGCCGTCTATGTCGGGCTGGGGCAAGCCTTCTGATGGCCGAAGACGCGACGATGGACGGGGAAGCGCAGGCAGAGGACGCGCCGCGTAAAAGGAAGCGCCGTTTCGTCACGAAGCCATTGAAGGCGGTCGGCTGGATCCTCGCCGCGATCGTCGGCATCGTCCTGCTTTTCCTCGCTTTCCTGCACACGCCGCCGGGCCGGCAATTCATCGTCGATCAGATTTCCAGCGTGTCGCCTGCCTCCGGCCTGTCGGTGGAAGTGGGAGAGATCGACGGATCGGTCCTGTGGTCGAGCACGCTCAAGGACGTGCGCTTCTACGATGCGAACGACACGCTCTTCCTCGAAGTGCCGACAATCGATCTCAACTGGCGCCCATACAAATGGTTCTTCAGCGGGCTCGACGTCCGACACCTCGTCCTGACGGGCGGCACACTCTACGCCGCGCCCGAGCTCATCGAGGGTGACCCCGACGCGCCGATCCTGCCCGATTTCGACATTCGCATCGATCGCTTCGCCATCGAGGATCTGACTGTCGCCGAAGGCCTGCTCGGCGAAGAGCGCGTCATCGATTTCGCCGCCGAAGCCGATATTCGCGACGGGCTGGTCTATCTCGATGCGGAGGGCGCGTTCGGCGGCGGCGATGTGTTCGACGCATTGGTCTACGCCGAGCCCGATGGCGACCGCTTCGATCTCGACGTCAACTGGCGCGCGCCCGAAGGCGGCTTCCTCGCCGCTATGATCGGCGCGCAGGAAGACCTTGCAATCCGGCTCGACGGGGACGGAACCTGGACGAGCTGGGCCGGCGAGCTGGACGCGGTGCAGGGCGGCGTCCGCCTGCTCGATTTCGACATTTACAACGAAGATGGCCAATACCGCATCGTCGGCCGCGCGCGCCCCAATGGCTATCTCGAAGGGCTGCCCGCAAGGGCGCTGGGCGACGTGGTGACAGTCAATGCGTCGGGAACGCTCGAGGCCAGTATCCTCGAAGGCGAATTCATCCTGCGCGGGCGCGGCGTGAATGCCGACGGCGCGGGCGCGATCGACCTCGCCAACAATCGCTTTCAGGACGTGGTCGTGGCTGCGCAGCTGCTCGATCCAACATTGTTTGCCGAAGATATCGCGCTGACCGGTGCCGCAATCGAAGCGACGCTGGACGGACCGTTCCGCGAGCTGACGGTGCCACATCGTCTGACTGTGGCGGAAGTCGATGCAGGCGGCACGATCGTGACCGATCTCGTGCAGAGCGGCACGCTGACTTACGACGGCACGCGCTTCACCATCCCCGTCGATGCAAGTGTGGGCCGGGTCGTCAGCGGCGTCGAACTGTTCGATCCGCGGCTGTTCGACGGCAGGATAAACGGCACGCTCGTTTTCGCGGGAAGCGAGCTGCTGTCCGACGATTTCGATGTGCAATTCCAGGGTCTGCAGGCCCGGCTCGGCCTCAACAGCGATTTCGAAACCGGCCTCACCCGGGTGACAGGCCCGGTGAATGTCGCCGACCTGCCTTTCGATGGCATCGGCGTGATCGATGCGGGCGCGCAGATCGACTTCACGATCGGCGGCGGCAATCCGTGGCGTCTGGCGGCAGACCTGCAGGGCCGTGTGGAGCGTATCACCAATTCGACCATCGAGAATCTGGCGGGCAACAATATCCGCTTCGATGGCGGCATCACCATCGCATCCGGGCAAGCGCTGGTGTTCAACGATTTCGACGTGCGCGCCAGTATGCTGACTGCCAATCTCGACGGCACGGTGCAGGACGGGACGACCAGCGTCGCAGGCTCCGGACGTCATACCGAATATGGGCCGTTTACAGTGGAGGCGACGCTGGCAAATGACGGTCCGCGCGCGACGCTCGTCTTCGCCGATCCGTTCCCCGCCGCAGGCCTCAGCGATGTGCGCGTGACTCTTTCGCCAACCGATGACGGCTTCGAGATCGTGACCAGCGGTGGCTCGACGCTCGGGCCCTTCGACGGCCTGCTCAATCTCGAGATAGACGAGAATGGCGACACGAGCATCGTTATCGATCGGCTCGATGTCGCGGAGACGCGGGTGGCGGGCACGCTGAATCTCGTGGAGGGCGGCGTCGCGGGCGCGCTCGACCTGTCGCGCGGCGGTGTGGAGGGCACGGTCGATCTTGCAGTGCGCGACGGCGGACAGGGCTTCGATGTCGATCTGACCGCACGCGATGCCCGCTTCGGCGGAGCGGGCGGCCTCGCCATCAATCGCGGCACGATCGACGCGAGCGGCGTGATCGCTGGCGCGGACACGACGGTGACGGGCAGTGCCAATCTGCAAGGGCTTTCCTACGGCAATATCTTCATCGGTCGCCTGGCCGCGCGGGCAGAGGTGGTCGACGGCGTCGGCACTTTCGACGCAGCACTCAGGGGCCGCCGGGGCAGCCGCTTCGAGCTGCTGGTGAATGGCCGGGCCACGCCGGAGCGCGTCGCAGTGGCCGTGGATGGTTCCTATGCGGGCCGCGACATTTCCATGCCGCGCCGCGCCGTGCTGGTCGCGCAGGACGATGGCGGCTGGGAATTGCAGCGCACGCAGCTCTCCTTCGGCGACGGTTTCGTGATCGCCAGCGGCACGTTCGGCGGTGCTGGCCCGGCCGAGGGCCGCCTTGCGCTGAACGAGATGCCGATGGGGCTGGCCGATGTCGTTGTCGGTGAGCTCGGCGTGGGCGGCACCGTGTCGGGCGTGGTCGAGTTTGCCGGCGGTGCGAACGGCCTGCCGATCGGCGAGGCTCGGCTGGTCATCGACGATCTTACCAGATCGAGCGCGCTTCTCTCCTCCCGCCCGATCGACATCGCGCTGGTCGCCAATCTCTCCGAAAGCCTGCTTCAGGCGCGCGCGGTGATGGATGACGGCAACGGTCTGGACGGCCGCCTTCAGGCGCGCATCGCCGACTTGCCGACCGCTGGCAGTCTGACCGACCGGCTGTATCGCGGCGACCTGTTCGCCCAGCTTCGCTATAACGGCTCGAGCGCGGCGCTCTGGCGACTGGCGGCTATCGACCTGATCGATGTGACGGGGCCGGTAATGGTCGCCGCCGATGTGCGCGGCACGCTCGGCGATCCGCGGGTGCAGGGCTCGGTGTCGGGTGACAGCCTGCGGGTTCGCAGCGCGCTGATCGGCACCGATGTTACCGGCGCGCGTGTGCGCGGTCGGTTCGACGGATCGCGCTTCAATCTGACCAGCTTTGCAGGCGATGCGCCCAATGGCGGCCGGGTGAGCGGCAGCGGCTTCGTCGACCTGTCGAACATCACCGCAGAGCGCGGTCCGCAGATGGATATCCGCCTCGCCGCGCGGAATGCCGAATTGCTCGACCTCGCGAATATGGGCGCGACGATTACCGGGCCGATGCGCATCGTTTCCAATGGCGTGGGTGGCACGATCGCGGGACGTCTGCGAGCAAGAGGCGCGCGCTGGCAGTTGGGCGCGACGGCCGAGGCCATCCGCGAATTGCCACAGATCGAAACGCGCGAAATCAATCTGCCCGCCGACGTCGCGCCGACCCGCACGGTGACCGCACCATGGCGCTATCTGATCGATGTCAGCGCGCCGGGCGCCATCGAGGTCGATGGACTTGGCTTGGACAGCGAGTGGCGGACCGACAATCTGCAGATTCGCGGAACGACCGACGATCCGCGTCTGGACGGCAATGTCGAGATCGTGCCGCGTCAGGGCTTCTACAGCTTTGCCGGTACGCGCTTCGAGATCACGCGCGGCGAGATCTTCTTCGATCGCAACGTCCCACTCGATCCGCGCATAGACCTTCTGGCAGAAACCGAAGTGGATGGCCTCTCCGTCGATGTGAACGTGCGCGGTAATGCGAGCCAGCCCGAGATTACCTTCTCCTCGACCCCGGCTTTGCCCGAGGAAGAGCTGCTGGCGCGGCTGCTATTCGGCGGTTCCATCACCAGTCTTTCCGCGACCGATGCCCTGCAATTGGGCGCCGCCGTGGCGAGCCTGCGCGGCGGATCGGGCACCGGCCCGATCAACCAGCTGCGCGACGCCATCGGCCTCGATCGCCTGCGACTGGTGCCGGCAGATGCCGCGCTGGATCGCGGCACCGCCATTGCACTGGGCAAGAATTTCGGCCGCCGCTTCTATGTCGAGATCATCACCGACGGAGCAGGCTATTCCGCCACCAATGCCGAATTCCGCGTGTCGAGCTGGCTCAATCTGCTCGCCACGGTCAGCACGGTGGGCCGCCATAGCGCGGCAGCGGAGTATCGGCGGGACTACTAGCCGAGCAGGGCTGTCAAGCTTCGGGGTCGAAATCCTTGAGCACTGCGTCGACCGGAATGACCACGCCATTGCCGCCGAGCATTTCCGATTGCACTATCGCCGCGCTTTCACCACTGCCGCCCGAAACGACGAGATTGTCGCCTTTCGCGCGGAATGTGAGGGTGCCTTCGCCCATCGTGCGCATTTCGACCGAGCCGCCACCTTCCTCGACGGCGCGAGTGATGTCGTCCACGGTCACGTAACCAGGCATGACATGTTCGCGCAGCATGGCGACGAGCGCGGGACGCGCTGCCTCGCCGGTGAAATCGTCCGGCAGATTGCCGAGCGCCGCATCGGTGGGAGCGAAGACGGTGTAGGCGGCAAGGCCGTCGAAAGTGTCGCCAAGGCCGCTGTCCGACAGGAGCGATCCGATGATGGCGAGGTCGTCCTGCCCCGCAATCAGCGCGGAGATGCTCTGCGTGCCCGGCTCCGCCTGTTCGCCAGATGCGGCGTCATCGCCCTGCTCGGTGCAACCCGATAACGCCAGCGCCAATGCCGTGCCGAACGCGAGGAATGCGCGTTTCGTGATGTAAAACGTCATATTCGGCCCCCTCACAGCAACAGTTCGATCGCCGCGGCGACGAGCTGGGTTTCGGGATCGATCCGATAGACATAGCCGTCATTGTAGCGATAGCGGCTGTCCGGCCCGTCGCGATAACGGTCACGATAGGCGTAGGGCACGTTATACACGTCGTATCCGCGCGGAGCGGGCTGGCCGACGACGAACTCGTCACCCGTCAGCAGGGCCGCAATGGAGGTGATCGCCGTGGTTTCGGGGTCGAGGCGGTAGACCACATTGTCGGCATAGCGATAATCGTCGCCGAGGCCGTAATAGCTCGAATAATAGTCCGGCACCTGGCGATAGCCGTAATCGCCCGGCCATTGATTGCCGACGGACAGCGCTCCGCCAAGCAGCGGGATGAAGCCCGACACGCGGTCGCCACTGTAGCGCAGCAGGAAGCCGTCATCGTAGAAGTAGTTTCCGCGATCGTAAGGCAGACCCCACCAGTCCGGTGAGTAGCGTGAGTAGCGGCTGTAGCGGTCGTCCAGCTTCTTCGCCTGGCCGGGCGGCAGGCAGCCATTGCGCTTCTTCGCAAGGCCGGGAGGGCAGCCATCGGCGATGCCCGCATCGCGATACAGCACGCGCTCGATCAGGCCGTCATCGCGGCGGGTATCGATGCGAAAATCCACGCCGCCACGATCGCGGTCGTTCCCGCGATAGGCATTGCCATTGCCGCGATTGCCATTGCCGCGATTGCCGTTCGCATTTCCGTTTCCGCGGTTGCCGACGATGTCGCGTCCGCCGCCGCGATTGGCATTGCCCTGCGCGTTCCCGTTTCCGCGATTGCCGTGCTCGGCATCGCCGTTGCCACGGTTGCCGCCATTGCCACGCGCCGACTGGCCATTCCCGCGATTGCCGCGCGCCTCGCGCTGGCCGCCGCCACGATTGCCGCGATCGGCGTTGCCATTGCCGGGATTGCCGCGCTCCGCCTGCTGGCCGCCGCGATTGCCGTTACCGTTACCGTTACCGTTGCCGTTCCCCTGGCCCTGCGCGAGGGCGGGCGTGGCGGCGAGGGCGAGAGCGTACATGGCGCTCATCATCAGCTTCATTACGTGCGAACTCCTTTGCCGTGAAACGGGGCGGAGCATCGGCTGGTTCCTGCCTTTTGTTAACCTCCGCGGCCGCGCGGAGCGCGTTCAACCGCTGCGATAGAGCTTCGCTTCGGCAGCGCGGCGGCGGGCAAGGCCCTTCAGCTTGCGTCCCCCGGCATAGGTCCAGCGGTCGAACTCGCGCGCTGCACCGGCATGGTCCCCGGCGCGGTGCTTGCGCGTCAGCGTCGCCTTGCCGATCGCGCCCGTATTGTAGTGGAAGCTGACCATCGCATCGAATTGCGCCTGCGTTGTGGGCGTGTCGCCGATGGCGGCGTCCACTTCCGCCGCGTAGCGCTTGACGTCGGCTAGAAAGCGCGCATCCGCCTCTTCCTGCGTCCACACCGTGTCCGGGCCGATGCGCCCGCCGGTCACGTGGTCGCGCCCTGTCGCGCCCCAGCCAATGGTCCACGGCTCGCCGCCGGTGCCGGGGTCGGGATATGCCGCGATGGTGCCGTCCGCCCGCTTGCGCGCCAGCCCCTCGAACCGCTTGATGAGGGCGATTCCAGCGGGCCCGATCCGGCGTGCGCCCGGCACGGTTTCGGCAGGGGGTGTGACAGGTGTGACAGTGTCCTGAGACGAAATCTGCGCGTCCCCGTCCAGCATATCGTCGAGGGCATCGACCTCGCTCTGACGGAAGGGGCGCTGGATCAGCGTGCGGATGAGGTCGAAGAGCGGTTTGCGGTCCATAGATCACCTTTTCGGTTGCGATTCGGACACCCCCGCTATGATCAATACCGGGTGTAGGACAGCTGGGCCTGAACGCTTGTCGCAGGGGCGCCGCGCCGATAGATCGGTGGCATGAAAATGGTCGCCCTCCTCACCGTTCTTTCCGCCCCTCTGCTGGCCGCATCGCCTGCCGCTGCGCAGGACGATTACGGCATGACCGAAGTGGTGCTCCCACCCGCGCCGGATGAAGATGCGCCGCAGGAAGGGCGCGCGCAGCAAATGCGTGCGTTTTTCGAGGCGACGGCGAGCGAGGCGCTGGATGGCGGAGGCGAGGCGGTCGCCTATTCGACGCGCGTCGGCGCCGATGGCACCATGCTGCTATCCGGTGCGATGAACGATGCGGGCGGGGTGTTCTACGTCGCGCCGCTGCTCCGGCCCGGTGCAGCGATCTGGACCGATATCGCGGACGAAAACGAGCCTGCTTTCGGGGTCTGTCGCTTTGCCCTGTCGCCCGACGCCCTGCCCGGCGACCGCCGCTTCGCCCTTGCCGCGCGTTTCACCCGCCTGTGGCCCGGCCCGTCCTGCGAGCCGCAGGATACCAGTGGCGATGTCGAGGCCGCGCGCGAGGGCTATTCGGTGTTCCGCGAGTACGAGGACGCGGAAGGTGGTCGGGCCGCTGTCGTCGCCTTGGACGGTGAAGGACGGTTCGATCCCGATGCCGCGCTCAATCACTACCTCGCCGAGAGCGGTCGGGATCTGGCGGTCGAGTGGTCCATGGCCCTGCCGATTGCGGAATGGCAGTCCGCCATTGCCGAGCTGGCCGATGGCACACGCATCTACCTCGCCGATCCCAGCCGTTCAAACGCGCGCATCTGTATCTTCGAGGGCGTGGAGTGGGCCGATTTCCGCGGCTTCGCGCGAGGGACGGACAATCCCTTCCGCACGTTCTGCAACATGGCGGTCGATGCACATCGCCGCGCCATGGCTGTCGATGCGCCCGACGCTCCTGAAGCCTCCAAGGCTGAAGCCTCGCTCGACCCCGACGAGGGTGCGGAGCGGGAAAGCCGCCTCGACGCCCTCGATCCCGAGGGCTTGGAAGATCCCGAGCCAGAAGGGGGCGATACCGGCGAGCCGTGACGGACACAGGTGTAAAGAGCTCTTGACTGTAAAGACCTCTTGTCAGTAAAGAGCTCTTTACAGGCAGGGGAGTGATTCGGTGCAGAACCGCTTGAAGGAATTTCGCGAGGAACATGGCTGGAGCCAAGGCGAACTCGCCCGGCGGCTCGGCGTATCGCGGCAGACCATCAACGCGGTCGAAACCGACAAATACGATCCCTCTCTGCCACTGGCGCTGCGGATGGCGAAGCTGTTCGCCGTGGAGGTGCCGGATCTGTTTATCGACGATTGGGAGCCTGAAAATGACTGAGCCGGAGCTGCAAGGGAGCGACAAGAATCGCAAGCTGAAGAAGACGCTCTTCGCCATTACGATGGGCGGTATCACCGGCTTTTTCGGAGCGATGCTTGTAAAAGAGGCGCTCGATTCCGGCAAATTTGCATCTGTGGGTGCCTCGGTGGAGATCGCTTCGCTGGTCGGGATGATCTATCTGATCACCGGCTTGTTCGTCGGCCTGGGATCCCTTGCTCCCAATGCCGGTGCGAAAGTCCTTAATGTAGAAGATGCGGATGAACTGCGTGAGCAGCGGGCCATGCTGCTCTATTCATCCGTGGGAATGTTCGCGGCGGGCCTTGCTCTTATTCTGGTCGCTCTCGCAGAAGCCGGTGGACCGGTCACTCCGGGGCTTGCTCTGCTCGTTTACGGCGTGCTTGCCGTGGTGGCAATCTTCACGAGCGTCAAATCGTGGAAACAGCAGGACGAGCTTATGCGCGCCGTCGGGCGGGAGACAGCTTCTCTGTCCTACTATCTGATGCTGCTGGTGGGCGGGACCTGGGCGCTGCTCGCCCATCTCGCCTATCTGCCAGCAGCTCAGCCGCTAGACTGGCTGACGATGTTTTGGTCGCTCTTCCTGCTCGCCACATTCATCGTGGTTGGCCGGCGCGGGATGCTCAACATGCGCTGAAGGAGCGCTCGGTTTGCTGCACGAAAAAGGGCCGCCCGGTTTCCCGGGGCGGCCCTTTTCGAAGCAGTGCTGAAAATCAGGCGCTGTAATACATGTCGAATTCCACCGCGCTCGGCGTGGTTTCGAAGCGCAGGACTTCTTCCCATTTGAGATCGCAATAGGCGTCGATCTGGTCCTTGGTGAAGACGTCGCCCGACAGCAGGAATTCGTGATCGTCGCGCAGGGCCAGCAGGGCTTCGCGCAAGCTCCCGCACACGGTCGGCACGTCGGCCAGTTCGGCAGGCGGCAGGTCGTAGAGGTTCTTGTCCATCGCCTCGCCCGGATGGATCTTGTTCTGGATGCCGTCGAGGCCCGCCATCATCAGCGCCGCATAGGCGAGATAGGGATTGGCCATCGCATCGGGGAAGCGGAATTCCACGCGCTTCGCCTTCTCGCCCGTGCCGTAGGGGATGCGGCAGGAGGCGGAACGGTTGCGCGCGCTGTAGGCCAGCAGGACCGGCGCTTCGAAGCCCGGCACCAGCCGCTTGTAGCTGTTGGTGGTCGGGTTGGTGAAGGCATTGAGCGCCTTGGCATGCTTGATAACGCCGCCGATGTAGAACAGGCAGTTTTCCGACAGGCCGGCATAGCCATTGCCCGCGAAGGTCGGCTTGCCGTCGTTCCAGATCGACATGTGGGTGTGCATGCCGGAGCCGTTATCGTCCTTGATCGGCTTGGGCATGAAGGTTGCCGTCTTGCCGTAGGCATGGGCCACCTGGTGGACGACATATTTGTAGACCTGCATGCGGTCCGCCGTTTCCACAAGAGTGCCGAAGGTCAGGCCGAGCTCATGCTGCGCGGCGGCCACTTCGTGGTGATGCTTGTCGCAGGGCAGGCCCATTTCCAGCATGGTGGCGACCATTTCGGCGCGAATATCGCCGGCGCTGTCGACCGGGGCGACGGGGAAATAGCCGCCCTTGGCGCGCGGCCGGTGCGCCATATTGCCGCCTTCGATCTCCGCGCCGGAATTGGTGGGCAGCTCGACATCGTCGATCTGGAAGCCGCTGCCGGCATAGCCGTCTTCGAAGCGGACATCGTCGAACATGAAGAATTCGGCTTCCGGCCCGACATAGATCGTGTCGCCGATGCCGGTGGTCTTGAGATACGCTTCGGCCCGCTTTGCGGTGGAACGCGGATCGCGGTTGTAGCCTTCACCCGTGGACGGCTCCACGATGTCGCAGCAGATGACCATCATCGGCGTCGCGCTGAACGGATCGATATAGGTCGCATCGAGATCGGGCCGCAAGATCATGTCGGATTCGTTGATTTCCTTCCACCCGGCGATGGAGGAGCCATCGAACATCAGGCCTTCTTCGAGCTGATCCTCATCCAGCGCGCTGGCAACCATGGAAAGGTGCTGCCACTTGCCCTTGGGATCGGTGAAACGCAGATCGACCCACTCGATCTCCTCGTCCTTGATCCGCTTCACGATATCCGATGCACTGGCCATTGGTCTGTCCTTCTGAGTTATCTCCCCTCCCGCCTGCGGGAGGGCCTGGGGGTGGGTTTGTGAGGAGCGGTGGCCCACCCCCCGGCCCCCTCCCGCAGGCGGGAGGGGGAGTAGATTACAGCGCCGCGTCGTCCTGCTCTCCGGTGCGGATGCGGATGGCGGTCGCGATGTCGGAGACGAAGATCTTTCCATCGCCGATGCGCCCGGTCTTGGCCGCGCCCGCGATCGCTTCGACGACCTGGTCCGCCAGGCCATCGGGCACGATCACTTCCAGCTTCACCTTCGGCAGAAAATCGACGACATATTCGGCGCCGCGATAGAGTTCGGTATGGCCCTTTTGTCGGCCAAAGCCCTTGGCTTCCGTAACGGTGATGCCGGATACGCCCACTTCGTGCAGGGCGTCCTTCACCTCGTCCAGCTTGAAGGGTTTGATGATCGCTTCGATCTTTTTCACGGCCTTGCCATAGCCCCCGTCCCAGTGTGCGGGCCGACCGGCATGCGGGCGGCCTGTTTCGTGCAAGCAGGATTACAAGAATCGTGCCAGAGCGTGGCTCGCAGGGTTAGACAATCGCTGCTGCTGGCGAAAGGGTATTCCGGCAAGATTATCGCCGGTTCCGGCGCGTATGGCGAAAGATTCGTGCGTCGGCGTGCTGCTCTCGACTTGCTGCTGATGCATTGCCCGGCAGGCCTGCCCAAAAGACAGGCAGTTGTGGCGCGCTACAGCTGCAATCCGGCAAGCGGATCGCTGCCCGACATGAGGTTGAGCGACTGCACCGCCGCGCCCGCCGCGCCCTTACCGAGATTGTCGAACACCGCGATCAGCCGCGCGCTGCCTTCGTCTTCGCTGCCAAACACATACAGGTCCAGCCTGTCCGAAGCGGGCGCATCGGTCCGCAAAAGCAACTCGTCCGGCGCGTCCTCATGCACGGTGACGACGGGCGCATCGGCGTAAAAGTCGAGCAGTTCGGCCCGCAGCTTTTCCGGACTCGAAGCACTGCGCATGGCGGCGATGGGCAGGGGGATATCGACCAGCATCCCGCGATAGGCGGGCACCACCGAGGGCGCGAACACCGGCGCGTATTTGAGACCTGCCTTGGCCTTCATTTCTTCCAGGTGCTTGTGTCCGAGCGTGGTGCCGTAGGAGCGGAAGGCAATATTGCCTTCCTCGTCGAACCGACTGATCAGCGACTTGCCGCCACCGGAATAGCCCGACACCGCGTTGATGGAAAAGGGCCAGTCGCGCGGCAAAAGCTTGGCGCGAACGAGCGGCGCGACCAAAGCGAGAAAGCCGGTTGGGTAGCAACCGGGATTGGCGACCCGCTTCGCACCCTCGATCACCTGGGTGCCTACAAGCTCCGGAAAGCCGTAAATCCAGCCCGACGCCGTGCGATGGGCGCTGGACGCGTCGATGACCCGCGTCGTGCCGTCTTCATCGAGCAATTCCATCGCTTCGCGCGCGGCATCGTCGGGCAGGCACAGAATGGCGAAGTCAGCGTAGTTCAGCGCGGAGCGACGGCATTCGGCGTCCTTGCGCTCGGCATCGCTCAGCCGGATCAGCTCGAACTCCTCGCGCCCTTCGAGCCGATCGACGATTTCGAGACCGGTCGTGCCCTCGGCGCCGTCGATGAAGACCGTTTGCGCCATCAGGACAGAGGCTCCAGCCGGTCCAGCTGAACATATCCCACGGGGCCATCGACGGAGAGACATCCCCATGCCCAGGCACCGGCAATATCGAGCACTTCGAAACTGTCCCCTTCCATCAGCGAGCACAGTTCCTCGCCGCCATCTTCGTCCGCAGCGAGGAGGGGTGCGCCCCCGGGCATAACGGTGCGCGGCTGGGGCACGGCGTAATGCGGCACGAAATATTTTCCGGCGAGTGCGATATGCGCAAGATCGCCGCGGAGCGGCACGCTGCGCGGATCAGGCTTGTCCACTGCACCCGAAAGCGCATAAGGCCCCTGCGTCAACGCACCGTCGGCGGGTGCATCCGTCGGATCGTCAGCCTGGCTCAAGCGCCCGCCCTTTCCAAATCCTGTCCCCTGTTGTGCTAGGGCGCTTATACGCAGCATCCATTCCTCGCAAGGTTACGCGCCGTAACGTCCGCGCAGCATGTGGTAGGCCGCGCGCAGGCCAAGCGCAGCCCCGCCTTTGGGCCTGCCCGGCTTGGCGGCGGGACGCCATGCGAAGGTGTCGAAATGCGCCCAGTCGATGTCATCGGCGACGAACTTGTCGAGGAAGGACGCGGCGACGCTGGCACCGGCAAAGGAATTGCCATGCGCGTTGTTGGTGTCGGCGATGTCCGATTTCAGCCACTCGGAATAGGCATCGTGGATCGGCAGGCGCCAAGGCGCATCGTCATGCACGCGCCCGGCTTCGATAAGCTGATCCGCCGTCTGGTCGCGCCGGGTGAAGAGAGCGGGAAGGTCCGGCCCTAGAGCGACACGCGCCGCGCCGGTCAGCGTGGCGAAGTCGATGATTAGTTCGGGTTCGTGCTCGCTCGCCATGGTGAGTGCGTCGCCCAGGATCAGGCGGCCTTCGGCATCGGTATTGCCGATCTCCACGGTCAGACCTTTGCGCGTTTGCAGCACGTCACCGGGACGAAAGGCGTTGGACGACACCGCATTCTCGACCGCGGGCACCACGCAATGCAGGTGCAGCTTCAAGCCCGTTTTCATGATGAGCTCGGCAAGCGCCAGGGCGTGTGCCGCGCCGCCCATGTCCTTCTTCATCAGCTTCATGCCGGATGCCGATTTGATATCCAGCCCGCCCGAATCGAAGCAGACGCCCTTGCCGACGATGGCGACACGCGGATGCGAAGGATCGCCCCAGGTGAACTGGATCAGGCGCGGGGCATGTTTGCGATCGGCGGCGCGGCCGACGGCATGCACCATCGGATATCCGGTTTCGAGCGCGTCCCCGCGGGTCACATCGAGATCGGCCTTGTGGGCCTTCGCCATCCGCTCGGCTTCGGCCTCGAGAGCAGCCGGCCCCATATCTTCTGCAGGCGTGTTCACCAGCGTGGCGACCAGCGCAGCGGCCTGCGCCTCGGCAATGGCCAAGTCGATCTTTGCTGCGTCCTGAGTCAGCAGGATGCGCGGCCCTTCGGCATCGTCATCCTGGGAATAGCGGGTGAAGCGATATTGCGCGGTCTGCCAGCCGAACTTCGCCGGGCCGGGGCGACGGTCCTCGAGTCGGTAGGTGCCTTCGGGCAGCACTTCGGCAAGCTTTGCGAGGCACCAGCTAGAAAGCTCGTCCGGATCGGCAACGCCGCCGACAGCGAACCATCCCTGACCATCGGGCACGATGGCGGTCTGGTATCCGCCGCCGGTGAATTTCTGTGCGGCCAGAGTGGCGCGCTGCGGCCCGCTCAACCCCTTTGCGAACCCTTCGAACGTATCGCTGTTGACAAGGTGGATCGACACGGCGTCTTGCCCGCGATCCGGCTGGATCAGATTGTCTGCTATGCTCATGGAATATCGCTTGCCGTTTTCGTGGCGGTTTGGAAAGGTTGAGAGGTGATGAAGCGACGACTCACCTGGGTGTTGGTTCCTGCGCTGACGCTCTCGGCCTGCGATATGCTGGCGGGAGAGGAGCAGACGCCTGCACCTCCGCCGGCGACGCCTCTTGCCTCGGCATCGGCGTCCACGTCGGCACCTATCGGCGGCGCGAGGCAGGTTTCGGAGGAGACCGACACCTTCCTTTTCGAATACGCCTATCCGCAGGAAGCGGGCGAGGTAGAAGGGCTGGCCGCCTGGCTGGACGGCAATCTCGATACCCAGCGCAATGCTCTTGCCCGCGAAGCCGAGCGTGCACGCCGCGATGCGCGCAGCAATGGCTTTCCGTTCAACAAATATTCCAGCAATACCGCCTGGGCGGTGGTCGCCGATCTCCCAAAGTGGCTCAGCCTTTCGGCCGAGAACGACATTTACATGGGCGGCGCGCATCCCAATTACGGTTTCGACGCGGTGGTGTGGGACAAGGAGCAAGGGAAGCGACTCGAGCCGGCAGCCTTCTTCACGTCGCTGGACGCATTGGATAACGCCTTGGGCACCCGCTTGTGCGAGGCGCTCAATGCCGAACGCGAGCAGCGGCGCGGTGTGCCGGTCGCCGAGGGATCGGACGACGATTTCGACGCCTGCGTGCCTGCTGAGGAAACCACATTGCTGCTCGGATCGAGCGGGGGGCGCGCCTTCGACCGGATCGGCGTGCAGATCGCACCGTACGTGGCCGGACCCTATGCGGAAGGATCCTACGACTTCAGTTTCGATGTCGATGATGCCGTGCTTGCAGCAGTGAAGCCCGAATATCGTGAGGCGTTTGCGGCACGCGACTAGCGCGGCTCGCATTTGTCGCGGGCATCGCCTAAGTAGCGTGCATGACACAATACCAGCACGTAACCGAGGACATGTCCGTCTATCGCGACGGGACGATCAAGCTGCACGGGCCGGAAGGCTTCGAAGGGATGCGCAAGGCCGGACGGCTGGCTGCGGAAATCCTCGACGAGATGACGCGCCGGGTCGAGCCGGGCGTGACGACAGAGTCGCTCGACACGGTCATCCGCGAAATGATGCTGGACGGCGGCGCAGTGCCCGCCACGCTGGGCTATCGCGGCTACACCCACAGTTCCTGTATCTCGATCAACCACGTCGTGTGTCATGGCATTCCCTCGGATAAGCGGCTGAAAGACGGCGATATCGTCAATATCGACGTCACTCCGCTGCTCGATGGATGGCACGGCGATACCAGTCGGATGTTCTTCGCAGGCGACGTGCCGCTCAAGGCGCAGAAGCTGGTCGAACTCACCTATGAGTGCCTGATGATCGGTATAGGCGAAGCGAGGCCCGGTGCTCGGCTGGGCGATATTGGCGCTGCGATCCAGAAACATGCGGAGCGACAGCGCTACGGCGTAGTGCGCGATTTCTGCGGCCATGGTCTCGGCCGCCTGTTCCACGATGCGCCCGAGGTCGTCCATGCCGCACGCGCCGGGACGGGGCCGGAATTGAAGCCCGGGATGTTCATGACGATCGAGCCGATGATCAATCTCGGCCGACCAGCGGTGAAGCTGCTCAATGACGGCTGGACGGCGGTTACCCGCGACAAGAGTCTGTCGGCCCAGTTCGAACACTCCATCGGCATCACCGAGGACGGCGCGGAGATCTTCACAACCTCGCCCGAAGGTTTGGACAAACCGCCTTACGATTGATCTGGCACAAAGCTTCGGCCCTCGCCGTGACCTAAGACAGGTCAGAAGGAGGGTCGTATGAAGAAGTCCGTATTCGTAATTATTGTCGCATGCTTCGGTCTTGGCTCATGCCAGCATGCACCCGAATCCGTGCCGGTCGCGCCGGAGTATCGGGAAGCTCACGCGCTGGCGCAGGCGGCCTGCGCGGGATGTCATTCGGTCGAACCGTACGGACTGTCACCAAATCCCGCTGCTCCCGAATTTCCGCGGATCGCGAACGCGCGCGGCCTGACACGAGACAGCCTCGCAAACTGGTTGACCGAGGCGCACAACTATCCCGAGCAGATGGATTTCTATCTCGACGAGGAAGAGGTGGAGACGCTATCCGCTTATATCCTCACTTTGCGGCGCGAGGACTATCACCCGCCCTACTAGCTTTCCCGGCTCGCCCTGATGGCCGCTCCGGCGGCGAAGGGTGTGATGGCTACGAGGGCAAGGCTGATGGCGGCGGTAAGGGCGAGGCCGCCGGTCTGGTCGCTCGAAAGCGATCCCGCGCCGAAGATCAGCAGCGGCACGGCAAGCGGGATCACAAGCAGCCCGGAGAGCGCAGCGCCGCCTCGGAGGCCGACCGTCAGCGCAGCGATGAGGATCCCGATGGCCGCGAGGCCCGGCGTTCCCGCCAGCAGGCCGAGGAGGACGATGCGGAGCGTTTCACCGTCGATGCCGACCAATGCGCTGGCAGGCAGGGCGGCCAGCATCAGGAACGGTCCGAAACTGAGCCAATGGGCGAACAATCGCACGGCGATCACGATCTCCTCCGCGATGCCGCGCAGCGCCCATTGGTCGAAGAAGCCGCTCTCCACGTCCGGGGCCAGCAGCCGGTCGAGCGGCAGGATCGCGGCGAGCAATGCGGCAACCCACAATACGCCGCCCCCCGTCGCGCGCAAAATCACGGCATCCGGTCCGATAGCGAAGGGGTAGAGCATTGCCACCGCGATGAAGAAGAGTAGCGGAAGCAGAGAATTGCCGCGCCGCGAGCCCGGCAGGAGCAGTGCCAGATCGCGCAGCAGAAGCGTCCACAGCGCGCTCATCCGGCGAACTCCGCCAGGTCGAGCTTCTGCGTCTCGCGCAGGGCGATCGGCTGGTGGCTCGCGATAACGACAATGCCGCCGCCCGCGCGGTGATCGCCGATTAGTGCCTCGACCAGCGCTACTGCATCGCGGTCTAGTCCGTTGAGCGGCTCGTCCAGCAGCCAGATCGGCGCGCGCTGGCTCATCAGTCGGGCGATCGCTGCGCGCTTGCGCTGACCGGTCGAAAGGTAGCGCACCGGCACGTCGAGCAGCGTGTCCAGGCCGAGATCGGGCGAGGGGCCGACCGGGGCGCCGTCCAGTCGCTGCCAGAAGGCGAGCGCACGGCCGAGCGGCTGATGCTCGTCCAGCGCGAGGTTTTGGTCGAGCATCGCCATGTCGCCCTTGCGTTCGACCGATCCATTGTAAGGCCGCAGCAGACCGGCAAGCATGCGCAGCAGGCTCGTCTTGCCCGTCCCGTTCGCCCCGCGCACTTCCAGCGCCTCGCCCGGCGACAGATCGAGCGAAAGGCCGACAAACAGCAGCCGCTCGCCGCGACGGCAGGCAAGATCGCTCGCGGAAAGTCGGCACGGTTCCATCGCTTCGCGCGTTAGGCCAAGGAACGCAAAACGCGCAAGGAAAGGACGAGACGATGGGTGTGAGCAAACTGGACCGGAGCGAGGCGGAGCAGCGGCTGGCGAAGCTGGATGACTGGGAATTCAGCCGCGATGGCGATGCGATCAAACGCGAATTCAAGTTCGACGATTTCGTCGCCGCATGGGGCTTCATGAGCCGCGTCGCCATTCTGGCCGAGAAGCAGGATCACCACCCCGAATGGTCCAACGTCTACAACACAGTCGAGATCGAACTCACCACGCATGACGCCGATGGCCTGTCCGAGCGGGACTTCACACTGGCGGGCGATATCGACGCTCTGCGCTAGCCATCAGTCATGCGCCGGTCGGCCCTCGCTGCGTTCGTGCGCCTCGGCCAGCAGGCGGGCGCGTTTGCGCAGCTTGCCGGGAAACCACTTGGCGGCCCGCTTCATGCGCTTGGCGGTTTCGCCGACCAGCACGTGCGTCTTCGATCCGTGGACCGCATTCCACGCTTCCCTTGCCACGTCCTCGACCGGTGTGAATTCGAGTCCCGCCTTCACCACCGCATCGCGGATCGGCGTGTTGCGGCTGCGGTTCGGCGGGTTCATCAGCAGCGGGGTGTCAATGAAGCTGGGCATGATGGAACGGGCCTTGATCCCATGCACGCTCCATTCGGCATCGAGGCTCTCGGTCATGGAGCGCACGCCCGCCTTGGTCGCGCCGTAAACGCTTTGGTTCGCCATGCCGTAGATCGCCGCCGCGCTCGCCGTGTTGAGGAGGCAAGAGCCGGGTGCCGCAGCCTTGAGATACGGATACGCCGCTTTCGCGCCATAGAAGACGCCGCGCAGATTCACGTCGAGCAGCAGGTCGAGCTCTTCATGGGTGACTTCGCCCAACGGTCCGCCCGAGGGAAGGCCCGCATTGCTGGCCAGCACGCCCAGTCTGCCATCGGTGTGCCCGGTGAAATTGGCCAGCGCCTCGTCCCACCCTGCGCGGTCGGTGACGTTGAATCTGTAGGTGAGGCAGGCGCCTTCAGGCAGGAGCGCGACGGTTTCGTCCATGCCGGCCTGGTTGAGATCGGAAATGCCGACCAGCCAGCCCTCGGCCCCGAAATGCTGCGCGATGGCGCGGCCGATGCCGCTGGCGCCGCCGGTGATGAAAATACTCTGATACATGCGCGTCGTCCTCTCCATTTCCGGGATGCGGGGAGGGGAGCCAGCGGTCAACCCATCAGCTTGGCGCCCTGTTCGACGAGTTTGCGCGACTTGTGGCGGATGTAGCCGGGCATCCAGCGGGCGGCGCGGGCAATCGTGTACGCGGTCTTGCCGACTGGATTGTGCAGCTTGTCGCCGTGGACGGCGCGCCAGAAGGTTTCGGCGACATCCTCCACCGGCGTGAATTCCAGGCCAGCCGATTGCACGCTTTCGCGGATAGGCTTGTTGCTCTTGGCATGACTAGACTGCGCAAGCAGCGGCGTATCGATATAGCTTGGCATGACGTCGCAGACGCGAATGCCGTCCTCCGCCCATTCGATGTCGAGTGCTTCGGTAATGGCGCGCACGCCGAATTTGCTGGCGCAATAGACGGTCATTCCGCCCTGTCCGTACAGGCCCGCCGCGCTGCAGGTGTTGACCAGGCAGGAGCCGGGCGCGGTCGCCTTTAGGTATGGATAGGCCGCCCGCGCGCCGTAGATCACGCCCGCAAGGTTCACATCGAGCGTCCGGTCGATTTCCTCGGTCGAGAGATCAATGAGCTTGCCGCCCAGCGGGATGCCGGCGTTGTTGGCCAGCACATCGATGCGCCCGCCCGAAGCCTCCGCGAAATTGGCGAGCGCGGTCTCCCACTGATCGGGCTTGCGCACGTCGAGCTTATGCGCCGACCAGGTGCCTTCGGGCAGGGACGCGCCGGTTTCCGCCATGCCCGCTTCGTTGACGTCGGCCAGGCCGACGAACCATCCGCCATGCGAGAATCTCTGCGCGATCGCACGCCCGATGCCACTGCCGCCGCCGGTGATGAAAATGCTTTTGTAGTCCATCAGACTTCACTGCGCATTACTTACAGTCATGTCAACTACAGGCCGACATGTTCCCGGCCTGTCCGGATTTCGGCTGTCGACGCGCCCAGCACATCGCCCACGGGCTCCGCGCGTCCGCCGATCACTTCGGCCAGGAAATTCTCCGCTATAGCATTGAAGGCGATATTGTTTTCCGGGCGGTGGAAGCCGTGCCCTTCGTCCGGGAACAGCACGTAGGTGACGGGCACGCCATCGCGCTCCATCGCTTCCACGATCTGGTCGCTTTCGGCCTGCTTCACGCGCGGATCGTTCGCGCCCTGGCCTATCAGCAGCGGCCTGGTAATGTCCTTCGCGCGGTAGAGCGGGCTGATATCCTTCAGCTTCTGCAGGCCTTCTGGCGTGGTCGGATCGCCCATTCGTTCGTGGAACTGCTTGATGAGCGGCTCCCAATAAGGCGGGATGGTTTCCAGCAGCGTTTCGAGGTTCGATGGCCCGACGATATCGACACCGCAGGCAAACACGTTCGGCGTAAAGGCGAGGCCGACCAGAGTTGCGTAGCCGCCATAAGAGCCGCCCATGATCGCCACCTTGTCGCGCTCGGCGACGCCTTGCTCAACGGCCCACTCGACCGCGTCGAGCAGGTCGTCATGCATCTTGCCCGCCCATTCCTTGTCGCCCGCGCTGGTGAAGCCCTTGCCAAACCCGGTCGAACCCCGAAAATTGACGCTGAGCACCGCATAGCCGCGATTGGCAAGCCATTGGTGCGTGCGATTGTAGCCATAGCCATCGCGTGCCCACGGACCGCCATGGACGTAGAGCACCATCGGCACGGGCGCGCTCGGCACGCCGTCGCCATCGAGATCGCTTTGCGGTGGCAGGGTGAGATAGCTCGGCAATGTCAGCCCGTCTCGCGCGGGAATTTCGACCGGGTGCATCGGCTGTAGCGGCGCGCCTTCGAGCTCCGGCTTGGTGACGTAAAACTGCGTCAGCGTCATCGCATCGCGATCGAACAGATAGCTGACGATGGGCGCTGTCAGCGGGTCGTTCCAGACCAGCCAGCGACGATCGTCGTCCGTGCGCGACTGCACGCCGAAATCGCCGTCCAGCCGCTCGCGAAGCCAAGCGAGCGCCTCGCCGATCTCCGGGTCGATGGGGTGATGCTCGGTGCGCAGATAGGTTGCGCTCCACGCCTGCACGACGCCGGTCTTGGGCTCGCGCATCGTGCCGCCGATATCGGCCTTGTCATGCTCTGCGATGAGCTTGCGCTCGCCCGTTGCCGTGTCTTCGGCAAACAGCGCGGCCGTGTCGCGACCGCGACTGTCGAGCCAGTAGAGCGTGCTGCCATCGGTGGTGTAGCCAGCCATGCCGGTGGTGAGTGCATCGTCCAGCCCGGTCGTCTCCCGCGGTTCCTCGGCCACGACGCCGTCGACGATTTCGTGCATGTCCGTGCCGCCAGCAGCGTTCTGGCGCACGGCCCAGCGCAGCGTCAGGCTGTCATCGGCCTCGAAGCCTGCCCACTCATTGTTCTCGAACACCAGCTCCAGCTCGCCGCTGTTCAGGTCCAGCAGGTGAACGTCGTGGAAACGCGGATCGCGGTTGTTGAGGCCAACGAGCAGCTTGTCCTTGATTGTCTCCGATCCGCCGACGACCTGGACGCGCGTGTCCTCGAACGGAGTGAGACAGGTCTCCTCCGCGCCTTCACGGGCCGTCACCGGCACTGTGTAGAGCAGGAAATTCTCGTCGCCCTCCTTGTCCCGGACATACAGCAGGCTCTGGCTGTCGGGCGCCCAGAAGTATTGCGGGATCGGACGATCCTTCGCGCTCGTCATGCGGCGCGAA
Source organism: Aurantiacibacter aquimixticola (assembly GCF_003605475.1). NCBI lineage: Bacteria > Pseudomonadati > Pseudomonadota > Alphaproteobacteria > Sphingomonadales > Erythrobacteraceae > Aurantiacibacter > Aurantiacibacter aquimixticola. Next base: position 1,234,190 of record NZ_RAHX01000001.1, on the reverse strand, counting down.
TTGTCGGGATCGTCGGTCGGGGCGAGAAACACGTTCATCACGCCTTCCCACGGCGCCATCCAGCTGACCCAATTGCCGTCCGGACTGATCTTGCCGCCGGAGCGGGTCGGATTGCCGAACAGCATCTCGCGCGGGATTAGCGGCGTATCGGCAACACGGTCGGCGGCGGTGGTATCGGTCATGGAAGCTCCCAGTGTTCTGCCGGGGAGGTAGGAAGCGGGCGGCGTGTTGCCAACCTAAAGCGCTGGATTGTTGTAGCAATGCCAGGTGAAGATCGCCGCCGCGCCGCGATGGGGGCGCCATGGCTCGGCGAGCGCGCGGGTGGCTTTCTCGTCCGGGCGCTCTGGTAGGCTCAGGATTTTGCCGATACCTGCCATCACCGCGAGATCGCCGGCCGGCCAGATATCTGGCCGGCCCTCGGCGAAGAGCAGGTAGATTTCCGCCGACCAGCGGCCGATACCCTTGATTTTCGTGAGTTCGGCGATGGCTTCCTCGTCGTCCTCCGGCAGGTTTTCGAGTTCGACTTCGCCCGCTTCGACCAGCTCGCACAGGCTGCGGGCATAGCCCTGCTTCTGGCGCGACAGGCCGCAGGCGCGGAGCGTATCGAAATCGCGGGCGAGGAGGTCGGCAGGAGCGAAGCCTTCGCCGAGTTCCGCCTCCAGCTTGTTCCACATCGAGGTGGCGGCCGCGACGCTCACCTGTTGGCCGACAATAGTGCGCAGCAATGTCATGTAGCCGGTGTCGCGGATGCGCGGCTCGGGATAGCCTGCGAGTTCCAGTGCGGCGGCAATCTTCGGCTCGCGACGTGCCACCTCGTCCAGCGAGGCGCGGATCTGCATGGCCGAAAGTCCCATATTGCCAATCCTTGCCTTGTCGCCGCCGATTGCCTAGCGCACCGCCTCGACTTTCACTGCAGGAAAAGCAAGCTCATGCCAAAGCTCATCGTCGTCAATCGCGCAGGCGAGGAATCCACTGTGGACGCGGCCGACGGCCTGACCGTGATGGAAGCGATCCGCGACAACGGTTTCGACGAGCTTCTGGCGCTGTGCGGCGGCTGCTGTTCCTGCGCGACCTGCCACGTGCATGTCGACCCGGCCTTTCAGGGCAAGCTTCCGGCCATGAGCGAGGACGAGGACGATCTGCTCGACAGCAGCGATCACCGCGACGAGACATCGCGCCTGTCCTGCCAGATCCCCTTCACAGGCGATCTGGACGGGTTGAAGATCCGCATCGCCGAGGAAGACTGAATTAAGGCCCTGAGGGGCTTTCTCGCGTTGCGCTCCTCCGGCGCGCGTCCTACCTGCAGAGGCATGACAGCGCCCGCAGCACGCACCGATACGCTCGATCTCATCGGCAATACGCCGCTTGTCCTGCTTGCCGGGCCGAGCGAAGCGGCTGGCTGCGAGATTTGGGGCAAGTGCGAATTTGCCAATCCCGGTGCCAGCGTGAAGGACCGCGCGGCGCTTTATATCGTGCGCGACGCGGAAGCGCGCGGCGAACTGAAGCCGGGCGGCACGGTGGTGGAAGGCACGGCGGGCAACACCGGCATAGGCATGGCGCTCGTCGCCAATGCGCTAGGCTACAAGACCGTGATCGTGATGCCCGACAATCAGTCTCGGGAAAAGATGGACACGCTGCGCGCGCTCGGTGCGGAGCTGGTGACGGTGCCGCCGACCAAGTTCGCCGATCCCAATCACTTCGTGCACACCAGCCGCCGGATTGCGGATGAGATGGACAATGCGATCTGGGCCAACCAGTTCGACAATGTCGCCAATCGCCGCGCGCATATAGAAGGCACGGCGCGCGAGATCTGGCAGCAGCTTGATGGCCGGGTGGACGGTTTCACCTGTGCGGTCGGCACGGGCGGAACGCTGGCGGGCGTGGGGATGGGGCTGAAGGCGGAGGACGAGAACGTCCGGATCGCCCTGACCGATCCGCACGGTGCGGCCTTGTACGATTACTTCGCGCATGGCGAGCTGAAGTCCGAAGGCAATTCGGTGGCGGAGGGCATTGGACAGGGGCGCATTACCGCCAATCTCGAAGGCGCGCCGATCGACACGCAGTTCCGGATTTCCGACGAGGAAGGCCTGGAATGGGTCGCGCGTCTGCTGCGTGAAGAAGGACTGTGCCTCGGCCTGTCTTCCGGTATCAATGTCGCGGGCGCGGTGGCGCTGGGCCGCCAGCTTGTCGCCGATGGGCGCGAGGATGCGCGGGTGGCGACGATCCTTTGCGATACTGGCTTTCGCTATCTCTCCACGCTCTACAATGCCGAATGGCTGCGCGCCAAGAAGTTGCCGGTATTCGACTGGCTAGGTTCATCTTGACACGGTAAAGTGTGGCGATGGCACCCGATCCCAAGGAATTCTTGCGTCGCCGGGCCGCTCTGGCAGAGGCGGCGGCTCCTGCCGCCGGCGGTCCGCTCGGCGGAACGCGGGCAGAGCGTATGCAGCGCGTGCAAGTCGGCGGTTTCGGTATCCTTGCCATGGTGCTGCTTGTCGGATTGGCCGACGCCGTCACGAGCCGGGTCCAGGAGACCGAAGCGGTGACCGTGCCGGAAGCAGCGCCGACCGTCGTCGCGAGCGAGGCAAGCGCACCGCGCGATCCGCTGGCCGATGCAGGCGTCGTGCCGGAACTTCCGGTAGAGAACACGCCGACGCAGCCTGTCGACAATACGAAGCCGCCCGGCGACCTTCCGACCACCATGCCCACGCAGAATGCCCCGCTTCAGTAGAGCGCTTGCCGCACTATCGGCTCTGTCGCTGGCGTCTTCATTGGCGGTTCCGGTGGCGGCGCAGGTCGATGTGAGTGCGGGTTTCGAGGACGAAGCCGACACGCGCCCCACGCTCGCCTTGATGGGGACGATCCCGATCTATTGGGGCGAGGCCGATGGCTTTGCCGATCTTCTATCCGGAGAAAGCGAGGCGCATTGGGCGCGCAGAGTGTTGCAGGAGAGCTGGCGGGTCGCACCGCTTGATTATCTTTCCGCCGACGCACTATCCCCGCATCGCTTTCTCATGCTGGCGCAGCCGCGCGGTTTTTCCGGGGAGGAGAATGTCGCGCTGGACGATTGGGTGCGCGCCGGTGGGCGATTGCTGTTGTTCGCGGACCCGATGATGACCGGCCATTCGCATTTCGGCATTGGCGACCGGCGCAGGCCGCAGGATGTGGCACTTCTCTCACCGATCCTTGGTCGCTGGGGTCTCGCCTTGCAGTTCGATGACACGCGTCATGAAGGCATGACCACCGGGGAATTCGCTGGGCAGGTGGTGCCGGTAAATCTGCCAGGACAATTCGTCTCCGTGGACGGCGGGATGGCGCAATGCACGATTGCGGCAGAAGGGCTGGTCGCCCAGTGCCGGATCGGGGACGGCGCTGCATTGATCGTGGCGGATGCCGCCATGCTGGATGTTGAAGGTCCACATGCGGACGCTACGGCTGCGCTCGACCTCTTGCTCGCACAAGCCACGGGGATTTCGCGGGAAATCGAGTCGGTATCCGTCGATGATTGAAGGAAATCGCAGTTATTCGCGCCACATCTCACTATGAGTTGGCGGGAAGGGCGTGATATGAAATCGTTATTTCTCAGCTAGATAGAGCTTTCACCCACACTTTCCCGTAATTTCCCCTTCCATCCCGCGGCATGCCGCGTTATTCCGTGATTCTATCGGACAACAAGCCCGTGATGCGCCTCTTTCCGGGGCGGCCGGGTCGTGCTCTCGCGCGGCTCGGTGCGGGGAAGACGTGTCCGGTGAATGGATCGGGGAGGAATCGTGGCGCAGCGGCCGTCAGTGTACAGAGGTCAGGGCTTTTCGCTTCGCGGCGAAAAGAACCGCTTTGTGCTGCCGCCATCCTTCCGCAAGGTTTTTGCCGAAAACGACGATGAGCGCGTGCTGTGCCTGATCCAACACGACCGGTTTCCGTGCCTCTCGGCCTTCGGCCTGTCGCGTTCGACGAGTTTCGAGGATGTCCTCGACAAGGAAGAAGAGAACGCCGTCCGGCGCGGCGAGGATTTCGACCGGGATCTGCGCGCCATGCAGCTTTACGGCTTCGTCGAAGTGCCGTTCGATGCGAGTGGGCGCTTCATCCTGCCCGATCACCTCGCCGGCCTCGCAGGGATCGACGACAATATCTGTTTCCTCGGTGGCGGCCAGTTCATCACCCTCTGGGATCTCGATCGTCTGCAAGCGATGGGATCCGCCTTCGCCGCGCCCCATGCCGCCTGCGCGGCGCTCGCGAAGGATGCTCGCGCCAAGGCCGAGGGGAAGAAGCGATGAACGCGCCCCATGTCCCTGTTCTCCTTGACGAGGTGCTGGAAGTGCTCTCGCCGCAGCCGGGCGATGTAATCGTCGACGCGACCTTCGGGGCGGGTGGCTATACCCGCGCAATCCTCGACACTGGCGCGACGGTGCACGCATTCGATCGCGACCCTGACGCTATTGCTGCCGGTCGCGAATGGGCGGAAACGCAAGGGTCCGATCCGCGCCTTGTCCTTCACCCGCGACGCTTTTCCGAAATGGTGAGCGCGCTGGCAGACCTGGGCGTCGCCCGTGTGGACGGCATCGCCATGGATATCGGCATCAGCTCCATGCAGCTCGATCAAGCGGAGCGCGGCTTCGCCTTTTCCATGGACGGACCGCTTGACATGACGATGAGCCGTGCCGGACCGAACGCTGCCGATTTCGTCAATGAGGCCGAGGCTTACCACATCGCCGACGTGCTCTATCGCTATGGCGAGGAGCGCCAGTCGCGCCGTGTCGCCCGCGCCATCGTCGCCGCACGACCGCTGTCCACCACCGGCCAGCTTGCCGAAGTCGTGCGCCGTGCGCTCGGCTATCGCAGCGGGCAGGGCAAGGATCCGGCCACCCGTAGCTTCCAGGCCATTCGGATCCACGTCAATGGCGAACTGGACGAGCTGGAGGCGGCGCTCGACGCTTCCGAAATGCTTCTCAATGACGGCGGGCGGCTCGCGGTCGTCAGCTTCCACAGCCTTGAAGACCGGATGGTCAAAACATTCCTTCGCGACGCTGCGAACAAGAACCCCCGCGGCTCGCGTCACCTGCCCGAAGCGGGGGAGAACCCCCTCCCGCGCTTCGGGCAACTGACCAAGGCTATCCGCCCGTCAAAGGCAGAGATCGAGCGCAATCCACGTGCCCGTTCCGCCACTTTGCGCGGCGCGGTTCGCACCGCTGCGCCGGCCAGGGAGATTGCCGCATGACGCGCGCCACGCATCCGCATCCGCTGCGCCGCATCGGCTGGGCCGCCGCGCTCGGCGTGTGCTTTGCGCTTTATATCCTGCTGCACCTCAAGGTGACCGCCGTGCACGCCGATGTCGTGCGCGCGGAGAAGGAAATCGTGCGGCTGGAATCGAAGAAGCTGTTGCTCGAAACCGAATTCCTCACGCGCTCCAATCATGTCCAGCTGGCGGCGTGGAACCGCGTCGATTTCGGCTTTCAGTCGCCCGAGGCATCGCAATTCGTCCACGGGCCGCGCCAGCTCGCCACCTTCGGCCTGCCGCGTGCAGCGGATGCACCGGCGCCGATCCGCCTGGCCGGGCTGCGTTCAGGCGAAGATGTGCCCGATTTCCCGCGGATCGTCTCGCCCCTTACCGGTGAACCGATCGATCCAAAGCTGCTGGAAGGCGGCAGCGATAGCGATCGCGGCAGTATCGCGACCATTGCTCCCGGACCGCTGCGCCTCCCGATTGCCGGTGCGCGAAGCGTGGAAGTCGCCGCACGGTGAGCACGCTCGCCGCCCCGCGCGCGATCATTTCCGGACCTGCCGGGTTGGGCGACCACCGCCGGCGGAGCCTGCTGATCGCGCGCCTTCGCCTGCTTCTCGTTATCGCCGTCTTCGCGCTGGTCGCAGTGGCGGCGCTGGTGCGTATCGCATGGATAGGAACGGTCGAGTCCGGCCCGGCGCAGCGCAGCATGGCCGATGATCTGCTCCCTCCGCGCGGAGAAATCACCGATCGCAATGGCGTCCCGCTTGCCCGTGCCTTTCCCGCCTATGCCTTGTGGTACAATCCCGACGCGATGCGCGAAGGCGGCGATGGCGGCCCGCCGCTCGTCCGCTCTCCCGAGGAAGTGACGCGGAAGCTCAAGGCGATATTTCCCGATCTCGACACATATGAGGTGACGCAGAAACTGGCCGCAGGAAAGCCCGCTTATTTGCGCCGCCGCGTCCTGCCCGAGGACGCAAACAGGGTTTTCGCCATCGGAGAGCTGGCGCTGGAACTGCCGCAGGAAGAGGACCGGCATTACCCGCAGGGCTCGCTCGCCGCGCATGTGCTCGGCTACGTCGCGGCGGACGGCAATGGCCGGGTGGGCATGGAACAGGTCCTCAACGATCATCTGACCGATCCCGCCACGCGCGGCGAGCCTATCGCGCTCAGCATCGACATGCGCGTGCAGGGCGCGTTGGAAGACGAACTTCGCCGCGGCATGCTGTCGGTGGATGCGGTGGGCGCTGCCGGCATCGTGCTGGATGTCGATACGGGCGAGGTGATGGCGCTTGCCTCGCTTCCCGAATTCGATCCGAACGCCGTCACCTCCAGCGATGTCCGCGTTACGCAGGCGCAGCGCGATCGCGGCATAACCGCGCGCGCCTTCAATCGTGTGACCAACCAGGTTTACGAGCTCGGCTCCACCTTCAAGCCGCTGACCGTCGCTGCCGCCATCGACAGCGGCGCGATCACCGGGCTCGGGCGGCGCTGGAGCACCGCGCCAATGAAGGTCGGAGGATACACCATAAAGGACAAGAAGGTGCGCGGGTCGACAATCCACGCACCCGACACGCTTATCTATTCTTCCAATGTCGGCACCGCGCGCATCGTCGACGAACTCGGACCGGCGAATCTCAAGCGTTACATGGAAGATCTCGGCATGAACGAGCGGCCCTATATCGAGCTGCCCGCGCGAGGTTTTCCGATTTGGGCGAGCGGTGAATGGCCGCGTCTGCGTGCCATGACTGTCGGCTACGGACACGGGATCGCGGTCACTCCGCTGCACCTCGCCAGCGCCTACGCGGCAATGGTGAATGGCGGCATCTGGCGTCCGGCGACTTTGAAGCGCGTTGCGCCAGGCCATGCGCCCCGCGGCCGCCGTGTGTTCAAGCCGAGCACCAGCGCGCGCATGAACCAGCTTCTTCGCATGATTTCCGTCTACGGCACGGGCCGCAGCGCCGATGCGCCGGGCTTTCGCGTCGGCGGCAAGACCGGCAGCGCGGAAAAGCCGGGCAATGGTGGCTATCGCCAGACGACGCTGGTTTCGACCTTTGCCGCCGCTTTCCCAATGGATCGCCCGCGCTACGTGATCGTCGCGATGCTGGATGAGCCGAAGGGGACGGTCGCCAGCTCCTTCCAGCGCACGGCTGCATGGAATGCCGCGCCCATCGTCGGGCGGCTGGTGCCGCGGATCGGTCCGCAACTGGGCGTGCTGCCCGATGCGGATCGCGACATCGACCTGACCGACCTACGCCCGCTCGTGGAGACGAACTGATGCGCCTTGCCGATCTGGCCCTGGTCGCCGACATCGATCCGGGCGACAGTGCGCAGACGCGCATCACCGGTTTTGCGATCGACAATCGCAAGGTCGCACCCGGCAATGTGTTCGGTGCCTTCCAGGGATCGAGCGTCAATGGCGAGGATTTCATCCCTGCCGCAATCGCCAGCGGAGCCGTTGCCGTAGTCGCTCGCCCCGAAGCGACGGTAGAAGGCGCGCTCCACATCGCGAGCGATACACCGCGCCGCCTCTTCGCGGAGCTTGCTGCGACATATTTCACGCCGACACCGCAGACGGTAGTCGCCGTGACAGGAACGAACGGCAAGACATCGACGGTCGAGATGACCCGCCAGATCTGGCGCATGTGCGGGGAACGCGCGGCCAGCATCGGCACGCTGGGTGTCACCACCCCGGAAGAAAGCGTCTCCACCGGCCTGACCACGCCCGACATCGTCACGTTTCTCTCGAACAATACCGGCCTGGCGCGTGAGGGCGTGACGCATCTGGCCTATGAGGCATCGAGCCACGGGCTCAGCCAGTATCGCAATGAAGGCCTGCCCGTCGCGGCCGGTGCCTTCACCAATCTGAGCCGAGATCATCTCGATTATCACGTGGACATGGAAGACTATTTCGCCGCCAAGATGCGGCTGTTTTCCGAAGTCGTGGACAATGATGGCGCGGCGGTGATCTGGGCGGACGACGAATGGTCCAGCCGCGTGATCGAGGTCGCGCAGGAGCGCGGCCTTCGTATCTTTACCGTGGGCGAGAAGGGTGAGGGCATCCGCCTGACCGCGCGCGAGGCCACGCCTCTCGGCCAGGAACTGACCCTGGAAAACGATGGCGAAGCGCGCAGCTTTCGCTTGCCATTGATTGGCGCCTATCAGGTCGCAAATGCGCTTACCGCTGCAGGGCTGGCTTTGGTGACTGGAGGAAACCCGGCACAGGTCTTCGATGCGGTGTCGCGCCTGCAACCGGTGCGTGGACGGTTGGAACGCGCGGTCATCGCCGCAAGCGGCGCGCCGGTCTATGTCGATTACGCGCATACACCCGATGCACTCGGCGCCGCCATCGCGGCACTGCGTCCGCATGTGAAGGGTCGCCTGATCACCGTGTTCGGCGCAGGCGGGGACAGGGACAAAGGCAAGCGTGCGCCGATGGGTGCCGCGGCCGCAAAGGACAGCGATATGGTCATCGTGACCGATGACAATCCGCGCGGGGAAGACGCCGCCGCCATCCGTGCCGAAGTGCTGCAGGGTGCCGAGGGCGCTCGCGAAGTGGCCGGACGGCGAGAGGCCATCGCGGCGGCAATCGTCGAAGCGGGGCGTGACGATATCGTGCTGATCGCCGGCAAGGGACACGAACAGGGACAGATCGTGGGATCGGGAGAAGATATGCGGGTGCTACCCTTCGATGACGTTACCGTGGCGCGCGAATGCGCGGCCGAATTGTCGCAGGGTGGTGGGCAATGAGCGCTGCGCTCAAGCAGCTTCGCTGGCCGCGCGCGCAAAGCGATGCGGCGCGCCTCGCCTTGTGGACGTCAGCCGAAATCGCCGCCGCTACAGGCGGGACTGCTTATGGTGAATTTCAGGTTAGCAGCGTCGAAATGGACAGCCGCGACGTGCAGTCCGGTGATCTGTTCTTTGCGCTGAAGGGCGAGGCGATGGACGGCCATCGCTTCCTCGACATGGCCTTCGCCAATGGCGCAGCCGCAGCCGTGGTGGACCGGCCGATCGATCGTCCGCACGTGCTCGTCGAAGACACCACCTCCGCGCTGCTCGCATTGGCCGACGCCGCCCGGCAGCGCGTTTCGGCACGCATCGTCGGCGTTACCGGTTCGGTCGGCAAGACCGGCGTGAAGGAGGCTATCTTCACCGCTCTCGAGCGCACCAGCCGCGGAGCGGCGCACCGCAGCGTTCGCAGCTACAACAACCATGTCGGCGTGCCGCTGAGCCTGTCGCGCATGGCCGCGCGCAGCCGCTATGGCGTATTCGAGATGGGTATGAACCACGCGAACGAGATCGCCGGTCTCACTGCGCAGGTTCGGCCTCACGTAGCCGTGATTACCACCATCGCGCCGGCGCATATCGAAAATCTCGGCAGCATGGAGGCGATCGCCGATGCCAAGGCGGAGATTTTCCAGGGGCTGGAAAAGGGCGGTACGGCCGTCATTCCTGCCGATAGCGACCACTTCGAACAACTTCGCGATGTGGCGCTGGCGCAGGGTGCGAAAGTGCTTTCCTTCGGGCGCAGCGCGCATGCCGACATGCGCCTGCTCGACGCGATTGCGCAGTCCGATGGCGGATCGCTGGTTACCGCCAGCATGGGGGCCATCGGACTTGTCTACACCGTCGCCGAACCGGGCGAGCACTGGATCGACAATTCCCTTTGCGTCATGGCCGCCGTGCACGCCGCGGGCGGCGATCTTGGCGCGGCAGGTCTCGCGCTTGCCGAGATGGGCGGGCTGAAGGGGCGCGGGGCGCGGCTGCGGGCCAAGGTGCCGGGCGGGCATGCGCTCATCATCGACGAAAGCTATAACGCCAATCCCGCCAGCATGCGCGCAACGCTCAAGCAGTTGGGGCAGACGCCGGCGACGCGCCGCGTCGCCGTGCTCGGCAGCATGAAAGAGCTTGGCGACTTCGCGGACCGTTTCCACGCACAGCTTGTCGACCCGGTATCGGCGGCAAATGTCGATTACACGGTGCTGGTGGGCGACGAGATGCGCAGCCTGGCCCGGCAGATGGGGAAACTGCCCCGCGATACGCTTGGCAATGCGCTCCGCTACGCCCATTGCGAGAATGCGGGCGAGGCCATTGCGGCGCTGCAGGAATTCGGATTGGCCGGCGGTGACGTCGTGCTGGTCAAGGGCTCCAATTCGGTAGGGCTCTCGCGCGTTGTGGATCACTTCGCCGCCAAAGAGGGCTGATACGCGCGCCGATGTTCTATTTCCTCGCCCAATTGCTTGAATTCGAAGGGGCGCTAAACCTCATCCGTTATCAGACCTTCCGTGCCGGTGCCGCCATGATGACGGCACTGATCATCGGCCTGGTTATCGGCCCGCGCTTCATCAACATGCTCCGCGTGCGACAGGGCAAGGGTCAGCCGATCCGTGCAGACGGGCCGGAAAGCCACCAGAAGAAGGTCGGTACGCCCACGATGGGCGGGCTGATGATCCTCACCGCGCTAACGATCTCGATGCTGCTATGGATGGATCTGGCGAGCCCCTTCGTCTGGGCCTGTCTTGCCGTGACGATGGGCTTCGGCCTGATCGGCTTTCTCGACGATTACGACAAGGTCACCAAGCGCAGCCACAAAGGTGTGTCCGGCAAGGTGCGCCTGCTGTTCGAATTCATCGTGGCAGGCATTGCGAGCTACTTGATCGTCAGCGAGATCAACACCAATCTCTATGTTCCCTTCGTGTTCGGCGGTTCGATCCCGCTCGGGCCGTTCTACTACGTTTTTGCCGCCTTCGTGATCGTCGGCGCGGGCAATGCCGTGAACCTGACGGATGGCCTTGATGGGCTGGCCACCATGCCCGTCGTGATCGCGGCAGGGGCCTTCCTTCTCATCTGCTACCTCGTCGGGCGCGTTGATTTTTCCGAGTATCTGGGCATTCCGCATGTGCCTGGCGCGGGTGAGCTTGCCATCCTTTGTGCTGCCATCATGGGTGCAGGTCTTGCTTTCCTGTGGTTCAACGCGCCGCCTGCGGCCGTCTTCATGGGCGACACCGGCTCTCTTGCGCTCGGCGGTGCACTTGGCGCGATCGCCGTGGCCAGTCATCACGAGATCGTGCTCGCCATCATTGGCGGGCTGTTCGTGCTCGAGGCGGTCAGCGTGATCGTGCAGGTCTTCTGGTTCAAGCGCACAGGGCGCCGCATTTTTCGCATGGCACCGATCCACCACCATTTCGAACAACTGGGCTGGAGCGAGAGCAAGGTCGTGATCCGTTTCTGGATCATCGCCATCGTTCTTGCCGTGATCGGCCTGGCGACGCTGAAACTGCGATGATCGTCGCGGACGCCTTTCGCGGCAGACGCTATGTCGTGCTCGGCCTTGCCCGGTCCGGCATGGCGACGGTCGAGACCCTGCTGGCAAGCGGAGCCGAGGTTACCGCTTGGGACCGCCGCCGCGAGCCGCGCGAGGCGCTGCAGGACCGCGCCACCATTGCAGACCCGCTGGAGATCGACCTGACCGGTTTCGACGGTGTGGTGGTGTCGCCCGGCGTTCCGCTCAACAGCCATCCGCTACAGCAGAAAGCGGCATCCGCCGGTGTGCCGATTGTCGGCGATATCGAGCTTTTCGCGCTCGCTCGGCAGGAATTGCCGCCGCACAAGGTCATCGGCATCACCGGCACGAACGGCAAGTCGACCACCACGGCGCTGGTCCATCACCTGCTCGATCATGCAGGCTACGCAGCGCGCATGGGCGGAAATATCGGCCTGCCCATTCTCGCGCAGGAGCCACTACCCGATGGCGGGGTTTATGTGCTCGAATTGTCGAGCTTCCAGATCGATCTCACGCGCTCGCTGGCATGCGAGGCGGCGGCACTCATAAATATCACGCCCGATCACCTCGATCGCTATCCCGATTTCGCGGCCTACGCCTTTGCCAAGGGACGGCTGCTGGCGATGCAGGGGGCGGGACAGTTTGCCGTGTTCGGCTGCGAGGATGCGCCGACGAGCGCGGTGCAGCAGGCCGAGGCCGCACGCCGCGCGCCGGACCGCGCGGTGTGTGTCGATGCCTGGGCCTGGTCCGCGCACCAGCAATCCTGGCCGAGCCTGCAGGGGCCGCACAATCTGCAGAATGCTGCGATTGCCGCCGCGCTCGTGCAAGAAATGGGCATGACCCAGGGACAGGTTCTCGAAGGACTGGCCAGCTTTGGCGGCCTGCCGCATCGGATGGAGCGGGTTGCCGAGACCGATGGCGTGTTTTTCATCAATGACAGCAAGGCAACCAACCCCGCTTCCACGGCGCCTGCGCTTGCTGCCTATCCGCCCATTGACGGCAAGCCGCGCATTCATTGGATTTGCGGAGGCCTTCCCAAGGAAGACAATCTGCACGATTGCGCGCCGTTTTTCGGTAATATCGCTTGCGCCTATACGATCGGAGAGGCCGGGCCGATGTTTACCGACATCCTGGCGCCGCATATAAGGGTCGAGCCATGCGAATTGCTGCCAGAGGCCGTGACTCGCGCTGTAGCAAATGCGCGCGATGGCGATGTCGTTATGCTCAGCCCGGCTTGTGCCAGCTTCGACCAGTTTCGTGATTACGAGGCGCGCGGCGATGCGTTTCGCGAACTGGTGACGGAGATCGGTGGTGGCGATGGCGAAACGAGGTCCGCGGAATGAGCGCGCGGCCGATCTATATCCCGCGTCCTGGGGAACGAAGCTCGCCTGCAAGCGGTCTGCGCGTCCGCCGTGACTGGAAGCGCGACCTGCGCGTCTGGTGGCGAGAGGTAGACCGCGTGCTGCTTGCGCTCGTCATCGTGCTGATGCTGCTGGGCACGCTCGCCGTCGCCGCCGCCTCTCCTGCCAGCGCGCAGCGGTTGTCGACGATGGAGATTTCGCTGCCTGACCTCTATTTCTTCTGGGCGCATGTGCGCATGCAATTTCTCGGCCTCAGCGTCCTGATCGCGACTTCGCTGATGCCGCTTGCCGTGATCCGGCGCGGCGCGATCGCGCTGGCGGGTGGCATGCTGTTCCTTCTCTTGCTGGTCCCGTTCATCGGGCATGAAGTGAACGGCGCGCGGCGCTGGATCAATGTCGGCATGTCCTTGCAGCCGAGCGAGTTCCTGAAGCCCGCTTTCGCAATCACGCTTGCCTGGATCCTGTCGTGGAAGCTGCGCGACCCCAAGCTGCCCGTGATCGGCACCTCGGGGGCACTTCTCGGGGCCATCGTCGTGCTGCTGATGCTACAGCCCAATCTGGGCGGGGCGATCCTGTTCGTGGGCACCTGGTTCGTGATGGTGATGCTGGCGGGACTGCCGCTGCAGCGCATCGGCATGCTCACGGGCGCGGGCGTCGCCCTGATGCTCGCGGCCTATCTGTTCTACGACAATGCCCGCAATCGCATCGACTCTTTCCTTGGCGGGCCGACGGCCTACGATCATGTCGATCTGGCGGGCCGCACCTTGCAGGGCGGTGGCTGGTTCGGCAGCGGCATCTGGTTGGGTGAAAACAAGATGCGCCTGCCCGAAGCGCATACGGATTATATCTTCTCGGTAATCGGGGAGGAATTCGGCCTCATCGTCTGCGCCATCGTCGTGGCGCTTTATCTCGCCATTGTGCTGCGCGTGCTTGTACGGCTGGTCGAGGAAGATCGCCTTTTCATCATCCTTGCTGCCAGCGGATTGACCGCGATGCTGGGCGGGCAGGCCTTCATCAATATTCTGGTCAACCTGCAGCTGTTCCCCAGCAAGGGCATGACACTGCCCTTGGTGAGCTATGGCGGATCGTCCACGCTCGCCATCTGTTTCACCGTCGGGCTGCTTCTGGCCGTGACGCGGCGAAACCCCTATCTCGACCGGGAGCCGTTCGACCTGAAAGGCTCGTTGGAAAAAGAGGGTGAATTATGACCGCATCGTCCCGCCATTTCGTGCTGGCGGCCGGAGGCACCGGCGGACACCTCACGCCCGCTTTCGCATTGGCGCACGAGTTGGAGCGGCGCGGGCACCATGTCGCGCTCATCACCGATGAACGCGGCGCGGCCATCCCCGGCAAACCCGATTTCCTGACCGCGCATGTGCTGCCCGCAGGCCGGTTCGGAAAGAACCCGCTGCACTGGATCAAGGGCATATCCGCTGTCCTCAAGGGGCGCGGCATGGCGAAACGACTTTATGAGACATTCGCCCCCAGTGCCGTGATCGGTTTCGGTGGCTATCCGGCGCTGCCGGCTCTGCTTGCTGCACAATCGAGCGGCGTGCCCACCGTCATTCACGAACAGAATGCGGTGCTCGGCCGGGTCAATCGCCTGATGGCCGGACGCGTCGATGCGATCGCCACGGCTTATCCCGATGTCGACCGGCTGGATGCGAAGCACGAGGGCAAGGTGCATCTTGTCGGTAACCCCGTGCGTCCCGGCGTGCTGGCGCTGCGCGATGAGCCTTTTCCGACTTTCACCGAAGAAGGCCTGTTTCGCGTTCTGGTCACCGGCGGAAGCCAGGGCGCGCGTGTGCTAAGCGAGATCGTGCCGGACGGTTTGGCCATGTTGCCAATGGCGCTTCGCAGTCGCCTGCAGATCACCCAGCAATGCCGCCCGGAAGATCTGGAGCGGGTGCGCACGAAATACGCCGAATACGGCATCGCCGCGGAACTCGGCACATATTTCGAGGATATGGCCGCGCGGCTGGCCGACGCACATTTGTTCATCGGTCGCGCGGGAGCATCAACGATCGCCGAACTGACGGCTGTCGGCCGCCCGGCCATCCTCATCCCGCTTCCCATCGCGACCGACGATCACCAGAGTGCCAATGTCCGTGAAATGGTGAAGGCGGGCGGAGCGCGGGCGATCAAACAGCCGATGAGCACGGTCGCCGATCTCGACAGTGCGGGCTTTTCCGACAAGGCGAATGCCGACCGGGCGAAGCAATCCGACACGCTGCAGCGTCTGGCGAAGGATGTCAGCCGGCAAATTCAGGCGATGGCGCAGCGCCCGGAAACGCTCGCAAATGCGGCACATGCGGCGTGGAACTGCGGCAGGCCGAAAGCTGCAAGTGACCTGGCCGATCTTGTCGAGGGCTTCGGCGGAGCGGACATGATGGATGTAATCCGTGTCGGCGAGAACAATGCGCGCGGCGCTTCGCAAGGTGCCGAAGTTGGCCAGGGGGCATCGTCTTGAAGGCTATCGGCACAGATATCGGGACGATCCACTTCGTTGGCATTGGCGGCATCGGCATGTCCGGCATTGCCGAGGTGATGCACAATCTCGGCTATAGCGTGCAGGGCAGCGACCTGAAGGACAGCCCGCGGGTCGAGGCCTTGCGGGAAAGCGGTATCTCCGTCGCCATCGGCCATGACGCGGCCAATCTCGGCGATGCGGCGGTGGTGGTGACTTCCACCGCTGTGAAGCGCACGAACCCTGAAGTGGCAGCTGCGCTCGAGAATCGCATCCCGGTGGTCAAGCGCGCCGAAATGCTCGCCGAATTGATGCGCCTGAAAAAGACCGTCGCCGTCGCGGGCACGCATGGCAAGACGACGACCACCAGCATGGTGGCTGCGCTGCTCGATGCGGGCGGGGTCGATCCCACTGTCATCAATGGCGGTATCATCGAAAGCTACGGCTCCAACGCGCGGCTGGGCGACAGCGACTGGATGGTGGTGGAAGCCGACGAGAGCGACGGAAGCTTCCTACGCCTCGACGGCACGATCGCGGTCGTCACCAATATCGATCCCGAACATCTCGACCATTACGGCAGTTTCGACGCGGTGAAGGACGCCTTCGCGCAGTTCATCGAAAACGTGCCCTTCTACGGCGCAGCGGTGCTGTGCCTCGATCATGACGAGGTCCGCAACGTGATCGCCAAGGTGCGGGACCGGCGCGTCATCACTTACGGATTCTCACCACATGCCGATGTGCGAGCGGAAAATGTCGAACCCGATGGCGGGCTCACCCGCTTCGACGTGGTGCAGACAGGACGCGACGGGGCGGAGACGCGGATCGAGGGTGTCGAGCTTACCATGCCCGGCCGTCACAATGTCCAGAACGCGCTCGCAGCCATCGCGGTGGCGCTGGAAATGGACTGCCCCGCGGACAGCATTCGCGACGGCTTCGCCCGCTTCGGCGGCGTGAAGCGCCGTTTCAGCCATGTCGGCGAGATCGACCTCGGCCAAGAAGTCGGCGTCAAGGTGATCGACGACTACGCGCACCATCCGGTCGAAATCCGCGCTGTGCTCTCCGCCGCGCGCGATGCGGCATCCGGCCGGGTCGTCGCAGTCGTCCAGCCGCATCGCTACACGCGGCTGCGCGACCTGCTGGAGGATTTTCAGGGCGCATTCGGCGACGCCGATCTGATCTACGCCGCGCCCGTCTATCCCGCCGGCGAGGAACCGATCGAGGATGTGGACGAAAACGCGCTGGTGGCCGGTCTGAAGGCGCGCGGCCATCGCCATGCCGAAGCTGTGGACGATCCCGCCGATCTTGCAGAAAGGCTGAGCGCGGCGCTTGCGCCGGGCGACATGGTGGTCTGCCTTGGTGCAGGCGACATCACCAAATGGGCGGCTGGGCTCGCCGGCGATGTCGCGAAATTTCGCAGCCGTGAGGGACGCGCAGGATGATACAGCCAGACGATCAGATGCGGTGCGATCATGCTCCCGGATCGGATGAAGGACAGCAGGGAAGCGTCGGCCATGTTCCGCAGGATACGCGCGGCGACCTGACGAAAAAGGCTCCGCTGGCCAAGCTGGTGTGGTTCAAGAGCGGCGGCGCAGCGGACTGGCTTTTCGAGCCTGCCGACATGGAGGATCTGACGAGCTTCCTCTCCGCGCTGGAACCCGGAACGCCGGTGATGGCGCTGGGCCTCGGGTCGAATCTCATCATCCGCGATGGCGGCGTGCCAGGCGTGGTGGTGCGGCTGGGCAAGCCCTTTTCCAGCACCGAGGTGAAGCGCGATTGCGTGATCGAATGCGGCGGCGGTGCGCCGGGTATCCTCGTCGCCTCGGCGGCTCGCGATGCGGGGATTGCGGGGCTGGAATTCCTGCGCGGCATTCCCGGCACTGTCGGCGGGTTCGTGCGCATGAATGGCGGTGCCTATGGCCGCGAAGTCGCGGATATTCTTGTCGATTGCGACGTGGTGATGCCCGATGGCAATTGCGTCACCCTGCCGGTCGGCGATCTCGATTACTCTTACCGCCATTCGCGCCTGCCGGAAGGCGCCATCGTCGTTGCCGCGCGCTTCAAGGGCGATCCGGGCGATCCCGAAGAGATCGGCGCGGAAATGGACCGCATCGCGGACGAGCGAGAGAATTCGCAGCCGCTCCGCACGAAGACCGGGGGTTCCACTTTCAAGAATCCGGAAGGCGGCAAGGCCTGGCAGCTCGTCGACAAGGCAGGATGCCGCGGCCTGGAACTGGGCGGAGCGCAGGTAAGCGAGAAGCACACGAATTTCCTGATCAATCATGGCGATGCCACCAGTTCCGATATCGAGGGATTGGGTGAGGAAGTGCGCCGCCGGGTGGCCGAGGCGACCGGCGTGAATCTCGAATGGGAAATCAAGCGGGTAGGACGGCCCTGACCTGATGGCGCGTCTTGGACCCCGTCATATTCTCGTCCTGATGGGCGGCTGGGCTAATGAGCGCGAAGTCTCGCTCATGTCGGGAAAGGGCGTCGCCGATGCGCTCGAGAGCGCGGGCCACCGCGTCACCCGGCTGGATATGGATCGTGATGTCGCCGCGAAAATCCGCGAAGCCGCGCCTGATGTGGTGTTCAACGCGCTCCATGGCGTCCCCGGAGAGGACGGCACGGTGCAGGGAATGCTCGATCTGATGCAGGTGCCCTACACCCATTCGGGCCTCGCGACCTCGGTCGTCGCCATCGACAAGGAGTTGACCAAGCAGGCGCTGGTGCCGCACGGAATTCCGATGCCGGGCGGGCGCATCGTCACATCGGCGGAGCTGCACGATGCGGATCCTATCGCGCGGCCCTATGTGCTCAAGCCCGTCAATGAGGGGTCTTCGGTCGGCGTCGCCATCGTCACCGATGACAGCGATTGCGGCAATCCGATCGCGCGCGATGCGAAGGGGCCGTGGCAGCAATTCGAAACCTTGCTAGCGGAGCCGTATATCCGCGGGCGCGAGTTGACCACGGCGGTGATCGATACCGGCGAAGGCACGAAGGCGCTGGGCGTGACCGAGCTGATCATCGAAAGCGGCTTCTACGATTTCGAGCACAAATATACTGATGGGCGAACGACCCATGTCTTCCCCGCCGATATTCCGGACCACATTGCCGGACTGTGCCTTCGCTATGCCGAGCAGGCGCACCGCGTGCTGGGTTGCCACGGCACCAGCCGCACGGATTTCCGCTGGGACGACGAGCGCGGCGAGGTCGGGCTGTTCGTGCTGGAAACCAACACCCAGCCGGGAATGACGCCGCTCAGTCTGGTGCCGGAGCAGGCCAAGCATTGCGGCATCGATTATCCGAGCCTGTGCGAAATGATCGTCGAGGATGCGCTTCGCCGCGCCGGGAAGATGGGCGATGGCGCGTAAGGTCACCCGCAAGGCGAAGGGCGTGCGGCGCCAGGCGCGCGCGCAGGGCAACAGCCAGCGCATGCGGAACGCGCGAAAGCAAGGCAGGTCCGTCATCGGCCGGGCGCTCGGCATGCTGCCCTTCACCGAGGAACAGCTGCAGAAGGCCTTCACCGTCCTGATCTTTGCCGGCGCGATCGCCGGTCTGCTGTTTCTCGCGCAAGTCAGCGGCGCGATCGCGGTGGCCTCCGATCGCGTGGCCCATGTCGCTTCCAATGCCGGCTTTCGCGTCGCCAATGTCAAGGTCAGCGGCACCGAGCGAATGAACGAAATGGCGGTCTACGAACGCGCCCTGGGGCGGCAGGATCTCGCCATGACCCGTGTCGATCTCGATGGCTTGAGAGAGGAATTGCTGGCGCTGTCATGGGTGCGCGATGCGCGCGTATCGCGCCAGCTTCCCGCCACGCTGGTGGTCGATATCATCGAGCGGGAACCGCACGCCGTGCTCGCGCGTGCGGACAGGCTGATGCTGATCGATCCCACGGGCGTGGAGCTGGAGCCGATCGCCCGCGCCGATGCCGGCGATTACATGCTGATCGAAGGCCCCGGCGCGCAGGACCGCGTCGAGGAATTGACCGCGCTGCTTGATGCTGCGCCTGCCCTGCAGAGCCAGATCAAGGGCGCCGAATGGGTCGGCAATCGCCGCTGGAACCTGACCTTCGCTACCGATCAGCGTCTCGCCCTGCCGGAAGGCGAGGCCAAGGCCGCAGCGGCGCTGATCAGCTTTGCGCAGGCAGACGGGCGCAACCGTTTGATCGGCGGGCAAGCGGTGAGCTTCGACCTGCGCAATGCGCCGCGCATGTATATGAGCGTGCCGGGCCGGGCAGAGGCGCAGGAAGTCGAAACGGGGGAAGACAGCTGATGGCCAGCCAGCAGCGCATCGCGCGCGTCATCGGCGCGGTCAATATCGGCTCCTTCCGCATTTCCGCGATGATCGCCGCGCTTACCGAGAATGGTGAGATGCAAGTGCTGGGCAGCGGTCACCGCGCCAGCCAGGGCATTGCGCGCGGCTATGTCGTCGACATGGCGGCGGCGACCCATGCGGTTCGCGATGCGCTGGACCGGGCCGAACGGCTGGCGGGCACGAGCGTCGACAGTGTGTGGATCGGCTGTTCGGGCGCGGGGCTCACGAGTGAAATTCGCCCGGTGGAGATCGAGGTCGGCGGCAGGCGGATCGAGGAAGAGGATATCGAGGCCGTGCTGCTTGCCGCGCGCGAGACGATCGCGCCCGATGGCCGCAGCGTCCTGCATGCGCAACCGGCCTGCTATTTCCTCGACGGGGCACATGGCGTGGCCAATCCCAAAGGGCTGCATGCGGAGCGGCTGGGCGTCGATATTCACGTCATGCTCGCCGATGGCGCGCCGATGCGCAATGTTATGGAGTCGGTGCAGAACGCGCATTTCGAAGTCGAAGGCGTGGTCGCCAGCCCGCTCGCCACCGGCTTCGCCTGCCTGACCGCCGAAGAGCGCGACCTTGGCGTGGCGATGGTGGAAATGGGCGGCGAAGTGACGAATGTCTCAGTCTATGCCGGGGGCATGCTTGTCGGGCTGACCGCCATTCCAAAGGGATCGGGCGATATAACCGATGCCATTGCCAGCGCCTTTTCCATTCGCCGTTTCCAGGCCGAAAGGCTGAAATGCGTCAATGGATCTGCCATCGCCAGCCCGACCGATCACCGCGAGATGATCCCCGTCACCGCACCCGGCGAGCAGGCCCGCGGGCCCGTCGCGCGGGGGGCGGACGATCGCAATCAGGTGCCGCGCGCCGAACTGATCGGCGTCATCACCGGAGAGCTCGATGCGCTGATGCGCGACGTCGGCAAGGCTCTGGATGGCATGGGCTTCACCGGCGGCCAGCCGGGATCGCGCGCGCGCCAGGTCGTCATCACCGGTGGCGGTGCGGAACTGGCGGGCCTCGCGGATTATGCGCAGAGCACGTTGGGCGTGCCGGTCCGCATCGGCCGCCCGGTGGCGCTTAAGGGCCTGCCGGAAGCGCATAGCGCGCCCGGTTTTGCCACGCTGGCCGGGCTCGTTCTCTACGCCGCGGAAGACCCGGTGGACATCCGCTCGGTCGGCTCGCGCTTCATGCAAACCGGATCCTACGGCCCGATCGCCTCGGTCATGCGTGTCTGGTCGGCGATGAAGGAGTATTTCTAGGCCTATGCAAGGCTGTGGATACTACCGTAAAGCGCTTCGTGCCCTAGGTGGCTTTATGGCATTGCTGGGGCGAGATATTTTACGCGCGCGCGATACCTGCCCGCGTATGACCGGGGAAATTTTGGAATGAGCATCAATATCGGCCCGCCTTCCGTCGAGGAACTTCGTCCGCGCATTACCGTGATCGGTGTCGGCGGTGCGGGCGGAAACGCCATCGCCAACATGATCGAGTCCGAAATCGAGGGCGTCGACTTCATCGTCGCCAATACCGATGCGCAGGCACTCAATTCCTCTGCCGCCGAGCACCGCATCCAGCTCGGCCCCGACATCACGCAGGGCCTCGGCGCAGGCTCCCGGCCCGAAGTCGGCCGCGCTGCCGCTGAAGAGACCGTGGAAGACATCGAGCGCGCGCTGGAAGGCGTCAACATGGTCTTCATCGCAGCCGGCATGGGCGGCGGCACCGGCACCGGTGCTGCGCCGGTCATCGCCAAGACCGCGCGCGACAAGGGTATCCTCACCGTCGGCGTCGTGACCAAGCCGTTCCTGTTCGAAGGCACACGCCGGATGCGCAGTGCCGAAAGTGGCATCGACGAACTGCAGAAGAACGTCGATACGCTGATCGTCATTCCGAACCAGAACCTGTTCCTGGTGGCCAAGGCCGAAACCACGTTCAAGGAAGCGTTCCTGCTGGCCGACGAGGTGCTGCAACAGGGGGTGCGCTCCATCACCGACCTGATGGTGATGCCGGGCCTGATCAATCTCGACTTTGCTGACGTGCGCTCGGTCATGGGCGAAATGGGCAAGGCGATGATGGGCACGGGCGAGGGCGAGGGCGATGCCCGCGCGCTCGAAGCGGCCGAACGCGCCATTGCCAATCCCTTGCTCGACGGCGTGAGCATGGCGGGCGCGAAGGGCGTCATCATTTCCATCATCGGCGGCGAGGACATGAAGCTGCTCGAAGTGGACGAGGCCGCGAACCATATTCGCGAGCTGGTCGATCCGGAGGCAAACATCATCTGGGGCAGTGCCTTCAATCCGGAACTCGACGGCAAGATTCGCGTCAGCGTGGTCGCGACGGGCATAGAGCAGACCGGCGAACAGCCTGCCGATGTTTCGCGCCCGCTCGATCTTTCCGCCGCGCGTGGGCCGTCCCGCCCGGCAATCCCCATTCCGGTGGAAGACGATCTTTCCGCCGATGATGAGGACGATGCGCTTGAACTGTCCGCGATGGACGAGGCCGATGACGTGTCGTCGCCCGCGTCGGAAGCTTCGCCCGCGTCGGAAGCCGAACTCGACATGTCCGAGACTGAGACGACCTCCCGCGATAAGCCGAGTGATACGCTCACATCGCCGACCGAGAATGACAGCTTCGGCGGCTCGGTTGGAGACGGCTTCGCCTCCGATCCGATCGAGAGCGAAGAGGTTCCCGGCGATGGAGGCAATACGCTCGACCTCATGGGTGCCGATGCCGTCGACGATACCGCAGCGAGTAGCGAAGGCGAGAACGGAAGCAATGCCGCTGACCATGGTGACGGCGACGAGTTGCTGCTCGATGCCAGCCGCCTCGCCGATGTGGACGAGCCGGTCCAGCCTGCTGGCGGACGGCGTGCGCGCATGCTTGGCGGTGCCGACGGGAGTGACGACGCGGAAAGTGCTGGCGACAGCGGCAATGCCGGCGCCGGCGCGGGCGGAGCGACAGCAGCTTCGCCAGCACCTGCAGCGCCGACTCCTCCACCATCCGGCGGCGGCAGCACGCTGTTCGAGCGGATGGCCAATCTCTCCCGTCAGGGCAAAGCCGATGACGAAGACGACGATGATGACGAGGATGGCGGTTCCATGCGCATTCCGCGGTTCCTCGGCCGTCAGAACAACCAGTAACGGACACGGCTTATCGTATGTTCGGGGGCGATTGTTCTCGCCCGGTTCAGGCGTTTCGCGATAGGGCGCGATGCATGACGACATCGCCCCCTTTTCTCTTCGCTTTTTCATCGGCCGCGCTCGGGATGGCGGCCATTGCCGCGCCGCATTCCGCGGCTGCGCAGGAAATCGTGCAGCCGGTTCCCGAAGCGGCAAGTGCGCAGCTTGCCGCCGCCGAGCGTCGGCTGGCGCGCAATCCCGACAGCATACCCGCCCTGCTCGAGGCGGGCAGGGCCGCGCTGGCTCTGGGTGAAGTGGACGCGGCGCTGCGCTTCTTCAATCGCGCGCAGGCCCGCAGGCCCGACGATGGTCGCGTGCTGGCCGGGCTGGCGCTGGTCGCCGTTCGGCGGGGCGAGGGACTGGCGGCTGTTCAGCTGTTCCAGAATGCGCATGATCAGGGAACGTCCGTTACCGCGCATGCGGGGGATCGCGGGCTCGCCTACGATCTCATCGGCAACAACGTGCGCGCCCAGCAATATTACCGGCAGGCGCTGAGCCGCCAGCCAAGCGACGAAGTGATCCGTCGCCTTGCTCTTTCATATGCGATGTCCGGCGATGCGGCGGCTTCGGAGGCGACCCTGCTGCCGCTTCTCCAGCGGCAGGACCGCCGCGCCTATCGCACGCGCGCCTTCGCGCTCGCCATTCTGGGTCGGGATCAGGAAGCGATCACCATCGCCGAGACGATGTTGCCCGCGCGTTTCGCCAGCCGCCTCGCGCCGTACTTGCGATATATGCCTAGCCTGACGACCGGCCAGCAGGCGGCGGCGGCCAATCTCGGACGTTTCCCGCCTGCCTCGCGCATGGGGCGCGAGCCTGCGGTCGTCGCTGCGGCACCAGCGCCCGCACCACCACCGGCGCGCCCTGTACCGGCGAATGACAGGCTGACACCCACGGGTGAACCGCTCGGCAGGCCGGCAAGCACGGGCGGGGAATTGCCCGCCACCGGATCTGCGACGACGCTACCGACCGTCGCTACGCGCGAGATCTCGGCCCCGCTTCCGGCGGCAGCCGCGCCAGCGCAGCCCGATGCCGCCACTGTTGTGACGCTGGACGATGCCGCGGCATTCCCGCCCGCCGAGGAGGCGCGGCCGTCCTTTTCCATTACCGAGGCCGAGCCTGCCTCCCAAGAGCAGGTCGACCTGGCGAGCGCTTTCGCCGACTTCACCCTGCCTGCCGAAGGGATGGACGTTCCGCGCAGCGCCGACGCCGTCGATATCACCGCGATCACGCCGGCGCGCGAGGCCGAGCCGGACGCCGCGCCGCCTCCGCCCGCCAATCCGAGCCGCCACTGGGTGCAGGTCGCGACCGGGCAGGACATTGCGGCATTCCGTTTCGACTGGCGCCGGATCGTGCGCAATTCGGACGGGCTGCTCGAAGGTCGCGATCCCTTCACGACGCCGTGGAACCAGACGAATCGACTGCTGACCGGTCCGTTCGATTCGCGCAGCGCCGCGCAGCAATTCGTCACCGAACTGGCCGGGGCTGGCGTCGATGCGTTCCGTTTCACCAGCGCCGAAGGCGAAGAGGTCCGCCCCGTCGACTGATCGGCCCGCCTCCTTGCGGGAGGCTTTTGTGCACACCTTGCCAACAGGCGAAATGCGTTTTGCCCAGCCGCGAACGGTCGCTCGATTGCGTGAAGAATACCTGCCATCGCATTAAGCATGTCCATGAAGGGCAAGGGTCGCAGGACAGCATGAACACCGAACGCGAGATCATCGAACGGGCCGACGACGCGGCGCCGGTGGAGATGCTCACTGCGCTTTTCGAGGCGCATGGCTGGGCATTCGAGCAGGTGTCGGACGACGAGGTTACGGTCGAGATCCCAGGCAGTTGGACGACATACCAGCTGCGCGGCATCTGGCGGCGCGAGGACCGGGTCTTGCAATTGCTCTGTCTGCCGGAAATTCGCGTTGGCGAGGACAAGCGCCGCAATGCTTTCGAGTTGCTGGCGCTGATCAACGAACAGCTCTGGCTCGGGCATTTCGATATCTGGTCGCAGGGAGGCATGCTGCTGTATCGTCACGGTTTGATGCTTGGCGACGATGGCATGCTCAGCCTCGACATGGCGCAGCATGCCATCGAAAGCGCCATTGCGGAGTGCGACCGGTTCTACCCGGCATTCCAGTTCGTGCTGTGGGGCGACAAGGGGCCGCGAGAGGCGCTGGATGCCGCGCTGGTGGACGCTGCGGGAGAGGCTTGACCTCTCCTCGCCTGCATCCGAAATGCGCGGCCATGACATTTGAAAAGATCCTGATCGTCGGCTGCGGCAACATGGCGGGCGCTATGCTCGAAGGCTGGCTTGCCGCCGGTCTGCCGCGAGAGAATTTCACCGTTGTAACGCCCACGCGCACAAGTGTGCCGGGCGATGTCGAATTGCTGCGCGAAGTGCCGGATGGCCGCGTGTTCGACGCCGTGCTGTTGGGCTTCAAGCCCTACATGCTTGCCGACATTGCGCTGACCTTGCAGGGCGTGGTGGAGGGAGCGAGCGTGCTGTCGGTCCTTGCCGGTGTGCAGCTCGAGACACTGCGCGAACGCTTCCCCGATGCGGGATCTGTCGTGCGGGTGATGCCGAACCTCGCCTGTGCGATCGGAAAGTCGCCCGTCGCGCTGGCAGAAGAGGGACTGGGCGAGGCGGAGCGCGATGATCTGGTCGCCTTCATCGACCATCTCGGCACTCCCGCCTGGGTGGGAGAGGACCGCTTCGATCTTGTTACCGCGCTGGCCGGTAGCGGACCAGCCTTTGTCTATCGCTTCATCGACGCGCTGGCGGCAGGTGCGACCCGGCTCGGTCTGCCGGAGGATCAGGCGCGCGAACTGGCGATTGCGATGACTGAGGGCGCGAGCGCCCTGACAGCGCGATCCGAGCATCCGCCCGGCAAGCTCGCCGACATGGTCGCCAGCCCCGGCGGCGTGACGCGCAAGGGGATGGACGTGCTGGACGAGGACGAAGCATTGACCAGGCTGATGACCGAAACCCTGCGCGCAGCCCGCGATCGCAGCATCGAGATGTCCAGGGAAGCGCGCAAATAGGCGGGTTGCAGGGTTAATACGACACTTTGGTCAAATGGCCTGGTTTCCCTTGAAAATTGCCCGAAAAATCCCGATATTGTCTCTACGCCGGCCCATACGGGAGGCCGGGCAACGGAGTTTTGAAAACATGGCAAATTGGAACGACGAGCGCACGACCCGGCAGGGTTTCGGCGTGCCGCCGAGCCAGACGGGCGATGTGACAAGCCGCACGAGTTTCGATGCCGGCCTGCGCAAGCACATGCTGTCGATTTACAACTACATGGCATCGGGCATCATGCTGACCGGTATCGTCGCGCTGCTGACCTGGCAGTCTGGCTTGGCTATCGAGATCATGACCGGTCCGCTACGCTGGATTGTGGCTCTTGCTCCCCTGGCGATTGTTTTTGCGATGAGCTTTGGTCGTAACAAGTTTTCGACCGTCACGCTGCAGGCTATGTATTGGGGATTTGCTGTCCTCATGGGCCTATCGCTTTCTTCGGTTTTTGCAGTCTACACCGGCCCGTCAATCGCCGTGACGTTTTTTGCAACGGCCGGCGCTTTTGCTGGCTTGAGCCTGTGGGGGTACACTACGCAAAAGGATATTTCCGGTTGGGGGAGCTTCCTTGTCATGGGCGTGGTCGGCCTCATCATTGCGATGGTCGCCAACATGTTCATACAGTCGGAAGGGCTTGCGATGGCGATCCCTTTCATCGGAGTTCTGGTGTTCGCAGGTTTGACTGCATACGACACTCAGCGCTTGAAGATGGATTATCTGACCATCCAGCAGGCTAAGATGACCAATCCCTCTGTCGCCGCGGCTTTTCCGCTGGGCAAGATGGTCGTGATGGGCGCGCTGAGCCTGTATCTGAACTTCATTAACATGTTCCTGTTTCTCCTGCAGTTCATGGGCAGCCGCGAATAGGAATTTGCGCAGCGGCTCAAAGCGCGCCGCAAGCGAACTTTCAACGGATCGCCCGGGGAGCATAAGTGCTTCCCGGGCATTTTCTTTTGGCGCTCGGGCCTTTAGTCAGCGCAGCTTAACCACGTTCCCACGATCTTCGTGGACGAGAGGACCATGCGCCAGATGATGAACCCCCCGATTTCCATCCGCAAGATTGCCAGCAAGGTGATGATTGCCGCCACGGGCGCGGCGTTTCTGGCCGCATGCGCCACGACGCCGCCTCCGCCGCCGCCACCACCGCCTCCTCCCCCTCCGCCACCGCCCGTGGTGGAAGCGGTCCCCTATCGCCCGTTGCCGCCGCCTCAGGCCGCTTACTCGATGACCATTCCGCGGGAAGACGCTTTCGGCATCCGGCAGACGATCAACACCGCTTTGCCGGAGGATGAAGCGATCTGGCATTTTCGCGCCGGGTGGAACGTCGCGGCACTCAATTGTCAGCGTGATATCCATGCGCCGATCCTCGATGCGTATGGCGAAATGCTGCAGCAGGAAAACGACATCCTGCGCGGCGTGAACCAGCGCATCGATGCGCGTTTCCGCGAGGAGGCCGGTGGCGAACGCCGTGCGGGCATTCGCCTGCGCGAAGCGCATTCGACCGAACTTTACAATTACTACGCCTCGCCCGCCGCGCGCCGCTACCTCTGCGCCACCGCGCTCGATGTTGCAAACGAGTATCTGACCGCCCGGCCGGACAATTTCCCGCTTTTCGCGACGCAGGGTCTGCAGCGCTTCGAGATGGCGTTCGAGCAGTTCTACACCGCCTACGAGGCCTATCAGGTCGCCTCTTCCGAATGGGATGCCCGATACGGTGCGCGCTATGGCGGATCGCAGCCTGGCTGGGTCGCGATCTACGGCACGCCTGCGCAGCAGCAGGCCGCCGGTGTCGCCGTCACCGGCCTCGTGCCCGCCGATCCGGTCGTCGTGCCCGATCAGGAGACAGGGGCTGCCATCCCCGTGATTCCAGTCGACGATACGCAGAACCGCACACCGGTTGTGCAGCCACTGCCGGACGAGACCGTGGTCGTTCCCCCGGCCCCCGCCGAGGATGACGAGGCCAGCGAATAGATGCGATCGGGGGCGATCGGGCGGTTGACGTTTTTTGCCTTTCATCGCCCCGCGAGTCTCGCTAAGAGGCGCGCCTTCGCGGCGGTCCGACTGCTTGCGAGAAGGGACACTGGAACGGGGCCGTAGCTCAGTTGGGAGAGCGCGTCGTTCGCAATGACGAGGTCAGCGGTTCGATTCCGCTCGGCTCCACCAGTTTCCTCGCTTCGCTCGAAACCTGGTTCAGCTTGTTTCGTGCATCCGCATCCGCGGTTGCCTCCTCCCTGCTGCTCCCTCCGCTGCGCGACGGGGCAGGTCCGGGCGGCCGGTTGGCCTTTGCGGTTCGCTTGTCGCGAACCGGACGACAGGCTAGCGAAGATCACCAGACGGCCTGACAAGGCCGCAAGCGCGACTGCGCGCCCGCAGCCGACCCGCAGCGAAGCGAAGGGGTAGGCGAGGAAAGCCAAGGGGGCGGATGCCCCCGCCGGCATTTGAGGCTGAACAAAAGATGCATTTTCTCGACCAAGCCAAGATCTTTCTGAAATCCGGCGCTGGCGGACCGGGTGCGGTGTCGTTTCGGCGGGAGAAGTACATCGAATTCGGTGGCCCCGATGGCGGCAATGGCGGCAGGGGCGGCGATGTCGTCATTGTGGCGGTACCGGGCCTCAATACCTTGATCGACTTCCGTTACGCGCAGCATTTCAAAGCGAAACGTGGCGAGCACGGCATGGGCAAGGATCGCTTTGGCGCAGGCGCGGACGATCTCGTCATCGAAGTGCCCGTCGGCACGCAGGTCCTATCCGAGGACAAGGAAGAAGTTCTCGTCGACTTCACACATGAAGGCCAGCGCGAGGTGTTGTTGGAAGGCGGCATGGGCGGGCGTGGCAACGCGTCCTACAAGTCGTCCACCAATCGCGCGCCCCGCCAGCACCAGCCGGGCGAGCCGGGCGAGGAGATGTGGGTCTGGCTGCGGCTGAAACTGCTTGCCGATGTCGGCCTGGTCGGGCTGCCCAATGCGGGCAAATCGACCTTTATCAACGCCGTCTCCAATGCCGGGGCAAAGGTCGGCGATTACGCCTTTACCACGCTGATCCCCAAGCTCGGCGTGGTCACGCATAAGGGGCGCGAATTCGTACTGGCGGACATTCCCGGGCTGATCGAAGGCGCGGCGGAAGGCGCGGGCATCGGCGATCGCTTTCTCGGCCATATCGAACGGTGCCGCGTCCTGATCCACCTGATCGACATCGATGGCGAAGACCCCGCCGAAGCGATGCGCATCGTGGAGGAAGAGCTCGCCGCTTATGGCCAAGGCATAGAGGACAAGCCGCGACTGGTTGCGCTCAACAAGGTCGATCTGGCGGACGACGAACTGGCTGAAGCATTCGGCGACGAATTGAAGGCGGCGGGCGCAGATCAGGTGTTTCCCGTCTCCGGCGCTACGGGCGCGGGGATTGAAGCGCTGCTCGACGCGGTTCTCGGCTATCTTCCCGATCGCACGATGACGGAAAATCCCTCCGGCGATATCGATCAGGATGATTTCGCCGCCGAGGAGGATCGGCCGTGGTCTCCGCTCGGATAGGTCTGGTGAGCAGGCGGGCGATTGGCTAACGACGCGGGCGCAATGCCTATCCAGTCTCTTCTCGATTTTCGCGATCCGTCCATTTGCAAACGCTTGGTCATCAAGATCGGCAGCGCGCTGCTTGTCGATGCGACGGGGCAGGTCGAGGCGGAATGGTTGCGCACCATAGTCAATGAAATCGCCACCGCGCGCGAACTCGGCATCGAGGTCGTGGTGGTCTCCTCCGGTGCCATTGCCATCGGCGCGAAGAAGCTCGACTTCCCGGACGGTGGCAGGCGGACGCTGGCCGAGGCACAGGCATCGGCGTCAGTCGGACAGATCGAGCTTGCGTCGGTATGGTCGAAATTGTTGGCAGAGCGGCGGCTGGTGGCGGCACAGATGCTGCTGACGTTGGATGATTTCGAAAGCCGCCGTCGCTACCTCAATATCTCCGCCACCATCCGCAGATTGCTGAAAAGCGGCGTCGTGCCGGTGGTGAACGAGAACGACACGATTGCCACCGGAGAGATCAAGTTCGGCGACAATGATAGGCTGGCCGCGCGCGTGGCGCAGGCCTGCGATGCCGACGGGGTCATTTTGCTCACCGACGTGGACGGCCTTTATGATCGCCATCCGAACGATCCTGAGGCGGAGCGGCTAGCCGAGGTCCGCGGGATCACCGCGGAAATCCACGATATGGCGGATAGCGAATCCGGCTCAGGCGTCGGCACGGGCGGCATGACTGCCAAGCTGCTTGCCGCGGAAATCGCCGATCGCGCCGGGATCGCGTTAGCAATCCTGGATGGCCGTCCGGAAAATCCGCTCGCCCGAGCGATGGCGTCGCAGGCGGGCACGATCTTCGTTCCCCAACGCGAGGATAGCGGCCGCCGTGCTTGGATCGGCGGACGAATGCGCTTCAACGGCTCGCTGACGGTGGACGATGGCTGCGTGACTGCTCTGCGCGATGGCAACAGCGTGCTGGCCGCTGGCATCACGAGGGTCGCGGGCAATTTCAAACGCGGTGACATCATCCAGGTGCTGGACGTGGCCGGTCGCGAAATCGCCAAGGGTCTGGTCGAATATTCGGCCGACGATGTCGAAGCGATCATGGGCAAGCAGAGCGGAGAGCTGGAAGCCATACTCGGCCACGCGCCACGCTCCGCCGTCATCCACCGCGATCACCTGGTGATGATGTGACGATCGCTATCACCGGCGGCACGGGCTTTGTCGGGCAGGCAGTGCTCGATGAAGCTGCGCGCCGCGGCCGTGCGGTGCGGGCGCTGACCCGCCGCGAGCAAAAGCCGCGCGAGGGGGTGACCTGGGTGCGCGGCGATCTCGCCGCTACGGACGCCCTGCAGCAGCTTTGCGACGGTTCTGCTGCGGTCCTGCACATCGCGGGCGTGGTCAATGCGCCCGATGAGGCCAGCTTCCATGAAGGCAATGTCGTGGGCACGCAGAACGTCGTCGAAGCCGCGCGGCAGACCGGGACGAAGCGCGTCATCCATGTGTCCTCGCTCGCCGCGCGCGAGCCGTCGCTGTCGCAATACGGCCATTCGAAAAGGCTTGCCGAAGAGGTGGTGCAGGTGAGCGGCCTCGACTGGACTATCGTGCGGCCACCGGCGATCTTCGGGCCGCGTGACACGGAGATGTTCGAGCTGTTTCGCGCGGCGAAGTGGCGCTTCGTGCCGATGCCGCCCCCGGGACGGATGTCCGTCATTCATGTCGCGGATCTGGCGCGCTTGCTGCTGGATCTTACTCAGGCCGATGCACCGGACCGCATTTTCGAACCCGATGATGGCCGGCCCGGCGGGTGGTCGCATACCGATTTCGCCAAGTCGGTCGGGGCGGCGCTCGGCAAGGCCGTGTACGCGCCAGCGATGCCGGCGGGGCTGCTCTCAGCAGCGGCAAAGCTGGACCGGGCTTTGCGCGGCGCGAAAGCTAAGCTGACGCCGGATCGGGCGCGTTACATGGCACATCCCGACTGGGTATCCGACCCGGACAAGCATGTGCCCGCCGAACTGTGGCAGCCGCAGATCTCCACGCGCGACGGTCTCGCGCGAACGGCAGCTTGGTATCTTGAGCAGGAGTGGCTGTGATATAGCCACAGTGGGCAGGGGGACGTGCGATGGACTTCATGAAGATCATCAAGTCGCTGGAGCAGCTGCTCTACGAATTGATGGTATGGATCGTCTTCTACCCGCTCACCCTGTGGCGATCCATCGTCCATCCGCTGCGCCTGATGGATTATGCCGATGAGGAGCTCGCTGACGCGGAGGAGGATCGTTATTCAGATTCGCTCAGCCCGCCGATATTTCTCGCCATTTCGCTCGGCCTGATTCATATTTTCGAGCTGGCGCAAGGGCTGAATGTTGTCTCCGATGGCGTGTTTGCGGACGACCGCAATCTCATCGCTTTCCGCCTCGTTTTCTTCGCGCTGTTTCCCCTGATGCTTTCGCTTCGAATGTTGCGGGCGCAAGGCCGGTCCCTGGATCGAAACACGCTGCGCCTGCCATTTTACGCACAATGCTTCGTCGCAGCGCCGTTCGCTCTGGGTTGGGATGTAGGGATTCTGTTCATTGCCGCGGAGCAGAGAGTGGTAGGCCTGTTTGTCATGGCGGCGGTGAGTGCCTGGTATCTCTGGGTGCAATCGGCCTGGTTCGCGCGGATGCTGGGCGTCGGCCGCGCGCGCGGCGGTCTGCACGCCCTGCGCGGTTTCGGCCTGGCTCTCGTGCTTGGCTCGCTGCTTTCGCTAGCCGTCGCCGGCCTTTAGAGAAACGGCTCCACGCCGGGCGCGTGAATGCCGCATTCGGTCTTGTCCCAGCCGCGCCAGCGCCCGGCTCGGGCATCTTCGCCCGGCTTGACCGGGGAAGTGCAGGGTGCGCAGCCGACCGAGAGGAAACCTTCTGTCTCCAGCGGATGCCGAGGAAGATCGCGCTCGAGGAAATACGCCTCGAGATCGTCCTTCGTCCAGTCGCCGAGTGGATTGAGCTTGAGCCGCCCATCCTCGAGCTCGAAGCGGGGAATGTTCTGCCGGGTATGCGACTGGAACGCCTTGCGGCCCGAAATCCAGGCGTCGAGGCCTGATTTGGCGCGCGCGAGCGGCTCTACCTTGCGGATCGCGCAGCATCCATCGGGATCGTATGACCAGCGAAGGCCGTTCTCGTCCTTCTCGGCGAGCGTCTCCGGGTCGGGCGTTACCACGCTCGCATTCTCGATGCCGAGCCGCTCGATCAGCGTGTCGCGATAGGCGAGCGTCTCGGCAAACATCTTCAGCGTATCGACGAAGATGACGGGAATGTTCGGGTCCGCTCGCGCCACGAGATCGAGCAGCACGGCGCTCTCGGTGCCGAAACTGGATACGACCGCGATTTCGCCAAGCTCGCCTTCCGCAAACAGCGTCCGGAGCATTTCGAGCGCGCCGACACCTGCGAAACGCGCATTGAGTGCGTCCGCATCGGCCTGCGTGAACGCCGGGGCTGTGTCGATGACGTCCAGCTCGCGGGCCGAGTCAGCCATGCCGGAGCTTCCAGATGGGCACCGCCGCGTCGGCAGCGGCCTGGTAATCGTGCGGAAAGCGGTCGAGCGCGGCTTGAACATCGCTCTCCTCCAGCGGGCGCTCGGGCGCGAAACTGTCGAATCCGCAGCGGCGCATATAGGCGATCTGGTCGACCAGCACATCGCCCACGGCGCGCAGCTCGCCGGTATAGCCATGCTCGCGTAGCAGGCGCGCTGCGGAATATCCGCGGCCATCTGCGAAAGTCGGAAAGTTTACCTCGACGAGGCGGATACGCGCGAGATGCGGCAGCAAATCGCGGGCATTATCGCCCGGTTCGATGCGCACTGCGGCGGCATCGTCCTGCGCCAGGAAGGCGTCGACCGTCACCTGCGCTGCATCGGCCGCCTCGTCATTGCGATAGCGCAGCTGGACCTCGTCTCGCCCGGTGCCGAGACCGCCTTCCGCGGGAAGCTGGGCATCAGCCATAAAGCGCCTCCTTGAATGTCGCCATGCCGACGCGGCGATAGGTGTCGAGAAAGCGCTCTCCCTCCTGTCGCTCGGCGAGATAGGTGTCGGCAACGGTTTCCACTGCGGCGACAATGCCCGCTTCATCGAAGCCCGGACCAGTGATTTTTGCGAGCGAGACATCCTCCGCCTCGCTGCCGCCGAGCAGCAA
Organism: Aurantiacibacter aquimixticola; assembly: GCF_003605475.1. NCBI lineage: Bacteria > Pseudomonadati > Pseudomonadota > Alphaproteobacteria > Sphingomonadales > Erythrobacteraceae > Aurantiacibacter > Aurantiacibacter aquimixticola. Next base: position 1,200,639 of record NZ_RAHX01000001.1, on the reverse strand, counting down.
TTGGTAATTCTCGACGCCTTTCCGGTCGACGCCGAGAATGCCGATATGGCCGGCATGGTGGTGTCCGCAGGCGTTGATGCAGCCCGATATCTTCAGCTTCAGCTCGCCCAACGTATCGCCCTTGCCGCTGGCATCGAAACGCTCGGCAATGCGCTGCGCCACCGGAATCGAGCGGGCATTAGCAAGGCTGCAATAATCGAGGCCGGGGCAGGCGATGATGTCGCCGATCTGGTCCAGATTGGGCGTGCCAAGGCCCGCCGCCTCCAGCTTCGTCCAGAGCTCTTGAAGGCGGCCGATTTCGACATGCGGCAGCACGATATTCTGGGTGTGCAGCACCCGGCACTCGTCGAAGCTGTATTCCTTGGCGAGGTCCGCCATCAGCTGCATCTGCTGCGCCGTAGCGTCACCGGGGATACCGCCGACCGGCTTCAGGCTGATGACGGCGGAAACGTAGCCAGGTGCCTTGTGTGGCTGGCAATTGCGATCGACCCAGAGCGCGAAGTCCGGATCGCCGCGATCTGCGCGTTCGGTGAGGCCGGTGGCGAAAGCAGGCGGCGCGAAGAACGCCTTGATCCGCTCCATCTCTGCCAGCGGCGATTCGACGCCCTGTTCCAGCAGATGCGCGAATTCTTCTTCCACCTGACGCGCATATTCTTCCGCACCCATTTCGTGGACCAGGATCTTGATGCGCGCCTTGTACTTGTTGTCCCGTCGGCCATGACGATTGTAGACGCGCAGGCACGCCTCGGCATAAGTGACCAGCTGGTCGATGGGCACGAAATCGCGGATCAGCGGAGCGATCATCGGGGTGCGACCCATGCCGCCGCCGACGTAGAATTGCGCGCCGATTTCTCCCTCACGCTCGACGATGCGGATGCCGATATCGTGCAGGCGCATCGCTGCGCGATCCTTCGCCGACGCGATCACGGCAATCTTGAACTTGCGCGGCAGATAGCTGAATTCCGGGTGAAAGCTGGACCACTGGCGCAGCAGTTCGGCATAGGGGCGGGGGTCCACCACCTCGTCTGCCGTAGCGCCGGCGAAATGATCGGAGCTGATATTACGAATGCAATTGCCGCTGGTCTGGATGGCATGCATCTCCACCTCGGCAAGATCGGCGAGGATGTCCGCCGCTTCCTCCAGCTTGATCCAATTGTACTGGATATTCTGGCGCGTGGTAAAGTGACCGTAGCCCTTGTCATACTTGTCGGCGATGTCCGCCAGCGCATGCATCTGGCGCGAGTTAAGCGTGCCGTAGGGAATAGCGACGCGCAGCATATAGGCGTGCAGCTGCAAATAGAGCCCGTTCATCAGCCGCAGCGGCTTGAACTGGTCTTCGGTCAGCTTGCCGTCCAGGCGGCGCTGCGCCTGATCGCGGAATTCTTCGACGCGGGCATCGACCATCGCCTGATCGTATTTATCGTATTGGTACATCAGATCACCCAGTCCCAGCCGCGCTCTTCGGCAGCCTTATATGCAAGATCGGGGCGCACGGTCGGGCCGAGCGCGCGAACGCGGTCCTTGATATGCGCCGGGCGCGGGCCTTCCTCGCTGGCTTCGGCATCGAGTGCGTAGGCCGAATTGACGCGGCGGGCGGCTTCCTCGCGGGCGAGAATATCCACCGCATCGTCTCCGGCATCGACGGCGTCGCCGATATGCGGGGACCAGCCTCGGCCATCCCACCAGACCACCGCGCCGGTTTTCAGATCATTCCCTGTCAGTATTTTCATGCAGCGAGCTCCTTCGCGAGCGCTGCGACGGCCCCGTCGACGCGCGCTGTCACCTCGCCGATGACTATGAGCGCCGGGCTCTTCACCGCCTCGGCCTCGACCAGATCGGGCAGGGCGGCAAGCGGGCCGCGCAGCACGCGCATTTCCGGGCGGCAAGCGTTCTCGATCACCGCGAGCGGCATGTCGGGCGCGAGACCGTCTGCCATCAGCTTTTCGGCGATCTGCGGCGCGGTCTTCACGCCCATATAGATGACGAGCGTGCGACCCTTCCCGGCAAGGCCCGCCCAGTCCTGATCGGAAAGGCCCTTGCACTGGCCGGCAACGAAGCTGACGATGCTGGCGCTTTCGCGATGAGTGAGGGCGATGCCCGATGCGGCGGCGGCGCCATTGGCAGCGGAGATCCCGGGCACGATCTCGACGCTAATGCCCTCAGCCTGTGCCGCCTCCATCTCTTCCCCGCCGCGCCCGAAGACGAACGGATCGCCGCCCTTCAGTCGGACCACATCGCGCCCGGCGCGCGCTTCGCGCACCAGTAGGGCGTTGATGTCGTCCTGCGGCAGCGTGTGCTTCGATCGCTGCTTGGCGACCGAGATTAGCCTTGCGTCAGCGCGGGCAAGCGCGAGTATGGCCGGATCGACCAGGCCATCATGGACGATGAGCCGCGCGCTCTGGATAAGCCGCGCCGCGCGCAGCGTCAGCAGGTCCGGATCGCCCGGTCCTGCGCCGACAAGATAGATGGTGCCACTTTGCATGGCAGACGAGATGCGCGGGCGCGGCTTCGCTCGCCAGCGAGAATGCTTTGCCCACTATGTAGGTGAGCTTTAGTTGCTCTCGGCAGGCCCCTTGTCGCCGCCGTCCGCTTTGCCCGAAACCCGCTGCGAAATGGCGGCGACGAGCTGCTGGAATTCCTCGTTTCCGCGCAGATTGAGATCGCGCTGGGGGAAGGGAATTTCGATATCGTTTTCCTGAAACAGATCCCACAATGTGTTCAGCACTTCGGACTTCACATTGCCCACGCCCATTTCCGGGTCGTTGATCCAGCAATGGATTATGAAGTTGACGCTGCTGTCACCATATTCGGCCATCCAGACGGTGGGCGCGGGGCTTTTCAGCACGCGTTTGCAGGCCTTCGCCGCATCGAGCATCAGCTTTTGCGACAGCTTCATGTCGCAGCCATAGCTGACACCCACGGGCACCTGCATGCGCACCTTGCGACTGGAATAGGACCAGTTCTCGACCTGGTTGATCATAAGATTTTCATTCGGGATCAGATATTCGCGCTCATCGCGGGTGGTGATCGAAACAGCGCGGATGCCGATCTTGCGGATCTGTCCGAAAGTTTCATTGCCCGCCTGATCGGCAATGTTGATCACGTCGCCCGGTTTGATCGACTTGTCCATCAACAGGATGATCCCCGCGATCAGGTTACCGAAGGTTTTCTGCAGACCGAAGCCGATGGCGAGGCCGAATGCGCCGGAGAACACCGCAAGAGCGGTGAGATCGATGCCGAGAATGTCGATCCCGATCAGGATCGCAATCGCCCATAGCGCAACGGTCAGCACCTTCTCGGCCAGCAGGCGCTGCGACACGTCGAGCTTCGTCGCGCGTTTCAGGCCGGACTTGGCGAGCGCGGTGGTGATCCGCGCGAATAGAAAAATGCCGAGGATGACGAGAACGACAACGAGGACAGTCCACACGGAAAAGCGCGTGTCCATGACGGTGAAGCCCCACGCATCGAGTTGCTCGATCAGGCTACCAACTGTCGGTGTCGTATCGGCGACGGCCTCCTTCAGCGCTTCGGCGCCCTCGGCAGCCTCTGCCGCGGGGTTTTCCTCCGGTGTCGCAGTCTCGCCGCCGCTCTGTGCCGACTGGTCGCCCGAAGCGTTCTCATCGGCGGCCTCGACGGGATTTGCCATTTCTGTCGGTATTGCAGCACTAGCGCTCATATTGTCCCCATTTCGGCAAATCCGCGTTCCAGGTCGCGGATCAGGTCTTCGGGGTCTTCTAGACCGATGGCGAGCCGCGCGCCAAGCCCGCTTCCGTTATCGACACTTTCCGGCCAGGCGGAGAAATCACGAGTGCGTCCGGGGTCGACCGGGATGACCAGGCTTTCATAGCCGCCCCAGCTGAAGCCGATCCCGAACAGATCGAGCGCGTCGATGAAGCGTGCGCGGGCCTTCTTGTCTGCATCGGCGAAGACGAAACTGAACAGCCCGCACCCGCCGGTGAAGTCGCGCTGCCACAAATCGTGTCCCGGCGCACCGGGCAGCATCGGGCACAGAACGGCGGAAACCTGGGGTTGCTGCGCCAGCCATTCGGCAACCTCAAGCGCGCTTGAGGTGGTTCTGGCGAGCCTGATCGCCATCGTTCGCAATCCGCGGAGAGCCAGCGCGGCATCGTCGGGCGACACGACCTGTCCCATATATTGCGAGTGCAGGCGGATGCGCTCGATCAGCGGCTTTGCAGCAGCGACGCTTCCCATCATCAGGTCCGAATGCCCGCCCACATGCTTCGTAAGAGACATGATCGAGACGTCGCAACCATGCTGTAGCGGCGCGAAGCCAAGTGGAGATGCCCAGGTGTTGTCGATCGCTGTCAGCACGCCATGCTTTTTTGCAATGGCGGTCAGGGCCGGGGCGTCGCACACTTCCATCGTCAGGCTGCCCGGGCTTTCGAGCATTGCGAGCTTTGTCCGCTCAGAAATCGCTGCGGCAAAGGCATCGGGGTCGAGCGGATCGAAAGTGCGCATCGTCACGCCGAGGCGTTTCAGCATGCCGGCCGCGATGGAGCGTGTCGGTTCATAGGCGTTGTCGGTGAGCAGCAATTCGTCGCCGGGTTGGAGCAGCGCCAGCAGGGTCGCTGCGATGGCGGCGACGCCGCTCGGAAACAGCTCCGTCCCCTCCGCGCCCGGCTCCAGTTCGGTCAGCGCAGCGCACAGCGACCACTGCGTCGGGCCGCCGCGCCTGCCGTAATAGAAATGCCCGTCGGCATTCGGCCTGCCTTTCGCCAGGTCGGCGGTGTCCTCGTAAAGATGCGTGCTGCCGCGCCAGACCGGCGGATTGACCATGCCGCCCGGTTGCCCTTCGAGCGAGGTCCATTCAGGGCATCGGCCCGCTTCGACCACCCGGGTCGCCGGTCTGCGCTTTTCACCGCTCATCGCGCCGCTCCCGTTTCGACGGGCAGGGAAGGATCCGCCCCCCACTCGCTCCAGCTGCCATCGTAGATCGCGCCATGATCATGGCCCAGCAAATGATGCGCAAACAGGACGACCGACGCGGTCATCCCGCTACCGCACGTCGTGACGAGCGGCGCGGCGGGATCGATGCTCGCTCTGGCAAACGCCGCGGCGAGTTCGTCGCGGGAGCGGAAGCTGCCATCCTCGTTCAGCAGGTCGCGGAAGAAGAGGTTGCGTGCGCCGGGAATGTGGCCGCCCGGAAGACCGTGAACGGCATCCTCGATCGAACCGCAAAAGCGTTCGGCATCGCGAGCATCGACGACCTGCTCGGCACGCCTTTCGATGTTCGCGAGCATCTCGGCCTTGCTCCGCACCTTCTTTCGGTTCGAGAGGTGGGTAGAGACGGAGACGGGTTCTGCGCTGCTGGGGCCGCTCGCGATCGGACGCCCTGCCGCGCGCCACGCGGCGAAGTGGCAATCCAGAACGCGCACATCGCGCCATCCGGCCGTGCGAAGGATAAACCACGCGCGACAGGCGCTGCGTATCGCGCTGTCATCGTAGAGAACGATGCGCGTATCGGCCGCTACGCCGAGATTGGCCATTCGATCGGCGATCTGCGCATCGGTCGGAAGTGCTGAAGGAACGCTCGAGTTCGTGTCGACAAGCGTGTCCAGATCGAGGAAGCGCGCGCCCGCGATATGCGCTCGGCCAAATTCTGCGCTCGCCTTCCGGTCGGCATTGGGCAGATGCTTGCTTGCACCGAGAACGACAAGGTCCGGCGAACCCAGAAGCGGCTCAAGCTCTTCGGCGGAAATCAGGCTCTGCATCCGACAGGCCTAGACCGCGGCGTGTTCAAGGACAATCGCGGCAAGCTCCGGATGAATCGAGATCCGCCCTGCAATGGCGAGGGGCTCCAGGTTGCCCTCGCCGTCGGCAGGCTGCCCTCCGATCCGGAAGTCGCGCCGGATAGGTATGATTCCCGCCGCTATGATCCGAAAGCGGGCAAGCACGAAGCGGGGCTCGCTCGCCTCTTCGACGGGCCAACCGTCGCGTGGGATATTCCATTCACTCGAGATCGGATGCTCCTCTCCGGGCGCGCTGATATAGAGCTTGTGCAGCTTGGCGTTCGCCGATGTCGGGCCGGGTGCGATTGGACGAGGTGCATCCTCTAGCACCATGTCGCTCCACACTCGCATTGCCACGATAGGCCGTTCCCCGACATTGCGCACGGCCAGACGCCAGTTCAGCAGAATGCGCGCGGGGCCGAGCGAAAGCCGCGCGGGCGCGAATTCCAGCTCCAGTGCGGCGGGTTCTTCCGCGAAGGTCTCGCTATCCTCCATACGCGCAGCTTTACGCTCGGCCCTTGCCCTTGCAAGCCGCACGCGCCATTTGCCGGGGCATGAGCGACACCGACACTTCCGGCCAGCCGAAATTCCTCGGCCAGCAAACCGCGCTTCCGGCATCACCGGACGACGCTACTCTCGATTACGTGCCGAATCCGCGCACGGGCGAGCTTTTTCTCGTGCGGTTCGCCGCGCCCGAATTTACCTCGCTCTGCCCGGTCACCGGCGCGCCCGATTTCGCCCATCTCGTGATCGACTACGCACCTGGCCAGACCATTGTGGAGAGCAAGAGCCTCAAGCTCTTCCTCGGCAGTTTTCGCAATCATAACGGGTTTCACGAGGATGTGACGGTCGGCATCGGCCAGCGTCTCTTCTCCGAAATGCAGCCGAAATGGCTCCGCATCGGGGGTTACTGGTATCCGCGCGGCGGTATTCCGATCGACGTGTTCTGGCAGAGCGGCGCTCCGCCCGAAGGACTATGGCTGCCCGATCAGGGCGTCGCGCCTTATCGCGGGCGCGGTTGAGGCAGCGCACCGCTTGCCTTGTGAAGCGGCCATCGGATAGGAGCGCGCAAGCGCCCGTCCGGTGCTTTCCCCATGCTTAGGAGTTGATTTAAGATGCATATTGTCATGATCGGCACAGGTTATGTCGGCCTGGTTTCAGGTTCGTGCTTTTCCGATTTCGGGCACCGCGTGACATGCGTCGACAAGGACCAGTCCAAGATCGACGCTCTGCTGAATGGTGAAATCCCGATTTTCGAGCCCGGCCTGGACGAGCTTGTCGCCAAGAATGTGGAGGCGGGCCGCCTGTCCTTCACCATGAATTTGAGCGAAGCACTGGACGACGCCGATGCGGTCTTCATCGCGGTGGGGACACCGTCGCGCCGCGGGGATGGGCATGCGGACCTTTCCTATGTCTATGCCGCCGCCAAGGAAATGGCGCCGCTGCTGCGCGATGGCGTGGTCGTTGTCGATAAGTCTACCGTACCCGTCGGTACGGGCGACGAGGTCGAACGGATCATCGGCGAGGAAGCGCCCGGCCTGAAATTCTCCGTCGCGTCGAATCCCGAATTCCTGCGCGAAGGCGCGGCGATCGACGATTTCAAGCGTCCGGACCGCGTGGTGATCGGCGTTAACGACGATCATGCCGAGGAGGTGCTGCAGGCGATCTATCGCCCGCTCACCCGCAATGATGCGCCGCTCATCGCCATGAGCCGCCGCGGGGCCGAGCTGACCAAATATGCGGGGAACGCCTTCCTCGCGACCAAAATCGGCTTCATCAACGAGATCGCGGACCTGTGCGAGCGGGTGGGCGCAGATGTGAATGACGTGGCAAAGGGCATCGGCCTCGATACCCGTATCGGCAATCGCTTCCTGCAGCCGGGCCCCGGCTATGGCGGGTCATGCTTCCCCAAGGACACGCTCGCCCTCCTCAAGACCGGGCAGGATTTCGAGGCTCCGCTGCGGATTGTCGAGAGCGTGGTGACGAGCAACGACAACCGCAAGCGCTCCATGGGCCGCAAGGTGATCAACGCGATGGGCGGCGGGGAGCAGCATGGCAAGACGGTCGGCGTGCTCGGCCTGACCTTCAAGGCCAACACGGACGACATGCGCGACAGCCCGGCGATCAGCATCGTGCAGACACTGCAGGATGCGGGCATCACCGTGCGCGCTTACGATCCCGAAGGCATGGAACAGGCCAAGAAGGTGATCGACAATGTCACCTATTGCGAAGACCCTTATGCCGCGCTCGACGGTGCGGACGCGGCGGTGATCGTTACCGAATGGGACACGTTCCGCGCGCTCGACCTGGATCGTGTGAAATCGCTGCTGAAGACGCCGTTGCTGGTAGACCTCCGCAACCTCTACAGCCGCAAGGACGTGGAGGAGCACGGTTTCACCTATGTGGCGGTGGGGCGGTGAATGGTGCCGGCTGGAGGATTCGAACCCCCGGCCTGATGATTACAAATCAACTGCTCTACCACCTGAGCTAAGCCGGCATATTCTTTGCCCTACCGCGTCGCTGCTTGAGGGCAATGTTGTCGCCCTACCGCGTCGCTGCTTGAGGGCTGGTGTCTCGCCCTTCCGCTTCGCGGCTTCAGGGCAGGCGCGCCTTTGCCTCAACGCACGCCGAAGGTCCAGCCCTCGGTTCGCGCGATTTGCGGTGTGAGGTCTGCGGGAGACCACAGCGCCTCATCGTCGGCGACGGTTCGCAGCCAAGCGGCCGTCAGAAGCGCGTCGGTCGCGTGATCGTCCACTGGGCCAAACTTGTCTAGCGTCGGAGTGCCGAGGGTCTCCAGCGCCGCATCGAGTTCCTCGTAGCTGCGTATCTTGCTGCGGCTGGCGTTACGCCCAGCCGCCATCGCGGCGAGCGCGGTGTAAATCTCGACCACGACGGAACCGGTATGGGGCAGCGGGTCGATCGGCCAGACGGGTAACGCGCCGTCCAGCGCGTGAAGCACCCGCATGCCCGTGAGGCTCGATTTGCCGACCTGCGCCGCACCGACCAGATTGAAGTTCGAATAGGGCTTGCATCCCATCGCTTCCTGCGCGCGTTCGGTGACCCGAAAGCGCCCGCGGCCGCCGCCGAAGGCATCGCCTTCACGCCCGCCATGGCGACGGAAGTGGCGCAAGGCCACCGGGTGATCGACAAAGCTGGTGGCGGTGAAATGGTCGTCGGCGACGGAGATTTCCTCGATCAGCGCCCAGAGCGATTTCGCATCTTCGGGGCTCCGCTCCCAACCTGGGAAATATGCCCCCTGATCGGCGAAGGGCAGAGCAATGCCGAGATCGAGGCCCACCAACGCATTATCAGGCAACTCATCGCGCAGCACGGCAAGCACTTCGCCGCGTGTCCACCCCCGCTCCCGCTCGACAAGCGTCGGTGGTCCGCCATCGGCATGCGCCACCGCGACGGTTATCGCCTTGTGTCGCTCCCCTCGCGCGCCGGACCAGTCCACCGCCACGAACCATTCGAATTGCCTAGGCGCCACGCTCGCCCCTCAGCTTCGCCCAATAGTCGAGTCGTTCGCGCACCTTGCGCTCGAACCCGCGCTCGACTGGCTCGTAGAAGGTCTGAGGCTCCATCGCGTCCGGCCAGTAATCGTCGCCGGAGAAGCCCTCCTCGGCGTTGTGATCGTATCTGTAGCCTTCGCCGTAGCCGATATCCTTCATGAGCTTGGTCGGCGCGTTCACGATATTCATCGGCGGCATCAGGCTGCCCGTTTCCTTCGCGCTGCGGAGTGCGGCCTTCTGCGCCTTGTAAACCGCGTTCGATTTGGGCGCGGTGGCGAGGTAGATGCAGGCCTGCACCAGCGCGAGCTCGCCCTCCGGACTGCCGAGAAATTGGTAAGCGTCCTTCGCCGCAACGCATTGGGGAAGGGCGGCCGGGTCGGCCATGCCGATATCCTCCACCGCCATCCGAACAAGCCGCCGGGCGAGAAACAGCGGCTCCTCGCCTGCCACCGTCATCCGCGCCAGATAGTAGAGCGCCGCTTGCGGGTCCGACCCGCGGACTGCCTTGTGGAGCGCGGAAATGAGATTGTAGTGCCCCTCGCGATCCTTGTCATAGACGGCGACGCGGCGCTGGAGAAACTGGCCGAGTGCGGCGGGATCGAGCGAAGCGTCGATATTGGCGGCGTACAGCGTTTCGGCCTGATTGAGCAGGAACCGCCCGTCGCCATCGGCGCTCGCGATCAGCGCGTCGCGCGCTGCAGGCGTGACGGGCAGCGGGCCTTCGAGCGTCTCCGCTCGGCCCAGCAGTCTGCCCAGTGCTTCGGCATCGAGGCGGTGCAGGATCAGCACCTGCGCGCGGCTGAGCAGGGCGGCATTTAATTCGAAACTTGGATTTTCTGTTGTTGCACCGACCAGCGTCACGACGCCGCGCTCCACGAATGGCAGAAAGCCATCCTGCTGGGCGCGATTGAAGCGATGAATCTCGTCAACGAAAAGCAGTGTGCGCTGGCCTGCTTGTTTCGCCTTGCCAGCGGCTGCGAAAGCCTTCTTGAGATCCGCGACACCCGAGAAGACCGCGCTGACCGCTTCGTAGCGCATGCCGACTTCCGTGGCGAGCAGGCGGGCGATGCTCGTCTTGCCGGTGCCTGGCGGACCCCACAGCACCATGCTCGACAGACGACCTGCAGCAACCATCCTGCCGATCGCGCCTTCCGGCCCGGTCAAATGCTCCTGCCCGATGACTTCGGCAAGCGAGCGCGGGCGAAGCCGGTCCGCCAGCGGCGCGTCCTCGGCGGGCTCGTCCGGCGAGGCGGATTGCGGCGGATCGTCGGCGAATAGGTCTGCCATGTCGCTGCAATGTAGTGCGTCTTAAGAGCAGATATAGCCAGGCGAGTGAATTTTGCCCGACCTCTTGTAACGATAGGTCTAAGATATATCTTAGCGGTGGGACGATGCAGGAGTTTCGCCATGGCGAGGAAATCAGAAGGCCGCGCCGGTAAGCGCAAAACCACCAAAGCCGCCAAGCCGCGCAAGGCCACGATGCGCCGCACCGCGCGTGAGGAAGAAGTGGTCGAACCCGAACCCATCGAAGGCGAGATGGACGACCATCCCGAGGGCGAGGATTTCGACGTGAATGTCGATATCGAGGTGGAGTTCGACGACGATGACGACGATCGCGGTCGCCGCCGTGATTATCGCGCGGACAATTTTTTCGGCGCGGATGGGCCGTTCGGCGCCAACGGCCCGTTCGGCGCGCAGGGGCCGTTCGGTCCCGACGGACCCTTCGGTGCCGGCGGCCTCTTCGGTCCGGGTGGATTGTTCGGACAGAACCGCAAGCGCAACCGTCGTTCCGCAAGCCGCGCGATGCGCCCGGCGCGTCGTGGCCGCATGTTCGGCCCTGGAGAGCTGCGGCTGGTGATGCTGGCCATGTTCGCCGAGGAGCCGCGCCACGGCTACGAATTCATCAAGGCGCTGGAGGAGATGACCGACGGGGCCTATTCGCCATCTCCCGGCATCGTCTATCCGACGTTACAGATGCTGAGCGACGAAGGGCTGATCGAAGAGCGCGAGAGCGAGGACGCGCGCAAGCTTTACCAGGCGACCGAAGCGGGCATGGCCGAACTGGAAGACCGTGCCGACGAGATCGAGGCGCTGTTCGAACGGCTCGGCCGCAAGGCGGAGCGCGCGAAGCCCAAAGGCTCGCCCGACCTGTTCCGCTCGCTCGGCAATCTCGCCGCCGTCATCTCGAACAAGGCGAAGCACGGCGGCCTCAACAAGATGGACAGTGACCAGGTGGTCGACCTGATCGACGATCTCGCCCGCAAGATCGAGCGGCTTTGACCTTCCACTGATCCATGATAGCTTCTCCTCCGGGTCGCTCTCGGGGGAGGAGCATCACTATGGACAACACCGCATCGCGCCCGGCCACGCCGTTGCATCTATGGGCCGTCGCGCTCGTATCGCTGCTTTGGCATGCAGGCGGGGCGCTCGACTACACCATGACGCAAACGCGCAACATGGACTATCTCCAGCAGGCGGCGGACGGCGCTGGCGTGCCATTGCAGGTCATACTCGACTATTACACGACGTTCCCGGTCTGGGCCGATGCCGCATGGGCGTTCGGCGTGTGGGGCGCGCTGGCCGGTTCGATCCTGCTGCTGCTGCGCAGTCGTTTCGCGCTCTACGGCTTCTACCTTTCGCTCTTGGGGCTTATCGCTTCGACGATCCACCAGCTGACCGCGGACCTGCCGCCGGAACTCAACTCGCCCTTCACCTGGGCTTTCACCGCCGCGATCGTGATCGTGCTCGTCGCGCTCATCATCTACACTAGGCGGATGACGGAGCGAGGGGTGTTGCGCTGATCGCGCCGCGTTCGGAGACGAGCCGGAGGTAGGTGTCGGCGACCACGCTGTTGATCGCGTCCCAGCTATACTCCCGGCTGCGCTTCTCTCCGGCGCGACCGTGGGCCTCCCGCAGCGCGGGGTCGCGGATATACGCCTCCACCACATCGGCGAATCCCGCCGCATCGCCCGGCGTCACCAGCCGCCCTGTCACGCCGTCCGCCACAAGGCTGGTCGAGCCGGTGGCGCGGGCGGCGATGACGGGGATGCCGCTCGCCATCGCTTCCAGCGTCACATTGCCGAACGTCTCGGTGACAGACGGGTTGAGCAGCATGTCCATGCTCGCAACCGCGCGGCCGAGATCGGCACCGCCCTGGAAGCCGACGAACACCGCTTCCGGGCAGTTCTCCGCGAAGACACCGCGCGCCGGGCCTTCGCCCACCACCAGCACGCGGTGGGGCACATCGCGGCGGCGTAGCTCTTCCATCGTCTCGGCGAACACGTCGAGTCCCTTTTCCAGCACCAACCGCCCCAGGAAGCCGACCGCCACCTCGTCCTCGCCGATGCCGTGCTTCGCACGCCAGGCGAGATCGCGGCGGGAGGGGTCGAAGATGTCGCGGTCCACTCCGCGTGCCCAGATCGCGATGTCGTCGCCCATGCCCTGTTCGCGCAGCACCTCCGCCATGCTCTCTGACGGGGCGAGCAGCGCATCGGCGCGGTTGTAGAAGCGGCGCAGGATGGCGACGGCGAGCGGTTCCAGGAAGGCCATCTTGTAGTAGCGCGGATAGGTCTCGAACCGCGTGTGCACGCTGGAGAGGATAGGGAGGCCGCGCTTCATCGCCCAGCGGGTTGCGGCGTGGCCGGTCGGATCGGGAGAGGAGACGTGGACCACATTGGGGCGGAAGGCGGCGAGGTCCGCCTTCACGCCGCCATCGAAGCCGAGCGGTATGCGGTATTCGCCGCGCCCCGGGATCGGAACGTTCGGCACGCCGACGAGGTCGCCCTGCGGTTCGAAGGCCGGTTCCTCCACTTTGGGCGAGTAGACCCGCACGCTCGCCCCCTGCCGCAGCAGGTACTCTGTCAGCCGGTTGAGCGCCTGGTTCGCGCCGTCGCGCACGTAGTTGTAGTTGCCGCTGAACAGGGCCACGCGAAGGTCGGTCACATCCATCGCCTGCCCCTCTAGGCGAGCGCGCCGCGCTTGGCGAGGGGCGCGGTGAAGGGGAGAGGGTGTGACAGGTGGCACAGTGTCCAGGAGCAAAAAGCCGGATCTGTAACCCGGCGGGTGCAGAACCGTCACCTTGCGTGGCGAAGGTGTGACCTTCGACTCCGAATTCGTGTCGTTTTTCCAGAAAAGCGTCACCCGGCACCCTCCCGGATGTGTGACCCTGCGCGGGCCGAATTGTCACCCTGTCGTGGGCGAAGTGTAACCCGGCACGTCCGGGACGGCTCGGCGGAGGTGCGATGCGGCATCATCATGCGTGGCAGTCAGCATGCTCGCGCCGCTGTAGGAAAGCCGTTTGACATATAATCAGAGTAGTAATAACTGGCATGGACATAAGAGAAAGCGAGTCGATGACCGAAGTCGAATTCCTTCAGAGCTACGACCCGGCAGCGTTCCCACGCGTTGCCGTTGCCGTCGATGTCGTGCTGCTCAGCGTCGTCGAGGGAAAGCTCGTTGCCCTGCTGCAAAACCGCGAAGAGCAACCCGCCAAAGGCAAATGGGCGCTCCCCGGCGGTTTCGTGCGCGAAGGGGAAGGGCTGGACGATGCCGCCACACGTGTGCTTGCCGCGAAGGCGCATCTCGAACGCGTATGGCTCGAACAGCTCTACACCTTCGGCGCGCCGGACCGCGATCCGCGCATGCGTGTCGTCACCGTCGCCTATTTCGCCCTGCTGCCTGAACGCGTGGCGCGCGAAGCTGTCGAGGCCAATGACGGACTGATGCTCGCGGAAACGGATGCCTTGCCGCCGCTTGCCTTCGACCACGCCGACATCCTCACCACAGCTATCGCCCGGCTGCGCGGCAAGCTCGATTATGTGCCGCTGGTCTTCGCCCTGCTGCCGCGCAAATTCACCCTGCGCGAATTGCAGCACGCGCATGAAGCGATCCTTGGCAAGACATTTGCGAAGCCCGCCTTTCGCCGCCGCATGCTCGACCAGGGATGGATCGCGCCGACCGGCGAATTCGAAACCGGCACACCCTATCGCCCGGCGGAACTCTACCGCCGCAAACCCGGCACCGCGCCGGACAAAGACTGAAGGAGGTCAATCATGGCGAATATCACGACTTACGGACCGCTTGCGCTTCTCCGCGCCGATCCCAGCCAGCACGTGTTGCGCTTCGCCAAGGGCAAGCTGCGCGCAAGCGGCCGCGGCCTCGTCTTCTGGTTCGCGCCAGCGACGGCCAGCCTCGCCGAAGTGCCGCTGGACGACCGCGAGATGACCTTCTTCACGAAGGGCCGCAGCGCCGATTTCCAGGATGTGAGCGTGCAGGGCATGATCGGCTGGCACGTCGCCGCGCCCGAACAGGCGGCGGATCGCATCGATTTCACCATCGATCCGAGGACCGGCAAGTGGAATGCGCGGCCCGTTGAAAGCATCGAAACCCGCATCAGCGGCATCGCCGGGCAGGCGGCGCTCGAATATCTCGCCACTGCGCCAGTGCGCGCCCTGCTCGATGCAGGCGTCGATCCCTTGCGCGATGTGATCGGTGCGGCGCTGGCGGACAATCCGGGCCTTGCCCAGATCGGCGTCGAGGTGGTGAGCGTCCGGCTTGCCAATCTCGCCCCGACCAGCGAGCTGGAGCGGGCGCTGCAGACCCCGACTTTCGAGGCGCTGCAGCAAAAGGCCGACGAGGCGACGTTCGCCCGCCGCGCGCTCGCGGTGGAGAAGGAACGCGCCATTGCCGAGAACGAGCTCGCCACCAAGGTGGAGCTGGCCAAGCGGCAGAAGGTGCTGATCGCCGAGGAAGCCGACAATGCCCGGGCCGAAGCCCGAGGCGAGGCCGAAGCGGCGATGATCGCTGCCGAAGGTGACGCCGCGCGAATCCGCGAGGTGGAGATGGCCAAGGCCGAGGCCGAGCAGGCGCACATGGCGGTCTATCGCGACCTGCCGCCGCAGGTTCTGCTGGGGCTGGCCGCGCGCGAATTCGCCGCCAAGGTCGAAGGGATCGAGCAGCTGAATATCGCGCCCGACATGCTTGCCGAAATGGCGCGCGTGTTCGCCGGGGCGAGGGCGGCTCCCGCTCCCATCGCTCCTCCGGTCGAAGGCTGAGGCGATGGGCGCGCTGCCCCCTCGAGCGGTCTTCGTGACGAGGCCGACCGAATATGAAAGCCTGATCGCGCGGCACGCAACGCGCGATCAGGCGCGTTTCTTCCTTCAGCAGCGTGGGCAGGATCTGGCCGAAGTCGAGGCGCGGCACGAGCGGCAGGAGGCGGCGCTGTCGGCAGCGCATGCCGCCTTGCCCGACGAATGGCGTCACGCCGACGTGCCGCGCGCCGATCTCGATCGCTTCCTCTTCACGCCGGAAGACGTGATCGTCGCCGTGGGACAGGACGGGCTGGTGCCCAATGTCGCCAAATATCTGGACGGGCAGAAGGTGATCGGCGTCAATCCCGATCCGGATCGCTATGACGGTGTGCTCGTGCGGTTCCGCGCGCAGCAGCTGGCGAGCCTCTACATTCGCGCCTGGCATGGCGATGCCGAGGTGGAGCGGCGGACGATGGCCGAAGGGCGGCTCGACAATGGCGATCGGCTGGTGGCGCTGAACGAGCTTTTCATCGGCCACCGCACGCACCAGTCCGCGCGCTACCTGATCGAGGATGGCGCGGCTCGCGAGGAGCAGAGCAGCAGCGGGCTGATCGTCGCCACCGGCACCGGGGCGACCGGCTGGGCGCGCTCTATCATGATTGCGACTGGGGCCGCTGTGGAACTTGCACCCACGCAGACCGCGCTCGGCTGGTTCGTGCGCGAACCCTTTCCCAGCGTCTCCACCGGTATCGCGATGAAGCACGGCACGCTGGGCGGGAAGCCGCTGACGCTCACGAGCCGGATGAACGATGGCGGCGTCGTGTTTGCCGACGGGATGGAGGCTGATTTCCTCAATTTCGGCTGGGGCCGTCGGCTGGAGGTCGGCGTCGCGAAGGAGCGGCTGCATCTTGTCACCAGCTGATCGGCGCGCTTAAGGCCGCGTGTATGGGGATCACCGCAATCACCGGCGCGATGGCGCTCGCCTTTGCGGCGATCCATATTTTCGTCGGGCGGTTGCATTTTCTCTCGGTCACGCCGCGTAGCCGGTGGCTGAGTTTCGCGGGCGGGGTGGCGGTCGGCTACATCTTTCTCCACGTCCTGCCCGAGCTTGCAGCGCATCAGCGTGAATTCGCCGAGGAAATGGGCGTCGACCGGATCACGGCGGAAAGCGTGGTCTACTCGCTCGCGCTGGCGGGGCTGGCGACATTCTACGGGCTGGAGCGGCTGGTGCAGCGCGGCGGAGAGGCTGGCGACGCGAAGCGAATGCAGCGACACGTGCTCTATCTCCACACCGTCAGCTATGGCGCGCTCAACCTGCTGATCGGCTATCTGCTGTTACAGGGCGAAGAGGAGGGCGCGTGGGGCCTCGCGCTCTATTTCACCGCGATGAGCCTGCATTTCGTCACCGCCGATTTCGGCATGCGGGAGGACAATCGCGCGGCCTATGACAGGATCGGGCGATGGATCATCACCGCCTGCGTGATCGCCGGGTGGCTGCTCGGCCTCGTGCTAGACCTGTCCAAGACGCTGATCGGCTGCCTGTTCGCCTTCCTGGCGGGCGGCATTGTGCTGAACGTGCTGAAGGAGGAATTGCCCGAAGAACGCCAGAGCGCCTTCCTGCCATTCCTTTTCGGCACGCTGCTCTACGCCGCGCTCGTCATCGCCGAGCGACACGGCGTCTAACCACGATCAGTCCTTGCCGGAACGCTTTGCGCGCTTGCGCTCATGCGGGTCGAGATGGACCTTGCGCAGGCGGATGCTTTCGGGCGTGACCTCCACGATCTCGTCATCGCCGATATAGGCGATCGCCTGTTCCAGCGTCATCTTGCGCGGCGGAGTGAGGCGGATGCCTTCGTCCTTGCCGCTGGCGCGGAAGTTGGTGAGCTGCTTCGACTTGAGCGGATTGACTTCGAGGTCGTCGGGCTTGGCGTTCTCGCCGATGATCATGCCCTGATACAGCTTTTCGCCCGGCCCGATGAACAGCGTGCCGCGTTCCTCCAGCATGTTGAGTGCGTAGGCCATCGCCTCGCCCTGCTCCATGGAGATGAGCACGCCGTTCTGCCGCCCTTCGATCTTGCCCTTGTATGGGCCGTAGCTGTCGAACAGGCGGTTCATGATGCCCGTGCCGCGCGTGTCGGACAGGAATTCCCCGTGATAGCCGATGAGGCCGCGGCTGGGCGCGGTAAAGGTCAGCCGGGTCTTGCCGCCGCCCGAGGGGCGCATGTCGGTCATTTCCGCTTTGCGCTGCGCCATCTTCTCGACGACGGTGCCCGAAAATTCGTCATCCACATCGACGACGACGGTCTCGTACGGCTCCATCCGCTCGCCATTCTCCTCCTTGTGGAGAACGCGCGGACGGCTGATGGACAGCTCGAAACCTTCGCGGCGCATGGTCTCGATCAGCACGCCGAGCTGCAATTCGCCGCGGCCCGCCACTTCGAAGGCGTCCTTGCCGGCGGCTTCGGTGATACGGATGGCCACGTTGCCCTCGGCTTCGCGATCCAGCCGATCGCGGATCACACGGCTCTGCACCTTGTCGCCCTCGCGGCCCGCATAGGGGCTGTCATTGACGGAGAAGGTCATGGAGAGCGTGGGCGGATCGATCGGCTGGGCGTGGATAGGCGCGGTGACATGCGGCGCGCACAGCGTGTTGGAAACGGTCGCTTCGGTCAGGCCCGCAATCGCCACGATGTCGCCCGCCTTGGCGTGCAGCACCGGCTCGCGCTCCAGCCCGTTATAGGCGAAGACCTTGGTGGCGCGGCCCGCTTCGACGCGATTGCCGTTCACGTCCAGCGCGTGGATCGGCATGCCGACCTCCAGCCGCCCGCTTTCGATCCGGCCCGTCAGGATGCGGCCCAGGAAGGCGTCGCGATCGAGCAGCGTTGCCAGCATGGCAAAGTCGCCGTCCTCGTCGAGATCGGGGGCTGGCACGTGGTTCACGATGAGGTTGAACAGCGGCAGCAGGTCGCCCTCGCGCGCTTCTGCGTCTTCGCTGGCATAGCCCGAGCGGCCCGAGGCGTAGAGCACGGGGAAATCGAGCTGCTCGTCATTCGCATCGAGATTGACGAACAGGTCGAACACTTCGTCCAGCACTTCGGAAGCGCGGGCATCGTGGCGGTCGATCTTGTTGACGACGACGATGGGCTTGAGGCCGAGGCCCAATGCCTTGCCGGTCACGAATTTGGTCTGCGGCATCGGCCCTTCGGCGGCGTCCACCAGCAGGATGACGCCGTCGACCATCGACAGGATACGCTCCACCTCTGCGCCGAAATCGGCGTGGCCGGGTGTGTCGACGATGTTGATGCGATAGGTCTGCTGGCCGCCCTCTGGCTTCCACTCCACGCTGGTCGGCTTGGCGAGGATGGTGATCCCGCGCTCCTGCTCCAGCTCGTTGGAATCCATGGCGCGCTCTTCCACGCGCTGGTTCTCCCGGAACGTGCCGGACTGGCGGAAGAGCTGGTCGACAAGCGTGGTCTTGCCATGGTCGACGTGGGCGATGATCGCCACGTTGCGTAGGGGCGCGGACATTTCGTATTTTCCTGTGTCGGGGCAGGCGGCGAAAATGCTGCACCTGCGAATTGGCGCGCCTCTAGCCGAGGACGCGCGCCCCCGCAAGGCGTGTGCGGTATGCAGCCTCGCCTTCCCTATAGGTGAGACGTCTCCTTGTTGCGATAATGTTACAGTGTGCGCCACTTGCCCACAGCGGTGGAATCCGGCGATTGTGCGCCGTGCGCCTCGCGCGTATTGGCGAAAATTGACGTAACAGTCGCCGAGGGGCCTCCGGGACGATTGCCAAGAATGGCAGCACCGCCCGACCCGAGGGAGAGATGGAGATTTCGATGAAGAATGTTCGTGCCGGCACTGCCGGTCTTTCGCGCAATTTCATGTGCGGCGTGGCCGCGGCCGCCTTGCTGGTTCCCGGCGTGGCGATGGCGCAGGACGAGGCCGATACCGGCCAGGACGTATTCCCCGACGAAGGCGGTGAAGACAGCAATCAGGGCAACGAGATTATCGTTACCGCCACCAAGCGTGAAGCCACGCTGCAGGAAATTCCCGTCGCCGTGTCCGTGACCGGCGCCGAAACGCTCGAGCGTGACCAGATCCGCGACATCAACGATCTGCAGACGGTCGTCCCCTCGCTGACGGTTGGCCAGCGCCAGTCCTCGGCCAATACCGGCTTCTTCATTCGCGGCTTCGGCAACGGCGCGAACAATGCGGGCATCGAGCCTTCGGTCGGCGTATTCATCGACGGCGTCTATCGCAGCCGCACCGCCTCCTCCATTTCCGATCTGCCCGAAGTGCAGCGTATCGAAGTGCTGCGCGGACCGCAGTCGACGCTGTTCGGCAAGAACGCATCGGCGGGCGTCATCTCGGTCGTCACCGAGGAACCGCAATTCGATTTCGGCGGCAGCGCAGAGCTGACCTACGGCAATTTCGACGCGCTCGTCGCGCGCGCCTACGTCACCGGACCGCTGGCCGACACCGTGGCGGTGAGCATCGCCGGTGGCCTGAACGAGCGTGACGGCTTCTTCGAAGACCTCAACACCGGCAGCACCGTCAACAATCGCGATCGCTGGTTCGTTCGCGGCCAGGCGCTGATCGACAACGGCACCGATCTCAGCCTGCGCATCATTGCCGATTACGACAGCATCGATGAAATCTGTTGCGGCGTCGTCAACGCGCAGAGCGGCCCCGCCACCGGCGCGGTGCTGGCCGTGGGCGGCCAGGTCACCGACCCGAACGATCCCTTCGCGGATGTCGTGTTCAACAATTTCGACTCCATCAACGACATCGTCAATCACGGCATTTCCGGCCAGATCGATTACGATATCGGCGACTGGACGCTGACCTCGATCACCGCCAGCCGCACGACGGAATCGGTGACCGAACAGGATTCCGACTTCTCCAGCGCGGACCTGATCTTCCCGAACTCGCAGGATCTGCGGATCGACACCTTCACTCAGGAATTCCGCATCGCCGGAACCGTGTTGGATCGCGTCGATGTGCTGCTCGGCTTCTTCTACCTCAATGAAGATGTCGAACAGTCCAACCAGCTGCTCTATGGCGAGGACTTCCGCAATTACGCCAACCTCGTCGTCGCCAGCCAGTCCGGCGGCGCGTTCTCGCTGTTCCCGTCGCCGGCAGCGCCCGGTGCGGTGCCGCTGGAACAGGTTTTCAGCGCCTCCTTCGGCCAGAATTTCGTCGGCACCTTCTTCAATCAGGGGCAGGGCTTCACCGAAGCCTACACCCTCGATTCCGAGGCGTATTCGTTCTTCGGCCAGCTCGATTTCGAGATCTTCGACGGTCTCGTGCTGACGCTGGGCGGCAATTACACCGACGACACGAAGGTGTTCACGCAGGACGCCGTGTCGACCGACGTGTTCTCCTCGATCGATTTCGATGCGCCGCAGCTCGCCCCGTTCCGCGGGCAGGTGCTGACGCAGGGCGCGATCGCGCAGACCGTGGGTGACATCCTCATGCTCGGCCGCGCGGCGACCGCAGCCGAGGTGGGCGCCTTCGCCGCCGGCAACCCGACCGCCTTCGGCCAGGTTCAGGCCGGTGCCGTCGCTTTCGCCAATGCGAATGTGAACAATCCGCTGGCGAACCCGCTCAACCCGCTGCGCGCGCTGCAATTCCTGCCGCCCTTCCTCGGCGTTCCGAACGAAGTGGAAGACGGCCGGACCAATGACGACAATTTCAGCTACACCGCGCGCCTCGCCTATGACGTGACGCCGGACGTGAACATCTATGCGTCCTACGCCACCGGCTTCAAGGCGAGCTCGATCAACCTGTCGCGCGACGCACGTCCGTTCCCCGGCGATCGCGATGCGATCATCGCTGCGGGGCTGGACCTGCCGAACCTGACCTTCGGTTCGCGCTTCGCCGGGCCTGAGGAATCGACTGTGATCGAAGGTGGCATCAAGGCCAATTTCGACTTCTTCTCAGCCAATCTGACCGTGTTCGACCAGGAGATCGAGGGCTTCCAGTCCAACATCTTTACCGGCTCGGGCTTCGTGCTCGCCAATGCCGGTAGCCAGTCGACCTTCGGCGTCGAGTTCGAAAGCACTTTCTTCCCGACCGACGGGCTGACGCTGAACGGCGCGGTGACCTATCTCGACCCGCTTTACGACAGCTTCGTGCAGTCGGCGCAGGGCGATATCTCGGGCACCCGTCCGGCGGGCATCCCCGAATGGACGGTGATCGTTGGCGGCCAGTACGAATTCGATCTCGGTTTCGGCCTGCTGATCCCGCGTGCGAACTACCTCTGGTCGTCCGACACGCAGCTGGTCGAAGGCCTGCCCGCCTTCGCGGTGCGCGGACCGGATGGCACGATCGTCGACGGTGGACCGGCGCTCGCCGCCGCAGCCCCGTTCAGTCGCCAGGTGGACGATCTGACCGCGTCGCTGAGCCTCGAATTCAACAACGGCCTGATCCTGCAGGCCTGGGGCCGCAACCTGCTCGACGATCGCTATTTCGGTACGATCTTCGACAGCCCGGCCCAGCCGCGCAGCGTTTCGGCCTATCCGAACGCCCCGCGCACCTATGGCGGCACGGTTCGCTTCCGCTGGTAAGCGCGATCCACGAAATAATGGGAGGGGAAGGGGGGCTTCGGCCCCCCTTTTTCGTGGCGCGCTTCGGCTGTGGAAATGGCGCTTGCGAAGCGCACGGGTTTGTGGTGCTTTGTCTGTCCCAACAGGGTTCGGGATGAAGGGGACAATACATGAACTACGCTGGTTTCTGGATACGCGTCGCAGCGTATCTGATCGATGGCATCCTGCTGCTCATTCTGCAGGTGCTGATCGGTTCGATCTTCGGTTTCAGCATGGGCGCGATGACAGGGCTCGATCCGATCGCGGCCGAAGCGATGGCGGCGAGCGGTGGTGGCATCTTCACGCTGGTCATGACGCTGATCGGCGTCGTTTATTTCGTCGTGCTCGAAAGCAGCAATTGGCAGGCGACGCTCGGCAAGAAGGCCGTCGGCATCGTCGTCACCGACACGAACGGGCAGCGGATCAGCTGGCTGCGCGCACTTGGCCGCTATTTCGCCAAGATTCTTTCTGCGCTGATTTTGCTGATCGGCTTCATCATGGTCGCCTTCACCGACAAGAAGCAGGGTCTGCACGACCTCATCTGCTCCACGCTGGTGGTGAAGGGGCAGCCCGGCACCCACGGCACCGAAGGCGTGTTCGACTGACAATCGCTTTGCGATGACGGAAGGAGAGGGGCCGCGCGGTCCCTCTCTTTTGAGCGACTGGGAAAGGGTGAGCAGGGGGGACGGACGATGGAATGGATGCTGCTGCCATTCAAACGCTATGCCGATTTCAAGGGCCGCTCGCGGCGCAAGGAATTCTGGATGTTCCAGCTGTTCTACTGGATCGTCGTCATCGCGCTGCTGGCAATCATGTTCGCCGGGCTCCCATGGGAGACCTTCGGAGATGATTATGACGGCGGCCAGGGCTCGTCCCCGGATTTCGGCTTCACGTTCATCGTCGGCGCGACATTGCTCGGTCTGTGGTATCTCGGCACATTCATCCCGCAGCTCGCGGTGACGGTACGCCGCCTGCACGATCGCGGGCTGTCTGGCTGGTGGTATGCGGGGCTGCTAATCGCGGGCTTCGTGCCGCTCATCAATCTGCTCGTCCTGCCCGGCTACCTCATACTGCTCGTCGTTCTTATCCTGCCCGGCGAAGAGAAGCCGAATCGCTGGGGAGAGGATCCCAAGGATCCCCACCATGCCGAGGTTTTCGCCTGACGGAGCCGCTAGAGCGAGCGCAATGTCTGCGCGGGCCGGGCGCGTAGCAGCGGTAGCGATGCGCCGAGCGCGAATGCGAGCACCAGCACCAGACCGCCGCCGAGAACGGCGAGGATCTCGCCCCAGTCGGGCAGCCAGTCGAATTCGAAAAGCTGGGTGACGATCAGCCAGGCGAGCCCCGATCCCAGCGCCAGCGCAACGCCCGCCAGCGATGCGGCAAGCAGGCCGAATTCCGCAAATTGCAGCGCGAGAAGCTGGCGGCGGCTAGCGCCCAGCACGCGCAGGATCACCGTGTCGTAAATGCGCGCGGCGCGCGCCGCCGCGATTGCACCCAGCAGCACGGCAATGCCCGCCAGCACTGCAACCGATGCGGCGGCGAGAATGGCGAGCGAGACCTGGTCGAGGATCGCCCGCGCTTCGGTCAGCAACGGTCCGACCTCGATCACGCTCGATGCCGGGAAGGCGCGCACAAGGTCGCGCAACAGCCCGCCTGCCTGCGTGCCGTCGGGCAGGGAGATCGTCGCGGCGAGATTGTGCGGCGTGTCCTCCAGCGTGGCGGGTGAGAAGATGTAGACGTTGTTGAAGCCGAGGCTTTCCCAGTCGATCCGCCGCAGGCTGGCGACGCGCGCGGTGCGCTGCACGCCGAGGATCGAGAACGTCATCTCGTTGCCCACCTCTATGCCCGCCGCCATGGCAAGGTCCTGATCGATGGAGACGAGGTTCTCGCTCTCGCCATCGTCCCACCATTCGCCGTCGACCACCACATTGCCGTCCGGCAAGTCCGCGGCGTAGGTCAGCCCGCGTTCGCCGCGAAGGCCCCATGCGCCATCGGGCGTCTCTTCCAGGTCCGCGACCACGATCTGGTCGCCTGGCGCGCCGTATGAGACGACCGAGCCACGCATGGTCGGCACCGCCTCCACCGCCGCATCGTCCGAGACATCGGCGACCGTGGCGTAGAACTGCTCCAGCCCGTCCTTCGGGATATCGAGCACGAAATAGTCGGGCGCGCGCTCCGGAACGGAACGCTGGATATTGCCGTCGAGCGAGGACTGCACGGCGGCCAGCAGCACGAATGCCGCCAGCCCGAAGCCGAGCGCGGTGACAAGCGATCCCGTTGCGGCGCCCGGCCGGTGCAGATTGGCGAGTGCGGCGCGGGTAATCGGATTGGACGGGCGCGGCGCGCAAGCGGCTCCGGCGCGGATCGCGCGGCCGAGCAGGGCAAGCAGGCCCAGCACGAGCGCCGCTCCGACAAGAAAGCCTGCCGAAAGCAGCGGCTGCGGCGAAAAGGCGATGGAAAGCACGGCGATACCGGCAAGGCCGATGCCCACCGGCAGGGCGGCTTCGCGCCATTGCCGGGCGAGCGGCGAGACCCGCGCCCGCATAAGCGCCATCGCCGGAAAGGTCTTGGCGCGCGCGAGCGGCGGTGCGGCAAAGACGAGCGCGACCAGCAGGCCGAAAAGCAGCGCGCGCATCAAAGCCCACGGATCGAAGACGAAATCGCTGGTGACCGGAAGCAGCGAGCCGAGCGCGCTCGCGAGCAGTGGCGTCACCAGCACGCCCGCCAGCAATCCGGCCAGCGAGCCGACCAATGCGGCGGCACCGACTTCCAGCGCGTAGATGCGGGCGATGTCGCGCGATGTCGCGCCGAGGATCTTGAGCGTAGCGATCGAATTGCGCCGCGCCTCGAGATAGGAATTGACGCCGCCGCCAATCCCGATCCCGGCGATCACCAGCGCGGCAAGGCCCACCAGCGTGAGAAATTCGCCCATCCGGCTGACGAACCGCTCCGCGCCGGGCGACGCGCGGTCGGCAGTGCGAGTGTCGAATGGCGTGCCCGGAAACGCCTCTGCCAGCGCTTCCTCCACCTCTTCGGCATTGTAAGCGCCATCGAAGGCAAGGCGCGTCTTGCTTTCATACATGGCGCCGGGCGCGGTCAGTCCAGCCGTTTCGGGCAGATCGTAGGCGACGATGATCGTCTGGCCGAGTGCGAAGCCTTCGCTGAGGCGGTCGGGCTCCTCCTCGATGATCCCGGCGACGCTCACATCCGCCGTGCCGATCGTGATCGTATCGCCGACGGCGACGTCCAGCCGCTCCGCCGCGCCGGGCGCGAGGTAAGCGTCATTGCCGGATGGCGCGCCGCTTTCCCCGGCATCGCGCAGCAGCAGCGTGCCATACATCGGGTAATTGTCGGAAACGGCCTTCAGCTCCACCGGGACGGCCACCTCTTCCGTCGTCGCCATCGCCTGCAGGCGGTAGCCGGGCGAAAGCGTGCCATATCGCGAAAGAAACGCCTGCTCTTCCTCGGACAGCGCGCGCTGCCACAACTCGACTTCCAGATCGCCGCCAAGCAGCGCCTGGCCCTGCGAATCCAGTTCGCCCTGAATGGCCGAGGTCAGCGAGCCGATCGCGGCAAGCGCGCCCACGCCGAGAAACAGGCAGACCAGCAGCAGTCTCAGGCCGCGAAACCCGCTGGACAGGTCGCGCCGTGCAATGCCCCAGGCGCGCGCCCAGTTCATCGCTCTCCCCTTCCGCTTGCGGGAGGGGCCGGGGGTGGGCGTGTTTCTGGATGGCGCGCCGGCGGACTGGCCCACCCCGCTGCGACTAGGCACCGCTTCGCGGCACCAAGTCTCGCTGCCCCTCCCGCGGGTGCGAGGGGATGGGATACAGGATCAGGCACCGGTGTCGCTTGCGATGACGCCGTCACCCATAGTGACGACCCGGTCGCATCGTTCGGCGAGCGCGGGGTCATGGGTGATGATGATCAGCGTCGCGCCGGTTTCCTCGCGGCGGCGGAACAGCACTTCGATCACGCTTTCGCCGGTGCTGGCATCGAGATTGCCGGTCGGCTCGTCGGCGAAGATCAGCGGCGGGCGAGAGGCGATGGCGCGGGCGATGGCGACGCGCTGCTGCTCTCCGCCCGAAAGCTGCGCCGGATAGTGCGTCAGGCGATGGCCTAGCCCGACCGCTTCCAGCTCGGCTGCGGCGCGCGGCCAGGGATCGTCAATTGCCGCCAGTTCCAGCGGGGTGGCGACGTTCTCGGTCGCGGTCATGGTCGGCAGCAGATGGAACGCCTGCAACACGATGCCGATGCGGCCGCGCCGGGCGCGCGCCAGGTCATCCTCGCTCAGTGCCGTGAAATCTTCGCCGGCGACGGTCAGGCTGCCCGATGTCGCGCGTTCGAGGCCGGACAGCACCGACATGAGCGAGCTCTTGCCGCTGCCCGACGGGCCGAGCAGAGCCAGCGTCTCGCCGTGCATGACGTCGAGATCGATCCCGCGAAGGAT
This sequence comes from Aurantiacibacter aquimixticola, assembly GCF_003605475.1. Classification (NCBI taxonomy): domain Bacteria; kingdom Pseudomonadati; phylum Pseudomonadota; class Alphaproteobacteria; order Sphingomonadales; family Erythrobacteraceae; genus Aurantiacibacter; species Aurantiacibacter aquimixticola. The sequence goes on along the minus strand of NZ_RAHX01000001.1, from coordinate 1,174,311 downwards.
TTCCACCGCCGCCTCGCCCTCGCCAAGCGTCAGGCGCAGGTCGCGTGCCCGGATGACGGGCTCTGCAGTGTCGGAGGATGCGGGCTGGATAGGGGAAAGGCTTGTCACCCGCGCCCGATGGCATAGCTAGGGGGCATGAACAAGCCAAACCAAAGCCCGTGGGCGGCGCGCATCGCCGCTTCGTCGATAGCCCTGGCGCTGGCCGCCTGCGGTGCCGAAGCGCCGCCGCCCGCCGCCCCGGCAGAGGCCGATGCGCCGGTATCGGAAGAATTGCCGATCATGGGGCCGGAGCGGGTGATCCTCGGCTTCGGCGACAGCCTGATGGCAGGCTATCAGCTGGGCGAGGACGAAGGCTATCCCGAAGTGCTGGAGGATGTGCTGCGGGCGCGCGGCGTGAATGCGCGCGTGGTGGATGCAGGCGTTTCCGGCGACACGACGGCGGCTGGGCTGCAGCGTATCGAATATGTGCTCGACAATCTGGAGGAGACGCCCGATCTCGCGATCGTCGAGCTTGGCGGAAACGACCTGCTGCGCGGCCTATCGCCCGATGAGACTCGATCCAATCTCGGCAAGATCATCGCCGCGCTGAAAAGCCGTGATATCCCCGTCCTGCTAATGGGCATGCGTGCACCGCCAAATTACGGGCCGGAATTCCAGAGCGGCTTCGACGGGCTCTATCGCGATCTGGCAAAGGAATACGACACCGCGCTGGTGCCGTTCTTCATGGCCCCGCTCGTCACCGATCCCAGCCTGCTGATGGACGACCGCGTCCACCCGACAGCCGAAGGCGTGCGCGAAATGGTCGCAGCGACGGTGGACCAGGTGGCGGAGGCCTTGCCCGAGGAGGAGTAGGTCGAAAACCGCTCCTCTCCGGAGGAGGGGTGAGTCACATCCGCACCGCCGCGCCATCGGCAACATGCCAGACGGCGGCTTCCTGCAGGATATCGTCGAACGGGGCCGCCTCGGTGCCCGTGAGCCAGACCTGCGTCCCGCTATCACGCAGTCGTTCTAACAGCGCCTCGCGCCGCACCGGATCGAGATGCGCGGCGACTTCGTCCAGCAGCAACAGGCTGGCCCGGCCGCGCGCGGCAAGGGCCGCATGGGCGAGGGTGATGGCGATCAGCATCGCTTTCTGTTCGCCGGTCGAACATTCGGCGGCGGGCATGTCCTTGCTGTCCATCTTCACGTCCAGCTCATCGCGATGCGGGCCGGTGAGCGTGCGCTGGGCCGCGCGGTCGCGGGGGCGCTGCTCTGCCAGCTGGGCGGCGAAGTCGTCCTCGCCAAGCGCGCCGCCGGGCCGGTAGGAAAGGGCGGGGCGCGCAAAAGGCTCCGTCGGCAGCGCGGCGAGTTCCTGCGAAAGCGCGCCGACCAGCCGCGCGCGGCCCTGCGCCAGCGCCGCACCCGCCGCGGCCATTTGCATCTCTATGGAATCGAGCCAGGCGGGATCGGGCGATTGCTCGTCCGACAACAGCTTGTTGCGCTCGCGCAGCGCCGTTTCGTAGCGGCTGGCATGACGGGCATGGGCGGGGTCGATGGCCACCGCCAGCCTGTCCATGTAGCGTCGCCTCGTGCCTGCGCTCTCGGCGAACAGGCGGTCCATCGCCGGGGTAAGCCAGCCGATGGCCAGCCATTCGCCAAGGCCGACCGCGCTCGCTTCCGCCCCATTCACCTGCACCACGCGCCGACCGGGACGCTGCGCGTGCATGCCGGTGCCAAGCTTGACCGGCTCACCCCCGTCATCGGGCTGGAGCATTGCGTTGACGCCGAAGCCGCCTTCTCCGCTCTGCCCGGCCATATCGGCAAGCGCCGCGCGGCGCAGTCCGCGGCCCGGAGCGAAGAGCGACAGCGCTTCGAGCACATTGGTCTTCCCCGCGCCGTTTTCGCCCACCAGCAGATTGAGCGCACGCGCCCCGTCGAGCCGGGTTTCGACGTGGTTGCGAAAGCTGGAAAGGGTGATCCGGTCGAGCGCCATGGCCGGGCCGATGCCTAAGCGAGCGGCAATTGCGGCGCCACCGGAATTTCACCGATCCAACAGTTAGTAAAATTTCCCAACCCTTGGTTTGCCATCATCGCCAATCTGTCTGTCGCCTGAACGAGAATGGCAGAAATCTCCCGTTTTTCGCAATTGGCACACCCCCTGCATCAGTCGGGGTGTGGGACAAAACAATTCGTAAAACCCACCAATGAGGAGATTAGACATGACCAAGACCAGTGATTTCGCCAGCAAGATGTTCGCCGCAATCGGTGCCATGACCATCACCGCCACGCTCTTCGTGAGCAGCTTTGCGAACCCCAATGCCACCACCGTTCTCGGCGTGCTCGCCTGACCCCGACGCGCCAAACCGACAGGAGACTGACATGAATACCAATTCCCCGCTTTTCGGCCGCCTCTTTGCCGCTTTCGGCGCCGTGGCCATGACCGCCACGCTGCTCATCAGCAGCTTCTCCAATCCGACCGCGACGACGATCGCCGGAGTGCTGGCATGAACGACCTGAAAGGCCCCAACAAATCTCCGGCCGAATTTCGCCTGGCGACGCATGACGCCAAGCTGGCCGGAGTGTGCGGCGGGATCGCCAACTATTTCGGTATCGACCCGCTCATTGTCAGGCTGATCTTCGCCGTCGGCGCGATTGCTGGCTTCGGCAGCTTCATCCTGCTTTATTTGATCGTGTGGCTGGTCGCGAAATGATCGCAGACCAGCTTCACTTTCCGCCGAAGGGCGAGAAGTCGGTGTCGGTGTCGAACACCTCGACCCCCTCGCGCCGCTTGAGGAAACCGACCACCTGATACGTAACCGGGGTGAGGAGCGCTTCCCACCCCGTCTTGATGAGCCATTGCGACAGCACGACCTGCCACAATTGCTCGATCGGCCATCCGGCTAGGCCATAGAAGGCGAGTGGATAGAAGATCAGGCTGTCGATCCCCTGGCCGACCACGGTCGAACCGATGGTCCGGCTCCACAGCATCCTTCCGTCCGTCCACACCTTCATCTTCGCCATGACGATCGAATTGGCGAATTCTCCCGCCCAGAAAGCGACGATGCTGGCGAGCACGATGCGCCAGCTGTTTCCGAACACGAATTCATAGGCTTCCTGTCCCGGCCAGCCCTCCGCAGGCGGTAGTGCGACGACCACCCAGGCCATCAGCGCCATGAAGATGAGCGCGGCGAAGCCCGTCCAGATCACCCGGCGCGCATTGGCGTAGCCGTAGACCTCGGTCAGCACGTCGCCGATGATGTAGCTGATGGGGAAGAACAGCACGCCCGCGCCGAACGCCCACTCGCTGCCGTCAGGCAGGCGGACATAGCTCGGCTTCGCCGCGCCGATCACATTGCTCAGCAACAGGATCGCGACGAAGGCGGCCATGATGTAGGGAAAATAGCGAAATCCCGCCCCTGCGGCTTCGCTGCCTGCGATCTTGCGTGTCTCGCCGTCCATTACCGATGCCTATCGGCATTTGCGCGAAACGCAAAGATCGCTATCTGCCGCCATCACGCGCCCATAGCTCAGCTGGATAGAGCACGGGTCTTCTAAACCTGAGGCCGGAGGTTCGAATCCTCCTGGGCGCGCCAAAGGGAAGGATATGCCACCGGCATGTCCTTCCCTTTGGTTTGTCATTCTGTTTTTCGCTCGCGCCTCCGCGCGAGCGTCCTCGGCGCTATTCGCTCCGCTTCGCTGCGCGGCGCCTGCGGGCGGCCGGTCGGCCTTGCCTCACTTCCTTCGGAGCTCCGCAGCTGGCTCATCGATGTAGCGCAAGTATCGTCGCTTCTGCGACGACAGCGCGCGAATTGCGCGCCCGCAGATGCCCCGCAGCCGGAACGAAGTCCCGGCGGAGGGAATAGCAGCGAGGATGTCCGCGCGGATGCGCGGACTCAAACAAGGGGACGCCGATGCGCGAAGCCAAAGAAAACTAGGCGCTCCCCACAAAGATGCTCTTCGCGTTGACGAATTCCTTCACGCCGAATCCGCCGTGTTCGCGGCCGTAACCGCTGTCCTTCACGCCGCCGAAGGGCATGGAGGGATCGGCCACGCCGTAGACATTCACGAACACCATGCCCGTGTCGAAATGCTTCTTCGCCAGTTCCACCGCGCGATCGGTGTCGCTCGAGAGGATACCGCCACCCAGGCCGTATCGGCTGTCATTGGCGAGGCGCATCGCGTCCTCGTCGTCCTTGGCGCGGATGACGGAGGCGACGGGGCCGAACAGCTCGTCGTCATAGGCGGGCTGCCCGCTTTCGACATCGGTGAGCACGGTGGCGGGGTAGTATGCGCCGTCGCCATCCGGGATCGATCCGCCGCAGGCGATCTTCGCGCCCTTCTTCACCGATTCGTCCACCTGTTCCTGCAACGTCTCGCGCAGGTCGGCGCGCGCCATCGGGCCCATGTCGCTATCGTCCGCGGTCGGGTCGCCGACCTTGATCGCCTCGAAGCGCTCGACGAATCTGGACAGAAAATCGTCATAGACCTTCTCGGTCACGATGAAGCGCTTGCCGTTGATGCAGGTCTGGCCGTTATTGTAGAGCCGCGCTTCGGCGCACACCTTTGCCGCCATGTCGAGATCGGCATCTTCCAGCACAAGGTAAGCGTCGTTCGAACCTAGCTCCAGCACGGTGGGCTTCAGCAGCTTGCCTGCCTTTTCGGCGACATGCTTGCCCGCCTTGTCCGACCCGGTGAGGGTGACGCCGCGCACCTTGTCGTGCTCGATAATGGCATCCGAGGTGTCGTGATCCACCACCAGCACGCTGAACAGATCCTTGGGCAGTCCGCCTTCCTTATAGAGCTCGGCAAGTTTCAGCCCGCTGCCGGTGCAATTGCTGGCATGTTTCAGCAGCACGCCGTTGCCCGCCATCAAATTGGCGATCGAATAGCGCACGACCTGGTAGGCGGGGAAATTCCACGGCTGGATGCCGTAAACCACGCCGATGGGGGAGTAGGTGATGATGCCGCGCCCGGCATTGCCTGGATCGCGCTGTTCGTCGGCCAGTTCCTTCGGCCCGGTATCGGCGGTGTAGTCGCAAATGCCGGCGCACAGATCGACCTCGTCGCGGCTGTCGCCGATCAGCTTGCCGACTTCGCGCGTCATCAGCTGGGCCAGCTCTTCCTTGTTGTCGCGCAGCGCCTGGCCAATGCCGCGAATGATATCGGCGCGTTCTTCAAGGGAGGTCAGCCGCCAGTCGAGAAAGGCGGCGTGGCACGCCTCCAGCTTGGCGATGGCGGCGTCCTTGTCCATCTCCTCATACGTTTCGATGTCTTCGCCGGTGGCGGGATTGACGGTGGTGATCGTGCCCATGAGCAATGTCCTTCAAGTGGTGTTTGCTTGGGGAACGATCAAAGCGACGTTGCGGGTCCAAGCTGAGGACAGGCGATCTGTCGGACTTTCTTACACAGGGGCCGCGCGTTAGGATTTCGGAAACCATCGTGTCGGGCCGAAAAGCTGGTTCGGCCGGAACTGGCACGGCCCCTGCAAAGAATGCGGCGTACCCAAAGTCTTCTAAAGAGGCGGGGCCGTTCCATTGGTCCCCAACCAGGTCTCCCGGTCCCGCCTCCCCGAAGCTTTCACCGTTTCCCCTTCAGATTCCATCGCAACCGTCCTCGCGGAACCGCGACAGCGTGCGTCCGTTTGTTATTCACATGGCGGGTGGGCTGGCATGAAGGACATTCGCATCATGGGCATTCTCGTTCTTATTCTTACCGTTCTGATCCCGCCGCTGGGCGTGGCGATGAAGCATGGGCTCGGCGCGACCACGCTCATCAACCTTGTGCTGACGTTGCTGTTCTACATTCCCGGCCTGATCCACGGTCTGTATGTGAATTACGCCCGCTGATCCGCGGATCGGCGAAAGCGGGGGAGGGCCTGCACTTCGGTGCGGGCCCTTTTTCGTGTCAGGCCGGTTCCTCGACCTTCGCCTGGCGCGTTTCGGTAGCGGTCGTGCCGCTGCGGCGGGTCATCTCGAAACTGCCGTTCCAGTCGAGCAGGCTCCACATGCCGACGACGCGCTGTCCGTCATCCTGCAATTGTCCGACGTAATCGACGGGGTTTTCGTAGCCCATCCGGGCGCGGCGATAGGTCTTGGTGAAATCCACGCCTGAACCGCCGACAATGCCGACCAGCGTCGCCTCTGCGGAACCGAAGCCGTATATATCGGGCTCAACGATTGTGCCGGTGATACTGTTACCGCGCTGGCGGAGCGTCGCGAGGAAGGGCGTGTCCGGCCCCGAACCTCCGGGATAGGTGAAGACCCCGTCCCATTCCCCGGAAAGGTCGGTCGTGCTTCGCAAAACCCGGTCAGGCGCCAGCGCTGTCCCGCACCACGGCTTCTCCGCTTTCCCGCTGGCGGCGCAGCTCGGCCTTGAGCGCACTCGGCTCGCGGGCAAAGAGGAAGCCGAAACTCACCCCGCCTTCCTTGCCCACCGTTGCATGATGCAGCTTATGCGCCTGCACCAGCCGCTTGGCGTAGCCGCGCTTCGGCACCCAGCGGAAATAGCGCTGATGGACGAGGCCATCGTGGATGAAGGTGTAGATCAGGCCGTAAAGCGTGATCCCTGCCGCCAGCCACCATAGGAAGTCCGATACGAAATAGCCGATCGTGAACATGGCGATGACGATGGAGCCGAAAACGACGGCGAACAGGTCGTTTTTTTCCAGCACATTGTCATGCGGTTCATGATGGTCGCGGTGCCAGTTCCAGCCCCAGCCATGCATGACGTATTTGTGCGCCCACCAGGCGAAGAATTCCATGAAGACGACTGCGCCCGCAAGGATCAGAAGGATGGCGGGAATGCTCATGATTGGGTCGCGCTTTGCATGTCTTGCCTGCGCCGTGCCGGCAGCGCCCACCAGGGCACGCCGGGATGGCGGTGATGTTCGAGATGATAGCCGAAATGGAAGCAGGTGGCGAGGCTCAACCACGCTGGATAATCGTTGGAGCGGGCATTGTGCCGATCCTCGAAGGCGTGCTCGTCATGGTGGTGTGGGCGGTAAGTGCCGAAATAGAAGAGCTGCACCGACGATGCGATGGCGGGCAGCCCGTAGACCAGCACGATCTGCGCCATCGGCACGCCGACCACCAGCCAGTAGACCGTCACCACCAGCGACACGTATAGCGCGCTGCGCCAGCCGAAATAACGGGTCAGGAAAGTGCGATACCAGCGCAGGCCATCGGTCGGGTTGGCGGTATCGAAATCGGGATCGCCGTCCGCGCCCGTGTGCTTGTGATGATCGAAATGCGCATCGCGCATCTTGCGCCAGCCGAAACCGGCATAGAGAAACAGGAGCGCAGCCCCGATCACCGCGTTCACCCGCGGCGCGCCGGGCGCGAGAGAGCCGTGCATGGCGTCATGGCTGACGATGAACAGGCCGACCGACAGCCAGCACTGGACCAGCGCGATGCCGAGCGCGATCGGCAAGGTCGCCCAGCTCAGTTCGAAGATGAAAATCGCATAGACATGGATGGCGACCCAGCTGCCGAAGATGGCCGCAGCCAGCGCCAGGCCAATGGCGGCCTGCTGCGTTCGCGCGCCGCTTGCGGCGGCGGGGCTGGTGATTGCGTCGTCGAGCATGTGTGACGCCATATAGGCGCTGGAAAATCCCGGCGCAAAGGTGGCTATTCGCCCGTGGAGGCGGCGGCGGCCTTGCGGGGCAGGCCGAAATGCGTTTCCGCGACGTCCTGATCGATCCGCGCAGGCCGCAGCGTGGTCGAATCGATACAGCACCACATGCTCTGCACTTCGGCCAGCACGTCCTCGCCGCGCTTTATGACCGTGTTGTAGAAGCTGCGAGCGCCCTTGATCTTTTCCAGCACGGTTTCCGCGATCACATCGTCGTCCAGGAAAGCGGGCTTGCGATAGGTAATCTCGTGCTTGAGCGCGACCCACGCCTTGCTCGCCACTTCCTCTGCGGGCGCGAGCTTCTGCCAGTGCTGCAGCACCACGTCCTGCACCCAGTTCAGGTAACGCGCATTGTTCACATGGCCCATGAAATCGATATCGTCGGGCAGGATGCGGATCGGGATGGCAAAGCTTTTTGCTGACATGGCTGTGAGTTAGGCGGAGAAGGTTAAACTTCCAAGACACTTGCAAGCTCACTCGCGCATTTTCTTGGCGGTGTGACATGGCTGCGCTATTCGCTCGGGTCATGGCCAGCAAACCGCGCACTTTATACCAAAAGATCTGGGACGCCCACGTGGTGGAGCGGCGGGACGATGGTACCTGCCTCGTCTTCATCGACCGGCACCTCGTCCACGAGGTCACCAGCCCGCAGGCATTCGAGGCGCTACGGCTTGCGGGGCGCGAGGTGCGCCGCCCGGACCTGACGCTCGCCGTGCCCGATCACAATGTGCCCACCACGCCGCGCATGGCCGCAGACGGCACGCGCATTCCCATCGACGATCCGCAAAGCGCGCAGCAACTCGCCGCGCTGGAGAGAAATGTCGAGCAATTCGGCATCCGCTATTTCGGCGCGACGGCGAAAGAGCAGGGCATCGTCCATGTCGTCGGGCCGGAACAGGGCTTCTCCCTGCCCGGCGCGACCATCGTTTGCGGCGATAGTCACACCGCCTGCCATGGCGGCATCGGCGCACTCGCCTTCGGCATCGGCACGAGCGAGGTCGAGCATGTTCTGGCGACGCAGACTCTGCTGCTGACGCCGAGCCGGACGATGGAAGTGCGCGTCGAGGGCGAGCTTGGCCCCGGCGTGACGCCCAAGGATCTGATCCTGCATATCATCGGCGTGATCGGAACGGCTGGCGGCACCGGCCACGTCATCGAATATCGCGGCCGCGTCTTCGAGGAGATGAGCGTCGAGGGGCGGCTCACCGTTTCCAATATGAGCATCGAAGCGGGCGCGCGCGCCGGGCTGATCGCGCCGGACGACAGCGTGTTCGACTATCTGAAAGGTCGACCGCTCGCGCCGCAGGGCGAGGATTTGGATGCGGCCGTTGACTATTGGCGGACGCTGCGGACCGATGAGGGGGCGGAGTTCGACAAGTCGATCACGATCCTTGCCCGCGATGTCGAGCCGACCGTCACATGGGGCACCAGCCCCGAAGACGTGGTGCCGATCGGCGGCACGGTCCCCGACCCCGCCGATTTCGCCGACCCGTCCAAGCAGGACGCTGCCCGCAAGAGCCTCGACTATATGGGCCTGACGCCCGGCACGTCCATGCGCGATATCGCGGTCGAGAATATCTTCATCGGCAGCTGCACCAACAGCCGGATCGAGGATCTGCGCGCCGCTGCCAAGGTGCTGCGCGGGCGCAAGATCGCCAACGGCATTCGCTGGGCAATCGTTGTGCCGGGTTCCGGCCTCGTGAAATTGCAGGCGGAGGCCGAAGGGCTCGACAAGGTGTTCACCGACGCAGGTCTGGAATGGCGCGAGCCGGGCTGCTCGGCCTGCCTCGGCATGAACCCCGACAAGGTGCCCATGGGCGAACGCTGCGCCTCCACTTCCAACCGCAACTTTGTCGGCAGGCAGGGGCCGGGCAGCCGCACGCATCTCGTCAGTCCCGCCATGGCCGCCGCGGCGGCAGTAACGGGCCGCCTAACCGATGTCCGCGAGCTGGAGGGTGAGTTGCAGGCTTGAAACCCGTAGATGTCACCCCGGACTTGTTCCGGGGTCGGGGCTTTCTTGCTAGCCAAAAATTAAAGCACTATCCCAGAACAAGTCCGGGATGACCGATTGATCGATGTCCCCTCGCAAATCCTCCTTCCCGCCAGTCGTCGATGCGCGCACCCGCGTGCTCATCCTCGGCAGCCTGCCGGGAGAAGAGTCGCTCGCCGCCGGGCAGTATTACGCCCATCCGCGCAATCGCTTCTGGCATCTCGTCGGCAACGCGCTCCGCACCGATCTGAGCAGTCTCGACTACGACGTGCGGCTGGAGGCGCTGCGTCAGCATGGCATCGGCCTGTGGGACGTGATCGCCAGCGCGCGGCGAGACGGCTCGCTCGATACCGCTATCCGCGATGCCAAGCACAATCCGCTTGCCGAATTGGTCGCCGATCTTCCGAACCTGCGCGCCGTGGCTTTCAATGGTGCGAAAAGCGCGAAAATCGGCATGCTGCAATTGCAGGGTGTCCGCATCGCCACCGTCGCCCTGCCATCGTCCAGTCCCGCCTATGCCGCAATGACGCTGGCCGAGAAAGAAAAGCACTGGCTGGCCTTGCGTGATTTGCTTGAATCACCGCCGCGCGAGGTCCATTGAGAGGCCATGACCAAAGACCTCAAAGGTAAGGCCGCGATTGCGGCGGGTGCCATCGGCTCGGCAGCAATTGCGGCTGCGTTGCTCTACGCGAACAAGCGCCGCAAGAAGAACACGCCGACGCAGCCCGGCCCGATCCCGAGCGGCGAGAAGCCGGAAACCGATTAATGGACGCCGTGCGCGCGGTCGAGGGGCGAGCCATCCCGTTCGGTCGCAAGAATGTCGACACCGACCTCATCATCCCCGCGCGCTGGCTGAAGACCATCAGTCGCGAAGGGTTGGGCGAGGGCGCATTCGAAGCGGTGCGGGCGGACGATGCCGACAATGTCTTCGACGATCCGACATTCGTCGATGCACCGATCCTGATCGCGGGCGACAATTTCGGCTGCGGCTCCAGCCGCGAACATGCCGCATGGGCCTTGCTCGACATGGGCGTGCGCGCCGTTATCGCGCCGAGCTTTTCGGACATTTTCGCCGGCAACGCTTTCAAGAACGGTATCCTTACCGTCGCACTGCCGCAGGAGGCTGTGGAGCGGCTCCTCGAAGTGGCCGAAACCGATCCGATCACGGTCGACCTCGAGGCGCAGAGCGTCACGACGCCGTTCCAGGACCGCTTCTCCTTCGATATCGATCCCTTCCGCAAGCGTTGCCTGATGGAGGGTCTCGACGAAGTGGGTCTGACCTTGGAGCGCGGTGAGGCCATTTCCGCCTTTGAGGCGCGCATTGCCAAGCATCGCCCCTGGCTGGCGCGCGGAACGGGTGTTGCGGGCTAGGCCGCGACCGCCTATCCCGGAAATTGCACACACTTCAGCGAAAGCGACCCGAACGATGACCGATTTCAAAGACCGCGAACGCGGCGAAGAAGCCAAATATGCGATGGACGAGGAAACCGCCTTCCGCGTCGCGGCGCGCCGCAACCGCCTGCTGGGCGAGTGGGCTGCGGGCCTGATGGACCTCACGCCCGAAGAGACCGAGGCTTACAAGAAAGCCGTCGTGCAGGCCGATTTCGAGGAAGCGGGCGACGAGGACGTCATCCGCAAGCTGCTCGGCGACCTGACCCAGGCCGAATGCGACGTGGACGAAGCGCAGGTGCGCGCAAAGCTCGCCGAAATGAATATCGAGGCCCGCCGCCAGCTGATGAGCGACAGCTGACGCCATGCCCATGCCCGCAGAGCAGATCGCGGCGCTGATCAAGGCCGCCATCCCCGATGCGACGGTGGAGATGGAAGCGCTCGCCGACGATAACGATCACTGGCTGGCGCGCGTCACCTCTGCCGAGTTCGCGGGCAAGAGCCGGGTGCAGCAGCACAAGATGGTGTTCGCCGCGCTGGGCGGCCGCATGGGCGGGGAGCTCCACGCCTTGCAACTGCATACCAGCGCCCCCAACTGACCCACATACGAACAGCAATTTCCAGGTGGGCCCGATGAGCGAACTGAACGCTGAAACCAAAGACCGCATTTCCAAGATCGTGAACGACGCAGACGTGGTGCTCTTCATGAAAGGCACGCCGCTTTTCCCGCAATGCGGCTTTTCCAACCGCGCCTGCGCCATTCTCGACCACTGCAATATCGCTTTCGACAGCGTGGACGTGCTGCAGGACATGGAAATCCGCCAGGGCATCAAGGGCTATTCCGACTGGCCGACCATCCCTCAGCTTTACGTGAAGGGCGAATTCGTCGGCGGAAGCGACATCATGATGGAAATGTACGAGGCCGGCGAGCTCCAGCAGTTGATGCAGGAAAAGCAGGTCGCCAAGGCCGAAGGCTGAGCTTTCATCCTGCGTAAATGCGCATGGGTGTGAGAGCGTGGGCATGATCCGCACTTTCGCGCTCGCCGCCGCACTCACCCTCTCCGCCCCCGCCGCCGCGCAGGACGTTCCGCCCGAAGCGCGCGATGCCGCGCGCCAGGCGCAGGAAATCGCCACGCTGATGGCCGATGTGCAGGGCGCGACCGCGCTCGCCCAGAGGCAGTATTTCGGCATGGTCGGCGGCGCTCCGGGCGAGAGTTTTCAAGGCGCGATCGCGCTGCCGTCCGGCGAAGAGGGCGTGTGGCGCGCGGTGATCGTCGGCCAGTCGGGCGAGGGTGCGGAGGCGGTCCAGTACGCGCTCGCCGAATACGAGATTGCGGACGGCGCAATCCGCTCCGAAACCATCCACCTGCCCGGCGACACGCCGCCGCTTTCCGGCAGCGAATCCGCCCTGGCGCAGGCCCGCGGCTTCGCGCCCCGCGCCGTGATCGCGGCGGGCGGCACCTTCTGCACCGGCGAGGAGGAGAGCGAGAGCCCGTCCGTCACCTTCGCCACCATCGTCCTGCCTCCGCGCCCGGACGGCACGTTCGACGCCTATGTCCTGAACGGCCCGATCGAGGCGAACGCCATCCCGCTCGGCCGCCATTACCGCGTCGGGTTCGACCAGTTCGGCCTCGACGGAGAGCCAGAGCTCGTCACCGACACCTGCGAAGTGATCTCCTGGAGCGGTGCCGAGCCAAACCCCGCCACCACCTATGCCACCGCGCATGACGGCGCCGCGCCCACGCCGGTGCATGTCTTCCTCTCCACCCTGCTGCCTTTCGGGCTGGCGGTGACGACCGGCGACGTGACCTGGCCCGTGGCCGATGGCGCGATTGCAGAGCCGCAAGCCCCCGCCAACCCCGCGCCAGCCGGGTAACGCCTCGGCTAGCGGACCCGCGGGCCTGCGGGCAGGGCAGGAGCCGCGCAGGCGAGGCCGAACTGCGCGGCCATCGCCTCCAGCTTCGCGACGGGCAGCGTGGCGCATTCCGCCAATATGGCTTCGCGCCGCCGGTCCTCGTCCGTCTTCGCCGCCTCGGCATCCCGCTCGGCCTTGGCTTTGCGCGCCATCTGCCGTTCGTAAATCCGGTCGAGCTTGGCGTTCAGCCGGTCCACCACCGCGTCCTTGTCGTATCCGCGCTCATGCTCGGCGATGACTTCCTCGCGGATCGCTTCATACACCGGATGGCCGGGCCTTAGCGCGGCATAGGCGTTGGCGGCATAGCGCTGGCCCCGCCGCTGGCGCAGGAAGAACATGACGAGCGCATCGTTGTGCCGCCGCTCCGTGCCGAGCACCTGCCCGCCGGAAACGACCATCCGCTCCTCCCCCTCGATCGCACGGGCGAGGGCGCAATCTTCCAGCCGGGCAACGCCGCGATCCACCGCTGCTTCCCACGCCGCCGCGAATTCCTCCCCGCCGGGCTTGGCGCGCAGCCTGTAGAGCGCCTCGAGCGAAGCCCCGATATGCAGCGCCGCTTGGCGGACGATGCCGGTGGCCGCAAGATGCGCGATGAATTTGCGCTGCCTGTCCGGCGTGATCGAATTCTTGCGCGGAGCGACATGCGGAACAGGCTCGAAATCGAGCAGCGCGTCATTGTCCGGCAGCGGCGCGGCAGCGGGCGCGGTAACGTGAGACGTGCCCTGCGACGGCCTCTTGCGCGTATTGCGAGCGGAGCGGGAGCGATGCGGGATGGGTGTGTAGCGACTCATGCCGCCGGAGGGAGCATAGGGACGGGGGTGTAGGAAAGGTAAAAAGTGTTGTCCTCATGAACAGTGAGTCCGTAGAGGGTCGATAACCATCACCAACGGAAGACACATGGCAAATCGTTTCGATTGGAACGCGCTCGAAGAGCGTATAACCGCTGTTCTCGACGAATACCCAGAGCTCAGTAGGACGAAAGCGCTCTCCGTTGTTGCCGCATGTGAACTCTTCGATATCGATTCCGAAGAGGCGGTCGATGCGATCACTGATGGGGCGAATGATCGCGGCGTCGATCTTTTCTTCATCGATGACCGAGACGGCAGAAACGACATTCATCTCATGCAAGCGAAGTGCGTGGAGACTTTCGATAGATCGAAGCGCAACTTTCCTGGAAATGAGGTCGATAAGATAATATCGTTCATCAATGATCTCTCTGCGCAGGACGAAAGCTCCTTTCAGAATGCGAACGAATTGATCAAAACTCGAATTGCTGATGCCTTCGAAATTCTGAAGCAAGCCAAGGCCACCATAACCGTTCATTTTGTAGGTAATTGCAAAGGTCTTGTTCAAGACGAACGCGACAGGCTCGAGAACGCGTTCTCTCGCTATCGCGCAATCTCATTTGAGATGCATAATCTTGACTCACTTTCTGACTATTTTCTAGAAAAACAGGCGCCGAATCTGTCCCGAGAAATCTCGGCCATCGATAACAATTTTTTCGATCGTACCGATCAAAACCTCCGCGGCATTGTGTGCACAGTTTTAGCGACAGACATCGTTGAAATGATACGGTCTAAAGAGAACCCTTCCGAAGTCGAACCGTCCATTTTTGATCAAAATGTTAGAGTGTATTTGAAGCGTCGAAACCGGATCAATAAGATCATCATTTCGTCGGCGCTCGACGAAGAGAACCACATGTTTTGGTATCGCAACAACGGTATCACGATGACTTGTGACAAGATGGAAATGGGGCCTTCCCGAAGGAACCCAAAGATTTCGATGCAGAACGTGCAAATTGTGAATGGAGGGCAAACCTCAAACTGTCTATTTGAAGCTTGGCAAGAGAACTCCGAAAGGGTCGCAGATGTCTTGTTGTTGGTACGGATCATCGAGACGACATCGGAAGACATCAAACTGGCGATCGCCGAGTCGACGAATAGTCAAACTCCAATTAATGTGCGCGACTTGAAAGCGAATGATCGTTTGCAGCGCCAATTAGAGCTGACGTTTGCAGATATGGGCTACTTTTATGAGCGAAAGAAAGGTCAGTTTGCAAACGAAGATCGCGCTATGCGCATTGATGCACTTGACGCCGGGCAAGCGTTTCTTGCCTACGGGGTCGGCCTTCCGGAAGTAGCAAAAAAAGATCGTGGGCGAGTCTTCGGCGACTTATATGAAACGGTATTTTCTGATGAAGTCTCGGCGCAGAAGCTCCTAGTTTCCCATCAGTTGATCGCTGCCGTCAATCAGCGAAAAACTGAGGTACGCCGGAAAATTCGAGAAGAAGAGCAGCTTGAGCCGGGCAGAATGGCCCTCGTCGATGGGGCCTTCCATGCGCTTTTCGCTATTCGCCAACTTGGGATCGAGCGCAAAATTGATCTTTGGGATTTTGAAGCAGCAAATCAGCTAGTCGATGATGCGATCTCGGCTGTCGAGACGCTCTATAAAGAGGCGGTCCAACGAGATGAAAACTTTTCTTCAAACAGATTTTTTAAGGAGGCTCGCACTAAGGATCTTGTCACTCGGGCGGTCGCGTAGTCCCTTGACCCCCCACCCAAATCCAACTAAGGGCGCGCTCATCCGAGGCGGGCTTTGGCTTGCTTCGGTCAGATAGAGCTGAACATTGCCGGCTTGTTCCCGGGCCCTCGCTCTCCACAGCAAGGGCTCTTTTCTATTGGGGCTTTCTTTGGTCTGGGTTCCCGCCTTCGCGGGAATGACGCAAGGAAGGCTCGGGGCGGTCGTCAGAGTAACCCGGTGCTCGAAGCTGCCGGGTGGAGCGTTTCAGGCTCGTGCGGATCTCCGGCCCCCTCGCAAAAGTGGCGGCGCATATCCTGCACGAACCCGATACATTCCATCCGGCGCTGGTAGCGCCACACACGGGTGAAGGCGTGGATTTCGCAATCGCTCCCCTTGGGGCGCGGGCGAGGATCGCTCCCAACCCAACACGGTGAAGACCAAAGGATTACAATGCCTACTATCAACCAGCTCGTGCGCAAGCCGCGCCAGCCGATCGTGAAGAAGAGCAAGTCTGCAGCCATGCAGTCCAGCCCGCAGAAGCGCGGCGTTTGCACGCGCGTCTACACGACGACCCCGAAGAAGCCGAACTCGGCGCTGCGCAAGGTGGCCAAGATCCGCCTGACCAATCAGCGCGAGATCATCGCCTACATTCCGGGCGAGGGTCACAACCTTCAGGAACACTCCGTGGTGCTGATCCGCGGCGGCCGTGTGCGCGACCTTCCCGGCGTGCGTTACCACGTGCTGCGCGGCGTGCTCGACACGCAGGGCGTGAAGGACCGTCGCCAGTCGCGCTCCAAGTATGGTGCCAAGCGTCCGAAGTGACCTGTCCGGGGGACAGGTCATCCTGAAAAGCTCGCCCTAAGCGAGCGCAGTTCAGGATCCATGTCTCCACCTGGTCTTGCATTAGCAATTTGATTTGAAAGGTCCGTTCCCAGCCGATCGATGGACCCTGAAACGAGTTCAGGGTGACGGTGGAGGGAAGGGCCGACAGGAGAATATCCGATGAGTCGTCGTCGTCGTCCCGAGAAGCGGGAAATCCTGCCCGATCCCAAGTTTGGTGATCAGGTGCTGTCGAAATTCATGAACAATCTCATGCTGGACGGAAAGAAGGCCGTTGCCGAGGGCATCGTCTATTCCGCTCTGGATACGGTCGAAGCCAAGGCCAAGGCCAATCCGATCGAGCTGTTCCATGAAGCGCTGAACAACATCAAGCCGCAGGTCGAGGTGCGTTCGCGCCGCGTCGGTGGTGCCACCTACCAGGTGCCGGTCGAGGTTCGCCCCGAGCGTGCCCAGGCGCTGGCCATTCGCTGGCTGATCTCGGCCGCGCGCGGCCGGGCCGAAACCACCATGTCCGCCCGTCTCTCGTCTGAGTTGATGGATGCGGCCAACAATCGCGGCAATGCCGTGAAGAAGCGCGAAGACACGCACCGCATGGCGGACGCGAACCGCGCCTTCTCGCACTACCGCTGGTAGGGCGTTTCGCTTGCGGGCCGGGGCGCGATGCTCCGGCCTTCAAGCTGTCACATCACTGACTATATGGGGCGCGACACGAACCGCCCCCCAACCCGAGGAATTACACATGGCCCGCGACTATCCGCTGGAGCGTTACCGCAATATCGGCATCATGGCCCACATCGATGCCGGCAAGACCACCACGACCGAGCGCATCCTCTATTACACCGGCAAGTCCTACAAAATCGGCGAAGTGCACGATGGTGCCGCGACGATGGACTGGATGGAGCAGGAGCAGGAGCGCGGCATCACCATCACGTCCGCCGCCACGACCACGTTCTGGCAGAACGAAGATGGCAAGGGCGAAAAGCACCGCATCAACATCATCGACACGCCCGGCCACGTCGATTTCACCATCGAGGTGGAGCGTAGCCTGCGCGTGCTCGACGGCGCGGTCGCCGTGTTCGATGGCGTCGCGGGCGTGGAGCCGCAGTCCGAAACCGTGTGGCGCCAGGCCGACAAGTACGGCGTTCCCCGCATGTGCTTCATCAACAAGCTCGACCGTACGGGTGCCGACTTCTATTACTGCGTCCAGTCGATCATCGATCGCCTCGGCGCGACCCCGCTGGTGCTGTACCTGCCGATCGGCATGGAAAGCGACCTGCAGGGCGTCGTCGATCTGGTGAACAATCGCGGCATTGTCTGGGAGAATGACGGCCTGGGCGCGACGTTCAACTACGTTGACATACCCGCCGATCTCGCCGACAAGGCTGCCGAGTATCGCGAGCAGCTGATCGAGACCGTCGTCGAGCAGGACGACGATGTGATGGAAGCATATCTGGAGGGTCAGGAGCCCGATGCGGCGACCCTGAAGCGCCTGATCCGCAAGGGCACCATGGCGCGCGATTTCGTGCCCGTGTTGTGCGGCTCCGCGTTCAAGAACAAGGGCGTGCAGCCCCTGCTCGACGCCGTCGTCGATTACATGCCGAGCCCGCTCGACGTGCCGCCGATCGAAGGCATCATTCCCGATAGCGACGAAAAGGCGAAGCGTCCGTCTTCCGACGACGAGCCGTTCTCCGCACTCGCCTTCAAGATCATGAACGATCCCTTCGTGGGCTCGCTCACCTTTACGCGCATCTATTCCGGCAAGCTCGCCAAGGGCAGCGTGCTTAACAGCGTGAAGGACAAGAAGGAAAAGATCGGCCGCATGCTGCTGATGCACTCCAACAACCGCGAGGACATCGAAGAGGCATTCGCCGGCGATATCGTCGCGATTGCGGGCATGAAGGATACGACCACGGGCGACACGCTGTGCGACCCGGCGCATCCCATCATCCTCGAGCGGATGGAATTCCCGGATCCGGTCATCGAGCTCTCGGTGGAGCCGAAGACCAAGGCCGACCAGGAAAAGATGGGCGTCGCGCTCAATCGCCTGGCCGCCGAGGATCCCTCCTTCCGCGTCACCACCGATCACGAATCCGGCCAGACGATCATCAAGGGTATGGGCGAGCTTCACCTCGACATCCTGGTCGATCGCATGAAGCGCGAATTTAAGGTGGAAGCCAATGTCGGCGCGCCGCAGGTTGCGTATCGCGAGTCGCTCAGCCGCGAGATCGAAGTCGATTACACCCACAAGAAGCAGTCGGGTGGCTCCGGTCAGTTCGGCCGTGCCAAGATGGTAATGACGCCGGGTGAACGCGGCCAGGGCATCATCTTTGAAGACGAGATCAAGGGCGGCAACATCCCGCGCGAATACATCCCGTCGGTCGAGAAGGGTGTGCGTGAGCAGGCTGAGAGCGGTTATTTGATCGGCTTCCCGATCATCGACTTCACGATCCGCCTGATCGACGGCGCCTATCACGACGTCGACTCCAGCACGGTGGCCTTCGAGATCACCGGTCGCGGCGCAATGCGCGAAGCGGCGGAGCGTGGCGGCATCAAGCTGCTCGAGCCGATCATGAAGGTCGAGGTCGTGACGCCGGAGGATTATCTCGGCGATGTCATCGGCGATCTGAACTCGCGCCGTGGCCAGATCCAGGGCACCGATGCGCGCGGAAATGCGCAGGCCGTGGAGGCTTTCGTGCCGCTGGCGAACATGTTCGGCTACGTGAACGAGCTGCGCTCTTTCTCGCAAGGCCGGGCCCAGTACACGATGCAGTTCAGCCACTATGACGAAGTGCCGGCAAGCGTCGCGCAAGAGGTCAAGGAGAAGCTTGCCTAAGGCGAGCGATACAGCTAGGGGCGGCGCCTGTTTGAGCGGGTGCCGACTCTTTCCCCGCAGAACTTTCATTTTAGACAGAGGTTAAGAGAGAAAATGGCGAAGGAAAAATTCGAGCGGAACAAGCCGCATTGCAACATCGGCACCATCGGTCACGTCGACCACGGCAAAACCACGCTGACTGCGGCGATCACCAAGGT
Source organism: Aurantiacibacter aquimixticola (assembly GCF_003605475.1). Classification (NCBI taxonomy): domain Bacteria; kingdom Pseudomonadati; phylum Pseudomonadota; class Alphaproteobacteria; order Sphingomonadales; family Erythrobacteraceae; genus Aurantiacibacter; species Aurantiacibacter aquimixticola. The sequence continues at coordinate 1,155,019 of NZ_RAHX01000001.1, read as the reverse complement.
TCTGGGTTCGGCCGTTGATTTCGCGAACATCGACAAGGCTCCCGAAGAGCGCGAGCGCGGCATCACCATTTCGACCGCGCACGTCGAGTACGAAACCGACAACCGCCACTACGCGCACGTCGATTGCCCGGGTCACGCCGACTACGTGAAGAACATGATCACCGGTGCCGCCCAGATGGACGGCGCGATCCTGGTCGTGAACGCCGCCGACGGCCCCATGCCGCAGACCCGCGAGCACATCCTGCTCGCCCGTCAGGTCGGCGTGCCGGCGCTGGTCGTGTACATGAACAAGGTCGATCAGGTCGATGACGAGGAAATCCTCGAACTGGTCGAACTGGAAGTGCGCGAGCTGCTCTCCAGCTACGATTTCGATGGCGACAACATTCCGATCGTGAAGGGCTCTGCCCTCGCCGCGCTGGAAGATCGCGATCCGGAAATCGGCGAAAACTCCATCAAGGAACTGATGGCGGCCGTCGACGAGCACATCCCGCAGCCCGACCGTCCGGTCGACCAGGCCTTCCTGATGCCGATCGAAGACGTGTTCTCGATCTCCGGTCGCGGTACGGTTGTGACCGGTCGTGTCGAAACCGGCGTCGTGAATGTTGGTGACGAAGTCGAAATCGTCGGCATCAAGGACACCACCAAGACGACCGTCACCGGCGTCGAAATGTTCCGCAAGCTGCTCGACTCCGGTCAGGCCGGCGACAATATCGGTGCCCTGATCCGCGGTGTCGGCCGTGAAGAGGTCGAGCGTGGCCAGGTTCTCGCCAAGCCGGGTTCGGTTACGCCGCACACCGACTTCGAAGCCGAGGTCTACGTCCTCTCGAAGGATGAAGGCGGCCGTCACACGCCGTTCTTCGCCAACTACCGTCCGCAGTTCTACTTCCGCACGACCGACGTGACGGGCGAAGTGGTTCTTCCGGAAGGCACCGAGATGGTTATGCCGGGCGACAACGTCTCGATCGGCGTCAAGCTGATCGCGCCGATCGCCATGGATGAAGGCCTGCGCTTCGCCATCCGCGAAGGCGGCCGCACCGTCGGCTCGGGCGTGGTCTCCAAGATCACCAAGTAATTCGCGGGCGCCTTCCGGCGCTTACGATAAAAAAAGGCCCGGTTCTCGTTCGCGAGTGCCGGGCCCTTTTTATAGAAGCATCGTGCATCGTGAACGCTTCGCCGCGGCATCAGGCGGTGCTTCGAAATTGGCGAAATTCGGGGGTTGCCAGACAGGACGCCTCTCCGTATACGCGGCGCAACCGGAAGGGATTCGTCTCTTCCGAAACGAATTTACGAAAGGCCGCCCGTTCCGGGTCACCGGATACAGCGGGGCGGGCCTTTTTGTTTTGGGGTTTCGGCCCTTGGCTCTTTCGCATCGGTAGTTGGAATTATGGACGCTCAGAATATCCGCATTCGCCTCAAGGCCTTCGATCACCGCGTGCTCGACCAGGCGACAGGTGAAATTGCAGATACGGCTCGCCGCACCGGCGCGCTGATCCGTGGTCCGATTCCTCTTCCGACGCGGATCGAGAAGTTCACCGTGAACCGCGGCCCGCATATCGACAAGAAGTCGCGCGAGCAGTTCGAGGTGCGCACGTACAAGCGGTTGCTCGATATCGTGCAGCCGAACGCCCAGACGGTCGACGCGCTGATGAAGCTCGATCTTGCCGCGGGTGTGAATGTTGAGATCAAGCTGGCCTAAGCCAGTTTGCCTTTAGCCCCGGACGTGATCCGGGGTCGCTGGGAAACCGGCGAGGCCCGAAAGGGCCGCAGACATAGAGATACCGCCGGGCTTCGGTCCGGGCCGCGTCTCCCGTCTCGCTCCAGCAACTCCGGTTGTGCGAGCATTCAGCCCGGACGGGGCGACGTTTCGAAAATTCGGGCTGACAAGCATCTGGGGAATGGTCTCCTTGTGCCTCTGTAAGGAGTTTGGATCATGCGCACTGGCGTGATCGCGAAGAAAGTCGGGATGACCCGCCTGTTCCAGGAGGATGGACGTCACGTTCCCGTGACCGTTCTGTCGCTGGAAGGGTGTCAGGTCACCGGAAATTGCACGGCCGATCGCGACGGCTACTTTTCCGTTCAGCTGGGTGCCGGCGATGCCAAGCACAAGAACGTTAACAAGCCGCAGCGCGAAGCCTTCGCCAAGGCCGAAGTCGGGCTGAAGCAGAAGGTCGCCGAATTCCGCGTCGCGGACGAGGAAGGCCTTCTCCCCGTCGGCGCGACGATCACCGCCGACCACTTCATCGCCGGCCAAAAGGTCGACATCACCGGCCACACGGTCGGTAAGGGTTTTGCCGGCGCGATGAAGCGCTGGGGCTTCGGCGGTCTGCGCGCAACGCACGGCGTTTCGATCTCGCACCGTTCGCACGGTTCGACGGGTAACCGTCAGGATCCGGGCAAGGTGTTCAAGAACAAGAAGATGGCCGGCCATATGGGCGACCGTCAGCGCACCCAGCAGAATCTGGAAGTCGTGCGCACCGATGCGGGCCGTGGCCTGATCTTCGTGAAGGGCTCCGTCCCGGGTTCGAAGAATGGCTGGCTGCTGGTGAAGGATGCCGTGAAGCTGCCGCTTCCCGAAGGCGTACCGTTCCCCGGCGCGATGCGTCGCAACGCCGACGAAACCGCTTCCGAAGATGCTGCGCCCGGCCTGGTCGAGAGCGCGGCGGAGCATGAAGTGAACCCCGAAGTTGATGTGGCCACGCAGAAGAAGTTGGCCAATCAGCAAGATGCGGGTGCTGGCACCGAAAGCGGCACTCCGCCGGCTGACGACGCCAACACCAAGAACGAGGAAGGCTGATCGCCATGAAGGTGAAGGTCCAGAAAATCGACGGCAAGGCTGCTGGCGACGTGGAGCTCGACGATGCCGTGTTCGGTGTCGAGCCGCGTGCCGACATCCTGCATCGCGTCGTGACGTGGCAGCTTGAAAACCGCCGCGGCACCGCGCGTCCGACGCGCGAGCGTTCCGACGTCAACCGCACCGGCAAGAAGTGGGGCCGTCAGAAGGGTTCGGGCAACGCTCGCCACGGCGATCGCGGCGCTCCGATCTTTATCGGCGGCGGCAAGGCGCACGGCGCACGCAAGCGTGATTTCGAGCAGTCGCTGAACAAGAAGATCCGCGCGCTCGGCCTGAAGATGGCCCTCAGCTCCAAGGCGAAGGACGGCCTCGTCGTCGTCGACAGCCTGGAAATGAAGGACGCCAAGACCAAGGCGCTCAAGGGTCATTTCGACAAGAATGGCTGGAACGGCAAGGTGCTTGTGATCGACGGCGAAGGTGTGACCGATAGCTTCCAGAAGGCTGCCGGCAATCTGCCGGGCGTCAACGTGCTCCCGGCGATGGGCGCCAATGTCTACGACATCCTCAACCACGACACGCTGGTCCTCACCAAGGACGCGGTCGAAAAGCTGGAGGCGCGGTTCAATGGCTAAGAAGCAGGCAACCGACGCACGTCATTACGACGTGATCCTCGCTCCGCACATCACCGAGAAATCGACTCTGCTGAGCGAAAACAACGCCGTGGTCTTCAAGGTCGCGAACGATGCCACCAAGCCGCAAATCAAGGCCGCGGTCGAAGGGCTTTTCGACGTGAAGGTGACCGGCGTGAACACCATGGTCGTTAAGGGCAAGTCCAAGCGTTGGCGCGGCAAGCCCTACAAGCGCAACGACGTGAAGAAGGCGATCGTGACGCTGGCCGAAGGCCAGTCCGTCGACGTCACCGAGCAACTGGGCTGATCCGATGGCACTGAAGAATTACAAACCGACAAGCCCGGCCCGTCGCGGCCTGGTCCTCGTCGACAAGACCGGCCTCCACAAGGGTGGCCCGGTCAAGTCGCTGTCCAAGGGCATCACGAAGACCGGCGGCCGCAACAATAAGGGCCACATTACCTCGCGCGGCAAGGGCGGCGGTAACAAGCAGAAGTACCGCTTCATCGACTTCAAGCGTCGCAAGTGGGACATGGAAGCGACCGTGGAGCGGATCGAATACGATCCCAACCGCACCGCTTTCATCGCGCTGATCAAGTATGAGGACGGTGAGCTGTCCTACATCATCGCGCCCAATCGCCTCGCGCCCGGTGACAAGATCGTCGCCGGCGAGAAGACCGACACGAAGCCGGGCAATGCCATGCTGCTGGGCCAGATGCCGGTCGGCACCATCATCCACAATGTGGAGATGAAGCCGGGCAAGGGCGGGCAGATCGCCCGTTCGGCAGGCACCTACGTGCAGCTGGTCGGTCGCGATCGCGGCATGGTGATCGTGCGCCTCAACAGCGGCGAGCAGCGTTACCTGCGCTCCGATTGCATGGGCACGGTGGGCGCGGTGTCGAACCCCGACAACCAGAACCAGAACCTGGGCAAGGCCGGCCGTCGTCGTCACATGGGCATCAAGCCGCTGACGCGCGGTGTCGCCAAGAACCCCGTCGATCACCCGCATGGTGGCGGTGAAGGCCGCACCAGTGGCGGTCGTCATCCGGTCACTCCGTGGGGCAAGCCGACCAAGGGCGCCCGTACCCGCAAGAACAAGCAGACCGACAAGATGATCATCCGGTCGCGTCACGCGAAGAAAAAGAGGTAAGAGACAATGGCACGTTCCGTCTGGAAAGGTCCGTTCGTCGATCTTCACCTGCTGAAGAAGGCGCAGGAAGCGCAGGAAGCGAACAATTCCAAGCCGATCAAGACCTGGTCGCGTCGTTCGACGATCCTCCCGGATTTCGTCGGCCTGACCTTCAGCGTCTATAACGGTCACAAATTCGTGCCCGTGTCGGTCAACGAGGAAATGGTCGGCCACAAGCTTGGCGAATTTGCGCCTACGCGCAGCTTCCCCGGCCACGCCGCCGACAAGAAGGGCAAGCGATAATGGGCAAGGCGAAATCTCCCCGCCGTGTCGGTGAGAACGAGGCGCTGGCCGTCGGCACCACGATCCGTGGTTCGGCGCAGAAGCTCAACCTCGTTGCTCAGCTGATCCGCGGCAAGAAGGCCGAAGAGGCGCTGAACATCCTCGCTTTCAGCAAGCGGGCGATGGCGCGCGACGCCAGCAAGGTGCTCGCCTCCGCGATCGCCAATGCGGAAAACAACCACGATCTCGATGTCGACGCGCTCGTCGTCGCCGAGGCGTCGGTCGGCAAATCGATCACGATGAAGCGGTTCGCGACGCGCGGCCGTGGCAAGTCCACGCGCATCCTCAAGCCGTTCAGCCGGCTGCGGATCGTCGTTCGCGAGCAGGAAGAGGCTTAAGATGGGTCACAAGAGCAATCCGATCGGTCTGCGCCTGCAGATCAACCGCACCTGGGACAGCCGGTGGTACGCCGAAGGCGGCGAATATGCCAAGCTGCTCAAGGAAGACATCATGATCCGCAAGCACATCGTCGAGAGCCTGCCCCAGGCAGCGATCTCGAAGGTGGTGATCGAGCGCCCGGCCAAGCTGTGCCGCATCTCGATCTACGCCGCGCGTCCCGGTGTCATCATCGGCAAGAAGGGCGCGGACATCGAAAAGCTGCGCACCAAGCTTGCGACGATGACGGACAGCGAAGTGAAGCTGAACATCGTCGAGATCCGCAAGCCGGAAATCGACGCCAAGCTCGTCGCGCAGGGCATCGCCGATCAGCTGGTCCGCCGTGTGGCTTTCCGCCGCGCGATGAAACGAGCGATGCAGTCCGCGATGCGCCTGGGTGCCGAGGGTATCAAAATCATGTGCGGCGGCCGTCTCGGCGGAGCGGAAATCGCCCGTGTCGAGCAGTATCGTGAAGGCCGCGTGCCGCTTCACACGCTGCGCGCCAACATCGATTATGCCGAAGCCGAGGCGCTGACCGCCTATGGCATCATCGGCATCAAGGTGTGGGTCTTCAAGGGCGAGATCCTGGGTCACGACCCGACCTCGCAGGATCGCTTGATGATGGAATCGCAGACGTCCGGCGTCCGCCCGGCACGCTAAGGTAGAGAACCATGCTGCAACCGAAAAAAACCAAGTACCGGAAAGCCTTCAAGGGCAAGATCCATGGCAAGGCCAAGGGCGGTACGGATCTGAATTTCGGCTCTTACGGGCTGAAGGCTCTCGAGCCGGAGCGTATTACTGCGCGCCAGATCGAGGCCGCACGTCGTGCGATCACGCGCCACATTCGCCGTCAGGGCCGTCTGTGGATCCGGGTGTTTCCCGATGTGCCGGTATCGAAGAAGCCTGCCGAAGTCCGTCAGGGTAAGGGCAAGGGTTCCGTCGAATTCTGGGCCGCTCGCGTCAAGCCGGGCCGTGTCCTGTTCGAACTCGATGGCGTTCCCGGCCCGCTGGCTGCCGAAGCATTCAGCCGTGCGGCCATGAAGCTGCCGATCAAGACCAAGGTCATCGCGCGCATGGGCGATACCTCGCACCTGGGTGGAATCAAGTAATGGCTAGCAAGAGCAAAGTGGAAGACCTTCGCACGAAGACGGACGATCAGCTTGCCGAGCAGCTCGTCCAGCTCAAGAAGGAACAGTTCAATCTGCGCTTCCAGGCCGCGACGAACCAGCTCGAGGGCGCTGCCCGCGTGAAGGAAGTTCGCCGCGAGATCGCGCAGGTCAAAACGCTTCAGAACGAACGCGCCAAGAGCGCCAAGACTGAAGCTGCGAAGGCTTAAGGAGCAGACGATGCCGAAGCGTATCCTTACCGGTACTGTCACCTCCGACAAGACCGACAAGACCGTGACCGTGAAGGTCGAACGCCGCGTGAAGCACCCGCTTTACGGAAAGATCATCAAGCGTTCGAAGAACTATCACGCGCACGATGAGAGCAACGAATACACGGTGGGTGACACTGTCCGCATCGAGGAGACGAAGCCGATCTCCAAGACGAAGACGTGGCAGGTGATCGATCGTCTCGTGGCGAGCAAGGGCAAGGCTGTCGAAGCGGAACTCGACGTCAAGGAAGCCCAGCCCACCGGTGCTCCCGAAGAGAAGAAGCAGGCGTCCAAGCAGGCTGCCGCCAAGAAATCGGACGACGCCAAGGCCGACAAGGCCGAGGCCGACGCCGAGTAAGACGTATTAGGAACTACCGGGCGATTGTCCCGGCAAGCCAAACCGGGAGTTTCGCAGGGAAAAGTGGGAACCGTTTTTCCCGCCTGCGAAGCGACCAGACTAGAGTGAAGGAACCGGATCTATGATCCAGATGCAATCCAATCTCGACGTCGCGGACAATAGCGGCGCGAAGCGCGTCCAGTGCATCAAGGTACTGGGCGGCTCCAAGCGCCGCACCGCGAGTGTCGGGGACGTGATCGTGGTTTCCGTGAAGGAAGCCCAGCCACGCGCCCGCGTGAAGAAGGGCGACGTTCACCGTGCCGTGATCGTGCGCACCCGCAAGGACGTCCGTCGTCCCGACGGCAGCGTGATCCGTTTCGACGGCAACGCCGCGGTGCTGGTAAACAAGCAGGAAGAGCCGATCGGCACCCGTATCTTCGGCCCGGTCGTGCGCGAACTTCGCGGCAAGGGCTTCATGAAGATCATCTCGCTCGCTCCGGAGGTGTTGTGATGGCGTCCGCTAAGATCAAGAAGGGCGATACCGTCGTGGTGCTGTCCGGCAAGGATAAGGGCCAGACAGGCACCGTCCAGCAGGTCATGCCGAAGGCCGGCCTCGTGCTCGTGGAAGGCGTCAATGTGATGACGCGTCACCGCAAGCCGAGCCAGACGAACCCGCAAGGTGGTATCGACCGCATTCCCGCTCCGATGGCGATCGCCAAGGTCGCCGTCGCCGATCCCAAGGATGGCAAGCCCACCCGCGTCCGTTTTGAAGAAAAGAACGGCAAGAAGGTGCGCGTCGCAGTCAAGTCTGGGGAGACCATCGATGGCTGATTATACACCCCGCCTGAAGGCAAAGTATAACGACGAGATCGTCAAGGCGATGACGGACAAGTTCGGTTACAAGAACCGGATGGAAGTCCCGAAGCTCGAGAAGATCACGCTCAATATGGGCGTGGGCGAAGCGAGCCAGGACAAGAAGAAAGTCCAGACCGCTGCCGACGAGATGCAGGCGATTGCCGGCCAGAAGCCGGTGATCACCAAGGCCAAGAAATCGATCGCCCAGTTCAAGCTGCGCGACGGCATGCCGATCGGCTGCAAGGTCAATCTGCGCCGCGATCGCATGTATGAATTCCTGGATCGCCTGGTCACCATCGCGATGCCCCGCATTCGCGACTTCCGCGGCGTGAATCCCAAGTCGTTCGACGGCAATGGCAATTACGCCATGGGCATCAAGGAGCAGATCATCTTTCCGGAGATCAGCTACGACCGTATCGACCAGGTCCGCGGCATGGACATCATCGTGACCACCACCGCGAAAACCGACGAAGAGGCACACGAATTGCTGCGCCTGTTCGGATTCCCGTTCCCGGCCGAACAGGCCGCCGAAGAGAAAGAGGCCGCGTAAGCGGCGCAGGAGAGCTTAAGTCCAATGGCGAAACTGAGTTCCATCAACAAGAACGAGCGGCGCAAGCAGCTCGTCAAGAAATACGCGGACAAGTACGCGAAGCTGAAGGCTGTGGCCGACGATGAGTCGCTCGACGAGACCGAGCGCCTCATGGCCCGCCTGAAGATGGCCGAAATCCCGCGCAACGCGAACCCGACCCGGGTTCGCAACCGCTGCAACACCACCGGCCGCCCGCGCGGCTATTACCGGAAGTTCGGGCTCAACCGCATTGAACTGCGCGATCTTGCCAATAAGGGCCTGATCCCCGGTGTGACCAAGTCGAGCTGGTGAGGAATTAGACCATGCCTATGACCGATCCCCTGGGTGATATGCTCACCCGCATCCGCAATGGCCAGCAGGCGAAGAAGGACTCCGTCCTTTCGCCCGCGTCGAAGCTGCGCGCGAATGTGCTCGAGGTTCTCCAGCGCGAAGGCTACATCCGTGGCTACAGCGAAGACGAGAGCGGCAAGCACAAGGCGCTGCGGATCGAACTGAAGTATTTCGAGGGCGAACCTGCGATAAAGCACGTTTCCCGCGTCTCCAAGCCGGGCCGCCGCGTCTACTCGGGAAGCCAGGAGCTTCCGACGGTTCGCAACGGCCTCGGCATCACCATCGTCTCGACGCCGAAGGGCGTGCTTTCGGACAACGAAGCGCGCAACGAGAATGTCGGCGGCGAAGTGCTTGCGGAGGTGTTCTGATGAGCCGCATCGGTAAAAAGCCGGTGGCGCTTCCCAGCGGAGTGACCGCCAAGACCGAGAACGGCGTGCTGAGCGTGAAGGGCCCCAAGGGCGAACTCACGATGAGCATGTTCGACCTGATCGATTACAAGATCGAAGATGGCGAAATCCAGGTCAATCCCGTCAACAAGACCACGCAGGCCCGGCAATTCTGGGGCATGCAGCGCACGCTCGTGCAGAACCTGGTCGACGGCGTGACCGAAGGCTTCACCAAGGTCCTGGAGATCACCGGGGTCGGTTATCGTGCGCAGGCCCAGGGCAAGAAGCTGAAGCTTCAGCTGGGTTTCAGCCATGACGTCGATCTCGACGTGCCGGAAGGCATCGAGGTCAAGACGCCCGATCAGACCACGGTCGAGATTTCGGGCATCGACAAGCAGAAGGTCGGGCAGTTTGCTGCCGAGATCCGCGAATGGCGCAAACCCGAACCTTATAAGGGCAAGGGTGTGAAGTATCGCGGCGAGTACATCTTCCGCAAGGAAGGGAAGAAGAAGTAAGATGGCAAAGCTTTCTCTCTTTGAGCGTCGCCGCCGCCGCGTGCGCACCGCGCTCCGCAAGCGTTCGGGCACCAAGCCCCGCCTGTCCGTGCATCGCACCGGGCAGCATATCTATGCGCAGATCATCGACGACGCCGATGGCCGCACCGTGGCCGCCGCCAACACGCTTGGCGGCAAGGGCTCCGGCGCGAATGTCGAAGCTGCCAAGAAGGTTGGCACCGATATCGCCGCCGCTGCGAAGAAGGCCGGCGTCAAGACTGTCGTGTTCGATCGCGGCGGGTTCCTGTTTCATGGCCGCGTGAAAGCGCTGGCCGATGCCGCCCGCGAAGGCGGGCTGGAGTTCTGATGATGGCTGACGACAAGAAGACGGACGAAACCAAGGCCGAAGAAACCAAGGTAGACGCAGCGGCGGAAACGCCCGAAGCTGCGCCTACCAAGGCGGAAGCGACGGCCGAGCAGAACATCGAAGGCTCGACCCCGACGCCGACGACTGCCGAAACCGAGGCGCATGCCAACCAGTCGGCCGCCCAGGGCGACGAAGGCAAGCCCAAGACCGCCCCTGCCCCCGAAGCGAATGCTCGTGGTGGTCGTGGCGGCGGCGGCGGTGGCCGCGGTGGCCGCAACGACAATCGCGGCGGTGGCCGTGGTCGCGGTCGTGGCCGGGACGACCGCCGTGGCGGTCGTGGCGGGGACGACGATGGCGAGGAGCTCATCGAAAAGCTCGTCCACATCAACCGCGTCGCCAAGGTCGTGAAGGGCGGTAAGCGCTTCGGCTTTGCCGCGCTCGTGGTTGTCGGTGACGGCAAGGGCCGCGTCGGCTTCGGCCACGGCAAGGCTCGCGAAGTGCCGGAAGCCATCAACAAGGCGACCGCTGCTGCCAAGAAGAAGATGATCCGCGTTCCGCTCAAGGAAGGTCGCACGCTGCACCATGATGGCCGCGGGCACTTCGGTGCCGGCAAGGTTGTCGTTCGTTCGGCTCCGGCCGGTACGGGCATCATCGCCGGTGGTCCGATGCGTGCCGTCTTCGAAGCTTTGGGTGTCTCGGACGTCGTGACCAAGTCGGTCGGCACGTCCAACCCCTACAACATGATCCGCGCCACCTTCGATGGCCTGAACAACCAGTCTTCTCCGAAGGCTGTCGCTCAGCGCCGTGGCAAAAAGGTTGCCGACCTGCTCGGTCGCGCCGGTGCAAGCGAGGCCGAGGCTGCTGCCGACGCCGCCGCGGTTACGGAGTAAGACAGATGGCTGGCAAGAAGACCATCAAGATCAAGCAGATCGGTTCGCCGATCCGTCGTCCGAAGGATCAGCGCAAGATTCTCATCGGCCTTGGCCTCAACAAGATGCACAAGGTCGTCGAACTGCAGGACACCCCCGAAGTGCGCGGCGCCATCCGCAAGGTGCCGCACATGGTGGAGATCGTTGAGGGCTGAGCCCGAAACAAATCTCCCCAGCGCGAAAACAGCGAAAGCGAGTGCAAGACATGAAACTAAATGAAATCAAAGACAATGAAGGCGCCCGCAAGGGCCGGATCCGCGTCGGGCGCGGTATCGGCTCGGGCAAAGGCAAGACCGGCGGTCGCGGCCAGAAGGGCCAAAAGAGCCGTTCGGGCGTTTCGATCAACGGCTTCGAAGGCGGCCAGATGCCGCTCCACATGCGCCTTCCCAAGCGCGGCTTCAACAATCCTTTCGGCAAGGATTATGCCGAAGTGAATATCGGCATGATCCAGAAGCTGGTCGATGCCAAGAAACTCGACGCGAAGAAGACCGTCGATCACGAAGCGCTCAAGGTGGCCGGTGTCGCCCGCGGCGGCAAGGACGGTGTCCGCCTGCTCGGCAAGGGCGAGCTTAAGACCAAGCTGACCTTCAAGGTCGCTGGCGCCTCCAAGGGTGCAACGGCTGCCGTCGAAAAGGCCGGCGGCAAGGTCGACATCATCGACAAGGGCAAGCCCGAGCACGAGAAGAAGGCTGCTCGCGCCGAAGCCAACAAGGCCAAGGCCTGACGATATTCGGAGACGCGGGTTCGACATCGGACCCGCGTCTCCCTATTTAGCCTTCCTGTGCCGGGAGGGACCGGCGTCCTGACCAGGATATGAAAGACATTCCATGGCATCTCGCGCCGACAATATCGCTTCATCGCTGAGCCTTGCGAATTTCTCCAAGGCGACCGAGCTCAAGCAGCGCATCTGGTTCACCATCGGTGCGCTGATCGTCTTCCGTTTCCTCAGCTTCGTGCCGCTGCCCGGCGTGAATCCCCTGATCCTGGAATCGCTCTACGACCAGACGCGCGGCGGCATTCTCGACATGTTCAACATGTTTTCCGGCGGTTCGCTGGAGCGCATGAGCCTGATCGCGCTCGGCGTAATGCCATACATCACCGCCTCGATCGTCATCCAGATGGCAGCGGCGCTGCATCCGGCGCTTATCGCTCTCAAGAAAGAGGGCGAGGCCGGGCGCAAGAAGCTGAACCAGTATACGCGATACGGCACGGTTTTCCTGTGCGCGATCCAAGGCTGGTTTCTCGCCAGCGGCCTCGAGGCATACGGGGCGCAGAGCGGTTTGCAGGCGGTCGTCGAAGGCGGGATCATGTTTCGCGTCACGACGGTCATCAATCTCGTCGGCGGCACCATGTTCCTGCTGTGGCTGGGTGAGCAGATCACCTCGCGCGGTATCGGCAATGGCGTTTCGCTTATCATCATGGCGGGCATCGTCGCCCAGTTCCCTACCTTCGCGGTGAACCTGTTCGAAGGCGGCCGTTCCGGCTCCATCAGCGGCGTCCTGATCGGCGGACTGCTGGTCATGATCGTGATCCTGATCCTGGTGATCTGCTTCTTCGAGCGCGCCCAGCGACGGCTGCTGATCCAGTATCCCAAGCGCGCCCAGCAGCGCGGCGGCATGCAGGCGGATCGCTCGCACCTGCCGCTCAAGCTCAACACTGCAGGCGTCATTCCGCCGATCTTCGCCAGCTCGCTCCTGCTCCTGCCGCTGACGATCACGCAGTTCGCCGGCAACAGCATCGATACGACCAGCACCGGCGGCGGTATCGTGCAGACCCTGAACCAGTATCTGCAGCACGGGCAGCCGCTCTACATGCTGTTGTATGCCGCGGGCATCATGTTCTTCGCCTTCTTCTACACTGCGGTCGTCTTCAATCCCGAAGACACGGCGGAAAATCTGAAGAAGCAGGGCGGCTTCATTCCCGGCATCCGTCCGGGCAAGCGCACCGCGGAGTATCTGGATTACGTCCTCACCCGCATCACCGTGGTCGGCGCGATCTACCTGACGCTGGTCTGCGTCATCCCCGAATGGGGCATTTCGCAGACGGGCCTGCCGCTGTTCCTCGGCGGCACGAGCCTGCTGATCGTCGTGAACGTGACAGTCGACACGATCAGCCAGATCCAGTCTCACCTGCTTGCCCACCAGTATGGCGATCTAATCAAGAAGGCGAAGTTGAAGGGCCGGATGCGCTAGTCTAGCCCTTGCAGGGACAAGCAATGGGGATTCGCTTCAAGCCATGAACATCATCCTTCTCGGCCCTCCGGGCGCAGGCAAGGGCACGCAGGCCAACCTTCTCGTCGAGCATCATGGCATGGTGCAGCTATCTACCGGCGATATGCTGCGCGAAACGCGCAAGGCGGATACGGCGCTGGGCCACCGGGTGGCTGCCGTCATGGATGCGGGCGAACTCGTCTCCGACGACATCGTCTCTGCCATGATCGACGCCAAGCTTTCCGATATGGGCGACGATGTCGGCGCGATTTTCGATGGCTATCCGCGCACTGCGGCACAGGCGCACGCGCTAGACGATATCCTCGACAAGCATGGCCGTTCGCTCGACTTCGTGATCGAGCTGGGTGTCGATGAAGACGCGCTGGTCGATCGCATCACCGGTCGCTTCACCTGCGCGAATTGCGGCGCGGGCTATCACGATCGCCACAAGCCGCCGGAAACCGAAGGCGTGTGCGACAAATGCGGCGCGAGCGAATTCAAGCGGCGGCCCGACGACACCGAGGAGACGGTGCGTACGCGCATGCAGGAATACCGCAACAAGACGGCGCCCATCCTGCCGATCTACGAGGAGCGTGGCACCGTGCGCCGGGTGGATGGCATGGCCAGCATCGATGAAGTGACGACCGCGATCGAGAAGGTCTTGGCCTCCGCCTGACCTGGCGGCTATCTCTCTTAGCAGAGTAGGGGAGGCTGCATGAAAACTGTTATTACCGCCGCGACGCTCGCTGTAGCCGTCGTCACGCCAGCTCACGCAGAAATCATCGAAAGCAGCGTGGGCGGGTTCGCCACGCGTCACAGCGCGGTGGTCACAGCCGACCGGCGCGCGGTTTGGAACGCATTGCTGCAGCCCGAAAACTGGTGGTCGCACACCTGGTCGAACGATAGCGGAAATCTTCGACTCGAAGCGCGCGCAGGTGGGTGTTTCTGCGAAACGCTGCCCGCCGCAGATGGCTGGGCCGCCGGTTCCGTGGAGCACATGCGCGTCGTATTCGTCCAGCCGGGCAGCACTCTACGGATGTCGGGCTCGCTTGGGCCGCTGCAGAGCGAGGGGTTGGCCGGAACGCTGACCGTCACGCTCGAGGACGAAGAAGCGGGCACCCGTATCACTTGGGAGTACGTCACCGGCGGCGAGACGCGTTTCGATCTCGCCCAGATCGCACCGGTGGTCGACAGCGTACAGGGCGAATTTCTCGCTGACCTGGTCGCCGAAGTCGGCGATGCTGTGGACGACCCCGGATAGGCCATTTTGACTAGCCAGCCGCGGCGCGCTATAAGCAACGGACAACTCGGGAGGACCGAAACGGGCTGCGGCTTGCCGCATGCTCGCCTTCGCCTGTTGACGTGGTGGGGGAATCACCCTATCTGCGCGTCCTGATCGGCCACTTGCCCAGATTTTTGAGATTCCCGAAGGCAGCTTCAAGCGCGCCTTCTTTTCGTGTTTGGCGACGGGCGGCTGATCGTAACAGCGATGAGATAGGGCGGGCGCCTCAAATGGCCATCCCGTTTCCCTGTGGAGCATGGAGAAGTAAGTGGCTCGTATTGCCGGGGTAAACATCCCCACCAACAAGCGCGTTATCGTCGCGCTCACCTATATTCACGGTATCGGTCCGACCACGGCCCGCAAGATCGTCGACAAGCTCGGCATCGATCATGCGACCCGCGTTCAGGACCTGTCGGACGGCGAAGTCCTGCAGATCCGTGAAACCATCGACGCCGATTACACGGTGGAAGGCGATCTTCGCCGTGACACCGCGATGAACATTAAGCGTCTGATGGACCTCGCCTGCTATCGCGGCCTGCGTCACCGCAAGGGCCTTCCGGTCCGCGGCCAGCGCACGCACACCAACGCCCGCACCCGCAAGGGCAAGGCCAAGCCGATCGCCGGTAAGAAGAAGTAGGCAGGGCTCAGCCCCGCTTTTCCTTCTGACGAAATACGAGGAATTCGAAACATGGCACGCGAACCAGGCCGGGTACGGCGCCGCGACAAGAAGAATATCAGCAGCGGCGTCGCGCACGTCAATGCAAGCTTCAACAACACGATGATCACCATCACCGATGCGCAGGGCAATGCGATCAGCTGGTCCAGCGCCGGCATGATGGGCTTCAAGGGCAGCCGCAAGTCGACGCCCTATGCCGCCCAGGTTGCCGCCGACGACGCCGGCAAGAAAGCCGCCGAACATGGCGTGCGCACGCTGGAAGTGGAGATCAAGGGTCCGGGTTCGGGCCGTGAAAGCGCGCTGCGGGCGCTGCAGGCGGTGGGTTTCACCATCACCAGCATCCGCGACGTGACGCCCATTCCGCATAACGGCGTGCGGCCGTCCAAGCGTCGCCGCGTCTGATCGAAGCCTGCCGCGCTCGGCATCCGGCCGGGCGCACCAACAGTCATTCGCATCGGCCGCGGCGGTTCCAGACCGACGCGGCTTTTGCGCCACCACGATACCTTAGGGGAAGTCCATGTCCGTCAATACGAAGAACTGGCAGGAACTGAAGAAGCCCAACACTCTCGACGTCAAGGAAGGCAGCGACAAGAAGCGCAAGGCCACCTTCGTCGCCGAACCGCTCGAGCGTGGCTACGGCCTGACGCTCGGCAACGCGCTGCGCCGCGTGCTCCTGTCCAGCCTTCAGGGTGCCGCCATCACCTCGATCAAGATCGAGAACGTGCTGCACGAATTCTCCTCGCTCGCCGGCGTGCGCGAGGATGTCACCGATATCGTCCTCAACGTGAAGCAGATCGCGCTGAAGATGGAAGGCGAAGGCCCCAAGCGCCTGCAGCTTTCCGCAACCGGCCCGGGTGAAGTGAAGGCCGGTGACATCGCCGTTTCCGGCGATATCGAAGTCCTCAACAAGGACCTCGTGCTGTGCCACCTGGACGAGGGCGCGAACCTCAATATGGAGCTCACCGCCGATTCCGGTAAGGGCTATTCGCCTGCCGTGGCCAACCGTCCGGCCGATGCGCCGATCGGCCTGATCCCGGTCGACAGCCTCTATTCGCCGATCAAGCAGGTCAGCTACAAGGTCGAGAACGCCCGCGTCGGGCAGGAGCTCGACTTCGACAAGCTCAGCCTCACGATCGAAACCGACGGCACCGTCACGCCCGAGGATGCAATCGCATATGCCGCGCGCATCCTGCAGGATCAGCTGACGCTGTTCGTCCACTTCGAAGACGGCATTCCGCAGCCGCAGGCCGCCATGATCGGCGTCGCTGCAGAGCCGCAGGAAAGCGATACCAACCAGCTCAACCGCTACCTTCTCAAGAAGGTCGACGAGCTGGAACTGTCGGTGCGTTCTGCCAACTGCCTCAAGAACGACAACATCATCTATATTGGTGACCTGGTCCAGAAGACCGAAGCCGAGATGCTGCGCACGCCGAATTTCGGCCGCAAGTCGCTCAACGAGATCAAGGAAGTGCTGTCCAGCATGGGTCTGCGCCTTGGCATGGACATTCCCGGCTGGCCGCCGGAGAACATCGAAGAAATGGCCAAGAAGCTCGAACAGGAACTGCTGGGCTGATCAGGGTAATGGCGGCGCACCCTGAAGCGCCGCCAGCACTGGGCTTCCGTAAGACGGGCCCTTTTCGAACGGAGTACAGAATATGCGTCACGGAATTTCCGGCCGTAAGCTTTCCCGCAAGTCGCAGCACCGCACGGCGCTGTTCCGCAACATGGCAGCCGCGCTTATCAAGCACGAGCAGATCCTCACCACCACCGCCAAGGCGAAGGAACTGCGCCCCTATGTCGAAAAGCTGATCACGCTGGCGAAGCGTGGCGGCCTTTCCAATCGTCGCCTGGCGCATAGCCGCCTGCTCGACGACGCCCAGCTGACCAAGCTGTTCGACGTGCTGGCGGAGCGCTACAAGGATCGTGACGGCGGCTACACCCGCGTGATCAAGGCCGGCTATCGCTCGAGCGATGCCGCGGCCATCGCCTATATCGAACTCGTCGACCGCGACGAGGACGCGAAGGGCCAGGACAGCGGCCCGATGATGACGTCGGAAGATTTCGAAGAGGCCTAAGTCTCTCATCGAATTCGCGAAAGGGCCGGTGGAGAGATCCCACCGGCCCTTTTCTTTTGCGCGGATGCTGCCAAAAGGGGCGGCATGTTTCGCATGCCCGTTCTGGCAGCCGCCGCGCTTGCCTTCGCCTCCGCCCCTACAGCCGCTCAATCGATACCGCAGTCCGAACTGGACGAACGCTACGACCGCGCACTGGCTGCCGGATACAAGGCGCTCTTCATGTGCGGAGCGATCGCCAATGCGGAACGCAATGGCACGTCACGCACGGCCGAGAGCGTCGAGGAGTGGGAGCTGGCGGGCATCCAGGAACCGCTTGCCTCGCTGATCGGCGACATGCCGGCCCGCATCGCGCGCGGTAATGACGAGGACATCGATTATGTCGCTGTCGAATGGGCGGACGATATGCCGCCCCGCGTCGCGGTACAAAGACCGGCGCGCGGCTGCGCCATCCTGCCGACGGGCTCTCCGGTCCCGGTCGAGGATGTCGACCTCTTCGAACGGCTCCGGCGCGACGCCGATTATTTCGATCTCGAAGGCGAGAATTTCCTCCGCGATCCGCTTGCCGATGTTGGTTTCGACGCAAAATACGGCGCCGATGCCCGCACCACGGCGGTTGTGATCGTGAATGACGGAGAACTTCTTAGCGAAGCCTACGCTTCCGGTTTCGGACCACGCGTGCCCCAGCGAACCTGGTCAGTTGCCAAGAGCATTGCCGCCACCATCGTCGGCGCGGCCGTGCAGCGTGGGGAAGCGCGCGTCGAGCAGTCTGCCGGGCTTGGCGTGTCGGACGTGGATCCCCGCCGCGCCATCACCGTCGATCAGGCGCTGCGCATGGCCAGCGGTCGCTATTCCGATACGCCCGGCAACCGCACCGATCCGCTCTATTACGGTGGCACGACCGTCCGCGAGCGGGCCGCGAACTGGCCCTTGCTGCATCGTCCCCGTACCGTATGGCGCTATGCCAATAACGACACGCTGGCGGCGATCACGGGTATTTCTGACACGTTCGACAGCAAGCCGCCGGGCCGCGTGTTGCGCGAAATGGGCATGAACCACACCATGCCGGAAACGGACTGGGCGGGCGATTACGTCCTTTCCAGCCAGGTCTGGGCGACGGCGCGCGATCTCGCCCGGCTCGGCCAGCTCCATCTCAATAACGGCCAGCTTCCCGACGGCACGCAGGTGCTGCCGGAGGAGTGGACGGCCTATGTTTCCTCGCCCACCGGGCCGCAACCCGACGAAACGCAGTGGGGATACGGCGCCGGCTGGTGGACGATGGGCGCCTTCGAGGGCATCCCCGCCGATGCTTTCGCCGCGCGCGGCAATCGGGGCCAGTATATCGTCGTCGTGCCGAGCGAAGATCTCGTCATCGTGCGCCGCGGGGAAGACCCGGCGGGCGGAAGCGGCTTCGATATCGTGCAGCTGACGCGCGACGTCATCTTCGAGCTCAACGATCTCTGACACTTATGCGCAAGAGCGCTTGTCACGAGGCGGTTTCATCGCCAACTATACTGCCAGTTCGGATCGCTTTTGGATGAGGTTTCATGACACGCACCCTGATCGCAGCCGCGTCGCTGCTCGCCACCGTTTCCATGCCGCTTAGCGCGCAGGACATGACCGCGCCCGACTATCCGGAAACGCGGCAGGGCGATGTCGTCGAGACGATCTTCGGCGAGCAGGTCGCGGACCCCTATCGCTGGCTCGAAGAGGATGTGCGCAACAGCACGGAGGTCGCCGCGTGGGTGGAGGCGCAGAACGTCGTCACCGACGCTTATCTGGAAAACCTGCCGGCGCGCGACTGGTTTGCCAGCCGCATCGGCGAACTGACCGACTACGAGCGCTTTTCCGTACCCGTGGCGCGGGGCAATCGCTATTTCTACAATCGCAATGCAGGCCTCGAAAACCAGTCGCCGCTCTACGTGCGCGACGGGCTGGACGGCGAGCCGCGCAAGCTGATCGATCCCAATGAATGGGCCGAGGACGGCGCGACCGCGCTGGGCGGCTGGGTGCCTTCTCCCGACGGCTCAAAGCTGCTTTACAGCGTGCAGGACGGCGGCACGGACTGGCGCATCCTGCGCGTCATGGATGTTGCCACGGGCGAACAGATCGGCGGCGATGTCCGCTGGGCCAAGTTCACAAATCTGGCCTGGGTCGGAGAGGATGGCTTCGTCTACTCCCGCTTCCCGGAACCGGAGGAGGGCGAGGACTTTCAGGCGCTCAACATGAACCAGGCCGTGTACTATCACGCGCTCGGCACCGAGCAGGCGGAGGACGAGGTGGTGTTCTCCACCCCCGACCACGCGGAGCGCAACCACACTGCGGGCATCAGTGACGATGGCCGCTGGATGATGATCATTTCCTCCACCGGCACCGATGCCCGCTACGAAGTCCATGTGGTGGACCTCGACGCGCGCGATACGCGGGGCTGGAGGGCGGAGCCGCTGATCACCGGGTTCGATAACGCCTGGTCGCCCATCGACAGCGTCGGCAGCCGCCTGTTCTTCACCACCAATGCCGATGCGCCGCTGTACAAGGTCGTGTCCATTGACATGGACGATCCGGACGCAGGCTGGACCGAGGTGATTCCGGAGCGGGACCAGCCTATTGCCAGCGCATCGCTGGTCGGCGGACATCTGGTGCTCGAATATCTCGAGGACGCTTCCTCCAGCGCCTATGTCTACACGCTCGATGGCGAGCTGGTGCGCGAGCTCGAGTTTGCCGGTCTCGGCAGCGCGGGCGGCTTCGGCGGCAGTCCGGACAATGCGGAAACCTTCTACAGCTTCTCCAGCTTCAATCGGCCGAGCACGATCTATCGCTATGATGTGGTGACGGGTGAGACGAGCACCTTCGCCGCCCCCGAAATCAGCTTCGATCCCGAAGACTTCGTGGTCGAACAGCAATTCTACACGAGCAAGGACGGCACGCGCGTGCCGATGTTCATCGTGCGCCGCGCCGATGTGGCGGCCAGCGGCGAAGCCGCGCCGACATTGCTGTACGGCTATGGCGGCTTCGACGTGTCGCTGACGCCGGGTTTCTCTGCCAGCCGTCTGTCCTGGGTGGAAGCTGGCGGGGCCTTTGTCATGGCGAACCTTCGCGGCGGCGGCGAATATGGCAAGGCGTGGCACGATGGCGGTCGCCGCGCGAACAAGCAGAATGTGTTCGACGATTTCATCGCGGCGGGTGAGCATTTGATTGCGCAGGGCATCACGCCGGAGGATGGCCTTGCCATACAGGGCGGCTCCAATGGCGGCCTGCTGGTCGGCGCTGTTGCGAACCAGCGGCCCGATCTTTTCGCGGCGGGCAATGCCGCGGTCGGCGTCATGGACATGCTGCGCTTCGACCAGTGGACGGCCGGTCGATATTGGGTCGACGATTACGGCTATCCGGATCGTGAAGAGGACTGGCGCATTCTGCGGGCCTATTCCCCGCTGCACAATATCCAGTCCGACACCGATTATCCGGCGCTGCTGGTGACGACGGCCGACACGGACGACCGCGTCGTACCGGGTCACTCCTTCAAATACACCGCCGCATTGCAGGCCGAGGATCTCGGCGAACGGCCCCAGCTGATCCGGATCGAGACGCGCGCGGGCCACGGTTCCGGTAAGCCGACCGACAAGGCGATTGCCGAAGCGGCGGATATCCTCGGCTTTCTCGGTTATTGGACCGGATTGGACGCGCCGGAATGAGGGGTTCAGGAAAGTCGGTTCTTTCCTGAACGTTTCCTAACGGCAAAGTTCAGCGTCATCTCAAGGGGCTTCTCCTAGAACGGTCACATCATCGGCGCGTTGTCGGTGTCACCGTTAGGAGAAGCCCCATGACCAACAAGACCAAAGCCCTGGCCAAAGCTTCGTTCGCCACCGTTGCGGCTGGCGCGATGGCATTGTCCGCGGCGTCTCCCGCAGCCGCGCAAGATCGCTATCGCGATCGTGACGATGACGGCATCGGCGCTGGCGAAATCATTGCCGGCGCAGTGATCCTGGGCGGTCTCGCCGCCATTCTCGGCTCGCGCAACAACGATCGTTATGATGATTACCGCTATCGCGACCGCCGCGATTATCGCGGCAATTATCGCCATCGCGATCGCGGATATTATCGCAACGGATATGACGGCTATGGCCGCAATTCCAGCCGCCGCGCCGTCGAGCAATGCGTCCGCGCCGCCGAACGTGCCGCCCAGCGCTGGACCGGATCGCGCGCCGAAGTCTACGAAATTCGCGATATCGACCGTGAGCGTCGCGGTTACGAGATCGAGGGTCGCATCGCCGTTCGCGAAGACTACGGGTATCGCGACCGTCGTTATCGCGACCGCCGGGATCGCCGGGATTACCGTCGCGGCTACCGCAACAATGGCTGGGACGAAGGCCGCTTCGAGTGCGATTATCGCAACGGCCGTGTCGTAGATATCGACTTCAGCGGAATTCGCGGCCTCTAGAGCTCCGCAATCCCGCAGACCGCCGGGCGGTTCAGGCTGATGTCAGCCTGGGCCGCCTAGCCGTTCGTCATTCATATCCAAGGGGGTGGGCATGGCCCGTTTACAATCGAAGATCGCGTCCTGCGCAGGCATGATGGCCGCGCTTTCTCTCGCCGCCACGCCGGCAGGTGCGGTGGAGCTTCCCGCAATCGGCTCCGCTCCGGACTTCGTGGAAACGGGCGCGGCGGCAGAGCAGTCGCATCACCACCGCTATCGCCGCTACCGCCATCGCAATCGCCATCGCGGCATCGGTATCGGCGATGTGATCACCGGGGCGATTATCCTGGGCACCATCGCGACCATCGCCAATCGCTCGCGTGGCGATGCACGGGCCGAGCGCCGCTATCCCGACCGCGACGACCGTCGCTCCGATCGCGATTACCGCGAAAGCGGGCTGGAGCGGGCGGCGGACATGTGCGCCGACGCCGTGGAGCGCGATGGCGCGCGTGTGGACGAGATCACACAAGCCCGCCGAGCTGCCAATGGCTGGTATGTCTCCGGCGTGCTGGAGAATGGCGAAGGCTGGACCTGCACGATCGGCAATGACGGCCGCGTTCGTCATATCGAGTACGGCGTCAGCGCAGCGGTCAGCCGGAACCGCGCCGACACGGGGTCGCAATGGAGCGCATCGGATTATGCCCGCGCACGCGCGGCAACGCGCACCCCTGCGGACGAGGCGTATTCCTACCGCGACGAGCCCGCGGTGACCTCGCGTGGCGATGGCCCGCAGCCGGCATATCCCGGTGGACCGTTGCCGGGTGAGGAGGGCTATGACGACGCCCGAACCGATGGCCGTTACGACATGAGCGGTACGACCGACTACGGCGAGCCGACGGGCTGAGCGCGCTCAGGCCTCCCGCGAATAGGCGGGCAGGGCGAGTTTCCAGTGAATGGCGGCCGAGCGCAGGAGAAATCCTGCCGTCCCGGCGGCAATCCATACTGGTATGCGCGGCAGGCCGATCACTTCGCCGAGCACGCATAGGGCGGCGGATAGCGTTGCTGCCGTGATGTAGAGCTCCGGCCCGACGATGATGGACGGCCTGCCGGCCACGACGTCGCGGATGATCCCGCCCACGCATCCAGTCACCACGCCCATCAGCACCGCCGGGACCGGCGGCACGCCGTAGGACAGCGCCTTGGCCGCACCGAGGACGGCATAGCCGGTGAGCCCCGCGCCATCGGCGAATTCCAGCAGCTTGCCTTCCCACCAGCGCGTCGGCGTCATCCAGGTGAGCAGCGCCACGGCGAAGCAGGCGAAGGCGATCCACGGGTCGCTGATCCAGAAGACCGGCGCACCAATCAGCAAATCGCGCACGGTCCCGCCGCCAACGCCGGTCATCAGGGCAAAGAACACCATCGTTACGAAAGTCTGCCGATCCTTCGCGGCGAGCAGCGCACCCGAAAGCGCGAACACCGCGACGCCGAGAATATCGAGCACGTCGAGCAGCGGTGTCAGGATCTCTACGTTCATGGCGCGACTCTCGTCCGCGCGCGACGCCGCCTGAACATCAGTACGCAGCCGAGCAGCGATCCGATCACGCCGAGAAACGCGAAGCCGATCAATAGCGGATGACTGGTGTCCTCCCGCGTTTCGAGATCCATGATGTGCAGCCCCCAGGCAAAGTCGAAGATGCGCCAGAAGCGCGTCCGCACCGCCTCTACGCGGCCCGTGTCGGCACCGACATAGACATGCGTGCCGTCCTCGGTCGTGATCTGCCACACAGGCATCGGTCTGCGGAAGTCGAAGGGCACATGATCGGCCTCGAAGAATTGCGCGGTGACTGGCTGTCGGGAGTCGGCGAGGCCCAGCAAGGCAACGCGCTTTGCCGCCGCCTCATCGAGCCTGGGCAGTCGCTCTCCGCTCACGGCATCGAACCGCGCAACGCTGCCGTCGCGAGAGGTGGCAAGCAGGACAGGCGTGCCGAGCGGGGCAGCGATCTCGATCCGCTCGACATTTCCAGCTGCCAGATCCAACTCCGGCGAGAGCGCGATGGACGGCGGCAGGCTGATATCGATCTGGCTTGCATCGCTGCGAAGGTGATTGCCGCGCACTTCTTCGATTGGATGCCAGACCATGATGAGACCGGTAACGGTCCACATCAGGATCGGCAGGCCGACCAGCCAGCCGAGCCAGATATGCCAGCGTGCGAAGCGGCGCATGAATTTCTGCCGTGCCATGCGCGCCCCATAATGCGGGCTTTGCGGTGCGCCTAGTCCCTGGCGAAGAGTTTCGACCGGTCGGCGAACGCCTTCATCTCGATCGCATTGCCCGCGGGATCGCGAAAGAACATCGTCGCCTGTTCGCCCGGCTCGCCTTCGAAGCGGATATGCGGCGCGATCTCGAATTCGACACCGGCGACGCTTAGCCGCTCGGCCAGCGCTTTCCAGTCCGCCAGATCGAGCACGATGCCGAAATGCGGGACAGGCACATCGTGTCCGTCCACCGGATTGCTGCCATGGCCGCCCTTGGCGACGATGGCGGGCGCCTGATGGGCGACGATCTGGTGGCCGTAGAAATCGAAGTCGATCCAGTCATCGCAGGAGCGCCCTTCCGGGCATCCCATCACGCCGCCCCAGAACTCGCGTGCAGCTTCCAGATTGTCGACCGGGAAGGCGAGGTGGAAGGGCGAAAGCTGGCTCATCTCTGCGGTATGCTGTGCAATCCAAGGGCGATGCCGAAGCCCAGTATGGGCGCGGCGCCATAGCCGATCAACGGTGTGGGATAGCTTGTCATCACTGACATGACCGTGAAGCCCAGCAACAAGGCGGCGAGGGCGAAGCGCTTGGTCCGGTCGAACGGGATGGCGTAGAGGAGGAGGGCGAAGCTGGCGGCGAGAGCCAGCAGCAAGGCCATGCCAGCGGCCACGTTCGGCATCATCGCATCCACCAGCACCCGCTCGACGAAAGGCTGCGGCGGAATTTCGCCGCGCATCGCCATCTCAATCGATGCGAGGAAACCGATGATCGCGGTCACACCCACGCGCCAGTCCTTCGTGACATGATGAATGCCGACAGCGGCGATTGTCAGCGCAAAGCCGGTGGCCGCATCGGGTTGCAGCCATGCCGCGAGCAGGGCCGCCAGCAGGATCGGCGCCGTGAATTTGCGGTTGCGGGCTGCGAGCACCACGAGTGCGGGCGCGGCGATCATGCCGGTGTGCAGGCTGAGCGGGCCAAGAGGGAACCAGCGGGTCACGGTATGGCCGGTGATGGAGCGTAGCTCCTGCCCGATCCAAATCGGGCTCAGCATCACCAGCAGCATTGCGGCGGCGAGCAGATGGCGGCTGAGCGAGGTGTGCGGTCCGCGTCCGAAGAGCACCCAAGGCGAAACAAGAACAAGCGCGCCGAGATTGACGAGGGCGTAATGCGGCGGCGCTCCTGCCAGCCACATCCAGACGGCACCCGCCACCACCGGGATCGCGATAGCCGCAAGGGCTGGGAGGCGATCCCTGATGTTCACTTCAGGCGACGCGCATCAGATATGGATCGGCTTGCCCTGCACGCCCATCGCCGCTTCCTTGATGGCCTCGGCATGGGTCGGGTGCGCGTGGCAGGTGTAGGCGATGTCTTCGCTCGTCGCGCCGAATTCCATGGCTATTGCCGCTTCGGCAATCATCGTGCCTGCAACGCTGGCGATTGCCCAAATGCCCAGCACACGGTCACTTTCCGCCTCGGCGATGACTTTCACGAAGCCGTCCGGCTCGTGATTGGTCTTCGCGCGGCTGTTCGCCATCATGGGGAACTTGCTGGTCTTGATCGCTTTCTTGTCGCCGCCCATCTTCTCCAGCGCCTGCTCTTCGGTCAGGCCGACACCGGCGATTTCGGGGAGGGTGTAGACTACATTGGGGATCACATCGTGGTTCACGATGCCTGTTTCCCCCGCGATCCATTCGGCAACGGCGATGCCCTCATCCTCGGCCTTGTGGGCGAGCATCGGGCCAGGCACGCAATCGCCGATGGCACGCACGCCCTCGACGCTCGTCTTGAATTCGTGATCGACTTCGATCTGGCCGCGCTCGTTCGGCGTCAGCCCGATATTCTCGAGGCCGAGGCCTTCGGTGTTCGGACGGCGACCGATCGACACTAGCACGCAGTCCACTTCCATCGTTTCTGCATCGCCGCCCTTGGCAGGTTCGACGGTCACGATCGCCTTCTTGCCTTTGACTTCGACGCCGGTGACCTTGGTCGAAAGCTTGAACTCGATCCCCTGTTTCTTGAAGATCTTGTTCGATTCCTTGCGGACATCGGCATCCATGCCGGGCAGGATCTGGTCGAGGAATTCGACGCAGGTAACTTCCGCGCCCAGCCGACGCCATACGCTGCCGAGCTCCAGCCCGATCACGCCGCCGCCGATGACGACCATCTTCTTCGGCACCTTGGGCAGCTCGAGCGCGCCGGTGGAATCGACCACCACGCCGTTTTCGTTATCGACCTCGACGCCCGGCAGCTGCGTGACGGAAGAACCGGTCGCGATCACCACTTCCCTGGCCGTCACCGTCTCTTCGCCGACCTTCACCGTGTGCGCATCCTGGAAGGTGGCGAGGCCCTTCTTCCAGTCGACCTTGTTCTTCTTGAACAGAAATTCGATGCCCTTGGTGAGGCCATTTACGGCATCGAGCCGCTGATCGTGCATCTTGGGCAGGTTGAGCTTGGGCGTCACATCGATACCCATTTCCGCCATCGCGCCATTGGCGGCGGCGTCGTAGAACTCGCTCGCATGCAGCATCGCCTTGGACGGGATGCAACCGACATTGAGGCAGGTGCCGCCCAGCGTCTCCCGGCTTTCCGCGCAGGCGGTTTTCAGACCCAGCTGCGCCGCGCGGATGGCGGCGACATAGCCGCCCGGGCCAGCGCCGATAACAAGGATGTCGTAATCGTATTCAGCCATTCTTAACTCCGAACAGTCGCGCTCCTGCGAAGGCAGGAGCCGAGGGCGTCAGTGTTCGATCCGTGAAGACAAATCGTGCCACTGCGGATTCGCCTCTTCCATCAATTTGAGCTTCCAAGCCCTTTTCCATTTCTTCATCCGATGCTCACGCAGGCGCGCATCCTGAATATTGTCATGCCGCTCCGACCAGACGAGAGCGCGACATCCGTGCTCTCTGGCGAAGCCCGGCATCGCGCCATTGCGATGCTGGTGCAGGCGATATGCCAAATCGCTTGTAACACCGAGATAGATCGTTCCGTTACGCTTGTTTGCAAGCATGTAGACCCAGCCTGGCCGCGATGAACTTCTCCATTCTGGACTCCTGCACTCGCAGGAGCGCAATCAGTAAAACGTCACAAATCGATCAGCATCCGCATGGGATCCTCGATCGCTTCCTTCATGATCTTGAGTGCGGTCACGGCTTCGCGGCCGTCGATGATGCGGTGATCGTAGCTTAGCGCGAGATACATCATCGGGCGCACCACGACTTCGCCATCGCGCACCACGGGGCGATCCTCGATGCGGTGGAGGCCGAGTACGGCGCTCTGCGGCGGATTGATGATCGGGGTCGACATCAGCGATCCGAACACGCCTCCGTTGGAGATGGTGAAGGTGCCGCCCTGCATGTCCTCCATGGTCAGCGTGCCTTCCTTGGCGCGCTTGCCATAGTCGGCGATGGCGAGTTCGATCTCTGCGAAGCTCATCGCGTCGATGCTGCGCACGACCGGGACGACGAGGCCGTTTGGCGCGCTGACCGCTACCGACAGGTCGACATAGTCGTGATATACGATCTCGTCCCCGTCGATATAGGCGTTGACGGCGGGCACATCCTTCAGCGCCAGCGCCGCGGCCTTGGCGAAGAAGGACATGAAGCCGAGCTTGATGCCGTGCTTCTTGGCGAAGGTTTCCTTGTAGGCCTCACGCGCCTCGATCACGGCGGTCATATCGCAATCGTTGAAAGTGGTGAGCAGGGCGGCATTGTCCTGCGCCGCCTTCAGCCGTTTGGCGATGGTCTGGCGCATGCGCGTCATCTTCACGCGCTCCTCGCGCCGCTCGCCCTTAGAACTGGCGGGGACGGAGGGGGCCGGAGCAGCCTCGGTGCTGGCGTCCTGAGGCGCGGCCTGCTTGGACTTTGCCGCGGCGAGCACGTCTTCCTTGGTCAGCCGGCCGTCCTTGCCCGTCCCCTTGATGTTGGTCGGATCGAGGCCGTGTTCGAGCACTGCGCGCCGTACGGCTGGCGACATGGTGACGCTGCCGGAATCGTGGCCGCCATCGGGCAGCGATTCCACTTCGGATGCACTGGCCTTGGCCGCAGCCTTGCCCGCATCGCCAGCGCTTTCCCTTTTCTCCTGACCCTCTTCGCGCTGCTGCGAAGCACGGCCCGCTTCCTCTCCCTTGCCGGCAGGAGCAGCGCCTTCTTCGACCGTGGCGATCACCGCGCCGACTTCGACCGTGTCGCCGACTTCCACTTTCAGCTCACCGATCACGCCTGCCACGGGGGAGGGGACTTCGACCGCGACCTTGTCGGTTTCGAGACTGGCGATCGGCTCGTCCGCCGCCACCGCATCGCCGGGCTTTTTCAGCCATTCGCCGACGGTCGCTTCGGTGACCGATTCCCCGAGTGTGGGGACGCTAACTTCGGTTGCCATGTGCTTGCTTTCCCTGGCTTATGACTTGTTGGCGCGCGATTTGCGCTTGGCATTGGTTGCGCCGCGTTCGGACAGGCCGAGCGCAACGGAGACGAGAGCGTCCTGCTGCGCCTTGTGACGCGCCGCGAAGCCCGTGGCGGGGGAGGCCGCTTCCTCTCGCCCGGCATAGCAGGGGCGCATGCCCTCATGCCCGGCAGCGGTCAGCGCGTCCTCGATGCGATTCTGAACGAAGAACCATGCGCCGTTATTGTGCGGTTCTTCCTGGCACCAGACGACTTCTTCGAGATTGGTCATCCGCTTCAGGCGCACGGCCAGCGGCTCCCCCGGGAAGGGATAAAGCTGCTCGATCCGGACAATGGAAACATCGTCGATCTTTTCCTCGTCGCGCTTCTCCATCAGGTCGTAGGCGACCTTTCCGCTGCACAGCACGAGCCGGCGCACCTTCTTGTCGGCAATCTCCGCCTTGTCGGACAGGATGCGCATGAAGTGGCTGTCACCCATGAACAGCTCGGCATCGGACTTGGCAGACGGATGCCGCAGCAGGCTCTTGGGCGTCATGATGACCATCGGCTTGCGGAAGGGGCGCAGCATCTGGCGGCGAAGCACGTGGAAGTAATTCGCCGGGCTGGTGATGTTGAGCACCTGGATATTGTCGTTCGCGCAAAGCTGCAGGAACCGCTCGAGCCGGGCGGACGAATGCTCGGGCCCTTGGCCTTCATAGCCGTGCGGCAACAGCATCACGAGCCCGTTGGCGCGCATCCACTTCACTTCGCCGGACGCGATGAACTGGTCGATCATGATTTGCGCGCCATTGGCGAAATCGCCGAACTGCGCTTCCCACATCACCAGCGTTTTCGGATCGGCGAGGGCGAAACCGTATTCGAAGCCGAGCACGCCGAATTCGCTGAGCGTGCTGTCATACACCTCGAACTTGCCATGCGGCAGCGTGGCGAGGGGGATATACTTGCCCTCATCCGTCTGGTCGACCCAGATGGCGTGGCGCTGGCTGAACGTGCCGCGGCCCGAATCCTGACCCGAAAGGCGCACGCCGAAGCCTTCGGTGACGAGGCTGCCGAATGCCAGCGCTTCCGCCGTCGCCCAATCAAAGCCGGTGCCGGTCTTGAACATTTCGCGCTTGGCATCGAGCACGCGGCCCAGCGTCTTGTGGATCGTGAGATCGTCCGGAACGGTGGTAAGCGTCCGGCCGAGGCTGTCGAACAGCTTCTTGCCGATCGCGGTTTCGGTGTTGCGGCGGGCGGTCTCCGGATCGGCAGGCTTGTGCAACCCGCTCCAGCGACCGGCGAACCAGTCGACCTCGTTCGGCTTGTAGCCCTTCGCCTTTTCGAACTCTTCGTCGAGATGGCTGATGAAATCCTGCCGCATTTGCGGCGTGGTGCCCTCCTCGATCACGCCCTCATCGCGCAGGCGATCCGAATACAGCTCCGACACGCGCGGGTGCTGGCGGATTTCCTTGTACATCAGCGGCTGGGTGAAGCTGGGTTCGTCGCCTTCATTGTGGCCGAAGCGGCGATAGCACCACATGTCGATCACGATGTCGCGCTTGAAGGTCTGGCGGTACTCGACCGCCAGCTTGCAGGCGAAGGTGACGGCTTCGGGATTGTCGCCATTCACATGCAGGATCGGCGCCTGCACGCCCTTCGCCACGTCGGACGGATAGGGTGAGGAGCGCGCGAATTGCGGGCTGGTGGTGAAGCCGATCTGATTGTTGATGACGAAGTGAATGCAGCCGCCGGTCGAATAGCCGCGCACGCCGGAAAGGCCGAAGCATTCCCACACCACGCCCTGTCCGGCGAAGGCGGCATCCCCGTGGATGAGGACGGGCAGCACCTTTTCATGCGCGGAAAGGTCGTCATGCATGGCCTGCTGCGCGCGGGTCTTGCCGAGCACGACCGGGTTCACGGCCTCAAGGTGCGAGGGGTTTGGCACCAGGCTCATGTGAACCTTGATCCCGTCGAATTCGCGGTCCGTGCTGGTGCCGAGGTGATATTTCACATCGCCCGATCCGCCGACATCGTCCGGATTGGCGCTGCCGCCGGAGAATTCGTGGAAGATCACGCGATATGGCTTTGCCATCACATTGGCGAGCACGTTCAACCGGCCGCGATGGGCCATGCCATAGATGATTTCCCGCACGCCGGAGCTGCCGCCATATTTGATGACCGCTTCCAGCGCCGGGATCATCGCTTCGCCGCCATCGAGGCCGAAACGCTTGGTGCCGACATATTTCTTGGCGAGATACTTCTCGTATTCCTCGCCGCGGATCACCGCCTGCAGGATCGCCTGCTTGCCTTCCGGGGTAAACTGGATCGTCTCTTCCGGGCTTTCGAACTGGTCCTGCAAGAACCGCCGCTCTTCGGTGTCGGCGATGTGCATGTATTCGAGGCCGACATGCCCGCAATAGGTGTTGCGCAGCACGTCCAGCAGCTCGCCCACCTTGACCCATTCAAAACCGAAGACGCCGCCGACGAAGACTTCCTTGTCTTCCTGCCCGGCAAGGCCGTGCCATTCCAGCGTCAGATCTTCGGGCACTTCGCGATTGGCGAGGCCGAGCGGGTCTAGGTCGGCCGCGAGGTGCCCGCGCACGCGGTAAAGCCGGATGAGCAGCATTGCCTGGATGGAATCGCGGCACGCGGCCTCCACGCTCTTGGTATCGGTCGGCTTGCCCGCCTTCGCCGAGGCCTCTTTCACGAGCGCGGCCATCTCCGTTGGGTCCATCGCCGCGTCGAGATCGGGCGCGTCGCCGGTCAGCGGCCAGCGCGGATTGGCCCAGCTCGGCCCCTGCTGCGGGCCGTCCTGACCCGGCAGTTCGGGAAGAAAATCCTGCGGTTCTTTACCCATGATGCGTCACCTCTCCTTGGAGGTAGTGCGTAGGAGCTACGCGAGTTCCTTGAGAAGGGCGTCGAGCGTTGTGCCCAATTCGCTGGGGGAGGGGGAGACACGGATGCCCGCATCTTCCATCGCCGCGATCTTGTCGTCCGCTCCGCCTTTGCCGCCCGAAACGATGGCGCCGGCATGGCCCATGCGGCGGCCCGGAGGTGCGGTGCGGCCGGCAATGAAGCCGACCATCGGCTTGCGGCGGCCCTTGGCGGCTTCCTGCTTGATGAATTCGGCCGCTTCCTCTTCCGCGCTGCCGCCGATTTCGCCGATCATGATGATCGACTTGGTGGCATCGTCCGACAGGAACAGGTCGAGCACGTCGATGAAATTGGTGCCGTTGACGGGATCGCCGCCAATGCCGACCGCGGTGGTCTGGCCAAGGCCGACTTCGGTCGTC
Organism: Aurantiacibacter aquimixticola; assembly: GCF_003605475.1. NCBI lineage: Bacteria > Pseudomonadati > Pseudomonadota > Alphaproteobacteria > Sphingomonadales > Erythrobacteraceae > Aurantiacibacter > Aurantiacibacter aquimixticola. The sequence continues at coordinate 1,123,508 of NZ_RAHX01000001.1, read as the reverse complement.
TGGTGCACGGCTTCATAAGTCAGCGTGCCGGAGCGGCTGACCACGCCGACGCTGCCCTTCTTGAAGATCTTGCCTGGCATGATGCCGATCTTGCATTCTTCCGGCGTCAGCACGCCTGGGCAGTTGGGGCCGATCAGGCGGGACTTGGAGCCGGAAAGCGCGCGCTTGACGGTAATCATGTCCATCACCGGAACACCTTCGGTAATCGCGACGATCAGTTCGACTTCCGCCTCGATCGCCTCGAGCATGGCATCGGCGGCGAAGGGCGGCGGCACGTAGATACAGCTCGCGGTCGCGCCAGTCGCGTCCTTGGCCTCGCGCACGGTGTTGAACTGCGGCAGGCCGAGATGCTCGGAGCCGCCTTTGCCCGGCGTCACGCCCGCGACCATCTGCGTCCCGTAATCGAGCGCCTGCTGCGTGTGGAAGGTGCCGGTGTTGCCGGTCATCCCCTGGGTGATGACCTTGGTGTCTTTGTTTACGAGGATGGACATTCAGAAGCTCCTGTTGGCGCTTATTGTTTCTGATGAATCTGGATCGCCAGTCCGTATGCTGAAGATCCGTCTTTCGATTGTGTTTCCTTCGCATATCCACGCGAAGTTTTGGTCGTCACTCGCTGATGGGAATTTGAACCGAAATTGTCCGTCGCCAAGTCTCTCAAAAACAGATTGATCCAGATCGCCCCAGCCGTCGACAGCAGTGATCGATTGAATATCAGCGTCGAGACAGGCATCGACTGCCTCTCTCCCAACCTCAGACCATGAGCCTGGCCCATGGCTCGAACACGCCGCGGCAAGTGGCAAGGCTAAGAGGACTCTCAAAATCACGCCAGCGAGCTATCCAGCCCCTTGCACGCCTCGAGCAGTTCCTCGACCGCGTCGGTGCTGACCTTGAGGTTGCTCTTCTCTTCGTCCGACAGTTCGATTTCGATGACTTCCTCGGTGCCGCCCGCGCCGATCATGGTGGGGACGCCGACATAGAGGCCGTCGAGGCCATACTTGCCTTCGACAAAGCTGGCGCAGGGCAGAATGCGCTTGCTGTCGCCCAGATACGCCTCGGCCATCGCAATCGCGCTGGTGGCGGGTGCGTAATAAGCGGAGCCATTGCCGAGCAGGCCGACGATTTCGCCGCCACCCTTGCGGGTGCGGTCGACGATTTCATCGATGCGGCCTTCCGATACGCCCTTGATCTTGGCGAAGTCGTTCACCGGGATGCCGTTGATCGTGGTGTAGCTGGTGATGGGCACCATCGTGTCGCCATGGCCGCCGAGCACGAATGCGTTCACATCCTTCACGCTCACATCGAATTCCCAGGCGAGGAAGGTGGCGAAGCGCGCGCTGTCGAGCACGCCCGCCATGCCGACCACCTTGTTGTGCGGCAGGCCGGAAAATTCGCGCAGCGCCCAGACCATCGCGTCCAACGGGTTGGTGATGCAGATCACGAATGCGTCGGGGCAGTTTTTCTTGATGCCTTCACCAACGGCCTTCATCACCTTGAGGTTGATGCCGAGCAGGTCGTCACGGCTCATGCCTGGCTTGCGCGGGACACCGGCGGTGACGATCACGACGTCTGCGCCCGCAATATCGGCATAATCGTTCGATCCGGTGATCCTGGCATCGAAGCCTTCGATCGGGCCGCACTGGCTGAGGTCGAGCGCCTTGCCCTGCGGCATGCCTTCGGCGATGTCGAACAGGACGATATCGCCCATTTCCTTTTTCGCGGCGAGGTGGGCGAGCGTGCCGCCGATCATGCCCGAACCGATGAGTGCGATCTTCTTGCGTGCCATTGGGTAAGCCTGGTCCTTCAGTGCCGTGGGCGCATCCATCGTGACCTGTCGCGCGTGCGGCCATGCGCCCAGCGGGGCCGCGCACCGGAATGGGGGCGGCCCTACGCCTGCAAAACAGGCTTGGCAACCGGGTTTAGGGATTAGTTTTCGCTAACAGTTCGCAATAGCGATAAAGTGCGCAGGCAGGCATTTCTCCGCTGCGTGCAAGACGTTTCGGACGCGCCCCGGTTCCCGCCTTTATCCAGCATTGCTGGCAAGCGGGCGATCCTCTTCCGCCAGCAGGAGCGCGGCCTGATAATCCGGGACGGCGCGGCTGAAGTAGAAGCCCTGCCCCAATGTGCAGCCGGAACTTCTGATCGTGCGCAGCTGGCCGATCGTCTCGATGCCTTCCGCCACCACATCCAATCCCAGCGTCGTTCCCATTTCCGCGACAGCGCGCACGATGGCGTCGCTGCGCGCGCCGATATTCGCGCCGGAAACGAAGCTGCGATCGACCTTGATCGTGCGAAAAGGGTAGTCGTGGATGTAGCGCATCGAGGAGTAGCCCGTGCCGAAATCGTCGAGCGCGAAGCGGACGCCGCGCTGCGCCAGCTCGTTCATGAAGGTGGCGGTGTGCTCGTCGTCTTCGAGGAACAGGCTCTCGGTGACTTCGAGTTCCAGCCTTGCCGGATCGAGCTGTGCTTCGGCGAGCGCGGACAGGATCCCGAGCGCGGCACCGGGCGCCTTGATCTGCACCGGGGATAGGTTGACCGCGAGCGTCACGTGCTCGGGCCAGCTGCTTGCCGCTTTGGCGGCTTGCGCCGTGACCCAATTGCCCAGCGTGATAATCAGGCCGGTATCCTCCGCCACGGGGATGAACTCATCGGGCAGCAATTCGCCTTTTTCCGGATGGAACCAGCGCACCAGCGCTTCGAACGTGCGGATGTGGCCGGTCTGCAGATCCACGATCGGCTGGAAGAAGACCTTCAACTCATCCTTCTGCAGGGCCGAACGCAATTCGGATTCCACTTCCTTGCGCCTCGCCAGCTCGCGGGTCATCGCGCGGTCGAAGAAACGGATCTCGTTTCTGCGGGAAGCCTTCGCATGGTAAAGCGCAAGATCGGCGGCCTGCATCAGCTTGTCCGTGGAGGACGCGTCGTCCGGCATCAGCGCCGCGCCGAGCGATGCACCGCCGGAAAGCCGGTGACCGTCGATCCGGAAGGGGCGCGCCGCTTCTTCGCCCATGTCGCTCGCCAGGATTTCCGCTTCCGCGCGCAAGGCCACCCGCGCGGCGAAGACGAATTCGTCGCTGGCAAAGCGCGCGAGGACGGCCTCTTCCGGCAATTTCGTCCGCAATCGGCTGGCGATGATGCGCAGCGTCTCGTCGCCCGCTTCATGACCCAGCGTCTCGTTCACGTCCTTGAAGCGATCGAGATCGATCCACATCAGGGCCAGCCGCTCGTCTGCGCCAAGCCCGTTGGCCAGCCTGGCGAACTCTTCATCGAAGCCGTGGCGGTTGAGCAGCCCAGTGACGGGATCGAGCCGCGTCTGCGCGCGAATGGTCTCGGCATGCGCGCGGCTGGCGAGGGCGGTCTCGATGCGCTCTTCGAGCTGCGCGAAAATGGTCAGCGTCATCGTCCCCATGCCGATGGCGATGTTCGGAAGGACCACCGCCAGCACGAGCAGCGGGTAGCTTCCGCTTTGCAAGCTGGCGTAGATTATCGGCGAATAGGCGCAGGATAGCTGCGCGATCGCGATAGCGGGACGCCCCGCACTGCGGACGGAAAGAGCCAGTCCGAACGCAATCGCGCTTCCCACGCCAAGCAACTGCACCCCCGCCGCCGCGTCCCGCATGATGGTGAGCGAACCGATCAAGCCGAGCGAAAGGGCGAACAGGCAAGCTGTCAGCGGGAAGGCCGCATCCAGCAATCGCACTGAGGGATTTTCCGGTGAGAGATCGTGTCCGACGGCGTGAGCGACCCGAAGGACGGCCACCACGCTCACTATTGCGGCGAGGATGACTAAAGGGGACTCGCCCGTTGCGAGTGCGCATGTCCACGCCCCGGCACCCGCGCACACGCTGCCGACCAGCGCGCTCCACGGCTTGGTGTGGACGGCTGCGTCGAGATGCGCGCGCACTTGCGCCCTGGCAAGCTCACCATCGCGTTTCGCGGGCAATCCGAAGAGGTTACGCGGCCACTGCATGGCCCTTCGATAGGCCCGCCCGGCTCACGCTTTGGTTAAGTGCGCCCCTAGGCTGTTTGCACTTATTGCGGCGCAAGCTTTTGGTAATCAGACGGCGCTGCCGCAATCGGGAAGCTCCACCGCGCGGGGCATGCGTCGGTCGAGCGCGCGGCAGATGCCGAGCCACCACTCGAAGCCCTGCCGATCGCCGGAACGCGCTGCCTTCGTCGCTTGCGCGCGCGCATGCTCTGCCGCGGAAATTCCGTATTGCGCGAAGTGACGCAGCGCTGCGTTGACGTGCAGCGGGGTCACGCCGCTGGGATTGTCGTTGGCCGCCAACAGCGTGCGCGCCTGCACGGCGCCGGGCCGCATTCTGTTCTGGCAGCGGGCGATGGGGGCGGCAAAGCGAATAGACATGGTGCGAACTTGTCCTGCAAAAGTAACGCGGGTCCGCTCCTTTCGAGCGGGCAGGACGTCTTGTAGGATGACCACGCTAAGCGAAGGTTCGGCGAAATGGTTTCCGACGTGTTAGCGCCGTTGCGAGGCTTTCTCGCGTCCCTCAGGGGCGGGTGATCCAGCGCCCGCTATTCGCATATTCTTCCCGCACATCGCCGCTCTGCGGCATGATTTCGGCGGCTGGCGCAGCTTGTGTCCCGGCCGCGGGGGGAGATGGTGCGGCAGGCGTGCGGCCATCCGGCAGGTCCGGCAGAGGGGCGACCACGGGGATATCGTTCGGCAATGGCGCTGCGGGCACGGAACTGCGCGCGCGCGCCGCGCTCGGTTCGCCACCGGCATAGCCTGCGCTGAACGCGGCGGGCCGTCCGGCAGCACCGGGCCAGCGATAGAAGATGTGCGCCCCGATCACACCGACCGATTGCAGGCTGCTCGCCCAGTAGGGATTGACCGCCAGCGTATGGTAATGCGTCGCCGTGCCCACGGGGGCATAGACAAGGCCCGACAGCGCCTCTCGCGCATGGCGGCTGGCGCGTGCCCACCCGCTGCGCGATGGCGTGCGGGCGAGCGCACCGTCGCATGTGAAGGTGAACTGGCACCCGGTGCTCCGCTCGCTGCCCTGATAGACCACGCCGCACACCGTGCGCGGATAGGAGGGATGCGCCACGCGGTTGAGCACTATTTGCGCCACCGCGCGCTGGCCGGCATCGCTTTCGCTCGCCGCCTCGTAATAAATCGCCTGCGCCATGCATTGCTGTGCGCGGGCGTGATCGCGGTCCGATCCCGAAATGCGCAGCGGCGGAGCGGCAAGCGGGGGTTCGGCATCCTCCGTGGCAGACGCGCGGGCGGCCACCCCGATCACACCGACGGGTGCATCCCATCCCGCGACATCCACCAGCAGCGGTGTTTCCTCCAGATAGTAGAAGGCCGATCCCGGAAAGCTTTCCCCCGGTACCTCGAACGGCATGGGCTGGATTGCGGGTGCGGCATTTTCGCTCTGCAAGGCGGCGATGGCCGTGGGCGCGGCGAGTGTCGGCACACCGATGGCGAGGCCGATCACTGCCAGACGCTTCAGCACGGGACGCGCGCGTTCTCGAAACGGCAGGCGCTTCGTGCGGAAATCGCGCGCGGGTGCGGCGGGGATGATCGGCGGCTGATGCACGGACGTGCATCATAAGGGCGAAAGACTAACAGGCACCTTCGCCGCGCGCTGCGTGCCACTGCGGGACGCAAAATGCGCGCGCCTTAACCTTGCACCATTTCACCACCGGGACTAGAGCGCGGCCATCGTCACGGGTTCTTCGCGAAGGCGAAGCTGAGAGGGAAGGGGGTGCAAGACCTCCGCTGCCCCCGCAACTGTGACCGGGGAGGGATGCTTCCTTCATGCCACTGCCCTTCGGGGCGGGAAGGCGGAAGCGGACCGACGATCCGGGAGCCAGGAGACCTGCCGGGTGACGGTCGCTTTTGCTGCCGGGCGGGGTGCACCGATAGCGAGCGGGAGAGCGCATGCCCGCGCTCCCTCCGTCATAAGCGGCATGTTCGTTTATGATAGGAGGTTTTGTGCTTAAATATCTGATTTGTGGTGTGTCCCTCGCGGCGCTGGCCGTGCCTGCCGCGGCGCAGGACGAAGAGCCATCGATTATCCTTACCGACGTGCGAACCGGTGAGGAGTTCATCACCGTCACCGCCACCGGCACGCGGACCGAAGTCGAAGACACCGGCCAGGCCGTAACGGTCATTACCGAGAACGAAATTCTGGACGTACAGGGGTCGGACCTGACCCGCGTGCTCCAGCGCGTTCCCGGGCTCTCGCTCTCCCGCAATGGCGGGCTGGGTGCATTCACCGGCGTGCGCGTTCGTGGGGCGGAGGCGGAGCAGCTGCTCGTGATCGTAGACGGCGTGCGCGTGGCCGATCCGGCATCGCCATCGGGCGGCTTCGATTTCGGCAATCTGCTTTCCGCCAATCTCGGCAAGCTCGACATATTGCGCGGGTCCAATTCCACGATCTGGGGATCGGATGCGATCGGCGGCGTGCTTGTCGCATCCACCCGCGCGGAAAGCGGTTTGCTGGCGAGCGCGGAATACGGCGCCAATGACAGCGTGCTGGCGACGGCGTCGGGTGGCCTGTCCGACCCCGATACCGGCTTTCTCGGCCTGTCCGGCAGCTTCGCCAATACCGACGGTTTCTCCGCTGCCGAAACCGGCACCGAGGCGGACGGGTTCGAGCAATGGGCGCTGGATGGCCATGCGCGATACTATTTCTCCGACCGTCTGGAAGTGTTCGCGCGGCTGCGTCAGGCGGAGGGGGAACTCGAATTCGACGGTTTCCCCGCGCCCGATTTCTCGCTCGCCGATACGGACGAAGTGCAGGACACCAGCCAGACCTTCGGCTCGGCGGGCATGGTCTACGACAGCGGACCGCTTTTCGTGCAGGGCAGCTACAGCTTTGCCGACACCAGCCGCGACAATTTCAATCGCGATTTCGGAGACGATCCGACATTTACCAGCGACGGCCGGTCGGGCCGGATCGCGGTGAATGGCGAGTGGCGGCCCATCGGCCCGCTGCTGCTTAATTTCGGGGCGGAGAACGAGTGGACCGCGTACGAAACGCTGTTTGCCGAGCGCGCCTCCACCCGCATCTTCGGCACCTATGCCCAGGCTGGCGTCGAATGGCGCGGCATTTCCGGCCATCTGGGCGCGCGTTTCACCGATCACGACGATTTCGGCAGCGAAGTGAGCTTCGGCGCGGATGCGAGCTACGCAATCGCCAGCAATTGGCGCGTGCGGGCCAGTATCGGCGAGGGCTTCAAGGCTCCCAGCCTGTTCCAGCTACTATCCGATTTCGGCAATGCCGCGCTGGAGCCGGAGGAAAGCACCAGCCTCGATCTCGGCATCGCCTATGGCGACCGGGCGCAGGCGGTTTATGGCGGCGTCACGCTGTTCCACCGCGAAACGGACGACCAGATCGCCTTTGTCGGCTGCTTCGGCGTGGAGGATACCATCTGCGAGGACCGGCCCTTCGGCACCTATGACAATATCGCCCGCACCCGCGCGCTTGGCGTCGAGGTGGAAGCGGGCGTCTTTACGCTCGACTCGCTGCGGCTGGGCGCTGTCTACGCTTTCACCGAAGCCGAGGATCGCGATAGTGGCAACCGGCTGCCGCGCCGCCCGCGCCATGCCGCCACGCTGACCGCCGACTGGCAGGCCATCGGCGCGCTCACCCTGGGCGCGGACTTGCGGCTGGTGTCGAACAGTTTCGACAATGCGGCGAACACCGTGCGGCTGGACGGCTACGAACTCCTTACCCTGCGCGCAGCCTATGAATTGAACAATATGGTCGAGCTATACGGCCGGGTCGAGAATGTCTGGGACGAGGATTACCAGACCGCCGCGGGCTATGCGACGCGCGGGCGAGCCGCTTTCGTCGGAGCAAGGCTGCGGCTGTGACAAGGCTGGCTGCCCTCGCGCTTTTGGCGCTGGCCGGGTGTGGCGGCGATGGTGAAGAGCGCGCTGCAAGCCACCGGCCCACCATCGTCAGCCTCAATCCCTGCGCCGACGCGATCCTGGCCGAAATTGCCGCGCCGGGACAGCTGCTCGCGATCTCCCATTACAGCCACGATCCGGCGGCAAGCTCGATGCAGCCGTCGGATGCGCGGCGTTACGCCAGCACCGGGGGCACGGTAGAGGAAATCCTCGCACTCTCGCCGGACGTGGTGGTGGCGGACAGCTTTCTGTCGCCTGCCACGGCGAGCGCGCTGGAGCGGGCCGATGTGCGTGTGGAGCGGCTCGGCATCGCCGGATCGCTGGAAGACAGTCTCGCGCAAATCCGCCAGCTTGCCGAGCTGACGGGAGAGGCGGAGCGCGGCGAGGCACTGGCCGGGCGCATCGAAAGCGCGTGGCATGCGGCGTCTGCCGATGGCGAGCCGGTGCCGACGCTGCTGTGGCAACAGGGCGGCATCGTTGCGGGCGAGGGCTCGCTCGCCTTTGCCATGCTCGAACAGGCGGGTTTCGCCAGCCATTCCGCGGCGCGCGGCATGGGGCAGGGGGCGTATCTCCCGCTCGAGCAGGTGCTCGCCGATCCGCCGCAATTGGTGCTCGCCGCCGGAGACGAGCGTGCGCTCAGCCATCCGGCGTTGAAGACCCTCGACGACATTCGATACGAGACCTTCGATAGCGCGCTGCTCTATTGCGGCGGGCCGACGATCCCGCGCGCGCTGGCACGGCTGCGAGAGATACGGCGGTCGATGGAGAACGATACGACGCTCGCACGAGCGGAGGGGCGATGAACCGCGCGACGCTTACCTTCGCGATTCTCCTCGCGCTTGCTCTGCCGCTCTCGCTGTTGGCCGGGCGCGTCTGGCTGGGGGCAGACACGGCGAATAGCGCGCTTATCCTCGCAGAATTGCGCTTCCCGCGTGCGGTGCTTGCCGTGGTGGTCGGAGCGGGCCTCGGCGCGGCGGGTGCGGCGATGCAGGGATATCTGCGCAACCCGCTTGCCGATCCCGGCCTCTTCGGTATCGCTCCCGGCGCAGCCCTGGGCGCGGTGATCGCGCTGTATATCGGGGCGGCAACCGCGCTGTTGCTGCCTGCCTTCGCGCTGATCGGCGCGGGCGGAGCGATGGCATTGCTTGCGCTGATCGCCGGCCGCACCACCAGTCCGGCCCATGGCATCGCGCTGTTCACGCTGGCGGGTATGATGATCGCCAGCCTCGCGGGCGCGATGACGAGCCTTGCCATCAGCCTGGCGCCGAATGCCTTTGCCATGAGCAGCATCGTCACCTGGCTGATGGGCGCACTCACCGATCGCAGCTGGCAGGACGTGATGCTGGCAGCGCCGCTCTCGCTCGCCGGGATCGCGGTGCTGTGGTGGGCGGGGCGCGGGCTCGACGCGCTGACCTTGGGGGAAGATGCCGCCCGCTCGCTCGGCGTCGATCCCGCACGGCTGCGCTGGGCGATGGTGGTGGGCACCGGCCTCACCGTGGGCAGCGGCGTCGCCGTGGCGGGGATCATCGGCTTCGTCGGATTGATCGTCCCGCATCTGGTGCGCCCGCTGACCGATCGCCGACCCTCCACCCTTATCCTGCCGAGCGCGCTGGCAGGGGCATTGCTGGTGCTGGTCGCAGACATGGTCTGCCGTGTGCTGCCGCTGGTGACGGAGCTGCGCCTCGGCATCGCGCTCAGCCTGATCGGCGCGCCGTTCTTCCTGATGCTGCTGCTGCGGATGCGAAGGGGGCTGGCGTGACGCTTGCCGTAACCGACCTGTCCGTCACCGGGCGTTTGCGGGACGTCACGGTTGCTTTGCCTCGTGGCGGGATCACCGCGATCTGCGGACCGAACGGCGCAGGCAAATCGACGCTGATCTCCGTTTTGGCGGGATTGCTTGCACCCGATGGCGGAGAGGTGTCGCTTGGCGATTTGCCGCTCGCCGATCTCACGCCCAGAGCGCGCGCCCAACGCATCGGATATCTACCCCAGAGTGCCGAGATCGCATGGGATGTCTCGGTGCGAAATCTCGTCGCGCTTGGTCGCCTGCCCCACCGCGACCGAGGCGAAGACGCCATCGCCCACGCGATCGCTGCCTGCTCGCTGGAGGACTTCGCGATGCGCCCGGTTTCGACGCTTTCCGGCGGAGAGAAGGCGCGGGCCTTGCTGGCGCGGGTGCTTGCGGGAAAGCCGGAATGGATACTCGCCGACGAACCGCTCGCCGCGCTCGATCTCGCGCATCAGCTCGCCATGCTGCGCGTGCTGCGGACGGAGGCCGACGCCGGGCGCGGCGTGGTGCTGGTGTTGCACGATCTGGCGCTGGCGATGAACCATGCGGACCTCGTGCTGGTGCTCGACGAGGGCCATCTGGTCGCCGATGCGGAACCGTTGCAGGCCCTCGATAGAGCTGTGGTCAATCGCGTCTGGGGCATCGATGCGGAATGGACAGGGGAACCCGGCCACCGCGCGCTCGTCATTTCTGGGTGACCGACCGAGACGACCTCCAAGCCCGCTGGTTCGCCCTTACGCGTGAGCGTATGCCGGTCGCCGCGCCGGAACGGCACTGGCCGGTGCGCTTCGATCACTGCTTCCAGCGCATCCTGCTCGACAATGCTTGCGGGCAACCGTGGCGCGAAGCGATCGACGCGCCCGCCTATCGCAACGCATCCGACGAATTGCTGGAGCGCGCCATAGCTCTGGGCGAGGCGGCGCTCGGCGGGTCGGAGGATTTGCCGACCCTAAATCGCAGATCGCTCGAAATGCGCGGCAAGCTCCGGCGATGAAAAAAGGGCCGCCGGATCGCTCCGACGGCCCCATAATCATCAGGCTCAGACTTACAGAACGCCCGACGCCCCGCCCGGCTGCGTCTCTCCCGGGATCAGGCCGCGCGCTTCGAGCAATGGCTCAACGCGCGGGTCGCGGCCGGTAAAGTCTCGGAACATCTGTTCGTAGGTCTTCGAATGGCCCTGGCCGAGGAAGGTCGCAACGATGTGGTCGCCCATCTCGCGGGTCATGCCACCATTTTCTTCCACGTAGCTGTATGCATCGTGGTGGAGCATTTCCGTCCAGGTGTAGGCGTAATAGCCCGCATCATAGCCATGCTCGAAAATGTGCCTGAAATACGGCGTGCGATAGCGCGGCGGAACAAGATCGGACCGCAGGCCGATCCGCTCGAGCGCGGCGGCTTCGAAGCCCATGATATCGGTCGGTGCCGGCTGGTTCGGGTCGATGGAATGCCACTCCATGTCGAGCAGCGATGCGGCGATGATCTCGCCAAAGCCGTGGCCCTGGTTGAACCGGCCAGCGCGATTGATCGCCTGCACCAGCTCGTCCGGAATCACTTCGCCGGTTTCGTGGTGGCGGGCATAGCGCTGGAGCACTTCGGGCAGAGCCGCGAAATTCTCGTGGAACTGGCTCGGGAATTCGACCCAGTCGCGCGCGGTGTTGGTGCCGGAAAGCGACGGATATTGCTGGTCGGCGAAGATGCCGTGCAGCGCGTGGCCGAATTCGTGGAACATCGTTTCCACATCGTCCCATGTCGCCAGACGCGGCTCACCCGGCGCGGGCGGGGCGATGTTCTGCGTATTCGTGACGACCGGACGCAAGCCGAGCAGATGGCTCTGCTCGACGAAATTGCTCATCCAGGCGCCGCCGCGCTTGCTGTCCCGCTGCATCGGATCGAAGTAGAAGAGCGCAATCGGGCTGCCATCGTGGAACACGGTGTAGACCGAGACATCGGGGTGATAGACCGGGATGTCGCTGCGTTTCTCGAAGGTGAGGCCGTAAAGCTCGCCCGCCATGTAGAAAATGCCGTCTTCCAGCACGCGGTCGATTTCGAAATACTGTTTGATTTCCTCGTTATCGAGGGAATAGCGCTCCTGCCGGACGATCTCGGCGTAATACGGCCAGTCCCATGCGGCGAGCTGGAAGTCGTGACCGTCCTGCTCCAGCCGGGCCTGCAGCACGGCGGCTTCGCGGTCCTGCGTGGCGCGCAGGGCGGGGACCATGTCGGCCATGAACTTGATCGCGGCCTGCGGGTCCGAAACCATGCGATCGTACATCTGCCAGTTGGCATGCGTCGGCTCGCCGAACAGCTGGGCGCGGCGATTGCGCAGCGCGATGGTCTCGCGAATGGCGTCCAGCGTTCCCGCTTCGCCGCTCTGGTTGCGGTTGAGGCTCGCCATCAACAGCCGCTCGCGCACGTCGCGGTCGTGCAGCTGGGACAGCATGGCAACGCCCGAGGTGTTGCTGACGCCGATCATGTATTTGCCGTCATGCCCGCGCTCGGTGGCGAGCTGTGCGGCAGAGGTGATCTGGCCATCGGAGAGGCCGCTAAGCTCCTCGCGCGTGTCAACCACGATGGCGGCCTGGTTCTGGCCGGTCGTGATGCGCTGGGAAATCTGCGTGCTGAGCGAGCTCAGGCGTTCGTTGATATCGCGCAGTTCGGTCTGCGCCTCGTCACCCAGCAGCGCGCCGCGATGGACGAAATTCTGGTAATACACCTCAAGCAGCATCGCATCTTCGGGCGTCATCGCCATCGCCGCGCGGTTGTCGTAGATCGCCTTCACGCGCTGGAACAGTTGCGGGTTGAGATAGATCGTGTCGTTCATCGCAGCGATCTGCGGGGCAAGCGCCTCGTCCGCCGCGGCGATGGTGTCGTTGATATTCGCGCCGACGATCTGGCTGAAGGCGGAATAGGCGCGGCTGAAGACCTGGCCCGAACGCTCCATGGCGACCAGCGTATTGGTCATGTTCGCCGGATTGGGGTTGTTGGCGATCGCCTCGACTTCGGCCAGCTGGATCGCGATCGCTTCCTCGATGATGCCCTGCCATTCGCTGTCCTGCACCCGGTCGAATTGCGGGGCATGCATGTAAAGCGGCGATGCTTCGGCGAAGATGCTCGTCGCGGCGGGGATTTCGGGATCGTACTCGACGGTCTGCGGCAATCCGGAGGCGGTGGCCATGTCGGTATCCTCCATCGTCGTGGTGCAGGCAGAAGCTGCAAGGGCGATGATCGTGGTGGTGGCAAGCAGGCGCGATTTCATTCGGGCAACCTCTTTCATTCTATGCGTTGCGGCAACGCGCCCGGAACGGGTGGTTGCCGATGAAACGGATATCTAACTGTAACAGGCGAAGCTGCCAAGCGGCTGAACGACGGGCAGCGTTCAGGAAAGCGGCTCTTCTTCCAGCGCGGTTTCCCGCGCACTGGCGATCGCCTCGTCCAGCGCCTGGCGATTGACGGTCACGAGACGGGGGCGGCCGCCCTTTTCCGACGCGACCAGCCAGATCGAGCCGAGCTGGAAGAATGCACCCTGATCGGGCACGACAGTCATGTCCTCCAGCTTCAGATCCTGCATCAGGAGAAGCATCTCCGGCGTGAAGATATCGTCGAAGCCTCGCTCGACCACGGCCGTTTCCGGCAGAGCCTGCGGCGTACCGTCTCGATCGATGTAGAGCAGGGGTATGTTCAATTCACGGATGAGCGCAGCGCGATCGTTAGCCGCCGCAGCTGCGCGGATGTTGGTGAGCGCCGCTTCGAATTCGCTGGCGCTGGTGCCGGTGGCGCAGGAGATCGCCCCGCCTTCGACCAGGTCGTGCTCACGGTCGAAATCGCGGTTGGGGGTCGCCTGTTCGTCCCACACGACCACGAGGCAATCCTGGTCCGGCGTGGCCGTCGCTTGCGGCAGGGTCGCGATGACCTGCTCGCTTGTCGGCACGGCCTCGTCCCCCAGCATTTCCTCAGCAGGGTGGCCCGGCGTGATGAGTCCGCAAGCGGACAGCACGAAGCATCCTGCCAGCGCCGCGAGGGCGTTGACGGGACGACAGGACGTGAGTGTCTTTGTGGTCATAAAGCTCAGACGATCGCGGCGTAAGCCGCAGACGTGAAGGATCAGGTACTCAAATTGCCGGCGACGGCGATCTCGACAGGCCGGGGATCGTCATACGCCGCTTCCATAAAAATCGCCTGCCTGCGTTCCGAGCGGTATACCAGACCATTAGCCTTGGCTCCTGCCGCATGGTGATAATGCAACTCCTCCGCGATGCCTTCATAATCGGCACTTGCAATCGCAGCATTCAACTTTGGACTTTCTCTCTCGGAGACATTGCCCTCACCGACATTGTAAACAAGGTCTACAAGCGCATCGAATTCGTGCTGATAGATCGGCAGATCGCCCACAAGGCGCTGAACGCCTGCCTCGGCCTTTTTGAGATCCTGCTCGAGAAATTCGAGTGCCTGCTCGTATGTGATCGTGTCGCCGACACGCAGATTGTCTTCAGGGAGCACGAGGTGGCCGACACCGACCGTAGAATAACCGGCGACATCGCGATACACGGTAAGGCGAACGCCTTCCTCTTCGGCAAGTGCCTCCTTCATCGTTTCGCTGGATGTGAGATCAGAGGCGTGAACGCGGGTCTGCGTCGCATCGACCTTCATCTGTGCAATTTGTGTAGAGAAATCCGGCGCCGCAGCACCGTATTGGACCGCACCTGGACTTGCCGCCATTACGGCAGCCGAAGCCGCAAGCGTCAATTTACGCTTCTGGCGGCGGCGGTCGTTCCGGTCCGACTTGCGGCGAAGACGTCGGACGAACTCGCGAACCATCTCGCCGCGCATCCAGCGCAAGGCGGGGCGGAGATCTTCCTCCGTTTTGCGCGCCTTCGCATTGCTCGGCGGAGCAGGCGGATGGCTGGATCCTTCGTTCGGGTCCAATGGAATTACGGTCATTGCTGTCGGTTTCGACATGATGGTCCTGTCTGGTCGGGTCCGGCGCGTGTTTTGCGTAATGATTTCGCGCGGACTTTCTATGTGCATTCACTCAATCAACGGGTGCGACGTGCGATCGGTCCTCGCTTCGTCCGATGTGTCGGGCGGCTCGTGAGCATCGTGCTTGACAGCGCAACAATGATGCGTGGGCTGCGCCCCTAACGAAATTCCGTAAGCTGCGTATAGATCGGGCCCTGCGGAGTGAGGTCGCTTTCGAAGAGAGCGAAACAGTCTGCGGTCCACGGTCCAAGCGCGAGCGTGCCGTTTTCGTGGAGCCATTCACCGATATGACCGCTGCCGCTATTCAGGCGTGCGAGCGTCACATGCGGGACGAATTTTCGATTTTCCGCCCGAAGGCCCGCGCGGCGACAGGCCATTTCCACGCTGTGCTGCAAATCGGCCAGAGCGGAGTTCGGCGTGACTCCCGCCCAGATCGCCCGCGCGCGCTTGTGCCCTTCGAAATGGCCGACGCCCGAAAGCGCGATCGAGAACGGCGCGAAGGGGACTGTCTCCAGCGCGGTTTCCAGATCGGCGGTTGTGTGCCGGTCGACTTCGCCCACGAAACGCAGTGTAATGTGCAGATTGTCCGCATCCTGCCAACGCGCGCCGGAGATGCCTTCCATCGTATCGAGGAGGGCCTCGCGGATGGGTTCGGGCAAGGGGAGGGCGACGAACAGGCGGCGGGTCATTTAACGCTGACAGCGCACCATCGGGCTAATCTCGGCATCGTTGCTCGGCCGATAGCGCACGCTGCCATCCTCCTCCAGCGCGAGATAGATCGCCCGCTCGCTTTCATCGTCGCCTACCATTTCGCGCAAGGTGATGGCGATGCTGTCGCCGTCGATATTCAAATCGGTCACCGGGCCGCCCGTCTCGAAAAAACGCACGCGGTTCGCCTCGACCGTCACATTCTGGAAAGCGCGGGCATAGGTGTAGTCCTGCTCGCAAGCCTGGCGGTCCAGCGCGTACAGGCCGCGAAACCGTTCGGGCACGGTGGCCGTCGTCCGAGCCGGACAGCGGCGGTAGGTGACGCTTTCGTTCTCACTGATCCGCACGCGCATCGCGCCATCGCCTTCCAGTGCAAGATAAACCGCTTGGGGCGTCGGCGATCGGTCGGGGCGGCCGTGAGGATAGGTGATCGCGAGCGCGTTGCCGTCCCGCCGTATATCGCCAATTTCGCCGCCGCTCTCGAAGAAGCGAATTTCCTGACCGGTTAACGTGAACCGGTCGTGACCGCGCATGGCGCACGCGCCCGGCGAGCGCGCCCATGTGCCGCGGAAATCGGTCGGCACGCGGAGCAATGGTGTGGTGCCTTCACTTGTCTGCGAAGTTTCCTCCGGCTGCGGCGCATCGCCAGTATCGTCTGCCGACCTCACTTCGCCGGATTCTTGTTGGGCCGCACGCACGGGTTCGCTCTGTTCGTTCGAACACGCTGCAAGCGCCAGACCGGATAACGCCAGCACGGAGGCATGAATCGTACCCATTTCCAAAACAATTGATCACTCGACAAGCTGTTCCATCCGGACGGGACGAAGCCCTCTGGACTCAGCCCGCGCCAGCCCCCACTTGCACGGCCATGGCTCTCACGAAAATTTCCGTCAAAGGCGCGCGCGAACACAATCTCAAGGGCGTCGATATCGACCTGCCGCGCGATGCGCTCATCGTCATCACCGGGCTTTCGGGCTCGGGCAAATCCAGCCTCGCCTTCGATACGATCTATGCCGAGGGACAGCGGCGTTATGTAGAGAGCCTCAGCGCCTATGCGCGCCAGTTTCTCGAGATGATGCAGAAGCCCGATGTCGAGCATATCGACGGGCTTTCCCCCGCGATAAGCATCGAGCAGAAGACGACGAGCCGCAATCCGCGCTCGACCGTGGCGACCGTCACCGAGATCTACGATTACATGCGCCTGCTCTGGGCGCGGGTGGGCGTGCCCTACTCGCCCGCGACCGGCCTGCCGATCGAGGCGCAGACCGTCTCCAACATGGTCGACCGGGTGATGGAACTGCCCGAAGGCACGCGGCTCTATCTGCTCGCGCCGGTGGTGCGCGGGCGCAAGGGCGAATATCGCAAGGAGCTGGCCGAGTGGCAGAAGGCGGGCTTCACCCGCGTGCGGATCGATGGCGAGATGTATGCGATCGAAGAGGCACCCGCGCTCGACAAGAAATTCAAGCACGACATCGAAGTGGTGGTCGATCGCCTCGCGGTGAAACAGGGGCTGGAAACGCGGCTGGCGGACTCGTTCGAAACCGCGCTCAAGCTGGCCGAGGGGCTGGCCTTCGTCGACCTTGCCGATGGCATGGTGCCGGGGCGCGAGGATGACGCCGACAGCGGCGGCGCGATGAAAGGCGCGGGCCTGCCGCCCAACCGCATCGTCTTCTCCGAGAAATTCGCTTGTCCGGTCAGCGGCTTCACCATCGAAGAGGTCGAGCCGCGCCTGTTCTCCTTCAACGCGCCCCAGGGGGCCTGCCCGACCTGCGACGGGATCGGGGAGAAGCAGTTGTTCGACCCGCAGCTGGTCGTGCCCAACGAAGAGCTGACGCTGAAGAAGGGCGCGGTGGTGCCGTGGGCGAAGTCCAATCCGCCTTCGCCTTATTACATGCAGGTGCTGGGCAGCCTCGCCAAGGAGTTCGGCTTCGACCTCACCACGCCGTGGAACCAGCTGGGCGAGGCGAACCAGGACGTTATCCTCTACGGCACGAAGGGCAAGCGCGTGCCGCTCACCTTCAAGGACGGGCGCAAGCAGTACACGGTCAGCAAGCCGTTCGAAGGCGTGATCGGCAATCTCAACCGCCGCATGGCGCAGACCGAAAGCGCGTGGATGCAGGAGGAGCTTTCCAAGTTCCAGACCGCGCAGCCCTGCGAGACATGCGGCGGCGCGCGGCTGAACGAGAAGGCGCGGGCGGTGAAGATTGACTCCACCGACATCTCCATGCCCACGCGGCTTTCCGTATCCGACGCGCTGGCGTGGTTCACCGCGTTGCCGGAGAAGCTGACGGACACGCAGAACCAGATCGCCAAGGCCATCCTCAAGGAAATCGTCGAGCGGCTGGGCTTTCTCGACAATGTCGGGCTCGATTACCTCAATCTCGACCGCACCAGCGGCACCCTCTCAGGCGGGGAGAGCCAGCGCATCCGCCTCGCATCGCAGATCGGCAGCGGGCTATCGGGCGTGCTCTACGTGCTGGACGAGCCGAGCATCGGCCTCCACCAGCGCGATAACGACCGGCTGCTCGAAACGCTCAAACGCCTGCGCGATCTCGGCAATACCGTCATCGTCGTCGAGCATGACGAGGACGCGATACGCCAGGCGGACCATGTGGTCGATCTCGGCCCCGGCGCGGGCGTGCGCGGGGGCGAGGTCGTGGCGCAGGGCACGCTGAAGCAGGTGCTCCGCAGCAAGAAGTCGCTCACCGCCGACTACCTCACCGGCCGGCGCGAGATCGCCGTCCCGCAGACGCGCCGCAAGGGCAATGGCCACAAGCTGACGGTCCATGGCGCGCGGGCGAACAACCTCGCCAATGTCACCGCCAGCATCCCGCTCGGCACCTTCACCTGCGTCACCGGCGTCTCCGGCTCCGGCAAATCCAGCTTCACCATCGACACGCTCTACGCCGCCGCCGCGCGCACGCTCAACAATGCCCGCGTGGTGGCGGGCGCGCACGACAAGGTCACCGGCCTCGAATATTGCGACAAGGTGATCGAGATCGACCAGTCGCCCATCGGCCGCACACCCCGTAGCAACCCTGCAACATACACCGGCGCCTTCACCCAGATCCGCGACTGGTTCGCCGGCCTCCCCGAAAGCCAGGCGCGCGGCTACAAGCCCGGCCGCTTCAGCTTCAATGTGAAGGGCGGCCGCTGCGAGGCGTGCCAGGGCGACGGCCTGATCAAGATCGAGATGCACTTCCTGCCCGACGTCTACGTCACCTGCGAGGAATGCGGCGGCAAGCGCTATAACCGCGAAACGCTGGAAGTGAAGTTCAAGGGCCACTCCATCGCCGACGTGCTGGACATGACGATCGAGGACGCGGAAGGCTTCTTCAAGGCCGTCCCCCCCATCCGCGACAAGATGCACATGCTGAACGAGGTGGGGCTGGGCTACGTCAAGGTCGGCCAACAGGCGACGACCCTGTCAGGCGGAGAGGCGCAGCGCGTGAAACTCGCCAAGGAACTGTCCAAACGCAGCACCGGCCAGACGCTCTACATCCTCGACGAGCCCACCACCGGCCTGCATTTCGAGGATGTGCGCAAACTGCTCGAAGTGCTGCACCGGCTGGTGGACCAGGGGAATAGCGTGGTGGTGATCGAGCACAATCTGGATGTGATCAAGACCTCTGATTACATTCTCGATCTCGGTCCGGATGGAGGTGTCAGGGGAGGCGAAGTGGTGGCCAAGGGCACACCCGAAGATGTCGCCGCGACCCCCGCAAGCTACACCGGCCAGTATCTGCGACCGATGTTGGAGAGGGCGAAAGAAGCTGCGGAGTGAATGTAATCAGAGGTTAGCCTGCCCCGGACTTGATCCGGGGGCGGACTGGCTGCTCGACCTCGGGCCGGATGGCGGCGTGCGGGGCGGGGAGGTTGTTGCCGAGGGGACGCCGGAGGCGGTTGCTGCAGTGCCTGCGAGTTACACCGGCCAGTATCTGCAACCGATGCTGGAGAGGGCGGAGAAGGCGCGTGAGGCGGCGGATTGAGAGACATGAGACGCAACCGATCCAAAGTACTCGGTTAGAGGAGGCTCCGAAAGCCGTGAATTCGATTTTGATTTGTTCTGCGAGCAAGTTTCCCATTTGTCGTAAAAAATGAGCATATCTGGAGAATCAATCGAAAATCAAATCCTCAACTATCACATCCTTTGCGACAATCTCTCGGATTTTCGATAGCTGATCCTCAACGGCGCTCAGATATGCCCGAAAGAGGCCATCAAAATTGCTCCTCCCGATCATACTAACTTCGTTTTTAGAAAGCTGAATATAGTGACGCGCTATTTGCACAACAGCTCCAGTCCCATCACCTTTTGAAATACTACGTGGAGGCGTCTTCTTTGCAATTCCCTGTATTTTTTTCAGGTCTTGATCAGAAAATTTCACGCCTTGGATCAGTGTTGCTGGCGAAATAGTAGTGTCAGTCATATGGGCGAGTGTAAGCCCTTCTATTGTGAAGTCAGTTCTAGCCATTCCGTACGGTATAGCGTAGTCCGATGTCCTGACAACAAGACTCGCAGCGAACAAATTGAATTTCTCAATCGCCGATTTGCTTTTCATTGCATCCAGCGTTTCGTAATATTTCTCGAGCTTCGGAAGTAGCCATTGTCGATAGAGCTTGGGGCGATCAATCTCAACGAGCATCTGGTGCAGATCTGGTCCCGTCATCCGTATTAGCTGGTCGTAAGCTGCGAAAGGCTTTTTTCCTGAGTATCTACTTACAAATGTTGCAGCAAAGTATTCCTGAAACGACCGATGAACGAAAAGATAGCTCAGACCGTCTGGCTGGAGAACGCACACATTTTTTATAAGGTCGGAAATGTACTCTTTGGTACTGCACTCTGCTCGAGCTATTCGAATCCCTTTGGATACAAACAATTCTAGGCTCTCACGATTAAATTCAATCTCATACTCGCAAAGAGACGAATAGCAAAATGCATTTAGGACCAGTCTGAATTGGTCAGGAGGAAGGCCGGAATCGTGCACTCGCTTATATGACTCTTTCCCCTCAGCATCATGGATTGAGTAAAGCGTGTCAAAAGCCTGACTGTAAAAAACGGTCATTCGGCTTGGAATCTCGCCATAGCTTCTGAACGTAAGAAGCATCATGACAACCAATATCGGAATGGACATCATCGATTGATGCTTTTCATATAGTCCATCCTTTAGGGCCGTCAAAAACTTTGACTTCGAGACCGCCTCAAAGCGTGTCTTTTCGATGAGCTCTAATGCTTGTTCTTTGCTGAGTGGTTGCAAATGATATACCGAATAGTCTGTGAGCGAATGAATGCCAGTGCCAGGGCGCGTTGATATAATTATCGAGCATTTTTTATATTTTCTAGAAAACTTAGAAATCTGCTTTGTTGCACCGTCGATCAAGTTTGGGTTTATCTCGTCGAAGCCGTCTAGGAAGATTGGGAAAAGACCCTCTTCCAACGCAGTCTCGAATAGCGAGTATCCTTCGGGACCTCCCTCGTCTGCCAAGTTTTCGAATATCAGCTTTGCTAGAGGAATCTCTCCATCGAATGACAGATTTCTTAATTCGACAAAAAGCGGAATAAGACCTTGCCTATTCTCAAATCCATCCAGAAGAAGCTTTTTCATCAAAACTGTTTTACCAGCACCTCCTGTACCACTTACGATTACTCGAGAACCTGGATTCTCCGTTGGGTCGATATCGCTGTCTGCGATTAATCCGTCGACTTCGTTTTCAAGTAGAAGGCCGACGTAAATATTCTCCAAATCTACTGGCTTGTCTTTTGAGACAATAGTCTTTACCCATCGCGCGCGGAAATTGCTGGCCTCTAAATGGTTTTGAAATGTTTTAGTAAGGAGAACCTTGGTTCGCTCCACACTTTTTGACACGCGACGGCCGACGCGAGTTAAAAGTCTAGGGGCTGCCGCATCGACGACTTTAACTGCTGCTGCTGCTGCTGCTGCTTCTCCGAGAGCCATATATATCCTTGATTATTGAAAGAGCCCGCGTCTGGAAACCCGAAACGATATGAATAGGTATGGCGCTATTGTTTTCGCAGAGTTGCGGATGTGTCAAATCGGTTCTTTCCTACATCCCCGCAAATGTGCCTCCCTGCGCGGTTCTTTCGGACCCAACGCAAAGGATGCATGCCATGACCGACCAGACCCGTTTCGACCGTTTCTCGATGCCCGGCGATATTCCCGATGGGCGCAATCCGCTTACCGGGGAAACGCCGGAGGAGAAGCTCCAGCGGGTGCTCGACGAGCATGGGTATTATCTGAAGGTGCCTGTGGTCGATCCGGAGCGAGGTAATGCAAACGCCCACCCCGATGATTTGTCGGTCCCTCAAGCGCCGGGCGCGGACATCCGTCCGCTTGGCTCCTCGCAAGAGCTCGGGCGGCCGGTCGGCCTTGCCTCGGCTGCGCCTCGGTCTCCGGAGCTTGCGACCGGCGCCGCTGTGGGGCATGCCACCGGCGAAGGCTCCAAGCCGCAGGAGCATCCCACACCCGCTCCGGCTCCGCGCACCTTCGGCTCCACCGAAGCGCTTACCGGGGCGCGGATGGCGGATTTTCTCGTCTCCATGCAGACGCTCGGCAATGTCTCCATCGCCTGCAAGCGGGCGGGGATCGCTCGGCAGACGGCCTATCGCGCGCGGCGGCGGCATCCGGGGTTCGCTCGCGCGTGGGACGCGGCGCTGGTCGCGGCGCGCACCGTGGCGGAGAGCGAGCTGGCGGAGCGGGCGATCCACGGGGTGGAGGAGACGGTCTATTACCATGGCGAGGAGGTCGGGTCGCGGCGGCGCTACGATGCGCGGCTGCTGCTGGCGCATCTGGCGCGGCTCGACAAGGCGGCCGAGCGGCTCGACGTCGCGGCCTCGCTGCCGCAGCTCGACGACTGGATCGACGCGCTGCGCGATGGCGCGGATGCCGATGCCGTGATGCCCGAGCGGGTCGATGCCGAGGCGCTGCGGGAGGCGCAGGACGCGCGCGACCTCATCGCCGATCCGCGCGGCTTCGCCGAGGCCGAGGCGGCGCGTGCCGAGGCGCGGAAACGGGCGGGCGAAGGGGCGGATGCGGATTTGCCTCAGGACACTGTCACACCTGTCACACCCTGCCCCGATTGCGGGGGCCTGTGCACGGATGCGGAGGAGGACGAGGCGGTGCACCTCACCTCGGACGACTGCATGTGGCTGGGCAACCGGCTGGAGCGGATGGATGCGGCGCGGCCCGCGGGCGCTCCCAAGCCGCACGAGCAGCCGGGCGGCGATCCCGATGGCGATCTCGAAATGGTGCAGATGGCGGCGTTCGAGGCGGGGGAGGACGCGTGGTGGACGCTGACGCTGGCGGAGCTGGAGGAGGGCGACACTGAGGTGCCCGGGCTAGAAGGGAGTGGGTCGGCGGGGAGCCGCTGACGGGCCGCTCAGTCGAGCAGCTCGAGCTCCACATTGCCGTGGCCGCGGCGGATCAGGCCGATCTCGGTCGCGGCGGCGCGGCTGAGGTCGATCGTGCGGCCCGGCGTGAACGGTCCGCGATCGTTGATGCGCACCACGACGGACTGGCCGCTGCGCGGATTGGTCACCCGCACCCTGGTGCCGAAGGGCAGCGTCTTGTGGGCGGCGGTCATCGCGTTCATGTCGAACCGCTCGCCATTGGCCGTGCGGCGACCGTGGAAGCGGCGACCGTAGTAGCTGGCGATGCCCGAACCGAGAGAGGTGCTGAGCGGCGGAGCGGCCGGCTCGATCGTGGTGATGTCGACGGCGTGATCGGGGATGGCAGGCTCCACCGGCTCGTCGAAGGCGTTGAAGGCCTCGGCGAACTCGGCCTCGTCGCTGGGCGTGAAGACCGGTCCGGCGGGCGCGGCTTCGGTGGCGGTCGTCTCGGCTGCGAGGTCGACGCGCTCCTGGCTCTGCTCGGCATAGCCCGCACCCGTGCTGCCCAGCAGCGCAATGGCTGCGAGCACGGCGACCGCGCGCGGCGTCAAGCGTTTGGTGGAGTTCCCGTCCATGGGCGGCGCAGATACCGGACATTGGTAAATCATTCCAAACCGCAGGATCGGCCTGTCGGCGAAGAGGCTCGCTTCACCGGAAGAATGGGGCGGTAATACGGCGAAGCGCGTGGAGCGGGCTGTCCTACACACCCTAGAACCGGACAAACGGCGCTTCGAATCGGTCGACGGAGTGAGAGATGGTTGCGCCTGTGGTACACAACAGAAATGGGGCCGGCATCGCTGCCGACCCCACTCTCACCGGCGTGTGGACCCCCGAAGGGATACTTGGCGCCTGGCGTGTCTTCTTCAGGGCGACGACACCGAAGTGTCGTTTTCCTTCCGAATATGTCGCCCGGCGCTCGCGCCGGTGCCGGATCGGGCTTTCCGACTGGCGAAATCGCAAGCGATCTCAGCCGCGTCTTTCCACCCGCCCGAGACCGGTCTCGTCCTCACGGCGTCTCGAACGGTTGCTTCCGCACCGGAGTGCTTCTGCAAACCTCGACGCCGGATTTCTTCTCCGGCCTATCCGATGAACGACTGTCCTGGTTTCAACGGTCCGGTTGGCGTCCAGTCTTCGAAAAGACCTTCCATCTTCCTTTCCTCCACCGAGAACAGTGCGATCATCGCGTCGAACACTTCCGTGTCTCTCCTGTATCAAGATCGGCAGGCGATCCTTCGTGGCGGAGACTTTCCGTCTTCGATGATTTGAGAATGCGCGCGGGCACCGAGTCGGGCAAGGGCGCCAGCGTCGACTTATCCACTTATGGCGCAAATGCCAGTGGACAGAGGTGGATAAGTCCACGTCTCGGCGTTTCGCGCGAAACTATCGGCAAGTTTGCGGCAAATTGCCTGTCAACGGTCGCGTTTGGCCAGCAGACGGAGGCGAAGGGCATTGAGCTTGATGAAGCCGGCCGCATCTTTCTGATCGTAAGCGCCCGCATCGTCTTCGAAGGTAACATGCGCCTCGGAATAGAGCGAGTTCGGCGACTTGCGACCCACGACCATGGCCTGCCCCTTGTAGAGCTTCAGCCGGACGGTGCCGCTCACCTTCTCCTGGCTCAGGTCGATCGCCGCCTGCAGCATCTCGCGCTCCGGGCTGAACCAGAAGCCGTTGTAGATGAGCTCCGCATATTTCGGCATCAGCTCGTCCTTCAGATGCGCAGCGCCGCGGTCCAGCGTGATCTGCTCCACACCGCGATGCGCGCGGGCGTAGATCTCGCCGCCCGGCGTTTCGTACATGCCGCGGCTCTTCATGCCGACGAAGCGGTTCTCGACCAGATCGAGCCTGCCGATGCCGTGCTTGCGGCCGAGATCGTTGAGTGCGGAAAGCAGGGCGGCAGGCGCCATCGCCTCGCCATTGAGCGCCACGCCGTCGCCGCGCTCGAAGGCGATTTCGATATATTCGGGCGTGTCGGGCGCGTCTTCCGGATGGTCCGTGCGCGAGTAGACATAGTCCGGTGTCTCCTCCCACGGGTCCTCCAGCACCTTGCCCTCGGACGAGGTGTGCAGGAGGTTCGCATCTGTCGAAAAGGGGCTGTCGCCGCGCTTGTCCTTGGGCACCTGGATCTGGTGCTTCTCCGCCCAGTCGATCAGCGCCGTGCGGCTCGTCAGGTCCCATTCGCGCCATGGAGCTATGACGGTGATGTCAGGATCGAGCGCATAAGCCGACAGCTCGAAACGCACCTGGTCGTTGCCCTTGCCGGTCGCGCCGTGGGCGATGGCATCGGCGCCGGTCTCATGCGCGATCTCGACGAGGCGCTTCGAGATGAGCGGGCGTGCAATGCTGGTGCCGAGCAGGTAATCGCCCTCGTAACGGGCATTGGCGCGCATCATGGGGAAGACGAAGTCGCGCACGAATTCCTCGCGCAGGTCCTCGATGAAGATGTGCTCGTCCGGAATGCCCATCGCGCGGGCCTTCTCGCGCGCGGGCTCGATCTCTTCGCCCTGGCCCAGATCGGCGGTGAAAGTGACGACCTCCAGCCCCCGTTCCACCATCAGCCATTTGGCGATGACGCTGGTGTCGAGGCCGCCAGAATAGGCGAGGACCACTCTTTTCAAATCGGACATGCGCGCTTCCTGTCTGCTGGTGGGACACGCGCGGCTAGCAGCGCGGTGTCACCGGCGCAATCAGCCGATCTCAGCCGCGCCAAGCTGCGGGTTGCTGCGTATGACGTAATTGAGCCATGCGCGCGGCCGGCGCAGATATTCATCCGGCACGTCCGCGTCGAGGCCGAGCAGTTGCGCCATGCGGGCCACGAAATGGATGCAGTTGTTCTCATCCAGATCGTAGAACGCGCCGGGATAGTCTCGCCAGGCAATGACTTCGGCTCGCAGACGGCGATATTGCGCGTCGCTGACATTGACGGAGAAATGGCGATTGGTGTCGGCGATGGTGCTCTGCGTCTCGGTCATGACCATGTGCCGCGCGGGGCCGGACGATATCGCCTCCGCCGTGTTGCGGGCGGAGAAACCGTAATTTTCGCTGACTGGCGTACCGTCGTCCAGCGTGCCCTCGAACACCACGAAGGTGTGCGGGTAGCGCCCGCCGAAAATGCTGCCATTGAAGGAATGAAAATGCACCTGCACCTCGGCGAGAGCAGGCGCCGCCATGCCGAAGCTGGCGAGTGTCATCAGCAGGGCGGCAAGCCAGCGGCGCAGCAGCGGTGATGTCATTTGCCGGTCTCCAAATCCCTAAGCAGGCGCGGAAGGTAAAGCGCAAGCCCGCCCGCGCGCAAGAGGTAGCTGGCAGTGATGGCGATCCACACGCCCCAATTGTCGAACGGCCTGAGGGCGAGGTCGAGAGCGATATAGAGGATGGTCGCCGCCACGCCTGCATTGCGCAATGCGCGGCCTCTGGTGGTGCCGATGAAGATGCCATCCAGCATCCAGCTCGGCATGCCGATGAGCGGGACGAGCGCTGCGAACGGCAGGAAGGTGCGGGCCATATCCCGCACGTCGGCGTCGGTGGTCAGCAGATCGATGATCGGCCCGCCGAGCAGCAGGAAAGCGAGCGCGAAGACAATGCCGGCGGCCAGCGCGAACTCGCCGGTCAGCCGGATCGCGCGCAGGAGGCGCTGTCGGTTACGCGCGCCATAGGCCTGGCCGACGCGCTCCTCTGCCGTGAAGGCGAAGGCGTCGAGAATGAAGGCGGCGACATTCACGAACTGCAGCAGCACATGGTTGGCCGCCAGCGCATCTGCCCCGATCCGCGCCCCGGCATTGGCGAACCAGGCGAACAGGATGAGGAGCGCGATGGTGCGGATCATGATATCGCGATTGACGGCGAAGAGGCGCAGCAGCCGCTGCCGGTCGAGCAGCAGTGCGCGCGGCACACGACGGGCGAGGGCAAAGACGTTTGCGCCCGTCACCCGCCCGACGATCAGCAGGCCGAGACCGAGCGCGATCCATTCCGCACAGGCGGTGCCGAGGCCGACGCCATATGCGCCCATGTCGAGGCCCCAGACTAACCAGATGTCGAGCGCGATGTTGGCGATGTTCATCGCGATCTGCAGCACCAGCGCCTCTCGCGTCCGGCCAAGGCCCAGCAGCCAGCCATTCATGGCATAGACTGCAAGCGCCGCGGGCGCGCCATAGAAGCGGCCCTCCACATAACCGCCCGCCTCTCCCGTTACCGCTTCGGAGCCGGACATGATGGCGAAAGCCGCATTGGCGATCGGCACGCTGAGAGCGAGGATGGCGAGGCCGAGCGCGAAACCGATGCCGAGTGCGCGCAGCAGCAACGCCTCCACCTCGCGCGGATCGCCGGAGCCGTTCGCCTGCGCGGTCAAGCCGGTCATCCCCATGCGCAGGAAGCCGAACGTCCAGAAGACGAGATTGATGACGACTGCACCCAGCGCAACGCCCGCGAGCGCCACGGCGTCTCCGGTACGCCCTATCACCGCCGTATCGACGATCCCCACGAGCGGCACCGAAGCCTGGCCAAGCATGATAGGCCACGCCTGTGCGAATACGCTGGCGCGGGTGAGAGGGCGGGGGGAATTCATGCGATCAGCCTCATCCTGCCGGATGACGAGATGGCCTTACTCGGCGGCCTCCTTCAGCGCGGGATCGAGATGCCATGAGGGCGGTTCTTCCAGGCCGCGCAGGCGCTCGCTTTCCTCATACATGTAGTCGCGCGTCATCGGGATGGCCTCGCGATCCTTTACGTAGAGAATCTGCCAGTTGACCATCGAACCGTTGCGGAAGCTCTGCTCCGCTCCGGCCAGGTAGAACAGCCACATGCGGTAGAACACCTCGTCGTACATCTCGACGATCTCATCCCGATGCATGACGGTGCGGTTGTACCATTCTTCCAGCGTGTGGCTGTAGTGAAAGCGCATCGCTTCGACGTCCATCACCTGCCAGCCGAATTTCTCGCTCTGCGTGACCAGTTCGGAGAGCGCCGGGATATAGCCGCCGGGGAAGATGTATTTGCGCGTCCACTTGTCGGTGAAGCCGGGAGGGCCGGAGCGCCCGCAACAATGGCTGAACATGACTCCGTCAGGCTTCAGCAGCCGGTTGGTGTGCTCGTAAAATTCGGGATAATGCGGCGTGCCGACATGCTCCAGCAGGCCCACCGACGTGATCCGGTCGAACTTCCCGCTGACGTCGCGATAGTCCATCAGCGCGAACTTCACCTTGTCGGACACGCCGGCTTCCTTCGCCCGCTCCTTGCAAAAGGCGATCTGGTCCGGCGCCAGCGCCACGCCGAGCACTTCGCAGCCATAGGTGCGGTGGAGATACAGCGCGAGGCCGCCCCAGCCACAGCCGATGTCGAGAATACGCATGTTCGGCCCGTTCTCGGGCGTGATGTTAAGCTTGGCGGCGATATGCGCTTTCTTGTCCAGCTGCGCCTTCTCGAGACTGTTCGCCGTGTCCCGGTAATAGGCCATGGTGTACTGCCGGTCCTCGTCGAGGAACAGCTCGTACAGCCGCCGCGTCAGATTGTAGGTGTGCTCGGCATTCTTGCGCGCCTTGCCTTTCAGATTGACGCTGTCGGCTTTGGAGATGGCCTTCTGGATATTCTTGCGAATGAGCCCGCTCGGCTTGATGACCGCATCGCCCTGCGTTTTCGTGATCTCGGTGACGTAGAGAAGCAGGTCGCGAATATCGTGCGGCTCCTCGACGACGAGCCAGCCCCACATGAAGGCTTCGCCTGCGCCCAGCTGCGGATAGCGGGCGATGTGATTGGCGGCCTTCGGGTGCGTCAGGCGGACACGGATCGGCCCATTCTCCATCTCTTTGGGTGAGGGCCCGTATTCGCGAACCGTACCGTCATGATCGGTGATGACGAGCCGTCCGCGCTTGATCGCGGTCTTCAGAAATTTGTCGAGCAACCACATGCGGCGCCTGTCCCCTCATCGATAATGCAAAGGCGGTCGGTTTGCGCAGCGTTTGGCGGCGAGTCAATTGCGCGATATAGTGATCGGCATGAGCAATCCGGTGACAGTGCCCACAGATGCGAGCGTGTCCGGTTTCATCGCGCAGGTCGAGCCGGAGGCGCGGCGCGAAGGTGCGAAGGCGCTCGACGCGATATTTCGCCGGGTGACCGGTGATGAGCCGCAGATGTGGGGGGCGAGCATCATCGGCTACGGCGATTACCACACCACCTATGACAGCGGGCGCAAGGTCCACTGGCTGCGTACCGGCTTCAGCTCGCGAAAGGCGAAGCACTCGCTCTACCTGATGGGCGGCTATTGCGATGCGCCGACGGGCAGGCGGATGGACGCGCTGCGGGAGAAACTGGGGCCGCACAGCAAGGGTGCGAGCTGCCTCTACGTCACCCGGCTGGAGCGTGTCGACGAAGACGCGCTGGAGGAAATGATCCGGCTGAGCTGGGACGCAATGAACCGGCTCTATCCGCCTGACGGCTAGATGCCTGCATACCACTGATAGCCGGAGCGATCTTCCCAATAGCCGCCAAGGCCGCCGTAAATTGCATCGAGACTGTCGACGAGCTCGATCCGGGTGAGATATTTCGCGTGCTTGTAGCCCAGCTGCCGCTCCAGCCGCAGCCGCAGCGGCGCGCCATTGCGGACGGGCAACGGCTCGCCATTGAGCGCATGAGCGACAATGGTCTGCGGATGATACGCATCGTCCATGTCGCAGCTCTCGTAATATTGCGACCCGCCAAGCGTGTCGGCGCAGTGAAAGACCACGAGCTTTGCGGCATCGGTGGGCTGCGCGGCCAGCAAGATCTGCGAAAGCTGCGGACCGGTCCACTGACCGATCGCGCTCCATCCTTCGACACAGTCGTGCCGCGTGATCTGCGTACGCTGGGGCAGGGCGCGGATGTCGTCCATCGACAGCGTCAGCGAATTGGCGACCAACCCGTCCACCGTCAGCTGCCAGTCGGCGAACCCGGCGGCTTCGGACGCGCGGTATGCATCGGTGTCGACGCTCTGGCTGCCATTGCCGCGAAAGAAGGGGGAGATATCCGCAATCTCGTATTCCGGTGCCATCGTGATGCGCCCACCGCCGAGCGCACGGTGCAGACCGCGGTGCCAGTTTTCCGCGCCATCGACCAGTTTGGCGAACCACTCGGTGTCGCCGATCTTGGAGCATCCGGTGAGAAAGGTCGCTCCGGCAGCGACGAGGAAGTTTCGGCGGCGCATCATTCGCGGCCTCCCGTGGTCATGTCGCGCAGCTGGTGGATCGGTCCGGCGAGAACGACGAGCACGATGTGAACCACAAAGAACGCGAATAGCAGCCATGCGGCAATGAAGTGCAGCGAGCGAGCACTCTGTCTGCCGCCGAACAGCTCCGTCATCCACGGCCAGGCGGCTTCCATGCCGGGGCTCATCACCATGCCGGTGAAGATCATCAGCGGGATCAGGATGAGAATGACACCCGCATAGGAGATCTTCTGGAGGATGTTGTACTTGCCTTCCCCATGCTCGAAATTGAGCTTCAGATGTTGCTTGATGTCGGCCCAGATGTTGCCGGGTCGCCACTCGCGGGCGCGGGCGAAAATGTCGCGCTTCATGTGACCGTTCAGCAGCGCAAGGATGATGAAGGCCAACAGGCTGAAGGCGAAGACGAGCGAGAAGATCACGTGCCAGTCGCGCGCGCCCGACAGGCTGTAATATCCCGGGATCGTCGCCCAGCCCGGAAAGCGTGGCACTTCGAGCCATGCCTGTTCGGGAGAAAAGCCCCAATCGCCCCAGTAGAGATAGCGGTGCGCGTTGGAGATGTTCAGCCCGCTCATGAAAAGGATGATGATGCTGACCGCGTTGATCCAGTGCCATATCCGGGTGGACAGGGCGTGGCGCTTGCGCGGCTTGGTGCCACTTGTCTGGACCGATTGCTCAACGACGGCCTCGTTTGCGATCGCGATTTCGCTCATCAGGCGCGTCCCTCCCGTTCCATGTAGATGACGTCTCTCGGCTGGTTCAGCAGATGCTGGCCGGAATCGACATAGATGCTCTGGCCGCTCGCCAGTGGCCCTTCCGCAAGGAACAGCGCGGCTTCCGCAATCTCGTCGGCCCCGGTTCGTCGCTGCAGCAGGTTCATCGTATGCGACCGTTCGGCTTCGGCTTCGCTCTGGTCGTGGCTCGGCAGGATGGCGCCGGGGGCCAGCGTGTAGATCCGGTCCTTGCCATCATGTGCCATTGCCAGCATTTGCGAGGCGATGCTGGCGGCAGCCTTGCTCATCGTGTAGCTGAAGAAGTCCGGATTGAGATTGCGCAGCTTCTGGTCGGTGAACTGGATCACGCGCCGACCGGCACCGCTCTTTGCATGGGCGAGATAGGTCTGCGCCAGAAGGGCAGGGGCGGCGGCGTTCACTTGCATCGCCTTGCGGTTCGTTTCCGGATCGAGCGCGGTTACTTCGTCGACGGCGAAGATCGAGGCGGAATTGACCAGGCAGCGCCAGTCGGAGAGCCGCTCGGCAAGTTGCCGAACCATCGCCGCGCCCGCTTCGGGATCGGACAGGTTGCATTGGACCACCTCCGCGCTCGGCAACGTGGCCGCAAGGTCGTCCGCCGCGTCGCGCGATGTGTTGCAATGAATGACGGTGTGCCACCCGCCTTGCGCAAACCGCTCGACCATCGCCTTGCCGAGCCGCTTGGCTCCGCCAGTGACAAGAACGCTGGGACGGGTCATGCGCGGCAACCTACGCCATCTCGAAGTATTGACAAGGGCGTCAGTCAGGAACGTTCTTGCGCAATTCCTCCAGCCACACATCGGCCACCGCATCGCTGGGCGCGCGCCAGTCGCCGCGTGGTGACAATGCGCCGCCCGCGCTCACCTTCGGACCGTTCGGAAGCGCGCTGCGCTTGAACTGGCTGAATTCGAAGAAGCGTTTGCAGAACTTCTCAAGCCAGCCGCGAATGGTGGCGAGGTCATATGCGTTCTTGCCGTTTTCCGGAAACTCGTGCGGCCACGATCCGCTCTTCGCGTCGCGCCAGGCATGCCAGGCCAGGAACGCCACATGGCTCGGCTTCTGACCGTATCGCAGCACGTGATGCAGGAAAAAATCATTGAGCTCGTACGGGCCGATAATGCTCTCGGTCGACTGGATCGAGCCGTCTTCCGCCGCAGGGACGAGTTCGGGCGATATCTCGGTGCCCAGCACTTCTTCCAGCGCATCATCGCAGGCGGGCGAGAACTGATCGGTGCGCGTCGCCCAACGGATCAGGTACTGGATCAGCGTCTTGGGCACGCCGGCATTGACCGCGTAATGGCTCATCTGGTCGCCGACGCCGTATGTGCACCAGCCGAGCGCCAGCTCGCTGAGATCGCCCGTGCCGATCACGAACCCGTCATGGTGGCCTGCCAGCCGGAAGAGATAATCCGTCCGCAGGCCCGCCTGCACATTCTCGAACGTCACGTCATGCACCGGCTCGCCATTGGCGAAAGGATGGTCCATATCGCTCAGCATCTGCCGCGCGGCAGGCTTGATATCGATCTCCTCCGCCGTAACCTCGAACGCCTTCATCAGCTTCCAGGCATTCGCCTTTGTTTCGTCCGAAGTCGCAAAGCCGGGCATGGTGTAGGCGCGGATCACAGAGCGCGGCAGGCCGAGCGTATCGCAAGCCTTTGCCGCCACGATCAGCGCATGGGTGGAATCAAGCCCACCGGAAATGCCGATGACGAGGCTCTTCGCGCCTGTCGCCTGCATCCGCCGCATCAGCGCATCCACTTGGATGTTGAACGCCTCGTAGCAATCCTCGTCCAGCTTCTCGATCCGGTTTGGGACGAACGGGAAGCGGCGGATCGGACGTTGCAGTCCGATATCGGCAGCGTCGTAGCTGTGCTCGAAACCGATCACCCGGTAGCTGTCTTCCGGCCTGCCGGCGTCTTCCGCCGCATCGTTGAAAGTTTGCATCCGCATCCGCTCATTGAGAATGCGGCGCGTGTCGATATCGGTGACGCAAAGCTCGGGGTCGAGCTCGAAGCGCACGCTTTCGATCAGCAGATCGCCGAGCTCGTAGATCATGCCTTGTCCGTCCCAGGACAGATCCGTCGTGCTTTCACCGAAACCGCTGGCGGAATAGGCATAGGCGCAGACATTGCGGCTGGAGCTGGCCCGGGAGAGCAGGTGCCGTTCATCCGACTTGCCGATTGTGATGTTGCTGGCCGAAAGGTTCAGCAGGATCGTCGCGCCCGCCAACGCAGCCTCCGTGCCGGGTTGCAGCGGGCTCCAGAAATCCTCGCAGATCTCGATGCCGAAGGTGAAGCCGGGCAGGTTCTGCGCGCTGAACAGCAAATCGACGCCGAAAGGCACTTCCTCGCCATTCACCGGGATCCACAGGTTCCGGCAATTTTGACCGCGGGCGAACCAGCGCTTCTCATAAAATTCGCGGTAATTGGGCAGATAGCTCTTGGGCACGGCGCCGAGCACTTCGCCATGCGAGAGGACGACCGCGCAGTTGTAGATGCGGCCATTGCGCCGCAGCGGGGCGCCGATGACGAGGGCCGGCGTCAGATCGGCGCTCGCCTTGCGGATAGTCTCGATCTCAGCTTCCACCGCATCGAGCACCGCGCCCTGCATGTGCAGATCGTCCATCGCATAGCTGGAGAGGCAGAGCTCAGGATAAAGCAGCAGATCGACATGCTGCGCATGCGCCTTTCTCGCCTGCTCGATAATCCCGTCGCGGTTGTAGCCGACATCGGCGGTGCGGGTGCGCGGAGTGGCGGTGGCGACGCGCACGAAACCGTGCGTGTGCATGTCGAAGAAAGCGTGGCTGGTCTTGCTCATCGCCGGTGCGATAGCGGGGAACGCCTGCGAAATCTATCGGCGAGCGGGGTGGACTGCCTGTGGTACAAAAGAAAGGGCGGCAGCTGAGACGCCACCGCCCAATTCACAATTGCGGACTTCTAGCGGCAGCGTGCCGAACCGCGGTCGATTTCGCGGCCGAGCACGGCACCCAATGCTGCACCGAGCAGCGTGCCTACGGTGCGATCGCCCCGCGTATCGATGGCGCGGCCGACCAGTGCGCCACCGGCAGCACCGATGATCAGGCCCGTCGTGCCATTCTCGCGTTCGCAGTAGTAACGTCCGTCGCGGCCCTGCCACACACGGTCTCCCCGGCGCACGCGGCGCGGTTCGTAATAGCGGCCGTAATCGTCATAAGTGCGCTGGCGATAGCGCCTGTCGCTGCGGCGATCCTGACGGTAGCGGCGGCGATCCTGACGGTCGTAGCGGTCGGACCGGTCGTAACCGCGATCATTGTCGCGATAACCATGTGCGGGAGCCCATGGCGGCGGTCCGCCCTGCGCCAGTGCAGGCGCGGCGGGGATGGCCAGCGTGGTGGCGGCGGCGATGGCAAGTAGTGTCTTCTTCATGGCTCTGTACCTTTCCCAATCGGCAGGCCCTTGCTGTCGATGAGTCGGGATATCGTTCAGGCTCAGACAACCGCAGATGAACGGCCTGTTGGGATTGGATTTTAAGGATGAAGCGTTTTGGCGCTGCGCTCAATCGAGCTTGAAAGCGACGATCGCGGCCCAGTCGCGCACCGTGCCGTCCGCTCCCTGTCCGTCATGGACCTCGCTCGATTGGATGGCGAAACCCGCGTCGTGGTAGCGATCGAGCAGCCAGTCTTCGCTCGGAAAGTTGTGCAGGCGGCCAAGCAGACAGCGCCCTTCTCCGCTGCCGAGCTTGAAGGTTGCGAAATGCTGGCCGCCGGGTCGCAGAGCGCGATGGATGCGGCGGAGGACTTCGGGAAGACCGGCGCGGGCCACATGCAGCAGACAGGCCTGCGCCCACACAGCATCGTATTTCGCATCGGCGGCCAGTTCGTCGAACCGCATCTGCCGTGCGCCTACGCGGTGCCTTTCATTCGCCTTGCGCACCATTGCCGCGGCGCCGTCGGTCGCGTCGACTTTGAAGCCGCGCTCCAGCATGCGCGCCGCGTCTCGTCCGGTGCCGCAGCCAAGCTCCAGAATATCCGCGCCTGGCTTCAGTCGGTCGAGAAAGGCGTCGAGACCCGGGCTCGGCCCCTGCGCGCTGCTCAGCGTGAGGCCGGGTGCTTGCTTTTCGTAAAAGGCGAGTGTGGCCGGATCGCTCATTCTTCTTTCAGATGCTCGGCAAAGAAGGCGAGGGTGGCGGGCCAGATCTCTGCTTGCGCGAACTGGTTGGCAGGATTGCCTGTCTCCCGGCTGCCGTGGCCGGAGAGATAATGTCCGGCATCGGTGAAAACGAGCGACACGGTCGGCAAACCGGCTGCGATGCGACGCTCCGCAATCGCCTGTGCCATTTCGCCGGAATTCCATACCAGGTCGGCATCGCCACCTGCGACGAGCACCGGCTCGTCGATCTGCTCGACCGGGATGCGGGCGAGCACCGCACGATCAGGGTTGGCGTTGCGGCCCTTGTCATGCGGCAAACGCAGGCGCGGCCGCCCTTCCGGTCCGGTCGGGTTGGCGAATTCTTGGCCCATTCCCTCGTAGGAGACGAAGGGCAGTGCCTTGCCGCGCCAGCTGAACGAACTGGTGGTTTCGCCTGCACCCCAGCCTTCCCACACCACATCGCTTGGTACGATCGCGGCGATTGCCGCAAACCCGTCGATCAGCGTGCCTGCAAGCAGAGCCATCTCCGCGCCTTTGGACACGCCGTAAAGGCCGACGGCATCGCTGCGGATGTCGTGCCGAGTGGCGAGCCATGCATTCGCCTGTTCGAGATAATCGACGGGGATTTTCGCGAAGGCACGCGGCAAGCCGGGAATGTGTCCGTCCGATCCTTCCGGACGCGGCGAGTAGTAAGGCAGACCGAGAACGGCATATCCATGATCACCGAAGCGCTCGGCAAAAGTGCGGGCCGAGGAGTCGCCGCCCTCGCTCCCGCCGAGAACGATGATCACGGGATGTGGACCTTCGCCACCGGGCAGGTGAAGAAACGCGCCCGGCATCTCCGGGCCGACAACCACGCTGTCTCGCTCGAGATCGTCCTGCGCGCCAACGGATGTCGGCGAAATTGCAAGCAACAATGCCTACGAAACTGCAAAAAGGCTCTTCATGACAACTCCCCTGATGACAAATGCTACGGGAGTTACGTAGCCAGACAAGAGACGGTCGCACCGTCTGACGTTTTTTTGCGGCCGTTACGCTTGCGCTTCGGCCGCTTCGCGATCCATCTGCGCGCGGCTCTTCTTCTCGGCTGCCGTCTTCAGCTGCCCGCATGCCGCATCGATATCGCGCCCACGAGGGGTGCGCACCGGCGCGCTGATGCCGCCTTCGAACACGATGTTCGAAAACGCCCGGATCCGCTCCGGCGTGGAGCATTCGTAAACAGCGCCCGGCCACGGGTTGAAGGGAATCAGATTGACCTTCGCCGGCAGCTTGTACTGCTTCAACAGGCGGACGAGTTCTCGCGCATGCTCGTCGGTGTCGTTCTTGTCTTTCAACATCACGTATTCGAACGTGATCCGCCGGGCATTGCTGGCGCCCGGATAGTCGGCGCAGGCCTGCAGCAATTCCTCGATGCCGTATTTCTTGTTGATCGGGACAATCTCGTCGCGAATGTCCTTTGTGACGGCGTGCAGGCTGACTGCCAGGTTGACGCCGATCTCCTCACCGCAGCGCGCCATTGCCGGGACCACGCCGCTGGTGCTGAGCGTGATGCGGCGCTTTGAGAGGGCGAGGCCATCGCCATCCATCACTAGCTGCAGCGCGCCTTTGACATTATCGAAATTGTAGAGCGGTTCGCCCATGCCCATCATCACGATGTTTGTGAGCAGGCGACCGTCGGCAGTGTATTCGGCTTCGTCCTCGATCTCGGCGAAATCCATTTTGCCCTTGGGCCATTCGCCCAGCGCATCACGCGCCAGCATGACTTGTCCGACGATCTCACCCGGCGTCAGGTTGCGCACCAGGCGCATCGTGCCGGTGTGGCAGAAACGGCAATTGAGGGTGCACCCCACCTGGCTGGATACGCACAGCGTCCCGCGATCCGCATCCGGTATGAAGACCATTTCGAAATCGTGGCCATCGGCGGTTCGTAGCAGCCATTTGCGCGTCCCGTCGGTCGAGTGCTGGGCCTCGATCACTTCCGGGCGACCGATCACGAAACGTTCGGTGAGCCAGGGCCGCATGGTCTTGGCGATGTCGGTCATCGCTTCGAAGTCGGTGACGCCCCGATGATACAGCCAGTGAAACACCTGCTTCGCGCGCAGTTTCGCCTGCTTCGCATCGAGCCCCGCTTCGGCGAACAGTTCGGCGATCCGCTTCTTCGGCAGGCCGATCAAATCCACGCGTCCATCCTCGCGCGGCGTGATGTCACGCGCGACGGGAACCGGGTCCACCTGCCCGGGAATGCTCATCAGTGTCGTATCGGCCATGGGAACGGCGCATATAGGATGAGATCACCGACTTGACCAGCCAGTCCAGGGGCGGGAGCGGCAGGTCCATTGACCGCAAAATTACGTCGCCTTTTTCGATCTGCCGCGCAACAAACACTTTTTGCCGCGTATTATTGTTGCGCGATGGCAACAGTCGGGGCGTTGCTTCAGGTTAATGAAACCCTTGCCCGATCGCAGCATTTCAGCAGTCCCCCCAGCGCGAGCGATCGCGCGAAAAGATTGAATGGAAATACCAATGAAAAAGACCCTCACGCTCCTTCTCGCCGGCGCTTCGGGTGCGGCTCTCGCCGTGCCTGCCGCCGCGCAGGACAATTCCGCCTTTACCGGTCCGCGTGTCGAGGCGCTGGCAGGTTTCGATCTCACGAAGGCCGGCAGCGATGTCGATAACGACGTAGACGATGACGACGACGAGTCGATCGATGGCTTCATGTACGGCGTCGGGGTCGGTTATGATTTCGCCGTCGGTGGTATCGTGCTCGGTGCGGAAGCCGAATTGTCGACTTCTACTGCGGATACCGAAGTCGAGGACGGCGATCTGGAAGATCTGGGCTTCGGCGCGCGTCTGGACACCGGCCGTGACATCTACATCGGTGCCCGCGCAGGCATCCTCGCCAACCCCCGCACGCTGCTTTACGTGAAAGGCGGATACACAAATGCTCGCTTCAACTTCGAAGCCGACGATGGCGAGACCGAGCTGGAAACCGACCTCGATCTCGACGGTATCCGCGTCGGTGCCGGCGCCGAATACGCCTTGAGCGAGCGCAGCTTCGTGAAGCTCGAATATCGTTATTCCAACTACTCCGAAGGCGAATTCGATTTCAGCGAAGACGACTTTTTCGATGACGATACCGGAGAGAGCGGCCGCTTCGACGCCGATCTCGATCGTCACCAAGTCGCGTTGGGCGTCGGCCTGCGCTTCTAAGCGTCAGCCATATACACGCGGTTCAGGGGCCGGAGGAGCGATCCTTCGGCCCTTTTTTATTCGCGCCTGGTGCAGCCCACATTGGCGGCATCGATGGCGGTGGCCGCGCCGTCCAGGTTGTAATAATCGGAAAAGCGGTTCCCGCGATTGTCGGTTGCGCGAATGCTCATGCGGCCCGCGGCGCGCATGGCGGTGACGATCGCCGCATCCTCGCTGGCGCTGGTCGCCCACGCATCGCCTTCGCCCGCTATCAGATCGAACCGCGCACCGCCTATGGCGAGCCGCACGTTGGCGCGCTCCGCCAATTCACGGCTGAGGCGAAAATGCACTTGCGAGCGAACATTGCGGCGCGGCCATGTGCCGACGCTGGCATAGGGCTGAAAATCCCGCCTCGCGCGACTCTCATCGGCCGTGGCGATGGCGTAGCAGCGTTGCCGTTCCGGCTCCGCAAATGCGCCCCACTGGCCGAACACGCCGAGGCTATCGCGTGCCCATAGCGGGCTGGCGACAGCGAGCAGGAGCAAAGGGAGTACCGGGCGGAGCATGTTGATGAAGTACATGCGCAGAGGCCTGTAGGAAACAGGCAAAAATCCAACATTCGGAGTCCGGTTTTTCTGGCAAAATCGGTGAATTTATGCCATATGAATGGGGACGGAGGGGGTTCTCCTAGAAAACCCGCGAAAATGAAAGGCGCCCTCGGCCCTGCCGGGAGGTGAGGAGAGAGATGAGCCTGTTTGCCGACTATAATCTGCCCTTTGCCATTGCGCTGGGGCTGATGGTGTTGCTCGGCCTGTTGCAGATCATCGGTGTCGGCGATTTCGAGTTCGACGCCGATATCGATGTCGATGCCGACGGCATGATCGCCGACCCGACAAGCGCCGGCATCGGCGGTGCCCTGACGACGCTTCTGGGGCTAGGCCGCGTACCCTTCTTCGTCTGGCTGATGACCTTCCTGCTCCTTTTCGCCGGAATCGGCGTCAGCGTGCAGGGACTGGCCGAAGGGCTGACCGGATCGCCACTTTACGCATGGCTGGCGGCGTTGATCGCCGGCGGGGCGAGCGTGCCGGTCACGGCAACGCTGGTGCGCCCACTCGGCCGCCTGCTGCCGCAGGACGAGACCACGGCGGTCGGCCTGGAAAGCCTGGTCGGCAAGCGCGGCAAGGTCACCGAGGGCAAGGCGGAACGCGGCTCGCCCGCCCGCGCCAAGGTGCGCGATCACCATGGCCACGCCCATTATGTCATGGTGGAGCCGCATGAAGATGCCAGCGTGATCGCGGCTGGCGACGATATTCTACTGGTACGGCGCGAAGGGCAGACCTTCTTCGGCGTACCGCTGGCAGAGCGCAAGCTGGCTCCCATGGGCTGACGCGCGCCGCCGGATCAAAAGTTCAACAGCAAGGAGAAGAAATGGATAGTCTGTTCGATGGTGGCCTCATCCTGATGGTCGGTGGGATCTTCCTGATCCTCGTATTCTTCATGTTCCTCATCAAGCTCTACCGTAGGGCGTCCAAAGAAGTCGCATTCGTGCGAACCGGCGTCGGCGGAGAGAAAGTGGTGATGAATGGCGGCGCGCTGGTGCTGCCCGTCTTGCACGAGACGATGCCCGTGAACATGAACACGCTGGTGCTGAGCGTTATGCGGCGCGATGCCGAAGCGCTGATCACGCTCGACCGTTTGCGGATCGACGTAAAGGCGGAGTTCTACGTCCGCGTGAAGCCCGATGCAGAGGCCATCGCGATGGCCGCGCAGACGCTTGGCCAGCGCACGATGCAGCCCGAAATGCTGAAGGATCTGGTGGAAGGCAAGTTCGTCGACGCCCTGCGCTCCGTCGCGGCGGGGATGACAATGAACGAGCTGCACGAGCAGCGCGCCGACTTCGTGCAGAAGGTGCAGCAGGTTTCCTCGAACGATCTCGCCATGAACGGGCTGGAGCTGGAATCGGTCTCCCTGACCGGCCTCGACCAGACGAGCATCGAGCACTTCAATGCCAACAACGCCTTCGACGCCGAAGGCCTGACCAAGCTGACCGAGCAGATCGAGGCGCGCAAGAAGCTGCGCAACGATATCGAGCAGGACACGCGCGTGCAGATGGAAACGAAGAACCTCGAAGCCGACACGAAGAGCTTCGAGATCGGACGCGACCAGGAATATGCTCGGCTGTCGCAGGAACGCGAAGTCGAAGTGCGCCGCGCCGCGCAGATGGCCGAAATCGCTCGCGAGCAGGCGGAACGCCAGCGCGAGGCCGATGCCGCCAAGATCGAAGCGAAGAAGCAGGTCGACGCGCAGCAGATCGAGGCCGACCGGCTGGTGGAGGAAGCCCGCATCGATCAGGTCCGCGCGCTCGAAATCGCCCGACAGGAACAGCAGATCGCCGTTCAGAACAAGTCGCGTGAGGAAAGCCAGGCTCGCTCGGAAGCCGATGCGGCCCGCGCCAAGGCCGTCGAAGCCGAGGAACGCGTCGCCACGGCCCGCGAGAGCGAGATTGCCGAACGTCAGAAGAAGATCGAACTGATCGAGGCGTCCAAGCAGGCCGAGCGCGATGCGATCAAGATCCGCGTCGATGCCGAGGCGGATCGCGATGCGGCGACCAACCGCGCCGAAGCCCAGCGCCGCGAGGCCGAGGGTGAAGCCGACGCTACCAAGCTGCGCGCCGAGGCCGACCGGGTCCGCTTTGAAGTGGAAGCAGCCGGTCAGCGTGCGGTGAACGAGGCTGCGAACATCCTCTCGATGGACCAGATCTCGCTGCAGACGAAGCTCGCGCTGCTCAAGGTGCTGCCGGAAGTCATCCGCGAAAGCGCGAAGCCGATGGAAGCCATCGACTCGATCAAGATCGTGCAGGTGGATGGCCTTACCCAGCGCGCCGGCCCGGCAGGCTCCACCAATGGAGCCGCCAGTGTCGGCGGCGGGTCGGGCAACCTCGCCAACGATGCGGTGGCGGCAGCGCTGGCCTACCGCGCCCAGGCTCCGGTGCTGGACGGGCTGATGAAGGAGCTTGGCCTCAATGGCTCCTCGCTTGGCTCACTGGTGGAAGGGGCGGCCAATGGCCATGCCGACGCGATGCCCGCGCTTTCGGACGAGGAGGAGACGCCAAGCCTGTTCGCGCAGGATCTGGGCGACGATGCCGAAGCCGATGGCGGCGAAGATGGCGACATCGAAGCCGCCGAGTAAGGCTGCGGCTTACAAAAAAGGGGAAGGCCCGCGGTTCGCGCCGCGGGCCTTTTCGTTTTTATCACAAAGGCTGTTTACGCACGCAGCATATCGATTTCCGCGATCCGCTCCTGCAATCGCCGCGCGGCCAGCTTGTTCACAAGATAGACCGCGCCGAACACCGCCAGCGCCGCGCCGATCCGCATCGCCACCCCGACGGGCGGCAATTGCCACTCGGCCACCGGCATGCTCAGCCACGGCGTCGCCATCACCACCAGCATTCCCGGCAAAAGGGGCAGCAGATACCAGGTGAAGACACTGTCGAGCGCGTCACGCTGGCGGATCAATTCGCGCCGTTCGTATTCGAGCAGCGACAGCGCGCCCCCATGCTCGGCCGAAGTCAGCGGACTGGCGCGTCGGTGAAGCTGCCACAGCAGCACCAGCGTGCCCGCCACCACCATCGCCGCGCCGACGCGAAGGGCCGTGACCGGGATCAGCAACGCCATGGCCGTGAACATCACGATGACGAAGATGCCAGCAGCATATTCGATCCAGTTGCGGCGCACGATCTTGCGGCGAAAGGCGTCGGAGCGCGCGCGCAGCGTGTCGAGCGAGGGCAAGGTGGGCGCAGGCGCACTATCCTGCCAGCTGTGGCGCGCGAATTCCTGAGGGGTCATCGTTCGGTCTCCGGGGATTGGAAGCTTTCCGCGAGCAGGCTTTTGACGCGACTGATCCGCGTCGCGACGGCTCCGGGCGAAAGGCCGGTCACCTCGCCGATTTCGGCGGCGGTCAGGTCTTCGAGGTAAAGGAGCATCACCTGCCGGTCTGCGGGCTTGAGGCGGTGGATGGTGGAGAGGAGGCGCTGCGAGGCCTGCGCCTCGCCCACATCGGCTTCGGGATTGTCGGGCGCGGCAAGCGTGTCGATCTCGTCCAGCTCGACGAGGCCGCCGCTTTTGCGCCGAAGCGCCGCCTGCACATGGCTCACAGCGACATTATGCGCGATCCGGTAGACCCAGCTGCGCACCGAGCACTGCCGCTCGAAATAGGCAAAGCTGCGCCAGAGCGCGGCGTGAATGTCCTGCACCAGGTCGCGGGCGAGATCGGCATCGCGCTCATACCCGCGTGCCAGCCGGACGATCGCGCCGCCATAGGTTTCGGCGGCTTCGCGATAGGCCTCATCCTGCGATGGCGGGGGCGAATTCAGGGTCGTGTGTCCTCGTGCCATGCCTCGATAGTCGGCGGGCGAGGGCGTTTCTTACACGATTATCCGGATTTTATTCCGTGCCTGCCGGGTAGCGTATGGCGACGACTTCCCACTCCTTCTCGCCGCCCGGAAGGCGCACGGTGCGCAAGTCACCCATTTCCGCGCCGCGCAGCGCGCGGGCCATTGGGCTGGACCAGCCGAGCCTGCCTTCGCCCGCATCCTGCTCGTGATCGCCGACCAAGGTGAAGGTGCGCTGTGTGGCATCCTCGTCGGCGATGGTAACGGTTGCACCGAAGAATGCGCGCGACTTGTCCGGCTGCTGCGCAGGATTGACGACCTTCGCATGCTTCATGACCTTGGCCAGGAAGGCCAGCTCCCGGTCGATCTCCCGCATCCGCTTGCGGCCGTAGAGATAATCGCCGTTCTCGGAGCGGTCGCCGTTCCCCGCCGCCCAGCTGACGATCTCGGTAATCTCCGGCCGCTCCGTGCCGAGCAGGTGATCGTAACGCGCTTTCAGCGCGGAAAGACCGGCGGGAGTGATGGGGTTGGTAATGTCGGGCATTACTCGTCGCAGACTTGTGCTTTCGAGTAACTCTCCATGATTGCGGCCTCTCGATTAGCGGGAGATACGTCGAGGATCAGCGTCTCGACCAACTCTTCTGTTGGATGGAAGGCAGAGTGTCCTGCAAACCAGAAAGCTTCTTCGACGGGTTCGTTACTATGCCAGGTCGTCATGATGTGCTTTTCGTCCGGTATGGGACCGTAATCGAAAATTTTCAGCAGCGCCCAATCGACGGCGTCATGCCAGTCCTCGCAGGCGATACCCCATGTGATAACGTAAAGTGCGCCCGCGTCGACCAACCACGTGGCTATATGGCTCATCCACTCCCGGTGGACCTCGCAGTCGGCAATTACGACAATGCGGCGAGGTACTGAATCAAAATCGGGAGGTCGAGAATCCGGTGGCAGATGCAGATATCGTCGGCTCACGACCGAGGCCAATAACCAAAGTTATACCGACGTTCTATCGCAAAAAGTCGCTCGCCATGCGGCTGCGGCCGGCGCGGTCTGGGTGGAGCTGTTCGTAGACCACGGCGTTCTCGACCACGCGCTGGACGTAGTTCTTGGTCTCGAAGAAGGGGATTTCCTCGATCCAGCGCAGCCAGTCGCCCGAACGGCGCGGGTCGCCCCTTTCGCGCAGCCAGCGGTTCACATTGCCAGGCCCGGCATTGTAGGCCGCGAAGGCGAGCGGGTAGCTGCCGTCATACTGGCGCAGCAGGCGCTCAATATGATTGCTGCCAAGGCGCATGGCATATTGCGGATCGCTCATCAGCCGGCTGGCGGAATAGGACATGTTGGCGCGGCGCGCTTCCTCGCGCGCGGTGGCGGGCATGAATTGCATCAGGCCGCGAGCGCCTGCGTGGCTGATGGCGTTCTCCGCGAACTGGCTTTCCTGCCGCGCGATCGCGTGGACCAGCGTCCAGTTGGCACCGGGCGGCGTATCGAGCGTGGGATAGCCGATGCGGGTGAAGCCGGAATGTCCGTCCGCCGCGGCGGCGTCGGCCAGGTTTACAGCAAGGTCGCGCCGCCCGATATCGCGGGCCAGCTCCGCCACGAGCAGGTGCTCGCCCACCGTCTCCGCCTCGTCCGCCATGGCGCGGTAGAAGCGGATGCCGGTCGACCACGGGGCATCGCGCGCCACTTCGCTCACCGCCTGCGTCAGCGGGGAGGAGAGGAATTCGCGGCGCTCTTCCGCTGTTGGCGAGCCATCGGGCGCGGCGGCATATTGCGGGATCGGGCGACCGAGCCGCTCGAGCGCCATGATGCCGTAGAAGCGGTCCGGATATTGCGCGGCCATCTCGTAATGCTCGCGCGCCTCGGCATCGCGGCCCGCCTGACGGCAGGCCTCGCCTGCCCAGAAGAAGCCCTTGGAGCGGGTCTGGCTGGAACGCGCGGCTGCGCCGTATTGGTAGAACAGCGGAGCTGCGGAACCGCCGTCATTGAGGTGCCAGAGCGCATTGGTGCCGCCTGCCCACATCAGCGACGTGTAATCGTCGCGCAGCTTGTACTCCATCGCGGAAATATCCTCGCCCGGCGCGAAGGCGTCGAGCGCACGTGCGGCGACGCGCACCGTGTCGCGGCGATTGGCGGCACGCGCGACGGCGAGCAATTCCTCGATATAGCGCGTGCGATCGAGCGGCAGTGCGGCAAGCTCGGGCGCGTTGATGAACATGCGCGCAGACTCGGCATCGCGGCCCTGCTGCCGCAATTCGCGACTGCGATTGTAGAGATAGCCCGGATCGGCAAAGGCGTCCTGCGACGGCGCTGCGCCATCTTGGCCCTGAAGGATACCGAGCCGCGTTGCGAACAATG
Organism: Aurantiacibacter aquimixticola; assembly: GCF_003605475.1. Taxonomy (NCBI): domain Bacteria; kingdom Pseudomonadati; phylum Pseudomonadota; class Alphaproteobacteria; order Sphingomonadales; family Erythrobacteraceae; genus Aurantiacibacter; species Aurantiacibacter aquimixticola. The sequence goes on along the minus strand of NZ_RAHX01000001.1, from coordinate 1,078,745 downwards.
CGCGATTGTCAGGCGAGGTACGGTCGAGCTGACGGAGCGCCCCCTCGCGATCCCGTTGCCAGAGCAGCGCGTCCATGCGCGCATCATGGTCGGCCTGCGAGAAACCGGCGCCGTAATTGGCGAACAGCGCCGCTTCGGCCGTCGAGCTCATTTCTCCGCCGCGCCATGCGGCGAGTGCCCATTGCTGCGCCGCCTGCGGGTTCTCGCCGATCAGTGCGAGAGCATAATGTGCCTTGGCGTGATTGGTGACGGGCTCACTGCCGCGGAAGAAGGCGAGCAGCGTTTGCGGATCGACGAATTCTTCCTGCAGGCGACGCTCCGCTCGGGCACGCAACGTCGTCTCGTCAGGAAAGCCCGGATTGGCCGTAATGAAGCGGGCATAGGTCGTGAAAGGAAGTTGCGCCGAACGGTCGTTCCACAGCCGTTCCCATTCCGCGATCAGCGGCGCCATGCGGCCCGGCCCTTCGGCGACGAGGTTTGCGCGGTTGCGATCCCATTCGCGGGCATCCTGTGCGGATACGGTGAGGGGGGCGACCAGCGCGGTGGTCACGGCGAGAGCTGTCAGTAGGGGAAATCGAACCATGCTGGACATAATGGCAAAGGCATCCTTATCAGGCGCTGAATAATGTTGTCCCGGGAGCGGGCGCGGGCAGGGGAAACCCGCCCGTTTACAAACACAACGCAGGAGCGCCCACAATGTTCTCAGGTTCCATACCGGCCCTGGCGACTCCCTTTCGCGACGAGACGTTCGACGAGGACGCCTATCGCCGCTTCATCGAATGGCAGATCGAAAGCGGATCGAGCGGCCTGGTGCCCTGCGGCACGACCGGGGAAAGCGCGACGTTGGACAATGACGAGCATCACCGCGTGATCGCCGTCTGCGCCGAAGTTGCCGCGGGCCGGGTACCGGTGATCGCAGGTGCAGGTTCGAACGACACGCAAACTGCATTGTGGCACGCCAAGGAGGCGCAGATCGCCGGGGCGGACGCGCTGCTGCTGGTCGCGCCCTATTACAATCGCCCCTCGCAGGAAGGGCTGCTCGCCCATTTCAGCTATCTGGCGGAGCGGACCGAGCTGCCGATCATGCTTTACAACGTGCCCGGCCGGACGGTGACCGATATCCTGCCCGAAACCGTAGTGGAATTGCATCGCCGCTTTCCGGAGAAGATCCTGTCGATAAAGGATGCGAGCGGCGATCTTTCCCGCGTCGTCACGCAGCGCATGGGGGCGGGGCCGGATTTCTGCCAGATTTCGGGCGATGATCCGCTGGCGCTGGCGGGCTATGCGCTTGGACAGAAAGGCTGTGTGTCCGTCACCGCGAATGTCGCGCCGAAACTGTGCGCGGACTTCCACAAGGCTGCGGGCGAGGGCGATTTCGCCACGGCGCGGGAGTTGAACGAAAGGCTTTACCCGCTGCACAAGGCGATGTTCGCCGATGCTTCGCCAGCGCCCGCAAAATATGCGCTGAGCAAGCTGCACGACTGGTTCGCGCCGGATGTACGATTGCCGATAGCCCCATGCTCCGATGCCGCGAAAAAGGTAGTGGACAAGGCGATGGAGCTGGCTGGTTTGTAAATCCGGCGTCGCCCCTGCGCGGGCAGGGGGCCAGCTGAGCCGTCCGGCCAGCTCGCTGCCGTTATCTGGATCCCCGCCTTCGCGGGGGGGTCACGAAGAAAGACAAAGAATGAAGCTCTCCACTTTCGTATTGCCCGCCACCCTCGCGCTCGCCGCGTGCTCGACCATGCCGAACACGCCGCCGCCAGCACTCGATGAACTGGCGCGGCAGTATCTCGCCGTGCAGCTGGCGATCGGGGAGAAGGATCCAGGCTATGTCGATGCCTATTACGGGCCGGACGAGCTGAAGACCGCCGCCGCGGCGAATGACGACGAGACAACGCTGCCCATGCTGCAGGCGCGCGTTACCGCGCTCGATGCGACGCTGGGGCTGGTGCAGGCCGAGCCGGGCAGTGTCGAGGCGGAGCGGGTGCGGTATCTGCGCGCCATGCTCGATTCCGCCAAGGTGCGGCTGCGCATGCTGCGCGGTGAGGAAATCCCGTTCCAGGACGAGGCCGAGGGCCTTTTCGGCGTGCGTCCCGAACTGATCGACCTGACCACGCTGGAGCCGGTGCTTGTGCGGATCGAGGAATTAGTGCCCGGCGATGCCAACGACGGCCCGCTGAACGAGCGGCTCAATGACTATCAGGATCGCTTCGTCATCCCGAACGACCGTTTGCGCGCCGTGATCGACGCCGCCGTCGCCGAATGCCGCGCGCGCACCCTGCCGCATATTCCGCTGCCCGAGAGCGAGGATTTCACTCTCAGCCTCGTCACCGACAAGCCTTGGGGCGGGTTCAATTATTACCAGGGCGATTACCAGTCGGTGATCGAGATCAACACCGATCTGCCCACGCGGCTGGACCGCGCCGTCGATGTCGGCTGCCACGAGGCCTATCCCGGCCACCACGTCTATTCGACGCTGATCGAGCGTGACCGGGTGAACGCGATGGGGCAGGTCGAGTACACGCTTCTGCCGCTCTACAGCCCGCGCGCGATCATCTCCGAAGGGAGCGCCGAATATGGCGTGAAGCTTGCTTTCCCGGGCGACAGCCAGCTCGTATACGAACGCGATGTGCTCGCTCCGCTGGCGGGCATCGATGCAAGCGATATCCAGGCCTATTACGAGCTGCGCGAGGCGCTGGGCGATCTTTCGGGCGCTTACTATACTATCGCCGCCGGCTATCTCGACGGAACGATGACGCGTGAGGAGGCGATCGAGAATTCGATGCGCTACCGCCTGCAGAGCCGTCAGCGCGCGGAGCAGAGCCTGCGCTTTATGGACACCTATCGAAGCTACGTGATCAATTACGGGCTGGGTGAGGAAATCGTCGGCAATGCGGTCGAGGCTGCGGGCGTGGATCCCGAAGCACGCTGGCAGCGTTTCATCTCCATACTGAACACGCCGACGCTTCCGGAGGACCTGATGTGACCCACGCCGTTTTTCGCCTCGCTTTTATCCCTGCCGCTTTGCTGATGGCTTCCTGCGCCACGACGTACGATGTCGATCCGCGCATCGCGCCTGCGGCCACGGACTTTGCATCCGCTCCGCGCGTCGAAGTGCGGCTGGACAGCTTCAGCTTCGAGCCGAGGACGCTCGGCCTGCAGGACGGCCAGCCCGTCACCCTTGCGTTCACCAATGTTTCCGATGGCGGGCACAATTTTGCTGCGCCGGGTTTCTTCCAGGCGGCCCAGGTGGCGCAAAGCTCTGCGCCCATCGTCGCCAATGGCGCGATCGAAGTCGGGGCGGGGGACACGGTCGAAATCCAGCTCATTCCGTCTCGCGGCGGCTATGACGTGGACTGCACGCATACCGGCCACACGCTGCTCGGCATGACCGGATCGATCGTGGTGCGATAGGGTTTGCAGGAGAGGCGCGAGCGCCTACATGCCCGCCTCACCATGGCCCGACCCAAACCCGCCGCATTCGACAAGCAGAAGATCGTCGCCGAAAACCGCAAGGCGCGGTTCGATTATCATATCGAGGAGACGTTCGAGGCCGGTCTCGCCCTGCAGGGCACCGAGGTGAAGAGCCTGCGTTCGGGCGAAGGGTCGATTGCCGAAAGCTATGCCGAGGTCAAAGGCGGGCAGGTTTTCCTGGTCAATGCCAACATCCCCGAATTCAGCCACGGCAATCGCAACAATCACGAGCCCAAGCGCCCGCGCAAGCTGCTGCTGCACGAGCGTGAGATCAACAAGATGTTCGGTGCGGTAGAACGCAAGGGCATGACGTTGGTGCCGCTCAGCATTTATTTCAACGGCCGGGGCCGGGCGAAAGTCGAGCTGGCGCTGGCCAAGGGCAAGCAGGCGCACGACAAGCGCGCCAGCATCAAGGACCGGGACTGGAAGCGCGACAAGGCCCGCCTCATGCGCGAAAAGAGCTGATCTGCAGCAGCACAAAAAGACATTCAGCGCCGGTTGTCATCCCTTCGCCTAATCCTACCTGTATCGGTAAGAGTTAGCGTGTATGGCGCGCGGGAGACGATGCTCAAACCAGCGATCAGATGGCTCTCGGCAAGGATGCCGGAAATGCCCAAGCGGGAAGAAATGGCCCGCAATCGCTGGCTTGCGCCGATTGCCCACCGCTTCGGTCGTTCCGAGCTCTGGCGCTTTACCCGCCGCTCCGTTCCGCGTGGTGCCGCGCTTGGCCTGTTTGCCGCCTTCATCATCCCGCTCGGACAGATTTTCCTCGCCGCATTCCTCGCCCTTCCGGCGCGGGCGAATGTGCCCGTTGCCGCGGCCATAACCTTCGTCACCAATCCCTTCACCGTGCCGTTCTGGCTCGTGGTTGCGAACCGCGTGGGACGCTTCACGCTGAAAGTCGATCCGGATACGATGGGAAGCGCCAAGGCCGCGCTGGAACAGGGCTGGTGGACAGAATTCGGCTGGTGGCTGCAGACCGCAGGCGTCACTGCTTTCGGCTTCGTGGTGCTGAGCGTCGTTACGGCCGCGCTCGGCTATCTCGTCTCCAGCTTCCTGTGGAGATTCGTGGTCGCGCGCCGTTGGGGCAGGCGACCGGGCCGCCGCCAGGTGATACGTACCGCCGAATGAAACAGCCGCGGCTGAAATTGACGGAAGCGGAGCCATCGCGAAAGCTGGTCGACGCGCTTGCTGTCGCCGCAGCCGTGCTCGCCAGCGTCGCGCTGGTGCAATATGCCGCCGAAAGCACAACCGTCACCTTCGCCTTTGTCGGCGGGCTGACAGTGCTGGGCCTGATCGCCTTCATCGCCGCTCGGTCCCCCGCCGCTGCGCCGACGATTTCCGGAGCCGATGCGCCCGACTGGGCCGTTACCGTTGCCGCGATCGAGCAGTCCGACCTGGCCGTGGCTATCACGGATCGTGCCAATCGGCTGGTCTGCGCGAATGCCGCCTTTGAATTGTGGTTCGGATCGAGCAATGGCCCGCCCCGACTTCCCGTCGATGGGGCGAGCGCGGACCTGCTGGCCCGGCTGGCCCACGCCGCTTGGCGCGATGGCAAGGGTGAGCCTGTCACCGTCGCCGATGAAGAGCACAGCTGGTCCGCCAGCGCTGTTCGCGCGGGTAGGGCGGACGATTACCTGATCTGGCGTTTCCGGCCGATCGTCCGGACGGAGCCGATCGCCGCCATCGGCAAGCATATGACGGGCTTGTTCGGACGCGTGCTCGGCGCGGCGGGCATTGCCGTTGCGCTGGTCTCACCCGATGGCACGATCCGCGCGGCGAACCCCGCACTCGCGCGCCGTGCCTTCGGTGATGAAGCGGCGCGCATGGCGGGGCAGGAATTCGTGCAGCTGCTGCGTTCGGACGACCGGGAGCGGATCTTCTTCGCCCGCGAAGGGCGCAAGGGTAGTCCGCAGACGCTGGTGCAGGTGCCGCTCGCCGATCCGGAGGAGGCCGCGCGCGAAAGCGTGCCCGGACGGGCCGCGGCCGAGGCGCCCTCGCTGATGCTGCTGATCGACGCCGGTATCGGTATCGGCGGTGCGGTCGGTGAAACGAAGGGCCAGGCGGCGCAATTGCAGGCACTGCTCGAACAGTTGCCGCTGGGTCTTGCTACGACCGACCGGGACGGACATTTCCTGTTTGCCAATCCGGCTTTCCGGCGCGCGGCAGGCATCGGCAAGGACGATCTGCCACCCTATCCCAGCGATATCGTTGTTCCGCGCGACAAATCCGCCATGTCCGATGCAGTGCGCCGGCACGGGCAGGGGCCGGCCTCCAGCGGGGACATCGCGATACGCCTTCGCAGCGAGCCGGACGATCCTGTCAGCATGGGCTTGGCTGGCGTGCGCGGGTTGGGTGAGGCGGCGGTGTTGCTCAGCCTGGCCGACACGACCGAGGAAGCGCGGCTGAAGCGGCAAGTGGCGCAGGCCACCAAAATGCAGGCCGTCGGCCAGCTTGCAGGCGGCGTGGCGCATGATTTCAACAACGTGCTGACCGCCATCATCGGCTATTGCGACCTCATGCTGCTGCGCCACACGCCGGGCGACAGCGATTACGACGACATCCAGCAGATCAAGGCCAATTCCAATCGCGCCGCCAGCCTGACGCGGCAGCTGCTCGCCTTCAGCCGCCAGCAGACCTTGCAACCAGAGACGATCCAGCTGCCCGATATCCTGTCCGAAGTCAGCCAGCTGCTGAAGCGGCTGCTCGGCGCGAAGATTACGCTGAAGGTGCGGCATGACCGCGATCTTGGCGCGGTTCGCGCCGATCCGCGCCAGCTGGAGCAGGTCATCATCAACCTCGCCGTCAACGCGCGCGATGCGATCCAGAGCGATGGCGGCGGAGAGACAGCGACGGGCACGCTCGCCTTCGCCACGCGACGGGTGGAGGCGAAGGATATCCGCCGCATGGGCAGCGAGATCATTCCGGCGGGCGATTACACCGTGCTCATCGCCGAGGACACGGGCGGCGGCATCCCGCCCGACATCATGGGCAAGCTGTTCGAGCCGTTCTTCACCACGAAGGAGCAGGGCAAGGGCACCGGCCTCGGCCTCTCGACCGTCTACGGCATCGTCAAGCAGTCGGGCGGGTTCATCTTCGCCAGCAATGCCAAGGGGCCGGACGGCAAGGTGAAGGGCGCGCGCTTCACCATCTACCTGCCGGTCCATCACGTGACGGAGGAAGAGGCGAAGCAGGCTGCGGTCGAGGAGACCACGCGCGAATTTTCCGGTGGCGGATGCATCCTGCTGGTGGAGGACGAGGACATGGTTCGCGCCGTGGCCGAGCGGGCGCTGGCGCGGCAGGGCTATTCCATCGTCACCGCCAGCGACGGGGACGAGGGCCTCGACGCCTTCAGGAAAAACCCCGACGAGTTCGATATCGTCGTCACCGACGTCGTCATGCCGAGCATGGACGGCCCGGCCATGGCGAAGGAAATCCGCAAGGCGCGGCCCAACCTGCCGGTCCTTTTCATGTCCGGTTACGCCGAGGAGCAGCTGCGCGGCGAAATCGATATCGAGCACATGCACTTCATCGCCAAGCCTTTCAGCGTGAAGCAGATCGGCGAAAAGGTGGGCGGCGTATTGCGCAAGGCGATACGCGCCAGCTGACGGCCGGATGCGCGTTCAGCGCCGATAAAGGCCGCCGGGCGATGCTCAAGGCCAAATCGTAAGGGGGCTCCACATGACATCACGTATTCTCGCCGCGAGCTTGTTCGCCATTGCCGTCGCATCGCCCGCCGCCGCGCAGCAGACGCCGGTAAGCGGGGAGGAGACCGCGCAGGGCGATGTCTCCGTCACCATATACCAGAACAACCAGGCGCTGGTGCAGGATGTGCGGCAATTGAATATTCCGCGCGGGCAGACGCGGATCGAATTCCCCGATGTTTCCGCGCAGATCCGCCCGCAGACCGTCAGCTTCAATGCCGATGGCACCGCCATCGTCGAGCAGAATTTCGATTTCGACCTGCTGACCCCGCAAAAGCTGATGGAAAAGGCCATCGGCCAGACCGTCACGCTCGTCCGCACCAATCCCGCGACCGGGCTCGAAATGCGCGAGCAGGCGGAAGTGCTCTCCACCGCAGGCGGCGTGGTGGTGCGGATCGGCGACCGGATCGAAGTTCTGCGCGATGACGGCCTCCCGGTGCGTGTGGTATTCGACGAGGTGCCGCCCAACCTGCGCGCGCGCCCCACGCTCTCGGTCACGCTGAACAGCAATCGCGGCGGCACGCGCCCCGCTTCCATCCGCTACCTCACGCCCGGCCTCGGCTGGTCGTCCGACTATGTCGCCCTGTTCGACGAAGCGCGCGGTACGGTGGACATGCAGGGCTGGGTGACGCTGACCAACAACACCGGCACCACCTTCCACGATGCCGATACGCTGCTGGTCGCCGGGAACCCGGCGAGCGGCAACCAGGGCTACGCGCCGCCGCGCCGCGATCTGCAGCAGGTCGGCACGCAAACCGCGGACCGGGAGCGGCTCGGCGATTTCTACCTCTATCCCATCGACGGGCGCACGACGATTGCCGATGCGCAGACCAAGCAGGTGAGTTTCCTCGACGTGCAGGCCGTTCCGGCGCGCAAGGTCTACACGATCGACGTCGCTCGCTTCGACAGCGACGATGCGCCGCGCGCGGCAAGCACCGCGATCAGCTTCAATTCGAGCGCCGAGGGCGGCCTCGGCGATGCGCTGCCCGCCGGTACGGTGCGCTTTTACCAGCGGGACGTGCAGGGCAATCCGCAATTCATCGGCGAAAACGGCATCGGCCACACGCCGATGGGCAGCACGCTGAGCCTGCGCACCGGCGATGCCTTCGATGTGTTCGTGCAGGCCGAAGTCGAAAATCGCGAACGCATTTCCGGTCAGCAATGGCGCCAGAGCCGTCGTTACCGCGTATACGAGGACGACGAATTGGTGCGGGAGATCCGTGAGGATTACTCGGTCGACTTCTACCGCACCACCATGCGCTACACCTTTACCAATGCGAAGCCGGAGCCTGTCGTCGTGGAGCTGACGCAGGAAGGACTCGATCGCTATTGGTGGGGGCTCGACTACCGCGTCGTTTCCGAAGACGTCGAAGGCGAGCAGATCAATTTCGGCGAGCGTCTCTACCGCGTCACCGTGCCCGCCAATGGCGAGCGAGAGGTCCGCGTCACTTATGAGACGCGGTGGTAGGGAAGGCGCGGTGCGTCCGGACCGCCCCTGGTTGGCTCTAGCGCTCGCCCTTGCGGCGGCGCCATGCGTCACGACGCCCGCCACCGCGCAGGAGCGCGCCGTCGTCGACGCATCCGAGCCGACCGATATCGCCGTCACCATCTATCGCGATCCGGGCCGCATGCTGGGCGGTGAGATCGACCGCGATAATCCCCGCGGCTTCGGCATGATATCGGAGACTCGCACCGTCACTCTGCCGCCCGGCCGTTCGACCATCCGTTTCGAGGGCGTGGCGGAAGGCATGGTTGCGGTCAGCGCCATCGTCACCGGCCTGCCTGGCGGCACGATCGAAAAGAACCGCAATGCCGATCTGCTCAGCCCGGCATCGCTGGTGGATGGCACGCTCGGCAATCGCGTCACCATAACCCGCACCAATCCCGCCACTGGCGAGGCGGCGAGCGAAGATGCCATCGTGCGCACCCGGGCCGATGGCGGGCTCGTGCTGCAAACCGCGCAAGGGTATGAAGCGGTGCGCTGTTCCGGCCTGCCCGAGCGGCTGACTTTCGACAGCGTGCCTGGCGGCCTTTCCGCGCAGCCCGTCTTCACGATCGACACGGCCAGCGAGGCGGGTGGCACATATGAGGTGACGCTTTCGTACCTTTCCTGGGGCTTCGACTGGGAAGCCAATTACGTCGCCACGCTGGATGAGGGGCGCGATGCCGACGACGTGCGCTTCGGCCTCACAAGCTGGCTGACCGTCCTCAACGATAACGGCCAGACCTTCGAGAATGCCGAGTTGATGGCGGTTGCGGGGACGCTCAATATCGTCAGCGATTTCGACCGACTTTCCAGCCCGCCGCTTGCGCGCCCATTGCGGCTGACATGCTGGCCGCGCGGCAGCACGGCTGCGGGTTCGCCGGTGGTGATGTACGGGCCACCGCCGCCTCTGCCGCCGCCCATGGCTTCCGACGGGATGATCGTCGTGACCGGCAGCCGCGTTGCTGCGCCATTGACTATGGAGTCCGTGTCGCCGGTCGCCGTCATAGCCGAGGAAGAGCAACTGGGGGATCTCAAGCTCTACCGTGTGCCGGTACCGGTCGACGTCAACGCGCAGGGCCTGAAACAGATCGCTTTCCTGCGCGAGGACGATGTTGAGGGCAAATTTTTCTACGAGGCGCCGTGTGAGCCCTTGGATGCGGACGACCGCTTCGTCCCCATGAATGTCACGCTGGAAACCGAGAACGAAGAGGAGCGTGGGCTCGGCATGGCGTTGCCGGCCGGATCGATCGCCGTGTTCGAACCGAGTTCCTTCGGTGACCTGCTGGTGGCGGAGGATTTCCTGCGCGATTATCCCGTGGGCCGGGATGTGGATTTCGATCTCGGGGACAGCTCGCAGGTCTTTCTCTCCTGTGCGTTGCGCGACGATCATGAGGATATCGACGGAGGCTGGGAGAAGATCGAAGCCGTCGTCACGAACGCCAATCCCGAATCGGTGCGGGTGCGGCTGCTGTTGGGATCGCCGGGCGCATGGAACCTGCGCGGTGTGCGGCAGACCCTGAAGGATGGCGAGCGCGTGCTGGAATTCACCGTACGCGGCAATTCCTCTCGCAGCCTGCGCTGGGAAGCGCAGGAGATCGAATAGGCCGCGACGACCCGCCGCGGGCCTTGCATCGAACCGTTTCCAACAAAAATTTTGTTCCGCACTTGTTCTTACGGAACAAAGTGGGTACATGCCGTGTCAGTTGAAGAGTTGAACGCGACCCTAGTAAGCTGACGGAGGCCATGTCATGGCGAGTGCAAATCTGAAATTGGTGGAAAAGGAATCCAACGTGGACCGTCAAAAGGCACTCGATGCCGCACTCTCCCAGATCGATCGTGCCTTCGGCAAGGGGTCGGCCATGAAGCTGGGCAGCCGCGAAGCCATGAATGTGGAAGCGATTTCCACCGGCTCGCTCGGCCTTGATATCGCGCTCGGCATTGGCGGCCTTCCGAAAGGCCGCGTGATCGAGGTGTACGGCCCGGAAAGCTCGGGCAAGACGACGCTGGCGCTGCACGTCCTCGCCGAAGCGCAGAAGGCCGGCGGCACCGTTGCCTTCATCGATGCCGAACATGCGCTGGACCCGGTCTATGCGACAAAGCTCGGCGTCGACATCGACGAGCTGATCATTTCGCAGCCCGACACGGGTGAGCAGGCGCTCGAAATCACCGATACGCTGGTCCGCTCCAACGCGGTGGACGTGCTGGTGGTCGATTCGGTCGCCGCGCTGGTCCCTCGCGCGGAAATCGAAGGCGAGATGGGCGACAGCCATGTCGGCCTGCAGGCGCGTCTCATGTCGCAGTCCCTGCGCAAGCTGACCGGGTCGATCAACCGCTCCAAATGCATGGTGATCTTCATCAACCAGCTGCGCATGAAGATCGGCGTGATGTACGGCAATCCCGAAACCACGACGGGCGGCAACGCGTTGAAATTCTACGCGTCGGTCCGCTTGGACATCCGCCGCACCGGCCAGATCAAGGATCGCGACGAAGTTGTCGGCAACTCCACCCGCGTGAAGGTCGTGAAGAACAAGGTGGCCCCGCCTTTCAAGCAGGTCGAATTCGACATCATGTATGGCGAAGGCATCTCCAAGATCGGCGAAATCCTCGATCTCGGCGTGAAGGCCGGGCTGGTGGAGAAGTCCGGTTCCTGGTTCAGCTATGACAGCGTGCGGATCGGCCAGGGCCGTGAGAACGCCAAGACCTTCCTGAAAGAAAATCCCGAAATGTGCGCCAAGTTGGAAGCCGCGATCCGCGGCAAAACCGACGAGGTCGCCGAGGACATGATGAAAGGCCCGGACGCGGAGCCCGACGAGTGATCCTCAAGAAGGTGGGTAGGGGCAGGACTTTGTGCTCCAGGACAGTGTAACACCTGTCACACCTTGCGAAACCGGAGCCGGCGACGATGGCCAGAAATGGCCCTCACCGCCGGCTTCTTCGCGTTTTACCGGTTCGGTAACGCTGTGCTGCTACCCGCCCTCGAAACGAGCAGGGGAGTAACGTGACCGATACGAGTGAATGGCAGGGCCGAGCCGGCGAAAGCTGGGCGGCCGAATACCGACGCACCGATCGCAGCTTCACCCAGCTGACGGAACGACTGCTGTCGGAAGTGCGGCCTCTCGCGTTCGCGAACGTGCTCGATATCGGCTGCGGAGCAGGAGAGCTTGCTCTTGCCATAGCGCGCTCGCATCCCGCCGCGCAGGTGACCGGTGTCGACATCTCCCCCGATCTCATCGCCACCGCGCGGGATCGTAGCGCGAACCTGGCCAACCTCGTCTTCGAACGGGCCGATGCCGCGAACCACGAGGCGTCCCTGCCGCCCGATCTCCTCATCTCGCGCCACGGTGTCATGTTCTTCGATGACCCGACACACGCCTTCACCCACCTTGCGAGTGAGGCGCACCCGCACGCGGCACTGCTGTTCTCCTGTTTCCGTGCGAGGGATGAGAATCCCCTCTTTACCGAGGTGGGCCGCCTCCTGCCCGAGCCACCCGAAGACAGCGATCCGCGAGCGCCCGGTCCCTTTGCCTTTGCGGAGCGAGGCTACGTGTCCGGGATGCTGGCGCAAAGTGGATGGGGCGATGTCCGCCTCGAGCCGTTCGATTTCCCGATGATCGTCGGCACCGGTGAGAACGCGGTCGAGGATGCGGTCTGCTATTTCACCCGCATCGGTCCCGCTGCAAAGGCCGCCGCCCAGATGGACGCCGCTGCCCATGCGCGCTTCCGCGATCGTGCCCTCAACCTGGCAGAACGGTATTGCTATGACGGTATTGTGGCACTTCCGGCCGCCGCATGGATCGTCTCCGCCCGCAAAATCTGATCGCCGATCTCCATCACTGCGAACGGCGCAATGCGCTTGTCGCCACGCGCCGCAGCGCCTAACTCGCGATGATGCATTCGACCAACGACATCCGCCGTGCATTTCTCGGCTATTTCGACGCCGCCGACCACGAGGTGGTGCCGTCCGCGCCCCTCGTTCCGTATAACGATCCGAGCCTCATGTTCGTTAATGCGGGCATGGTGCCGTTCAAGAACGTGTTTACCGGCGTCGAGACACCGCCCGCGCAGCGCGCCACGAGCAGCCAGAAATGCGTACGCGCCGGCGGCAAGCACAACGATCTCGACAATGTCGGCTATACGGCCCGGCACCTGACTTTCTTCGAAATGCTGGGCAATTTCAGCTTCGGCGACTACTTCAAGGAGCGCGCCATCGAGCTCGCTTGGGGTCTGGTTACCAAGGAAATGGGCCTCGCCAAGGATCGCCTGATCGTCACCGTCTATCACACGGATGACGAAGCCTCCGACCTGTGGCGCAAGATTGCAGGCCTTCCCGAAGATCGGATCATCCGCATCGCGACGAAGGACAATTTCTGGGCGATGGGGTCGGATGGGCCATGCGGGCCTTGCTCGGAAATCTTCTGGGATCATGGACCCGATGTGCCTGGTGGCCCGCCGGGATCGCCGGATGAGGATGGGGACCGGTTCGTCGAGATCTGGAACCTCGTCTTCATGCAGCACATGCAGGAAGCGGACGAGATCACCGGCGACCTGCCGCGGCCGAGCATAGATACCGGCATGGGTCTCGAACGCATGGCCACCGTATTGCAGGGGGTCCACAACGTGTTCGAAACGGACATGTTCAAGACACTGATCGAAGCCAGCGAGGAGTTTGCCGGGGCGCCGATCGCTGACGGCACCATCGCAAGCCATCGCGTGATTGCCGATCACCTGCGGTCGACAAGTTTCCTCATCGCAGATGGCGTTCTGCCGTCGAATGAGGGGCGCGGATATGTCCTGCGCCGGATCATGCGGCGGGCCATGCGTCATGCGCATCTGCTGGGCGCGTCGGAGCCGTTGATGCACCGTCTCGTGCCGACGCTCGTTGGCGAAATGGGACAGGCCTATCCGGATCTCTCTCGCGCGCAGCCGCTCATCACAGAAGTGCTGGAGCGGGAGGAATCGCGCTTTCGGCAGACCTTGGAAAAGGGCTTGCGCCTGCTCGACGATGCGAGCGCCGATCTCGGCGAGGGTGACGAACTCTCAGGCGAGACCGCGTTCAAGCTCTACGATACTTACGGTTTCCCTTACGATCTGACGGAAGATGCTCTGCGCGATCGCAATGTCGGGGTCGATCGCGAGGGGTTCGATGCCGCGATGGAGCAGCAAAAGGCTGCGGCGCGGGCAGCCTGGAAAGGCTCCGGCGGCGCGGCGGATCAGGAATTGTGGTTCGACATCGCCGAGCGCGAAGGCGCGAGCGAATTTACCGGATATGCGGCGACCGAGGGCGAGGGCCGCGTCGTCGCGCTGGTCATCGATGGCAAGGAAGTGCAGTCGGCCGATGCCGGGCAGGATGTCATCGTGCTGACCAATCAGACGCCCTTCTATGGTGAAAGCGGCGGACAGATGGGCGATATCGGTGTGATCACCGGTGACAATCGCCTGGAAATGACCGTGTCGGACGCATCGAAGCCGCTAGGCCGCTTGCACGCCCATCATGGGACGATTGCTTCGGGGCGGATTGCCGTCGGCGACACCGTCCATCTGGCCATCGACGCCGCGCGCCGCGATGCCATTCGGGCCAACCACTCGGCAACGCATCTGGTCCACGCGGCGTTGCGCAATCATCTCGGCGACCATGTCACCCAGAAGGGGTCGCTCGTGGCGGAGGATCGCCTGCGTTTCGACTTCTCGCACCCCAAGCCGCTCACACCTTCGGAAATCGCTTCTATCGAAGCCGAGGTAAACGCAGAGATACGCTCGAATGACGAGGTCGTGACGCGGTTAATGAGCCCGGACGACGCGATCGAAGCGGGCGCGATGGCGCTGTTCGGGGAGAAATACGGCGACGAGGTGCGCGTATTGTCCATCGGGTCTGCGACATCCGGCAGGGAAGGCCGAACTTATTCGGTAGAGCTTTGCGGCGGTACGCATGTTCGCGCCACGGGCGACATCGGTCTTTTCCGCATCATCGGCGAGAGCGCCGTTTCGTCTGGCGTGCGGCGGATCGAGGCACTTACCGGCGAAGCCGCGCGCGAATGGGTGGTGCGTCGGGAAGAGGCGCTCAAGTCGGTCGCCGCAACGCTGAAGACCTCTCCGGACGAAGTCGAAGCGCGCGTCGCCGCATTGGTGGACGAGCGCAAACGGCTCGAGCGCGAGCTCGCCGACGCGAAGAAGCAACTGGCCCTTGGAGGCGGGACATCTGCATCCGGAGAGCAGGCGATTGAGGATGTCGGCGGGGTGGCGTTCTCGGGCCAAGTGCTCGAAGGCATGAACCCGAAAGAGCTTCGCGGTCTGCTGGATGGTGCGAAGGCACGCCTCGGCTCCGGTGTCGCTGCCATTGTAGCGGTCAATGAAGGCAAGGCGGCAGTCGCCGTTGGCGTGACGGACGATCTGAAGGATCGCTTCAGCGCCGTCGATCTGGTGCGCAAGGGTGTCGAGGCGGTCGGCGGCAAGGGCGGCGGCGGTCGGCCCGACATGGCGCAAGGCGGCGGTCCGGACGGCGACAAGGCTGACGACGCCATTGCAGCTATACGAAAAGCGCTCGCCAGCGTGAATGCCTGACGAGCGCCGTTCGTAAGTCGAGTGACGGCGGCTTAGCCGACGCGGTTGGACGCAGCCCGGCGGCGGTCGCCATCGCTGCCGCGCGGCACATCCTTCATGTTCCGTTCGAGGCGGCCATGCGCATCGTCGCTGGCAACGCTCTTCGGCTTGAACTTCTCGCTATTGGGAAGCGGCTTGGTGGGATCGATCTTGTCGCTCATCGGGTAAATCTCCTTCACCCTGCCAACGCTTGCGACACTGCAAGTTTCCGAGAAGCGTCAGCTTTCCGCTGTGCTCGTGCGCAATTTCGGCTTGTGTTCGAGCGCGCCCTCTTCGCGGATCTGATCACGGAACTCGTCCCGTTTCTCGTGGATCGAGGCGATCACCGGGCCCATCGGCACGCCGATATCGACCAGCGCCGCTTCCGATAGCTGTAGCGAACTTTCCAGCGTCTCCGGCACCGCCGTGCTCGCACCGCTGCGATAGAGCTCCGCCGCATGGAAGCTGTCGCGCGCGCGGGCGATGATCGGCAATTCGGGATGGGCGGCGCGCAGTTTGCGGACCATACGCTGGGCGAGCACATGCTCGTCCATCGTCAGGATGACGGCGGGCGCGCGGTCCAATCCCAGCTTGTCGAGCGCGTCTTCTCGCAAGGCATTGCCGAACACCGCATAATAGCCTTCCCGCCGGGCTTGCTCGATCAGGTCGGGATCGGAATCGATCGCGACATAGGCCCTGTCATGCTTCTGCAGCATCTGCGCGACCAGCCTGCCGACCCGGCCCAGGCCGACGATCACCACGCGCGGCGCATTCTCATCGCCGCCCAGCTCGTCCAGCGTCGGCGCAGGATCGACGGAACGGGCGACTCGCTTGCCGAGCATCGCCAGCAGCGGCGTGACGGTGAGGCCGATAGCAGTGACGATCTGCCAGAACTGCGCCGTGCCGGGCTGGATCAACATGGCGCTCGCCGCTGCGGCCAGGACGATGAGCGACGTTTCGGACGGACTGGCCATCAGGATGCCGGTCTCTGTCGCGGTTGCGGGCCGCGCCCCCATCAGGCGCAGCAGGACGCCCGTGACGACAGCCTTCAATGTCAGCACGCCGATTACGGCTGAGGCGATCATCCAGAGATTGTCCCAGATGGTTTCGATATCGATGCCCATGCCGATGGTGATCAGGAACACGCCGAGGGCAAGGCCCTTGAAGGGCTCCATGATACCCTCGACTTCGGTGTGATACTCGGTTTCCGCAATCAGCAGGCCCGCAATGAGCGCACCCACGATTGGCGATAGGCCGACGATGGCAGTTGCGAGGCTCGCCCCGATGACGACGAGCAGGCTGGCGGCGAGGAACAGCTCCGGGCTCTTGGTGCGCGCGGCCTGGGCGAAGAGGCGGGGCAGCAGGAAGCGCCCGGCCACCATCATGATCGCTACCACCAGCCCGCCTTTCCACAGCGTGTCAAGCAGGCCGCTCCAGCCGTCGCCACCGGTGTTCGGGGCCAGCGCACCGAGGAGGAAGATGACCGGGACGATCATGATGTCCTCGAACAGCAGCATGGAAAGCGCCGCGCGGCCCACCGGCGTGTTGGTGCCGGAGATCGGCAGCACCAGCGCGGTCGAGGAGAAGGCGAGGGCGAGGCCGAGACCCAGCGCTCCGGTCCAGAACTGGCCCAGCATGGAGAGGAAGGCGGCAAGCAGCGCGCCGATCACCAGCAGCTCCAGCGCGCCGAGGCCGAACACCAGTTTGCGCAATTGCCAAAGCCTGTTGAAGCTGAGCTCCAGCCCGATGGCGAACAGCAGCAGCACGATGCCGAACTCGGCAAAGGGCTCCAGCCGCTCAGGGTCGGTGATGGTGATGTAGCTCAGCCACTCATACTCGAAGGTCATCCGGCCGAGACCGTAGGGGCCCACCAGCAGACCGACGAGGATGAAGCCGATGATCGGGGTGACGCGGAAGCGCGCGAAGAGCGGGATGACGATCCCGGCAGCGCCAAGGATCACCAGCGCGTCCATCATCAGGGGGGAGATCTCAGCGTGATGCATAGGCGCTCTATGCCAGAGGCGAGCGGCGCCCGGCAACGCATGATTGCGCGGATTCGGGGGAGGGGGTGTGACAGGTGTTACAGTGTCCTGGCGTAGGAATCTTCAAGTGTGAAACGGCGATGTCCATTCGGCCTTCCGAGCACGCTCGCGCGCCTGTAGGAAAGTGTCACACCTTGGGAAAAGCCACACGCGCCGCCCTAGCCATCGCGGTCACGCTTGGTATGCATGCGCGCCATGCAGACAGCCACGATCATCGCGCTCGCCGCCTATTTCATCCTGATGCTCGCCATCGGCCTTTTCGCGTGGAGGAAATCGACGGAGGACAGCGAGGGATATTTGCTGGGCGGGCGCAATCTCCACCCGGCGGTCGCCGCGCTCAGCGCCGGGGCCAGCGACATGTCGGGCTGGCTGTTGCTCGGCCTGCCGGGCGCGCTTTACGCTTCGGGCCTGATAGAGGCGTGGATCGGTATCGGTCTGTTCGTCGGTGCGGTCGCCAACTGGTTCATCGTCGCGCCGCGCCTGCGCAAACAGACTGTCGAATACGGCAACGCGCTCACCATCCCGCAATTCCTCGCCAATCGCTTTCCCGACAGGGCGACCGCACTGCGGGTCGTCTCCGCCATCATCATCGTGATCTTCTTCGCCGTCTATTCGGCGGCAGGGCTGGTCGGCGGCGGCCTGCTGTTCGAAAGCAGTTTCTTCGATGGCGAGATGATGGGCATGACGCCGTATATGGCGGGCGTGCTGCTCACCGCGCTGGTGGTGCTCGCCTACACCATGGTCGGCGGTTTCCTTGCCGTCAGCCTGACCGACTTCGTGCAGGGCTGCATCATGGTGGTCGCGCTGGTGCTGATGCCGCTGGTGGTGTTGTTCGGCCAGCCCTCAGGGACATTCGACGGCGCACTCGCCAATGTCGATCCGGATTTCCTGAACTGGACCAATGGCCTCACCGTAATCGGCTTCCTCAGCCTCGTCTCGTGGGGCCTCGGCTATTTCGGCCAGCCGCATATCATCGTTCGCTTCATGGCGGTGCGCGAGGGCGGCATCCCAATGGCGCGCACCATCGGGCTGAGCTGGATGTTCGTGGCGCTGGTCGGCGCACTGGGCGTCGGCCTTGCGGGGCGGGCCTATGTCGAGGCGAACGGTCTGGCGCTCGACAATCCCGAGACGATCTTCATCCTGCTCGCCAACACGCTGTTCCACCCCTTCGTCACCGGCTTCCTGCTGGCGGCGCTGCTGGCGGCGATCATGTCGACCATCTCGAGCCAGTTGCTCGTAAGCTCCAGCTCGCTGACCGAGGATTTCTACCACCTGTTCCTGAAGAAGCAGGCGAGCGAGCGCGAACTGGTGACCGTGGGCCGCGTGAGCGTCGCGCTGGTGGCGGTGGCCGCCATCGTCATCGCCAGCGACCCGGAAAGCGGCGTTCTGGCGCTGGTCGCCAATGCCTGGGCCGGCTTCGGCGCGGCGTTCGGCCCGCTCATTATCCTGTCACTGACATGGAAGCGCATGACTGGCGCTGGCGCCGTGGCCGGGCTGGTGACGGGCGCGGCGGTGGTGATGGCGTGGATCGCGCTCGGCTGGAACGGCGCTTTCCTTGGCGGGCCGGGCGTCTACGAGATTATCCCGGGCTTCGTCGCCGCGTGGTTGGCGATCTGGGGGGTGAGCTTGGTGACCCAGCAGAAGAAACCAATTTTCGCAGCCTGATATCAGCTTCTTAACCTGCTCAGTCTACTGCATTGGTAAGTAAACGGCTGAGGTATGATATGGGTTGGCTGGTCGTCTGCGCTGCTGCGCTAATGGCATTCATGGGTATCAGTGTTGGTTCGTCTTTAGGACTCGTTCTATCTGTCGGCAGCGGAGCTTTGACTTTCCCACCTTTGTGGGGCGCCCTGAAGAGTCGAGGTTTGATGACGCACGCAGGGTGGCGTTGGTCGGCTTCCTTGATTTTCGGAATGGTCGCGCTGGTCGTAAATGCCAATGCCTACGCGGCGACACCAGAGGGCAAAGCTGCCGCTGCACAGCGAGACGCGAAAGATGCTGCTCAAAAGCTGGACGAGCAATTAGATGAAGCGCAAGTGGCGGCGGCAGAAAAAGTCGCGATTGAGTCCGGTGAGCACTGCCTCAGCGGATGGGACGGATCTCATAACGACCTCGAACGAGCTGTTCGCACTCGACTACGTAATCCCAGATCCTTCGAGCATATCGAAACGGTGCGATCACCTGTCGACGCTGAAGGCAAATTCGCTTTGATTATGACATATCGGGCGGAAAATGGCTTTGGCGGTATTAATATCGAAGCTATCGGCGTTGAGGTTGATGTAGCGACTTGCCATTTCAGAGAAGTTTCGAACGACGAGATTGCAGCTAGACTTGCACCTTAATTTCGCCATTACGCGATCTGAAATTTAGGTTATCTAAATCGCGCGGACCCTTTTCCAATTCAGCCGCGAGGGTCGCTGCGTCGAGCGTTCCCGCGTGACCTGCTTGGCAAACTTTCCACGTTGGAGCGAAAAGGTGATAGCGATCGTCCTCGAAACTCTCCCCTCGCTATTCCACTAACTACCCCCTATATAACCCCCGCTGACGTCGAAATTTGCGACGGACTTCGAGATTTGCCGACCGCCGATTGCCTTTCAGGCCCCGGCGTAAACCAGACGACGACTTCCTTTCTTCGGACGATTTGACGCGACAACCCGCTGGCAATTCCGCCGGTGGTGACAATACGTTCTCGAAAGGAACACCTTATGTCTAAGACAGGCACAGTAAAATTCTTCAACGCCGACAAGGGCTATGGCTTCATCCAGCCCGATGACGGCTCTGCCGACAGCTTCGTGCACATCTCCGCCGTGCAGGCGGCGGGCATGCAGACGCTCGATAAGGAGCAGCGCCTCAATTACGAAGTCGAGCAGGGACGCAACGGCAAGGAAAGCGCCGTCAATCTCTCGGCTGCCGACTGACACGAATTGCGGGCGCGGAGACTTCGGTTTCCGCGCCCGTTTTTGTCCCACCGCCTGGAGAGATCATGGCCGATACATACGAAGCCTGCTGCGAACGCGCCGATGCGGCGGCACTCGCGGCGAAAAATGCCAAGCTCGACAATGTTCGCGATCGCGAATTGCGGGCGGAAAAGACCTGGCGCGGGCTCGCCGAAAAGGCACGCTCCGTCGCCGAGCAACGCGAGAAAGTCGAGCGTGAAAAGCGCGAACAACGCCTCGCCGAAGCCAGCGCCAACGACGCCGAGGCAAGCGACGCGGCCTAGCCGCTAGCCGCTAGCCGCCGCCCGGCCCGTGCTGATGCAGCGGGGGCGGGCCACTCGGTTCGGTCGCTTCGCCGCCATCGGCGCCGCGCTGTTCCCACTCGATGCGATAGAGATCGAAGCGACGATCCGCGAGGTTGCGCACGGTGCCCTCTGCGCGCGCCCAGGCGAGATCCGCCAGGTTCACGTCGCTGATCGTCAGCGTTTCGACATTCTCGGTGGCTTCGGCCGCAATGCCGTCCCGTGCGAAGGGGAAGTCGCACGGCGTCAGGATGCAGCTTTGCGCATACTGAATGTCCATGTTCGCGACATTGGGCAGATTGCCGACATTGCCGCTCATCACGACATAGACCTGGTTCTCGATCGCGCGCGCCGCCGAGCAATAGCGCACGCGCATATAGCCCTGGCGGCTGTCGGTGCAGAATGGCACGAAGATGATCCGCGCGCCCTCATCGGCCAGGCGGCGGGCGAGTTCGGGGAATTCGCTGTCGTAGCAGATGAGCACACCGATCGGGCCGCAATCGGTCTGGATCACGTCCACCGCATCGCCGCCGCGAATGTTCCACCAATAGGCCTCGTTGGGCGTGGGGTGGATCTTCTCCTGCTCGTGGATCGATCCGTCGCGCAGGCACACCATCGCGACGTTATGGATGTCGCCATCCTCCATGCGCGTCGGGTGCGAACCACCTATGATGTTGATGTTGTATTTCAGCGCCATTTCCGAAAGCGCCTCGCGGATGCGCGGCGTGTATTCGGACAGGCATTCTATGCTTTCGAGCGGGGACAGTTCCTCTTCCTCCGCGCTCAGCAGCATCAGCGTGAAGAGCTCGGGAAAGAGGATGAAGTCGGCTTCGTAATCGCTGGCGACATCGACGAAATAGCGGACCTGGCCCATGAATTCGTCGAAGTCGGACACGGCGCGGGCCTGCATCTGGCAGGTGGCGACGCGAACATTCTCGACCCCGCGCGGCACGCGGGCCTGCGGGCTTGCTTCCTGGTCCACCCACGGATTGCGCCAGACCATCTGCACGGCATTGCCGCGACTTTTCTTGTCTTCCGGGAGGTATTTTTCGAGAATACCGATCGGCTCGAACCCGTTGGCGAGCTGGAAGCGCAGGACGGGATCGTGGATCTTCCCGGCGATTACCTGGTCGAGATAATCCTTCGGTCCCTCCACCCGGCGCCAGCTCTTCTTGAGGTTCGGCATGCGGCCGCCGAAAACGATGCCTTTCAGCTCCAGCTGCTCGGCCAGGAAGCGACGTTCTTCGTATAAACGCCGCCCGATCCGCGTGCCGCGGACCTTGGGGTCGACGCACATCTCGTAACCGTAGAGCCAGTCGCCCTTCGGATCGTGGCGGGAGCCATAACCATTGCCGGTGATCTCGTCCCAGCTATGCGGGCGCAGCGCCTTGTCCCCGCCGATGCGCATGGTGGCGCAGTAGCCGACGAGCTTGTCGTCCAGCACGGCCACGAAACAGCCCTCGGGGTAATTGTTGATCTGCCCGCGGATCTCGCTCTGCGTGTAGGGTACGAAATCCTCGTAGATACGCTTCGCGAGCGCGGCGATGCGTCGAACATCGCCGATCTCAGCCTGACGGATATCGAGGCGGGCCTTGCTGCTCATGGCAGGCGGGGCAGGCTTTGTCAGCCCAGGCCTTGCTTGCTCATTTCGGCTTCGAGACCCTCGACGATGGCTTCGAAGAACTGCTCGGTCGTCATCCAGCTCTGCTGCGGGCCGATGAGAAGCGCGAGATCCTTCGTCATTTTGCCGTTCTCGACGCACTCGATGCAGACCCGCTCGAGCGTTTCGGCGAAAGCGACCACGTCGGGCGTGTTGTCGAAACGCCCGCGATACATAAGGCCGCGCGTCCACGCGAAGATGCTGGCGATCGGATTGGTGCTCGTCGCCTTGCCCTGCTCGTGCTGGCGAAAGTGGCGGGTGACGGTGCCGTGGGCGGCTTCGGCTTCCACCGTCTTGCCGTCGGGCGTCATCAGCACGCTGGTCATCAGGCCGAGCGAGCCGAAGCCCTGCGCGACGATATCCGACTGCACGTCGCCATCGTAATTCTTGCAGGCCCAGACGAACTTGCCGCTCCACTTCAGCGCTGCCGCGACCATGTCGTCGATCAGGCGGTGTTCGTAGGTGATGTTGGCTTGTTCGAACTTGTCCTTGAATTCGCTGTCGAAAATCTCCTGGAACAGGTCCTTGAAGCGGCCGTCATACTTCTTGAGGATGGTATTCTTGGTGGAAAGGTAGACGGGCCAGCCGCGGTCGAGGCCGTAATTGAAGCTGGCACGGGCAAAGTCGCGAATGCTCTCGTCAAGATTGTACATCGCCATGGCGACGCCGGGCTTTTCGAATTCGAACACGTCGAGATCGATCTTCTCGCCATCCGCGCCTTCGAAGACGAGGCGCAGCTTGCCGGCGCCCGGAATAAGCGTGTCGGTGGCGCGGTACTGGTCGCCGAACGCATGGCGGCCGACGACGATGGGGTCGGTCCAGCCGGGCACCAGGCGCGGGACGTTGTCGATCACGATCGGCTCACGGAAGACGACACCGCCGAGGATGTTGCGGATCGTGCCGTTGGGCGAGCGCCACATGCTCTTGAGGTCGAATTCCTCGACCCGCGCTTCATCGGGAGTGATCGTGGCGCACTTCACGCCGACGCCGTGTTCCTTGATGGCATTTGCGGCGTCGACGGTGATCTGGTCGTCCGTCTCGTCACGCTTTTCGATCGAGAGATCGTAATATTTCAGGTCGACATCGAGATAGGGCAGAATCAGCCGCTCGCGGATCCACTGCCAGATGATCTTCGTCATTTCGTCGCCGTCGAGTTCGACGACCGGATTCTTGACCTGAATTTTTGCCATGGGGCTGCCCTGTATCTTTCGTCTGGTTTGAATGGAGTTGGGCGCGTCCTAGCAGAGCCTTACACCTGTGCAAGGGAGCGGGCGGGCGGAATCCTTGCACCTTGCGCGAAAGACGCGATGATGCCGGGCGACAGGTGGGAGAGCGCGATGGCAGCGCGCGCACCTATCCGCGTTTCCGCTGCATGCCACAGAGCCGATGCGAGGCGCACCGGTCGCCGCGCGCGGGCGGCGAAATCGCGCTGGTATTCCGGCGCGCTGCGTCCCGCGATATAGGCGCTGGCCGCCGCCATTCCGCTGGCAATGGCGATGGAATTGCCTTCGCCCGCCAGCGACGGGATCACCGCCGCCTGATCGCCCAGGCGATAGACGCCGGGGCTGGTGTCGCGACATATCCAGCCATAGGGCACCGCGCCGATCGTATCGAGCTGCGCGCCCTGCCAGCCATCGCCGAGCCTCTCCGCCAGGGCGGAATTGCCATCGGCAAGGCGCTCGAACAAGGCCTTGGGCGATCCACCGACCTCGGTGAGAGCGGATTTGCGCACGGCGAGGCAGATATTGGCGGATCCGCCTTCCTGCACGACGATGCCGACATACCCGCCCGGAAAGAGGTGCAATTCGATGGCGCCATCCAGCAGGCGATTGCGAGCGGGCGAGGCGGGCAGACGCAATCGAATACCGATGGTGGTGTCGGGCGAGTGCCGCGGGCGGCTTTCACCACGCACATCATGCTTGCCGGTGGCGAGGAAAAGTGTCGGCGCCTCGTACTCAGCCTGCGCGCCGGTCACTGTGCCGTTTTCGAGCCCGCGCACGGTATCGACGACGAATTGCGCTCCCGTCGCCACGGCCATCCGTCGCATCTCGGTGTCTAGCGCGTGGCGACTGAGGCCGAAAGCCTGATGGGGAAGAGCCACCTCGCTCGATCGGCCGCCATCGAACAGCCAGAGTTTTTCGACGGGATGCGCGCCGAGCTTGCGGATATCCACGCCGAGCATGTCGAGCTGCTCCGCCGTTCTCCAGCTCAGGAAGCCGCCGCATAGCGGATCGCCGACCGGCTCGCTGCGGTCCAGCAGCGTGCAATCCTGCCCATAGGCGCCGAGCGTGATTGCGGCGGCGCATCCGGCCGGGCCTGCGCCGAGGATCAGCGGATGCGGGAAACGCATAACCGGAACGGGAAGTGGCGTTCGACGGAAGCCTGGGTGATTTCGGCCTCTGCAAGCAGGCTATCCCACTCGGCGGGGCGATAGGATCGCGCAATCGACGTGTGACCGTCGGCGCGCACGATGGGATGCCACCGCGCAAGACCGGCCAGGACCGGATAGCCGAGATAACTGACCGCGTGGCGATGCAGATCGTTGACGAACCACCCGGCGCGCGCTTCTGCTTCCATGAAGCGAAGGAACAGGAGCACTTCCTCGCGGCTCATGTGATGCGCGACGAGACTGGAGACGACGACGTCCCAGTTGCGCGCCACATCCGCATAGTCGCCAGTGCGATAGTCTATCGGCATGTCGCGCGGCGTGGCGTCCCGTGCCGATGCGGCGCTGCGCGGATTGAGGTCGATGCCGACCAGATCGGCCTGCTTTCCCTTGCGCTTTGCCCAGCGAGCGATTTCGCGCAGCATGTCGCCCTGCCCGAATCCGACATCGAGCAGCGTGAATTTCTGTCGATCGGCTAGTGCGCGATCGAGAAAGGCGAGGGTAGGGCGATACGCCATCGTGACGCGATTGACTTTGGAAAGATCGGCCAGTACCGCGCTATAGGTCGCCTCCGGCAATGCCGGATCGTCCATCAGTTCTTCGGTCTGGCGCCGCTCCTCAAGCATCGCCATTCGTCCAGCCGAAGCGGACGCCTTCCATCGCGAGGCCGGGACCGAAGGCGAGCGCAACGCCGCTTACGGGCTTCTCGCGCATCAGCCGTTCCATCACGAAGATCACTGTAGCCGACGACATATTGCCGAAATCGCTGAGCACGCCGCGCGAGGCGGTGAGGGCGTCGGCTGGCAGTTGCAGCCCGCGCTCCACGGCGTCGAGTATCGACTTGCCGCCAGGGTGCACGGCCCATGCCTGCGGCTTTTCCTCGCCGGAAATGGTTGCGATCAGCTCGCTGTCCTCAAGCGCTTCCGCCAGCCGTCCGGGCACCGCGCCGGAAAGGTGCATGGCAAAACCGGTATCGCCGACATGCCAGGTGATGAGATCGGCGCTTTCCTCCAGCGCCGCAGATAGGCCTTCGCCCAGCACCAGTCCTTCACCGTTCGCGCTCACCAGTGCGGCGGCTGCCCCGTCGGCAAACTGGCCCATGGCAAGCAGGCTTTCGAGATCGTCGGTCTCCTGCAGGTGCAACGTGCAAAGCTCCACCGCGATGGCGAGCACGCGTGCCGTGGGGTCGGATCGCACGATATGCGCGGCCGTACGCAGCAAGGTCACACCGGCATAGCAACCCATGAAGCCGATGCTCACACGCTCGACATCGGGAGCGAGGCCGAGCTTGCGGGCCACCACCTGATCGAGGCCGGGTGCCATGAAGCCGGTGCAACTGGCGATGACGAGGTGTGTGACGCCATCGGTGGAAGGCAATTTTTCGGCGGCCTTCAAGGCGAGATCGGGAGCAGCTTCGCCATAGCGGCGCATGCGCTCGCCAGTCCCAGGCGAGCTGCCATTTGCGTAGAAACTGCCGAAATCCATGGCGGCATCGCGTTCGTTCAACACGGAATAGCGATGGGCGATACCGCCGCGCTGCTCCATCCGCGCGAACAGCGCCGCCTCGCGCGTCTTGCCCAGCTGCGCTTCGGCCCAGCTGGTGTAGCGCGCATGCACATCTGATTCGGGCACCGCGGTGGCGATGGCCTCGATGCGCGGCACGGTCCGTTCTGAATTGCTACCCATTGCCATGGCAACGGGTGCTACACGCATTCGTGCCGATCACCCGCAGATTTTCGCCTTTGCCGCATCGTATTCGGCGATCAGCTGCTCGCAGATGGCCTTGGTCGGTCGGACGTCGCGGATGGCACCGACACCATGACCGGCGGACCAGATGGTCTTCCAGGCCTTGGCCTCTTCGTTCAGCGACATTTCGCCCGGCGCGTGTTCCATGGAAGCCGCGTTCAGACTTTCGGTCATGAAATTCGCGCCGACGCCGGTCACCTTGTCGGTGTATGTAATATCCTTGGCGGCGGACTTGATCATCATGTCCTTCTGACCGTCGGAGGCCATGCTTTCCGTCGTGGCGATGAAATGGCTGCCGAGATAGCCGAAATCCGCGCCCATCGCTTCCGCGGCAAGCACGTGGCTGCCGTGGCTCATCGAGCCAGACAGGATGACCGCGCCGTCGAAGAAATCGCGGATCTCGCTCACCAGCGCGAAGGGGCTGTAGGTTCCGGCATGCCCGCCTGCTCCCGCGGCGACGGCGATGACGCCATCGACGCCCGCTTCCACGGCTTTTTCGGCGTGGCGGCGCTGGATCACGTCATGGAAGACTAGCCCGCCATAGGAATGCACCGCATCCACCAGATCGCTCACCGCGCCCAGCGAAGTGATGATCAGCGGCACCTTGTGCTTCACGCACAATTCCAGATCGGCCTGTACGCGCGGGTTCGACTTGTGGACGATCAGGTTGACGCCATAGGGCGCGTCATCGTCGCCAAGACGATCCTGGATTTCTTTCAGCCAGTCCTCGAACCCCTCGCTGGTGCGCTGGTTGAGAGCCGGGAAGGTGCCGCAAAGGCCCGCCTTACACGTCTCCACGACCAGGTCCGGCCCGGAAACGAGGAACATCGGCGCGGCGATGGCGGGGACGCGCAGGCGCCCCCGGAACTCATCGACCGTCAAAACGCTTCTGCCGGCATATCCATCATGCTGGCCTTGCCGCTCTTGATCGCCATGAACTTGGCGGTCGCGGGCGGAAGCAGCCGATCGAAGAAGAACTGCGCCGTGGTCAGCTTGGCCTTGTAGAACTGTTCGTCATCTGTGCCCTCGGCCAGCTTCTGCTTGGCAAGCTTGGCCGCCTTCGCAAAGCAGTAACCCATGGCGACGAAGCCGAGCAGGTGGAGATAGTCATACGCGGCAGCGCCGGCTTCCTCCGGATCCTTCATGCCCTTCTGCGCGATATGGCCGGTCGACAGCTGCAGCGCGCCGAAGCTTTGCTGCAGTCCGGTGACCATCTTGCCGATATCCTCGTCCTGCGCGTGATCCTCGCAGAATTGCGAGACGGGGTGGAAGAAAGCACGCAGATTTCGACCCATGCGATCGGGCAGCTTGCGGCCGACCAGGTCGAGCGCCTGAATGCCGTTGGCGCCTTCATAGATCTGCGCAATGCGCGCATCGCGGGCGAACTGCTCGATCCCGGTCTCCTGGATGTAGCCGTGGCCACCATGAATTTGGATCGCGAGATGCGATGCTTCATGGCCAAGATCGGTGAAGAGCGCCTTCACCACCGGCGTCATCAGCGCGACGAAATCCTTCGCCCGTGCACGCGCTTCCGGTTCGGTCGCGGCGTGCTCTGCATCGAGCGCGCGGCTGACCCATGCGGAGACCGCGCGACACCCTTCGTTGTAGGCGCGCATGGTCATCAACATGCGGCGCACATCGGGGTGGACGATGATCGGATCGGCGGGGCCGTCCGGATTCTTGACGCCCGAAAGCGAGCGACCCTGCAGCCGGTCCTTCGCGTAATACACGCTGGACTGGTAGGCAATTTCGCCGACGCCCAGGCCCTGAATGCCGACCGCGACACGCTCCGTATTCATCATCGCGAACATCGCTTCGAGACCGCGATTGAGATCGCCGACGAGCCAACCCTTGGAACCGTCGAAGCTCATCTGGCAGGTCGCCGACGCCTTGAGGCCCATCTTGTGCTCGATCGCCGTCGCCTTGACGTTGTTGTAATCGCCCAGCGAGTAATCGTCGTTCGGCAGGTATTTCGGCACGAGGAACATCGAAATGCCCTTCACGCCCTTGGGCGCATCGGGCAGGCGCGCGAGCACCAGGTGGATGATATTCTCCGTCAGGTCGTGATCGCCGGCGCTGATGAAGATCTTGTTGCCGGTGATGAGATAGCTGCCGTCTTCCTGCGGCTCCGCCTTGGTGCGGAGCATGCCGAGATCGGTGCCGCAATGCGGCTCCGTCAGGCACATGGTTCCGGACCACTCGCCATTGGCCAGCTTGGGCATGTAGAAGTTCTTCTGGTCCTCGCTGCCATAGGCATCGAGGCTGACCATCGCACCGCCCGTCAGGCCCGGATAAAGCCCGAAGCTGAGATTGGTGGAGCAGCTCATTTCCTCGACCATCTTGGCGAGCGAGTGCGGCGCACCCTGGCCGCCCCATTTCTGGTCGACCACAAGGCCGGCCCAGCCGCCTTCGCAGAACTGCTTGTAAGCGTCCTGGAAACCGTCGGGCGTGCGGACCACGCCGTTTTCGATACGGCAGCCCTGCTGATCGCCGGGCCAGTTCAGCGGCAACAGCACTTCGCGGCAAAGCTTGTTCGCTTCTTCGAGGATGGCGGCGCGCATATCCTCGTCGAAATCCTCGAACCCTTCGAGATCGCCGAAGCCGTCGTCATTGTGCAGCTCTTCGAGATTGAAGCGCATATCGCGGATGGGAGCGTCGTAGACTTGCATTGGACAGGTCCTTTCGGGGGTTAATTGCGGAGCGGCTTGCCGGTTTCGAGCATGTGCTCGACCCTGGCCTGCGACTTGGGATTGCGGGCGAGGCGCATGAAGCTTTCGCGTTCAAGCTTCAGCATGTGGTCCTCCGTCACCAGCTCGGTGACATCGGTATCGCCGCCGGTGAGAACATGCGCAAGCTCGCTTGCGACCGTCTCGTCATGCGGCGTGGCCTTGCCCTGCTTGCGGAAGCTGTCGACCGCCAGCTTGAGCGCCGCCTTGCCCGCCGGGCCGGGCAAGCGATATTCAGGTTTCTCGGGTGCTTCGTAGCCATCGACCAGTGCGAGGGCGCGCTGCTTGGCATCGTAGAGCAGGCGATCACGGTTCATGGTGACCTGGTCGTCCTTGCGCAGGAAGCCATGCTCCTTCGCCTCATGCGCCGACTTGGCGACGGTGGCGGTGGAGATCAGCTCGAACGCCTTGGACACGGCGGGCATCGGGCCCTTCGGATGGCGCGGATTGGCCATCCAGCGGCTCAGCATTTCGCCGCAGCCGCCCCAGCCCGGAATGATGCCGACGCCGGTTTCGACAAGGCCCGTGTAGGTTTCGGCATGGGCCTGGATAGCGTCCGAGTGCAGCAGGATTTCGCAACCGCCGCCCAGCGCGAGGCCGAACGGAGCGGAAACGACCGGGAAGGGCGCGTATTTCAGTGCCTTGTAGGCATCCTGGCCCGTCTTCACCTGCTTTTCGACTTCGCTCCACGCTGCGATATTCATCGCGAAGATGGCGAGGCCGAGATTGGCACCGGCGGAGAAATTGCTGCCTTCATTGTAGACGACCAGCGCCTTGTAGTCCTTCTTCACCAGCGGGATCGCCTGCTGGATCAGCTTCATGACAGCTTCGTCCAGCGCATTCATCTTGCCGGTGAATTCAAGCGCGACAACGCCGTCACCAACGTCCCACAGCGCGGCGGAACCGTTTTTCAGAAGCGGCTCGGCGGAGAGCTTGATGTCCTCCAGCAGCAACACGCCTTCGGGGCGCTCGACGTCGTGATACTCGCCATCGGTGCCGAAGAACTGGCGCTTGCCATTTTCGACGCGGTAGAAGCTCTTGTCGCCAACCTGTTCGAGGATGGAGGAAACGGGGAGACCGTCTGCCTTGAGCCGCTCGACCAGATGGGCAGCGCCGATCTTGTCGATCATTTCGAACGGGCCAGCCTTCCAGTTGTAACCGAGCTTCATCGCGTCATCGACGCCGACCACTGTCTTCGTCGCTTCCGGCACAATGCTGGCGGCATAGGACAGCGTGGGGCCGAGAATGGCCCAGGCATAATCGCCGACCTTGCCCTTGGCGGAGATAAGCGCCTTCAGATCCTTTTGTGCCGGACCGCGGACGATGCCGGGGCGCGCGGCGGCGCGATATTCACCGCTCTTCAGATCCTTGGCTTCCTTGACGCGCTTACCGCCGTCCTTGTTCATGCGGTAGAAGCCGCCAAGGCCCTTGCGGCCGGTATAGCCTTCCTTTATCATCGCCTCGACGATCGGCTCCGTCCGGGCGATCTTCTGATAGGGATCGTCCTTCGGCAGTGTGCTGGTCAGACTTTCCATCAGATGCGGCATCAGATCGATGCCGACGAGGTCAACGAGGCCGAACACGCCCGTCTTGGGCACACCCATCGGGCGACCGGCAATTTCGTCGGCTTCTTCCACGCTCAAACCCTGATCGAAGGCGGCGTTGACCGCCTGCTGAATCCAGAATGTGCCGATGCGGTTCGCGATAAAGCCGGGGCTGTCCTCTGCATCGACCACGGTCTTGCCCATCTTGCGATCGACGAAGTCCCTGACCATCGCCACCGTGCCGGCATCGCTCTGCGGCCCGGCAACGATCTCGATCAGCCGCATGTAGCGCGGCGGATTGAAGAAGTGGGTGATCAGGAAGTCTTGCTTGAATTCGTCGCTGCGCCCGTCGGTCAACTGGGCGAGCGGGATGGTCGAGGTGTTCGACGATACCGCGGTGCCGGGCTTGCGGACCTTTTCCAGCTTTTCGTAAAGGCTCTGCTTGATGTCGAGCCGTTCGATGATCGCTTCGACCACCCAGTCGCATTCGGCAACCTTGTCGAGGTGATCCTCGATATTGCCGGTTTCGACCAGCCTGGCCGCGCTTTTGCTCATGAACGGGGCCGGATCGGTCTTGAGCATCTTCTTAACCGCGCCTTCGGCGACGGCGTTGCGATTGTCGCCATCCTTCGGAAGGATGTCGAGGAGCAGCACCGGCACGCCTGCATTGGCGACTTGCGCGGCGATACCGGCACCCATTGTGCCTGCGCCGATGACGCAGACTTTCTCGATTTTCGTGTCGGCCATTATGCGGCCTCCAGGATCGTCGCGATGCCCTGTCCGCCACCGATGCACTGGGTGGCGAGAGCGTACTTCTTGCCTTCGCGCTTCATCAGGCTGGCTGCCTTGCCGACGATGCGCGCGCCGGTCGCGCCCAGCGGGTGACCGACGGCGATCGCGCCGCCATCGAGATTGATCTTTTCTTCCGGAATGCCAAGATCGCCGATGCAGGCGAGCGACTGGCTGGAGAACGCTTCGTTGAGCTCGACCACATCAATATCGTCGATGGTGAGGCCGGCGCGTTCGAGCGCCTTCTTGCTGGCTTCGACCGGGCCGATGCCCATGATTTCGGGCGCGCAGCCGGAAATCGCCATGCTCTTCACCTTAGCGATCACCGTCAGTCCGTTCTTCGCGGCATAATCGGCGCTGCAGACAAGCAGTGCGGCAGAGCCGTCGGTCAGGGGAGAGGCAGTACCCGCAGTCACGGAACCATGTTCGTCGAAAGACAGCTTGAGGCCAGCGAGACCTTCTGCCGTGGTATCCGGGCGCGGCGTGCCGTCGACGTCCACCACGGTGCCGTCATCGAGCGTGTAGGGCACGATCTCGTCCTTGAAGCTGCCCTTCTGGATGGCTTCACCCGCCTTCTTTTGGCTGGCGAGGGCGAATTGTTCCTGCGCCTCGCGCGACAGGTCGTATTTCTTGGCGACATTCTCCGCCGTGTCACCCATGCCGACATAGGCGGCGCTCTTTTCCGCGAGCCTGGGGTTGGGCATCGGGTTGAAGCCCGTCATCGGCACGCGGCTCATCGATTCGACGCCCGCGGCAATGAAGACTTCGCCAGCGCCCATCGCGATCTGGCCAGCGGCATAGTGAACCGCGCTCATCGAAGAACCGCAAAAGCGGTTCATGGTGATGCCGCCGACGCTCAGCGGAAGATCCGCCAAAAGGCCGACGAGGCGGGCGATATTGAAACCCTGCTCGCCTTCGGGAAAGGCGCAACCCATGACGATATCCTCGATATCCTCGGCCTTCACGCCCGTGCGCTCCACCAGTCCGCGGATCGTGTTCGCAGCCAGATCGTCCGGACGAACCTTCGCGAGCATGCCCTTGTAGGCCGGATGGAAGGGGGAGCGGACGTAACCCGCGATAACGACGTCAGTCATGGTGGTGAGGCCTTTCAGTTCCTGTTGTCTCGGTCTTCTCCGACGCGATTGACCTTTTGCGCCGAATGATTACGATAAAGTCTGTGACCTGACGTATACGTCAAGCACTGCGAAATCAAGATGCACTTTTGCCGGTGACATGATCGGTTTTCGAGAAGTGGATCGGGAGAGAAAGGAAATACATGGCCAGCGCCGAGGTCGCCTCGCACCCGCTCGACACCACTCGCATTCTCGATGCCGAGGGCAACATCCGCCCGCGGCTGCTGACGGAATTGCTCGATCGGTCGGTGGCCGAATATCCGGGCCGCGTCTGCGTCGATTTTCTCGGCCGCGAATGGACCTATGGCGAAATTGGCGATCTGGTCGACCGGGTCGCGACCGGCTTGCAGGCCAGCGGCTTTGCGCCGGGCGACCGGTTCGCGCTGTGCCTGCCCAACACCCCCTACTCGGTCATCATGTATTTCGCCGTGCTGCGCGCGGGCGGCATCGTGGTGAACCTGAACCCGCTTTATTCCGAAAGCGAGGTCGAATTTCTCGTCACCAATTCCGGGGCCAAGATGATTGCGGTGCCGGACCTCGAACTCATCCACGGCAAGGTGGCCGAGGCGTGGGGCAAAGCCGACGATGATGGAAATGTCGCGCTCGAGAAGATCGTTCTCTGTCCGATGGCGGACGTGCTGCCCTTCCTGAAATCGGTCGGTCTGCGAACCGTGAAGCGCAGCGCGCTGGCGAAGAAACGCAGCGGTGTCTCCTATCTCGATTACCGCGACCTCGCCGGGCACAAGCCTTCTCCCACGCCGGTGGAGCGCGATCCGCACGATGTCGCGGTGCTCCAATATACGGGTGGAACGACCGGGCGGCCCAAGGGTGCCATGCTCACCCACGCGAATCTCGCCGCCAACAGCGCGCAGATGCTGTTGCACGTGGGCGAAATGCGCGATCAGCAGGAGCGCACCCTGGGCGTGCTGCCGCTTTTTCACGTCTTCGCGCTGACATGCGTGATGAATTTCGGTGTCGATACGGCTGCCGAACTCGTGCTGCTGCCGCGTTTCGAGATGGACGAGGTGCTCAAGACCATCAAGCGCAAGCCGCCCACGCAGATGTTCGGCGTGCCGACGATCTATAATGCGCTCGGGAGCCTGCCGGACGACAAGGTGCCCGACATGTCTGCCGTGCGCACCAGCTGTTCGGGCGGCGCGCCATTGCCGCTCGAAGTGCGCATGCAGTTCGAAAAGCGCACCGGATCGCCGGTATCCGAGGGCTATGGCCTGACCGAAGCCTCCCCCATCATCACCAGCAACCCGTTGCTCGGTCGCACACCGGTCAAGGAGAACTCAGCCGGTCCCGCATTCCCGCATACGGTAATCGAATTGCGTGACGAAGATGGCGAGCTGGTGGAAGGCATCGGCCCGGATCATCGCGGAGAGATCTGCGCGCGCGGTCCGCAAGTGATGAAAGGCTATTGGAACCGCCCTGGCGCCACGAAGGACACCTTCTTCGGAGACGCGCTGCGGACTGGCGACATCGGCTATCTGGACGAGGATGGCTATCTGTTCATCGTCGATCGCATCAAGGACCTTATTCTGTGCAGCGGATACAACGTCTATCCGCGTATGATCGAGGATGCGGCTTACGAGCACCCCGCAGTCAAGGAAGCCGTCGCCATCGGCATTCCCGACGCATATCGGGGCGAAGCGCCCAAGCTCTTCATCGCTCTGCACGAGGGTGAGGAGCTCGATGCCGGGACACTCGATGCTTTCCTCAAGATGCGCCTCAGCCCCATCGAGATGCCAGACGCTTACGAATTCCGGGACGAGCTCCCGAAGACGCTTGTAGGTAAGCTGGAGAAAAAAGCGCTGGTCGCGGAAGAGAAGGCCAGGCGCGAAGCGGCTGCGGCAGGGGACACAGATGCCTGATAGCGTCGCGAGAATGAACGAGGCTCAGGGCAACGAGCCGCTCAAGAGCATAGCGGAAGCCGCAGAAGCGCTTGGCGTGACCCAGCGCACGCTGCGCTTTTACGAGGACAAAGGCCTTATCGCGCCGCAGCGTGTCGGCACGATGCGTGCGTATTCCAAGCGCGAAATGGGCCGGATGCAACTGATCCTGCGCGGCAAGCGGCTGGGCTTTTCGATCCGCGAGATCGGCGAGTTCTTATCGCTCTACGACGATGACGAGACGCGCCAGATCGGCCAGATGCAGCACTTGCAGATGCGCATCGGACAGAGGCTGCACGAGCTGGAGGATCAGCGGGCGGCCATCGAGCAGACCATCGGGGAGCTCAAGCAGATGGAAGGCGAAGCGCAGGAGCGCATCGACGCCCTGGCACGCAAAAGCGCCTGAGCGCGACAATTTCTCCAGAGGCTTCGAATGGTGGGCGTACCAAGGTTCGAACTTGGGACCCCTACGATGTCAACATAGTGCTCTACCACTGAGCTATACGCCCGCACCATTCGGGTGCCGCTGGATCGACGATCCCTTGCGGCAGGCGGGCCATCTAGCGCCGCCTTCATGTCAGTGCAAGTGGGTTCGCGCGCTTAAAGGGAGGCGACGGCGGCGTCCTCGAACATGCGCTCCACTTCAAGCACGAGGTCCTTCAGGTGGAAGGGCTTAGAAAGCATCTTGGCATGCGGCGCTTCGCGGTTAGCGCGCAGCGACACGGCGGCGAAGCCGGTGATGAACATCACCTTCGTGGAGGGGCTGAGATCGGCGCATTTCTGTGCCAGCTCGATCCCGTCCATCTCGGGCATCACGATGTCCGACAGCAGCAGATCGTAAATCTCGGTCTGCAACATGGTCAGCGCTTCGCCGCCCGATCCGACGGCGACCACATCGTATCCCGCCTTTTCGAGCGCACGCTGCAAATAGGCGCGCATTGCGGAATCGTCTTCGGCAAGAAGGATGCGGATCATGGTTTCGGTCCTCGTGGGAGTGCTTTGTTCTGGCTTTCCCACTAACGTTCGCTCCACATTTGAGTCTCGATAGCTCTTGCAGGTGACCAGCTTTGACACAGGGGACAATCGCGGTCAGCAAGAACACGTAATGGACCGTTTTGAAACAGGCTGCGGCGATTCGGTAAATGCCTCGCTGGATCGTGGAGGTGGGCTTATCCCCGACAGTGATGGCGTTCCCGCCTTCACGCTGCGCAAAAGGCGGCCGATGCCGCTGCCCATCCTGGTCGCGGTGCCGCATGCCGGGCGCCACTACACCGCCGACCTGACCGCGCGACTGCGCCATCCGCGCGAGGCGGCGTTGCGGCTGGAAGATCGCTATGTCGATCTGATTGCGGAACGGGTGGCGAAGGAAACCGGCGCGGCGCTGCTGCTGGCACGTGCGCCGCGAGCGATGATCGATCTCAATCGCTCGCCAGACGATGTGGACTGGCAGATGGTGCATGGCGGCAAGCCGGGCACGCGCTCGCGCATGGCTGCAGGCCGCAGGGCGCGAAGCGGGCTCGGCCTGGTGCCACGGCGGCTGCCCGGACTTGGTGAATTGTGGTCAGAGCAGATGAGCCGGGCCGACCTCGATCAGCGGATAGAGATGGTGCACCAGCCCTATCACGTGGCGCTCGCAAAGACGCTGGAGGGTATGCGCGATCGCTGGGGAGCGGCGCTGCTGATCGATATGCACTCGATGCCGCCGCTGGGCGTAAAGAGCGGCCCCGATGCCGCAGCCGATTTCGTGATCGGCGATCGGTTCGGCGCCGCGTGCACGGCCCGGCTGATTGCAGCGAGTTTCGATCATCTGGAGGCGAGTGGGGCCGTATCGGCGCACAATCGGCCCTATGCCGGTGGCTATGTGCTGGACCGTCACGGCGCGCCATTCCGGCGGATCAGCGCGATGCAGCTGGAAATATGCCGCGCCGCCTATCTCGACCCAAAATTGCGCGAACCGGGCGACGGGCTGGATCGGATCGCCGGAATCGTGACCGGGATGGTCCGCCGGCTGGCGGACGAGCTTGCCGGACAGGCTGGAGACTTTCTACAGGCCGCTGAGTAAAAGGCTCGAAATCCATGAAAAAACCGCCCCGTGCGGATTGCACGAGGCGGCCAAGGTTCAGGGAGGAAGTGCACCGAAGTGCACTCGTCCGGCCAGGCCATGAGGGGAGCGCCGACCGGATGACTTAAATATAGGATCGCGCGTCTGCGCTTCAAGGAATCGGCATATAGACAAAAGGGCAGGTCCGCCGGTGCGGACCTGCCCTTTTGCGTCTTGAATTTGCTCGGCGTCAGCCGGTCAGCCGGTCGGCAGCTCGGCGGAACCGTTGGCGGCATTCGCCATCGGGCCTTTGCCCATTTCGCTCTGCTTAGCGAAGATGACGCGCATCAGGTCGAGCGAGAACAGGTGGGCGAAGATAAGCGGCAGCAGGCCGTTCTCGTTCCACTTGCGCAGCTGGTCGCCGCGCAGTTCGCGCAGCTTGTCCTGGTTCACCATGCGGAAGCCGCGATAGGTGAAGGGCTGATCGGGATTGTCGCGGCGCTGGATGGAGATCTCGCCGTCCATCAGCAGGTCGGCGCTCTTAAGCTCTTCCATGAACATCTGCGTCTTGTTGCCGGCTTCTTCGAATTTTTCGCAGAACTGCAGCAGCGCGTTGGTGTGATCGCTGGGCTGCTTGTCATCGTTGAACAGCGCCTGGCCTTCATCGAACTTACCCACCAGATCGCTCGACGGATCGAAACAGAGCGACAGGTTGTCCGAATCCTGCTGCAGCTTGGCGAGCAGGAACGGATAGCGGCGCACATAGGCGGGAACATACGGATTGCCGATCGGCGTGCCGTCTTCCTCGAAGAAGGTGTTCACGCCTTCGTTCAGACCCATCAGAGCGAGCGGCACGGAGCGGTCGCCAGCAGAAAACACGATCGGGTAATCGCGCTGCGCCACCGGGAATTCCTCGACCGTCAGCGGAATGGCGTGCTGAGTGGCAACCCAGGGCGCCTTGTCGGTCGTGCGGCCCTTCCAGTCCGCGTGATCGTTGCTGTTGAGCGGAACGAGCTGGTTATAAAGGATAGGCAGACTGGCTTTCGGCTCGCTGGCCATGATGTTCTCTCCGGACTGGATGACATGGAGGCGCGGCGGACGAGGCGAATCTCGCTTTCCAGCGCCGTGATTTCAGGTGGCGGGCCTTAGAGTGTGGTGGCCCCTTGCGCAAGCGGCGTGCCATCCGATGCGTCGTGCTGTGCAATCAGCTTTCCGGGATTGAGCAGGCCCTGCGGGTCGAGCGCCTGTTTGACCTGGCGCAGGATCGCGATGTGGACCGGATCGGCGAGGCGGGCGAGCTCGTCGCGCTTCATTTGGCCGATGCCGTGCTCGGCGCTGATCGAGCCACCCCAGCGCGTCACCTCGTCATGCACGAAGGCGCTGATCGTCTTGCCCTCGCTCTCCTCCCATTCCCCGCGCGGTGCGCCTTCGGGCGCAAGAACGTGGAAATGGACGTTGCCGTCTCCAAGGTGGCCAAAAGCAATCGCTTTGGTCCCGGTAAAGCGCTCCTCGACCCGGGGCACTGTTTCGGCAACGAAGTCGGCCATGTCGGGCACCGGAACGGAAATGTCGTGCTGCATGGCCGGGCCGAGCGCGCGCTCGGCGGCGGAAATGCCATCACGGATCGCCCAGAATTGCTCTGCCTGCGTATCGCTGGCGGCGATTGTGGCATCCTCTATCAGTTCCGCAGCGAAGGCGGCTTCGAGGAGCGCGCTTGCCGTATCGGACAGGCCGTCCGCGCCGGAGCGATCGCCTATGAGTTCGACCAACGCATGCCATTCATGCTCGCTTTGCAGCGGCGAGCGGGCGGATGGTTCATGCGCCAGGACCGCCCGGAGCGAGTGGCGCGGCATCACTTCGAACCCCTCCAGCGCGTCGCCCGCTTCGCGCTGCGCGTGGACGAGCAGCTTTCGCGCCGTCCGAATATCGCCGAGCCCGCACCACAATACCGCACGGTCCGCGATTGCAGGCACGAGCCGCAGCGTCGCGGCGGTGACGATGCCGATCGTGCCTTCCGAGCCGATCAGGAGCTGCTTCAGGTCGAAGCCGCGATTGTCCTTCTTCAGGGCCTTGAGGGAATCGAAGACCGATCCGTCCGCCATCACGGCCTCGAGCCCGAGCACTTGGGCGCGCATCGCGCCATGCCGCAGCACCTGGGTGCCACCCGCATTAGTCGATATCAGTCCGCCGACCGTCGCCGATCCCTTGCCACCGAGGGTGAGGGGGAAGCGCAGGCCCTTCGGCTCCACCGTCTCGTGCAGGGTCTGCAGAACCACCCCGGCATCGCACGTGATCTGCATTGCATCCGCATCGAAACGGCGCACGGCGTTCATGCGGCGCAGGGACAGGACGATGGCGGTGCCGCTGGCATCGGGCGTGGCTCCGCCGGACATGCCGCTATTGCCGCCCTGCGGGACGATCGGCACGCCATGCCGCGCGCACAGCTTGACCAGTGCGGCCACTTCCGGTGTCGACGCTGGAGAGGCGAGGGCCATTGCGCGACCGGTATAGCGCCCGCGCCAGTCGGTCAGCCACGGCTCCACCAGCTCTCCATCGGTGGTCAGCCCGCGCTCACCGAGCAGCGCCTTCGCGTCCGTCAGAAATTCGGCCTTCTCGCTCATGCCGTCCTGATGCCAGCGGGGAAGGAGGCTTGCAAAGGAAACTCCGCGAGTTAAGCCGCCATTCAATCCGCTGGTCTAAGTCGGCAGCATTCGCATGAAACGCTTTCTCGCCATTGCCGCGTCCATCGCTTTAGCCCTGCCGATTGCCGCGACGCAGCTGGGAGCGCAGGATGCGTCGCCCGATACGCCCGGGCGAACCGATGTGCCCGTGCTCGGCTTCGATCCGCGATCCTCGCAGCCTTTCGACACGATCGGCCGGGTCCGCCAGTCGGTGCCGCAGCATCAGGTGCGCATCGAACGGCGGGTGGTCATTCGCATCGGCCCTGCCGCCAGCCGCGCGCGGACGGACATGCTGGCGCAATTGCCGCGCCGACCCATGCCGACGCGTTTTGCCGAGGAAGATCACGGCGACTGTGTAGATGCGTCCTCGATCGTCGGCGTGCAGCCATCGGGCGACAATCGCCTGCTGTTCTTCACCAGCGACCGGCAGATTCTGGCGGCATCGCTGGAAGATCAGTGCCTTGCCCGCGCCTTCTATGCCGGTTTCTACATTGAGCGTAGCGATGACGGGCGGCTCTGCGCCAATCGCGAGAACCTGCGTTCACGGGCCGGGGCGAGCTGCCAGGTGGAGAACTTCTCTCGCCTCGTTGCCGCAGCGGACTGATCGTCCACCGGCGCGCAACCCGAAAATCTTGACTTTTTGCCGCCATTGCGTAGGCGGCGCTCCATGGCTTGCGCGGCTTTGCGCGCCTGCTTCAAACATCCGGAAACCTGTATTTTGACCACTTTCGCCGATCTCGGCCTCTCTCCCGAATTGCTCAAGGCCGTCGACGCGGCCGGTTATACCGAGCCCACGCCGATCCAGGCGGAGGCCATTCCCGCAACGCTGATGATGAAAGACCTCATCGGCATCGCGCAGACCGGCACGGGCAAAACGGCGAGCTTCGTGCTGCCGATGATCGACGTGCTGGCCAGCGGTCGCCGCCGCGCGCTGATGCCGCGTTCGCTTATCCTGGAGCCGACGCGCGAACTGGCGGCACAGGTTGCAGAGAATTTCGAGAAATACGGCAAGAACCACGATCTCAAGATGGCGCTGCTCATCGGCGGCGTGCAGATGGGCGACCAGGTGAAGGCGTTGAACGAAGGCGTCGATGTTCTCATCGCGACGCCGGGCCGGTTGATGGACCTGTTCGAGCGTGGCAAGATCCTGCTCAATGGTTGCGATCTGCTGGTGATCGACGAGGCGGATCGGATGCTCGATATGGGCTTCATTCCCGAT
The DNA here is from genome assembly GCF_003605475.1 of Aurantiacibacter aquimixticola. Lineage (NCBI taxonomy): Bacteria > Pseudomonadati > Pseudomonadota > Alphaproteobacteria > Sphingomonadales > Erythrobacteraceae > Aurantiacibacter > Aurantiacibacter aquimixticola. The sequence goes on along the minus strand of NZ_RAHX01000001.1, from coordinate 1,038,405 downwards.
ATCGAGTTCATTTGCGAAAAGCTGCCCGAACAGCGGCAGACGCTGCTGTTCAGCGCCACCATGCCGCCGCCGATCGAGAAGCTGGCAAAGAAGTTTCTCGACAATCCGAAGCGGATCGAAGTCAGCCGTCGCGCCTCGACCAACGAGAACATCACCGCGTTCAAGATCCCGGTGAAGAGCCGTGAAAAGCGCTCTACCCTGCGCTGGTTGCTCAACAACGACTTGGTCGAAACCGCGATCATCTTCGCCAATCGCAAGACCACGGTGCGTGAGCTCAACAAGAGCTTGCAACGCCACGGCTTCTCCAGCGGGGAAATTCATGGCGACATCGATCAGGCCAGCCGCAACAAGGAATTGCAGCGCTTCAAGGATGGCGAGATCAACATACTCGTCGCCAGCGACGTTGCCGCGCGCGGGCTCGACATCAAGGGCGTCAGCCACGTCTTCAATTTCGACACACCGTGGCATCCGGACGATTACGTCCACCGCATCGGCCGCACGGGCCGCGCCGGCAACAAGGGCCGCGCCTTCACTTTCGTCGCGCCCGAAGATGGCGAGGCGATCGAGAATGTCGAGAAGCTGACAGGCAGCGCGATCAACATTTTCGGCAAGGATGACGTGCGGGTCGATCTACCCAAGGCAGCACAGAAGAAAGCGTCGGCGCCTCAAAAGAAGTCAGTGCCTGAGCAAGACGATAGCGACAGCGAACCGGACGAAAAGCCGAAGCGTGGCGGACGACGCAAATCTGCGGAGGCACCCGCCGAAGAGCGCAAGCCAGCGCGCTCCAGCCGGAACGCGGATCGCGGCAGCGACGATCGCAAGGCCGACAGCCGGGGCCGCTCTCGCCGACGCGAGCCGGAGGACGATCCGGTGCCCGCTGGCGAATGGAACGGCCCGCAGCCCGGTTTTCTGAATGTCGGCTTCGACTGAGCGCATGCGTTAGTTGATGAAACACATGCACGGTGCCAGCGGATATGCATTTCCGTATTCGCACCCGAAACACGAAAGCCCCGCATCGCTGCGGGGCTTTTGCTTTTGGAGGAAGGACGATGTGAAAGAACCGTCGCGGTTCGATCACACCATCCGCATTGTAGGAAAGAGTTTTATCCGCTCAGCCCGCCGCTTCCATATCCTGCCGCGCCAATGCCGTCTTGACGCCATCGTCCGCTTCCATGCGGCTGCGATGGTCTTTCAGCGCCGGATAATCGCCCAGCGAGAGCGGGGTCTGCTCTATCCAGCGGGTAAGGACGTAGAGAAACGCATCGGCAAAGCTCTTTTGCTCGCCCAGATACCATTCACCGCCGCTTTCCTTCAAATTGCTCTCCAGCCGGCCGTAGTGATTGCCCAGTTTCTTGTAGGCCGCCTGCTGCACTTCCTCCTGCGCGCTCTCGCTATCGGCGAAAGTCTGCTTGGCGAAATGCGGGCCGTATGCGGCGTGCACTTCGCTCGTCATGTAGGACAATGCCTCCGCCTCGCGGTAGCCAAGCTGTTTGTCGCGCGCATAGCCTTCGCCGCCATGCTCCGCGCCCAGATACGCCATGATCGCGGAAAGTTCGGTCAGCACGCTGCCATCGTCGAATTGCAGCGCGGGCACCTTGCCCTTCGGATTGATCGCCAGATATTCGTCGTTCTTGTGATCGCCATAGGCGAGGTTATGGATGTCCACCGGAGCATCGATCCATGCCACCGCGATATTGCAGGCGAGCGAGCAGGTTCCGGGCATGGTGTAGAGTGTGGTCATGTTTGTCTCCTTTGCTGGAGCAACGCACGGGCGAGGGAAGGGTTCAGCGATGGCGATGATCCGCAAGGCGCTCAGCATGTCGCTGGCGACGGTGATGACCTTCGGCCTTCTCGGCCTCGTCGCCTACACGCTCGATGGCAGCGCCGTGCGCCAGGCGCTCGGCATCACCCCTGCGCTGGACGTGCCCTATGTCGAAAGCCGCCGGAATACGGTGGAGGCAATGCTCGACATGGCCGATGTCACGGCGGAGGAGCGCGTGATCGATCTCGGCACGGGCGACGGGCGCATCCTGATCGCCGCGGCGCGGGACTATGGCGCGCGCGGTGTGGGCGTCGATCTCGATCCCACGCTGGTGGAGGAAGCGCGCGCCAACGCCGCGGCCGAGGGCCTGGCGGAGCGCGTCGAGTTTCGCGAGGAAGACCTGTTCGACACGCCGCTCGCCGATGCCGACGTGGTGACGATGTTTCTGCTGCCCGAAGTGAACATGCGCCTGCGCCCCCGCCTGCTCGAAGAACTACGCCCCGGCACGCGCATCGTCAGCAACCGCTTCGACATGGGCGACTGGCGCCCCGACGAAGTGCGCCGGGTGAGCGGCTATCCCGTCTACCTATGGATCGTCCCCGCCGATGTGCGCGGCCGCTGGATGCTGCAGGTGGACGGGCGCGAGATCGTGCTGGAGCTGGAGCAGGCATTTCAGGATTTGACGGGCGAGGCCACGATTGACGGCGAGCCTGCGTTGGTGACGGGCGAGGTGCGGGGTGAGCAGGTGCGGCTGGAGTTTCCGGTTGGCGGGGAAGAGCGGGTGTTCGAGGGCGCAGTGCAAGGCGGGCGGATTGGGCCCACCGATGGTTCGACCTGGCAGGCCGTCCGCCGCACGGACTGATTTGTCTTTGGCAGCACCAATCCTATCTGTGCTTGATGAGCCTTTGGCTGATCCTTGCCGCAATCGTGCTGGTCGTGGCGGCTCTTTTGCTTCGCCGGGCTGCGCACAGGCGGAAACGAAAAGAACTTCTGGCGACGGCGCTGTCGGCGGGTCAGCGGGAAATCATGGCCAATCTCGTTCCGATCACTCGTCGACTGCCGCAAACTTTGCGACCTGCGCTGGAGGGTAAGATCAACCTGTTCCTCGATCAGGTCACCTTTCACGCATATGGCGAACTCGAACTGAATGACGAGATGAAGCTCTCCATCGCGGCGCAAGCGTGCCTGCTGGTAGTCAACAGCCCCGTCTGGTTCGATACTTTGCGCACCGTGCTCATCTATCCGTCGACCATATTCACCGGCCGCCATACCCATGATGACGGTATAGTCCATGAAGGTGCCTCGACGATAGCGGGTGAAAGCTGGTCGCGTGGCCCGGTGGTGCTGTCATGGGATCACGCGCTGAAAGGCGGCCTCGATCCGGACGACGGCTCCAATGTCGTCATTCACGAATTTGCGCACCAGTTGGACAATCTGACCGGCCACACGAACGGCGTTCCGATCTTGCGGAAAGGGCAGAGATACGAGCGTTGGGAAAAGGCGATGCTGGAAGCGTATGAGGGCCATGTAGAGAGGGTGCAGGCGGGTCGCGCCAGCCTGATCGATCCCTACGGAGCGACAAATCACCAAGAGTTTTTCGCCGAAGCCGTCGTTACCTTCTTCGAGAAGCCCGAGGCGATGCGCCACGAAGAAACAGCGCTCTATGAGCAGCTGGCGAAATTGTTCGCGCTCGATCCGGCGGAGTGGGGCTGAGACTTCGGCCTATTGCGCTGGCTTAGAGCGAAGTGAACGCCAGCCCGGCATTCGCCTCCAGCCGATCGCGCAAAGCATCGCCCATCAGCGACGCCGGGGTCCAGAATCCGCCGGGCTTGCCGCCTGAATCGGCGGTTTCGAGGATGCACAGAGCCGCTTCGGATAGCATTTTTGCCGTGGAGCCGTAGCCCGGGTCTCGATCGCCGGTCACGCGGACGCGCACGATTTCGCCAGTCGCCGCCGTGCCGGCGAGCTTGATGTTGAAGAAGCCGTTTTCCTGCTGCTTTTTCGACGGACCTTCGCCGGGCTCCGGCAGGAAGCGTTCGACCAGTTTGCGCGTCGGCTTGAGGGACAGCGCGCTCATGAAGCCGCCCATGCCCGCCGTCATGGCGATCGCCTTCGCGCGCCCCGCAAATCCGTCGCCCGTCAGCGTGTATTCGGAGTAGCGGAATTGCTCGCCATAGCGGCTGTCCTGAAGCGCGTTGCTGCGCTGGACCACACGCGTGTTGATGCCCGCCATCACAAAGGGCGCGCACCACGATTTCAGCGCGTTGCTGTAGTAATAGGCAGCCGTGCGCTGGCGGGCATTGTTTTCATAGTCATCGGGGCAAAGCAGGTAGGGGTTGGACAGCTTCTTGCGCAGGGAGGGATCCTCCTTCGCCTCGTCCAGCACATTGACGAGGCTGGCGATCGTCCCGCCGCTGAAGCCGCCCTTTGCAGCGGCCACGCCTAGCTCCACCGTCGCGCACGGCCCGCCGGTCCGTTCCTGCGCGACGCGCTGGAGAAAATGCGTGCCGATATCGCTGGGGATGGAGTCGAAACCGCAGCAATTCACGATCAGCGCGCCGCTTTCGCGCGCGGTGTCCTGGTATTTCTCCAGCATGGCCGCGATCCACTGCACCTCGCCGGTCAGGTCGCAATAATGCGTGCCGCTGGACGCGCAGGCGCGCACGAGCTTCTCGCCATAGAGCGCGTAGGGGCCAACGGTGGAGATGACGAGGCGGGTGCGCGCGCACATTGCGTCGAGCGAGGCTTCGTCCGTTGAATTGGCGATAATCGTCGGCAAGTGCGCCGCGCCGGGGCCGAGTTCCTTCTTGAGCGCATCCAGCTTGTCCTGTGAACGTGCGGCGATGGCCCATTTCAGGCCGTCGTCGATCCCGTATTGCGACAGCAGATATTCGGCGGTGATCGATCCGACGAAGCTCGTCGCGCCGTAAAGTACGAGGTCGAATTTGGTAGTTTCTGTCATTGTCAATTCACCCCTCGCTTGCAATCCCGTTACTGCCGTAGCCGTTCTTGGCTCTTCGAACGAAAACTTCAGCCCGTGACCATTTCCTGCAGCGCGTCGGGCACTTGCGCCATCGAGCAGGACTCGAATTCACTTCCGGCGATAGAGAAATGCACCTGGTCGGTCACGGTCATCGTCAGCCGTTCCGTAGTGCGCGAGCCGTCATAGGTGTTCTCGCAGCTATTCGCGATCGTGTAGCGATTCCCGTCGTGCGAGACGATGGTGCCCCGGCAATCGCGTGTGGCGCTGCCGGAAAGCCCATCTCCGTCCCAGACGCGGAAGGCGGCATTGGCCGGATTTTCGCACGACGTTCCTGCTCGGACATATACTCCGGGGGTGAGAGGGATGGTCTCGGCCGAAGGTTGCTCATTCGGACCCGCGCCCGATTCGGTCGGCTCTGAGGGAGAATTCGCCTCCAACATGCGTCGGCCCTCCTCGCCGTCGGTCAGATCGCTTCCGCCAGCCTGCATCTCACCTTCTGCTTCGATCGCCTTTTCGTTAGCCGGAGACGTATCCTCGGTGTCGGAACAGGCTGCGAGCGCGAGTGCGGGCAGGAAGAAAATGGAAGTGGCGTATCGCATGGGGCCTCCTTCGGACCTGAAGTTGCAAGTCTTCGGAAATCGCAGCGTTCCGAGACGATCCGGAAAAGTCCGAAATCAGTCCGCCCCGCTCACAAAACTGTCGATCACGCGCTTCGTGCCTGCCTTGTCGAATTCGATTTCAAGCTTGTTGCCTTCCTGGCCCATCACTTCGCCATAGCCGAATTTCTCGTGGAACACGCGATCTCCGATGGCGATGTCGGTGCGGGGTTTCGCAGCGAAGCTGGCGGCGCTGCGGGTGGTTTCCTTCACCCGTTGCTGCTTCGTGTCGTAGCCGGTGGCGAGGGCGCGTTGCCAGCCTGGGCCGCGCGCGCTGGAGCGGTCGGGGCGGGACTGGCTGACATGGGCGAAGGGGTCTTCGCTTTCCGACCAGTTCGCCTGCCATAGCGAGCGGCCACCAGTCATCGTCGTCTCGCTTTCGATATGTTCGTCCGGCAATTCCTCGACGAAGCGGCTGGGGATCGAACTGTTCCACTGGCCGAAAATGCGCCGGTTCGCGGCATGCAGGATCGTGCAGCGCCGCCGCGCGCGGGTGATCGCGACATAGGCAAGGCGGCGCTCCTCCTCCAGGCTGGCGAGGCCGCCTTCGTCGAGCGAGCGCTGGCTGGGAAACACGCCTTCTTCCCAGCCGGGCAGGAAGACGTGATCGAATTCCAGCCCCTTGGCGGCGTGCATCGTCATGATGGTGACTTTCTCGCCATCGTCACGCGCGTCGGCATCCATCACCAGCGCGACGTGTTCGAGAAAATCGCCCAGCGTCTCATATTCCTCCATCGCCCGCTGCAGTTCGACAAGGTTGTCGGCGCGCCCTGCCGCCTCTGCCGAGCGATCGGCCTTCAGCATCGCGTCATAGCCCGATTCCTCGAGCACGGTGCGCAGCAGTTCGGACGGCGTCACCGCTTCGCTCATCTCCTGCCACCGGAGGAAGCCGCGCATCAGCTCGGCAATCGTGTTGCGAGCGCGAGCGGGCAATTCGTCGCTATCGGCGAGTTCCAGTGCGGCGGCGGCCAGCGGTTGCTGCGTGCGGCGCGCGTGGCTGTGCATTTTCTCAAGCGTCTTCGCGCCGAGGCCACGCTTTGGCTGGTTGTAGATCCGCTCGAACGCCAGATCGTCCGCAGGCTGCGCGATGACGCGCAAATAGGCCAGCGCATCGCGGATTTCTGCGCGCTCGTAGAAACGATACCCGCCTACGATCCGGTAATTCATGCCGATCTGGATGAAGCGGTCTTCGAATTCGCGCGTCTGGTATTGCGCGCGCACGAGGATGGCGACCTGATCGAGGCTGAGCCCTTCGCGCTCAAGCCGCTCGATCTCCTCGCCCACGCGGCGCGCTTCCTCGGGCGCATCCCATACGCCGATCACGCGGACCTTCGGACCTTCGGGAAGCTCCGTCCACAGCGTCTTGCCGAGCCGCTGGCTGTTGGCTGCGATCAGGCCCGATGCGGCGGCGAGGATCTGCGGAGTGGAGCGATAATTCTGCTCCAGCTTCACCACCTTCGCGCCCGGGAAGTCCTTGTCGAAACGAAGGATATTGGCGACTTCAGCCCCGCGCCAGGAATAGATCGACTGGTCGTCATCCCCAACGACGCAGATATTCTTGCGGCTCTGCGCGATCAGCCGCAGCCACAGATACTGGACGGCGTTGGTGTCCTGATACTCGTCCACCAGCACATATTTGAAACGCTTGCGATACTGCTCCAGCACATCGGAATGCTTGCGGAAAATGGTGAGAACATGCAGCAGGAGGTCGCCGAAATCGCAGGCATTCAGGCTGACGAGCCGTTCCTGGTAGAGGCGATACATCTCCTGCCCGCGGCCATTTGCGAAGCTTTCATTGTCCACCGCATCGAGATCGCCGGGATTGAGCCCGCGATTTTTCCACCCGTCGATGAGCCCGGCAAGCATGCGCGGCGGCCAGCGCTTTTCGTCCACATCGTTTTCGCGGATCAGCGTCTTGAGCAGCCTGAGCTGATCGTCCGTGTCGATGATCGTGTAATTGCTTTTCAGGTCCACCAGCTCGGCATGGCGGCGCAGCATCTTCGCGCCGATCGAGTGGAAAGTGCCGAGCCACGGCATCCCCTCCAGCGCACCGCCCGTCAGTTTGCCCACACGCTCGCGCATTTCGCGCGCGGCCTTGTTGGTGAAGGTAACGCACAGGATCTCGCTCGGCCAGGCGAGCCGCTCGCGCACGATATGGGCGAGGCGGTGGGTGAGCGCGGCGGTTTTTCCCGTTCCCGCGCCAGCCAGCATCAGAACGGGGCCTTCGGTGGTCATCACCGCTTCGCGCTGCGGTTCGTTGAGCCGCGCGAGCCATTCGGGAACGTCTGTCGTGGCGGGGAGCGCGGCGTCTGTCACATGCGAACAGCTAGGGAACGCAAGTGTCCTGCGCAAGGGCGGCGAAGGGCTTATGCGGAGGCCGTCAGACGCTCGGCCAGCGCAGCAGGACAAGCTTCGCCGCGCCCACGCGCCGCTCGCTTTCCACATCCAGCGCGCGAACCTTCGCATCCTCCTTCGCGCCGATTTCGAGCGCCACCCAGGTCGCTTCGCCGATCCAGCCGAGCCGCACTAGCCGGTCTATCGCCACCGCGCCCGCGCCGGTGCTATATGGCGGATCAAGCAGGACAAGATCGCGCGGCACTTTCGCCGGGCTGAGCGCCATGACGGATCCGGCATTCACTTCGCTGCGGCGCTGGGCCTGCAGAGCGGCGATGTTGGCGCGCAGGGCGCGGATGGCGGCGGCATCCTGTTCCACGAATATGCACGTCTCCGCGCCCCGGCTGAGCGCCTCCAGCCCCAGCGCACCCGAGCCTGCGAACAGGTCGGCCACGGTGAGTCCTTCGAAACTGCCGAGACGGCTGGCGAGCATGGAGAAGAGCGTTTCCCGCGTGCGGTCCGCCGTGGGGCGGGTCGCTTCACCGGCGGGTGCCTTGAGCTGCCGTCGTTTCCACTCGCCGGAGATTATGCGCATCGGAAAGTCCCCTCCTTTTCAAAGGAGGGGGTTGGGGGTGGTATCGCGACCGCAGGGTCGCGTTTCGCGGCAAACACCACCCCGCTGCGACTAGGCAGCAAGCTGCCAAGTCTCACTGCCCCTCCTCTGAAGAGGAGGGGGCTCATGATTTGCGTCCTTTCAAACTGCTCCTGAACCGCTCGACATCTTCGCGCAGCAATTCCACCGCCGCGCCGCGCGGCAGCCTGTCGAGGGCGAAGGGGCCGTAGCCGATGCGGATGAGGCGGTTCACCTGGAGACCGAAGTGTTCGAGCACGCGGCGCACCTCGCGGTTCTTGCCTTCGGTCAGCGTCAGCTCGATCCACTGGTTCTTGCCGCTGCTGCGCTCCAGATTGGCGTCGATGCGATCGTAACGCATCCCTTCGACCTCCACGCCATCGCTCAGCGTTTCGAGCTGTTCCTGCGTGATGTCGCCGAATGTGCGCGCGCGGTAGGTGCGGGGGATGTCGCTGCTGGGCAGTTCCAATATCCGCTTGAAGCCGCCATCATTGGTAAGCAGCAGCAGGCCCTCCGTATTCATGTCCAGCCGCCCGACCGGCATCAGCCGCGGCGTGTTCTTCGGCAACGCATTGCGCAGCGCGGCGTAGATCGTCGGGCGCCCCGAAAAGTCGCGCTCCGCCGTCAGCAGACCGGTGGGCTTGTGAAAGGCGAACAGCCGCGTGCGCTCCGGCTTGCCGACCGGCTTGCCGTCCACCGTCACGCCGCGCAGCGAGGTGAGGAAGGTGGCGGGCGTCGTCACCACCTCGTCCCCGATCTTCACCCGGCGCGCTTCGATCATCCGCTCCACCTCGCGGCGGCTGGCAACGCCCGCACGGGCGAGCAATTTGGCGATACGATCGCCTTCGGGCCTTGGTTCGTCGGACATATCGCGCGCCTTAGGCGTTGCATCCCCGTTCATCCAGCCTTCCATTGCAATGGATTACCGCTAGACCGAACGACAAGAACATGAGGGAGCGCGATTGAGCATGGCCGAAGCCGCCGTCGAAACCACCAAGACAAAGCCCGGCTGGCGCACGCTCGCCGTCTCCCTGAAGAATCCCAAGAGCGGCTATATGGCGCTGTTCGGCTTTGCCAGCGGACTGCCTTTCGCACTCTTCCTCGGCACGCTGTATGCCTGGCTTACAGAGGCCGAGGTGAGCGTGGAGACGATGGGCGTCTTCTCGCTGATCGGCCTTGCCTATGCCTTCCAGTTTCTCTGGTCCCCGCTGCTCGACAAGGTCAACATTCCGGGCCTGCGTCGGCTCGGCAAGCGCAAGCAGTGGATTGCGCCGATGCAGCTGCTGCTCGGCATAATCCTCGTCACGATGAGCCTGCTCGATCCCAAGAGCGCGCTGGGGCTGTTCAGCCTGCTGGCCGCTATCGGCGCGTTTGCGAGTGCTACGCAAGACATTGCCATCAACGCCTGGCGCATCGACGTGGCGGACGAGGAAGCGACGATCGATATCCTTTCCACCATCACCCAGATGGGTTTCCGCCTTGCCGCACTGGTGGGCGGGGCGCTTGGCCTGATTATCGCGGAGAGGATCGGCTGGCCGCAAACCTATGTGATGATGGGGGTGATCATGCTCGCCATCGGCTTTGCCGGTCTGTTCGCGCCCGATGCTGACGTGGAGAAACGCTCCGCCGCGACGGTGGCTGCGAACAATGAGGACGTGGCCGAGCTTTATCTCGCCGGCGAGATCGAGCCGAAGACGCGCAACTGGGCGCTGTTGGCGGTCGGTCTGCTGTGGGCCTGGGCGATCGGCACCGTGGTGCTCTTCATGTATCGCTCGATGACCTATGCGCCCGATCTGCGACCCAACCCGACCGAATTCACCGCAACCTACGGCCCTTTGATCATCTTTGCGACCATCGTCGTGCCCGCCTTCATCGCCGCCTGGCTGTCCAAGCTGAAGAAGGATGGCAACCGCGTGATCAGCCACACGGCAGCGGCGTTCAATCCGCAGGATGTGACCTTCACCGACCATCTCTATCGCGCACTCGTGTTGCCGCTGGTCGAGTTCGTCGGACGCATGGGCTGGGCGCTGGTGCTGATCCTGGCGCTGGTGCTGACTTACCGGATCACCGACGCGATCTGGGGCACGTTCGCCTATCCGTTCTATCTCGGCGAGTTGAACTACACTGGCGACGAAGTCGCGTTCGCGTCGAAGTTCTTCGGCGTTGGCGCAATCATCCTTGGCCTGGCACTTGGCGGCTGGCTGATTACCGTCATCGGCCGCATGTTCACGCTGACACTCGGCGCGGCTCTGGCAGCGGCAACGAACCTGCTTTACGCAGATCTTGCGTTGGGTGGTGCCAATATGCAGGCGGCCAGCGACCTCATGGGCTTTACCGCGCTGATCAATGCCATCGCGCCATTCGGATCCGAGGGGCTGGCGCGGCTGACCTTCACCATCTGGTGGGAAAACCTTGCCATCGGCATTGCGGGCGCGGCTTATATCGCGTGGCTGTCGAGCATCGTGAACAAGAAATACGCCGCCGTGCAATATGCGCTGCTTGCTTCGCTCACTCTGCTCGTCGGCACGCTGGGCCGCGGTGCGCTGGGCGAGATGATCGAGGATCGCGGCTATTACTTCGTCTTCATCTTCACCGCGCTGATCGGCGTGATCGCTGTGGTCCTGTGCGTGCTGGAATGGATACGCGAAGCGCGCACCGGCTATGCGGGCGTCGTCGCGCCGGATACGCATGATGCGACCACGGAGCTGGCAGAGCCGGCGGAGTAGGCGCTAGTCCGGAAATTCGAGATTGGCGCTGAGCACCTTGCCCGCGAGGTAGAGCGAGCCGCCGATGAAGACCTCGCCCGGCCGCGTCATACGCTCGCCGATCCAGCGAGCTGCGCCTTCCAGATCGGCCGCGGTCCCTGTCGCCCCGACACCAGCCTCCGCCGCGCGCTGCGCCAGCTGGCCAGGCGGCGCGTGCGCGTGGCCGTCGACCGGCACTGCCACCAGCGCATCCAGGTGCGGGGCAAGCGTGTCGATATAGCCGCGCCAGTCCTTGTCCTGCAGCATGCCGATGATTGCGAAGCGTGGCCGATCCTTCATCGTTCGCCCGAAATATCGCGCCACCGCTTCTGCCGCGAGCAGATTGTGTCCGCCATCGAGCAGCCAGTCGTGATCGGGCAGCAATTCGGTCAGCGGGCCTGCCGACAGGTGGTGAAGGCGTGCGGGCCAGTAGGCGCTGCGAATGCCCTCCGCCAGCGACGCCGCGCCCACCGGCACGGCGTCCTGATGCCGCAACATGGCGACGGCGAGCGCGGCATTGTCCGCCTGGTAAGCCCCCGCCATCGCAGGCAACGGCAGGTCCAACGGCCCGTGGCGGTCCTCATAAGCAATGGAGTCCAGCCCTGCTCGCGCCGTCCATTGCGCCCCGCGCATCTTGAGCGGCGATTTCGCCAGGCCGGCGCGGCGGATCAGCTCATCCTCCACCTCCGGGTCGTAGTTCTGCGTCACCAGCGGCGCTCCGGGGCGGGCTATCCCCGCCTTCTCGAAGGCGATGCGGACGAGAGCGTTTTCGGGCGAGGGCGCATCGGGATCGTCGGCGAGGAGGAACGCTTCGTGATCCAGACCCAGCGCAGCGATCCCGCACGCAGCGGGGCGCTCGATCACATTGGTCGCATCGAACCGGCCGCCCAATCCGACCTCGATCACGCATGCATCGGCAGGCGTGCGGGCGAAAGCAAGGAACATCGCGGCGGTGGTGATTTCGAAGAAGCTGGCGGGCAGGTCTCCGGCATTGTCCAGCGCCTCTTCCAGCGGTTCGGCCAGCAGCGCGTCGGAGATCAATTCGCCCGCCAGCCGGATGCGCTCATTGTAGCGGACGAGATGTGGCTTGGTGCCGACATTGACGCGATGCCCCTCCGCCTCCAGCATGGCGCGCAGGAAGGCGCAGGTGCTTCCCTTGCCGTTCGTCCCGGCGACATGGAACACGGGCGGCAGGCGCCGTTGCGGATCGCCGAGCCGTTGCAGCAGCGTGCGGATCGTATCGAGCCCCAGACCGCCGCGCGGCAAGGGCAGAGCGGCGAGCCGGTCCAGCTGCGCCTGCACCGCAGGGTTTTCGGAAATGGCGAAGTCTTTCACGGCGCGCCCGCCGTCACGCCGCCTTCGCGGGTGTCAGGTAATCAAGCAATTCGCCGAGCCTTTCGCGCAGCTGGTGGCGATGGACGACCATGTCGACCATGCCGTGCTTGTGCAGATATTCCGCGCGCTGGAACCCTTCGGGCAGCTGCTCGCGGATCGTCTCCTGTATCACCCGTTGCCCGGCAAAGCCGATCAGCGCGCCGGGCTCGGCGACATGCACATCGCCTAGCATGGCATAGCTCGCCGTGACGCCGCCCGTGGTCGGGTCCGCCAGCACGACGATATAGGGCAGGCCCGCTTCCTTCAGCCGCCGCGTCATCACCGTGGCGCGCGGCATCTGCATCAGGCTGAGAATGCCTTCCTGCATGCGCGCGCCGCCAGCCGCGGTAACGCAGATAAAGCCGCATTTCTCGTCCAGCGCCTTCTGCGCCGCGATGATGAAGCTTTCGCCCACGGCCATGCCCATGCTGCCGCCCATGAAGGTGAAATCCTGCACACCGACGACGGCAGGCTTCCCATCGATCGCGCCGAATGCGCCGGTGAAGGCATCGCTGGACGGGTTGGCGGCGCGTGCGGCTTTCAGCCTGTCGCGATAACGCTTGGTGTCGCGGAAATTGAGCGGATCCTCGGCTACTTTGGGCGCGGGGAGGATCTCGAAGCCGTCATCCAGCAGTTGCTCCAGCCGAGCATCCGCACCAATGCGGCCGTGGTGGTCGCATTTCGGGCAGACGCTGCAATTCGCCTCGTATTCCTTGACGAAAACCATTTCCTGACAGCGCGGACATTTGATCCACAGATTGTCGGGCGTTTCGCGCTTCGCCACGAAGGGCAGGCGCTCGCGGACACGGGTGAGCCAGTTCATGCGGTCGCCTTTCGCGCGGAATGCACGGCCTTGGCAAGCCTCTCGGTCAATTCGCGCAGGTGTTCGGGCGCTTGCGATGCGTGTTTCTCGACCAGTTCGACCAGCGCGCTGCCCACCACCACGCCGTCTGCCACGCGGGCGATGGCGGCGGCCTGCTCGGGCTCGCGAACGCCGAAGCCAACCGCGACGGGCAGGTCTGTGTGCGATTTGATGCGCGCGACATTCGCCTCGATGTCGGCCAGCGCGGCGCTCTGCTTGCCGGTGATGCCGGCGACGCTGACGTAATACAGGAACCCGGCCGAGCCATCGAGCACCTGCGGCAGACGCGCCGCGTCCGTGGTGGGGGTGGAGAGCCTGATCGGCGCAATGCCCTTGGCGCGCAGGGCAGGGCCGAGATCTTCGTCCTCCTCCGGCGCGAGGTCCACGCAGATCACACCGTCCACACCCGCCTCGGCGAGCGCATCGGCGAGCCATTCCGGCCCGCGCCGGATCATCGGATTGGCATAGCCCATCAGCACCAGCGGCACATCCGGATGACGCTCGCGAAACGCAGTGGCGATGGCGAGCACGTCGGCAGTGGTCGTGCCCTCGCCGAGCGAACGGATGTTCGCCGCCTGTATCGCGGGGCCATCGGCCATGGGATCGGTGAAGGGCATCCCCAGCTCGATCACATCCGCGCCGCCCGCGACGAGCGCATCGAGATTAGCCGCAGTGTCGCCATCGCCTGCGGTGATGAAAGCGACGAGGGCGGGGTGGGGGGCGGCGAAGGTGGTGGAGAGGCGGGTCATGCGAGAAGTTTCGAGATCAGGAAGCCGAGCGCGATACCGCCGAGAATGTAGATCGGAAGCGAAATTAGTAGCGGCCGCAATCCAATCCAAAAACCTCGCCGAAACTCTGGATCATGCCAGTTGTCCCTGACCTCCTTCAGATCGTCGAAAAGCGTCGGACTGCTCAAATCTCCACTCCCAGAGCTTCGGCGACGGTGAAGATGTCCTTGTCGCCGCGGCCGCACAGATTCATCAGGATCGTTTGATCCTTGTCCATCTCGGGTGCGCGGTTGGCGACGGCGGCGATGGCGTGGCTTGGCTCCAGCGCGGGAATGATGCCTTCGGTGCGGCAGAGCAGTTGGAACGCCTCCAGCGCCTCCGCATCGGTGGAGGACGTGTATTCGACGCGGCCGGTTTCCTTCAGCCATGCGTGTTCCGGCCCGATGCCTGGATAATCGAGCCCCGCGCTGATCGAGTGGCCTTCGGTGATCTGGCCGTCCTCGTCCTGCAGCAGGTAGGTCTTGTTGCCGTGGAGCACGCCGGGGAACCCGCCTGCAAGGCTGGCCGCATGTTCGTCTCCATCGAGACCCTTGCCCGCCGCTTCGACGCCGAGCAATTTCACTTCGGGATCGTCGAGGAAGGGGTGGAAAAGGCCGATGGCGTTCGATCCGCCGCCGATGCAGGCGACCGCGAGATCGGGCAGCTTGCCCGTGCGGTCGAGCATCTGCGCGCGCGCTTCCTTGCCGATCACACTTTGGAAATCGCGGACAAGCTCGGGATAGGGATGCGGCCCGGCCGCCGTACCGATGATGTAGAACGTGTCATGCACATTGGCGACCCAGTCGCGAAGCGCCTCGTTCATGGCGTCCTTCAGTGTGCCGCGCCCCGCGGTCACCGGGCGGATTTCCGCGCCGAGCAGCTTCATGCGGAACACATTGGGCGACTGCCGCCGCACATCCTCCGCGCCCATATAGACGACGCAGGGGAGGCCGAAGCGCGCGCAAACGGTAGCGGTGGCGACGCCGTGCTGACCCGCACCCGTCTCCGCGATGATGCGCGTCTTGCCCATGCGGATCGCGAGCAGAATCTGCCCGATGCAATTGTTGATCTTGTGCGCGCCAGTATGGTTCAGCTCATCGCGCTTGAACCAGATCTGCGCGCCGCCAAGTTCTTCCGTCAGGCGCGGCGCGAAATAGAGCGGGCTGGGGCGGCCGACATAGTGCTCCAGCAGGTCGTCGAACTCGTCCTTGAACGCCGGATCTGCCTGTGCCGCGCGATATTCGCGCTCCAGATCGAGGATGAGCGGCATCAGCGTTTCGGCCACGTACCGACCGCCGAACTTGCCGAAATGGCCGCGATCGTCGGGCTGGTTGCGGAAGGAGTTGGGCGCGTTCTCGGTCATGCCGATGCCCTAGCGCTCTTCGCCGCTTCGCAGAAGCTGCGTATTTTGGCCGTATCCTTCACCCCCGGCTCGCTTTCCAGGCCGGAGGACGCATCGACCAGCGGCGCGCCGGTATAACGGATGGCGTCGGCGACATTCTCCGGCGTGAGGCCCCCGGCCAGCCCCCAAGGCATCTGGTGCTTGTGGTTGAGGAGCAGCCGCCAGTCCAGCGCAAGCCCGTTGCCGCCCGGCAGCGCGCCGGCGGGCGCATCGAAGATCAACCGGTGCGCGGCATCGGTGAACTTGGCCGCCTTTTCCAGCGACGTTCGGCTCTTCACGCCGACCGCTTTCCAGATCTCCAGCTCTGTTTTCTGTCGCAGAAGGCCGATCCACTCGGGCGTCTCGGTGCCATGAAGCTGCAAAACGTCCGGCTGCACATCCTGCAGGGCGTAGGCCGTCTCCTTCGGATCGAGATTGACGGTCAGCAGCACGACCTTCACGCCTTCCGGCACGCG
This sequence comes from Aurantiacibacter aquimixticola, assembly GCF_003605475.1. Taxonomy (NCBI): domain Bacteria; kingdom Pseudomonadati; phylum Pseudomonadota; class Alphaproteobacteria; order Sphingomonadales; family Erythrobacteraceae; genus Aurantiacibacter; species Aurantiacibacter aquimixticola. Next base: position 1,022,435 of record NZ_RAHX01000001.1, on the reverse strand, counting down.
GGCGCGCAGTTCCGCTGCTTGCTTCACGGAAACATGGCGCGGCGAAGGTTCGTAATGCACCAGCCCGATATGGCTCGCCCCGGCATCCACGGCGGCATCGACGGTTTCGGGCGTTGAAAGCCCGCAAATCTTGATCAGCGTCTCCGGCATTTGGGCGACCTAAATACTGGCATGTGCGATTGCCAGAAAAATGACTGCCTAGCGCAGAATATCTTCCTGCACGCGCCCGGCGATTGAACCATCGAAGCGGACGGCGCTCACCCTGCCATCTGCGACTGCGTACTCGACCCCGAAAAATGCAGGCCCACCATCGCAGACGGTGGTGGGCGCTCGGTCCGAACTCATGCCCACCGGCAGGAAATTGCCATAGATCATGCGCGCCCCGTTTTGTTCGTAACCGATATACTCCCGGCGATATGACGATGGATCGATCGCGAAGGATGCTGCCGGGCCCACGTCTTCGCGCGATGTGGAAAGCAGGGTTGCAAGATCGCTCTCAAGGCCCGTTATCTCGGCGGGCGAGGGCGTGAAGAATCCACCGGTGGCCATCGGCGAGGCCCTGGAGCAGGTCGCAAGAGCCGCTGCACCGCGCTCCGGATCCATCAGCACGACGCGCTCGGGTGAAAAATCCCCGGTGGTGGCGCAAGCCGAAAGGAGCGTGGCGGCAATAGCGATTGGCGCAAGCTTGTTCATAGGGTCTCCTCTATTTGTTTAGCAGCCGCCAGCGGATCGTCGGCGCGGCTGATCGGGCGGCCGATGACCAGCACCGATGCGCCGTCGTCGCGTGCCCGGCGCGGGGTGACGACGCGTTTCTGGTCGGCGGTCGCCTTGCCGCCAGGGCGCAGGCCGGGGACGACGAAGAAGCCGTCCTTCCAGCGATCATGCACAGAGGCGATTTCCTGCCCGGAGCAGACGATGCCATCAAGGCCCGCATCCTGGGCCAGGTCCGCCAGTCGCATGACGTGATCGTGCGGCGTGCCGCCCACGCCGGTCCGCTCTAGGTCGCGCTCGTCCAAGCTAGTGAGCATGGTGACGGCAACGACCTTGCAGTCCTCTCCCGCAGCGGCCTTGGCATCCTCCATCATCGCCCGCCCGCCGCTGGCGTGAATGGTGACAATGGCGGGTTCGAGGACGTGGATCGACTGCATCGCGCCCGCCACGGTGTTGGGAATGTCGTGCAGTTTAAGGTCGAGGAATATCGGCAGGCCGCAATGCGCGATTTCGTGCACGCCGTGATGGCCGTGGGCGCAGAAGAATTCGAGGCCCAGCTTCACTCCGCCGATATGTCCTTTCACCTGCTCGCACAGCGCCTTCGCGGCATCGAGCTGGGGAAGGTCCAGCGCGAGATAGACGGGATTGGACATGCGCGCGCGCTCAGTCGCGGTCGCTGCGCAGCGTGCCGGGATTTGCGTCCGGCGATAGCTCGTTCTCGGTCGGGTCGCGGTCCACGGTTGTGTCTTTAGTCGAGGGCGTGGCGGTCGACACGGTTGCATCCTCGGAGACCTGCGTATCCGCGCTCGCCCCGGCCGTCGGCGCCACGACAGGCGTTGCGGCAGCGGTGCGCGCGGCGTTTTCCAGGCTCGCGATCTTGCGCTGCGACTTCCACTTGCTGCCACGGTGATACAGCCACATCGGCACGAAACCGATCAGGAAGCTGACGATCACGATGGCCGGGATCTTGGTGTCGACCACGATTCCGTCCCAGATGCGCACGGTGACCGTGGGGTCCCAATTGGCGATGGAAAACAGCAGCAGGCCGACCAGCAGCAGCACCCAGATCACGGTTCGCACGATTTGCATCGGATATTCCTCGATTGGTCCCTATTTCGTATGGATGCTAGGCGAGGTGGCCCGGCAAGGGAAGGGCGCAATCCCTTACCCGAATACCCGGTCGAACACCGTATCGACGTGCTTGAAGTGGTAATCGAGATTGAATTTGTCCTCCAGCTCCGGCTCGCTCATCGCGGCGGTCACTTCTTCGTCCTGCTTGAGCAGTTCGAGCAGTGACAGCCGGCCGTCGCTTTCCCAAACCTTCATCGCATTGCGCTGGACGAGGCGGTAGGCATCGTCGCGAGTGATCCCGGCCTGCGTCAGCGCCAGCAGCACGCGCTGGGAGTGGACGAGGCCGCCCATCCGGTCGAGATTCTTCTGCATGCGCTCAGGGTAAACTAGCAGCTTGTCGACCACGCCGGTGAGACGGGCAAGCGCGAAATCGAGCGTGATGGTGGCGTCCGGCCCGATGAACCGCTCCACGCTGGAGTGACTGATATCCCGCTCGTGCCACAGGGCCACATTTTCGAGAGCTGGCAAGGCATAGGCGCGGATGATGCGGGCCTGTCCGGTGAGGTTCTCCGTCAGGATCGGGTTGCGCTTGTGCGGCATGGCCGACGAGCCCTTCTGGCCGGGCGAGAAATACTCTTCCGCCTCCAGCACCTCGGTGCGCTGGAGGTGGCGGATTTCGACCGCCAGCCGCTCGATCGAGCTGGCGATGACGGCGAGAACGGAGAAATACATGGCGTGCCGGTCACGCGGGATGACCTGCGTGCTCACCGGCTCGACCGTAAGCCCCATTTGCTCGGCGACATATTCCTCAACCGAGGGATCGATATTGGCGAAGGTGCCGACAGCGCCGCTGATCGCGAAGGTGGCGATTTCCGCGCGCGCGGCCTTCAGCCGGTCCCGGCAGCGGTCGAATTCGGCATAGGCCTGGGCGAGCTTCAGGCCGAAAGTCGTCGGCTCTGCGTGAATGCCGTGGCTGCGGCCGATGGTGGGGGTGTATTTGTGCTCCTGCGCGCGGCGCTCGATCGCAGCGAGCAGCGCGTTCATATCTTCCAGTAGCAAGTCCGTGGCGCGGGTCAGCTGGACGGCAAGCGTCGTATCGAGCACGTCGGAACTCGTCATCCCCTGATGCATGAAGCGCGCTTCGGGGCCGACCTGTTCAGCCACCCAGTCGAGAAAGGCGATGACGTCATGCTTGAGCACCGCTTCCTTCGCATCGATCGCGGCGACGTCGATGCCCGGATCGGTCTTCCACCAGTCCCACAGCGCCTTGGCCGCGCTTTCGGGCACGACACCCAGATCGGCGAGCTTCTGCGTCGCATGCGCTTCGATCAGGAACCAGATCTCGTATTTGCTCTCCTGTTCCCAGATCGCGGTCATGGCAGGGCGGGCGTAGCGGGGGACCATCGTCGGGCTCCGGGAATCGGGGTGAAGGGGATGAGCGCGCGGCTAGGTCAGCCGGGCCGGATTCGCAAGCGGTGCGGGGCGCTAGATCACACCCTTGGCGCGTAGACTGACATGCCCCTCTCGCCCGACGATGACGTGATCGTGGACGGTGATGCCGACATGGCGACCGGCCTCTGCGATGGCTTGGGTGATGCGGATATCGGCGCGGCTCGGCTCGGGATTGCCGCTGGGGTGATTGTGCACGAGGATCAGTGCCGAGGCACCGCAATCGAGGCCGCGTCGGATCACTTCCCGCGGATGGATCGCGGCCTCGTCCACCGTGCCGTCCCCCACGTGGTGATCGAGCAGCAGGCGGTTCTTCGCATTGAGATAGAGCACCCGCACGCGCTCCACCGTCAGATGCGCCATATCGATGGCGAGGTAGTCCAGCAGCGCCTGCCAGCTGCCGAGCACGGGCTTGTCGGCCACTTCGCTGCGGGCCATGCGCCGGGCGATCAGCGCGGCAATCTTGATCTGGCCGGCGCTGGCATCGGATACGCCCTTCACCTGCTTCAGAGCGCCCGGATCGGCATTGAGCACTGCCGCCAGCGAACCGAAGCGCGCCAGCAGGGCCTTGGCCTGCGGCTTGGTGTCGCCCCGCGCCAGCGCGCCGAACAACAGGTATTCGAGCACTTCGTAATCGGCCAGCGCCTCCGCCCCGCCGGTCAGCAATCGCTCCCGCAGCCGCGCGCGATGTCCCGCCGCGCCCGATGCTGCCGCTTTCGCCGGATTTTCAGACCCGTCCGCCATGCCAGCGCATTGCCTTTGCGCGGGCCAGCGCGCAATAGCGCATGCGATGGGATCGGATGGCGAGACGGGCGGGCGCGGCGGCCGACGATGGCTGCGATGGACGCTGCGCATCGTGTCCATCCTGCTCGTCCTGGCGCTCATTACCGCGTGGCTGCAGCGCAAGGAAATCGCCGAAACGCTGATCGACGACACCTTCGCCGATGCAGGCGTGGAGGCGAGTTACGATATCGAGCGGATCGGCCTGCGCGAACAGGTGCTGACCGATATCGTGCTCGGCAATCCGGCACGCCCCGATTTCACCGCCGACCGGCTCGAACTGCGCATCCGCCCGCAATTCGGCCTGCCCGATATTACGGAAGTGACACTGACCGAGCCGCGCATCTACGGCGTATTGCGCGATGGCGAGCTCAGTTTCGGTCAGCTCGATCCGCTTATTTTCGGCGAAGAAACCGGCGAGCCGTTCGAATTTCCCGATGTCGAGCTGTTCATCGACGATGGCCGTGGCCTGCTCGAGACCGAATTTGGGCGCATCGGCCTGAAATTGGCAGGCGGAGGCCATTTGCGCGGCGGCTTCGCGGCGGAGGTGGCAGCGGTCGCGGATGAGCTTTCCCTGCGTGGCTGCGCGGTGGAGCGACCCACTCTCTACGGCGAATTGTCCATCGATGCCGAGCGCCCCGCATTCGATGGTCCGCTGCGTTTCGAAGGGCTCCGCTGCGAAGACGCGGGTCTCGCCTTGGCAGACGGTACAGTGGACGTGTCCGCCCGGGCCGAACGCAATTTGCAAGATGTCGAAGGCCAATATGCGCTGGCGCTTGGCCCATCCTCCGCCGGTACTCTGGCTATGGACGAGCTGGCTGGCGAGGGGCGCTTCAGCTGGCGCGATGGCACGCTGAATGCGCTCTACGACGTTACGGCGAGCGCATTGCAGAGCGACTACGCGGCGGCGCAGACATTCACGATCGACGGTCGGCTGCGCGCGGTGGAGGGCTTCGGCAATATCCAGCTCGCCGGTGAGGTGTCGGGCGAGGAACTGCGGATGGGGGGCGACCTGGATAGCGCCATCGCCCAACTCGCCGACGCTGGGAGGGGCACCCTGGTCGCGCCGCTTGCAAACCGTCTCGGCCTCAACCTCGCGCGGGAAATGCGTGGCAGCACGCTTGCAGGCCGTTTCGATGCGCGATTGATCGGCGACATCGCCAGTGTGATCGTCCCGGAAGCGCGCCTTCGCGGCGGAAGCGGGCAAAGCGTGCTCGCGCTATCTCGGATCCGATTGACGAATGCCGCGGGCATGCCGCGCTTCTCCGGCGATCTCGCGACCGGCGGGGAAGGGTTACCTCGGATCACCGGACGCGTTGAGCAGGCAGTGGGCGGCGCGAGCGAATTGCGGCTGACCATGCGCGAATATGCAAGCGGCAATTCCCGCCTCACCGTGCCTAGGCTGTCCATCTTTCGAAGCCGTGATGGACGCATCACCTTGGATGGACAGGTGCTCGCCAGCGGGCCGTTGCCGGGTGGGTTTGCGCAAGGCCTGGTCCTGCCCGTGGACGGCACCATCGCACCTGATGGCAGTCTCGCACTGTGGAACGGCTGCCGGAATTTGCGCTTCGAGTGGCTGCGCTACGCCAATCTGACGCTCGGTCGCCAGTCCTTGACCCTGTGCCCGCCATCGACCGGTTCGATCTTGGGTTACGGGGAAAACGGATTGCGCATTGCGGCAGGCACCACCGAGCTCGACCTGGCCGGAACGCTCGCCGAAACGCCGATCCGATTGAGCACCGGTGCGGTCGGCTTCGCCTATCCGGGTGCCGTCTCCGCAAGGGATCTCGATATCGCGCTCGGTCCGGCAGACAATGCTCAGCGTTTCACTATCACGGACGTCACTGCCAATTTCGGCACCGACGCCGTGACGGGCACGATAACGGGCGCGGATGTGTTTCTCGCCTCCGTCCCGCTCGATATCGTCGGTCTGGATTCAGCCTGGCGCTATGCCGGGCAGCGGCTGTCGCTGTCGCAGGGAAGTTTCACTCTCGAAGATCGGCAAGCGCCGTTCCGTTTCGAGCCACTAGTGACGCGCGATGCGACGCTGACACTGGCCGACAATCGCATTACCGCCGACGCATTGCTCCGCTATCCACAGACCGATGTCGCAATTGCCGATGCCGACATCGTGCACGATCTTTCGACAGGGCGCGGCGAAGCGCTGCTTGATGTGCCGGGCGTCACCTTCGGGAGTGCGTTGCAGCCGCTCGACCTGACGCGCCTTGCGCTGGGCGTCGTCGCCAATGTCGAGGGAACCGTGACGGGCGAAGGGCGGATTGCGTGGGCTGAGAGCGGCGTCACCAGCACCGGCGCTTTCTCCACGGACGATCTCGACCTGGCTGCTGCGTTCGGCCCGGTCCGCGGGGCAAGCGGAACGGTGGTATTTACCGATCTTCTCGGTCTGACCACCGCGCCCGACCAGCGCATCGCGTTGGAAGCAGTAAATCCCGGTATCGAGATCTACGAAGGCGAAATGGGTTTCCAGCTCATCGATGGCGAGCGGATCGAGGTGACCGGCGGCCGCTGGCCTTTCCTTGGCGGCACGCTTTCCGTGCGGCCAGTCACGCTGAATATCGGCGTGCAGGAAAGCCGCACCTATATCATCGACGTCGCCGGGCTGGAGGCGCCGCTTTTCATCGAGCGGATGGGCCTGTCCAATCTGACCGCCGACGGCATATTCGACGGGACGATCCCCATCGTCTTCGACGCGGATGGCAATGGCCGGCTGATTGGCGGCACGCTCCAATCGCGCCCGCCCGGCGGCAACGTCGCCTATATCGGAGAGCTTACCTACGAAAATCTCGGCACGTTCGGCAATCTCGCCTTCGAGGCGCTACGCGATCTCAGCTACGAGGAAATGACGCTGGCGATGGACGGTCCGCTGACCGGCGAGTTGGTGACCCGCGTGCGTTTCAGCGGCGTAGGGCAGGGCGAAACGGCGGAGCGCAATATCGTGACCCGCGCCGTAGCTCAGCTGCCGATCGACCTGCGCATCAATATCCGCGCGCCATTCTATAAACTGATCTCCACCCTGCGCGCGCTTTACGACCCGATGGCGCTGCGCGATCCACGCTCGCTCGGCCTGATCGGCGCAGACGGCACGGTGCTGCGCGATGCGGTGGATCAGGACACGGTGGACGCGATGGACGAAGCCGCCGCCGAGCAAGCAGAGCGCGAGCTTCGCGAATCGCTGAACGCCAGCGAACCCGATATTCAGCCTCAGGAAAGCGAGGAAACGCCATGATCGCCCGCAAATTGACGAAGTGCGCACGCCGCGCGCATAGGCCCCATATGACGGGCGGGAAAAAAGCGGCGAGCGCGGTGATGGCGATGGTGGGAAGCGCGGCGCTTTCAGGCTGCATCAATCTCGAGGCACCGGACGAGCCGATCGTGATAGAGCTCAACATCAATATCACGCAGGAAGTGATCTATCGTCTGGCGGAAGATGCCGAAGAGGTGATCGAGGAGAATGCCGACATCTTCTGATGCGGCGATTGGAGCGAGTGACATGACGATCGGACGAAAATCGATAGCGCTTGGCTGCGCGTTTGCCGCCGCCTTGCTTCTCGGCACGCCTGCCGCCGCGCAGCAGCGCGATCCGGCATATCAGTCCGCGCGCGACAATGGCCAGGTGGGCGAGAAGATGGACGGCTATCTCGGCGTCGTCGGTGAAGCGACGCCGGAATTGCGACGTCTGGTGGACGACATCAATATTCGCCGGCGCGCTGTCTATGCAGAACGTGCGCAGGCAGAAGGCGCCACGCTGCTCGAATACGCCTTCACCGCTGGTTGCCTCGCCATTGTCCGCACCGTGCCGGGTGAGATGTATCAGGCACCCAGCGGCGAGTGGACCCGTCGCGGCACCGAAGCCCCGCTGCGCGATCCGCGCTGTCCCTAAGCTTGGGCTGTCCTACAACCTACATGAACTGCTCGGTTCGCCGACATGACCGACGTGTCCAACCTTTGCCGTCAAACGCTTCTCATGCCTGTGCAGATGCGCCCGCAGACTTTTGCTTCTGAACACTGTCACACCTGTCACACCCTGCACCAAAAGGGGCCGCGCACGTGTTGACTCGCCATGACCCCCCTTCTAAGGGGGCGGCGCCCTCGGCGGGCAGGTTTCGGTGCCCGTGCCCACTTCCCAATCAGGAGCAGGCATGAGCGACGAAAAGCCCGGACGGGAACCCATCGGCGAGGATGCGCGTATCGACGCGCTCGAGGAGCGGCTCAGGGCCGCGCGCGAGCGGGAAGAGAAGCGCAACGCGCCGAAGGTCAAAGGTGCCGATGCCAGCTACAAGGCTGGCAGTCGTGCACTGGCGGACCTGGTAGGTGGGCTTCTCGGCGGAGCGGTTGTCGGCTGGACCATCGGTTGGTTCACCGGCACCAATCCCTGGGCCCTGTTGGTCGGCCTGTTCCTCGGAATAGTGGTCGCCTTCAGGAACATCATTAGGAATTCGAGCCGGCCGCCCGAATAGGCAGTCGGCAAAGCGATTAGGACAGGGGTTTCCCGGACGTGGCAGCCGAGACGGCAAAAGTCGATCCGATGTACCAGTTCACGGTGGAGCCGCTCGTCGGCGCCGACTGGAACATTGCCGGCTACAACATCGCTTATACCAATTCGGCACTGTGGATGACGATCACCGCAGTGGTCCTCTTCGTGTTCATGCTCGGCGGCATGAAGCGCGAACTGGTGCCCGGTCGCTGGCAGATGACGGTGGAGAGCTTTACCGGCTTCATCGAGGATATGCTGGACGCGAATATCGGCAAGGAGGGGCGCAAATACGTGCCCTATATCTTCAGCCTGTTCATGTTCATCCTCTTTGCCAACCTGCTCGGCCTGCTGCCTGTCGGCCTTGTCGGCGTGCACCCTTTCACCTTCACCAGCCACTTCACCGTAACGGGCGTGCTGGCGATCATCAGCTTCTCCATCGTTCTGATCGTGGGCTTCTGGAAGCACGGTTTTCACTTCTTCAGCCTGTTTGTGCCGCATGGCACGCCGCTGCCGATGATCCCGATCCTCTTCCCGATCGAGCTGATCTCCTTCCTCGTGCGCCCCTTCAGCCTGGCACTGCGCCTGTTCGTCGCCATGATGGCGGGGCACGTGCTGCTCAAGGTACTGTCCGGCTTCGTCATCGATGGCTGGAATGCGGGCGCGGGTTTCGGCGTCCTCGTCGGCGTGCCCAGCTTCATCCTGATGATCGGTATTTCCGCGCTGGAAATCCTCGTTGCCGGTATCCAGGCCTACGTCTTTGCGCTGCTCTCGTCGCTCTACATCAACGACGCCGAGAACCTGCACTAAGTTCACTCTCTTCAATCGCTTACAAGTTTACCTCGAAAGGAAATTCTCATGGATCTCGAAGCTGCCAAGATGGTTGGTGCCGGTCTCGCGGCAATCGGCGCCGGCATGGCCGCGCTGGGCGTCGGTAACGTTTTCGGCTCGTTCCTCGAAAGCGCGCTGCGCAATCCGGGTGCTGCGGACGGCCAGCAGGGCCGTCTGTTCATCGGCTTCGCCGCTGCCGAGCTTCTCGGCCTGCTGGCCTTCGTCGTGGCGATGATCATCCTCTTCGTCTGACGATCCTTCCGGTCGGGCGATACGCGTTCGGCCGGTTTCAAGACTGACCTCGCACCGACAGGCGGAATCCGTCCATGCCTCAGATAGCCCAAATGGCCGAAATCTGGTCCAGCCAGCTGTTCTGGCTGCTGGTGACTTTCGGCTTCGTGTTCTTCGTCGTCGGGCGGGGCATGGTGCCGCGCGTCATGGATACCGTAGGTATGCGCGACAAGCAGATCGCCGACGATCTGGCCGCCGCGCAGGCCGCCAGAGACGCCGCCGACAAGGCGGAAGAAGACTGGCGTCAGCGCGAAAACGCCAATCGGGAGCGGGCGCAGGCGCTCGTGAACGAAGCCAAGGCGAAGGCCCAGGCCTCGACAGAAAAGCGCCTTGCCAAGGTGCAGGCCGGTATCGACACGCAGCTGACCGAGGCGGAGGCCCGCATCGAAGCGAGCCGCGCCGAAGCTGCTGCCGAGATCGAAGCCGTCGCTGCCGAAGCCGCGCAGGACATCGCCCAGCGCCTGGCCAACATTTCGGTAACGCAGACTGCCGCGCGCTCGGCAGTTCAGGAGGCGATGAGCCGTGGCTAATCCGCAGACCCAGACCGCCGACCTGCCCGAAGTCATCGCTACCGATGTGGCGGAGCAGGGTGTCGCCGTCACGATCGATGACGGCGAGGCCGGCAAGCATCTCGAGCCCTCTCTGCTGGGCCTCGAGCCTTACCAGTGGGTCGCCATCGCGATGGCTGTCCTACTTCTGATCGCGTTCTTCGGTGCGAAGGTGCACAAGATCATCGCCGGCGGCCTCGACAACAAGATCAAGGCGATCCGCGACAATCTCGAAGAGGCAAAGCAGCTGCGCGCCGAGGCAGAGAAACTTCGCGAGGAATATGCCGCCAAAGTCTCCGGAGCGGAGAAGGACGCCGAAGCCATGCTCGACAATGCCCGGCGCGAAGCCGATGGCATCGTCGCCAAGGCGAAGGATGATACCGCCGCGATGATCGCGCGTCGGGAGCGTATGGCGCAGGACAAGATCGCCGCTGCCGAGCGCCAGGCTCTGGCAGAGCTGCGTGCCAAGGCTGCCGACGCGTCGACTGCCGCCGCTGCCAAGCTTATCGCCAAGAACCACGATGCCGCCGCCGACCGCGCGCTGGCGGATGAGGTGATCGGCAAGCTCTGAGCCACTGAGGCTCGGCTCGATTTCGGAACATTTGCGGTGCTCATCGGCTGGTTGGACAAACATCCACCGCTATGGGAGAGCACGCATGTCCGTCGCCAAAGTCACCGAAATCATTTCCTCCTCCGCCGTCGGGATCGAGGATGCCGTCAAATCCGGCGTGGCGCGCGCTTCGAAAACCTTGAACGGCATCACCGGCGTCTGGGTCAGCGACATAAAATGCACGGTCAACGACAACGCCATCACCGAATGGCGATGCACGCTGAAAGTGACCTTTGTCCTGAACGACTGAGGCTCAACGCCTAGAACGCGTCCTTCGCCGCTCTCAGCGCGGCGAAGGTCTCGTGCGGCGCGTCTCCGCCCCAGCGCGCCTGCATCTCGGGCGCATCGGCGCGCAGGAAGGGATTGGTACGCAATTCGCGCGACAGCTTGAATGGCACGGTCGGTTCGCCCGCCTCACGCCGCGCGTCGATCTCCTCCGAATAGGACGAGAGCGCATCGTTCTCCGGATCGGCGTGAAGCGCGAATTTGGCGTTTGCCTGCGTGTATTCGTGCGCGCAATAAAGCGTCGTTTCGGCGGGTAGAGCCTTTAGCCGCTCGAGGCTCGCCCAGAATTGGTCCGGCTGGCCTTCGAACATTCGCCCGCAGCCCAGCGCGAACAGCGAGTCCCCGACAAAGGCGATGCCTTCATCGGCCAAGTGAAATGCGATGTGGCCATTGGTATGGCCGGATACGTCGATCACCGCCGCTTCATGATCGCCGAGTTTTACTGTATCGCCATGCCTCAAGACCTGGTCGATGGGGAAAATGCGTTCGACCTCCGCGGGAGCGATAACCGTGGCGCCTGTTGCCTCCACGATAGCCTCGTTCCCACCCGCATGGTCCGGATGCCAATGGGTGTTCCAGACGGCGGTGATGCGCCAGCCCTTCGCCTCTGCCTGCTTCAGATACTCCTCGCCATCGGGTGTATCGATGCAAGTCGTCTCGCCGCTGGAAGGGTCGTGGACGAGAAAGCCGTAATTGTCGGACAGACAGGGGAACTGGTGGATTTCGAGCGCCATGTCAGCCTTTCCTGCCGCGAGGGAATTGCTGTGTTTCCTGCGGAACGGTGATCCAAGGGTGGATGCATTCTTCGAATACGGAGCGCGCGGGCGAGTCACTCGAATGCCCTTCATGCGCGCCAATGGCGACGCCGATGCCGCCGGGATGCTTCGTGGTGCGAAGGTAGAGCGGCGTGCCGCAAATGGGGCAGAAGCCATGGGTGAGCGGATCGCCGCTATCGGCATTGCGGGTGTATTCGGTTGCTTCGCCCGATAGCGTGACCTGCTCCGCCATGTAGTAGATCATCAGGCCGAAGGGCGATCCGGTGCGGCGCTGGCAGGCCTTGCAGTGGCACATCACGCCGGAACCTTCGCCGTCGATCTCGGCGCGCAACTGTCCGCATTGGCAATGGGCGGTGGGCATGCGAGCAGACTTACCGCTTGGCGCAGATATAGGAAAGGCCCGCCTGCCGATCCGGCAAGCGGGCCTTCCTGATGCCTCCAAAAGGAAGAAAGCTTACTTCTTCTCTTCGTCGGTCTTTTCATCCTTCTTCAGCGCGGCGCCAAGAATGTCGCCGAGCGAAGCGCCACTGTCGGCGCTGCCGAACTGTGCAACGGCTTCCTTCTCTTCGGCGATCTGGTGCGCCTTGATGGAGAAGTTGGGCTTCTTCGAACGATCGAAACCGGTGACCATCGCGTCGACCTTCTGGCCGGTCTGGAAGCGATCGGGACGCTGCTCGTCACGGTCGCGGCCGAGGTCCGAACGCTTGATGAAGCCGGTCGCACCATCGTCGCCCACCTGCACTTCGAGGCCGCCATCGCGGACTTCGAGCACAGTGACGGTGACGACTTCGCCGCGACGCAGGCTGTCGCCCGTTCCACCTTCGGCCGGAGCACCCTTTTCGAGCTGCTTCATGCCGAGGCTGATGCGCTCCTTGTCGGTGTCGACATCGAGAACAACGGCTTCGACTTCCTCACCCTTGCGGTGCAGGGCGAGGGCGTCCTCGCCCGAGATGCCCCAGGCGATGTCAGACATGTGGACCATGCCGTCCACGTCGCCCGGCAGGCCGATGAAGAGACCGAATTCGGTAGCGTTCTTGACTTCGCCGGTCACGGTCGAGCCGACCGGATGCGCATCGGCGAACTCTTCCCACGGATTGCGCTGGGCCTGCTTCAGACCAAGGCTGATGCGGCGCTTTTCGGCGTCCACTTCCAGCACCATGACTTCCACTTCCTGGCTGGTCGAGACGATCTTGCCGGGGTGGACGTTCTTCTTGGTCCAGCTCATTTCGGAAACGTGGACCAGGCCTTCGATGCCCGGTTCCAGCTCCACGAAAGCGCCGTATTCGGTGATGTTGGTGACGGTGCCGTTGACCTTCACGCCGACTGGATACTTGGCGCCGACGCCTTCCCATGGATCGCTTTCCAGCTGCTTCATGCCGAGCGAGATGCGCTGCGTTTCGGCATTGATGCGGACGATCTGCACGGTCACGGTCTGGCCGATCTCGATCACCTCGCTGGGGTGGTTCACGCGCTTATAGCTCATGTCGGTGACATGGAGCAGGCCGTCGATACCGCCGAGGTCCACGAAGGCCCCGTAATCGGTGATGTTCTTCACCACGCCATCGGTGACCTGGCCTTCGCTCAGCTTATCGATCAGTTCGCTGCGCTGCTCGGCGCGCGTTTCTTCGAGAATGGCACGGCGCGAGACGACGATGTTGCCGCGGCGACGATCCATCTTCAGGATCTGGAAGGGCTGCGGCATGTCCATCAGCGGGGTGACGTCGCGCACGGGTCGGATGTCGACCTGGCTGCCGGGCAGGAAGGCCACGGCACCGTCGAGATCGACGGTGAAGCCACCCTTCACGCGGCCGAAGATGCGGCCTTCGACGCGTGCGGTTTCGCCGAATTCGCTTTCCAGCTTGTCCCATGCGGCTTCGCGGCGGGCACGGTCGCGGCTGAGCATCGCTTCGCCGTCTGCGTTCTCGACCCGGTCGACGAAGACTTCGACTTCGCTGCCGACTTCGAGCCCGTGCTCGTCTTCACCACGCATGAATTCCTTGAGATCGACGCGGCCTTCGCTCTTGAGGCCGACATCGACGATGGCCATGCCATTTTCGATGGCGGTGACGGTGCCCTTGACGACGCGGCCTTCGAAGCCACCCTCGGCGCCGCCGAGCTGTTCGTCGAGCATTGCCGCGAAATCGTCGCGGCTCGGATTGGCAGAAGTTGCCATAGGTTCTAGGTTCCTGTTCACATTTGCTACCGGCCACCGGTTTTACCGGGGTCTTGGTCCGTCTGTCCGCACCATTGCGAACCGTACGGGGCAAGAGGCCGTTGTCCGTGCGAGGCCGAATGCCGCCGCCCGGGTCCTGTCCATCTATCGATTTCGAGAACGGCGCGCGCCTATGCGAAAGCGGCGCCAAAGGCAAGCGAATTGGGGCGAGGCGAAGGCGGCGGCCGACCGGGGGTGTGACAAGTGTGACAGTGTCCTGGAGACAAAAACGGCGGGAATGTGGAAGCGTCGCGAAATCGATCGAGAGGCGGGATGTTTGCGAGCTTGGATTTCATGGCGATCTTCCTGCATCGCCGCCATTGATGTAGGACAGCGCGAAGAGGAGAGAGTGCATGAGCGACATCGCCAGGACGTTGGCCGATTATGGCGAGTATCACCGCGATCACCGCAATGTGCTCACACACGCGGCCGGTGTTCCGATGATCGTGCTTGCCCTCGAAGTGCTGATGGCACGACCGGCTTTCGCGATGCCACTGCTGGGTATCGAGGCAACACCTGCCTTGATCGTCAGCGCGTTGGCGGCGTTCTGGTATCTGCAGCTCGATTTCAAGATGGGCCTGTTGATGACGGTATTGCTTGCCATCTTTTATGCTGTCGGCCGCCAGATCGCGGAGGTGTCCACTCTGGCGTGGCTCGGCGGCGGAGTGGCGCTTTTCGTGGTCGGGTGGCTGTTTCAGTTCGTCGGCCACCACTATGAAGGCCGAAAGCCGGCTTTCCTCGACGATCTGCGCAGCTTTCTCGTCGGCCCGCTCTTCATGGTGGCGGAGGGCCTTTTCGCGCTGGGATTGGCGCCGGGTCTGCGCCGTGAGGTGAAAGCGCGGGAAGCTAGCTAAGCGCGGCTTTCACCGCGTCGACGGCCGCCGCAATCGCTGCGTCCTTGCCGAGAGATGTGGTGTCGATCAGCATAGCGTCAGGGGCCACGGTGAGCGGCGCGTCCTTGCGGTTCGTGTCCCGCTCATCGCGCGCGGTCAAGTCCGCGATCATATCGTGCAGAGTCACTTCGCGCCCGGCATCGCGCATTTCGGCAAAGCGCCGCTCCGCCCGCGCTTCGACACTGGCGGTGACGTAGAGTTTCACATCCGCATCGGGTGCGATCACCGTGCCGATATCCCGCCCGTCCAGCACCGCGCCGCCGGCCTGCGTGGCAAAGGCGCGCTGGCGGGTGAATAGCGCTTCGCGCACGGCGGGATGGATGGAGACCTGGCTCGCGAGGCCGCCAGTCGCTTCGGATCGCAATTCGGGCTCTGTCAGCAGCTCGTCGGGAAAGTCGCAGGCGGCAAGCGCATCGTCGGCATTGTCGGGATCGCCATCATTGCGCATGACCTGCCAGCCCACCGCGCGGTAGAGCAGCCCGGTATCGAGATGCGGCAGGCCGAAACGTGCAGCGAGCGCCTTTGCAATGGTGCCCTTGCCCGAAGCAGTGGGCCCGTCGACGGTGATGATCATGCTTTTCGCGCCCCTTCCCGAATGCGATTGCGCCCGCGCCACCATTTCGCCAGCCCCCAGATCGCAATTGCCGCCCAGAAGCCCTCGAGCACGAGGCTGGGCCAGTTGGTGTGGACCAGCAGCGAAATCGTCAAGAGTGCCGCGCCTGTCAGGTTGGTGCCATGCAGGATGAGCGGGTTGGGTTTCTCGACCGCTGTGAGATAGAAATACGCCCCGATGATGCAGGCCGTGCCGACGAAGCCGATGAGGCTGTAGATGTCGATTTGCTCGGTCATGCGCCTGCTTCTGCCAGCAACCTCTCGAAGGTCGGAAAACTTGTCGCGATGGGCGACACATCGTCCACTTCCACGCCGTTCCGACTGGCGAGGCCGGCGACGGCCATGCTCATGGCGATGCGGTGATCGAGATGGGTGGCGATGGCGGTGGCATCCGCCGTGCCGGGAAGCGGGTCGCCGCCCGTGCCTTCTATTACCAGACCATCGCCATATTCCTCCACCCGAGCGCCCGCCAGCGTGAGCGCGGCAGCCATGGCGGCAAGACGGTCGCTTTCCTTCACGCGCAGCTCTTCCAGATCGCGCGTGGTGGTCTTGCCCTGCGCCAATGCGGCGGCAACGAACAGGATCGGGAATTCGTCGATCATGGCAGGTGCGACGGCAGGGTCGACCTCCACGCCCGTCAAGGGCGAATGGCGCACGCGCAAGTCCGCGACCGGCTCTCCGCCGACTTCGCGCCGGTCCAGTTCATCGATCCGGCCGCCCATGTCGCGCAGCACGTCGAACAGTGCGGCGCGGGTGGGATTGAGGCCGACATTCTCGATCAAGAGATCGCTGCCCGGCACCAGCAGCGCGGCGACGGCGAAGAAAGCGGCGGAGGAGGGGTCTCCCGGAACGGCGATCGCCTGCGGTTGCAGATCCGCCTCGCCGTGGAGCGCGATCACGCGCTCGCCATTCTCCTCGCCCACCTCCAGCTTCGCGCCGAAGCCGCGCAACATGCGCTCGGAATGGTCGCGCGTGGGCACCGGCTCGATCACTGTAGTGATGCCCGCGGTGTTGAGGCCGGCCAGCAGTATCGCGCTCTTAACCTGCGCGCTGGCGACGGGCAGGCGATAGGTCAGCGGGACGGCGGGCGAAATTCCGCGCAGCATCAGCGGCAGCGTGCCGCCGGGAGATGCCTCGAAATTCGCGCCCATCTGGCTGAGCGGTTCGATCACCCGTTCCATCGGGCGTTTGGAGAGGCTGGCATCGCCGGTGAACACGGCACGGATCGGATGGCTGGCGACGAGGCCCATCAGCAGCCGCGTGCTCGTCCCGCTATTGCCCATGTCGAGCGCCTGCTCCGGTTGCAGGAGCGAGCCGACGCCGACGCCATGGATGCTCCAGGTGCCGTCATCGTCGCGCGTGATGGTCGCTCCCATTGCGCGCATTGCTGTGGCGGTGGCGAGCACGTCCTCGCCTTCCAGCAGGCCGGTGACGCGCGTCTCGCCCACCGCCAGCGCGCCCAGCATCAGCGATCGATGGCTGACCGATTTGTCGCCCGGAACCGCGATGCGACCGGTCAGCGGGCCGGCGCTGGTGAAGCGGCGCGGGGAGGGCGGGTTGGAATGGCTCAAGCGGTTGCCTATCTTGCGGGTCGTCGGCGCGGTGCTTTGACAGTGCGATAGCCCTATGGCAAGGCGCGCCCGCTCGCGATTCCGCACCGGGATCGCTCACGGAATTTCCGAATCAAGGACACGACCAATGGCCAAGGCTGAATGGGGCACCAAACGCACCTGCCCCAAATGCGGTGAACGCTTCTACGATCTGGGCAAGGAAGACCCGGTCACCTGCATCGAATGCGGCAATGAATGGACGCCAGAGCCGGTGCTCAAGTCCAAGCAGCCCATTCCGTTTGAGGAAGAGAAGAAGGACGAGAAGAAGGAAGCCGATTCCGATCTCGCCGATGACGATCTGGAGGATATCGACGAGGACGACGATTCCCCGGATAACGACGTCGACCTCGGCGGGGATGACGACCTTGGCGTCGACACCGCCGAAAAGGGCAAGGAAGAAGATGACTCCTAGGTTTGGGTGAGCGCATCCGCGCTCACCTCCTCGGTGCTATTCGCTCCGGCTTCGCCTACGCGGCACCTGCGGTCGCGCGTTCGCGCTCTGTCGGGCGCTGGTCACGCCCGAAACGTGCACTCGCCAGCTAACGTGTCGCGGAGCTCCGCCGTCAGGCGGCAAGGGCGAACGCCCGCCCGGGCCGGCCCCGCAGCGCAGCGAAGGGAAAAGCCGGGAGGACGCAGCCGCGGAGGCGGCTGCATGAAACGAACGATCCTCGCCACAGAGCGCGGAATTTGTTACTTGAATAAACGGCGGCACCTTTCTAAAGGGCTGCCTCCGCGCTCCTCGGGGTGCGTATACTGATGGTTACGGGGCCTTAGCTCAGCTGGGAGAGCGCAACACTGGCAGTGTTGAGGTCAGCGGTTCGATCCCGCTAGGCTCCACCATTTCATCGTCTTTCGGCCCTGACCGGGCTGCAAATGGCGGTTTGCTGCGCTTCCGGTGCTCACGGCCTCGATGGCCGCTGCGCGCCGGTTCTCGCCAACCACCATTTTCGCTTCCGGCCAGAACCGAAATCCGACGAAATGGCACTTTGTCTAAATCGCCGCGACGTTTGCGGCACCGATTAAGCGGGCCTTCGGGCTCACGCTGGCCGACGAGGTTTCGTCCGCCGGCGTTTTTGGCATTTGGCGTTTGTCCACCCATATCGGGCGGCGGGATGTCAGATTAGGAGTTGAGACGCGCATGTTCGATACGCTGTCCGATCGCTTGAATACGGTTTTCTCGCGCCTTCGCGGTCGTGGGGCGCTGGGTGAGCAGGATGTGCGCGATGCCATGCGCGAAGTGCGCGTCGCATTGCTCGAAGCCGATGTCGCCCTGCCGGTCGCCCGCGATTTCATCGCCCGCGTCACCGAGCGCGCCGTCGGCCAGGAAGTTCTGAAATCGGTCACGCCCGGCCAGCAGGTCATCAAGATCGTTAATGACGAGCTTGTCGCGATGCTTGGTGGCGAGGAGGAAAGTGCGGGGGAAGCCCCGCCGTTGAACCTCAACGTCACACCGCCTGCCGTGGTGATGATGGTCGGCCTGCAGGGGTCGGGCAAGACCACCAGCACCGCCAAGATCGCCAAGCTCCTGAAGGACAAGCAGGGCAAGAAGCCGCTGATGGCCTCGCTCGACGTGAACCGTCCGGCGGCGCAGGAACAGCTGGCCGTGCTGGGCGAGCAGGCCGATGTCGCCACGCTGCCGATCGTGCCCGGCCAGCAGCCGGTGGAGATCGCGAAGCGCGCGATGGGCGCGGCCAAGCTGCAGAATTACGATGTGCTGCTGCTCGACACCGCAGGCCGTCTGCATGTCGACGAAGCGCTGATGGCGGAAATGAAGGCCGTCGCGGGCGCTGCCGACCCTGCCGAAGTGCTGCTCGTGGTCGACTCGCTGACCGGCCAGGACGCGGTCAATGTCGCGCAGAGCTTTTCGGGCGAGGTGCCGCTGACCGGTGTGGTGCTCACCCGCATGGACGGCGACGCGCGTGGCGGTGCGGCCCTCTCCATGCGTGCCGTTACCGGCAAGCCGATCAAGTTTGCAGGGACCGGCGAGAAGCTCGAAGCGATCGAGCGTTTCCATCCGGGCCGCGTTGCCGACCGTATCCTCGGCATGGGCGATGTCGTCTCGCTGGTCGAAAAGGCCGCCGAGACGATCGACGCCGAAGATGCCGAGGCGCTCGCCAAGAAGATGATGGCGGGCAAGTTCGACATGAACGACCTGCGCAAGCAGCTTCAGCAGATGCAGAATATGGGCGGGCTCGGAATGCTGGCGGGCATGATGCCGGGCATGAAGAAGGCCAAGGCGGCGATGGCCGGCGCGGATATGGACGACAAGGTGCTTGTCCACATGGACGCCATCATCGGCTCGATGACGAAGAAGGAGCGGTCCCACCCGCAGCTTCTCAACGCAAAGCGCAAGAAACGCGTTGCGGCGGGCAGCGGCACCTCGGTGCAGGAGGTCAACAAGATCCTGAAGATGCACCAGGAAATGGGCCGCGCGATGAAGCAGATCAGGAAAATGGGCGGGCTGAAGGGTCTGGCCGCCATGTTCGGCGGCGGAGGCATGCCCGGAATGGGCGGCGGTGGCCCCGCTGGCGGTATGCCAGGCCTCCCCGGTGGCGGTGCCGGCGGCCTACCGCCCGACCTCCAGAATTTGCTGAACAAGAAATAATTACATCAATTACAAAAGTTCAATTTCGAAAGGTAATCTACAATGTCAGTTGCAATTCGCCTCTCCCGCGGTGGCGCCAAGAAGCGCCCCTATTATCGCATCGTTGCGGCCGACAGCCGCTATGCGCGCGACGGCAAGTATCTGGAGCAGCTCGGCACCTACAACCCGCTGCTCGCCAAGGACGATCCGGCCCGTGTGAAGCTGGTCGAAGACCGCATCAAGTACTGGCTGGGCGTTGGCGCCAAGCCGAGCGACCGCGTCCTGCGCTTCCTCGACGCCGCCGGCATCATGGAGCGCCCAGCGCGCAACAACCCCAAGAAGGGTGAGCCGGGCGAAGCCGCCAAGGAACGCGCCGAAGAAAAGGCCACCAAGGCCGCCGAGGCCGAGGAAGCCAAGAAGGCTGCCGAGGAAGAGGCCAAGGCTGCGAAGGAAGCTCCCGCCGAGGAAGCGCCTGCAGAAGAGGCTCCTGCCGAGGAAGCCAAGGTTGATGAAGGCGCCGCCGCCGAAGCTGCGGAAACCGCCGAAGAAGCCAAGGATGAGGCTCCTGCCGAAGAAAAGGCGGACGACGCCAAGGCCGACGAAGAGAAGTCGGAAGGCTGATTTCGTCGATGTCGGACAAACCCGTCACCCTTGCCGCCATCACCGGTGCGCACGGAGTGGCGGGCGATGTCCGTCTGAAGCTGTTCGGGGAAGGGCTGGCAAGCTTCAAGCTGCACAAAACCTTCAATGACGCCGCGCTCACGCTGCAACAGGTGCGAGACGACAAGAAGGGCGGTGCGATCGCCCGCTTCGCCGAAGTGAAGGATCGCAGTGCGGCGGAAAAGCTGCGCGGCACCACGCTCACCGTACCCCGCTCGGCGCTGCCCGAACTGGACGAAGGCGAGTATTATCACGCCGACCTGATAGGTCTCGCCGCAGTCTCCAACACAGGCGAGGCCTTGGGCAAAGTGATCGCGATCAACGATTTCGGCGCGGGCGACGTGATCGAAATTCGCCGGGCCGAAGGGGGCAAGAAGGGTGGCAAGACCTTCCTGGTCCCCATGCGTATCGAGGCAGTGCCCGCATGGGACGCGGAGACGCTGACCGTGAGCGAGGATTTCGTCGAGGAATGACCACGCTGCTCACGATCGCGCCGTTCTTGCTGATCGGCATCGTCATCATGAATGGGTTCGCGGCCGGGGTGGTCGCAATCCTCTATCACTGGCGCGGCAATGCGAATGTCAGCCAGCGCGCGCTCTTCGGCAGCGTGGTCGCAGGACTCGCCAGCGGGACACTTCTGCTCGGCCCGTTCCTGAGCGAAGGACTTATCGGTGCAGGCGGAGCCGGGGTCGGTGCGTTCGTCATCGGTTTCATGTTCGCCGCCGGGCTGATCGTTTCCCTGCCCGGCGCCTTTCTGATGTCCCGCAAGATCGGTGACACCAGGCGGGTGGATACATCCACTTTCGATTGAGCGCGTTCGCTGGTAGCCGTGCTTGCATGGCCATGCGCGCGGACACGATGGAGAACGACTTGCGGGCTGCTCTGGCCGCCTACCAGATTGGCCCGGACACCGCCTCGCTGACATTCGCCAATCGACTTGCGCGCGAAAACCGCTGGTCGCCGCACTTCGCACGCCGGGTCATTCGCGAATACAAGCGCTTCT
Source organism: Aurantiacibacter aquimixticola (assembly GCF_003605475.1). NCBI lineage: Bacteria > Pseudomonadati > Pseudomonadota > Alphaproteobacteria > Sphingomonadales > Erythrobacteraceae > Aurantiacibacter > Aurantiacibacter aquimixticola. The sequence continues at coordinate 1,001,017 of NZ_RAHX01000001.1, read as the reverse complement.
GCTTTCTTGCCGTGACGGTCGGTCACGAGGTCACACCGTCCGACGCGGTCGACCAGGCCTGGCATCTGCACCTCACATATAGCCGTGATTACTGGGAGCGCTTCTGCCCAGCTGTCTTGGGCGCGCCGCTGCATCACGGCCCAACCGCAGGCGGCGATGCCGAATGGAGCCGCTATTACGAGCAATATGCGCAGACCCTCGCCTCCTATGAAGCCGCGTTCGAGGAAGCGCCGCCGGCCGATATCTGGCCGCCTGCATCGCGCCGCTTCGGCGTGGATCCGCGCGCCTTTCGAGTGAATTCGAATGACGTTATCGTCCTTTCGCGACATTGGGCGACGGTTGCCGGATGGGCCATCGCCTCGGCGTTGCTGACGGCGTTCCTGGTGGGGAGAATTTCTTGATGCAGATTGGCTTTTCGTCCTATTCAGGCGCGGATTTCCTCGTGTTCTACGTCGCCCTGCTGGTCGCGGCGGTGCTCGCAAGCGTCTTCATTGAAAACAGGTTGCGACCCGAAGGCAGCGACACGCGGCCCGAAGACGCAGAAGTTCTCGCCATGCTTGGCGGTGGGCCGAAGCGGTTCACCGATGCCGTGCTCGCCAGTCTCTTCGCCCGCGGCGATCTCGCGGTTATCGATCGAAAGCTTGAGCGCGGCGTCAATGCTGAGGGTGAAACTGAGGCCGAACGCGCCTTGATACGCAGCGCCGAGGGCATGGGTTGGAAGGATGCCGTGAGCGCGCTCGCCGCCCACGCCGATGCCGCAGAGCGCTGGCTGGTCGAGCGGCACCTCCTGATGACGTCCGACGAGCGAACGAGGCTGCGCAGCCTCTCCCTCGCCCCCTTCGGTGCCCTGCTTCTTATCGGACTGTTTCGCAGACAAGCTGGCGTGGCCGAGGGTGAGCCGACCGGCTTCCTCACCATGCTGCTGGTGCTGACGGTGGTGCTCGCGATCATCCGCTGGGCGAGGTTTAATCCGCGCACCGAGGCCGGTGACAAAGCTCTGCACTCTGCGAAGAGCAGCGCCGAGCGTCTGCGCATCGCCCCGCGGGCAAGCGAAGCGGGGCTCGCCGTAGGACTCTTCGGCACGGCCGTGCTGGTCGGCACGCCCTATTCCGAATTGCACGCGATGCGCCAGCAAACGGGGGGTGGCGATGGCGGCGGGGGCGGCGACGGGGGCGGCGACGGAGGCAGCGGCTGCGGTGGCGGCTGCGGCGGTTGCGGCGGATGACCGAAGCGGTCTAGGCGCGCTGACATGAAAAGCATCAACGTCGCCATCTGTCAGGCCGCGCCTGTGCCGCTCGCCATTTCAGACGGGATCGAGAAAGCCGTGCGGCTGGCGCGCGAGGCCGTGGAGGGCGGGGCGCGCGTGGTCGCGTTCGGCGAGACGTTTCTCGGCGGCTATCCGCTGTGGCTGGACGAGGCTCCGGGAGCGGCGCTGTGGGGCCATCCGGGCAGCAAGGCGCTGCATCGCATCCTCATGGAGCAGGCGGTGGTGCCGGGTGACGAGCGGCTGCTGCCCTTGCAGGAGCTGTGCGACGAGAGCGGCGCGGTGATTTCGGTTGGCGCGCATGAGCGGGTGCGTTCGAGCCTCTACAACAACCAGATGACCTTCCGCCCCGGCCTTCCGGTGCTCGATCACCGCAAGCTGGTGCCCACCCATGGCGAACGGCTGGTGTGGATGCGCGGCGATGGCTCGACGCTCGGCGTGCACCAGGCCGAATGGGGCAATGTCGGTAGCTTGATCTGCTGGGAGCACTGGATGCCGCTTGCCCGCGCGGCGACGCACAATCTCGGCGAAAGCGTCCACGTTGCCGCATGGCCGACCGTGCGCGAAAGCTACGCAATCGCCAGCCGCCACTACGCGATGGAAGGCCGCTGCTTCGTGCTGGCGGCGGGGCTGGTGCAGACGAAGGACCAAGTGTTCGACGGGCTGGAGCGCGCGGGTGGCAGCGCCGAGGGCCGCGAGCTGATCGAAAGCATTGAGGCAGACGTGATCAACCGCGGCGGCTCACTGATCGCCGCACCCGACGCGAGCGTCATCGCGCAGGCGGGCGAGAGCGAGGAAACGCTGTTCGCCGAGCTCGACCTGTCACTGCGCGACGAGGGCCTCGCAAGCCTCGACACCGACGGCCATTACTCGCGGCCCGATGTGTTCGAGCTGAATGTCGATACGCGGGCGAAGGATGGTGTGCGATGGCAGTGACTGGTCTGGAGCTATTTGCGGCTGCAGCCAATGGGGCTCCGGCGACCGAGTTTTCGACCAGCGATCAGTCACAATGGTGGGTTGACGTTTTGGCATCTGCGCTTGACGGGCTAGTCTTTGTTCCGTTTGCATTGTTTTTTGTTTGGGGCATGCGGCGATTAAACCTACACCGCTGGCCTATCGTTACAGCGTTTCTAGCCACAGTCTTTGCTCTGTTTGCTTCAGGACTTACACACGAGTTCATCGCTCCGATTTTCATCTTCAGTGAGAAGATGCTTGAGATCATCGGGCTGCGTCGGTTCGTGTATCAATTACTTCCCGGCATTTTTGTGTGCTTTGCGAGTGTGTTAGCGATTGCGTGGATGAGCAGACGTCGCGAACCGATCGATCCGAAGACCTTCCAATGACCTTCGCCGCCACCATCCTCACGCTCTACCCCGAGATGTTTCCCGGGCCGTTGCGCATTTCGCTCGCGGGGCGGGCGCTGGAGGAGCAGAAGTGGTCGTGCGATACGATCCAGATCCGCGATTTCGCCACCGACAAGCACCGTACCGTCGATGATACGCCTGCAGGCGGCGGGGCAGGGATGGTGCTCAAGGCCGATGTGCTTGGTGCTGCGGTCGATCATGCCATTGCGCGCCAGCCGAAAACGCCGATCCTCGCCATGACGCCGCGCGGGAAGCCGATAACGCAGGAGCGCATTCGCGAGATCGCCAGCGGACCCGGCATCATCCTGCTGTGCGGCCGGTTCGAGGGCTTTGACGAGCGCCTGTTCGAAGCGCGGCCGGAGATCGAGCAGGTCTCGCTTGCCGACGTGGTCCTCTCGGGCGGAGAACCTGCGGCGCTCGCCATACTCGACGCTTGCATTCGCCTGCTTCCGGGGGTAATGGGCGCGGCTTCAAGCGGGACCGAGGAATCGTTCGAGGACGGTTTGCTCGAATACCCGCAATATACCCGACCTCAGGAATGGGAAGGGCGCACGATCCCCGAAGTGCTGCGATCAGGGGATCATGCGAAAATCGCCGCGTGGAGGAAAGCCCGCGCGGAAGACGATACTCGGTTACGCAGGCCGGATTTATGGGACCGCCACGGTGGCGATCCGGTCCAGCCTGCCTCTGGCGTGCAGCGAGATGAACAGGAATAACCAGGCCATGAACCTGATCCAGACCATCGAGGCGGAAGCCATCGAAGCCCTCGGGAAAGACATTCCCGAATTCCGCGCAGGCGATACCGTTCGCGTCGGCGTGAAAGTGAAAGAGGGCAACCGCGAACGTGTCCAGAATTTCGAAGGCGTTGTCATCGCCCGCTCCAATCGCGGCATGGGCAGCAACTTCACCGTGCGCAAGATCAGCTTCGGCGAAGGCGTGGAACGCGTATTCCCGCTCTACTCGCCGATCGTCGACAGCATTACCGTGGTCCGCCGCGGTGTGGTGCGTCGCGCCAAGCTGTATTATCTGCGCGGCCGCACCGGCAAGAGCGCTCGCATCGCCGAGCGCCGGGAGAACGTCGCCAAGTAAGGCGGCTCTTCTGCAAGAGACAACAGAAGGGCGGCGCTCCCACGCGGGAGGGCCGCCCTTTTCTGTTGCGCCTGCGAACAGGGCCGCTAGGCAACGCGCGACGCGTTGATGGAGTGTGTGCGAATGGGTTACCGGGTGGCTGTTGTCGGGGCGACGGGGAATGTCGGGCGCGAAATGCTCGCCATCCTGGCAGAGCGCGAATTTCCGATGGACGAGGTGGCGGCCGTCGCCTCGGGCCGCTCCACCGGCACCGAAGTCGATATTGGCGACAGCGGCAAGACGGTGAAATGCAAGAATCTCGAGCATTTCGATTTTGCCGGCTGGGACATCGCGCTGTTTGCCTGCGGTAGCGATGCCGCGAAGACCTACGCGCCCAAGGCCGCGAAGGCTGGCTGCGTCGTCATCGACAATTCCTCGCTTTACAGAATGGACCCGGACGTCCCGCTGATCGTGCCCGAAGTGAACCCGGATGCGATCGACGGCTACGCGAAGAAAAACATCATCGCCAACCCCAACTGCTCCACCGCGCAACTGGTGGTGGCATTGAAGCCGCTCCACGATGCTGCAAAGATCAAGCGCGTGGTGGTGAGCACTTACCAGTCCGTCTCCGGCGCCGGAAAACAGGGCATGGACGAGCTGTTCGAGCAGAGCCGCGCCATCTTCGTCGGCGATCCGGTGGAGCCGGCCAAATTCACCAAGCAGATCGCTTTCAACGTGATCCCGCATATCGACGTGTTCATGGATGACGGCTCTACCAAGGAAGAGTGGAAGATGGTGGTCGAGACCAAGAAAATCCTCGACCCGAAGATTAAGCTCAACGCCACCTGCGTGCGCGTGCCGGTCTTCGTCGGCCATGCCGAGGCGATCAATATCGAGTTCGAGAACGAGATTTCCGCGAGCGAAGCACAGGATATCCTTCGCGAGGCACCAGGTATCATGCTCGTCGATAAGCGCGAGGACGGCGGATACGTGACGCCCGTCGAAAGCGCCGGCGACGGTGCGACCTATATCAGCCGCGTGCGCGAAGATCCGACGGTCGATAACGGCCTCACGCTGTGGTGCGTTTCGGACAATTTGCGTAAGGGTGCGGCCCTGAATGCAGTCCAGATCGCCGAACTTCTGGGTCGCCGCCATTTGCAGAAGGGATGAAGCCCATGCGTATCTTTGCCGCCGTCGCCACACCGCTTGTCCTGCTCGCCGCGTGCGCGCCCGAGGCCGAGGAGGCCGAAGCGCCCGTCGAGGAAGCTGCCACCGCTGAGCCTGCCGAGAACGCTACGCTCGATCTGCAGGCGACCGGCATCGTCGTCCCGCCGCAGAGCGGGTTCGAGCAGCTGGCCGTGCCCTTCGGCTCGCAGCGAGTCGCTACCGAGGCGACGCTGGGTAATGTGCTGGGCGAAGCGACCGGCTCCACCGCAGGTGGCGACGATTGCGCACTCGCTACCACGCAATATGACGGGCTCACCGCAGCGTTCAGCGACGACCAGTTCGTCGGCTATTACGCCACCGCGCCCTACGTGCCCGATCTCGATCGCGCGGCGATGATCGCCGATTCCGGTGTAGAGATGGTCGAAGGCAGCACTCTGGGCGAAGAGTTCACCATCGGCTCCGAAGGCGCGCTGATTTCCGGTCTGTTCTCGGGCGAGGGTGAAGATGCGACCGTAGAGGCGCTCTGGGCGGGCGAGAACTGCATCTTCCGGTGAGCAGACCGACCACCGAGTTCATCGAAAGCTTCGACGGCACGCGCATGGCGGTCCACCGGCTGGGTGAGGGCCGGCCCGTCCTGCTGCTCCACGGCCTGTTTTCCAGCGCCGAGGTCAACTGGATCAAGTTCGGCCACGCGCAGGTCCTCGCCGATGCGGGTTTCGAGGCGATCATACCCGACTGGCGCGTGCATGGCGAAAGCGATGCGCCGACCGATCCGGATGCCTTTCCCTCCGGTGTGCTGGTCAAGGATGCGTTTGCCGTAGTCGAGGCGCTTGGGCTCACTGATTACGACCTCGTCGGCTTCTCGCTCGGCTCCCGCACGGCGGTGAGCGCGGTGCTGGCGGGACTCGCCCCGCGCAAACTGGTGCTGACCGGGATGGGGCTGGAGGGCCTCACCAATTGGGAAAAGCGCGTCGCCTTCTTCGTCGACATGATCGACCATTTCGATGAGATCAAACACGGCGATCCACGTTTCATCGCCAAGAGCTTCATGAAAACGCAGGGGATCGACCCGGTCGCCGCGCGGCTGCTGCTGACCAAGGGCGTCGACGATATCGACACCGCCGAGCTCGCGCAGATCGCCATGCCGACGCTGGTGCTGATCGGCGATGAGGACCGCGACAATGGCTCGCCACAACGGCTCGCCGATGCGCTGCCCGATGCGCGGGTGGAAACGATCCCCGGTACGCACATGAGTTGTGTCATGAAGCCCGCGCTCAGCGAAGCGATCGCGCGCTTTCTTTCGGATTAGCATTGCGCCAGACTGGCAGCGCTGCTGTCGGGAGGCCCACATGCGTTTATCGATCCCGCTCGGATTGGCCGTATTTGCGGTTGGCGCCTGCACACCAACCGCCGAAATCGCTGGCCCCGTGATGAAACAGCATGGCAGCGAAGGCACGATGTTCGTTGCCAACAAGCGCGGGGCGAGCCTTTCGCGGATCGATCTCGCCAATGGCGATGAAACGCATCGGGCAGAAACTTGCGAGAACCCGCACGAACTCGACGTGTCGCCAGACGAAGAGATGGTCCTTGTCGCGTGCTATTCGGGCCGGACGCTCGAGATTTTCGGCACCCAGGATCTGCGTCGGATCGGCGAGATAGAGCTGGGTGAGGGCGCGCGGGTTCACTCCGCATTGTGGAGGGACGATGGACTAATATTGGCGGGCGCGGAGGGGCGTGGATCGCTTTACATGCACTGGCCACCGCGCGGACGTTCGCAGGAGATCGGGGAAGGCGTTCCCGGACCGCACCTGATCGCCGAAGACCAATCACGCAATTTGGCATGGGGCACTATCATCCCGACCGGCGAGGTGGTGCGCTACGATCTGGAGGCCCGCAGCGTTGCCGCGCGTGAGGCGATAGGCCCCCAGATCGAGGCCGCGCGCTGTCGCCCGATGGCTCTCAGCTATGGGTTTCCTCCAATCGAGATAATGTCGCCTATCGTCTTGATCCGGACACACTGGAGGTGCGAGCAGAGGTGCCAACCGGCAAGGTTCCCATCCGCCTCGCCATGCACCCGGGTGGTGACTACGTGGTAAGCTCCAATTACGGCAGCGGCGATCTGACGGTGATCGACACCAGCACCGATACCGTCGAGCGAACCATCCCCGTGTCCGGCAGCAGCGAGGTCGCGCAGGTGACGCTGGTTTTCAGCGAGGACGGCACGCGCCTCTACGCCGCTGAAACCGCGACCGACACGATTGCCGAGGTCGACTTCGCCAGCGGAGAAGTCTTGCGTCGTTTGCCGACAGGACCGGGAGACGACGGCCTGGCGGTTATCGATTGATCGCTACGAAAAAGGGCGCCGCCATTGCTGGCAGCGCCCTCCTTCAATTCGCTGAGCGCGAAACGCCTCAGGCGTTCTCGTCGCCCTCTCCGGCAGTCGCTTCGGCCTGCATTTCGCTGGCTTCTTCGCCGTCTGCCGGTGCTTCGATCGGGTTGCCGTCTTCATCGACCGGGGGCAAGTCGCCGAGCTCGCGGTTCGGGTCCAGCCCTTCCTGGAATCCGCCGGCGGCTGCGCGTTCGGCAGCTTCTTCTTCGGCAGCTTGCGCAAGGATGTCGATGCCCTGGCTCTGCAATTCGGCTTCGTCGTCGGAGCGGGCCACATTGGCCTTCACCGTGACTTCGACTTCGGGGTGAAGCTGCACGGTCACGTCGAACATGCCGATCGTCTTGATCGGCGCACCCATGATGACCTGCTTCTTGTCAATGTCATGGCCCTTGTCGGCAAGGGCGATCGCGACGTCGCGGACATTGACGGAGCCGTAAAGCTGGCCGGCATTGGACGCGGCGCGGATCAGGACGATCTCGGTGCCATCGACCTTTTCGCCGAACTTTTCGGCTTCGGTGCGCTTTTCGGCGTTTTCGGCTTCCAGCTTCTCACGGTTCGCTTCGAAGACCTTCTTGTTCGCCTCATTGGCGCGAAGAGCCTTCTTCTGCGGCAGCAGGAAGTTGCGGGCGTAGCCGTCCTTCACGGTGACCACGTCGCCGATGGCACCCAGGCCGCCGACGCGTTCGAGGAGGATGATATCCATGTGTCTCGCTCCTCTTACTTCACGATGTAGGGCAGCAGGCCCAGGTGACGGGCGCGCTTGATGGCCTTGGCCAGCTCACGCTGCTTCTTGGCGGAAACGGCCGTGATGCGGCTCGGCACGATCTTGCCACGTTCGGACATGAAGCCCTGCAGCAGGCGCGTGTCCTTGTAGTCGATCGCGGGGGCGTCCTTGCCGGAGAACGGACAGGACTTGCGGCGGCGGTAGAACGGGCGTGCCATCAGTTACGGTCCTCCCGGTCGGAGCGGCGCTTCTTGTCGCGATCGCTCTTGCGCATCATGGCGGACGGGCCGTCTTCATGCTCTTCCACGGCGATGGTGAGCCAGCGGATCACGTCTTCGTTGATGCGGTTCTGGCGCTCGAGCTCGGACACCAGCGAGCCGGGCCCGTCGATGTTGAGCATGACGAAATGCGCCTTGCGATTGCGGTCGATCTTGTATGCGAGGGACTTGAGGCCCCAGGTTTCGGTCTTCACGACCTTGCCGCCATTGTTCTCCACGATTTCCGTGGCGCTGGCAGCGAGCGCGTCGACCTGAGACTGGCTCAGATCCTGACGCGCGAGAAAAACATGCTCGTAGAGAGCCATGTCGCGCTTCCTTTTCCAATGCCGATCGCTGACACATCCCGCGCGGATCGCAGGCGGCCCCTCCGGCTTTCTTCGAATCTCCGCGGCGGGGCGATAAGAGCCGTTCGCTGCGGAAGGGGCGCACATAGCGGGATCGGGGCGCAATGCAAGACAGAAGCGGGTGGGGGTGTTACACGGATGCGCATTTTTGTGAACCGCCGAGCGTGCTTGAAAGCTACCATAATTCAGAGCTTTAAGAGGGTATTCGCGCATCACCCCTGTAACCTTTCCTATTTCACCCGTCGCACGCAGAAGTTTGGCTGGTTATTGTCATCCGCTCCCGAAGCGGGATGAAGCAGGCTTATCCCGCCATTCCGCCTGTAGGACAGTGCAGGCCTTGCGATAGCGGAACGGGCGGGGCAGGGGGCGGTTGACCTACAAACAGGGAGACCACCATGCCATCCGGCCTAGCCGCCCTTCTCGACGACGTTTCCATCATCGCGCGCGCGGCATCGGCCAGCGTGGACGATATCGCCGCCGCCGCCGGTCGTGCGGGCAGCAAGACGGCGGGCGTGGTGATCGACGATGCGGCGGTGACACCAAGCTACGTCACCGGTCTGGAACCGGCACGCGAACTGCCGATCATCTGGAGCATCGCGCGGGGCAGTTTCTTCAACAAACTGGTGATCCTGCTGCCCGCCGCGCTGTTGCTGAGCGAGTTCCTGCCCTGGCTGATCATTCCCATCCTGATGCTGGGCGGCGCATTTCTTTGCTATGAAGGCGCGGAAAAGGTGCTGGAAAAGCTGGGCGGCAAGAAACACGGCAAGAATCTCGAAAGCCCGATCGAGGATCCCGTGGAGTTCGAGAAGAAACGGGTGGCGGGCGCCATCCGCACCGATCTCATCCTCTCCGCGGAGATCATGGCCATCACGCTGAGCGAAGTCGCCACCGAAAGCCTGCTGACGCGCGCGGGCGTGCTCGCGATCGTGGGGATTGCGGTGACGGTGGTGGTTTACGGTGCGGTGGCGCTGATCGTGAAGATGGACGATGTCGGCCTGCATCTGGCGCGCGAGGGGCGGACCGAAGGCGGCCGTCGGTTCGGCACCGCGCTCGTCAATGCGATGCCCAAATTGCTGACGATGCTCTCCCTGATCGGCACGGTCGCGATGCTCTGGGTCGGCGGCGGAATTCTCATCCACGGCACGCATGAGCTGGGCTTCCTGCTGCCCGAGCAGGCCATCCATTCCGCGCAGCACTGGGTGGAAACGATCTCTGGTGGGCTGAGCGGCGTGCTGGGCTGGCTGACCTTCGCTTCGCTATCGGCGGTGCTGGGCCTGGTCGTGGGCGCGGTGATAGTGTTCGTGCTGCACAATGTGCTCGGCCTCGGCCACACCGAGGATCATGGCGAGGCAGCTGCCCACTAATCCTTGTGTTATCCGGGAGTGATTAGGCGGCAGCTCGCAGGGAACGCCGCCTGTGCGCGATCCATGCATCCTTGCTCGGCCAGCTTCGCCCGTCCGAGCTTTCGATCCGTCCATCGGGATGGATGACGAACCACGGGTCTTCCTGCGTGGCCCGCACGTCGAGGCAGAGCGGCGTCAGGCGGCGATCCTTGCCCACCTGCCAGCCCAGGACGTTGCTGTAGATGATCTCGACCTGATTATCGTCGAAATAGGCGGAGACGAGATACGTGCCGGGCGCAGCATCGAACAGGCCGACCCCGCCTTCACGATAATTCTTCTGCACGTGCCACGTCCTCCTTCGTGACAGGGACAATGGCTTACAAACGTTGCAAAAGGCTTAGTCTTATCGAGGTTCCTTTAGGTCTGCACCGCAATAGCCACATTCGCGCTTCGGTCTAGCAGGTCGGATCAGGGCCATGCCCTGATGTGTCACTTCACCATCGTCGTGCGGCATATTGACGGGTTCGCCACAACCCGCGCATTTCGGAAAACTTTGAGCGATGATGATCATCGCAAAATATCCCACCGCACCAAAGACAAGTGCCATCGGCATCGACGCACCGGTCAGAACCTCGATGCCAATACCTATGAGGAGCACGGCAAAGAAGCCGATCCAAACCAAGCACACTAACCAGGCTTTGGTATAGGTGGTCACAGCCGCGCCAAGAGGTTTTCCGCGAACTCGGTCAGCGTATCGTCGCGTGCGCCCATGACAGCGATGCGATCTCCCGCCTTGGCATTCTCGATCATGAAATCGCCGCAGCCTTCGCGAGAGTTGATGTGGAGCGCTCTTGGGCCATCCGATCCGGCGGCCTTGGCGATGAGGTCGATAATCCGTTCGCTGCCTTCGCTGCGATCGACCGTGCCGCCGAAATAAACCGGGTCGCAGAGAAGCACGATATCCTCGCGGCCAAGTTCCTGAGCGAAAGTCTCGGCCAACTCTTCGCCCATCTGGCGAAGTGGGCCGTAGCCGTGAGGCTGGAAGAAGGCCATCACGCGGCCTTCATGCTGTTTCAGCGTGCGAAGCGTAGCGCGGGCCTTTTCCGGATTGTGGCCGAAATCGTCGATCACTGTGACGCCGCTTTCGCTGGTGCCGACCACGTCGAAGCGGCGCGAAAGACCCTTGAAATTCGCCAGCGCGGCCACCGCATCGGGCACCGGCACGCCAGCGGCATTGGCGGCGGCGATGGCGGCCAGCGCGTTGGAGAGATTGTGCCGCCCCGGCATGGCGAGGCGCAGGGGATGCTCGCTGCCGTCGCGCGCATCGGTGACGAGCGCCGCCTGTTTCGTCGGCCCATCCGCTACGCTGCCATCCTTGATGCCGAGCGCGGCGCAGCCATTGTCTATGCCAAAGGTCAGCGGCTCCTTCGCCTGCGCGACAAGGCGGAAAGCTTCGGTGTCGTCGGCATTCACCACGCCGCGATCCGCGCGGGCGAGGAAATTGCCGAACAATTCTCGCAATTCCTCCATGCTCTTGTGGTCGAGGCTCACATTCAGCAGCAGCGCGACGGTCGGACGGTAGAGTGCGATCGAGCCGTCGCTCTCATCCACTTCGCTGACGAACGTTCCACCATTACCGACCACGGCGCTGGCGAAAGGGCGTTCTTCGCTGACGAAGTTTTTCATCACCGCGCCGTTCATAATGGTGGGCTTGCGGCCGGTCGCCTGCATTATCCAGCCGAGCATGGCGGTGGTGGTCGACTTGCCGCTGGTGCCGCCCACGGCGATGCTCTGCGGTGCGGCGTTAAACAGGCGGGCGAGCAATTCGGCGCGGGTCAGGCGTTCGCAGCCCAGTTCCTTGGCCTTTGCCACTTCAGGCACGGTATCCTCGATGGCGGCGCTGGCGACGAACACCTGCTCGCCAGAGGTAATGCCGCTGCCGTCCTGCGGGAACAGCCCGAACCCCTGCCGCTCCAGCGCGGCGAATTTCTCGGGCGTGCGGCCCTGGTCGAAACTGCGGTCCGACCCCGCGACTTCGGCGCCCATGCCTTTCAGGATCTGCGCGAGCGGCAACATGCCCGATCCGCCGATGCCGCAGAAGAAATAGGGGTGGGCGATAGTCTGGGCGCGCTTATTCATGGGGATGCGATTATGCGGCCTGTGGCGCTTTGTGAAGTGGATGCTATCGACAACCACCATGACACGCATCGCCATCGTCTGCCCGGGAAAGCCGCTGCGCCGCGAACGTGCTGAGCGCGTCGAGGCGCTGGCGGCGGCGGAATTTCCGCATGTCGATCTTGTCTTTCATCCGCAGTGTTTCGAGCAGGCCGGCCATTTCGCCGGGGACGAAGCCACGCGGCGCGACGCCTTTGTCGAGATGGCGAATGACCCACAGATCGATGCGATCTGGTTCGGCATGGGCGGCTACGGTGCGTGCCGTATCGCGGGCGAGGCAATGGAGCGGCTCGGCGATCCGGCGCTGGGCAAGGCGTATCTCGGATACTCCGATGCCGGCACGCTGCTCGGCGCGCTTTACCGCCGGAAGTGTGGTCGGCAGGTTCATGGTCCGCTCGTGGGAGACATCAAGCGCGATGGGGGAGAGGACGCGATCCGGCGGGTGCTTCGCTATTTCGCCGGGCATGACGTGCCACTGGAAGAAGGTCTCGATGACAGGCCCCACGTGGCGTTTAATCTGATGACGCTTGCCATGCTGGTGGGCACCGACCTGATGCCGGACCTCGAAGACCACGTGGTGCTGGTGGAGGAGGTGGCAGAGCATCTCTACGCGGTGGATAGGTTGTTCTTCCATGTCACGCAGCATATCCGGGGTGCGGCGGGTATACGGCTGGGCCGGATCTCTGCCGTGCCGGAAAACGACCGGCCTTTCGGCACCGATGCGCAAGGCATCGCGCGTTATTGGTGCGAGAAAACCGGTATTTCCTATCTCGGCCGGGCCGATATCGGCCACGATGCCGCCAACGCGCTGGTGCCTTTCGGCACGACAAAATCAAGGACGACCCAATGATCGCATTCATATTCCCCGGACAGGGCAGCCAGAAGGTGGGCATGGGCACGGAGCTCGCCGATGCCAGCAGCGCGGCACGCGAAGTGTTCGAGGAGGTGGACGAGGCGCTGAAGCAGAAGCTATTCAAGCTGATGGCTTCCGGCCCCGAAAGTGAGCTGATCATGACAGCCAATGCCCAGCCCGCAATCATGGCGAATGCCATTGCGGTGGCGCGCGTGCTGGAGTCGGGCGGCGTGTCGCTTGCGGAGAAGGGCGAGGCGGTCGCGGGCCATTCCCTGGGCGAGTATTCGGCATTGGCGGCTGTTGGCGCGTTCAGGCTGACCGACACGGCCAAATTGCTGCGCATCCGCGGCATCGCCATGCAGGATGCCGTGCCTATCGGAGAGGGTGCAATGTGCGCGCTGCTCGGTGCGCATCTCGACAAGGCGCAGGCGCTCGCCGAGGTCGCTGCGGAGGGGCAGGTCTGCGAAGTCGCCAATGACAACGATCCCGGTCAGGTCGTGCTCTCCGGCCACGCAGAGGCGATCGACCGGGCGGTGGCAATGGCGAAGGATCACGGCTGCAAGCGCGCGATCAAGCTGCCGGTTTCCGCACCGTTCCACTGCTCGCTGATGAAACCCGCCGCGCAGCGAATGCAGGGTGCGCTGGCGGATACACCGCCTGCTGCCTTCCGCCTTCCCGTCTACGCCAATGTCACCGCCGCCGCCGTCACCGATCCGGCGGAAGAGCAACGCCTTCTGGTCGAGCAGATCACCGGCCGCGTGCGCTGGCGCGAGAGCGTGCTGGCGATGCACGAGGCGGGGATCACGCATTTCGTCGAGCTTGGCGGCAAGGTCCTCGGCCCGATGGTGAGAAAGATCGCGCCCGATGCGACCGTCACCAGCGTAGTCGGCATGGACGATATCGAGGCGCTGGCGAAAGAGCTCTGACACAAGCTGTACATCGCGCATTCAGCTACCCGGACCGATCAATGTGATAGTATAACATCGAAGTTTTGGGGGACCGTCAATGTCGATCGCACGTCTGCTTGCCGTAGGTCTGATTTCGTCGGCGCTCGTTTCCTGCGCCGTCGCGGAAGCGCAGAACTCTATCAGTAGGCCGCGCAGCGAGGTGGGGCTCTACAATTTCGACGACAGCGAGAGCTTCGAGGTATTCGCCCGCCGTATGCAGGGCTTGCAGCGCGAAGGGCGCGAACGCGGTGACGGCACGATCGTGGTGACTGGCGCGATGGCCGAAAGCGCAGCTCCTCCTGCCCCTGCTCCGCCACCCGCCGCGATGGCGATGGAAGTCTCCGCTGATGCGTCTGCACCCGAGCAGATCACCAATACGCAGGAAGCTGGCGTGGACGAAGGCGCCATCGTGAAGGATGCGGGCGAGTATCTCGTCATCCTGCGGCGCGGGCGCATCTTTACCGTCCGCCATGGCGACAGTTCGCTCGAGCCGATCGATGCCGCCAACGCCTTCCCGCCCGATGCGGAGAGTCCTGGCGATACCTGGTATGACGAGATGCTGGTGCGTGGCGACCAGGTCATCGTGGTCGGTTATAGCTACGGTGATTTCGGCACCGAAATCAATCGCTTCCGGCTGGGGCGCGATGGCAGCCTCACATATCGAGACACGCATTATCTGCGCTCCGGCGATTATTACTCATCGAGCAATTACGCCAGCCGCATGATCGGCGACGAGCTGATCTTCTATGCGCCGGTCTATCTCAACTGGAGCAACTGGCGCTCGACCATGCCGGCGCTGAGGCGCGGCGGCCCCGATGGCGAAGTCGTCGACCTGGTGGATCCGAACGATATCTACGTCACCGAACGTGCCCGCAGAGGCAAGCATGTGCTTCCGGTTGCGCATGCGGTCACGCGCTGCGATCTCTCCGTGCGAGAGCTCGATTGCGACGCTACGGCCGTCCTCGGCAGCTGGAGCCGTGTGTTCTATGTCAGCCCGCAAGCCGTGTATCTGTGGGCGGGAGCGCTGGATTACAGCGATGAGGACAATGACGGGCAGCTCTATCGCATGCCGCTCGACGGATCGCGGCCCGGAGCAGTGCCGGTCAACGGCTCGCCGATCGACCAGTTCTCTTTCACAGAGGATCGACAGGACAATGTCCTGCGCGTCGTCCTGCGTGGCGACGATCGCGGCGCAGGCATGTGGGGGAGCGAGTTTTCAAGCGGCGATGTCGGGCTGCTGACGGTCCCGCTCGGCGCGTTTACCGATGGATCGGAGCACCTCCCCCGACGCGCCTTGCGTGAACTGCCCTCCGTCGATGGCTGGCGCTTCCACAACCGGTTTGTCGGCGATTACCTGCTTTACGCTGCTGCCAGCTACGGCAATGAGGACGAAGCGAGCTTCATGTATGCCGCGCCTGTCGATGGCCGACCGGCGCAGCGCCTCGATCTCGAACACGGCGTGACACGCTTCGACATCATGGGGGCGGACGCAGTTGCCATCGGTCCGGCGCGCGACAATGCGCTGGGCTTCTCCTCTGTGTCACTCGGCCAGAGCGCGCGGGTGGAGGACGTTTACCTGCTTCCGAGGGCAAGCGAGGGCGAGCAGCGCAGCCAGGCGTTCTTCTATCGACCGGACCCGGGATCGCCCGGCGGGCTTTCGGGCACGCTCGGCCTGCCTGTCAGTCGCGTGCGTCACGGCACCGGCGGAGAGTTTCTCGGCAATGCCGCGGCGATTTTCTTCCTGCGCCGCGACGAAAGAGAGTTCGCGCCTGCCGGACAGCTCGTCTCGCGCGAGAAATCGGGCGTTGACGACAATTGCATCGCGTCCTGCGTCGATTGGTACGGCAATGCGCGCCCGATCTTCCTTCGTGACCGCATCTTTGCGCTCATGGGTTACGAAATCGTGGAAGGCGAGATGGTGAACGGCGGCATCCGCGAAGTGCGCCGCGCGCGCTTCAACCCGCCTGTGCGGAGGGCGAGCCGCGAGGATTGACCGGGCGGCCCCACGCGCGCAACAGGCGGCAAACGAAAGCTGTCAGGGAAAGCGCGAAGCCATGTTTTCACTCGAAGGAATGAATGCCCTCGTCACCGGGGCAAGCGGCGGAATCGGTTCGTCGATCGCTTACGCGCTGGCACGGCAGGGCGCGCGCCTGGCGCTGTCCGGCTCCAACGGGGGCAAGCTGCGCGCCTTTCGCGAGCAATTGATGGAGGAGGTGGGCGGCGACCATGTCGAGATTACCTGCAATCTCTCCGACACCACTCAGGTCGAAGAGCTTGTCCCTGCCGCCGTCGATACGCTCGGCGGCATCGACATCCTCGTCAACAATGCGGGCATCACGCGAGACAACCTCGCCATGCGGATGAAGGACGAGGAATGGGACGATGTCATCCGCATCAATCTCGAAGCGTCTTTCCGCCTGATGCGTGCAAGCGTGCGCCCGATGATGAAGGCGCGCTTCGGGCGGATGATCAACATCACCAGCGTCGTCGGCACCACCGGCAATCCGGGGCAGATGAACTATACCGCCGCAAAGGCAGGCCTGGTCGGCATGTCCAAGAGCCTGGCCCAGGAAGTCGCCAGCCGTGGCATCACGGTCAACTGCGTAGCGCCCGGCTTCATCCGCTCCGCGATGACGGAAGCGCTGGACGACAAGCAGAAGGACGCGATCAACGCCCGCATCCCGATGGGCCGGATGGGCGAGGGCGACGATATCGGCGCGGCGGTTGCCTTCCTCGCCAGCAAGGAAGCGGGCTACGTCACCGGCCAGACCATCCACGTGAATGGCGGCATGGCCATGTTCAGCTAGTTTTCCCCAACGAATCCCGCCGAAGCGCTCACGTCGCTTGCCCGTGTTTACGCCTCCGCTAAGGGTATTTGGACTGAATACGGACATCCGGCCTTGATCGGATGAAGCGACAAGGGAATTGATCGGCCATGAAAGTCACCATCGAACGCGCGGAACTGCTTCGCAGCCTGTCCCACGTCCAGTCCGTGGTGGAACGGCGCAACACGATCCCCATCCTTTCCAACGTCCTGATCGAGGCCGAAGGGAACAGTCACGTGCGCATCATGGCGACCGATCTTGATCTGCAGGTGGTCGACAACCTCCAGGCGCACTCGGTCGATAGCGAGGGCTCGATCACGGTGTCCGCGCACCTGCTGTTTGATATCGCTCGCAAGCTGCCTGATGGCAGCCAGGTAAGCCTGGAAACGGGCGACAACCGTATGACGATCAAGGCCGGGCGCAGCCGCTTCTCGCTGCCGACCCTGCCGCGGGACGATTTTCCGGTTATCGTGGAAGGCGATCTGCCTACCAGCTTTGAGCTGCCCGCCAAGACGCTGGCCGAGCTGATCGACCGCACGCGCTTCGCCATCAGCACCGAAGAAACGCGCTATTATCTCAACGGCATTTTCCTGCATGTCGCGGATGAGGATGGCGGCGTGTTGAAGGCGGCTGCTACCGACGGTCACCGCCTGGCCCGCTTCACTCTGTCACGCCCCGACGGCGCGCAAGGCATGCCTGACGTCATCGTGCCTCGCAAGGCCGTGGTGGAGCTTCGCAAGCTTCTCGAAGAGGCGATGGAAGGCAACGTCCAGATCGATCTCAGCCCGTCCAAGATCCGTTTCACGCTTGGCGGGGAGGGCGGCGTCGTCCTCACCAGCAAGCTGATCGACGGCACCTTCCCCGATTACAGCCGGGTGATCCCGACCGGAAACGACAAGCTGCTCAAGGTCGACCCGAAGAGCCTGTTTGCAGGTGTGGACCGTGTGGCGACGATTGCCACCGAGAAGACCCGCGCGGTGAAGATGGGTCTGGAAAACGACAAGGTGACGCTCACTGTCACCAGTCCGGACAACGGCAATGCGGTCGAGGAAGTGAGCTCGCAATACGGTTCCGACGCGCTCGAAATCGGTTTCAACGCAAGCTATCTGAAGGATATCCTGCAGCAGCTCGGCAAGGACACCGTTGAATTGCATTTCGCCGATGCCGGTGCGCCGACCCTGATCCGCGAGGACGAGAACAGCCCGGCGCTCTACGTCCTCATGCCGATGCGAGTCTGACGGCCGACAACCGCGCTCAGCCGAGCGCCTTTATCATCGCTTCCACATCGACGAATTTCTCGCGCGGGGAGCCTTCGCGCGCCGCAGCCGCTTCGGCTTCCTCGATTTTCTTCCAGTCCTGGAAGGTGACCACGTCGAGGCCGTTGGCCTTGGCCAATGCATCGAAGCCTGCGCGGCCTTTTTTGCCGGCGCGGCCCAGCGCGCCGTTCTCGATGTCCTCGGCGATCTTCGCGATCATGCCGACGCCGTCGGGCTTGTTTGTGCCGATCGTGCCCGAAGGGCCGCGCCGCGCCCAGCCTACGCAATAGAGGCCCGGCATAATCCGCCCTTCGTCATTGGCGAAGCGGCCGGCGCGCTCATCGAACGGTACGCCGGGGATGGGGGCAGTGCGATAGCCGATGCAGGTTACGACCAGGCTTGCGGGCAATGTCTCGGTCTCACCGGTTGGCTGCGCGCGGCCTTTTACAAGCTGGGTCTTCTCGATCTCGATATGCGAGACCTTGCCTTCACCCAGCAATGCCTTGGGCTGAGAGAAGAAGGCGAATTCGATCGCGATGCGCTTTTCCGCGCGAATGTGTTCCGGTGTGGCTGCGAAGTCGCGAAGCAGGGTGACGGATTTGCGCAAGCCCGGCTCCAGCATGGCATCCTCACCCACATCCGGCAGGTCGTCTGCATCGACATGCGG
Organism: Aurantiacibacter aquimixticola; assembly: GCF_003605475.1. NCBI lineage: Bacteria > Pseudomonadati > Pseudomonadota > Alphaproteobacteria > Sphingomonadales > Erythrobacteraceae > Aurantiacibacter > Aurantiacibacter aquimixticola. Next base: position 982,353 of record NZ_RAHX01000001.1, on the reverse strand, counting down.
CGCAGCGCGTTCGAGCTGCCCAAGCTCGCCAAGTTCCTTCGGTGTCATCATGATCTGGTGTGGCCCGCGGCGCCCCAGGATCACGATCCGCTCGATCCGGCTTTCATGCAGCGCGTCATAGGCGTGAGCGACGATATCGCTGCCTTCGAATTCGTCCGGCGTCTTTGCGAGAATGCGCGCTACATCGAGCGCGACATTTCCCATGCCGACCACCACGGCCGTATCGCCGGAAAGGTCTGGCTGAAGATCGGCAAATTCCGGGTGACCGTTATACCAGCCGACGAACGCCGCGCTGCCGAAAACATTGTCCAGATCCTCTCCCGGCATGGCCAGGCTGCGATCCTTCGGCGCGCCCGTCGCCAGCACAACCGCGTCGTACAGCTCTTGCAATTCTTCGATTTTCACGTCCCGGCCGATGGCGATATTGCCGACGAAGCGGACATTTTCGGTAAGCGCCGTTTTCTCATAGCGACGCGACACACCCTTGATCGACTGGTGATCAGGCGCAACGCCGGTGCGGATGAGGCCGTACGGGACCGGCATGATATCGAACACGTCGACACGGACATCCTCGCCGAATGTCTTCTGCGCGGCCTCTGCGAAGTAATATCCCGCCGGCCCCGATCCAACGATGGCGATGTGGCGCATGATTGTCCCCTCCCGGCGATGATTTGTGCAGATTAACGAATAATGCGGTTGCGGCAATGCGCCACGCGGTCCGCTGCTCAATCAGGCGCCATCTAAAGACCCTATCGAACGCGGCCGATACGGTTAGAAAATGCTCTTCTCGCCGCAAAATTTAGCGCTTTGGTAAGCGGTGCGCCGCTATCGTTAACACCGGTTTTGGAAATGGCTGCGCAATCGTGCGGCCCAAGGCCCCGGAAAGGCGTGAATTTGGGTGTTCGTGGCATCTTCAGATCGATGGGCAGCCAACCCGGCGACGAAGACGTGCGCGATGCAGAGAAGGCCGCTGCCAAGGTGTTCAGCGACGCCGACCGGCTGGCGATGTTCAACGCTTTCGAACAGTCGGGAAGCGGCTGGTTCTGGGCGACCGATGCCAAGGGCGTGCTTACCTATCTTTCTCCAAAAGGAATCGCATTGCTTGGCGGTGCGGAAAGCGCTGTCGGCAGGCCGTTGGCCCAGATTGTCGAGACCGACGCGGGCGGTGAAGGTGAGAGGAGAGGTCGTCCGCTTACCTTTTTACTGAGCGCACGCACGATGTTCAGCGAATTCCCGGTCCGGTTGATTCCGCAGGATGAAAATTCTGAGGCGGACGAAATGTGGCTCGCTCTCAACGGCAAGCCGCATTTCGACAAAAGCGGCGATTTCATCGGCTATCGCGGCATCGCGAAGGACATCACGAAGTCTTACCAGCATCAGCGCGATTCGTCGAAGGCAGCTGAATACGATTCCCTAACCGGCCTCGCGAACCGACATCGCATGGGCCGGAGGCTGACCGCTATTCTGACGGCCTACAAGGCGGAGAAGCGGTCCTGCGCACTGTTGATGCTCGATCTCGACAGGTTCAAGCAGGTGAACGACACGCTCGGCCATCCGGCAGGCGACGAATTGCTGCGACAGGTTTCCCAGCGGCTCGAGCGTATCGTGCCCGACGATGCGGAAGTCGGCCGACTTGGCGGTGACGAATTCCAGATCATCATTCCCGATCTCGATGACCGTGGTCGCCTGGGCGAATTGGCGAGCCGCATCATCCAGATGATTTCGCAGCCCTATTCGATAGAGGGCAGCCGCGCGATTATCGGTACCTCCATCGGCATCGCGATTGCCCCATATGACGGGATCGAGCCGGACGAATTGGTAAAGGCGACAGACCTCGCGCTTTACGCTGCCAAGGGCGGCGGGCGCGGTCAATTCCGTTTTTATTCCAACGACCTGAAAGAGTCGGCCGAGGACCGCCGCGAGATCGAGGAAGACTTGCGCGATGCCCTGGCGCGCGAAGAGTTGGAAATGCATTACCAGCCTGCCGTCGATGCGAAGACGCACCTGGTGAAGGGCTTCGAAGCATTGATGCGCTGGAACCACGCCGAGCATGGCTCGATCAGCCCCGGCGTCTTCATTCCGATTGCGGAGGACAGCGATCTTATCGATGCCTTGGGCGAATGGGCGCTGCGGCGGGCCTGCCGCGACGCGGCCGAGTGGCCCGAGGAATTGACCGTTTCGGTAAATGTTTCTGCTCAGCAGTTTGCCGGTGAGGCTTTGCCGACCGTTGTGGAGAATGCGCTTGTCGCAGCCAACCTTCCCGCCGAGCGGCTGGAATTGGAAATAACCGAAAGCGTCTTTATGGGAGATGCCTCGGCAACGGACGAGATGTTCAAGAAATTGCGGAAGATCGGCGTCAAACTGGCGCTCGACGATTTTGGCACAGGCTACTCGTCGCTGTCCTATCTCCGCCGTGCGCCCTTCGACAAGATCAAGATCGACCAGAGCTTCGTGCGCGGATGCACCGATAAGGACGATTCCAACGCGGCGATCATCACCGCTATCGTCAGCCTCGCAAGGGCGATGAAGATGACGACGACGGCGGAGGGTGTAGAGGCGCTGGACGAGTTGTCCGTAATTGCCGATCTGAACGCCGAGTACGTTCAGGGGTTCATATTCTCTCGCGCCGTGCCGCATGACACCGTCATGGAAAAACTTCGTTCGGGCGAGCTCAAATACGAGCCGGCAGGTCCGGCGAAACATCGTTCTGAACGGCGCACGCTCTATCGCCGCGTCGGTGTGATTCATGAAGATCATCACTACACGGCGATGTTGCGAGATCTTTCCCGAAGCGGGGCGCGTATAGAAGGGCTGCTGGACGTGCCGGTCGGTACGCAGCTCGTCCTCGATTTAGGGGAAGGGCAATTGGTGGTCGGGACGGTTCGCCGTTCGCAGGACGCCACTCAGGGACTGTCCTTCGAAGTGCTGCTGGTGAGCGACGGAGCTGGCGGGCTGTGCACGCGCCACCGCGTCTCGCCCTACATGCTCGCCGCAGCGGGCATGCCGCTGCGAGCCCTTCCAGCGGGCCATTATGCTCCTCCGCAGACGGCAAACGCTCCGTCCTCTTCGCCGCGCTTCATGCAGGTGGACATTTCGTCGGGATCCCTGCGCGCAGGGTGATGATCGATTGATGCGATCACCGCCATCGGCATATCGCGGGTAACGTATTATCCCGCTCCATCGAAAGTCGTCACAGCATCGCATTGGCGGTGACGAAAGGATGATCACGATGAACACAGTTACCCGCATTTTCGCTCCCTTGGCTCTTGCAGTCACAGCGACCGCCGGAATGGGCGCCGTTGCATTTCCCGATATAGCCGCCGCGGCGGAACTCACGGACCGTGGCTCTTTCCGCGGCGCAGACAGCAGCCATCCGGCCAGCGGCACCGCTGAGGTAATTCGCCTTCGCGGCGGCGGCTTCGGTATCAAGCTTCACGATGATTTCCGCGTGCGCGGCGGGCCGGACCTGCGCGTCTGGCTGAGCGATGCCAGCAATCCGCGCAACGCACATGCTGTGCGCGGTCGCGATTACGTCGATCTTGGCCGGCTGAAATCAAGCAGTGGCGAACAGATCTATCGCCTTCCGGCTGACGTCGACCTGTCTGGCGCCAATTCAGTCGTCATCTGGTGCCGCGCTTTCGGCGTTTTCTTTGGCAGCGCGACGCTTTCCTGACGGCTGCCTTGCATGGCCCACAAGACATACTGACATTTGGGAAACGCCGGGCTAATGGCGCTTTCCAAATGACTGACCTTTCCAAGATCCGAAATTTTTCGATCATCGCCCATATCGATCATGGCAAGTCGACGCTTGCCGATCGGCTGATCCAGCATACCGGCGGCTTGACAGAGCGCGAGATGTCCGAGCAAGTCCTTGATAACATGGACATCGAGAAGGAGCGCGGCATCACCATCAAGGCGCAGACCGTGCGCCTGAACTACACCGCGAAGGATGGCGAAACCTACGAGCTCAACCTCATGGATACGCCTGGCCATGTCGACTTCGCCTACGAGGTTTCCCGCTCCCTTGCCGCCTGCGAGGGCGCGCTGCTGATCGTTGACGCCGCGCAGGGCGTGGAGGCGCAGACGCTCGCCAATGTCTACCAGTCGATCGAGCATGATCACGAGATCGTCCCCGTCATCAACAAGATCGATCTGCCCGCGGCAGAGCCCGAACAGGTCCGCGCGGAGATCGAGGAGGTCATCGGCCTCGACGCCAGCGAAGCGGTGCTCACCAGCGCGAAGTCCGGCATCGGGATCGAGGACGTGCTCGAAGCCGTCGTTGCCAAGATCCCGCCCCCCAAGGGCGATCGCGACGCGCCGCTGAAAGCCATGCTCGTCGACAGCTGGTACGACCCCTATCTCGGCGTCGTCATCCTGGTGCGCGTGATCGACGGCGTCCTGAAAAAGGGCCTCGACGTGCGCTTCATGCAGGGCGGCACGCAGCACCTGGTGGACCGGGTCGGCTGTTTCGGCCCCAAGCGCATGGACCTGCCGGAGATCGGCCCCGGCGAAATCGGCTTCATCACCGCGCAGATCAAGGAAGTGGAGCAAGCCCGCGTGGGTGACACCATCACCACGGTGAAGGGCGGGGCGGACACGCCACTGAAGGGCTACAAGGAAGTGCAGCCCGTGGTGTTCTGCGGCCTCTTCCCGGTGGACGCCGCCGATTTCGAGAAGCTGCGCGAAAGCATCGGCAAGCTGCGCCTGAACGATGCGAGCTTCAGCTACGAGATGGAGAGCAGCGCCGCATTGGGCTTCGGCTTTCGTGCCGGTTTCCTCGGCCTGCTGCACCTGGAAATCATCCAGGAGCGCTTGAGCCGCGAATACGATCTCGACCTCATCACCACCGCGCCCAGCGTGGTGTACCGCGTCCACCTTGCCCATACGAAGAACGAGGACGCGGAAACGCGCGACATCCACAACCCTGCCGACTGGCCGGACGTGAACCGCATCGAGATGATCGAGGAACCGTGGATCAAGGCGACGATCTACACGCCCGACGAATATCTCGGCGCGATCCTGAAACTGTGCCAGGACCGGCGCGGCGTGCAGACGAACCTCACCTATGTCGGCGGCCGGGCGCAGGTGACCTACGAACTGCCGCTGAACGAGGTGGTCTTCGACTTCTATGACCGTCTGAAATCGATCAGCCGCGGCTATGCCAGTTTCGACTACGAGCAGATCGGCCTTCGCGAAGGCGACCTCGTGAAGATGAACATCCTGGTGAACGCGGAAGCCGTCGACGCGCTATCGCTGATAGTCCACCGCAGCGTGGCCGAAGAACGCGGCCGCGGCATGTGCGAACGCCTGAAAGACCTCATCCCCCGCCACCTCTTCAAGATCCCCGTCCAGGCCGCGATCGGTGGCAAGATCATCGCCCGCGAGACGATCGCCGCCTTGCGCAAGGACGTGACCGCCAAATGCTATGGCGGCGATATCTCGCGCAAGAAGAAGTTGCTGGACAAGCAGAAGAAGGGGAAGGCCAGGATGAGAGAGTATGGCAATGTGAGCATTCCGCAGGAGGCGTTTATTGCTGCGCTGCGGATGGGGGAGGAGTGATGGTTGGGCACGAAGAAATCGCCTGTGGCCTACCCGTGTTGGCAATCGGCCAACGACAGGAATTTGGGACTACAATTGGCTATTTTGAATCTGAGAGAGAACCTTGTGAGCAACTTTACATGAACGTTCTGTTCCTACACGGTTTGTAGCGACATGATACCAGAACAAATTGTGGCCGCATTACCCCGAGAGCCGGCAAAGGAGCTACCGCCGCTGCAATTTTTTGTCACTGAAAATGTCGAGGAGCAAGGACGGCACAGTCACATGCTCGGGCGTTATTCAGTCGCCCTGTCACCAGACACGGCGTGGGCGATACTACCGGGAGGCCAGGCGGCCATTATCGGCGATCCCTACGATACCGAGATTGCCAACGCAGATATCGATAAAATCGCCACAATTCTGGCGTCTGATGTCGAAGAGGCTGCGGATGATGATCCTGTCTATCCCCTTTGGCTTGCTACACGCAGGCTGGCTGGTCGCTGGATCGTCATGACGATCGACAAAAGCGGGATGCTTCATCTCTTCGGTGATGCATCCATATTGTTCCCGGTATTCTATCATTCGCAAGAACAATTCTGCGCATCATCCAGCCTGTCTTTTCTTACCGGCAAGCTGGACGTGGAGATGACCCGTTCTGCGGCCGAGTTTTTCCAAAGTGAACGATACTACCGGCCGGACATGCTGTCTGAACCAAGCCGACTGACTGACAACACCTATTGGCGCCTCGATTCAACGCCCTACGAGGGTATCTCGCAGTTGGTCGCGAACCACTCCCTGAGTTCAGACGGGACCGTCAGGCGCATTTGGCCGAACCCCCAATTTGATGAGGTGGAACCGCGTACGGTCCATGCCGCCGCCCGTGACGCAGCCGGCAGGCTTGTCAATGTCGCAAAAGCGCTGCCAACCAAATATGATGCTGTCCGAATTCCACTAACGGCTGGCCTGGACAGCCGATGTCTTTTGGCGATAGCCTTGGCAGCTGATATTCCTTTTGAATGCTACACCTATGCACCAGCAGATCATGGCTCCCGCGGCCAGGATTTTCATGCTGACCTTGAAATAGCCAAGCGAATTTCATCTGACTTCGGGATCATTCATCACGAAAAGCGGATGGTGCTTTCCGGAGCAATGTCAGAGGCGGATGAGATATTCAGTAACGTGCGTGAACAAATCAGCTCTCCCACCTTGCCGAGAGAATTCCCGCTGCTCCGTGAACTGGCGACCGAAAGAAAAACAGTTTTCCTGAACGGTAATATGGCCGAAATCGGTCGTGCCCACTGGGGCTATGTCGACTGGCAAAAAGCTACACCAGAAATATTGGGATTGGTGACCCGGGCCATCGGTCATTCGGCCGCAATGGAACCCTACGCGCCTTGGCTTCAAGAATTGCGCGGTGTGGCGCAGAAATTCAGTCTGTTGGACTTTTTGTACTGGGAAGACCGGATGGGTAATTGGCAATCTTCATTTCAACAGCAGATCAACATGATTGCGCCAATTCTCTCACCTTTCAATTGCCACGAGATTCTATGTGCGCTTATGGCCGTGCCATTCAAAAGCCGTACAACGGGGGATGTCCAGAAGGAAATCATCAGTATTCTGGAGCCGCGGCTGTTATCATACCCATTCAACCCCGGTGGGGGCACACTGAAGAACAGAATAAAAGACACCTTGAAAAGCAAGGTCCGAATGATTTCTCGTCAGAATAGCAGGCTCAATTTGTTGTGGTTCAAGTCTCGCCCGCGCTAGCGGCTTCCGCAAAAAGGCGCTCCCATTGAGGCTTGACCTTGGCCTGATCGAATTTGCTTTCCGCACGGCGACGTGCTGCTTGGCTCATCTCTCGCAAAGTATCATGATCATGAGCCAGCGCGGCAATCGAGTTGGCCATTGTTGCGAAATCCCCTTGCTCGACCACTCGCCCTGCGCCTGTTACGTCAAGATTCTCGCGAGCAGAACACACGTCAAAGGAAACAACCGGCGTTCCGCAGGCAAGGCTTTCGATCATACAGCGTGCCATGCCCTCGGCTTCGGACGCTACGATAACCACGTCGAATGCCCGATAATACTCTTCTACATTTGACTGGGGGCCGTGAAATGTCACTCTCTCCGAGAGCCCCGCATCTGCTTCCATCTCGCACTGCTTGTCGTAAGGTTGTGTGTCTGGGTTGAAATCGCCAACGAAATGGATGTGCATCTCCGGCACTTCTGACATCAGCCGGGGAGCACAGTCCTTCAGAAAGGCCAACTGGTTTTTGCGCGGCTGAAAAGAGCCGACAAAACCGACCGCGAAACTGTTCTCAGCGATGCCGAGCGTTTTGCGGATCTGGCGGCGCCGCTGTTCGTCGACAGGACAGAAGCGGTTCAGGTCGACAATACTGCTGATTTCCTCGACTTGCAGCGATTGACTTACAAAGGTTTTTTCGACTGTCGCCTTCATTTCAGATGATAAAACAGTCACATAGTCGATCTTCTCAATAAGCTGATCTTCCCAGATGGGATTTATGGGAGGATCAAACATGTTCGTGTTGCGGACAGTGAAAACGATCGCGGGGCGAAATTTACTGTTTATGCGTACCGCGGCTCTTAGGGCGAATACATCGTTACAATGGATGATATCCGGCCGAAAATTCTGACAAAGGCTCTGCATATTGCGTGCCCAAAAATGCCGCTGTGTCGCCTTTCGTAGCGGATTAGCGCGCGGATTGAACGGATCGATGCTTACGCTTGCTCCTCCGTCCCGCCAGCGCTCTGAGAATTGCGTTTCTAAAGTGGTCGAGAAGTGCCACCTGTAGCTGTTGCGAAGATTCTCGAATATTTGCGTAGCACTTTCAAGGCCGCCATCTGAGCGAAGTTTGCCACTCCATGCGGCAAACAGAATTCGCAAACTGTTTTCGTTCAAAACCTGTTCCTTTGAAAAGTAGCCTTACGTGATCTGCGTCAGATGGCGCCGATATCGAGACACAACCTAGGCGTGCCAAAACATCAATATCATGTGAAGCAACTTTTTTGGCGGCGTGGCGAATGGACAGAAGGGGGTGATGTTCCGTTTTCTACGCCGGAGCTTTTTCAGCGCAGTCTTGTATCGCGCTCGCACATATCACGGCGAAGAAGCAGCACGTGTGCAGATGTAATCCCGAGACGCAGAAAGATGGTTCACGTTCGATCCTGGCACGCCCGTTCGATCGACTGCTGGAGGCGAGAAGAACATGCGCACGACTCCCTTGTTTCTGTCAAGTCTGATGAACGGCACGGCTTCAACCTTCACGATGAAGCCGACAATTGCTTGCTTCCCATGCAATTGTTTCAAAAATGTCACACAACCTTGGTGACAAGTGAAACCTGTCCACACAGCGATTGTGCGAGACTCCGCGAAGTGCTTTGGCGTGAAATCAGGAAGGAGGGTCAGGTCGTGCGACCTCGCGATGCGGGGATGGAAGCGACCTTCCGCCACCTTTCATTACAGTTTCTTACCAGGAGCACATGAATGTTTAATCGCAAGACCAAGGCATCGCTGCTCGCGAGCTCGGTGATCTTCGGATCGCTGATCGCGGCGCCGGTATATGCCCAGGATCAGGACCCGGTCACGCCGGAAGACCCGACCATCGAGCCGCAGGCCGCCGAAGAAGGTGAGCGCATCGTCGTTACCGGTTCGCGCATCCAGCGCCGCAACGTCGAAACCGCCGCGCCGGTCACCGTCGTCGACAGCGAGGAATTCGCGCTTTCGGGTACGGTCAACGTCGAAAACGTGGTCAACACGCTGCCGCAGGTCGTCCCAGGCGTTACGTCCTTCTCGAACAACCCGGGTAACGGCACCGCCTCGCTGAACCTGCGTGGCCTCGGTGCGAACCGTAACCTGTTGCTGGTCAATGGCCGCCGCTGGATGTTCTACGATACCGGCCAGATCGTCGACCTCAACACGATCCCGCAGTTCCTGCTGGAGAGCGTGGACGTCGTGACCGGTGGTGCCTCCGCTGTTTACGGTTCGGACGCGCTTGCCGGCGTCGTCAACTTCCGTCTTCGTGAACTCGACGGTGCCGAAGTCGGCGGTCAGTATTCGATCACCGACCGTGGCGATGGCGATCGCTATCAGATCCACGGTGCGATCGGTGCCGATTTCTCCGAAGGCCGCGGCAACGTGACCGTCTTCGGCGAATACTATAATCGCGACGAGATCTTCCAGGGCGACCGCGAGTTCTCCGCCTTCGCTCTTGGCGGCAATCCGCTCGAGCAGCTGGGCTCCTCGCTTCCGCCGGAAACTCGCCTCACCTACCGTGGTGATGGCGACACCGACGATACCGCGTTCGAAGAGAACAACAATCTTGGCATCTTCGATCCGCAGGGCCAGATCCGCGCGTACGAAACGCCGCGCGACCTTTATAACTTCGCGCCGGTTAACTACCTGCAGCTGCCGCAGGAGCGTTACCTGATCGGCGGTTATGCGAGCTACGAGATCGTGCCGCAGGCCGAACTCTACACGGAAGTGACGTACGTCAACAACCGGGTGGATTCGGAACTCGCTCCGACGCCGATTCTCATCAATACCACGCTCGATATCGAGCAACTGGCCGATGACGGCTTCATCAATGACGACACTGCCGACCAGTTCCGTCAGCTCGATGAAAGCGAAAGCGGCGATGCGCAGGACGATGGCCTGATCTCCGTTCAGATCCGTCGTCGTCTTCAGGAAGCTGGCGGTCGTCGCAATCTCGACGAACGTAACGCTTTCCGCGTGCTTGGTGGCCTTCGTGGTGACATCACCGATTTCCTCAACTACGACGCGTACTACATGTTCGCGCGTACGCGGAACGCCAACATCCAGCAGGGTAACGCCTCCGTTTCGCGCTTCACCGCTGCGGTCAACGGCACCGGTGACACACAGATCAACATTTTCGGTCGCGACACACTTTCGCCCGAAGATGTCGATGTATTCCGCATCCAGGCGCAGAACGGCGACATCTCCGAGCTGCAGGTGGCGTCTGCCGTCATCTCCGGCACGCTGGGCGATTTCGCACTCGGTGCCGCCGAACCGATCGGCTTTGCCGTCGGCGGCGAGTATCGCGAAGTGTTCTCGCGCTTCATCCCTGACGAATTCCTCGCTTCGGGCGACGTTGCCGGCTTCAACGCCGGTCAGCCGACCGAGGGTGGCTATGACGTCAAGGAAGTGTTCGGCGAAGTAAGCATTCCGTTCGAAACCGAAAGTGGCATGCGTGTCGAGCTGACCGGTGCCGGTCGTTATTCCGACTACTCGCTCGAGCGTGTCGGCGGCGTCTGGACTTATGCTGGCGGCATCGAGTTTTCGCCGATCGAGGACATCACGTTCCGCGGCCAGTATCAGCGCGCGGTTCGTGCGCCGAATGTCGGCGAGCTTTTCCAGGGTCAGGCCATCGGCTTCCCCGGTGCGCTCGATCCGTGTGCTGGTAACGGCACGCCCGGTGGCGGCCCGACGCCGAGCGGCGCCCTGCTAGACCTGTGTCTCGATAACGGTGTTCCGGAAGACAATATCGGCCTCGTTCCGCCGAGTGGCAACGGACCGAACCCGATCGTGCAGCCGGATCCGCAGACCGCGGCCTTCTTCGGCGGCAATCCGGATCTGTTCGAAGAAACCTCGGACAGCTACTCGTTCGGTATCGTTCTGCAGCCGACTGCAATTCCGGGCTTCACGCTGACGGCTGACTACTTCGATATCAAGATCGAAGATGCGATCGTCACGCCGAGCCTGCAGACGCAGCTCAACATCTGCTACAACGACCTGACCAGCCTCGACAGCGACTTCTGCTCGAAGTTCGAGAACACGCGCGATGAGACGGGCGCCTTCGACCGTTTCAATGCGCCGGTACTCGGTGGTGAAAACATCGCTTCGCTGGAAACGTCGGGCATCGACCTTCAGGTTGCTTATGACATGGATCTCGGTTTCTCGCTGCTCGGAAACGGTGCATCGGATCTGAACCTGTCGCTGCTGGCCACCTGGACCGAATCTGCGCTTTTCGCGCCGCTTCAGGACGAGCCTGACGATGTCATCGAGTGCGCCGGCCAGTTCGGTCTGACGTGCGGTGAGCCTCAGGCGGCGTTCAAGTGGACGTCGCGTGCAAGCTATGTCGATGGTCCGCTGACCTTCTCGACCCGCTGGCGTCACCTGAGCGCCGTCGATGATGACGATGATGGCACGACCTACATCGTCGACCGGATCGGCGCCTACGACCTGATCGACCTCACTCTGTCTTACGACTTCATGGAAGCGGTGACCTTCACGGTCGGTGTGAACAACCTGTTCGACACCCTGCCGACGACCCCGGAGTTCAATGATGCGGGTCAGGTGGTCAACGAGACCAACACGCTACTTCTCGGCGATTTCAACAATGCCGAGCAGTCCAATACCTACCCGAGCACCTACGACGTGCTGGGCCGTGACTTCTTCGCATCGGTCCTGGTCCGCTTCTAAGCGAACCGACCGAGCGAAAGCTCGACGAAAAACGGGCGGGGGACCTTTGGGTCTCCCGCCCGTTTTTCGTGCCAGATAGGATGAAGCGCCGCAGCGCCAGATTGCAGGACTGTCGCGCCTAGGCGGCGATTTTGAAGCCGCGATAAACCGCGAAGGAATTGGGCGAGCGCCCGTCGCGAAGCTGCACTTCCTCGATCAGCTCGAGACCGGCTTGTTCCATGGCGGCGATCACCGCGTCGCTGTCGCTGGCAGCTTCCGCAGCACGCTCGAGCGATGCGATGCGACCGAGTTCGTTACTCGCCTGGCGCTCGATATCATCAAGCACGGCGATGACATTTGCCGGGTCGTCCTGCCTGCCCAGATGCAATGTGCGGCGGATCGCCTCGGCGATTTCCCATGCGGCGGATGAAGGCCCATGTGCCGCGGCACCCTTTTCCGGGGCCTGCGCGATCGCTTCCGGCATGGTGGAATTGCCACTATTGCGAAGCGAGAGGCTGTTTCGGGCCACGGTCAGCAGATCCTGCTCCTCGATCGCCCAGGCAATCTGCGCCTTGCGGTTGCGATTATGCGCCACGATTGGGCCGTCCTTGCGATGGGACATGATGCCGACGCGCCCGTTCGCGTTAAGCACGCGCGCAATTTCCTTCGCGACGGCGGGGATGTCGCCATATTCGAAGCCGAATTGGCTGACGACAGCGTCGAATTTGCCGCCGTCGAAAGGCAATTCCTCCATCCGCACCCCGCCGAGCATTTTCGTACCTTTTGGCGCGTCCGGCAAAGCGGTGGCGTAATCGATGCCGACGGGCTTGAGATCGCGGCGCGCTTCCAGCATGTATGCCATGACCAGCCCGTCGCCGGTCGCGAGATCGAGCACCTTCGCGCCACGCGGCAGGCGCTTGGCGAATTGCTGCCAGAAGCGGGCGCGCACCCGGTCGATCGCGGCCCATGCTTCCGGCAGGCATCCGCCGCCTTTCCCGCTGGTGCGCGTCTGACGCTCCCAGAACGTGTTCCAGGCTTCGTTGGTCTGCGCGTCGGTCATCGTGTGTCCTGTACGACGTCGAAGGCAACCGTCATGCGGCGGCCTTCGGTGAATGGAAGCGTGCCGTGATAGAGCGTGCTGGGGAACAGCGCGAGGTGGCCGACTTTCGGTTCGAGCACATGCAGCGGTCCGAGGTCGAGATGCATTTTCGGCGGCGGTCTGCCGAGCTCGATCCATCCTGTGCGTTCCGCCGCGCCGCTATTCCCCATGTCATCCGGCAATTCGCAATAGAGCGCCGAGGAGATGATGCCTTGCGGATGCAGATGAGCCGCATGAAAATCGCCACCGCCGCAAAGCCGGACCGACCATGACCCGGCGATCGTCCAGTCGCTGTCTTGGCGGCTGAGTAGCGGATGGCTGTCATCCTTCTCGGGCAGGCCAGATCGGTAGTCGGCGAGCGCGTCGAGGATCGCTTCGTGCAGCCGCGCGAGTTCCGGTTCCATCCGCTCGAACAGGCCGCCGCGTGTCTGTGTGCCGCCGCGCAGGCTCTGGCCGAGCGGGAAGGCGGACGCATCGTGCAAGGCGTGGAGCGTAGGGCGCACCTGCGCCAGAACAGCGTAGGCATCGGGCAGGGCGACCATGCGCACCATGCCATCCTGCCCGTGCAGCCATTGCGCGCGCTCGTTATCTGTGAGCCGCCAGAGCAGGTCTCGCGTGGACCATGCGGCGATATCGTTCGGCCTTTTCTCGATCAGCCTGTCGAGCAGCGCGGCGGCGCGATCATACTCGCCTGTCTGTAGGCGGAAGCGCGCTTCCATCAGCCAGCCATCGGGCAGGTCGGGATCGACAGCTTCGAAATGCGCGGCCGCCGCTTCGGCATCTTCGAGATACCCGGCGAGGGTGCCGGCCATCAGGCGGAAATAGGGCTCATGCGGAAAGGTTTCGCTCGCATCCGTCGCCACGGTCAGCGCGTCTTCGAAACGGTCATGGCCTTCCAGCACTTCAACATGCGCGCGGGGGATAGCGGGATCGTCCGGTTTTTGCCGCGCGGCATCGGCGACGTGCGATGCAAAATCGGCGTCCCCTGCGCCGAGCCGTATTTGCGCGAGCACGCGGAGCGCAGCGACCCAGTTAGGCATTTGTGACACGAGCCGTTCGGCGAGTTCGCGGGCGCGCTGCGTCTCGCCCGATGCGCTGAGAGCTTCCACCAGGCCGAGCCAAGCCTCGCCATCCGCGCGATTGGCGGCGATGGCGGCTTCGAAGCGCCGCGCTGCATCCGCCTCGCCCCGCTCCAGCGCCACGCGGGCGCGGCCGTGCAGCGGACGAGGGGACTGCGGGGCGAGGGCGAGGCTGCGATCGTACCAACGCGCGGCCTCGGCAAGATCGCGCAGCTGCCGCGCCGAATTGGCCCGCGCCGAGCAATAGCGCGGATCGCGCTCCCCTGCCGTCCGATGCCCTTCCAGCACCGCGATAGCCTCCCTATGGCGGTCCAGCCAGCTGAGCGCGATGGCGTGATTGATCGCGAAATCCGGATTACCGGGCGCGAGCCTGGCGGCCTCGGCAAACAGCGTTTCGGCCTCGACGACGTTACCCGCCTTCATCGCCGCATTTCCGGCATTGTTCGCCGATGCCGCGCTATTCAACGGTCCCGCAGCCAGCCATTGATGGTGTATCGACCCTTGGGCGCGAAAGGCGGCACGTAGCTGACCGCGTGATCCTGCGGGACGGCGAAGATGTTGAGGCTGTTGAAGCGCGGGCGCAGGCCCGTCTCGATATCGCCATCCTCATCGTAGAACAGCAGATAGCCGCCCCAGTCCGGGTGCCAGTCTTCCACCGTCAGGTTGAGCACATAGGCGATCCGCCAGCCTTCGGCGACGTGGCTGTCATTGTGGCGCCCCAGAAAATGCTGCGCGGCATAGCAGCTCGCATGCGCATCGGCGCGCTGCAGATCGGGCATGCCGGTAATCTGCCGCATGAGATCGAGAAACGGTTCGGCATTCAGATGTTCGAGGATCACCTCGAAAACGCCGCCCTCGTCCCAGCCCTGCTGCACCGCCTCGACCATGGAATAGCGCAGCGAGCGGAAGGCGTAGTCCCCTCTCGCCGCCGCCGCATCCGTGGCCTTGGCCAGCGCCATCGCTTCCTGCGCCTTGCCGCGTTCCTGCAGCTCACGCGCGCTGAATCCGCAGCCCTTGGCATCGGCGCCCGCCTGCATCGCCATGCCCCACGGCGTGTGCTTTTCGAGGATCATGCGCAGCTCGCGCGCGGTGCCCTGCGTCAACACGTCGCGGATCTGCAACCGCCGCGCCCGCGCGAATTCGGCGGCGAGGGCAGTGCGATCAAGCGCGGGATTGAGTTCGAAAAGCGCCTTGGCCATCGCTGCCACCCTATAGGAAAGCCGCTCGCGCCGCGCCAGCCCCGCTCGTCGCACAAATGCACCGCCACGCGCACACCTTCACTTGGCGTTCAGCGCGGCGGCAGTTATAGGCTGGCATCATGTATTCGCACTCATCGATCAAGGCCGCCATCCTCGCCGCCGCCGGCGCCGTCGCTCTCACCGGTTGCGCGGGAGGCAGCGCGAGCGAGCCGAACGACCTCGCCTATGTCGCGCGTGACGTGGAGTCGCTCTACAATGCGGCGAAGGATCGGCTCGATCAGGGCGATCTGCAGCTCGCCGCCGCCCTGTTCGACGAGGTTGAGCGCCAGCACCCCTATTCCCCCTGGGCCCGCCGCGCCCAGCTGATGAGCGCGTTCAGCTACTACGCCGCGCGCGAATACAATTCGTCGATCCAGTCGGCCTCGCGCTTCCTGTCGATCCACCCCGGCAATGCCGACGCGCCCTATGCCTATTACCTCATCGCACTCAGCTATTACGAGCGGATCAGCGATGTTGAACGCGACCAGGCGATCACCCGCCAGGCGCTGCAGGCGCTGAACGAGATCGTGCGGCGCTATCCCGAAAGCCCCTATGCCGCCGACGCGCGGCTGAAGATCGACCTTGTCAACGATCACCTGGCGGGCAAGGAAATGGAAATCGGCCGTTTCTACCAGGATACCGGGCAATGGCTTGCAAGCGCGCTGCGCTTCCAGAACGTGGTGGACGATTACCAGACGACCAGCCATGCGCCCGAGGCGCTCTACCGCCTCGTCGAATCCAATCTCGCCATAGGCGTGCCCGAAGAAGCGCAGCGCTACGCCGCCGTGCTCGGCGCGAATTATCCGGGCAGTGACTGGTATGAACGCGCATTCAAGCTGATGCAGGAACACGCACCGCAGCGCGTGGCTGCAGGCGGCTGATTTTCAGATAGTGCTGAATGGCCGCTCAGGCGGCGACCATGTCCTTGCGACTGGCATCGATCAGCGCGGACATTTCCGGCATGTGCATCGCGCGATTAAGCGTGACGCCCGCACGTCCGTCATGCGCCCAGCGAATGGTGCCTTCCAGCGCCTTGCCGCAATCGGTGACGAGCGTGACGATATCGCCGGCGAGAAACTCGCTCTGCCCGAGATTGCTGAGGCGCGCGCCCTGCTGCGAAAGCTCGATCAGCAGGCATTTGGCGGCCTTGCGGCCGGTGCGCTTGAGTTGTGCGGGCGTGCGCAGCGCGTAGCGGCGATGTGCCCTGATTGTGAGCACCGACATTTCGGCAGCCCTCCCGTGATTGCGACCCTAACAGGCCAGACATTGGTTAAGATTTCGTATCGCCTCCACCGTTTGGCGACGGGGCATCGTTGCGAAGCGACGAGTCGAGCCGTAAAGCTTGCTGCAACCACGCCATGCTGACTTCGCTCGCCATCCGGAACATCGTGCTGATCGAATCGCTCGACCTTGCCTTCGGGCCGGGATTGGGTGTGCTGACGGGCGAGACGGGGGCGGGCAAGTCGATCCTGCTCGACGCGCTCGGCCTCGTGCTGGGCGCGCGGGCGGAGACGGCGCTGGTGCGCAGCGGGGAAGATCAGGCGAGCGTCACCGCGACTTTCGAATTCGCCGACATGCCGCCCGCCATTGCCGATGCGCTCGAAGACGCAGAGGTTGACCTGGAGCCGGGCGAGCCGCTGATCGCACGCCGCCGGGTGAAGGCAGATGGCGGGTCGAAAGCGTGGGTGAACGATCAGCCGGTCGGCGTGGCGCTGCTGCGCTCCCTGGCGGGCGCGCTGGTGGAACTGCACGGCCAGCACGACGATCGCGGGCTTGTGAACCCACGCGGTCACCGGGCGCTGCTCGACCGGTTTGCCGATGCGGAAGTCGCCAAGGTGACGGCGGCCTGGGAGGCATGGCGGGCGACGCGAGAGGCGCTGGACGGCGCGCGCGCGGACATCGAACAGGCCAAGGCGGATCAGGAACTGCTGCTCGCCCATCTCGCCGAACTGACCGCTATCGAACCGGTGGTGGGTGAGGAACAGGAGCTCGCCGGGGCCCGCTCCGACATGCAGAAAGGCGAGAAGCTGCAGGGCGATCTGGAAGAGCTGCGGCTGGTCTGGGATGGGAGTGAAAGCCCGCTCGCGCGTCTGCGCTCCGCCGCGCGCAAGCTCGACCGGATCGCGCCCGAGCACACATTGCTGGCCGAAGCGCTCGCCTCGCTCGACCGCGCGGTGATCGAGGCGGGGGAAGCGGAGGAAAAGCTGGAAGCCGCGGCCGAGGCGCTGACGCACGACCCGCTCGAACTAGACCGGATAGAGACGCGACTGTTCGAACTGCGCGCGCTCGCCCGCAAGCATTCCGCGCAGGTCGACGATCTGCCCGAAGTGATGCGCTCGCTGCGGGCGAAGCTGGATGCCATCGAGCAGGGCGATGCCGATCTCGCCGATCTGGTGAAGGCGGAGGAAGCGGCAGGCGAGGCCTATCGCAAGGCGGCGCTCAAGCTGCACGATCAACGCGTGAAAGCGGGCGCAAAGCTCGACAAGGCGGTCGCGGGCGAACTCGCCCCGCTCAAGCTGGACGCCGCGCGTTTCCGCACCGATGTGCGCGAATTGCCGGAGGAGCGTTGGGGCGCGCACGGCATGGACGGCGTCGAATTCCTGATCGCCACCAATCCGGGCGCCGACTTCGCGCCGCTGAACAAGATCGCCTCGGGCGGCGAGCTCTCCCGCTTCATCCTCGCGCTCAAAGTCGCACTGGCCGAGCAGGGCGGGGCGGCAACGGTGATCTTCGATGAAATCGACCGCGGCGTTGGCGGGGCGGTGGCAAGCGCCATCGGCGAGCGACTGGCGCGGCTGGCCGAGGGCGGACAGCTGCTGGCCGTGACCCACTCGCCACAAGTCGCGGCGCGGGGCGGGACGCACTACCTGATCGCCAAGGCTTCGAGCGGGACGGTGACGAAGACTTCAGTCGCGCTGCTGGACGAGGGCGGCAGGCAGGAAGAGATCGCGCGGATGCTGAGCGGGGCGGAGGTCACGCCCGAGGCGAGGGCGCAGGCGGATCGATTGCTGGAGGGGGTATGACTGAAGTTGGAGTGCTGATCAATTGGGGGCATACCGGCACGATGCTGTCCGGTGTCGGAACGGTCGCTGGCGCTTTTGCAGTGGCTTTCGTTGGTTGGTTCGGCGCCAAGCAATGGCGAAAGCAAAAGATTCAGAATCAGCAAATTGACACCGCGACAGAAATCCTTCGCTTGGTATACGAGGTCGAGGACGATTTGGCGTTTCTTGTGAAGAATATGACTATACCGCAAGAAGTCGAGTCACTTAAGGCTTTTGGTTTCCAACATCAGTATTCCAGACAGCGTCTCGCGGATCTTGAAGATGAATATTTCTTTTCGATTGTTGCGAATCGAGCTTCTCAGATAAGCCAAAGAACTTATCAACTCAGGGCAAAGTCGGTCGAAGCTCGTCTCATTTTGGGGGAGCAGGCACGAAGCAGGCTTCAGGATTTTTATGAGCACGCTTTAGAAATGCAGTCCGCAGCGCAATTAGGTAATGAAAGTGCGCACACAGATGAAAATGCCATCTATTTCAGAGAGCTTCTGCTCCCAACTGACGGTTCTAACGGCGAATTAATCAGGAAGCTCCCAAAGCTTATCGGCGCGATCGAGGCTGAATTCGCGCAACATACGGTCGCAGGAAAATGACCGAAGCCGAAGCCGCGAACGAGCTGATGAGGCTCGCGAAGGCGATCTCCAAGCACAATCGGCTTTACCATGCCGAGGACGATCCCGAGATTTCGGATGCGGAATACGATGCTCTGGTGCGGCGCAATGCCGAGCTGGAGGCGGCGTTTCCGCATCTTGTACGGGCGGACTCGCCGTCGCAGGATGTGGGGCACGCGGTTGCCACATCGCCGCTGTCCAAGGTCACGCACGAAGTCCGCATGCTCAGCCTCGACAACGCCTTCGCGGACGAGGAGGTGCGCGAATTCGTGGCGCGGGTGCGGCGGTTTCTTTCGCTGGAAGAGGACGCGCCGCTCGCCTTCACGGCGGAGGACAAGATCGACGGGCTGTCCTGCTCACTTCGTTATGAGAAGGGCGAACTGGTCCTCGCCGCGACGCGCGGGGATGGGCAGGTGGGCGAGAACGTCACGCCCAATGTCGCGCATATCGCGGACATTCCGCAGCGGCTTTCCGGCGACGTGCCGGACGTGTTCGAGATACGCGGCGAGGTCTACATGGCGCGCGCCGATTTCCTTGCTCTCAACGCGGCGCAGGAGGAGGCGGGCGGAAAGCTCTTCGCCAATCCGCGCAATGCGGCGGCGGGATCGCTGCGGCAGAAGGATGCGAGCGTCACGGCGCGGCGGCCGCTCAAATTCTGGGCGCATGGATGGGGTGGCGCGTCGGACGTGCCGGGCGAGACGCAGGAAGAGGTCGTGCGCGCGATCGAGAGCTGGGGCGTGCCGGTCAGCCCGCTCTTCGCGCGGGTCGAGAGCGTGGAAGGCATGCTCGCGCATTATGCGAAGATCGCGGAGCAACGCGCTGATCTGCCGTACGAAATCGACGGCGTCGTGTACAAGGTGGACCGGCTCGATTACCAGCAGCGCCTCGGCTTCGTCGCCAAGGCGCCGCGCTGGGCGCTGGCGCACAAGTTTCCGGCCGAGCGAGCCGAGACGACGCTGGAGAGCATCGATATCCAGGTCGGGCGCACGGGCAAGCTGACCCCTGTGGGGCGTCTCGCGCCGGTGCTGGTGGGCGGGGTCACCGTCACCAATGTCACGCTGCACAATCGCGACGAGATCCTACGGCTCGGCGTGCGCCCGGGGGACCGCGTGGTGGTGCAGCGCGCGGGGGACGTGATCCCGCAGGTTGTCGAGAACCTGACGCGCGATGCGGAGCGCCCGGCTTTCGATTTCCCCGATCACTGCCCCGAATGCGGCAGCGAGGCGGTGAGCGAGGAGGGCGAAGTCGATGTGCGCTGCACGAGCGGTCTCATCTGTCCGGCCCAACGCACGGAAAGACTGAAACATTTTGTCAGCCGCGGCGCGCTCGATATCGAGGGATTGGGCGAGAAGACCATCGACCAGTTCTTCGCGCTCGGCTGGCTGGAAAGCCCCGCCGACATCTTCCGCCTGCATGAACGCCGCCAAGAGATTCTCTCGCTTGACGGGTGGAAGGACAAGTCTGTGGATAATCTGTTAGCATCTGTGGAAAGCAAGCGCTCGCCCGACGCCGCGCGGCTGCTCTTCGGCCTCGGCATCCGCCATGTCGGCGCGGTGACGGCGCGCGTCCTGATGAAGCATTTTCACGAATTGCCAACACTACGCGAGACGGCCGAGAAAGCCTGCGCGGGCGACGAGGCTGCGGAGGCCGAACTCACCGCCATCGACGGGATCGGCGGCGCGGTGGTCGAGGCGCTGGGCGACTTCTTCCACGAGGAGCACAATCGCGCCGTGTGGGACGACTTGCTGAGCGAACTGGACCCGTCGCGCTACGAAGTCGCCACCGTCGACAGCCCGGTCGCGGGCAAGACGGTCGTCTTCACCGGTAAGCTGGAGACGATGAGCCGCGACGAGGCCAAGGCGCAGGCCGAGCGACTGGGCGCGAAGGCCTCAGGCTCGGTCAGCGCGAAGACAGACCTGCTCGTCGCCGGGCCGGGCGCGGGCAGCAAGCTGAAGAAGGCCGAAGAACTCGGCATCGAGGTGATGGACGAGGCGGGCTGGGCCGCCATCGTCGCTGCCGCCAGTTAGTCGTTCGGCATGAGGTGTATCTCGCGCACGCAGCTGGTGTCCGGCTGTTCGAGCGCGAAGACGACCGCGTCGCCGATATCTTCGGGCTGCAGCTTGGTGGGCTTGGGCTCGTCGAAGAAATCGGTATCGACCATGCCCGGCGAGATCACCGTGCAGCGGCCCTGCCATTCGCGCATTTCCTCGGCCAGATTGCCCGCGAAGCCATGCACGAACCACTTGGTCGCGGAATAGATCGAGCCCTTGAAATGCTCGCGTCCGGCCTTGGAGCCGGTGACGATGAAGTGGCCCTTGGTTTTCTTGAGATGCGGCAGCGTCGCATGCGCGGTGTAGAGCACGGCGAGGATGTTGAGGTGGATCATGTCGTGCCACTCTTCGGGATCGCCATTCTCGACGCCGGGATTGTTCACGCCCGTGCCGGCATTGGCGAACACGCCGGTCAGCTCGCCGAAATGATCGACTGTCCTGGCCACCGCGTCCGTCAGCGCGTCGCGATCCGTCACGTCGCAGGGGAGGGCGAGCGCCCTGTCGCCGATCTCGTCCGCCAGCGATTTCAGCTTGTCTTCGGAGCGGGCGAGTAGGGCGACGTTCCAGCCAGCCTTGGCGGCGGCTTTTGCGGTGGCGTGGCCGATGCCGGAAGATGCGCCGGTGATCAGGAGGGTCTTGCTCATGGAAATGTCTTTCGATTGCGAGGGAAGGTTCGCTCGAAAGAATGGCCGGAGGCGGTGGCGGGTTCCGGGCTAGACGGTATCATCCTCCCGCCGCTCGTCCGGCGCGGGGATCCACTTCATCACGCCGCCCGCCAGCGGCGTCCACGCCCCCATTTCGACGCCCGCATCTGCCAGCCTGTCGCCCACCCACGTGTTGCAGGTGTTGCCCATCGTGTAGTCGCTGAGCGCTTCGTAATAGGCATCGTCGGCATAGGTGCCGCGCAATTCCTCGCGCACCGCGCCTTCGGGCAGCACCGGCATGTCGCCCTCGATAGCGGAGACGAGCGCTGCATATTGCTCTCGGCTTATGCGCAGAGGGCGGTGATATTCACTGGGCGCCGGGCGGATGTAATGGCTGACGCGAACGAGCGATTCGCCGCCAAGCGTGGCGATACGCAGCGCGGTGGCGGGCGTCAGATCGTCCCAGGTGGGCACGTGGAGGAAAACCTCGCGCTCTCCGTAACCGATGGCGAGATGGGTGGGCAGTTCGCCCGACGGCCGGGGCCGCAGCGCGCTGGGAAAGGTCTCCCGCCAGTCCTTCTGCTCGTTCGCCACGGGAACGATGATCGAGGTGTGCGTGCCGTTGGTTTCAACCATGATCTCGACGCCGTCCTCGGGCTGCTGCCAGTCGGCATTTTCCGGCACCGAGCTGCCGATCCATGCGGCCAGGATGTAGGCCCCGAAGAGGGCGACGACCGCCGCGACTGTGCCGAGCGCGATGCGGAGCGTGCGGCGCATCATCCGGCGAAGCGGTGCCGCAGCCAGAGGATCGACCAGTCGCCCCGATGCAATCGGCGCTGCAGCCGAAATCCGGCGCGCAGATAGGCGGCGCGCACGCCCCGCTCCTGTGTGATCAGCAGGCCGGATAGAAGGATGTCGCCGCGCGGCGCAACGGCTTCGGCGAAGTCCGGCGCCAGCGCGATCAGCGGACCGGCAAGGATATTGGCGATCAGCAGATCGAACGGCGCGGCGGCTTCGAGCACCGGATGTTCCATGCCGTCCGCCACGAGCATGGTGACTTCGCCCGGGCCGTGACCGGTACGCACGTCGTTGCGCTCCGCATTCTCGACGACCGCCGGTGCGCAGACCGGGTCGATATCGGTCGCGGTCGTGACGGCACGCGGCCAGAGATGGAGCGCGGCGAAAGCGAGCAGGCCGGTGCCGGTGCCGATATCGGCGACGTGTCGCGGATGCAGGCCGCAGCGGCGCATGGCATCGAGCATTTCCAGGCAGCCCGCCGTGGTCTCGTGATGGCCGGTGCCGAAAGCCTGCGCGGCCGGAATGCAGAAATTGCGCGCCCCCGCCTCCTCGCTCGGCGCGTGGTCCGGCGTGTGGACATGGAAGCGCCCGGCGCGGATCGGCTCGACACCGCGCTGGCTTTCGCTCACCCAGTCGGCATCGGGCAATTCCTCGGCAGCAAGGCGCGGTGCCTCCTCGCCTTCGAATAACGCGCGGATGGTTTTGCGATGGGCGGCGGTGGGTTTCCCCGGCAGATATGCGTCGAGCTGCCAGGTGTCGGGATCGTCGGCATCCAGTTCGAAGCCGGTCAGAACGATTGCGTCGTCCCACCCCGGCCATTCCTCCCGCCGTGCGAGCGCCGCCTCGACGCGCGCTTTCGTGGCGGTGGCGGAGAGTTTCCAGCTCACTGCGCAGCCTCTTCGGCCAGACGCCGGTCGAGCCGCTCTTCGATTGCTGCTGCATATTCCGCGCAGCCGGGCGCGGCGGTCAGATCGCCCGCCACCAGCTTGTCCCGCATGCGGCTGGCGGAGGGATGCGGCGTGAGCAGGATGTCGCAATCGAGCGCTGCCAGCCGGGAGAGCCCGTCACGGTATGCCGCGACATAATTGGGGCGGTCGGAGAAGCGATAGCCGTCCGCGCTGACGGGGGAGAGGCTGTCGGCATAGACGATTGTCTTGCAGTCCGTGCCTTCGCAGCTTTCCCACTGCCAGCTCAGCGCACCGGGCGTGTGGCCGGGCGTGGCGATGGGCGTGAAGGTCAATCCGGCGATGGTGACGGGCTGGCCGGGCGTGATGGCGGACACATATTGCGCCGGCACCGGTCGCATGGGCGTGTGCATGCCGCGCTGCGGATCGTCCGGATGATCCTGCCCGGTCTTGATCACCTGCTCCGCTTGCGGCGAAGTCAGGATCGGCGCGCCGCTGTTCTGGTGCACCCACCACGCGCCGCCGACATGGTCGAAATGTTCGTGGCTCGTGAGCACGGCGGCGAGGTTCTCCGGCCTGAAGCCGAGCAGGCGGATATTCTCCAGCACCACGCGCGCGCCTCCGCGAGTGCCAGTGTCGAGCAGCACGTGCCCCTCCGCCCCGGCGACCAGCAGCGCGCTGATGCCGCACGTGCCGACATGATAGGTGTCGCCATGTACGCGGAACGGCGCGGCGCGCTTGTCCCACTCGTCCCAATCCGTGCAATTCGCGGTCCATTCCGCAGCTGGCGCGGCAACCTCGCGCGCTGCCTGCACCACGGACGCGCTGGCCGGCGGTGCAGGCGGCTGCGGCGCAACGCAGGCGGTGGCGAGCAAGGCCAGGAGTGCGGGAAGCGATCTACCGAACAAAGCTTGCTCCATTGGCGTCGATCACGGCACCGGTCATGCTGGCGGGGGCGTCGAGGGCGCAGAAGGTGGCGACCTGGGCGATCTCTTCCGGCTCTGCCACGCGGCCGAGCGGAATGTCGGCCAGCAGGCCGTCGCCGCCGCGGCTTTCCACATAATCGCCCGCCATGCTCGTATCGGTGAAGCCGGGCGTGATGGCGAAGCTGAGGATACCGTCCCGGGCATAGGCGCGCGCGATCGTCTTGTGCATCGCCACCATCCCGCCCTTTGCCGCGGCGTAGTGCCAGTGCGCCGGGCTGTCCCCGCGATAGGCGGCGCGGCTGGAGATGTGAACGATGCGCCCCTTGCGGCCGGTGGCCCGCCAGTGACGCACGGCAAAGCGTGAAAGCTGCGCGGCGCTGGTAAGGTTGATGCGCAGCGTATCCTCCCACCGGTCCAGCCATTCGATATCGCTGGCGTTGAGCGGGCTTTCCGCAAACAGCCCGGCATTGTTGATCAGCACATCGATACGGCCGCCCAGCCGCTCCATCGCTTCCTGCCACAGGAATTGCGAGGCGGGCGGTTCGCTGAAATCGGCGGCAATCGTGTCGGCATCCACCGCGCGGGTCGCATGGCCGACCACCGTCGCACCGCGGCTGCGCAGTTGTTCCGCAATGGCAAAGCCGATGCCGCGGCTGGTGCCGGTGACGAGGATATTGGTCATGCTGGCGGGGTTTAGGCGCTGGCGAGGCAGCGTCAATATCGCGAAGGAAATCCGCGAAATACCGCCATAGGCCCGCTTGTCTCGCGGCGGTTATGCGCTAAGTGGGCTGCACATTCGCATTCGATGGGACTTACGCATGGCCAACCGCCCGCTATCGCCGCATCTCGGCATCTGGAAATGGGGACCGCATATGGCGGTTTCCATCCTCCACCGCGTTTCCGGAGACGGCATGGCGATCGTCGGCCTGTTCGTCCTGATCTGGTGGCTGGGCGCGCTGGCGAGCGGGCCGGAATATTACGGCCACTTCACCGACTGGATGGGCTCGCCCCTCGGTTACATCGTTCTGATCGGTCTGACCTGGGCTTTCTTCAATCACGCCGCATCGGGCATCCGCCACTTCGTGCTGGATACCGGCGCGGGTTACGAACTCGAAACGAACCGCAACTGGTCCTGGATCTCGATGTTTGCCGCAATGGCGATCACCGCGGCGATCTGGGCCTACATCCTGCTGCGCTAGGAATATTCATGGGTAACGGAACTTCCATCGGCCGCGTGCGCGGCCTCGGCGCGGCACACGAAGGGCCGCATCACTGGCTGGTGCAGCGCTTTACCGCGGTCGGCAACCTCATCACCGTGCTGTTCCTGATCGGCTCGCTGATCATGCTGCCCAATCTGGATCACGCCACCGTCAGTGAATGGATCGCCGATCCGGTGCCCGCCTTCATGATGGCGCTGCTCGTCATCAGCACGTTCTGGCACGCGCGGCTGGGCCTGCAGGTGCTGGTCGAGGATTACGTCCACACGCCCGGCAACAAGTTCGCGAGCCTGCTCGTGCTCAATTTCTGGACCTTCGCAGGGGCCGGTTTCGGCCTGTTCTGCATCGCCCGCCTCGCTATCGGCGGAGGAGCCGCATAATGGCGCATAAAGCCACATTCGAAATCAACGGACGCGCTTACCCGATCATAGATCACACCTATGACGTGGTGGTCGTCGGCGCCGGCGGCAGCGGGCTGCGCGCGACGATGGGCGCGGCGGAGGCGGGCCTGAAGACGGCGAACATCTCCAAGGTCTTCCCGACGCGCTCCCACACCGTGGCGGCGCAGGGCGGCATCGCGGCGAGCCTTGGCAACAACACGCCCGACCACTGGTCCTGGCACATGTACGACACTGTGAAGGGTGCCGACTGGCTGGGCGACCAGGATGCGATCGAATATCTGGCGCGAGAGGCGCCTCAGGCAGTGTACGAGCTGGAGCATGCTGGAGTGCCTTTCAGCCGCAACGAGGACGGCACGATCTACCAGCGGCCATTCGGCGGCCACATGCAGAATCTGGGCGAAGGCCCGCCCGTGCAGCGCACCTGCGCCGCGGCGGACCGCACAGGGCATGCCATGCTCCACGCGCTCTATCAGCAGAGCCTGAAATACGACGCCGATTTCTTCATCGAATATTTTGCCATCGACCTGATCATGAAGGAAGGCACCTGCGTCGGCGTTATCGCCATGTGCCTCGATGACGGATCGATTCACCGCTTCCGTTCGCACGGCGTGGTGCTGGCGACCGGCGGCTATGGTCGCTGCTACTACACCGCCACCAGCGCGCATACCTGCACGGGGGATGGCGGCGGCATGGTGCTGCGCGCAGGCCTGCCGTTGCAGGACATGGAATTCGTGCAGTTCCACCCGACCGGCATTTACGGCGCGGGCGTGCTGATTACCGAAGGCGCGCGGGGCGAGGGCGGCTACCTCACGAACTCCGAAGGCGAGCGGTTCATGGAACGCTACGCTCCATCCGCGAAGGATCTGGCCAGCCGCGACGTCGTCTCCCGCTCCATGGCGCTGGAAATGCGCGAAGGGCGCGGGGTGGGCGACAATGGCGACCACATCTATCTGCACCTCGACCACATCGACCCGGACGTGCTCGCCGCGCGCCTGCCGGGCATCACCGAAAGCGGCAAGATTTTCGCCGGTGTCGACCTGACGCGCCAGCCGCTGCCCGTGACGCCGACTGTGCATTACAATATGGGCGGCATTCCGTGTAACTATCACGGCGAAGTCGTGACTGTGGGCGCGGACGGCCCTGACACCGTCGTGCCCGGCCTGTTCGCGGTGGGGGAGGCGGCATGTGTGTCGGTCCACGGCGCTAATCGTCTCGGCTCCAACTCGCTGATCGACCTCGTCGTCTTCGGCCGCGCCACCGGTTTCCGGCTGAAGGAACTGATCAAGCCCGGTGCCAGCCATGACGAGCTGCCCGCCGACAGCGCCGAATTCGCGCTCACCCGGCTCGACCATTTCCGTCACGCCGATGGCGGTTCCACCACCGCCTCGCTGCGCACCGAAATGCAGCAGACCATGCAGAAGCATGCCGCCGTCTTCCGGGACAGCGAGCTTATGAGCGAAGGCGTGCGCCAGCTGACCGAGACCAACACCAAGCTTCAGGACGTGAAGGTCCACGATCGCTCGCTGATCTGGAACAGCGACCTCATCGAGACGCTGGAGCTCGACAACCTCATGGCGCAGGCTGTGGTGACGATGCACAGCGCGGAAAACCGCAAGGAAAGCCGCGGCGCCCATGCGCATGAGGACTATCCCGATCGCGACGACGCCAACTGGATGAAGCACACCGCCGCCTGGTTCGAAGGCTGGGGCGGCACCAGCGGCGATGTGAAAATCGACTACCGCCCGGTCCACGAATACACGCTGACCGACGACGCGACCTATATCGAGCCGAAGAAGCGGGTTTATTGATGGGCTAAAGCTCGCCGTCGCCCGTTAGTGCGCGGTCGATGTCCATCCGCTTATGCAATATGCGCACGACGTCGATCGAGCCATCCTGCAACATGTAGAAAATCAGGTGGCTTCCGCTAGCCGCTTTGCGAAAGTCGCCGATACGTGTTCGGAACGATGGCGCACGATTCGGAAAGCGTTGCAAGTTGGCAATCGTATCCTCGATGCCCCTCACATAGTCCTCTGCCTGATCGACGCCGCGTTCTTCTGCCGTGGCCAGCCAGATAGTGCTGAGGTCGCGGCGCGCTGCGCTGCGAAGACGAAAGGGCACTAGCCCTCTGCCTTGTAGTTCGCTCTCATTTCTTTCAGAAAATGATCGAAGTCGAAGGGTTCGGCGGGACCGCTATCCAAGCCATCCTGAAGCGCGACATCCAGCGCGGCGATCTTCGCATCTCTCTCTTCCGAACGGCGCAAAGCATCTCGGATCACCTCGCTGACGGAGGCGAATTCACCGGAAGCGACCTTGCGCCGGGCATAGTCTTCGTAGTGATCGCCAAGCGAAATCGAGGTGTTCTTTCCCATGGTTCGTATGTTACCAAGTTTTGGTAACTCGATCAATCCGCTCCATCTTAATGGAATCAGCGCGCGTACTTCTGGAGAAAAGCATGCCGGACTTGCAAGCACGACACGCGCATTCCTCATCTTCGCGCGCTGCCCACAACGCCTTTGCGCGCCGCGCCAGCCGCGCGTTCGTGTTTCTGTGCTTCGGCATCGGCGCGGTGGCGGTCGCGGTGCCAATCGTGCTGCGGCTAACCGGCGGGCCGGACACCTCGATCAGCCAGTATTACTGGAACGACGATGCGCGTGATCTGCTGGTGGGGATGCTCTGCGCGACCGGCGTATTTCTCGTGCTGTTCCAGGGCCTCTCGCGGTGGGAGAACGTGATCTTGTCGCTGGCAGGTGTGTCCGTCATCGTCGTCGCGCTGGTGCCGGTGGACGAAAGCGGCGATCTCTCCCGCTCTATTGGGCATGTGGCCGCCGCCGTGCTCTTCTTCCTCTGCCTGTTCGTGGTTGCGGTGTTCTTTTCCCGCAACCGACTTGGCCTTGTCGAGGACGAGCGGCTGCGCCGGCGGCTCGCCATGCTTTACCTCTTCGCAGGTTGGTCGATGATTGCGTTGCCGATCGGCGCGCTGATGATCGCTGGCATGGACAAGGCCGAAGGCAATGTCATTTTCTGGATAGAGAGCGCGGCGCTCTACGCCTTCGCGCTCTACTGGTTCACCAAGAGCTTCGAATACAGCAAGCTGATCGACGGCAGCGTGGGTGAGGTGCTGGCAGCCTGCGTGATGGAGTGACTGTGCCGTTTGGCTACCGACCTGTTTGACGTGCATGCCCGCGAGCGAGCGTTTCCCCTCAGCCATTGGGGCGCTCGGCATTTGACAGGTTGCTTAAAGGCATTGGCGGGCATAGGCTTCTGCGAAAGTTTTAAACCCAATTGAAAGGCTCTCTCTGTGCCCAAACCACAGAAAATCGTTGCCCTTGTTTTAACCCCTCTACTGGCTGCGTGCGCGTCCAATACTCCAATCGGCGGGGCACCCGGCGTGGATGTCGCTGTGGGCACCTTGCCTGCGCCGCAGGCCGTGGACTTCATGGCGGAGCCAACCACGCAAGCCGTGCGTCCGCTCGATGTAATCGAGGTGAGCGTGTTCGGCGTTGAAGACCTGTCACTTACAGTGCAGGTCGGCGCTGATGGCGTGCTCGATTATCCGCTGGCGGGCGAAGTCCCTGCCGCTGGCATGACGACGACGCAGGTGTCCGCGGAATTGGAGGACCGGCTGCGCTCCACTTACGTGCGCAATCCGGATGTAACGTCTCGGATCATCGAGCGTGCGGAGCAGTTGATCACGGTTGGTGGACAGATAGAAAGGCCGGGTCGCTTTCCCGTCGAAGCGCCGGTGACCCTTCTGGAAGCGCTCGCGCTCGGCGGTGGTATTACGCCCGAGGCCAACCGCCGAGAACTGCTTATTTTCCGTGAAGTGGATGGCGAGCGGTATATCGGCATTTACAATGTCAGCGGCATTCAGCGCGGCAATTATCCAGATCCAATGGTTTATCCTAATGACATCGTGATGGTCGGTGAGAATGAAGCGCTCGCACGAGTTCAGCGAGTCGTCGGAATTGTGAGCTCGATTACGAGCCCGCTCATTCTGCTAGAACGCGTTTTACGCTGATAAAGGGTCTCTTCGGCTTTTCGTCGGTTCAGGCCAGGAGCACGCGCGCTTCCAAGATCATTACCGGCTCGGCCAGCATCTCGCCGTTCATCCAGCCTTCGCCCGCATGGGGATCGACGGGCGCGGCGTGGATCGTCTCAACGACATCCATGCCGTCTACCACATGGCCGAACACGGCATAGTCTGCGTGGCGAGCCGGATTCTCGTGATCGGGCTGCGCGTCCATGCCGGTCATGTCCTGCAGAAGGATCGTGAAGTCGCCATTGGCCGTTCCCGGCTCGCCCATCGCCATGGAAAGCGCGCCGCGCGTGTGACTTAAGCCCGTGAGCGTGGTCGGCTCATGCGCGATCTGCGGCAGCACCCGGTCCGGATCCCGCTGCGCCCCGGCCTGGATCAATTCGTTGGGCTGCGCGCCCCAATCGAGCGACATGGCGCGGTAGAAGACGGTGCCGTCGAACCGGTCTTCCTCGACATAGCGAAGGAAATTGCCTGCGGTGATCGGCGCACGCTCCGTCTCCAGCGCGATGACGATGTCGCCCATCGTCGTTTCCAGCACCACGTCAGTGGTCTCATGCTCCGCGTCCTGCGCGGCGAGAGGCGATGGGAGCAGCGCGGCGAAGTGTGCAAGAAATCGAAGCATGGCCCATCCTAATCGCGCTCACCGGCGTTCACAACAAATTCAGTTCGTCGCTCACAAGGCACGTTTCATCGCTAAAAAATGAGGAGATGAATGATGGCAAGGGAGCGAAGCCCGGGAATGAAGCTGTTCCTGACGGGCGTGGTCGCCGCAGTGCTGATCGTGCCGCTGATGATGGTCTATGCGTTGATATGGGACCGGGAAAACCAGTCCAACCAGGCGCAGACGCAGGTCACAGCGGGCTGGGGCGGCGCGCAGACAATCACGGGTCCGCTGCTGGTCATTCCTTATAACGGCGAGGTGACGGAGACAGAGACGGTCAACGGCGTCGCGCAGCAGCGCACGCGCAATGTCCGGCGCGAGCTTTTCGTTTCCCCGACCGAGCAGGACATCGAAACCCGGATCGATCCCGAACGCCGCGGATACGCAATTTATGAAAGCGTTGTCTACGAGGCCGAGATCACCGGCACGGCGCGTTTCGCGCTCGATGGCGATCTCGAGCGGCTCGGCGTAGAGCGTGACAGCCTCCTGCTCGACCAGGCGGAACTGCGCTTCGGCATCTCTGATCCGCGCGGCCTGACCGATGGCGCAAGCGTGCGGGCGGGCGGAGAGACCATCCAGCTCAGCCCCGGCAACGGGCCCGCCGCTACGGGTGGCTCGGGCTTTTCCGCGCCGGTCGAATGGGATGCGGAGGCACCGCTCTCTGTCGCCTTCCAGTATGGCCTGCGCGGCAGCCGGTCATTAGCGCTCGTCCCGCGCGGCGGGGAAACGGCGTGGCAGGTGACATCGCCCTGGCCGCATCCCAGCTTCACCGGTAGTTTCATGCCGCAGGAGCCGGAAGTGGGCGCGGACGGCTTTACCGCCACCTATCCGGGCATTACCAATCTCGCGCTAGGCCAGCGGCTGCTTTCGCTCAGCGATGGCGGCAATCCGGGCATGGCGATGGCGGTAGAGGCCGCCGCTTATGACGAGTCCTATGCCCGCGAGATGCGCGCTGCCGGACAGAACGCCAGTCCGGTGGTGATCGGACTGGTCGATCCGGTCGATCTCTACAGCCAGGTCGATCGCGCGGTGAAATACGGTTTTCTGTTCATCGGCTTCACTTTCGCGACCTTCTTCATGTTCGATGTGGTGGGCGGCGCACGGGTGTCGGCGGCGGAATATCTGCTGACAGGCACGGGCCTCGTGCTGTTCTTCGTCATGCTGCTGGCCTTTGCCGAGGTGATCGGCTTCGCCTGGGCCTATATCGTGGCGGCGGGTGCGATCATCGGACTGGTAACCGCCTACAGCGCGGCAGTGCTCGGCACGTGGCGGCGCGCCGGATTTATCGGTGCGATGCTGGCGGGCCTTTATGCGCTGCTCTTCGTGCTGCTGAACCTCGAGACCTATTCGCTGGTCATCGGTTCGCTGCTGCTCTTCGCGGCATTGGCTGGCATCATGTATGCCACCCGCAACATCGACTGGTCGGCCGTACGCCGTAGCGACGAGGATCCGCGCGAGGGCTACACCGTCTGAGCGGCAATCCGAGCGCAAAGGCGGGCCGGGGCGCGAGAGCGCTCCGGCCCGTTCTGTTACCAGCGCAGCAGGCGCGGGCCGAGCAGCCAGCCGAGACCAGCCATGGCCAGGATCGGCAGGATGTAGAACAGCGCCATATATCCCATGCCGCGCTCCGGGCAGAAGGGCGCGTAGGCCGTCATCGCTACCGCTCCGCCGAACAGGCCTGCCACAAGCCCGGCGCGCCGCAAATTCGTGGGGGCGAAGGCGCGCATACCGAGCACCGCGCCGATAAAGGCAATGGGGCTCATCAAAAGCATGGCGGCAAGGCACTGCGCCCAGGTATCCCCCGCAACCTGCGGGCCGAAAGCGACGGTTTCGTAGAGGAACAGCGCGGCGATCGGCACGAAGGGCGCGGCCACGCCAAGCAGGGCCATGGTTGTCGGACGACCGGGCTTGCCCAGCACGAACAGCGCGGCGGCGGCCAGCAGCAGCAGGGTGAGGGAGAATCCCCATTTTACCGTAAGCGGCCCCATACCGTCCGTCTCGACAGAGGCAAACGCCCCGTCCAGCGCCAGTCCCACGCCCAACCCGCACGCGGCGATCACGCCGAACATCGGCGCGGCAAAGCGCCAGCTCACACCGCGCGCAGGCGCTGCGCCCTCGCTGGCGAGCTGATCGAGAATATTGTCCATGTTCGTCGTCATAATTTCTGTTCGTCCGCAATGTCCTTGAGGCGCAGCATTCCACGATGCACGCGCAGCTTCATCGCCGATGTGCCGATGCCGATACGTTCGGCCGCCTCGCGGTTGGTCATGCCTTCAATATGCGTCATGCGGATCGCCTGCGCCTGATCGTCCGAAAGCTCGCCCAGCAAGGCGGCGACATCGACATGGGCGAAGCTTTCCGCCGCGACGTCCATATCGGCCTCGTCATCCAGCACGATCGGGCTGCGCCCGCGCTTGCGCCAGAAATCGATGAGCTTGTAATTGGCGATCGCGTACATCCACGGCCCCACCGGCCGCCCGGGATCGAGCGTGTGGCGCTTTTCATGCAAGGCGATCAGGCATTCCTGCAACACGTCCTCCAGTTCACTATCGCCTGCGGTCTTTCGCACCAGCATGGCGCGAATTCTGCCGGTAGCCTCGGCAAGAAACTGCCGATAGGCTGCCCCGTCACCGTCACGCGCCGCCGCCATCAGGCGGTCGAGCGTGTCTGCCGGGGCATCTGTCTGATCGTCCATTCGTCCCATCCGAAGGCATGGTTACACGCTTTGCGGAAAATTTCGACAGATTTGCATTCAATCGCCATTCAGATTACAAGCGTAGTCGTAGCGACCGACAAGCAAGCCGGTCAGGGAGGCCGCGATGACTGCGAATAGGGATGAGACCTCAGGCGCGCCGGAGCGCATCAGCGAAGCCGAGCATGCGGTGATGGAAGTGCTGTGGCAGAGGAGCCCGCAAAGCGCCGCCGATGTCTGCGATGCGGTATGCAAGCAGCGCGGCTGGTCCATGCCGACCGTTAAGACGCTGCTCTCCCGCCTTGTTTCCAAGGGCGCGCTGGGTACCAAGCCGGATGGCCGCCGCTTCCTCTACACCCCGCGCATCGAACGCGCCGATTATGTCGGCACCGAAAGCAAGCGCCTGGTCGAGCGGCTGTTCGGCGGCCGCGCGGCGCCACTGTTCGCACACCTCGTGCAAAGCGAGGCTCTGACGCCCGAGGATATCGCCGAGATCGAGAGGCTGCTGGCGGAGATGAAGAAATGAACGGGCTGGCTGGAGCTTCGCTGTCGGACTGGATGGTCGACACCTTTGTCTACACCGGCGTGCTGATCGCGCTGGTGCTGCTCGTTCGCAAGCCCGTCGCGCGCCATTTCGGGCCGCAGATCGCCTATGCGCTATGGGCGCTGCCGCTGCTGCGCCTGATCATGCCGCCGATCGTACTGCCCGCCTGGATGCGTCCGGCGGAGGCAGGGCAAGGCGCTGGCGCTGCGAATGAGCCGCTGATGGTGCTTATTTCCGATCCCGCTGCTGCCGATGCGGCGATCGCCGCGCCCGCTGTAGGGATCGGAGTGACGGACCTTCTGCTGCCACTGTGGCTGGGCGGTGCGACCGTATTCATGGCGTGGCGGGCTCGCGACTATGTGCGCATGCGCCGCGATCTGCTGGCAGATGCGCGGCCGGTGGGGGAGGCGGGCAAGGTGCGCCTCGTCGAAATCCCCGCCGTGCGCGCGCCGGTTGCTTTCGGCATAATCGACCGCGTCGTCGCTCTGCCGCTCGAATTCATGGACCGCATCGATGTGCAAGCCCGCGACATGGCGATTGCGCATGAGCTGGAGCATCATCGCGGTCACGATCTTCTCGCCAATATTGCGGCCCAGCCGCTATTGGCCTTGCACTGGTTCAATCCACTCGCCTGGTGGGGCTGGCGAGCGATGCGCAGGGATCAGGAGGCGGCGTGTGATGCGCGTGTCGTCGCTGGCCAGGCGCGGTCGGAAAGAGCCCGTTATGCGGAGGTTATCGCCGGTTTCGCTGCCGGTGAGCATCTCGCGCTGGCGGCTCCGATGGCCTGTCCGGTGCTGGGCGAGAAGTCCATCATCCACAGATTACGGAGCCTCACCATGACCGATATTTCTCCCCGCCGCCGCCGCATCGGCATCGCCGCCCTCGCCACCACCGCGCTGGCTCTGCCGTTGACCGCGTCGATCAGCTACGCCGCGCCGGACCTGCCGGAGCCGAGCGAATCCGATGCGTATGCCGAGGCAACGCCGGTGGTCGAAACGGTCGCCGACCAGGATTGGCAACAGACGCAGGAAGTGGTCGTCGACGACATGCAGGACGGCGAGGAGCGCGTCATCGTCCGCGTCATTCAGGACGAGGATGGTGAGCGCGAAGTGATCCGCCGCATCATTCGCCGCAATGGTGGCGAAACGCAGGTGCTCGAAGGCGAGGCGGCGGACCGCGCAATCGAGCGCTCCGAACGACTTCGCGAACGTACCGAGCATTTGAGCGAGCAGGCTGTCGAAAGCGCGCGGGAAGCGCGCGAGGCTGCCGAGGAAGCACGTGTCGCCGCCGCCCATGGGCGCGCGATGGGCGAATATGGTCGGCGCATGGGCGAACACGGGCGGCGCATCGGCGCGCAGGCCCGCCGCACCGCGATGGAGGCGAGCCGCCTCGCCGTCGTTACCGGAGAATTCGCCGATGAACTCGAATGCAATGGCGAGGATGTTACCGTGGAGCGTCAGCTATCCGATGGTCGCCGCGCCATCATGATCTGCCAAAGCGGCATCAACGCGGCGCAGATCGAAGGCATGCGCGCTGCGCTTGAAGCGATGCGCGACAACCCCGGCATCCCGCCAGAAGCGCGCGAGGACGCGATCGAGGCTATCGAGGATGCTATCGAGGAGCTGGAGGAAATGCGCGCAGCTTCCTTCGGGCGACAGGGCAGGATGGTGCCTCCGACGCCGCCGACCCCGCCGCGTGTCGGCGCGCGGCTGACCGCTCCCCTGACACCGCACTCTGGCGCGGTGATGCTTCGCACGGAAGCGCGCTTCATCCAGATGAGACCATCGATCTTTGGACGGGCAATGATACATACCCGCGATGACGATTGCGCGGAAAGCGCAAGCACCCACGCCTAGACGGGTCCGCGCCTATCCATTGCCGAGAATCTCGGCATCGCAGCGCGTGTCGTCGCCGCTTTCGATCCCCAGCCGCAGCGCCGCCATGCGCTGCTGGCTGGTGCCGTGGGTGAAGTTCTCTGCGCTGACCCGCCCGCCCGTGATCGTGTCGTCGCCAATGGCGGCGGCGGCGTTCATGCCTTCTTCGAAATCGCCGAATTCGATCAGGTTGCGGTTCTTGCCCGCCCACACGCCGGCATAGCAATCGGCATGCAGCTCCATCAACACGTTCAGCTGATTGGCGCGGCGCGGATTCTGCTGCTGCGCGCTGCGGATCTGCCCCGATAGTCCGGTGATCGTCTGCACGTGATGCGCATATTCATGGGCAAGCACGTAGAGCCGCGCGAAATCGCCGCCTTCGCCCGCCATGCGCGCCAGCTGGTCGTAAAAGCCGGTGTCGATATAGATCGTCTGGTCGCCCGGGCAGTAGAACGGCCCCATGGCCGCCTGGCCGGTGCCGCAGGCGGTGCGCCAGGTGCTGGTCGAGGGCAGGACGAGATAGGGAGTCTCGAACCCGCCAACACCCTTTTCCTGGAAGATCGCGGCCCAGGTCTGGTTGAGCGACTGCAGGCCGTTGCAGGCTTCGGTGGCATAGGCGCTGGAAGAGCAGATTTCCTGCTCGTTCTGATTGGCGCTGGTGGCGGGGCCGCTTTGCTGCTGTGCGCCTTCGACCATGCCGATGGTCTGCATGGGATCGGCGCCGAAGATGAAATAGCCGAGAGCCGCTATCACGATCGCGCCGCAGCCGATGCCGCCCGCGCGGCCACCTCCGCCGCTGGATCGAACCTTGATGTTGCCGGTGTTGAACGGATTAAGCCTCATCGCGCTCCCCTCTCATGTCGCTGCCTGCCTCGCCGCGCTTTTTCGCTGGACCGCCCGGATAGCGGCTTTAGGACCGGCTGCAAAATCCAACCGACCGGAGTTTCCAATGTTCCTCAGCGGCAAGCGCGCCCTCGTCACCGGCTCCACCTCCGGCATCGGCCTCGCCATCGCGCGGGCGCTGCGGGCGGAAGGCGCGGACATCGTGCTCAACGGCTTCGGCGATGAAAGCGAGATCGCGGCCCTGTGCGAGGAAATGGAGGCCAGCTATTCGGGCGCGGACCTGACCGATCCTGCCGCGATCGAGGCGATGATGGCGGCAGCTGGCGGCGTGGACATCCTCGTCAACAATGCCGGCATGCAGCATGTCGCGCCGGTGGAGGAATTTCCGACCGCGAAGTGGGATGCGATTATCGCGCTCAATCTCACCGCCGCCTTCCACACCGCGCGCCTTGCCGTGCCGTATATGAAAAAGGCGGGCTGGGGCCGGATCATCAACACGGCCAGCGCGCATTCGACCACGGCCAGCCCGTTCAAGAGCGCCTATGTCGCGGCCAAGCACGGCATCGCCGGGCTGACCAAGGTGCTGGCGCTGGAGCTGGCCGAGCACAATGTCACCGCCAATGCGATCAGCCCCGCCTATGTCTGGACGCCGCTGGTCGAGGGGCAGATTCCCGACACGATGAAAAGCCGTGGCCTGACGCGCCAACAGGTCATCAACGATGTCCTGCTCGAACGCCAACCGACAAAGAAATT
The DNA here is from genome assembly GCF_003605475.1 of Aurantiacibacter aquimixticola. NCBI lineage: Bacteria > Pseudomonadati > Pseudomonadota > Alphaproteobacteria > Sphingomonadales > Erythrobacteraceae > Aurantiacibacter > Aurantiacibacter aquimixticola. Next base: position 944,951 of record NZ_RAHX01000001.1, on the reverse strand, counting down.
CGTCAAGCCCGAAGATGTCGGCGCGCTGGCGGTGTTCCTGTGCCGGGACGCGGCGCAGAACATCACCGGCGCGAATTACGAGATCGATGGCGGCTGGACGGCGCAGTAGCGCAACCGCGGAAATTTCCACCGCAGCGCAGCATTTGCCCCCTTGGCGAATCGCCTTGCGATGTGACAGAGGGCCGGATGGCTCACATCTCTGCCGACACCGGCTCCATTCCCACCGGCCTGACTTTCGACGACGTGCTCCTGCGCCCGGCCGAAAGCGATATCCTGCCCAGCCAGGCCAGCACCAAGACGCAGCTGACACGCGACATCGCGCTCAACATTCCCATCCTCTCCGCTGCGATGGATACGGTGACGGAGGCGGAAATGGCCATCGTGATGGCGCAGATGGGTGGAATCGGCGTGCTCCATCGCAACCTGACGGTCGAGGAGCAGTGCGATGCAGTGCGCCGGGTCAAGCGCTTCGAAAGCGGAATGGTGGTCAACCCCATCACCATCGCGCCCGATGCCACGCTGGGCGAGGCGCAGGCGCTGATGGACAAGCACCGCATCAGCGGCATTCCGGTCACCGACCGCGACGGTAAGCTGTGCGGCATCCTCACCAATCGCGACGTGCGCTTCGCCGACAATCCGCGCCAGCCGGTGAAGGAATTGATGACGAGCGAGAACCTTGCCACCGTTAGCGAAGGCGTGACGCAGGAACAGGCGCGCAAGATCCTCCACCAGCGGCGCATTGAGAAACTGCTGGTGGTCGATGACGCGCATCGCTGCGTCGGCCTCATCACCGTCAAGGATATCGAGAAGGCGGTCCTCAACCCGAATGCTACGAAGGACCAGGGCGGCCGCCTGCGCGTCGCCGCCGCGACCACAGTGGGCGACAAGGGTTTCGAGCGGACCGAAGCGCTGGTCGATGCCGAATGCGACGTCATCATCATCGACACCGCGCATGGGCACAACAAGGCCGTGGCGGAGGCGGTGAGCCGCGCGAAGAAGCTGTCCAATCACGTCCAGATCGTGGCGGGCAATGTCGCCACGGCGGAAGCGACCAAGGCATTGGTCGATGCGGGCGCGGATGCGGTGAAGGTCGGCATCGGGCCAGGCAGCATCTGCACCACGCGCATCGTCGCGGGCGTCGGCGTGCCACAGCTGACTGCAATCATGGAAAGCTCCAGCGCGGCTGGCGACGTGCCGATCATCGCCGATGGCGGCCTTCGCACCAGCGGCGATGCGGCAAAGGCGCTCGCGGCAGGCGCGAGCACCGTCATGGTCGGCAGTCTGCTTGCTGGCACGGAAGAGGCGCCTGGCGAGACATTCCTCTATCAGGGCCGTAGCTACAAGGCCTATCGCGGCATGGGCAGCGTCGGCGCGATGGCGCGCGGCAGCGCGGATCGGTATTTCCAGCAGGACATCAAAGACTCGATGAAGCTGGTGCCCGAGGGGATCGAGGGGCAGGTCCCCTATAAGGGCCCGGCGCGCGATATCGTTCACCAGCTGGTCGGCGGCGTGAAGGCGGCGATGGGCTATACCGGCAGCGCCACTATCGCCGATCTGAAGACCCGCGCGCAGTTCATCCGCATCACCAATGCGGGCCTTTCCGAAAGCCACGTGCACGATGTCAGCATCACGCGCGAAGCGCCCAACTACCCGACGCGCTGATAATGGTCGAAGTCTTCGTTCCCTTCGTCCTCATCCTGATGAGCTGGAGCCCCGATGATCCGCAAGGATCCATGCAGGTGACGCAGCGCGTCTACATCGATGAAGAGACGTGCCTCGCCGCCGGGCGGGAGCGCGAGGAGGCGGTCGCGCAGCACGGCGTACCGGGCCGCGAATTCGTGTGGCGGTGTGAGGAGCAGATCACCGACATCGAGGTTTATCGCCCGATCGCGCCGTCCGAATGACCCCCGCCGCACGGGTTCAGGCCGCTATCGAGATCCTCGACGGCATCATTCACGCCGCGCGCAATCAGGGGCCACCTGCCGACCGGCTGATCGCGCAATGGTTCAAGGGCCATCGCTTCGCCGGATCGAAGGACAAGCGCGCCATTCGCGAGCTGGTCTATGACACGATCCGCGCCTGCGGCCCCGTGCCGCAAAGCGGCCGCGCGGCGGTGCTCGGACTGGCGGAAGAGCGCGAGGAATTGCGCGCGCTGTTCACCGGCGAGGGGTATGGCCCGATGCCGATCGAGGCGGACGAACCGGTCGCGCAGGGTGGTATCGCGCCTGAATGGCTGGAAGATCGCCTGATCGCATCCGGTGTCGGGCAGGAAGAAGCCGAAGCGCTGCTTTCGCGCGCGCCGCTGGACCTGCGGGTCAACACGCTGAAGGCGCAGCGCGATGCGCTCGAACTGCCGCTGGATGCAGAACCGCTCGCGCCGCCGCATGCGCTGCGCGTGCCGACAGGAACGCGCGTCGAGGATTGGGACGCCTACGCCAGCGGCGCGATAGAGGTGCAGGATGCCGGCAGCCAGACGGCCTGTCTCGCTGTCGGCGCGCAGCCGGGCCAGACGGTGATCGACCTGTGCGCCGGTGCTGGCGGCAAGAGCCTCGCGCTCGCCGCCGCCATGGCCAATGACGGCACGCTGCTGGCCAGCGATACGGATCGCCGCCGTCTGTCGCAGCTGGGCCCGCGTGCTGAACGCGCAGGCGTCACCGTTGCGCAGACGCTGCTGCTCGATCCGGGACGCGAGGCGGAGGCGCTGGCCGAGTGGCAGGGCAGGGCGGATCACGTGCTTGTCGACGCGCCGTGCTCGGGCACCGGCACATGGCGGCGCAATCCGGAGGCGCGCTGGCGGCTCACTCCCGAAGAGCTCGAGAAGCTGACCGCGTTGCAGGCCAGGCTGCTCGATCTCGCCGCGACGCTCGTGAAGACTGGCGGGCATATCAGCTATGTCACCTGTTCCCTGCTGGACGAGGAAGGCGCTGGCCAGATCGACGATTTCCTCGCTCGCAATACCGGCTGGCGCGCCGACTTGCCGGAGCTCCCGCTCGGCACGGCGCACGGGCAGGGCATCCGCCTATCGCCCGCCCATGACGGCACGGACGGATTTTTCATCGCGCGTATATGTAAGCCGTGATACGCCGCGAGAAGATGGACGCCAAAACCGCCTCTTCTCCGTCTGGTATCAAGGAATTCCTCATGCGTTTCGGACCCGCAGCTGCCGCTCTTTCCCTGTTCGTCGCGGTGAGCGCGAGTGTCGGCAACGCCGCGCCGTACAACCCCGATCCGCGCGCCGACGCGCTGGTGGCCGAAGGGCGCGCCATGCTGGCATCCGGCGACACGCAGGCGGCGATCGACAGTTTCGAAGCGGCGCTGGTGATCGATCCGGGCTACACCGCCATCTATCTCGATCTGGCCGAGGCGGCGCGCGCCGATGGGCTGCAAGGCAAGGCGATCCGCTATTACCGCGAAGCGCGCGAGCGCGATCCCGACAATCTTGCCGCGATTGCGGGCGAGGGTGAGGCGCTGGTAGAAAAAGGCGCGCTCAACGCCGCGCGCGCGAACCTGCAGACATTGCAGAGCCTGTGCGGCGATGGCTGCGCGGAAACGATGGAACTCGCTGCCGCGATCCAGTCCGGCCCACCCGTGATGACGGCGGAGGCTTCCTCCTCGGACGAGCCGATTACGCAGAATTAAGGCAGGTAGCCTTATGTCGGCAGACATGCAGCGATCTCGAACACGTGCGGTTCTCTACGCGGTCATGGCCGGCATAGCGCTGGGCTGCGGCGTCGTCCTCGTCGGGCTCGGTTTCGTATCCTACGGGCAGCCTTGGTACGGCGAAGGGGCGCAGGGCTCGGTCGTTGCGATTTCCTACGCGGCCCCAGGTGTGCTCATGCTCGGGCTGCTTTTCACCGTTCCCAGCGCGCTCGCGCTCGTATTTACGATAACCGGCATCCACCGCGATGTCGGCGATATGCTCGCGCCGTGGAAATGGGCCGTAGGCGGTCTGCTGGCAGCGGTGCCGACGGCTTGGTTGTTCGGCGCGATATTCAGGGAAGACCTGTTCGACTTCCCATCGGTCCATCTGGTGCTGCTCGTCTTCGGAGCGATCAGCGGCCTGGCCGCGCGGATCGGCTATCGCGAGGTTCCGGCCGAAATTAACGGCGCAAAGGCCGAAACGATCCGCTCGTAAATCTCGCGTTTGAATGGCACGATCAGCTCGGGCAACAGGCTGGGCGCGACCCATTTCCATTCACAGAATTCGGGGTGCTTGTGCGCGTCGAGGTCGATGTCGCTATCATCGCCGGTAAAGCGCACGAGATACCAGTGCTGGCGCTGACCCTTGTACTTTCCACCCCATAGCTTGCCCTGCAATTCCGGCGGGAGGTCGTAATAGACCTCGTTCTGCATGCGATGGATGATTTGCAGATGCTTGCCCGCAATGCCCGTTTCCTCACCGAGCTCGCGCAGCATGGCTTCGTCCAGATCCTCGCCATCGTCGACGCCGCCCTGCGGCATCTGCCACCAGTCGCCTTCCTTGTTGTCGATCCGTTTGCCGACGAAGGCCTCTCCATCGGCGTTGACGAGCATCGTGCCGACGCATGGGCGGTATTGCAGGTGATCTTCGCGTGTCATGGGACGGCGCCCTAATCCGGTGGAGCGGCGAAAGCCAGCTATTGCGCGGCGGACAGAAAATCTTGATTGTGCGGCAGCAATTCGGAACCTAGGTCTCGGGCCAACGATACTCAGCGACATATGGCGACGCCGGAGCGGCGCGCGGCAGGACAGAGATATGGCAACGCAGACGGCCGAACCGAAGGCCGACCTTTCGCAGCAGGATGCGGTCACCGTCCGCTTCGCCGGGGATAGCGGCGACGGTATGCAATTGACGGGCGGGCAGTTCACGCTCTCCACCGCGCTGGCTGGGAACGATCTCGCCACTTTTCCCGATTTCCCTGCCGAAATCCGCGCCCCGCAGGGCACACTGTTCGGCGTTTCCGCCTTTCAGATCAATTTCGGCGCGCGGCAGATCGATACGGCAGGCGATGCGCCCGACGTGCTCGTGGCGATGAACCCGGCGGCACTGAAGGTGAACCTGCCCGCGCTGAAGCCCGGCGGGCTGGTGATCGTCGACACAGGCGAGTTTACCAAGCGCAATCTCGACAAGGCGAAATACGATAGCAGTCCGCTTGACGACGACACGCTGGCGAAATTCGACACGCTGAAGCTCGATATCAGCGCGATGACGCTGGAAGCGGTGAAGCCCTTCGGTCTTGGCAATAAGGAAGCGCTGCGCTGCAAGAACATGTGGACGCTGGGCCTGGCGCTGTGGATGTTCGATCGTCCACGGGGCCCGCTGAAGGACTGGCTGAAGGGCAAGTTCAAGAACAAGCCCGACATTGCCGAAGCGAACATCGCTGCGCTTGATGCAGGCCACGCTTATGGCGAGACGGCGGAACTCGCCGGGCCGCTGCGGCAGGTGCATCTCGATCCGGTACCGACTGCGCCGGGCCTCTATCGCACGGTCACCGGGGCGGAGGCGATTTCGCTCGGCCTGGTCGCGGGCGCGCGGCTGCTCGATCTCAAGATGTTCTTCGGCGGATATCCGATCACGCCCGCCAGTGCGATCCTGCATCACCTTGCGCGGCTGAAGGAATTCGGCGTCACCACCTTCCAGGCGGAGGATGAGATCGCCGCGATCTGCGCCGCCATCGGGGCGAGCTACGCCGGATCGCTGGGCGTTACCTCGTCAAGCGGTCCGGGCATTGCGCTGAAGACTGAGGCTATGGGCCTCGGCATCATGACCGAGCTGCCGCTGGTGATCGTCAACAGCCAGCGCGGCGGGCCTTCTACAGGTCTGCCGACCAAGACCGAACAGAGCGATCTCTACCAGGCGGTCTATGGCCGCAATGGCGATGCGCCGATGCCGGTCATCGCCGCGCGCAGCCCCGGCGATGCGTTCGAATGCGCGATCGAGGCATGCCGCATCGCCGTGCAGTACATGACGCCGGTCATGCTGCTGACCGACGGCTACATCGCCAATGCCAGCGAACCGTGGCAAGTGCCCGATCCCGATGATTTCGAAGCCTTCCCGGCCCAGTTCCTCACCGAGCCGCGCGGCGAGACGCTGCTTCCCTACAAGAGAGACGATCGCGGCGCGCGTCCTTGGATCAAGCCCGGCACACCCGGCATGATGCATCGCATCGGCGGTATCGAGAAGGCGGCGGATACGGGCCACATCGACTACTCGCCGGACAACCACCAGAAGATGACCGAAATCCGCCGTGACAAGGTGCTAGGCGTCGATGTGCCGGAACAGCAGCTCGAACTCGGCGAAGCGGGCGGCAAGCTGGCAGTGGTCGGCTGGGGTTCCACCTATGGCCCGATCCATCAGGCGGTGAGCCGCGCGCGGGCTCGCGGCGAGGACGTCAGCCATATCCACGTGCGCCACATCTGGCCCTTGCCGTCCAATCTCGGCCCCTTGCTGGAAAGCTTCGACCACGTGCTCGTGCCCGAAATGAATACCGGTCAGTTCAAGACCGTGCTGCGCGACCAATATCTGATCGCCGCGCAATCCTTGACGAAGACCAGTGGCCAGCCATTCCAGATCGCAGAGCTGGAAGAGGCCATCGGCAATTGCCTCGACGAATATTGCGGCGGCCGCGTCGCCGTGAACGACCGCCAGCTGCCCAGCCCGGTGGGAGAATAGACATGAATGCTCCGACCAAGATCGAAACCACCTTAAAGGACTGGGAAACCGACCAAGAGGTTCGCTGGTGCCCGGGTTGCGGGGATTATGCGATCCTGAAGGCTGTCCAGCGCACGCTGCCGCAACTCGGTTGCGACCCGGCGAACACCGTCTTCATCAGCGGCATCGGGTGCTCCAGCCGCTTTCCCTATTATATCGAGAGCTACGGCTTCCACACGATCCATGGCCGCGCGCCAGCGGTGGCGACGGGTGTAAAGCTGGCCAATCCCGATCTGGATGTGTGGCTGGTGACTGGTGATGGAGACGGGCTTTCCATCGGCGGCAACCACATGATGCATGTGCTGCGCCGGAACGTGAACATGCAGATCATGCTGTTCAACAACGAGATTTACGGCCTTACCAAGGGTCAGGCCTCGCCTACCAGCCGCATCGGTACGCCGAGCCCTTCTACGCCCGGCGGCTCCATCGACCAGCCCGCCGAACCCTGCGCCTTCGCGCTCGGCTCTGGCGCGCGGTTCGTCGCGCGCGGCTTCGATGTGTCGAAGAAACTGCCCGAAGTGCTCAAAGCGGCGCATGCGCACAAGGGCGCGGCCTTCATCGAGATCTTCCAGAACTGCATCGTCTACAACAAGGACGTGTTCAACGCCTTCGCCGCGCCCAAGGGTGCGGAGGAGAACCAGCTCTGGTTAGAGCATGGCGAGCCGATGCTGTTTGCCAAGGGCGAAAAGGGGCTGACGCTCGATCGCGATACGCTCCGGCTCGAAGTGGTCGATGTCGTCGATGGCGATTGGGAAGCGGCGGGCGTCATCCGCCACGATGTCACCAATCGCCCGATCGCGCATATGCTGGTCAAACTGCCGTTCGGCCCGTTCCCCAAGGCTCTCGGCGTGCTGTACGACGACCCGCGCCCCTCCTTCGAAGAGCAGGTGGTGGAGGACAATGCGCGGATGAGCGAAGGCAAAACGCCCGATCTCGCCGCTCTTCTCGCCAAGGGACAGACCTGGACGGTCGAGGGGTGAGCATGGTTGAGCAGACTTCGGATGCCGTTTCCGTGAGTCCTTACACTTGGACAATCTAACTCACTCGCTGGTCGGCGCGCTGATCGGGCAGACCGGACTCAAGAAGAAAACAGGCCTCGCGATGCCCGCGCTGATCATCGGCGCAAACCTGCCCGATGTGGATGCCGCGTGCTTTTTCTGGCTGGAGGGCGTCGAGCATCTCGGCTTGCGCCGCGGTATCACCCACGGGCCGCCTGCGCTGGTTCTACTGCCCTTGATACTGGCCGGATTGTTATGGGGATTTGACCGATGGCAGGCCTCGCGCGGCAAGCGGCCGAAGGAGAGGCTGCCCGTGCATATCGGCTGGCTCTACGGCCTCGCTTTTCTCGGTTGCCTGACCCACCCGGCGCTCGACTGGCTCAACGTCTACGGCATTCGCCTGCTCGAGCCGTTTTCGAGCGAGTGGTTCTACGGCGATACGCTTTTCATAATCGACGTCTGGCTCTGGGGATTGATGGGTTTTGCCGTTTGGTGGTCCCTGCGACAGGAGAAGCGCGGCAGAGACTGGCGGCGCACCGGTCGGCAGGCACTTGCCTTGGTGCTTATCTATATCGGCGTGCAATCAGGCGTGACAAACGACAAAGAGCGGACCGTTTCCGACGCGCCCATCAGACCCGACATAGTAATCGCTAGCCCGCCTCCGCTTTGGTCGCTGAACCGAGACATGGTTTTCTGGAGCAGCGAGGAGGGCGCGGCGCTCGGCATGGAGCGTATCGGCAACATGCCGTTATCTGCCTGCGATCTCGATGCGGCTCGGCTCGCGGATAGCGAAGTCGAGGCGTTTCTTTTCTGGAGTCGCACACCCGTTCTCGACCTGCTGGATGACGGCAGCTTCGTGCTTGGCGATGCGCGGTTTTATGAGCCGCTCTCGCGTGAAAGGTTCAGCGTCGAGGTGCCCGCTCAGTTCTGCTCGGAACCGGGCGCGCGATAGGCCCGTTGGCCTCTCGAAAGGGAGAAATGCCATCGCTCAGCCGCAGATCGTCTGGCTCCGCCGCGACCTCAGGATAAAGGACCAGCCCGCGCTGCATGCCGCGGCGCAGGAGGGACCGGTCATCCCGGTCTACATCCTTGACGACGAGCGTCCCGGCGACCGCAAGATCGGCGGCGCGCATCGTTGGTGGCTGCACCACTCGCTGGAGGATCTCAGCAAAAGCTTCGGGCGGCGCAACGCGAAAATCGTGCTGCGACGTGGGGACAGCGTCGATATCCTCGCCAAGCTCGCGGAGGAGACCGGCGCGGCGGCAATCCATGCCAATCACCATTACGAGCCGTGGCACAAGCAGGCCGAAGAAGACCTTCACGACGCGCTGAAGGACATGGATTGCGAGCTGGAGCTGCATCACGGGAACTACCTCTTCCCGCCCGGTACGGCGACCACAGGCAGCGGCGATCCCTACAAGATCTACACTCCGTTCAAGAAGGCGGTGAAAGATCTGCTGCCACCGCGCGACGAATTGCCCGAACCGGAAACGCTGTCGCAGCCCTCCAGCCTGCCCGAGAGCGACGATCTCGACGATTGGGATCTGCTGCCGACCAAGCCAGACTGGGCGGGCGGCCTGCGCGAATTCTGGACCGTGGGCGAGGATGCCGCGCATAAGCGGCTCGACTGGTGGGCGGATGAGGTCTCTGGCTATGACGACGGACGGAACCTGCCGAGCAAGGATGCGACGTCGCAGATGTCGCCGCACCTGCACTGGGGTGAGATCTCACCGATCACCATCTGGCACCGGTTGAAGGACAAGCGCTCCGACGGCTGGCAGACCTATGAGGAGGAAATCATCTGGCGCGATTATGCGCAGAACGTGATCTACCAATTCCCCGACTATCCGCGCGAAAGTTATCGCGATTACGACGAGCGCACACTGTGGCGGAACCCAAGCCGCAGCGACCAGATTCAGTCCGAGATGGAGGCGTGGCAGCACGGCCGCACGGGCTATCCCATCGTTGATGCGGGCATGCGCCAGCTCTGGAAGACCGGCTGGATGCACAACCGCGTCCGGATGATCGCCGCGAGTTTTCTCATCAAGCACCTCCTCATCGACTGGCGCCACGGCGAGCGATGGTTCTGGGATACGCTTGTCGATGGCGATTATGCCAGCAATGGCACCAACTGGCAGTGGGTCAGTGGCACGGGCGTGGACAGCAACATGTTCAGCCGCATCATGGCGCCGCTAAGCCAAAGCGAGAAGTTCGATGCCGCTGGCTATATCCGAGAATATGTGCCCGAGCTTGCCGATCTCGATGACGAACACATCCACGATCCCGATGACGAGCACCGGCCCGACGATTATCCCGACAAGCTGATCGGCCATAAGGAAGCGCGCGAGCGAGCGTTGGAGGCCTATCGCAACTCCAAGGATTAGCGGCGCTTGCCCCGCGCCGGTGGCGGCGGCATAGGGGCCGGATGGAGGCAAATCAGGCGAGGGGAGGGAGCCTGCTCGAAAGCGGGCGGCGTTACAGGTCCGATCCGGGCATATTTGCGCGCCTTTTCGCTCCCGCTGCTTCCAGACTGCTCGACCGGATCGATGCGGGCCTTGCACGCGGGACGCTGCGGGGCATTCTGCCGGACGGCACGCGGCGCACGCTCGGCGGCCGCGCGCCCGGCTTCGAATGCGAAGTGCACCTACATGACTGGCGTGGTCTGCTCCGTGTGGCGACGGGAGGCTCCGTCGGGCTGTATCAGGCGTGGGAAGCGGCTGAGTGGTCGAGCGACGACCCGGTCAGCTTCTTCGCGCTGTTCGTCGACAATGCCCGCGCCCTGGGCGACACGGCGCGTGCCAAAGGCCCATGGCGCTGGGCGGCAAGGGCGCTTCATGCGCTGAACCGCAACACCAGGGCCCAGGCCGAAAAGAACATTCACGCGCATTACGATCTCGGCAACGATTTCTACGCCGCATGGCTCGATCCGACGATGAGCTATTCCTCCGGCTATCTGCTGGAACAAGGCACGCTCGAAGTCTCCCAGCATCGCAAGTGGCAGCGCCTTGCCGAACGGGTGGGCGAGCCCGAGACCCTGCTGGAGATCGGCTGCGGCTGGGGCGCGCTTTCCGCGCATTTTGCGGCGCAGGGCGCGCGCGTCGATGCCGTCAGCCTGTCCGATGAACAGCTGGACTGGGCGCGCGAGCATCATGCGGGCGTGCAATTCCTCAAACAGGACTATCGCGACACGGCGGGGCAGTTCGATGCCATTGTCAGTGTCGAAATGGTCGAGGCGCTGGGCCGCGAATATTGGCCGACCTTCATGGACTGCATCGCTCGCAATCTGAAACCGGGCGGGCGCGCTGCGATCCAGTTCATCGCCCTGCACGACGATCTTTACGATGCCTATGCCAAGACCGCCGATTTCATTCAGGCCTACGTTTTCCCCGGCGGCATCCTCATCCGCACCAGCGAATTCCGCCGCCTCGCCGAAGCGCGTGGACTCTCATGGACGGACCAGGAGGACTTCGGCCTGGACTACGCGGAAACACTGAAAATCTGGCGGGAAAGCTTCGATGAGGCGGCGGAGGCAGGCGAACTGCCCGCCGGTTTCGACCGCAAGTTTCAAGACCTCTGGCGCTTCTACCTGATGTATTGCGAAGGCGGGTTTCGCGGTGGCGGCATCACTGTCAGCCAGGTCACTTTGGCAAAGGGCGGCGCATGAAAAAGTGGCTGATCGGCATCGTGCTCGTGCTCGTCGCGATCAGCGGCATCGTCTTCTTTGCGCTTGATCGGGATCAGCGCGCCCTTCTCGCCAACATGCCGACCGACCGCAACGTGTTGTTCTGGTCTGTCGACCAGCGCAATGCAGCTTTCCGCGCCCTCGACGCTTTCCCGGCGCTCGCCGATGCGCGAGTGATCGAAGCGGGCGACGCGACCCACCCGCTGCCCGAGGGAGAGCCGCTCGATCTGCCCGGCTTCGATCTCGACGGCTTCATGCAGAGCCAGAATGCCGCTGCCGTGGTCGTCGTGCATGACGGAGCCGTGGTGCTTGAGCGCTACGGGCTCGATTTCTCCGCCGATGGCAAATGGACGAGTTTCTCGGTCGCCAAGAGCCTGACCTCGACGCTGGTCGGCGCGGCGCTAAAGGACGGTCATATCGATAGTCTCGAAGATCCGGTGAGCAAATATCTGCCGGACATGCGCGGCTCCGCCTATGACGACGTGACGATCCGTCACTTGCTCACGATGTCGAGCGGCGTGCGCTGGAACGAGGACTATACCGATCCGGAAAGCGATGTGGCGCGCTTCAACGAGCATGTTCCGCAAGTTGAGGGCGTCGATGCGCTGGTCGATTACATGCGGCAGCTACCGCGCGAGGCGGAGCCGGGAACGCGCTGGCAGTACAATACGGGCGAAACGAACTTGATCGGTGTTCTGGTGCGCGAAGCGACCGGCAAGACGCTGGCGGATTATCTTTCCGAGAAGGTCTGGCAGCCCTTTGGCATGGCGCAGGATGCGACCTGGATCCTCTCCAGCAGCGGCAGCGAAATCTCCGGCTGCTGCATTCAGGCAAGCACGCGAGACATGGCGCGGTTCGGCTTGTTCGCGCTGGGCGGTGGCATGGCCGGGGGCGAGCGCGTGGTACCTGAGGGCTGGTTCGAGGAAGCAACGCAGCCTGCCTTTCCCACGGGTCGGTTCGATCGCGGTTACGCTTATCAGTGGTGGACCTATCCCGGTGGTGCGTATGCGGCGAGCGGTCTGTTCGGGCAGGGCATATTCGTCGATCCGGAGCGCAATCTCGTCATCGCGACCAATTCCAACTGGCGACAATCGACCGGAAGCAATGGCGCTGGGGCGGAGCGCAATCGCTTCTACGCCGCAGTGCAGGCTGCCGTGGATGCGCGGCGCGGGCGCGAGGGCGTCCGGGTCGGAGAGCCGGCCGAGCCGATGGTAAGGTGAACGCGTCGGTAGGACTATTTTTACGCGAAATCGGTAGGCCTGCCGCGTGGTCGAGTTCAATCCCCAACCCCTTGTCGGCGCGCATCAGGTGACGCCGGTTCTGCTCGTGATCGGCACGCGTCCAGAGGCGATCAAGATGCTTCCCGTGGTCCGCGCATTGCGCCAGGTTCCGGAGGTCGAACTGAAAGTCATCACCACCGGGCAGCACCGTCAGATGCTCGATCAGGTGTTCGCGGTTTTCGAAGAGACGCCGGATATCGACCTCGACCTGATGACGCCGGGCCAGACACTGGCCGAGATCAGCGCCCGTGTGCTCGACGCGATGACCATTCAGATCGAACGGTACAAGCCCGGTCTCGTGCTGGTGCACGGCGACACTACATCGGCCATGGCGGCGGCACAGGCGGCATTCTACGCGCGTGTTCCGGTCGGTCACGTCGAGGCGGGGCTTCGCAGCCACGATATCCAACGGCCATGGCCCGAGGAGTTCAATCGCATCGCCATCGATGCCGTTGCGGACCTTTTGTGGGCGCCGACGAAAATCGCCGCGGAAAACCTGCGTCGCGAGCGCCCCGTGAAACAGGGTGGTCGCCAGATCGAGGTGACAGGCAATTCCGGCATCGACGCGCTGCTTCACGTCGCGGGACGATTGGCGGGCGAAGGACTGGACACGCTGCCCATATCGCTCGATCCCGCCCGCAAGCTCGTGCTGGTGACGGGCCATCGGCGCGAGAGTTTCGGCGATGGCTTCGCGCGCATTTGCGATGCCTTGCGCGCACTGGCCGATCGGGGCGATTTGCAGATCGTCTATCCCGTGCACCTCAATCCGCAGGTGAAGAACGTGGTCGAAGCTCGGCTGGGCGATACCGATGCGATTCATCTCATCCCTCCGGTCGACTACGTGCAGATGGTAGCGCTGATGCAGGCGGCGCATTTCGTGCTGACCGACAGCGGCGGCATCCAGGAAGAAGCGCCTGCTCTGGGCAAGCCGGTGCTGGTGATGCGCGAAGTGACGGAACGGCCCGAGGCGGTCGAGACCGGCGTCGCGCAGATCGTCGGCACCGACATCGACACCATTCTTGCTGCAGCCGCGCGCCTGCTGGACGAGCCGAAGCATTACGCGCGTTGTGCCCAGAAGGTCTTCCCCTATGGCGATGGCACCGCCTCGAAGAAGATTGCGGCGAGCATTTCCGCTTTCCTGATGGAGCGCGCACAGTGAAAATCTGCACCGTCGGCCTCGGCTATATCGGCCTGCCCACCGCCGCCATGCTGGCGAGCCGCGGGCACGAAGTCGTCGGTCTCGACGTGAATGAAAGCGTGGTCGATGCGGTGAATGCGGGACAGGCCCATTTTCAGGAGCCGGACTTGCAGATGCTGCTTTCGGCCTCGGTCGAGACCGGACGCCTGCGCGCAACGACCAACGCCGAGTCCGCCGAATTCTTCCTGATTGCGGTGCCGACGCCGCTGGTGGAAGGCAATGGTCCGGACATGTCTTTCGTCGAGGCCGCTGCGCGCACCATCGCGCCGGTGCTGGAGAAGGGCAATGTGGTCATCCTCGAGAGTACGTCCCCTGTCGGCAGCACCGAGCGGCTAGCGGATATCTTCGCAGAGGAGCGCCCGGACCTAGTCTTCCCGCGCTATCGCGACGAGGACCGGGATGCGGATGTGGCGCTGTGCCACTGCCCCGAGCGCATCTTGCCCGGACAGATGCTGCGCGAGCTTGTCAGCAACGATCGTATCATCGGCGGGCTGACGACAGCTTGCGCTAACAAGGCTGCGCGGCTCTATCAAAGCTTCGTGATGGGGACGTGCTATGTCACCGACAGCCGGGTGGCAGAGCTCTGCAAGCTTTCCGAAAACGCCTATCGCGACGTGAACATCGCTTTCGCCAATGAGCTGTCGGTGATCTGCGACACACTCGGCACCGATATCTGGCAGGTGCGCGAGCTGGCGAACCAGCATCCGCGCGTGAATATCCTAATGCCGGGGGCGGGCGTTGGCGGTCACTGCATTGCCGTCGATCCCTGGTTCATCGTGTCCAGCGCGCCGGACGAGGCCCGCCTGATCCGCACCGCGCGCGAGGTGAATGACGACAAGCCGCGCCGCGTCGTGCAATCGATCGCGGCGCTGGCGGACCGCTTCAAGTCGCCGACCATCGCCTGCTACGGCATCACTTACAAACCCGATGTCGATGATGTGCGCGAGAGTCCCGCGCTCGAAATCGTGGAGGCCGTCGCCGAGTTGGATGGCGCGCAGGTGTTGGTCGTGGAGCCGAACCTCGATGCCCTGCCAGCGTCACTCGCTGGCCGCGAAAACGTCCGCCACGCCACCAGCGACGAAGCGCGCGAAGCGGCGGACATCGTCACCTTCCTGGTCGGCCATCGCCAGTTCAAACGGCTTGAAGCGGACAGCTATCTGTCGAAAGCGGTAGTGGACACGACCGGCATGTTCTCCACCCGCAAGGCGAAGGCGGTGGAGCGAGACTAAGGCCCCCGACGCTGCCTTTACGGCCGGAAGCTGCCATCGCTGCGAAAGCGGGCGAGAATGTTGTCGTGCACGATGGGCGACAGCAGGTTGGAGAACGCACACCCGGCAACGCCGTTTTCCCACCATACGACTTCGGCCTGCAGCGATTCCAGGCCGGGCAGGGTGAGCCAGCACACGGCACCGGGATGCATGCGGTTGACCGCGGTTGCCGAAAATCCCGATAGCGACAGGTCGTTAACGACGGTCTGGAAAGCGCGATTGCCCGAAGCGCGCAGCTGGGCGGGAATCATGATGCGGTGGCGCGGGGCCGAACGGTCCTCCTGCGCGGCGGTTTCGTAACGTCCTGTCGTATTCTGCAAGCTCATCGCGCAGTTCCCATGCAAGCGTTGACGGTCCCCAACCCGGCCCGTTGCGAGGCCGCGAAAGGCATCAATGCTCCGAAATTGCTTACCGGGAGCTCTCCGAAAGTGGTTAATTCGGTTTTTCTATCCGCTCGCGGTGCAGATTGGCGAAACCCTCCGCCAGAAGGTCTGCGACGCGCGTCCCGACGACTTCCGGCGGCTTTACGCTTTGCGGGTCTTCGCCAGGATACGCCCGCTCCCGCATGGCCGTGCGCGTCGCGCCGGGATCGATGATGGCGACGCGGATTTCCGAAATCCGCTCGACTTCCATGGCGTGGCTTTCCAGCAGGTTTTCGAACGCCGCCTTGGTCGCGCCATAGGCACCCCAAAAGGGGCGGGAATCCCGCGCCAGCGAACTTGTGAGGCCGACGATGCGAGCATGATCGGAGCGCTTCAGCAAGGGATCGAACGCTGCCAGAAGCGCCTGCGTTGCCAGGACATTGAGGGTCAACGCTTGGTTGAATTGCTTTGCATCGATCTGGGTGACGGGTGTGAGGACCGGCAATTGCGCTGCGCAAATCACCAGGATATCGAGCTTTTCCCACCGTTCGGCGATGGCCTGCGCGAGGCGACCGACGCTTTCGCTTTCGGTTAGGTCCATCGGCGCGATGGTGGCCGTGCCGCCCGCATCGTGGATGCTTTCCTCGACCGATTCCAGGTCTTTCGCCTTGCGCGCGGTGAGCACGACGTGTGCGCCCTTTGCGGCGAGGGCTTTCGCCGTTGCAGCGCCGATCCCCCGGCTTGCACCGGTGACGAGCGCGATCTGGCCGGCAAGGGGCCGGTCTGGGGCGGTGTCGGACATGTCAGGCTACCTTGTGGACGGGTTTGCTAACCGGCAGGACAAGCTGCGCATCGCGTTCGTGCCTGCGAGCGAGATCGGTCAGCGCGGTCGGATATTCGCCGGTAAAGCACGCATCGCAATATTGCGGGCAGGCATTGTCGCGCTTGGCGAGTCCGACCGCGCGGTAGAGCCCGTCGATTGTGACGAAGGCCAGGCTGTCCGCCTTGATGAATTCGCGCATGGCGGCAAGATCCATCCGGCCCGCCAGCAGCTTGGAGCGTTCCGGCGTGTCGACGCCGTAATAGCAGCCATGCCCGGTCGGCGGGCTGGCGACGCGGAAATGCACTTCGGCCGCTCCCGCATCGCGCATGATCTGGACGATCTTCATGCTGGTCGTGCCGCGCACGATGGAATCGTCGATCAGGACGATCTTCTTGCCCTCCACCAGCATGCGGTTGGCGTTGTGCTTGCGTTTCACCCCGGCATGGCGGGCGCCGTCACTCGGCTGGATGAAGGTCCGCCCGACATAATGCGAGCGGATGATGCCGAGTTCGAAAGGAATGCCCGATTGCTGGGAGTAGCCAATGGCTGCGGGCACGCCGCTATCGGGCACGGGCACCACCAGTTCGGCATCGCAGGGCGCCTCTTTGGCCAGCTCGATCCCGATATGCTTGCGGCTTTCATAGACCGAGCGTTCGTTGAAGATCGAATCCGGTCGGCTGAAATAGACATGTTCAAAGATGCAGGGCCGGGCAGGGGGATCGCCGAAGGGGCGGTGCGAGCGGACCGTGCCATCGAAATCGACCTCGATCAGTTCGCCCGGTTCGACCTGCCGCGTGAATTCCGCGCCAACCACATCGAGCGCGACGCTTTCGCTGGCGAAGACGACGGCATCGCCGAGCTTGCCCATCACGAGCGGGCGAATGCCGAGAGGATCGCGGCAGGCGGCCATGCCGCGCGGCGTCATCACGATCAGGGCATATGCACCCTCGACCAGCCGCAGCGCATCGACCAGCTTGTCCAACATGGTTGGATAGCGGCTGGTGGCGACCAGGTGAATGATGACTTCGGTGTCGGAGGTCGACTGGAAGATGGCCCCCTTCTGCACCAGCTCCGCCTTCAGCGCGCTGGCGTTGGAGATATTGCCGTTATGCGCCACCGCGAAGCCGCCGCTGGCGAGATCGGCATAAAGCGGCTGCACATTGCGCAGGCCCGCGCCGCCCGTGGTCGAATATCGGACGTGCCCTGCAGCCATGTGGCCGGGCAGTTCGGCGATCGAATCGCCGGTCGAGAAGTTGTCGGCCACGTGGCCCAGGCCGCGCCGGGTTACGAAATCCGTACCGTCGAAGGCGGAAATGCCGACCGCTTCCTGCCCGCGATGCTGCAAGGCATGGAGGCCGAGCGCGGTGACGGCAGCAGCTTCGTCTCCGCCGATAATACCGAATACGCCGCATTCTTCATGCAGCTTGTCGTCGCCGTCCTCGTCGAGGGGAAGGGGGTTGCGGTTGCTCATACTTCCCATCGGACTGAGGTGGCAATTCACGCTGCAATGGCAACGTAGCGATCTGATTACAAGAGATCGTTCCCTTAGCTCTTGACGGATGAAAGCGGGCGCAATCCTGACCATGCTTGTGACGTTTTCAGGGTCCGAGAACCCTTGGGTATGTTCCGCGCCACGTTCGAGTCTCTCGAATGCGCGTTGCATACTCAAAACAAGTAGCATCCCAGTGGAAGTGCCCAGAAAGCCTCATTCGCCGTGGTAATCGCGATACCAAGCCACGAATTTTGGCACACCGCTTTCGACACTTGTCGTCGGTTCATAACCGAGATCGTCCCGGATTGCGTCGATGTCGGCAAAGCTCTGCCGCACGTCTCCGGGCTGCATCGGCAGCAGATCGATTTCGGCCTTCCGGCCGAGCTCGTCCTGCAGGATTTCGACGACTTTCATCAGATGTTCCGACCGGTGATTGCCGATATTGTACAATCGGTGCGGCTTCGTGCTGCCACCAGCCTTCGCTTCGCCATTATCGGTCGGCGGATTGTCGAGACACGCGACCACGCCGGAGACGATATCGTCGATAAACGTGAAGTCTCGCCACATATCGCCATTGTTGAAAACGGGTATCGGCTCACCCGCGAGAATCTTTCGGGTGAATATCCACATCATCATGTCCGGTCGGCCCCAGGGGCCGTAGACCGTGAAGAAGCGCAATCCTGTCTGCGGGAGGCGATAGAGATGGGCGTAGCATTCGCTCATCAACTCGTTTCCGCGCTTGGTGGCGGCATAAAGGCTTACCGGGTGATCGACCCGGTCGTCGACCGAGAAAGGCAGCTTGGTATTGCCTCCATAGACGCTGCTGGAACTGGCATAGACCATGTGTTCGCACTCGCGGTGGCGCGCGATCTCCAGCAGGTTAAGATGGCCTGCGAGGTTTGCCGACAGATATGCATGTGGATTTTCGATGGAATAGCGGACGCCGGCCTGCGCACCTAAATGAACGATGCGGTCGAAGTGCTGCCCATTAAGCGCGCCGGTTAGCGCCGCCATGTCCGAAAAATCCGATTTCACGAATTCGAATTTATCATCGAAATCCTGTCGCAGCTGCGAGATGCGCGCTTCCTTTAGCGACGGATCGTAATAGTCATTCATGATGTCGATGCCGAGCACGTCATCACCGCGCTCCATCAGTCGGCGCGCGACGCTATAGCCGATGAAGCCAGCTGCCCCGGTAATCAGAACGCGCATTCGATTTGCTCCATTTTTTCGCAGCCAGTTACGGCGTCAATCGAGAAATATCCCGCAGTCTGCCGACTGCGCGCCGACACGCATCAGTTCTGAAAATTCGAAACATCCCCGAGCAGCCGACTGGCTCGGGGATGCGATCGATCGCCTGGCCTTCTTCGTATCTAATTGCGAGCGATTAGCGGGCCGCGCCGCGAAGGGCAAACCGAGAAGTACAGCTTATGCGCTGCCCCGTAGCCGGGGGGTGCATCTCTCGAGCAGGCCCGCAAAGGTTGGATGACGCGCGGTCGATGGGGTGCTAGGGGACCGCGATGAACTGGGGGAAAATTGGTGAGCGCGCCTTTTCCGGTGCGTCCGGAGATGTCTTCCGCGGAATGGCGACCCTGACCGGTGGCTTGGTTTTCGGACGTATTATCGGGCTAATCGCGATACCCATCCTAACCCGGATCTATGATCCGGCGGATTTTGGCGTCTTGTCGGTCTACACCGCCCTCGTGATGCTGGTCGGCCCATTCATGGCATTGCGTTTTCCCGTGGCGATACCGCTTCCCCGCAGCAGTCGAATGGCCGTCAGCCTGGTCGCTCTTTGCTTCGGACTCATCTCGGTCATCGGCGCGTTAGCTGCCGTGACGCTTTACTTGGCCGCTCCGGTGCTTTTGCCTCATTTCTCGATGGAGGCGCTAATACCATATTGGTGGCTCGTTGCGGTGGGAATCATGGCTTCGGCATCTTATGAAACGTTGTCATCATGGGGGACGCGCAAGAAAGACTTCAAGCTCATCGCCAGGACTTCCGTGCAGCAATCGCTGTCGAGCGCTGTCGTAAAGGTGGGAATGGGCTTTTTGGCGGCCGGTCCGATTGGCCTATTGCTCGGTCAGATTCTGGCTATCGGCGGCGGATTGGGCACTTTGGCAATGCGCTATACCGCCGAATTCAGGCGTGTAGGGCAGTTGCGCATAGGCAAGGCAGCAAAGCTCTACAGTTCTTTCGCGCTGTATCGCTTGCCCGCTCAGATATTGCTTGCGGCAGCTATACAGTCACCGGTGCTGTTCATCGCGGCGCGATACGATGCGGCGACGGCAGGTCAGTTCGGTCTTGCTCTCACACTCGTCGCCGTGCCGATGACATTCCTCGTGCGCGGATTGAGCCAGGCGTTTTACGGAGAAGTCGCCGCAATGGGCTTGAAGCGAGTGGCCGAGATCCGCGAGATTACCCGGCATACGATCAAGCGCCTTGCACTTACAGGCGCGCCATTTGCGCTGGCACTGATGCTGCTGGGCGAAGAAGTGGCTGTGATCTTGTTTGGAGACCGCTGGGCAGCAGCGGGGCGCATAAGCGAATTGCTGTCAGTCTACCTCTTCTCTGGGCTCGTCGCGTCTCCGATCATGCGGCTGCTCGATCTGCTGCGCGAGCAATGGCTGTTGCTAGTGATTAACGGCTCACGCCTTACTATCATATGCGCAATCTTCATCGCGCTGCCGGAAATTGGTTTCGATCTCTACGATACCGTGCTGGCCTATTCCTGTGCGATGTTCCTGCTGCAGTCGGTGAGTGTGGTGACTGTTCTGCATCGGCTCAACGTCCACACGCAACGACGCGCGGCGAGCGCGTCTTGACGTCGCTCTTTGCTGCGTTACCTGCGCCAATCGAATGGTCGCGATTGATGATGGTGGTGGACGCGTGAAAATAATCATCCTCAAGCTCGACAGCGAAAAGAAGGAATGGGCAGGCGGCACGCGGACTGGCCTTTCCTACGTCGAGATGTACGAAAAGATCCTGAGCGAGAACGCTATCCCGTTTCAGACGGTGCGGTTCGGGCAGGAGGATTTCTGGGAGCAGGCGCTTTCCGCAACTCATTTCATCGCCCGTTTCAAGGGTTACGAGCCGGACCTCAGCATCGGCCATTCGATCCTTCCGCCGCTTGAAGCGGCTGGGGTGAAGTGTTTGCCTGAGTATGATGGCTTCCGGTTTTGCGGAGATAAATTGCGCATCGCGGCATTTTATGCTGCCAACGATATCGATGCGCCGCGCACCGATGCTGTGTTCAGCATGGAAGACGTCGAGCGCTGGAAAGCCGAACGCGGCTTCTTTCCCGTTGTCGGCAAGCTGCGTCACGGTGCATCGTCAATTAATGTTGAGATGATCCACGATGCTGCGCAACTTGACCGTATTGCAGAGCGCCTGTTTACGGCGCGTATGGTCGATGGGCGGATGGATCCGGGTGTCACTCAAATACTCGAGGATGCACTGCTTCGTCGTCCTGCCGTACCAAACACGGGGCTGCTCCTTCAGGAATTCGCTCCCGGCAATGATGGCGATCACCGGGTAACAACCATTGGTGATCGTGCATTTTACTTTAAGCGCAGCAACCGCCCGGGCGATTTTCGCGCGAGCGGGAGTGGTATTTTCGATTACGACCCGGACAAAGCGGACAAGGAATTGATTGCAAAATCTTTCGAGATTTCGAAGCGCTTCGGCTTTTCAATGATGGCGTATGATTACCTGACACAGCCACGCCCGATGCTTGTCGAAATGAACTATGCCGCCGTTGGCGCTGCGATTGCTGGCGCGCCGGGCTACTTCACACCGGAGGGCAAATTTGTGTCGCACGACAATCGCCCCCCGCAATGGTATCAACTGGTCGATTTTTTGGAACTTCCCGACCTGAAAACGCCTTGACGGCGGCGAAAATTCGGTAGCGAAGTCAAGCTACCATGAAATCTCTGCTCAGCAGCTTCGTCGAGGCGTCCCCGCTTCTGTCATCGATATACCGTCGCTATTTGGGCGATCGGGAAGCGAGGCTCGCGCATGCCATAGAACGCATGCAGCGCCATATTTCTGCGGGTCGGTATGGAAAGGCGCGGCGCATACAGAAATGCGTCGAACTGCGGTTCGGAGTGGCCATCTCAGCGGAGGCTCGCATCGGCAAGAACCTGCAGATGCCTCATCCTATCGGCGTCGTTATCGGGAGAGGGGCAGAAATCGGCGACAACGTAAAAATCTTCCAGAACGTTACGATAGGAAGAAAAAAGGAAGCTTGTCCGAAGATTGGGTCAGGCAGCATATTGTACTCGAGCAGCATCGTCATCGGCAATATCGAGATCGGCGAAAATTGCATCATCGGCGCGAACAGTGTCGTAACGAAAAGCGTCCCCTCTCACACAACCGTTGCAGGGAACCCAGCGAGAGTGATTGTCAAATCCGGACGGGGCCCGTGAGTAACCCGGTAATGCTACAGACCTTCTGATCTGGCGCGATGGTTCATTCATCAGAAAGGCTATTTTTCTTAACGCCGAGCTATGGTCATTTTCGACAGAAACTTTCGTACGGCATTTGCCGCAACCCTGCTCGCGACGGCGTTTCAATCGTCACCCACACTGGCCGCGCAGCTCGACATTCGCGAATTCGGTGCGCGCGCGGATGACGGCCGCGACGATAGCGCCGCGATAGAGCGCGCCTTGCGACGAGCTCGTCCGGGCGACACGGTCAGGATCCCCACAGGTGTTTTCGACGTATCAAGGGCAGTTCGTATGTCTTCTGGCGTCACGCTCGCGGGGCAGGGATGCGGCAGATCGGTATTGCGGCGCACAGGTCAGTCCGGTCAGATCATGTTTCGATTCGAAGGTGTCCAGAGCGCCGCAGTTCGCGGAATCGAATTTTCGTATAACGGCGCGCCGCAATTCTACCGTGCCATCGGGTTTCGTGGACGCGGATCATCGAATATCACGGTGTCTGACAATTGTTTTTTCGAACGCAATTTTCGCGGCGGACGTGGCGATCGCTGGGCAATCGAACTTTCCGCTACTGACTCGCCGAGCCGCAACATCACGATCACGGGAAATGAAGTCCGCGGCAATGTGCAGTTGACCGCGGGCGGCGGGGCCGGAGTGATTGGTGCGCGGATTGCCTATAATCGTGTCATTAACGCGCGCGCGAACGCTATTGCCATTTCGACGCTCGGCGATCGTGTCGAATTCCGCGACATCGCGATCACCAACAACACTATTGAAACGCCAACCGCGATCGGAGTGTTTATCGGCCCTGACCAACCTTCGGCGGCGGGCGGTCGATTCAGCAACATAACGATTGCAAACAATCGGATAACCGGATTTCGTAATCGGTACACGTATGGCATTTTCCTGCGGGCTCCGATCGATGGAATGTCGTCGGTGACGATCACTGGAAATGAGATAGACGGCCGTGGGTCGGCGGAGCCGATCGCAATCCGTTTGCTAGACGATCACGGTAGAGGCACGCGGCGCTTCAGTGATGTGCGCATATGTTCCAATGCCGCTCGCAATGTGGGCCGCGGCGTCTGGCTGCAGCGCGTCTTCGGCGCACGTCTTGCGGACAATCGGATGCAAACGTCGAGACCGCTCATCGCTGCGAGTGACGAGAATCGCGATATCGTGACGACCGATCGCTGCTAATTTATGCTTCAGTCGCCGGATCGATCACAATCGTGACCGGGCCGCCGCCCCAAGCATCGTTTTTCTTCGCTAGCTTGCTGATAGCCTCGGCGCGTTTCCGCCGGGCTTGCGCAAAAGCGCGCAAGACACGCGGTAAGGGCGGTTCCACCACCGCCAGCGATGATACCGGCCGAGAAACCGCTGTCGATCAACTAGATACAGATAAGGCGCTTTGGCAAAAGCGGCAATTTGCAAGGCCTTTTTCTTGAAGGGCAATTTCGCAAAGTCATCTTTGAAACAAGTATCGGAAACGACCTCGGACCAGACAGTTTCGTAATTTGGCAAGAGACGTGCAATGTCCGCTGGTTTCGGGCGATAATACTTATCGATAGGATCCAGATGCAGCGGATAGTCCAGTGGAACCGTGAAAAGGATTAAGCCACCCGGTAACAGCATTTCGTCGCACATGACGACAAAGCCCTCTCGGTCATCAAGGTGCTCAAGCATATTTGAGCAAAGCACAAGAGCAGGCGACAGCTGCAAAATGTGCGCGCGATACTCCGGGGTCGTACACATCGCCAACCAAATCGACGCCCGGCGCCGCCCAAATGTCAGCGTGGATCACAGTGATGTCACGCTCTCGCAGGGGCGCGAAGATGTGCTGATCGATATGCGGCTGCGCCTCCGTTCTAAACTGACGGGTCGAGGATCCCAAATTCAGGAATGGATCGAGATCTGCATCAGGCAATTCGCTAATGATTCTACTAGTAGCTCGTGCTTCATTATTTCGCATAGCTCGATTGGCAGCGTTAACTCATTACAGTTCCCGTTTATCCCCTTGGCGCATGTGTGGTGAGTGCGCTATATAATGGTCATGACGAAAAGCCCATCTGCCTCCCCTGATTTCAGTGTCCGCGAGTTCTTCCAGCGCTTCCCCGATGAAGACGCTTGCCTTGAGCACATCATGGCCGTTCGTTTCGGCGGCACCCGCTTTGACTGCCCGAAATGCGGCACCGTCGAAAGCACGTTCCACAAGCTGCAAAAGCGCCGCACCTACGTTTGCGCTTCTTGCGGCCACCATGTGAACCCCACCGCTGGCACCATCCTAGAGAACACTCGCACACCGCTCGTTTCGTGGTTCTATGCAATCTATCTGTTCTGCACGACGCGCCACGGTGTGAGCGGCAAGGAACTGCAACGCCAGCTTGGCGTGACCTATAAGACTGCCTATCGCATCGGCCAGCAAATCCGCGATCTTATGAGCAAGGCGCAGGGCTTTGACGCGCTCCTGACTGGCCACATCGAGCTGGACGAGGCCTACGTCGGCGGTCGCCGCTCTGATGGCAAGCGCGGTCGCGGCGCTCCCGGCAAAACGATTGTCATGGGCCTTGCGGAGCGCGAAGGCCGTATGCGCGCTGTAGTCATTCCCGATGTGAAGAAAAACACGCTGCGCGATGTGGTGCTGCAAAACGTGGAGGCGGGCGCTACCGTCTCGACGGACGAACTCTACAGCTACAATTTACTGACCTTCGATGGCTACTCGCACGGCGCTGTGAAGCACGGTCGCAAGGAATATGTGTGGTATGACTATCAGCGTGGCGAGAACTTCCACGTCAACACGGTTGAGGGCTTCTGGAAGCTGTTCAAGGCTTCGGTGCGGTCAACGCACGTGCAGATCAGCGGAAAGCACATGCAGCGCTATCTGGACGAATTCACTTTCCGCGCTTCGAACCGCCACCGCGTGAACGGGATGTTTGACCTTCTGGTTGGGGCGCTGTGAGCGTCCCTACTAGGACTTCGAATTGAGCGCGATCGGCGGGACCGACGCCATCGGCCTCGGCTTGTGCAACGAACTCGTCTAATCGGTTGGACGCGAGCGCGTCCGCTAGAGAAAGCTTGGTCATCGCTCTTCCCTATAGACGAGATTTATTGTCAATGCTATGTGACGACGCACGGCGGGGCCCAAACCCCGCCGTGGCCGACAACGCTATATTAACAGGATCGCGATTAGGGCCATGGCCCCCAGTGCGATCAAACCTGTAGTTAGCATTGCCTGGTCCCTTCTCCGGGGGACTGAACCGCCCCCGGTCGGCTGCTCGGGTAGAGCAAGGTTCACTTCACCACTCGAAAGAGCGGTGAAGTATCGGATGAGGAAGCTGCAACTTCCCCGGTTTCTGAGGCCCCGGTCGGTTCGTCCGACGGGGCCTCATTCTCGTTGAAGGGGTAAAAAAGCCCCTCATCATCTTTCGACAACTTTTGCTGCTCAACCAAACGTGCGAGCACGTTGTAGAGGCTCGTCTTGCTTTGGCGCTGCTTTTTGTCGGCGTCCTGTGTTGCCCAGATATGCTTGATTACATCGATTGACTTCCTACCGGGCGATGCGGTCACAAATCGCACAGCCTCGGCTGCACTTGGCGAGCCGTATTCTTCGACTTCGGCCACATCCTTGACCTCGCCAGCGTCAACCTTTCTCAGGTATTCATCGTGCTGCGCAGGTGTGAAAAGCCATTCACCTCTCTTGATGACGATCTTGCGCTTCAGCACCTTCTGGATCGCATTATAGTAGGCGGATTCACTTTCAGTCAGACGCTTTCCGTGCCGACCACTACGGATGCTTTCGAGCAAGTCGCGCTGCCGAAGACCGGTTTCTGAATTCCTCACGGCCTCTTCGATAATATGGGGCCAAGTCATAAGGCCCTTGCGCATCTTAGCCTGCCCGCGTCCCTTGCCCTTCTCAGGTTCTGAGGCCACGAAAAGCGAAGGAGCCAGCAACTGCGCAGCCGAAAGCCGCTCCTCTATGTCGCCCTTCTTCTTGCGAAGCTGCTCAATCTTGCGATCAATCTCGGCGCACTCCTCCCGCCAATGCGAAATTTCGCTGGCCGACAAGCTAAAGGTCGAAGGGGTGGAATCAGTCATAGCTTCACCTCGGTAGACCCATTCATGAGGTGTCACAACCGAAAAGTGGGGCGAGATGAAATTGACTGTGGAAAGTGATGCCGTGTGACCGGAACGAGGGGCGAACACTCTGAGCTTTAGGTCACATGCGTTAAGGGGATAATTGGGTTACAGTTTTGAAATAGGAAATGGTTTTTTCCAGCCCCTCGTCGAGCTCGATACACGGCTGCCAATCGAGCTTTTCAATCGCCAGCGATATATCGGGCTTGCGTTGGATTGGATCGTCCTGCGGAAGCGGCTTGAATTCGAGCGCTGATGAGGAACCAGTCATTGTGATGATTTTCTCAGCAAGTTCACGAATGGTAAACTCGTGCGGATTGCCGATATTAACCGGGCCGGTGAATCCCTTTTCGGTGTCCATAAACTTGAGCCAGCCATCGATCAGGTCGTCGGCATAACAGAAACTGCGCGTTTGTTCGCCCTTACCATATACGGTGATCGGTTCACCAGCGAGCGCCTGCATGATGAAGTTCGAAACGACGCGCCCATCGGCGGGGTGCATCCGCGGGCCATAGGTGTTGAAAATTCGCGCCACTTTGATGTCGAGATCATGCTGGCGATGATAATCGAAAAACAGTGTTTCTGCGCATCGTTTGCCCTCGTCGTAACAGCTTCGGATGCCAATCGGATTGACGTTTCCCCAATATGACTCGGTTTGTGGATGCACCGCAGGATCGCCGTAAACTTCGCTCGTCGAGGCCTGGAAAATCCGACAATCGAGCCGCTTAGCCAAGCCGAGCATATTGATAGCGCCGTGCACACTTGTTTTGGTCGTCTGCACTGGATCGTGCTGATAATGGATAGGCGAGGCAGGGCAGGCCAAGTTCCAGATCTCATCCACCTCCACATAAAGCGGGAAGCAGATGTCGTGGCGCATGAATTCGAAACGAGGCTCGTTCGCTAGATGGTCGATATTGGCCTTGTTGCCGGTGAAGAGATTATCGACGCAGAGCACTTCATCACCGCGCTTGAGCAAGCGATCGATTAGATGCGAGCCGAGAAACCCCGCGCCACCGGTCACCAATATGCGCCGGCGGCCGAATTTATTGCCAGTGATGCTCGGCATGAATGAACTCTCTTGAGAATAAGCGCTAAGTTGAAAGCGACGTTGCTTAAGCGGACCGGCGCGCGGGTGCAACCGAGTGTCAGCTGCCAATTTCCACCGTTGTAGCGTAAAGCGATCTGAGATGGTCTAGATAGGCGCGCGCTGAAAACCGCTCGTCGACCAATTCGCGTGAGCGATCCGCCATTCGGTCAAGCTCGGCCTCGTCGGAAACCAGTTCGAGCAGATTGTGCAGGATGGCATCCTCATTCAGATCGGTCGCCACACCATTTCCGCCGAGAAACTTCGAAACACTATCGCCAGTGTCAGACAGCAGCAGTGCGTTGCCAAGCGACATCGCTTCCAGGACTGATTGCGATGGGTAATTGTCCGGCTGTATCAGACTCACGAAAACGCGGCTTTGCGACAAGGCGGCTGCCAGATCTGAAGTAAAAGCCACTTCGACTTTATCAGCGACACCCTTAATAGCGGAGCGGACTTCCTCCTCCATGCTACCCCGTCCGAGGATCTGCACGCGCCAGTCCGGACGCCTGTCGACGAAACGCCGTGCAACTCGCGCGAAGAGAACGGCGTTCTTTCTCGGAATGAAGCGGTGCGCGAACACCACCGTGTTTTCCTTGATGACTGTGATCGGCTCGACACGACGTGAAAAGAATGGGCCGTTTGCTTCAACCATTGACGTGTTTGGACTGAGTGCCGAAAAGCGCCTGGCGACGCTTGGGCTTACGGCATGATAGAGTGTGTGCGAACGGCGGCGAGCAAGCGGTTGGCTTCCCATCGTGTCTGCGATGTCGGGACTAGTGAGTTCAAAGATCGTGGGCAGATTGCGCACGTGGCCGATTTGTAAATCGAGAAAAATATGGGCGAGCTCAATGCCGCGTTGCGTGGCGAGACGTTCGAACCTCGGTTCACCGACAAGCGCAGGCAGGCCCGAGTTTTCGAGCATCGCCCACAGCCGTTTGGACCGCTGTAATGGCCGGAGCAGCCGATGGATCGGTCCGCCCGCACGATATTCAATCGCATCGTCGGCCTCGGCTGGATAATCGGCGGCTATTAGCCGCTTTAGCGCAGGGTTCAGCCAGAGTTCGACAGGATAACCGTCGTTCTTCAGAGCGCGGTAGATCTTAATTGCGCGATTTTGTGCGCCCGACAAACTTTCAGTTGCCACCACGATTGCGGTTTTTGGTCTATCGTGCTGCGTCATCCTGATGCGTTTGCAATGAAACGGCTGTGCGCTTCGTCGGCAGTCCACACTTTACCGTCATTGTCGACATAGCGTATCTCCGGCTCGAGCAGGTGGCCGGTTTGATCGTGGACCGACTGACGAATGTCGCCAATCAGCGAAAGGACGTCGACGGCCTGCGCGCCGCCGCGGTTCACGATGAAGTTTGCGTGCAGCGGCGAGACCTGCGCCCCCCCACGGATCATCCCTTTCCATCCGGCTCGCTCGATCATCGCACCGGGAGGGCCGAATTCCGCGTAGCATGCAGGATTGCTCTTGAACACCGATCCGCAATTTGGAAGTTTTCGCGGAAATTTCAGCCTCCGAGAGCGGAGGATGTCGCGCATCGTCTGTCGCATTCTAACCGGGTCGCCCTTTTCCAAGCGCAGCGTCACGTCCACGATGACTTCATCGAGATCGGCGAAGACGGAATGCCGATAAGCGAAATCGCACTCATCGCGCGTGCGCTCAATCGTGTCGCCATTTGCATCGACGCTTGTAACCGTGACCACATGCTCACCAATGGATCGGCGCAGGCTGCCACCATTCATCATCACAAGCCCGCCAAGCGTGCCGGGGATTCCGCAGATATGTTCGAGTCCGGACATGCCGTGTTGTTGCAGGAACCGCGCTACACCGGGCACCCAAGCCCCTGCTTCAATCCGGACGGTTGTGGCGTCCACAAGCGTTGGTCGCGAGAATTCTGCGCCTAGCTGCAAAACGAGCGCGTCGACGCGCTCGTCGGCAAACAGGAGGTTGCTCATCTCGCCAATCACAAGTGTGGGTAGATCCACATTTTGAGAAAATCTGCGCAGCGCTACAATATCGCTTCTTGTGCGCGGGCGCGCTGCCAGAGGCGCGGTGCCGCCGATGCGCCACCACGAACGTGACGCAAAATCAAAATTTCGCATCACACCTGAAGGGCAGATGCGTTCGACCTGCCTGATGACACCGTCATCGAATCTTATCATGAAGCCGCGCTACGCCCGAGTTCAACTTCGACACCGAGAGACCGCAGCTTTTGACCAAAATTGACGTACCCACGGCCTATCTGCCAAGCGTCTTCAATCGTCGTGGTGCCTTTCGCGATCAGGCCACAAAGAGCCAATGCTGCCCCCGCACGCAGATCGAGAGCCTTCGTTCGGCCTCCCTTCAAAGCGATGCCTGCACCATTGATTGTGAGCAAATCACCTTCGACCGCATATTGCACACCAAGCTTCTGCATCTCGGCTGCATAGGCATAACGGCCTGGAAAGCGCAGATCGACGATGCGCGATTCACCAAGGGCCGCAGCTGCCCAAGCGGCAAGGATCGGTTGTACGTCCGAATTGATGCCCGGGTGGGGGCCGGTGCTGATTTCGAGTGGGTAGGGACGTCCTCCGCGCACGATCAGAGAGTTTTCGCTCCGGAAAAGTCGAGCACCAGCAGCTGTCAGATGCGCGAGCACGACTTCCAGGTCGGCGTAGGGGAAGTCCGCAATCTCGACATCGCCGCCGGTGATTACCGCGGCGACCAGCCACGTGATTGCTTCCATATTGTCGGGAATTACGCGGTGGTCGCACCCACTTAGCGTTTCAACGCCATCGATACGAATATGTTCTTGCCCGAATACCTCAATCTTCGCACCCATCGAGCGCAGCATGCCCACCAGATCGAGAATTTCCGGGCGGACATGGGGATTCCATACCCGTGTCACGCCTTTGGCAAGCGTCCCGCACAGGATTGCATTCTCGGTAGCGCCAGTGGATCGGATCGGCAGG
This sequence comes from Aurantiacibacter aquimixticola, assembly GCF_003605475.1. Taxonomy (NCBI): domain Bacteria; kingdom Pseudomonadati; phylum Pseudomonadota; class Alphaproteobacteria; order Sphingomonadales; family Erythrobacteraceae; genus Aurantiacibacter; species Aurantiacibacter aquimixticola. The sequence continues at coordinate 914,539 of NZ_RAHX01000001.1, read as the reverse complement.
TGGATATCGGCTCCCACAAGCCTCTCATCGGTCTTTGCGCATAGATCGTCACCTTCTTCCCAGACGCGAGCGCCGAGCTTCTCGAAGATACCGACGTGGATATCGTACTTGCGCTCGCCCAGCTTGCAGCCTCCGGGAAGCGGTACGCGTCCTTCGCCCATACGAGTCAGCAGGCAGCCTAGGATCAAGAGCGTGTTGCGGATCGACCGGCCTGGCCATTCAAGCTGAGCTGGGGGAGTTTTAGCCTCTGTGATGACAATTGCATCTTCACCTTCAAGGCTCGGGCTTTTGCCGAGCCGCTCAAGCATGCCAACATGGATTTTAGCGTCGAGAAGCTGTGACGGATAGTTCGTCAGCCGCACCGGCTCACTGGTCAGCAAAGTCGCCGCGAGCAGGCGAAGCGCGCTGTTCTTTGCGCCCGCCAGTTCAATGCGCCCGGTGCAAGGGCGACCGTCCATAGTCACACTCAAGTGATCGGTGTCTTCGGCGATAAGAATTTGATCGGACATGGGATTTGGAGGCTCGATGCGTTGCAATCGCAAGGCTGGGCCCGCGATCGATATTTAGCGAAGCCGGCCATTGGCCGGAGCCGGCAAGGGCCGACAGCGCGCTCATACCCATTTGACCTGCTGAGATAAATAGCCGGTCGAAGGATTACGCTGGCGGCTGGATATCGTACTCCCTGCTCGTTCATGCTGATCCGTGCGGATCTCACATGGACCGCAGTCTAGAGAGAGGTTTCGGGTCTTTTGCCCACCCATTTCGGGAGTGCGCGGGCGATGTGGACGGCGCTTTGTCTAACGAAGGGGTTGCGCGCGTCATGATTGACGGTATGGCCATCGGGGTTTGATCAATGTCCTTCGACACTTATGTTGCGCGGCGACATGCTCGGTGAAGCGAAAAGCGTTTTCATCGCAAGATCGGCGAGACCAGGGATGCGCGGACACACTGCTCATGTCTGAGCAAACAATGCAGTGCGCGATAGCAGAAATTGGCGATGCCTAGGTAAGATATCCATGCGTGTCCTGTTTTTCCTGAATGTGCTTGGTGGCGGCGGCGCGGAAATGCACTTCGTGCGCATGGCGAGCGCGCTGCGCGAAAATACTATCGAACCAATTTTTGTAACGATCCGTGGTCAAGGTGATTATGAGACGCTGCTTGATGAAGGTATCGAGCATCGTGTTTTATTCGAAGGCGATGGCGGTTCGACCGTTCGCAAATTGGCTGCGGCGATCAAGCCTTTGGCTCGCGTGATCGACGAGTTGAAGCCGGATATTGTCTGTCCGGTGCTTACGCTCACGACCATTCCCGCAATTCTCGCTTGTCGCCATTCCTCCCACAAGCCGAAGATCGTGCTGAGTATTCAGAACGCGCTCGGTACTCAGGTGTTCGCTAGGCGCACGCCGATCGCGCTGGCGCAACGCGCAATTGTTCCGCGTCTTTGGCCAAAGGTCGATGGGATCATTGCCCTGTCCCATGGCGTGGCCGATGATATTGCGCGTCATGTGCCCGACGCGGCTGACCTCCTGCATGTGATCCACAATTGCGGTAAGCCAATGTCGCGAGAAATGGAGCGCGTAAGGGACACCCGCCCGGATCGCCCTGATGATCGCGCCGTGCTGATTGCTGTTGGAAGGCTTACCGAACAGAAAGACTATCCTACAATGTTCGCGGCGATGCAAATGTTGGAGACACGGCCAACGCCCCTATTGCGCGTCCTCGGCACCGGGGAGGATGAAAACGGTTTACGCGATTTGGTTCGATCTAAAGGGCTTGAGGATCGGATTGAGTTTTTAGGCTTCCGTAATGATGTACTTGCGCATATGCGCGCCGCCGATCTTTTCGTGCTGTCGTCTCGCTGGGAAGGGTTTGCTAATGTAATCGTCGAGGCGATGGCGATGGGTACCGCCGTCGTTGCGACTGATTGTCCGCACGGTCCCTCCGAAATTATCACGTCCGATGTCAACGGCAAGCTTGTCCCGGTTCGCGACAGTGCAGGTCTCGCACACGCAATCGACAGCTTGCTGGCCGATCGTGCAGTCTTGGAAAGGCTTGCCGCCGCGGGCAAAGAGCGTGCAGAAGACTTTGGCGTGGAGGCGATCGCCAGGCAATATGCGCAAACACTGCGTCAAATCGCCGCATCGAAGTGATAAGGAAGCAACCGATGGCCTCTGCGACCCTCACCCTCCCAGCTTCTGAATCCGATCCGAGGGCAGCGCAAAGCCGAGCAGACAATCCGTTTTTCGAGATATCGGACGTCTATCGAAGCGTCTTGCTCATATATTTTGTCTTCTGGCGGATCTTGCCTGAAGTCGTACTAGCCTTACGAAGCGAGGCGAGTACGAGCACGGTGCTGGGCCTCAATCTCTTTTTCAATTTGCTAGCGATCGGTTTCGCGATGCTTCCCTTCTTGGTGAAGAGCTTCGGCGGCATGCCGATGGGCTGGCTGAACCCACTCGCGCTTGCGAGCGCCATAACGATCGTGAAAACCGTAATCCAACGGCCGATTCACATCGTTGAACCGCTGGTCATATGGCTGCGTGAACCAGTGCCTCTCGAACACGAGCTGCTGACTTACTGGAGCCTCGATGCTATTCAGTCCCTGGAATTCAAGATTGCTGCGATGGGTGCGATTTCCCTTCTCGCATATCATCTCGGCTTTTTCCTTTTCCAGACTCGTCGCAAATCCAAGCGGACCCTGGTCCGGGAAGCTCCGCACCTATACTTTGTAATTATCTTCGGCCTTCTCACTCTGGCCTTCGTCATTTTGATCGCTCTGAGCGGTGGCCTCGCCACCCATTTTTCCAATCTGGCACTGGGTCGCTTCGGTGTTCGAGAAAACACAGGCGTGTTGTTGGTTTCAATCGGCTTCATGCCCTATCTTTTGGTAATTTGGTATCTCCTTCGCCCGGAGATTTTTCGCACTCCCATCTTTTGGGCGATGTTGATTTTTGCCTTGGCGCTGCAATTTGCTGCCGACGGAAGCCGCTCTTCCGTGCTGATACCAATGGTCGTCCTTACGGCAGGGTGGATATACCGCAATCGCAGAATTCCTGCCCTGGCCGGCGCCATTGGAATTTTTGTCGCGATTTTAACACTGGCTATCCTCGGGCAAATCCGAACTGACGCGCGCCAAATCGAGGGCGATCTGGAAACGACCTCTGTGCTTTCAATGGATGTAACGGAAATTCTTCAAAGAAATGACGAAGAGGTCGCCGAAAGGAATTGGCGACAAGCTGGCGTTGCGATCGCAGCTTTGGTTCCTCGCGAGAACGCGCACCTTTTCGGACAGACTTATGTCGCCGCCGTGCTTTTCTGGGTTCCTCGTTCGGTTTGGAATGAGAAGCCGCGAGGCGTGGGTGCGACCGCGAATGCGCTGCTGTTTTTGAAGAAGGACACTGTTGAGGGTTTTGAAGGCGCCGCTTATCCGGTGGGCGGACCCACGGAAGCTTTCTGGAATTTCGGCTGGTTCGGCATCGTGGCGATCTACGCTTTGTTTGGAGTGTTCCATAAATTTGTTGCCTTGCGTGTAACAGAGCGGCCTCAAGACGTAGAGGCCGTCGTGCTACTTTTGCTCTCGGTTGTCTCAATGGCCGACGTGGCGACCGACCAAATCGTGCCTTTCCTCCAGCTCTTCGTGCTGCTGAAGCTTGCATTTTTTGGACTGAAGATGATTGCGAGTGTTCCTTTGGAAGATGGCGAAAACCACGTCACTACCTTGGCGGGACAGCAAGGACGGATGTGACCACCTTCGAAGAAAGTGGCGCTTCTACGGCTGAAGACCCAGCCGTCTCGCGCTGGTTATTCGTTCATGATCACCACTTTGTCCCCTGCGATGATTTCATTGGATCGCGCAGCGGCTTCGGAGCGAAATTATGGGAGCGCTATCTCCCTTACTGTGACGCGATCACGGTTATCGGACGCGAGGGCGCGCCCGCACCGCGCGAGGAGCTGATTGTATCGTCTCGTGAAAGCGTCGAATTCCGCCTTTTGCCGGATCGGGGAAGAGGCCTGGCGAGGCTTCGGGCTTTCGCCGAAGCTCGCGTCATTCTAGAGCAGGTGATTGCAACGCACGACGTTGTAATTGCGAGAGTTCCTAGCGTGCTCGGCCTGATGGCGATCTCCATCGCACGTAGGATGGGCAAACCGGTGGCGGTCGAAGCGGTTGGCTGCGCTTGGAGCGCGATGTGGGATCATGGCTCAGCGGCTGGAAAAGCGTTTGCTCCGATACATTGGAGGCAGATGCGCAAGGCCGTAGGACGCGCGGACAATGTGATATACGTGACGGAGAATTTTCTCCAAGATCGCTATCCGACGCGCGCGCAAAATATTTCGAATGCGTCAAATGTGGAGCTGCCGCCTAGCGATATTATCGAAGGCCAACCAACCCTCGATCGCGCGACACTCACGAAACGCCTAAAGCGGATTGAATGCGCCGTGCAGGGCGAGTTGCGGCTCGGCCTTGTGGGCAGTTTGCGGGTTCGCTCCAAAGGCATCCAATTCGTTCTGCCGGCGCTCAAATCGCTCAAAAGGTGTGACCGGCCATTTAGTTTTCATGTTCTGGGCGCAGGAGATGCACGACCGTGGATCGAGGAGGCAAAGAGGCACGGCGTGGCCGATCTTGTCACATTTCATGGTAGCCTTCCGGAAGGCCAGGCAGTGTTCGATTGGCTAGATCACATCGATATCTATCTGCAGCCATCGCTTCAGGAAGGCCTGCCCCGCGCGCTGATAGAAGCGATGAGCCGCGGATGCCCTGCGATCGGATCAAACTGCGCGGGGATTCCTGAATTGCTCGATGAGCGAATGGTCGTCCCGATGCGTGACGTTGATGCGCTGCTGCAAAGAATTTTGGCGCTCATGGCTGACAGCGATGAGATGGCGCGGCAAGCCATGCGAAATTTCAAAACAGCGCATGCCTATCTCTCGCCCACGCTTGCAGAGCGGCGCGAAGCGTTCTTCAGAAAAGTCCAGGCGCAGTCTCTCGGTCAGCTTTGAAGGACGATTTACGGCTGATTACTTACCGGATCGACAGGTTATCGAGAGTGACGACCGTAGGAGTCGTCGAATATCGCCGCTCGGTTGAAATGGCGATCCTCGCGAAGCGGCATGGCTGCGGCATGGAGAGCGACAACGCCTTCGCATCGGGCGCAATCAGGACGCTGGTTTCCGCTTCGCCTCCGGACACGCACGCCGCTATCACCGTGATGTCGTTATCGCCTTCGCCTTCTCGCCGGATTTCAGCCGTCAAACGAGAGGGCATTTGTCGAAGTGGTACAACCTGCGCAGCCGCTTCTCCTCCGCCCGTCAAAAAATCGATCTCAAGCGTTCCTTTCTCCCGCAACAATGCTGTTTGGGCTGCGTCCGCGGTAAGTGACCAGTCGAAAGGTATGAATTGAGTGTCGAACTGCAGCGTGCCGGGCTGTGACTGCCGGTTTAGGCGAAAAATACGCCAAGCGGTCATATAATCTCCCGCTTCGGCGGACCGCCTCGCGAGCTTGGCGTCAACCGCTTCATTGCTGATAGCAGCAGACGGATTTTCCACACGCACTTGGGCGATTCGTGGAAGCAAGTTTGGTTCGTCGGCCGCGAGACTCAGGAATTGCCGCGCCCAGAGAGGCTCCATTAAAAGACCTTCCTCCAGCGCAAATGCGTCCGGGTCGTTCGCGATTCTTGCAACAAATTGTGGCATGAATTCGCGCATTCTGGCTGGGCGCAAACGCATTGCTCGATCTAGCAATCTCAAAGCAGCCATCTGGTCGGAGCGCTGAGCTGCGCGTTCGAGCTGAAGAGCAATCAGTGAAGGCGTGCGCGGGGAAGCATCCGTGGCGGCGTCGATAAAATCCGGAAAACGCGAGTCGCCGGTCTCCTGCATAATGAGCGCGAGCGCCGTGAATGCGGGCGCATTCAACGGCTCATTGAGGATCGTCTCCTGCAACGAATTGACGAGCGCGGAGGGCTCCGCGATTGTCTGTGATCGTTCAGCTTCCTCGTCTCGCCACAAGCTTACCTGTTTGCGCAACGACCTAGCGTTAGTGGTAGCGTCGAAGATCTCTCCAAGACTGGCAATAGTGGGCGCCTGGTCGCCTCGAGATACGGTCAGCGACGCCAAGCCAGACAGCGCGGCTGTCGACAGAAACAGAAAAGCGAGAAAGCGACGGAAAACCATATGAAATCAGGCCGGTTCGGACTTTTCACTCTGCTGCGATCCATAGCCGTAACCGTATCCATAGCCATAGTGCAGACCGTCATCGGTCACCTTCGTCATCAGCGCGCCATAGACACGTGTACCGTTCTTCTGGACCCGCTTGAGCGCCTGACGGACTGCCCGCTGTTTGCTACCGCCAGCTTCGATAATCATCACCACGCCATCTAGCACTCGTCCCATCTCTTGGACATCGGCCAAACCTAGTACGGGCGGTCCATCGATGATGACATGATCGTAGCGTGAGCGAAATTTCTGCATAAGTGCAGAAAGTGCTGGACCCGCCAAGAGCTCTGCGGCGTTAGGCGGAACGCGGCCCGAGGGCAAAACGTCAAATTTATCTTCGCTCAGTGAAATAATGCCGTCCGCTTCAAGCTCCTCGCCGGCCAAAAGATTGCTCAATCCTACGGTGTTCTCGACATCAATGTATTTGCCCAACCCGCTGTTGCGCATGTCTCCATCAATTAGAAGGACTCGCTTACCTTGCTCTGCCGTAAGTTTGCTCAGTGCGAAAGCGGATAGGCTTTTACCTTCGGCGGCGCGGCTGCTTGTCAGCATCAGGGTTTTGGGGATCCCCTGATTTGTCAGGAAGGAGAGGTTCGAACGCGCGGTCGTATAAGACTCGTATAGTTCGGAACTGCGCATCTCCAACTCTTCCGCCGGCGATATCCCGGACGTGCGAGGAATCGCGCCGAGCAAGGGCAGGCCGAGCTCGCTTTCGACCTGCGCGGTGTCCGTAAATCCGTTGTCGACTGACTCAATCGCGTAGAGCATTCCAAGAGATGCCAGCGTGCCCATGGCGAGAAAGATCAGCAGGTTGGAAAGCAGATTGGGTTCCACGGGATTGTTAGCCACTTCCGCCGCATCAACCATGGCCATGTTGTTGCGTCCGACACCCGCCGCGCCCAGATTTTTGTATTGTTGAAGGAGCGCATCATATAATTCACGATTGGTACGAACGTCCCGATCAAGAATGGCAAACTGGACACCAGCTTGCTGCTCCCGCAGGAACTCGCTCTTCAAGCTAGCAATTCGCTGACGGAGAGCCCTTTCGTTCGCGCGCGCGCTCGCGACGTTTCTTTGAGATTCACTGCTTGCGCGCCGCGTCTCGGTCGCAATCGCGCTTTCGAGCTCTTCGATTTGGGAACGCAACGCGATAACCGCCGGGTGCTGGTCTCCTAATCTTGACGAAACGTCGGCCAGTTCCGCGCGTGCGGATGCCAGCTGACGCCTGAATGCAGCGACGGAGCCAAGCGTTTCTGATGATGCGGAACGCGGGCTTAGGCTTGAGCTTTCTGCTTCGATCCTTGCAGCTGTCGCGTTTGCGAGCTGAGAATTAAGTGTCTCGAGCTCGTCCGAAACCAATGTTCTGGAAACACCATCACCCTCGGTTCCATTGCCGCCATTGCCGATCTGAACGATTTGCCGACTGGTGGCGTAGTCGATCAGCTCGCTCTCGCTCTCTTCCAAGCTTTCCCGCACCTCGCTCAAACGTTCCGAGAGATATTCTCTGGCCTGCACGTTTGAGCCAAATAGACGATCGAAATTCGAGGTGATAAATTGCTGCGCCCATGTGTTGGCGATCTTGGCTGACAGCTCACGGTCGGGGCTAGTGAAGCGGATGTCCACCAAGTTTGAGCCAACCACTGGATCGATGGTCACATCGCGCCGCAGAATTGCTATGATCGTTCCCATGGGAATTGTCGCTTCCGGTGAAAGCCCGTAGGCCTCCAAGAAAGCCGGGTCACTTTGAAGTCTAGCCGCACGGGCAACTCGCTCGGCTTGCGAGCGCGATTCCAGCAGCTCATACTGCGTCTGCAAATAGGCGCGCTCCATGATTGGGCGCTGCCTGTCGACCCCTTCCACATCGGCGACATTGGTATCGATCTGGCTGATCTCTATCCGCGCGGTGGACCGATATTGCGGAGTCGTGAGCATCGTCACGACGAGGCCGAGAACTAGGAAACCGAGCAAGATTGCCGCAATCAGTTTCCACTTACGGCGCGCGAGATAGAAATAATGCTCCAGCGGGCTGACCGTATTCTCCGAAGTTGGGCCGATCGCGCCATAGTCGCTTGCGAGGGGCAAAGCAGCAGTGTTCATCAAAACTTTCCTGAAATTACCTAGGCCGCTCGATCAGAAGGAACTTCTGAAATACGGTAAGGTGATCGCTCGATAGGTAAACTATCAAGAAAAACTGTTTACTCTGAGGCATTTGGGCTGCACTCAATCGAGGTGCGGATAGCCCAAGCACGGACCGATGCACTACCAAAAAAAATCATCAGCAACGCCTTCACAGACATAGATCCCATATTCGAGCGCCCTCGGTGCCACTGCTCATTATATGGCGCCTTTATGCTGTTTCCCGTTCACAGCATTAAGCCACACAATAAGCAACGCCCCCGTCACATATGCAAAAAGCGGAACGCGAAGCACATAATCGACCGTAGAACCAAGGGCGACAATCACCAGCAAGCCGATCAGGATAATCCCGCAGTTGCCATAACCAGCTCGGAAAAGACCAAACACGCGCCACGCTAACCACGCCAAGCCTGCAAGCGCGATGAATGCAGACAGAATCCCGCCTTCGATGAAGAACTGCGCCAGATCGTTATGTGCCTGATTCACATATTGAGGTCCGACGAATTCAGTCGGCTCGATTATAGCGTAATAATCGGCAAAACTGCCGAATCCGATGCCTGCCAGCCATTGATCGGCAGCCATCGTCAACAATATTGGCGCTAGCCGGACGCGCAGGCTTTCTGTCAATTCAACTTCCTCAAAATTACCCAGGCTAGCTTCGCGCTGAATGAATGCCACATAAATGAATAGCGCTATCGTCAATACGGCAGCGATCACGATCGAACCGCCTATAATCCATTGCTGTTTTTTCGTTTTCAAAACTCTCGACCCTCGTTCAGAAGCGCTCGCGAAAACGACGTGACGCAGAAAAACCAGTGAACTGCAAGCCACCGCGATTCCTGCGGTGGCGAATGCCAATCGCGAAGTCGAAAGCACCGCTCCGACGAGCATGAGTACGGCAAGACCAGAAAATGCGATCCATTGCGTCGCTTGACCGCCCACAAGCCGATCGATCGACACGAGTCGTAATGCGACGAGCATCCCGACCGAACAAAACACCCCAAAATGGTTGGCGTTGCTAAACAGACCACTTGGACCGACCGACATGATGTCATAGGGGCGATAAAGCCTCATGCCAATTTGCGCTGAGATCAACGCAATCACGACGCTTATGGTCGCAATGGCGAGAATGGCTCGAAGAATCGTAGCCTCGCGATCTTTGGCGGCCGCGCTAAAAACGAGGAATGCGCCAACCATCGTCAGGCTATAAAACAGTGCATTGTATGTTGCCGACGGCGACATGGTGATCGGTCGCCAAGGCAGATTGTCGAACAGCAATTGATCGATGCCAACAATCGCCTCTCGCCCAGGCAAATCAGCCCAGATCGATGGCGGCAGGGGGACCAATTGCAGGATGCACAAAAAGGCGATCGCGACTATTGGAGAAATAATGGGCCAACCGACCTTGAAGCGGTCGATCTCCCAGGTCCAAAGTGCGACGGCAGCCATGACAAGAATCACGGGCCGTAGCAGGACCAAAACGAACTCATCGCCGCGTGAAGCACCACCGAACAATGCGAATAGGACGAAAAGCGCAAACATCAGACGGGGGGCGAGCAGGTCAGTGCCCAATTTCTGAGATTGAGCGCTCATGCTTCTCCCGGTACGCGGCATGCGGCCCCTATAGGCAGAGCCTTCTGTTTATGACAGATCAAAAATCGAAATTAGATGGGTGCTCGAGATATGGCGGTGATATTGCGCGTTAAACCGCTCGCAGCTCTCTGCGCGCGGGCAAAAATCGTTCACAATCAAGTGAGAGACTGGGCCATTTTGTGAAGACTCTCACCATCTTGGGCGCAAATGGATTTGTGGGGCGCAGGCTATGTGATGCCGCGATTTCTGCCGGGCACCGCGTTCGCGCCGTTGCCAGGCGAGACTGGGAAACATCGCCCGGTGTCCGGAAATTTATTCACGCTGACCTCGGCGATACAGAGGATCTTTTCGGCGACAGTGACTGGGCGGTCAATTGCGTCGGACGCGCGCATGTGCTGGCGAAGGAGGATCCTCAGGCGTCGATGAAGGCGTTTCGCTCGATCAATCACGATCTCGCGATTGAACTCGCCGCACAGGCTCGAATGGCAGGCGTTTCGCGCTACGTGCATATCAGTTCCGTCGCAGCGGTCCGATCGACTACCGGTCCGGGCGAAGTGATTGACGATGAGACAGATCCCGAGCCCGATCGCACATATGGCGTATCCAAGCTGGAAGCCGATGAGGCACTGATAGCCGAGGACCAGGAAGAGATGACGATCGCCTGCTTGCGTCCGCCCGCGCTGCTTGGACCGAAGCCGATTGGTTTCATCCGCAAGTTCGCGCGCGCAGCCGCTCATGGTGTGCCTCTGCCAATTGGTGGCGTTCAAAACGCACGCAGCTTTATGGCAGTGCACAATTTAGCCGATGCGACCCTAATCGCTTTATCCCACGGTGTGCGCGGTGCTTACATTGTGACCGACAGTTCGCCTATGAGCATAGGCACACTTTACCGCGATATGCTGCGTGGCGCCGGCTACGGGGATCGGGCCTTGCGCGTGCCTCAGAAGTTCTTAGAGATCGCTGCTGCTGCGGCGCTCGGCGCGCGAAAGGACAGTCTTCTAGGCAATGCAGCTTATGACGGCTCTCGCTTCGCAGCGGAAACCGGCTGGCGTCCGCCGATGTCGATAAATCGCGCTGTAGACGAAATGATGGCGACGATTTAAAACCCCGCGGCCACTTTCCATCGCGATGAAACCTTTTCAACTAGCCTCTCATGAAACGTCTTATCGATATTACCGGTAGTCTCGCCGGTCTGATCGCCCTGCTACCTTTGATGTTAGTTGCGGGTCTGTTGGTCCGCCTCGACAGCGAGGGTCCCGCACTGCATTTTTCCAAACGCTTCAGTCGGGATCAATCATTATTCGCGATGCCGAAGTTTCGCTCGATGCGGACAGATACGCCTGAGTTGCCGACGCATCTTCTGACTGACGCTAAGGCTTACATCACCAGGGTGGGCCGGATTTTGCGCAGCACTTCGCTTGACGAGCTGCCGCAACTCTGGAGCGTTCTAAAAGGCGACATGAGTTTGGTGGGCCCTCGTCCCGCGCTCTTCAATCAACATGATCTCATGGCGATGCGTGTGGAGGCGGGCGTTGCTGGTCTTCGACCGGGAATTACAGGTTGGGCACAAATCAATGGCCGAGACGAACTATCGCTTGAACGCAAGGTTGCGCTGGAGCGTGAATATCTCGAACGGCAATCAGTCTTCTTCGATTTCAAAATCCTCTTTCTGACAGTTTATCGGGCAGTGCGGAACGACGGTATCGCTCATTAATCATGCTATATCGACGCCAAGAAATGCGTTGGCGTAACGTCTCCATACCGTTTCCTTCTCAAATCGCTCCGCAACCCATTCGCGGGTTGCCGGATATCGAGACGCGAAATCGGCTCGATCGGCGGCGGCGGCGCGGATGAAAGCTTCGCAGGCTTCGAGGTCTCCAAATTCAACGAGCGTGCCGGTTTGTCCTTCCGCGACACTGTCGCGTAGCCCGACAACGTCGAAAGCGAGCGTTGGTATACCGCACGCGGCGGCCTCGATGCCGACATTACCGAATCCTTCGCGATGGCTAGGCAAGAAAGACAAGTCGGCCATGCCCAGCCAATTCTGCAGATCCGTCGAGTGGTCGAGGTGGGATACACGGTAATGGGCCAGCGCCTTTATCGCCGCTGTCAGTTCGTCCGACTCGGGCCATCCGATGAAAAACCAATGTAGGTCCGAGCGATCCTTCAGCCGCTCGATCAGTGCAAGCGCTTCATGTACGCCCTTGTCGGGCACGATGCGGCCGGCGATCACGATAACGAAGTCTGTTTCTGACACACCTTCTGTCTTGCGCAAAGCCGCCCGCTGCCCTTCATCAAGAACGCGAAACCGATCGAGATCAACGCCATTCGAAGACCCGTGGCCGAGTACCCGGAATCTTTCTCCGAGATCGACGCCGTCTTCGCGGTAGGCCTGGGCCAACGATCGGCTGAGAAAGATGACTTCATGAGAAAGCCGGAAGCTGACGCGGTCCATCAGCAGAAATATGCGGCGCATACGTCCCTTCATCGTTTCGTAAGCGCGACCTCGCACAAAGCAAATCCTTCGAGCCTGGAAAGACATGAATGCCGCAATCGAGCCGATCAGCATGGCTTTCGGTGTTGAATAAACCACCGATGTGTAACGGCGCTGCAGAAGGTGCCAAAGCACGACGATCAGCGCCACCAAATCCATCGCTGGGTGCGGTTGTCGGCGGAAGGGGACAGGGATCACCCGCCCGACATTCCGGCTTCGTAGCAAGTCAAGCTGCTTGCGAGTTCCATAGCAGAACAGATCGAGATCAATTCCGATATCGCGGAAATATTCGAGTTGTCCGCGGCTTAGCGTGTTAAACGCATAGGCGTCCGTCACAATCAGCGCGATCCGCGACTTGCGGCGCAGACCGACGGCAATGGCTTTGTTATTTGACATCAAATTGGCCGAGTTTCCCTCGAGAAATGCATTGTCGGTAGCGCAGGATCGGAATGAACGAAACAGAGGCGTGGCTTCAGAGCGGAAGGTCTGCTCGTCTAGCGAGCAGCGCTTGATTGATCCTACATCACCATATATCCGCCGCCAGCAGCCTTCTCCAACTTATCGGAAATATGAGTGATGTCACAAACGATTTGTGTGATCGGCTTAGGGTATGTTGGTCTGCCGCTGGCCGTAGCTTTGTCGAAGAACTTTGAAACCTATGGTTTCGACGTTGATCAGTCACGTGTCGAGGAACTGCGTGGAGGCTATGATCGGACAAATGAAATCGAGGATGAACGGATGCGCGATACGTCGCTCGTCTGCACCAGTTCGATTGCTGAGATTCCGCCCGCGGATTTCTATATCGTTACTGTTCCGACACCGATCGACGACGCGAAAAATCCTGATCTCTCGCTGGTTCGCAAAGCGAGCGAGACTGTCGGTGATCTGCTTAAGGATGCTGCGCAAGCGGGCAAAAAGCCGATAATTGTGTTTGAAAGCACAGTATATCCGAGCGTAACCGAACGGATCTGCGCACCCATTTTGAGCGAACGGTCAGGCTTGGCATGGAAAAAGGATTTCTTTGTAGGCTACAGCCCGGAGCGAATTAATCCGGGTGATCGCGAACACACTATCGACAAAATTACCAAAGTCGTTTCGGGCGATACCGAAGAGACTCTGGACGCCGTCGCGAGGCTTTATGATTGCGTGACTAGTGGCGGCACTTTCAGAGCTGCTTCCATCCGCGCAGCCGAAGCGGCCAAAGTTATCGAGAACGCACAACGCGACATCAATATTGCCTTCATTAACGAAGTGACACGCATTTTCGGGATGATGGGCCTATCGGTGTGGGATGTACTCGATGCCGCAAAAACCAAATGGAATTTTCTTGAATTTACGCCTGGTCTAGTCGGCGGGCACTGCATTGGTGTCGATCCTTATTACCTTGCCCATCGCGCGCGCGAGGTCGGTCATGATCCGGCAGTGATACTCGCAGGACGAACGATGAACGACACGATGCCGGGCTATATTGCTTCGCAATTGTCAAAGGCGGCAGGGCAGGACGCGCGCAACGCCCTGGTTCTCGGAATGACTTTCAAGGAAAACGTACCCGATCTCAGAAACAGCAAGGTGGTGGATCTGATTTCTGAATTGAAATCCTATCGCCTAGACGTAACGGTGCATGATCCACTCGCCGATCCAGCCGAAGCGATGCGCGAGTACGGCGTGGAGCTTGATGACCATGCGCTGGATCGCACCTACGACCTGGTTTTGCTCGCCGTTCCGCATGGCGAATATCTCGAAATGGGTGCCGATCGGCTTCTTGACTTAATTAACGAGCACGGTGTCGCTGCCGACCTCAAGAATGCGCTGCGTCATCCCGCTTTCTGGAGGCTATGACCGTCATAGCGCCTATAAGAGGTAGGCCGCGCGTGACGATGCGCCGCATTAGCCTTCATTGTCTCGACAATGCTCAAATTCGGGTACCAGTGTCTGCAGCATGACAAAGGCTTCTGCCGGGTCCCGGCAGATCTTTAAATCTTCTAGCAACGGCCGCATTTCATCCCACGCCAGAAAGTGCTCACTGGCCATCATGATCCGCGAGTGACGCGTTTTCGATGGCGCGTTCCCGATCAAAAGCTCTTCGTAAAGCTTCTCGCCCGGACGCAATCCTACCTCCCGAATTTCGATATCGCCATCGGGGTTTTTCTCACTGCGAACTGTCAGACCAGACAATTGGATCATAGTGCGCGCAAGGTCAGCAATGCGCACCGGCTTCCCCATGTCTAGTACGAACACTTCGCCTCCCTTCGCCATGCCACCCGCTTGAATGACAAGATTTGCCGCTTCGGGAATGGTCATGAAATAGCGAGTAACATCTTGGTGCGTCACCGTTATGGGCCCCCCGGCACGAATCTGCTTGTCAAATAAGGGAACCACGGAACCACTCGAACCAAGCACGTTTCCAAAGCGGACCATCGAGAAGCGCGTCCCGCGACTGCGATGAGCGGCCGCCTGGACCACTTGCTCGGCCACGCGTTTGCTCGCTCCCATCACATTCGTGGGCCGCACTGCCTTATCGGTGGAGATTAAGATAAAGTCGGAGACGCCGGCTTCCTCCGCGACGGTCGCTATATGATGAGTTCCGACTATATTGTTTCTGAGCCCTTCCAGGGGGTTGGCTTCGACGAGTGGAACATGCTTGTAGGCGGCAGCGTGAAAAACTGTGTCGACGCGGTGGTCTCGGAAGGTATCAGCCAATTTCTCTGTATCGCGCACCGATCCCAGCAATGGTACGATCTCGCATGTTTTGGCTGCGGAAGAAAGTTTGAGTTCTCTCTCGATTGCGTACAGCGAAAATTCCGACATTTCGAAGAGAAGAAGCTTGGTGGCGCCGATTTGGCAGATTTGGCGGCACAATTCGCTGCCGATAGAGCCGCCGGCGCCCGTGACCATGACAGTCTTTTCCAGCACAGTACGCGTCAGCAACTTTTGATCGGGCGCGACCGGATCACGACCGAGCAGATCACCGATTTGCAGGGGCCGAATGTCGTCGACAGACACTTGGCCATCAATGATGTGCCGTGCTGGCGGCAGCGTCTTAACCTTTACGCCGAGTCCGGCAAGCTCCCTTACGACCTGGCGTCGACGGCTTCGGCCGACGGAAGGAATCGCCAGCAAAATGTCCTCAATTTCAAGTCGCGCGACTGTCTCGGCGAGGTTTCCTTTGCTATACACAGTAAGGCCGTCGAGCCGTTGGCCTGCGAGGCGTGGGTCATCGTCGGTGAAGCCGACTAGCTTCGTGTTGGGTTCAATCTTCAGGGCATTCGCCAGCTGCTGTCCGGCTATTCCCGCCCCGTAGATCATAGTGCGTCGCGATGCGCCGTCGAAGCGTCCACGGCGAAGCACGTCAATTATGATGAAGCGGATGCTAATCCGAACGCCGCCGACGAGGATGAAAAAAGTGATTGGTTGAAGCACGCCCAGTGTGCGTGGCACACCCTTTACACCAATGAGCGTGAAGACAATGAAAGTGAGTGCGCCATAGACGATGAATGCTCTGGCCAGCGTCGCCAGCATGCCTACTCCGGCGAACCGGAAGATGGTGCGATAAACGCCGGCGGCGTAAAAGGTAGGCGGTGCTAGGATAATCGAGGCCAGCAGCATTATTTGGATCGCCGGCGACGTCAGCGACCACTCGTCCATCCGGAGAGAATATGCCGTCCATGTCGCCACGACCAACATGACCACATCGATGCTAGCGACGATTGCCTGCTTGGCGCGGCGCGGCAGCTCACTGAGACGTTGGGCGAAATTGAGAAAAGCGTCCATCATGACGCTTTCCCAATATCGGGCTGCAAAGCGGACCGAATTCTTAATCATTGCTTTTGTTATTGCGGTCCCATTCCGAGCCAAGGATCGCCGTGGCCCGCTGTCGTGAATGGGATTAGCGATACTGTGACAGGATTTCAACGTGGCGAAAGCTGTCACCCTCACACGTACGGTCGAAAAAATGACTTCTCATAAAATGTTTAGAAAGGCCGCAATCGCGCAGGGAACGTTTCTAGAAGCGATCATCGCGGCTTCCACATCGAGCAAGTCCAATCATACACGGTCGGGAACACCCCGATGTGGATCTCCACGATATCGCCCGGCGTGTGTTGAAGGAGGCTGAACGACAAAAAGGTTTCTTATTCCAGTTCCTCGCGCAGGAATAAGGGGCCTTGGCCGTACAGATATGCCGGCTCGAAATGCGCGTAGGCTTTCAGCGCGTCCCAATCGCGGGTGAAGAGATCGCCCCGGCGAATTTCGCCCACACCTGCGTCGCGCAGCTTGGCGACCGCGCGGTTGGCATGGATGGCGCTAACCCCGCACATATCGGCCAGATCCGCTTGGGTGAAAGGCGTGCGCAGCACCCGCATTTCGGGATAACCGATCAGGCCGAGCCGGGTGTGCAATTCCGCATAGACATGCGCGATCTGGCGCGGGGCCTCCAGATTGCCGAGCATCTGAATCCACCGGCGGTGGATGGCGGCATCGAGCAGTGTGGCAAACCATAAGGCGTGGGTCAGGGCGGGCCGCTCCTGTATCACCGCTCGCAGCTTGGAATGTTCGACATAGCCGATCTTCACCGGCCCCGCGGCATCGATATTGTGATCGAGCCGCTTCATCGCGAAACCGTGCAAGTCCACGAAATCGCCCGGCACGTGCACACCGACGATAGAGCGCTTGTTGCCCTTTTCGATCGTGCGGAAAACAAAACCTTCGATCAGCATCATGGAGCGATCGGTCGTCTGTCCGCGCGCTATTAGCCGCGTGCCGTGATCATGTTGCTCGATTCCGTGGACCAGGCTTTCCAGGTGATCGAGATCGGATGCAGACAGGCGCTCCCGCAAGCGACCGGCCAGGAAGTGGCCGGTGTGCGGATAGCTGGCAAAATCGTTCTGTCCACGAAACGCGTCCATGCGACGAGAATTAGTAAACGGCCACGTGCCAAAAAATTGACGGATGTTAGCTGAAAAGCCGTTTTCAACGAGGAAATTTGAGCGATCCGCAAAAAGCTAGGACGAAGGTCTAGCTTGCGAAAAAGGTTCGTTTTCGTGCCGACCGATCACGCGGCTTTGATGCCGTCGCCTGCCAGCGAGAGGTCGCCATCTCCGTAGAGATAATCCTGGCTGAATTCAGCGAAGGCTTCCAGTCGCTCGCGGCTCTTGATGCGAACCTCGCCGCGCTGGAAGTTCGCGATTCCCTCTTCCCGCAGGAATGACAGGGCGCGATTTGTGTGGATCGCGGTCGCGCCGCACATATCGGCGATGTCGGATTGGCGCAGTGGCGTCTCGAACCCGTCGTCGAAGCCCATGCCGACCATCTGCAGCCGCCGCCAGATCTCGGCGAAGATGTGCGCGATGCGCTTGGGCGTCGTCAATCGTTCGAGCTTGAAAATCCATTCGCGGTGCATTGCGGCATCCAGCAGGGTGGAGAACCACAGCAACCGCGCCAGATGCGGCTTGTCCTTCATCACGTCGGCGATGGCCTCATGCGGGACGAGGCCGACCTTCACCGGACCCACGCAATCGATATTGTGATCGAGTTTCTTCAGGGTGAAGCAATGCAGGTCGATGAAGTCGCCCGGCACATGGAAGCTCACGCCGTGGCGGCGATCGTCGGCTTCCAGCGTGCGCAGAGTGAACCCTTCGATCAGCATTGTGGAATGATTGCACGTATCGCCCCGAGCGATCAGTCGGTCGCCATTCTTGTGATCTTTCACCTCGGAGACGAGGGTTTCAAGTCCGGCGCGTTCGTCTTCGGACATTTCATGCCGCAGCCTGCCCGCCAGAAACCGTCCGGTGTTGGGATAATTGGCGTGATCTGGCGAAAACATAGTGCCGAGCCCTCCACCGCTCTTGCGGGCACCATCCAACATTTCTTGATCTTTGTCAGGTGCTTTCCCGAACTGCCTTACAAATCCGGGAGTCGCTGCTCTGCCATGCCCCATCCGGCCAGGGACTTGGAGCCTGCTCGGCGGATCAATTTCGTTGCGTCGTCGATCGAGAAAAGCTTCGCATCCTCAAGCTTCCTGAGTTCGTTCCACGCCACCGGCACCGCCACCGGCGCGCCGCTTCGAGCTCTCGCTGAATAAGGTAGGACGGCGGTGCTACCGCGCTGGTTCCGCAGCCAGTCGATAAAGATTTTGCCCTTGCGCTTGGCCTTGCTCATCGTCGCGGTGAAACGCTCCGGTTCGGCGAGCGACAGCGCTTCGGCGAAGCGTTTGGCGAAATCCTTGTGCGCGTCCCAGGAATGGCCAGGGGAGAGCGGGACGACGACATGCACGCCCTTGCCGCCGGAGAGCATGGCAAAGCTCACAATGCCAAGATCGGCAAGGCGATCGCGAATGTCGCGCGCTGCCGTCTTGACGTCATCGAAGCCGAGCCCCTCGTCGGGATCGAGATCGAAGACCATCCGGTCCGGTGCTTCGACATCGCCGCTGCGGCTCGCCCAACCGTGAAATTCGATCGTTCCCATCTGCACGCATTGCAACAGGCCGCGGGCATCGTCGATAAAGATATAGTCCTCGCGCCCGCCATCCTTCTCTCGGATCGGCACCGAGCGTACCGCATCGCCCAGGCCGCCATTGTCGTGTTTCTGGAAGAAGCATTTGCGCGCGCGGCCTTGCGGACAGCGCACCAGGCTGATCGGTCGACTGGCGGCAAATGGCAGCATGATCGGCGCGACCGCCTCGTAATAATCGGCAAGCTCGCCCTTGGTCTGGCCGCTATCGGGGAAGATGACCCGCTCGCGGCTGCTGATATTGACCGCGTCATCCCGCGACGTGGGCGAGGGCTGTTCCGGTTTCACCTTCGCGGCAGGCTTGTCATCCCGCAGGCCAAGATAGCTGCCGTGCCGAATGTTTCCGCCCGCGGTGAATTCGGCAAAAGCGATTTCGGCGACAAGTTTCGGCGTAACCCAGGTCACGCCGCGCGCGCTGGCCTTGTCGATCTCGACCGGAGGGGTCTTTCGCTCCAGCCGTTTCAGCTTGCCCGCAAGCTCGTCCAGATCGTCCGCCGTGAAACCGGTGCCGACATTGCCCTTGTAAACAAGCTCGCCCCCTTCATGCTGCGCCATCAGAAGCGAGGCGAAGGGGCGATTTTTCGCCGTCGACGCCTTCCAGCCGACGATGACGAATTCCTGCCGCCGGATGCATTTGACCTTCACCCAGCTTTTCGATCGCCGCGATCGGTAGGGTGTATCGACCTTCTTCGCGATGATGCCCTCCTGACCGGCATCGCACATCGCCTTGTAAAGCGCCTCGCCGCTGCCGATCACATGGTCGGCGACGAATACGGGATCGGCGGCGTTTTTGAAAAGCGCCTCGAGCCGCTCCTTGCGTTCGATGTTTGGAAGGTCGGTCAAGTCCTGCCCCCCAAGCTCCAGCAGATCGAAGGCATGCAATTGCAGCGCGTCGGTTGCGCCCTGCGCGCCCTTGCCGCGCTTCAGCACTTTCTGCAGCGTCGAGAAGTCGGGATTGCCGTCACTGTCCAGCGCGACGATCTCACCGTCGATCAGGCAGGATGGCAGATGGAGCGCGGCCACGGCCTGTGCCAATGGCGCGAACTTGTCGGTCCAGTCCTTGCCATTGCGCGTGTAGACGCGGACCTCGCCGCCCCTGGCCGCCACCAAGGCGCGATATCCGTCGAACTTGATCTCGTGCATCCAGCCATTGCCGGTGGGCACCTCGTCCACCAGCGTGGCCAGCTGCGGCTTGCGGAATTTCGGAAGCGGCGCAGAGGCCTTCGATTTACGCTTGCGAGAATTGTGCGCGGAGGCCTTTTCCATCTGCGCGAGAAAGGCGTCGTCCTTTTTGCCTGCCAGCGCATATTCGCCCTGCTTGTCCGATGCGATTTCCGCCATGGAGCGACCCGTCAGCACGCTGGTCAGCTCTCGCTCGACCAGTCCGTCACCCGGCTCGGCATATTCGTCCTGCAATTTGCGCAGCAGCCAGTTTTCGCGCTTCTCGCCGGGCTTTTTCTTCAGGCGGATAAGCAGCCATTCGCCCTTCATCCGCTCACCCGACAGGCAGAAATGCAGATGACCATTCTCCAGGTCCTTCGCGCTCTTGCCCGCGATCGGCTCCCATGTGCCGCAATCCCACAGCATCACGGTGCCACCGCCATATTCGCCTTTCGGGATCGTGCCCTCGAAATCGGCATAGGACATCGGGTGATCCTCTGTCCGCACGGCGAGCCGCTTTATGTCTGGATCGGGGGAGGGGCCCTTGGTCACGGCCCAGCTTTTCAGCACGCCATCTATTTCGAGCCGCAAGTCCCAGTGCAGCCGCGTGGCATCGTGCTTCTGGACGATGAAGCGATTGCCGTTTGCGCTCGGCGCGCGCTTGCCGGAGGGCTCCGGCGTTTTCTCGAAATCGCGTTTGGAGTTGTACTCGGCAAGCGGATCGGAACGTGCCATGTCAGGCCGATTTCTTGCGGCGGCCCGTCGATTTTGCAGGCTTCTGGTCGACCGACTTTTTCAGCGCCGCCATCAGGTCGATGACGTTGGAGCCGCCGCCGGTGCCAGGCTCGTCCACATCTTCGATCACCGCCTTGCCGCTCTTCGATTTGGCCTTCTTGTCGATAAGCTTGCGCAGCGCATCGGAATAACGGTCTTCGAATTCATTCGCATCGAAGGGCGCGCTTTTCTGGTCGATCAGCGTAGTGGCGAGATCGAGCAATTCCTTCTTCGGCTTGCCATCGTCGATCTCGTCGAAGAAAGTCTGCCCCTTGCGGACTTCATCGGCATAACGCAGCGTTTCGAGCAGCAGGCCCTTGCCGCAGGGCTTGATCGCCACCAGCTTCTCGCTCCCGCGCACGGAAAGCTGGCCAAGCGCGACCTTCTTCGCCTTTCGCAGCGCCTCGCGCAGAACGATGAAGGCTTCTTCCGCCAGCTCGTCCTGCGGCGCGACATAATAGGGCTTTTCAAAATAGAGCGGATCGATCTCGCAGGCATCGACGAACTGGACCAGTTCTAGCGTCCGCTTGCTCTCGATCTTGACCGCCTCGATCTCCTCGTCTTCCAGCAGGACGTAATTGCCCTTGGAAACTTCGTATCCGCGGATGATCTCGTCGCGATCTACGGGGCCGATGCCCGGCACGACTTTTTCGTAGGATACGCGCTTGCCGCTGGGTTCGTGAATCTGGTTGAACCGGATCTTCGCCCCGGACTTCGTGGCGGAGAATATCTCCACCGGGATCGAGACCAGCGCCAGCCTGATCTGTCCGGTCCAATATGCGCGTGCGGCCATGCCAAAAACTCCCTGTACCAGGGAGTCAGCGCGCCGCGCGGGTAACGGTTCCGGATGCGATAATGGTCGGGGAGAGAGGATTCGAACCTCCGGCCCCTGCCTCCCGAAGACAGTGCTCTACCAGGCTGAGCTACTCCCCGACCGGATGCTTGCGAGGGCGAACCCCCGCGAGGCAGAGGCGGCCCTATAGGGGCACGGCCGGGGGCTGGCAACCGGCTTTTGCCTTCCTTCGCGCCATTGCTTCACGCCGCGTGCGCTGTAAGAGCGACAGGGAGCGGGAAGGGGCGAAAGCGACGTCATGAACGTATTGGTTACAGGGGCTGCAGGCTTCATCGGAGCGGCGCTCTCTCAGGCGCTGTTGGCGCGCGGCGATGCGGTGATCGGCATCGACAATTGCAACGACTATTACGATCCTTCGCTCAAGCGCGCACGGCTGGCCGAGATCGAAAAGGCGGGCGATAAGTTTGCCTTCCACGAGCTGGACTTTGCCGACATGGGCGCGCTGACTGCGGCGCTGGAAGGCCAGAGGTTCGACGCTATCGTCCATCTCGGCGCGCAGGCAGGCGTGCGGTACTCTCTGGAAAATCCGGCGGCCTATATCCACTCCAACATCGTCGGCCATGCCAACATGCTTGAGATCGCGCGCCACCGCGAAATCGGCCATATGGTCTATGCCAGTTCCAGCAGCGTCTATGGCGGAAACGACACGCTGCCCTTCAGCGTGGACGACCGCGCCGATCACCCCGTAAGCCTATACGCGGCGACCAAGCGCGCGGACGAAATGCTGAGCGAAAGCTACGCCCATCTTTACCGCATCCCGCTTACCGGATTGCGCTTTTTCACAGTCTATGGACCTTGGGGGCGGCCGGACATGGCGATGTGGATTTTCACCCAGCGCATCCTTGCCGGAGAGCCCATCCCGGTCTTCAACAAGGGTGAAATGTGGCGCGATTTCACTTACATCGACGATATCGTCAGCGGCGTCGTCGCCGCGCTCGATGCGCCGCCGAAGGATGACGGGCTGGTGAAGGCCGGCGGTTCGGCCAAGCCGCACGCGCTCTACAATATCGGCAATCACCGGTCGGAAAAGCTGATGCGGGTGATCGGCCTTCTGGAGGATGCGTGCGGTCGGAAGGCGCAGATCGATTGGCAGCCGATGCAGAAAGGCGACGTGACCCGCACTTATGCCGATATCGAGGCGATCCAGCGCGATCTCGGCTACGCACCGACCACCAGCATCGATGATGGCGTGCCGCGCTTCGTCGACTGGTATCGAAGCTATCACGGGCTGTGACGCTGGCGACTCGCAGGCCCCTTTGCTAGCGCCATTGGCATGAGCACGCCCGGCCGCCATCCCGAATGGCAATATCTTGATCTGATGCGCCATATCTGGGAGCACGGCGACGAGCGCGTGGACCGCACCGGCGTCGGCACGCGATCGATCTTCGGCACGATGCTTCGTTTCGACCTTTCGGACGATCGCATACCGTTGCTGACGACGAAGCGCGTCTTCTGGAAGGCTGCGGTGAAGGAGATGCTGTGGTTCCTCACCGGCAGCACCAATATCCGCCCGCTGCTGCAGCAGGGCGTGCGGATCTGGAGCGATTGGCCGTTGAAAAAGTATCGTCAGGCGACGGGCGAGGATATCGCGCAGGAGGAGTTCGAGGCGCGGATTGTCGAGGATTCCGCCTTTGCGCGAAACTGGGGCGATCTCGGCCCGGTCTATGGCAAGCAATGGGTCGACTGGCCGACCTATGAATACGGGCCGGATGGCAAATATCAGAAGGGGCCGGGAATCAATCAGGTCGCGCAGGTGGTCGAAAGCCTGAAGACCGATCCCGGCAGCCGCCGTCATATCATCGAAGGCTGGAACGTCGCCGAGCTCGACCGGATGGCATTGCCGCCGTGCCACAAGACCTATCAGTTCCACGTCGTGGGGCAGGGCACGGACGCGCGGCTCAACTGCTTGCTCTACCAGCGCAGCTGCGACGTTGCGCTCGGCCTGCCGTTCAACCTCGTCGGCGCGGCGGTGCTCACGCGCATGATGGCGGCGCAGGCCGGTTTGCAAGCGGGTGAGCTGGTGTGGAGCGGGGGCGACACGCATCTCTATCTCAACCACACGCAGCTGGTGGAGGAGCAGCTGAGGCGGGAACCGGTGGGCGAGCCGCGGCTTGCCATTACGAGGGTGCCGGACACCATCTTCGACTACGCGATCGAGGATTTCGCGGTGCGCGATTACGAGCCACAGGGCGTGTTGCGCGCGCCGGTGGCGGTCTGACGCTGCACAGAGATTGACGGTTTCAGACGAAACCAATATCGGTCCGCGCCGCTAGAGCATTAGGGAGAGAGGCATGGCAGACGCGACGGACGAGCAGGGACGCAATCGCCCGAAGCTCGCTCTGCATGTACCTGAACCGCGCTATCGCCCCGGCGATGCGGTCGATTTCAGCGATCTCGGCATTACGCAGCCTGGAGACCAGCCGCGCCCCGACGAAGCGTGCGAAGCGAAGGAGACCTATCCGCTTTGCGACGACCTCATCCGCGTGCTCGGCGATGACGGCAAGGCGCACGGGCCGTGGGATCCGCGCCTGGATGCCGATACGCTGCGGCGCATGCTGCGCGAAATGGCGCTGGTGCGCGCATTCGACGGCCGGATGTATCGCGCCCAGCGGCAGGGCAAGACCAGCTTTTACATGAAGTGCACCGGCGAGGAGGCGACGAGCGTCTGCGCCACCCATGCGCTGGCCGGCGACGACATGATCTTCCCCTCCTATCGCCAGCAGGGCTGCCTGATCGCGCGCGGTTACGCGCTGGAAGAGATGATCAACCAGATCTATTCCAACAAGGGCGACAAGCTGAAGGGCCGCCAGCTGCCCATCATGTATTGCTCGAAGCGTCTGAGCTTCTTCACCATCAGCGGCAATCTGGCGACCCAGTTGCCACAGGCGACAGGCTTCGCCATGGCGAGCGCGAGCAAGGGCGACAGCCGCATTGCGGCCACCTGGGTGGGCGAAGGCAGCACGGCGGAAGGTGACTTCCACTCCGCCATGACTTTCGCCACGGTCTATAATGCGCCTGTCATCTTTAACGTCATCAACAATCAGTGGGCGATTTCCTCCTTCTCGGGCTTTGCCGGAGCGGAGCGGGCGACCTTCGCCGCGCGGGCGATCGGCTACGGCATGGCGGGGCTGCGGGTGGACGGCAACGACCCGCTCGCCGTCTATGCTGCCGAGCGCTGGGCGGCGGACCGTGCGCGCAGCAATGGCGGGCCGACGCTGATCGAGCATTTCACCTATCGCGCCGAAGGGCATTCGACCTCCGACGATCCGAGCGCCTATCGCAGTGCGGAGGAGCGCGACGAGTGGCCGCTCGGCGATCCGGTCATGCGCCTGAAGAACCACCTGATCGCGCTGGGCGAATGGTCCGAAGAGCAGCAGGAAGCGCAGGATGCCGAGCTCGACCAGATGGTGAAGGACGCGCAGAAGGCCGCTGAAAAGAATGGTATTCTCGGCCACGGCCTGCACCATCCTTTCGCCACCATGTTCGAAGACGTGTTCGAGGAATTGCCCTGGCATCTGGAAGAGCAGAGCGAGCAGGCGATCCGCGAGCGCGAGATCAAGTTTCCGGAGGGCCTCAAGAAATGAGCGAGGCGATGACCGATACCGCACCCGCCATCGATGGCGGCGAGGCCAAGCACATGAACATGATCGAGGCGATCAATTCCGCGCTCGATGTGATGCTTGGCCGCGATGAAGACGTCATCCTGCTGGGCGAAGATATCGGCTATTTCGGCGGCGTCTTCCGCTGCACGGCCGGCCTGCAGGAGAAATACGGCAAGACCCGCGTGTTCGACACGCCGATTTCCGAATGCGGCATCATCGGCGTGGCCGTGGGCATGGGCGCTTATGGCCTGCGCCCGGTGCCCGAAATCCAGTTCGCCGATTACATCTATCCCGGGCTGGATCAGCTCATCAGCGAAGCGGCGCGGCTGCGTTACCGCTCGGCCGGTGAATTCATCGCGCCGATGACGGTACGCTCGCCCTTCGGCGGCGGCATTTTCGGCGGGCAGACCCATTCGCAAAGCCCGGAGGCGATCTTCACCCATGTCTCCGGCCTTAAGACGGTGATCCCGGCCACGCCCTACGACGCGAAAGGCCTGCTCATCAGCTGTATCGAGGACAACGATCCGACGATCTTCTTCGAGCCCAAGCGCATCTATAACGGCCCGTTCGACGGCTTTTACGACAAGCCCGCCAAGAGCTGGAAGGGCCGCGAGGACGCGCAGGTGCCGGAAGGCTACTACAAGATCCCGCTCGGCAAGGCGCGCACCGTGACGGAAGGCGAGGAGCTGACCGTGCTGACATACGGCACCATGGTCCACGTCGCTCAGGCCGTGTGCGAGCAGAAGGGCGTGGAGGCCGACATCATCGACCTGCGCACGCTCGTCCCGCTCGATATCGAGGCGATCGAGGCGTCGGTGAAGAAGACCGGCCGCTGCCTCATCGTGCATGAAGCGACGCGCACATCCGGTTTCGGTGCGGAGCTTTCGGCGCTGGTCACCGAACGCTGTTTCTACCATCTCGAAGCCCCGGTCGAGCGCGTGACCGGCTTCGACACACCCTATCCGCACAGCCTCGAATGGGCGTATTTTCCCGGTCCCGTCCGCATCGGCGAGGCCATCGACACAATTTTGAGCGAGTGATGCCGACCATTTGCGTCATTGTGAGCGGAGCGACGCAATCCAGTCCCGTTGTAACTGGATTGCCGCGTCGCCTGCGGCTCCTCGCAATGACGATGAAGAGAGGAAACGCCTGATGGCAAAGTTCACCTTCCCCATGCCGGATATCGGCGAAGGCATCACCGAGGCGGAGATCGTCGCCTGGCACAAGAAGGTCGGCGACCGCATCGAAGAGGACGAGGAATTCGTCGACATGATGACGGACAAGGCGACCGTGCCGCTGGAAAGCCCCGTTACCGGCAAGATCCTGGAAGTCGCCGGCGAAGCGGGCGACATGGTCGCGATCGGCAGTCCGCTGATCGTAGTCGAGGTTGAAGGCGAAGTGCCCGACGATGTCGAGCAGGTAGACCAGGACGAAGCGCCCGCGCCGAAGGATCCCGAGGTCGAGAAGCGCATCGAGGTGGAAACGCCCGATGCGAGCGATCAGGAAGATGCGGCGGAAAAGGCTCCCGAGCCGACCCCGCCGCCCGTTACCGAGCCGACACAGGCGCCCGCTCCGGCCAGCGCAAAGGTTCTCGCCAGTCCCGCCGTTCGCAAGCGCGCGCAGGATCTCGGCATCGACCTCGCGCAGGTGAAGCCGCATGAGGACGGCCGCGTTCGCCATGCCGATCTCGACAGCTTCATCGCCTATTCCGGCGGCTATTCCGGCTCCGCGCCCACCCGTTCGGACGAGCAGATCAAGGTCATCGGCCTCAGGAAGCGCATTGCCGAGAACATGGCTGCGGCCAAGCGCAACATTCCGCATTTCACCTATGTCGAGGAATGTGACGTCACCGCTCTCGAGGAAACCCGCGCGCAGCTGAATGCGAACAAGGGCGATAAGCCCAAGCTCACCATGCTGCCGCTGCTGATTACTGCGATCTGCAAGACGCTCCCCGATTTCCCGATGATAAACGCCCGTTACGATGACGAGGCGAAGGTCGTCACCCGCCACGGCTCGGTGCATCTCGGCATGGCGACCATGACCGATAACGGCCTTATGGTCCCCCTCATCCGCGACGCGCAGGCGAAGAACCTCTGGCAACTGGCGACCGAGATCGTCCGCCTGGCCGAGGCCGCGCGCGATGGCAGTGCGAAATCGGAAGAGCTTTCCGGCTCCACGCTTACCGTCACCTCGCTCGGCCCGCTCGGCGGCGTCGCCACCACGCCTGTCATCAACCGACCCGAAGTCGCCATTATCGGCCCGAATCGCATCGTCGAACGGCCGATGTTTGTGCCGGACGGCAAAGGCGGGGAGACGATCGCCAAACGCAAGCTGATGAACATCTCGATCAGCTGCGATCACCGCGTCGTCGACGGCTACGATGCCGCCGCTTTCGTGCAGGAAGTGAAGAAGCGGATAGAGGCTCCGGCCACGATTTTGGCAGGGTAGGAAAAAGGGTTCGAAAAGCGGCGCAAGGCGTGTTGACAGCGTATAGGTGCTCCACTAGATGCGCGGCTCCCAAGAGGCGCTAGAGCCGCTTAGATGCGCGGGTGTAGCTCAGTTGGTTAGAGTATCGGCCTGTCACGCCGAGGGTCGCGGGTTCGAGTCCCGTCACTCGCGCCACTTGGGACTTTCCTTCAATCCGAAGCCTGATGGCTGTCGCACCAATAGGCGCTTCGGCCACTGACTTTCGTTTTTTTGATCGTCCCGTCGCAGCGCGGGCAGTCCGCGCCGTCCTTGCGATCGGCTATCAACCATGTGCGCGGCAATTCGCTGTAATGCGCGTTCACGTCGCACACGCCCGTCAGCACCTTGCGCATCTTGTCGAACATGGTGGAGAGCGTGTCTTCGGATAGCTCGCTCGCCGTCGTTTCGGGATGCACGCCTGTCTGGAACAGGATTTCGTCCGACCAGAGATTGCCAATCCCCGCCAGCTTCTGCTGCGACATCAGGGCACCCTTGATCGATCCGTTGGTCCCGCCGATCACCTCGGCAAAATCGCCCTCCGAAATTTCGAGCGCGTCCGGCCCGAATCCAATGCGCTCGATTTCCTCGTCCGGGGAATTCACCACGCGCACCCAGCCGAGCTTGCGTGGGCAACGCCAGGCTAGCCGCCGCTCGCCTTCGAACCTGATGAGAAACTTCGTGTATTCGGGCGCGTCCCGCTCATCGGCATCGAAGGGCAGCAGCTTACCGGTCATGCCCAGATGCACGCAGATCCACGGTCCGGTCTGCGATCCTGCGAAGATCAGCTTGCCGTGGCGATGTGTCTCGGTGAATTGCCGCCCGACCAGTCGCTGGCGCTCATTGTCGCCGGGCAGTTCGACATGCTCGATATCGTCGCCCAGCTCGACTGCCTCTATCGTGCGGTTGAGGCATTGCTCGGCGATGCGGCGGCGATTGGCGTCGGCTTCGGGAAGTTCGGGCATGGTGCCCCAACGCTCAACCCCAGCGGCCCGTTTCCATCCAGATCAGGAAGTTGCGCAGCGGCAGCAGCCAGACGATGCCGAGGATGAGGTAGACCAGCATCTGCGCGATATTGTGCCACGCCTCGATGAGTGGCGGCACGAAGATGGCGATGAGGATCGAATACACCGTCAGCGCGGCGCACAGGCCGAGTATGCCGACGGGAATGCGCCAGGTAGGTTCCGTTCTCATGCGAATGGTCCGTAGATGCGGGTGGGGGTGATGATGGCCGACATCTTGCGATCATGCGCCTCCGTTGGCAGCGCGTCCACCTTTTGCACGTCCCACGCAAGGCCGATCGCCAGCGTTTCGGGGTGATCGGCGAGCCAGCGGTCGTAGAACCCGCCGCCCTGGCCGAGCCTTTCGCCGCGGTCGGTAAAGCCGATGAGTGGCACGATCAACACGTCGGGCGAGACGATCCTGGCATCGGCAAAGGGCTGCAAGACGCCGGGCGGTTTTTCCTCCAGGTCGCTTTCGCCGAATGGGTCGGTGTGGACGTGGAAGGCCATGGTCCGATCCTCCCCGACGCGGGGAAGGGCGATGGTGTGCCCCTGCTCCGCGAAAAAGCGTGCATAACCCGCTGCGGGCGCCTCGCTATGCAAATGGCGATAGAGGCCGATCACCGCATCGGACGGGATCATTTCCAGCACGGAGGCAGGCGGTCGCCGGAAAACGAGCGCGCTCACCTGAGGGGGAAGCGCGGCGACATTCTCGCGGCGAACGTCGCGCAGGCGCTTTCTGAGAGCCGCCTTTTCGGATGAAATGTCTGTCACGCGGGGGGCCTCGGCTCGGTAGCGCAGGGGAAAGTGGCGGGACCACCATGGGTCGTTTTCCGGGAAATCCGCCGACGCCAAAACGTCAGGTGGGCGCCATATGCACCGACGCCACAGCCGAACTGGTGCGCCGGGCAGGGACAGCTCCCTTGGATTGCTTATAGCCTCAGGGATATTCGAACGGCTCGTGCCGGGCAGTCCCGCCATGCACCACTTAGGAGGCCGCGCCGCCAGTCTCAAGCTGCATGGCAATATCTTCCATGCGGTCGGCCAGTTTTTCCAGCACCTCCGCCTGCCGGGCATCCACTGCCGGTTCGGAGGGGGGCGTCGGTGCGGCCATGCCGTTCGACGCCTCGTGCAACTCGTCCGCCAGCAGCAGGGAGGCGTAAAGCATCACCCGTTCGGGCGTCTGGCCATGGAGTCCTTCCAGCGCGGCAAGCTTGGTGTCGATGGAGCGGCCGAGCTTCTCGATGTGTTGCTCCTCACCCTCCGCGCAGGCGATGGTGTATTTGCGACCGGCGATTTCGAGAGTGACATTGCTCATGCCTCGATCGTCCCGATCAGTCGGTCGAGCTGTTGGAGTGCCTCGCCCGCTTCGCGCCGAAGTGCGGCGTGCTTTTTCGCCAGCTCACCATCGTCGCCCGGTTGCGGAGCCGCGGCCGCTTGCTCGATCCGCCGGGCAGCCGCGTCGATCCGCGCCAGCGCCGCGTCCACGCGTTTTGCAATTGCGTCCTCGCTCATGCAGCACAGGATTAGGCGTGTTTCGTGCTGCGGCAAAGCCTTGGCGGCGAAAGCTGTGAATAATCCTCACGGCCTGGCCGACCTTCGCCACCGCCCGTCCCGGTGCTCTGCTTGACCTTGCCCGCCGCCCCCATCACACACCGCTGCAACCGAATCGCTCGCCTGTCGCGGGCGCGCCTTACGGAGCATTCGATGAGCGACGAGCAGACCCGGTTTACCAATATGGCCAATGCCATCCGGGCCCTTTCGATGGACGCCGTGCAGGCGGCCAATTCCGGGCACCCCGGCATGCCTATGGGCATGGCCGACGTCGCCACCGTGCTGTGGTCCGATTATCTGAAATTCGACGCCGCCGACCCGCACTGGGCGGACCGCGATCGCTTCGTGCTGAGCGCGGGCCACGGCTCCATGCTGATCTACGCGCTGCTTCACCTCTCGGGCTACGACGCGCCGACGATGGACGACATCCGCAATTTCCGCCAGCTGGGCAGCCCGTGCGCGGGCCATCCCGAGAATTTCCTTTTGGATGGCGTCGAGGCGACTACGGGCCCGCTGGGGCAGGGCCTGGCGATGGGCGTGGGCATGGCTTTGGCGGAGCGGCATCTCAATTCCGTTTTCGGGGACGATCTGGTCGATCACCGCACCTGGGTCGTCGCGGGTGACGGCTGCCTGATGGAAGGCGTCAATCACGAGGCGATCGGCCTTGCGGGCCATCTCGGCCTCGGTCGCCTGATCGTGCTGTGGGACGACAACAATATCACAATCGATGGCGAGGTGTCGCTATCCTCTTCCGAAGACATTCCCGCTCGCTATCGCGCCACCGGCTGGCACGTGACGCAGTGCGACGGGCATGACGCTGCCGACATTCGCCGCGCCATCGACGAAGCCGTCGCCGAAACCGGCAAGCCCTCGCTCGTGGCGTGCAAGACGGTGATCGGCAAGGGCGCGCCGAACAAGGGTGGCACGAGCAAGGTCCACGGCGCACCGCTTGGCGAGGACGAGATCGCCGCCGCGCGCAAGGAGCTGGGCTGGGAACACGATCCGTTCGTGGTGCCCGACGACATTCTCGCCGACTGGCGCGCCACCGGGGAGCGCGGCGGAGACGCGCATGGCGAATGGCAGGGCCGCCTTGATGCCTCCGAGCACAAGGCCGAATTCGAGCGGCGCATGGCGGGCAAGCTGCCGGAGAAGTTCTCGCTCGGCAATTACACCCAGGGGTTGATGAAGAACCCGCAAAAGGTCGCGACCCGCAAGGCGAGCGAGATGGCGCTCGATCAGATCAACGGCAAGCTGCCCGAAACGATCGGCGGCAGCGCGGACCTGACAGGCTCGAACAACACCAAGGCGGGCGGCATCGGCGCGATGACGGCCGAGAACTACTCGGGGCGCTACGTCTATTACGGCATTCGCGAATTCGGCATGTCTGCGGCCATGAACGGCATGGCCCTGCATGGCGGCATCATCCCCTATGGCGGCACCTTCCTGATCTTCACCGACTATGCGCGCGGCGCGATCCGCCTTTCCGCGCTGCAGCAGGTGCCGGTCGTCTACGTGATGACGCATGACAGTATCGGGCTCGGCGAGGACGGGCCGACGCACCAGCCGATCGAGCATCTCCAATCGCTGCGCGCCATGCCGAACATCCTCGTCATGCGCCCTGCCGACGCGGTCGAGACGGCCGAATGCTGGGAAATTGCGCTCCGTCAGACGGATCGGCCCACGGTCCTGGCGCTGAGCCGACAGGGCCTGCCACAAGTCCGCAATGCGCCGGACGAAGTCGACTGCTGCGCGCGCGGTGCCTACCGCCTCAAGAAAGCGGGCCACAAGCGCCGCGTCATCCTCATTGCAACCGGCTCCGAAGTGCATCTCGCGCTCGAATGCGCGGACCGGCTGGAGCAGGACGGGATCGGCGCGGATGTCGTCTCGATGGTGTGCACCGAACTGTTCGATGAGCAGGACGCGGTTTATAAGGAAGACATTCTGCCCAATGTCGATCCATCGGAAATCCTGCGGGTCAGCATCGAGGCGGGGACGACCTTCGGCTGGGAACGCTACACCATGGCGAACGGCCTCAATATCGGTATCGACCGCTTCGGCGCATCTGCCCCGGCAAGCGACCTGTTCGACTATTTCGGCCTGACCGCGGACAAGATCGTTCCGCAAATCATGAACAAACTCAACGACTAATCAGGAGCATTTCCCATGGCGACGAAAGTTTCGATCAACGGTTTCGGGCGCATCGGGCGGCTCGTGGCGCGCGCCATTCTGGAGCGGGACGATCACGATCTCGATCTCGTCGCGATCAACGATCTCGCCGATACCGATGCGAATGCCCTGCTGTTCGGTTTCGACAGCACGCATGGCCGCTTCCCCGGCACGGTAGAGGTCGATGGCGATGCGCTGGTGGTGAACGGCAAGCGCATCGCGGTGACCAATGAGCGGGATCCGGCGAACCTGCCGCATGGGGAAATGGGCGTGGATATCGTGCTCGAATGCACCGGCTTCTTCCAGAGCCACGAGGCGGCCAAGCCGCATCTCGATGCGGGTGCCAAGCGCGTGCTGATCTCCGCCCCTGCAAAGAACGTCTCGGCCACCATCGTCTACGGCGTGAACCATGATGTGCTGACGGCGGAAGACGTCATCGTCTCCAACGCCAGCTGCACCACCAACTGCCTGTCGCCCGTGGCCAAGGTGCTGCATGACACGGTGGGGATCGAGCGCGGCTTCATGACCACGATCCACTCCTACACCAACGATCAGCGCATGCTGGACCAGATGCACAGCGACATGCGCCGTGCGCGTGGCGGGGCGCAGAACATGATCCCGACCACGACGGGCGCGGCCCGCGCGGTCGGTCTGGTGCTGCCCGAACTTGCGGGCAAGCTGGACGGCTCCTCCGTCCGCGTTCCCACGCCCAATGTCTCGCTGATCGACCTGGTGTTCACGCCCAAGCGCGACACCACCAAGGAAGAGATGAACGACGCGCTGAAAGCCGCCGCCGACGGCCCGATGAAGGGCGTGCTCGACTATACCGACAAGCCGCTTGTCAGCAGCGATTTCAATCACCACCCGGCCAGCTCCACCGTAGACTCGCTGGAGACCGCGGTGCTCGAAGGCAAGCTGGCGCGCGTTGTCAGCTGGTACGACAATGAATGGGGCTTCTCGAACCGCATGATCGACACCGCGGGCGTGATGGCGAAGTTTCTGTAACAGTTCTCCCCTCCCGCTCGCGGGAGGGGTTGGGGGTGGGCATGGGCCTGCAAGGCCCACCCGGCTGCGACTAGGCAGGCAAGCTGCCAAGTCTCACTGCCCCTCCCGTGCACGGTAGGGGAGAAGGAGCGCAAAATGCCCGATTTCAAGACACTCGACGATCTGCCCGACGACCTGACCGGCCAGCGTGCGCTGGTGCGGGTCGATCTCAACCTGCCGATGAAAGGCGGGCAGGCGAGCGACCTCACCAGAGCCCGCGCCGTCGCGCCGACCATTCTCGAACTGGCGGATCGCGGCGCGAAAGTGCTGCTTCTCGCGCATTATGGGCGGCCTAAGGGCGAGCGGCATTCGACCATGAGCCTCAGCTTCGTGCAGGGCGATGTGGCGGGCGTGATCGGGCGTGAGATCATGTTCATTCCCGAGGTGTCCGGCCCCGTCACCGCGCAGGCGATCGACATTCTCGGCCCCGGCGATATCGGTCTTCTCGAAAACACTCGCTTCTGGCCCGGCGAGGAAGCGAACGATCCCGACTTCGCCAAGGCCATCGCCGCGCATGGCGATTTCTACGTCAACGATGCCTTCTCCGCAGCCCACCGCGCCCATGCCAGCACGGAAGGTCTGGCGCATCTGCTGCCAGCCTATGCGGGGCGCGCGATGGAGAAGGAATTGAAGGCGCTCGACGCGGCGCTCGGCAATCCGACGCCGCCCGTCGCTGCCGTGGTGGGCGGCGCGAAGGTCAGCACCAAGCTCGCCGTGCTCGAAAATCTCAGCCGCCGTGTCCAGCATCTCATCATCGGCGGCGGAATGGCCAACACCTTCCTCGCCGCGAACGGCGTGAAGGTCGGCAAGAGTCTCGCCGAGCACGACCTGACCGACACGGCGCGCACCATCATGGATGCGGCCGACGAGGCCGGCTGCACGATCCACCTCCCCTACGACGTGGTGGTGGCGAAGGAATTTGCCGCCAACCCGCCGAGCCTGCGTACCTGCAACGTCCATGAGGTCGCCGAGGATGAGATGATCCTCGATATCGGCCCGCAGGCGGTCGAGGCGCTGGGCGATGTGCTCAAGACCTGCGCCACGCTGGTCTGGAACGGTCCGCTCGGCGCATTCGAAACGCCGCCCTTCGACGAGGCCACCGTCGCGCTTGCACGCACGGCTGCCGCGCTGACGCAGGACGGTTCGCTCATCTCGGTCGCGGGCGGAGGCGACACGGTCGCCGCGCTCGCCCATGCAGGCGTTGCCGACCAGATGACCTATGTCTCGGCCGCAGGCGGCGCTTTCCTCGAATGGATGGAAGGCAAGGAACTGCCGGGCGTTGCCGCTCTGAGCGCGTAATGCCCACCGCTCGCCATCTCTTCTCTACGCCGTTCGTCATCGACCGGCTGCAGAGCGAGGCGGGTGTTGCCATGCTGCGCGAGCTTATTGAGGCGGAGCGGGGGCGCGATCCGGATGGCTTGAGCATTTCCAATCTCGGCGGCTGGCATTCCAACACCGACATGCTCGAATGGGGCGGAGAAGCGGCGAAGGCGCTCGTCTTCAAGGCGATGGGCATGGCGGACGAGGCGACGCTGGACGCGGTGTCGCCGGACGCAAGCCGCTTCGGCTGGATCCCGGAGCTGTGGGCGAATGTCAGCGGCAAGGACCATGCGAACCAATATCACACGCATCCCGGCAGCTACTGGTCGCTCGTCGCCTATGTCGACGATGGCTATGCGGGTAGCGACGACCCGGCGCTTGGCGGGGAATTGCAGCTGCTCGATCCGCGCATGCCGATGGTGCGGATGAACGCCCCCGATCTGCGAATGCGCGATGCGAACGGCAGGCCGATGGCGAGCGAGATTTCGGTCCGCCCGCAGACCGGCATGATCGTGATGTTTCCCAGCTGGCTGCAACATGCGGTGCGGCCGTTCCATGGCGACGGCACACGCATTTCCATCGCCATCAATCTGACGGCGGCGCTGAAGAAGCCGCACTGATCAGTCGCTGGACCCGTTCGTGAACACGAAGCGATAATCGCCAGGCGCGACGGGCATTGTCTGCGTGCTCGGCCGGGGAAGCACTTCCGACAGAAGGACGCTTTGCCCGCCCATCAACTCAGGTTCGCCCAGCGTCATTTCGCGAGTTTCGGCGACCCCGTCGCTTCGGATCGCCGCTTCGACCACCAAGCGCCCGGCCCAGACGCAGCGCGCATTTATCGGGCAGCGGGAATCCTCGACCACGCGCAGCGGCGTGACCGACATTTCCTCAACCGCCACACTCTCGCCAAGCGCAATCGCGCTTCCGGCAGGCTGCGCCACCTGCTGCGTGGTTGCGCAGGCGGACAGGATGGCGACAGCGGCGAAGCAGGGCAGGGCGCGTATCATGCGGCCAGAAAGCACCGGGCCGGGTGACGCGAGGCTGAACATGTCTAGCGATATTCCGGGTTCGGCCAGCCCGGCTTAACGCCGCAATCCCATTCGGTGCGCACATTGCCCACCGCAGGATAACCGCCGGCATCCTTCAGCATGCGTGCCGCGTGCAGCAGGTTGAACGCCATGAAGGTGGTGTTTCGCTGGGTGAACTCGTTGTCGAAGCCGGCGCGGGTGCCATCGTCCTGTTGATCGCCATAGGACGGGCCGGGGCCGGCGGGGCCGATCCAGCCGCAATCGGCCTGTGGGGGAATGGTGAGGCCGACATGCTGCATCGAATAAAGCACGCCCATGCCGACATGCTTGATGCCATCCTCGTTCCCGGTGACGACACAGCCGCCCACCTTGCCGTAGAAGCGATACTGGCCCTTGTCGTTGGTCTCGCCCGAATGCGCGTAAAGCTTCTCGATGAAGGTCTGCGCGATGGAGCTTTTCTCGCCCAGCCAGATCGGCGTGCCGAGAACGACGATATCGGCTTCGAAAACGTCGGGGCTTAGTGTCGGCCAGTCGTCCTCCTCCCAGCCATGCTCCGTCATGTCCGGGTAGACGCCCGGCGCGAGATTGTAGGCGGAGAGGCGATGGCGCTTCGTGGAAACGCCCTGATGCTCGAAAATCTGTTCCACGACATCGAGCAGCGTGTCGGTGTGCGATGCCTCTGCGGGCGGCTTGAGCGTGGCGTTGAACAGCACCGCCTTCAGGTCCGAAAAATCGATCTCGCAGCCCTCCGAAATTTGCGTCTGCCTGTCGCTCAATGTCATGATTTCTCTCCCTGCAAACGTGGTGGCCTCGGCCCGAAGATTTTCGCTTTCCTACAGACCGCTCGATGTGCTTGCGCCATCGCCATCTGCACATGCCCCCGTGGATGTGTTTCATCAACTTGCATCCGTATCACCGCCCGCATAGGAGCCACGGCAACCACACAAATTCGATAGGGAGCATCGAATGAAAACCGCCGACATGACCGCCAAGATCGCCGCCGGAGACGGCTTTATCGCCGCATTGGACCAGTCGGGCGGATCGACGCCCAAGGCGCTGCGCGGTTACGGCGTGTCGGACGACGAATGGTCCAACGATGAAGAGATGTTCGGCAAGATCCACGAAATGCGCAGCCGCATCATTTCCTCGCCCGCTTTCGGCGGCGAAAAGGTGGTCGGCGCGATCCTGTTCGAGCGGACGATGGATGGCGAAGTCGGCGGCAGGCCCACTCCGCAGGCGCTGATCGACAAGGGCGTGGTGCCGTTCATCAAGATCGACAAGGGGCTGGAGGACGAAGCGAACGGCGTTCAGCTGATGAAGCCGATGCCGACGCTGGACGATCTGCTGACCAAGGCCAAGGGGCTGGGCGTTTTCGGCACCAAGGAACGCTCCGTGATTCAGTCCGCCAATGCGCAGGGCATCGCTGAAATCGTGGCGCAGCAATTCGAGGTCGGCCGCCAGGTCATCGCCCACGGCATGATGCCGATGCTGGAGCCGGAATATAATATCCAGGCCGAGGACCGGGCCGAGGGCGAGGAATTGCTCAAGTCCGAAATCCTGACGCAGCTGGATCGCCTGCCCGAAGGCGAGCAGGTGATGCTGAAGCTTTCCATCCCGGTGAAGGCGGACCATTATCGCGAGCTGATCGAGCACCCCAAAGTGCTGAAGGTCGTGGCGCTGTCCGGCGGTTATTCGCGCGAGGACGCCTGCCGCGAGCTGTCGAAGAACCCCGGCATGATCGCCAGTTTCAGCCGCGCCCTGCTGGAAGAGCTGCGCGCGCAGATGTCCGACGAGGAATTCGATGCAGCGCTGGGTGATGCGATCGACGCGATCTACGACGCCTCAACCTGTTGATGGCGGACTGCCAGCTCTACCTTATCTCGCCGCTAGACGTGGTCGGCGATTTTCCCGACCGGCTGGATCGTGCGCTGGCGGCGGGCGAAGGGCTGGCAACGGCCTTCCAATTCCGCGTGAAGGATGTGGACCAGCACGAGGCCGCCCGGCTTGCGGCTCCGTTGCAGGAAATCTGCGCCGCGCGTGATGTGGGCTTCATCGTCAACGACAGCGTTCCGCTCGCCAAGCGGCTGAAGGCCGATGGCGTCCATCTTGGACAGGGCGACGGCGATATTCGTGAGGCACGCGAGGAGCTGGGCCGCGACGTGCAGATCGGCGTCACTTGCCATGCCAGCCGCCACCTGGCGATGGAAGCGGGCGAGGCCGGGGCGGACTATGTTGCTTTCGGTGCCTTTTTCCCGAGCGAAACCAAGGCCAGCGACCATCGGCCCGAAGTCGATGTCCTCGAATGGTGGAGCGGCCTGTTCGAGATTCCCTGTGTCGCCATCGGGGGCATTACGCCGGATAATTGCGCACCGCTGGTCGAAGCTGGTGCGGATTTCCTCGCGGTGAGCAATGCGGTGTGGGGTTCGGACGAAGTCGCAGCGGTGAAAGCATTCGCCGAAAAGCTGCGGTGAAGACGAAGCTCCTCCGCGCGATGCTCCCGCTGCTGGTCGGCTGGTTCGGCGCGGTCGCTTACTGGATCGGTGCGGGACCGACCGAAGATCCTGCCGCGACAGCCGACGTCGCCATCGTGCTCGGCGCGGCGGTTCACGGCGACGAGCCAAGCCCGGTATTTTGTGAGCGCATCTCCCATGCGCTCGATCTCTACGAAGCAGGCCGGGTCGGACATTTGTTGTTTACCGGCGGCAGGAGCGCTGCGGACGCGCTGGCCGAGAGCGAAGCGGCGGGAGCGGTGGCGCGCGATGCGAGCGTTCCCGCAGACACGATCCTGATCGAGACCCGGTCGCGCACCACGATGCAGAACCTGCGCAATGCCAAGGCGATCATGGACCTGGAGGGGCTGGAGACCGCCATCATCGTCTCGGACCCGCTGCATATGCGCCGGGCGATGGAAATGGCGGAGACACTCGGCATTGCGGCGCAATCGAGCGCGACGCCCACCACGCGCTATCGCAGCTGGCGCACCAAGGCACCGTTCCTGCTGCGCGAGGTGTATTTCATGCACCATTTCTGGCTTTTCGGCGAATAGCCGCACGGGCAGGAAAGATTGGCGTTCTCGCGGGTTGAGGATGCAAGGGCACTGAAAAGGCCCGTCTCAGGAGGTCTTGAATGTCACGCAAATTTCTCGCCATCATCGCTGCTCTGCCGCTCATCGCATGTTCCATGGACGGTGCGGACAATGCCGAGGAAACCGAGACGGAAGCCTCCGCCAACGCCGATAGCGATCTTGGCTACGAGCCGATGAGCGACGACAATCAGGCGGACTCGATGGCCTCCGAGGATGAGCGCTACATGTCGGTCGGCCAGGACCATGGATCGGTGGCCGACGCCAATCGCGATAACGAAATCCCCGACAGCGAGGAGCGCCCGATCATGCAGGCGCAGGTCGTGCTCGATCGGGAAGGCTTCGGCCCCGGCGTGATCGACGGCAAGATGGGCATGAGCACCGAAAACGCGCTCAGCGGTTTTCAGGAGGCGAACGATCTCGACGTGACCGGCAAGCTGGACGAGCCGACGAAGTCCGCGCTGGCGCGCTGGGAGCGCATCCCGGCCACCCGCGTCGTGACCATCCCGGCGAGCTGGGGCGATGCGGAATATTACGACATTCCCGAAGACACGGGGGCCAAGGCCGAAATGGAGCGGCTCGGCTACAAATCGCTCGACGAGCGGCTGGCCGAACGCTTCCACACGACGGTGGAGGTGCTGCAGGAATTGAACCCGAACGGTCGCCCGGCAGGCATGGACACGCCGGAGGACGACGCTTCGCCTTCGCCCACTGCCACCGGCACGTCCTCCGACAGCGAGTCCGAGAATGACGGGATTTTCCGTGCAGGCCAGCAGATCCGCGTTCCCAATATCGGCGCAGATCGCATCTCGCCCGGCAGCCTCCAGGATGCCGACTGGCAGCGCACGCTCGCCAGCCTCGGCGTCGGCAGCGATCAACCGGAGGTCGATCGCATCGTCGTCAGCAAAGCGGGCAAGACGTTGAAAGCATATCAGGGCGACGAGCTGGTCGCTCTCTTCACCGTCAGCTCCGGATCGAGCGAATTCCCGCTGCCTCTGGGCGAATGGGACATCGTGGGCGAGGCGTACAATCCGCCCTATTCCTACGACCCGGAGGTCTTGAATGGCGATGGCGCCGAGGGAGAGGAATACACGCTTCCGCCCGGCCCGAACGGCCCAGTGGGCGTCGTATGGATCGATCTCAGCAAGGAACACTACGGCATTCACGGCACGCCGGACCCTGAAACCATCGGTCGCGCGCAGAGCAGTGGCTGCGTAAGGTTGACCAATTGGGACGCCGCCAGACTAGCAGGTATGGTCAACACCGATACAGAAGTGATATTCGAAGCCTGATGGCATCACCGTTCGTAGAAAAACTCCAGGTCGCCGTGATCACCGCAACGGTCGTTTCGGCCGGGTGGATCATGGCGGGCGCCGTGATCATGGACCGCGAGGAAAGCGCCGAAATCGCCGCCGAACTCGATGAGCAGGAAGAGGCCGACCCGCCTGCTTCCGAGGGAACGCAGGCTGCGCAGACCACGCCCGGCGATCGCACCGAGCCTTCGGTACAGTCGGAGGAGCAGGCGTCCAATCTCATGATCCCGGTCCTCGGCGTCAGCGCAAGCGACCTGACCGACAATTTCGAGGACGAACGCGGCGGCGGCACGCGGTTGCACGAAGCGATCGACATCATGGCCGAAGCCGGAACATCCGTCGTCTCCGTGGCGCCGGGCACGGTCGAACGCCTGTTCCGGTCCGACCAGGGTGGGAACACCGTCTATATCCGCTCCGAAGACCGTGAGACGATCTATTACTACGCCCATCTCGACGAATATGCGCCGGGCCTCAACGAAGGCATGACCGTGCGGCGCGGGCAGCGGCTCGGCACGGTGGGATCGAGCGGCAATGCCGATCCGGAAGCGCCGCACCTGCATTTCGAAGTGATGCGCACCACTGCCGAAGCGGAATGGTGGGAGCCATCCACATCGGTCAATCCCTATCCGCTGCTAACCCGCCAGCGCAGGCAGGCGCTCGAACCGGCATCCTGATCAGACATCGCTGCGAATGCAGCGCAGGCGGCTGGGTTCGCCGTTCTCGATCTTGCGCAGAAAGCCGTCCCCCACGATTGCGTAGGTGGTCCCGTTACGCGGGCCGCTCGTCATCGTGACGCGGCTTCCGCGGCGCAGATACGTTCCGTTGCCCTGCGGCGAGGAATAGCGCGATGCGCTGAGAATGGTGAAGCTTTCTTCCGGCTGCGCGATGCTGGCAGGTCCGCCCGCATCGCCGGGCAGTTCGCAGCGATACACGCCGCGCTCGATCGTCCCGATCATCTCCTGCGCGGCAACCGGCGCAGCGGCGAGGGCGGGGATCGCCAATAGGGAGAGCCAGCGGATCATGCGCCGTCCATAGCAGCTGTGGATTGCATCGTCATGAACCGCCGCGCTTGCCGCCTTGCCCGCATGGCGTTAGGGCGCGCGCAATCCCACGAATTCAGGCATGTGAGCATCCCATGAAAATCAGCGGCGTCGATATCCGTCCCGGCAATATCCTCGAATATGAAGGCGGCATCTGGAAAGTCGCCAAGATCCAGCACACCCAGCCCGGCAAGGGCGGGGCGTACATGCAGGTCGAGATGAAGAACCTCATCGACGGCCGGAAGACCAATGTCCGCTTCCGCAGCGCCGACACGGTCGAGAAGGTGCGACTGGATACGAAGGAATACCAGTTCCTTTATGAAGACGGCGACATGCTCGTTTTCATGGACACGGACAGCTACGAACAGATCAATTTGCCGAGCGACCTGCTGGGCGATGCGCGTCCGTTCCTGCAGGACGGAATGCAGGTGCAGCTGGAGCTGTGGGAAGAACGCCCAATCAGCGTGCAGCTTCCCGCCCAGATCGAAGCCGATATCGTCGAAGCGGATGCGGTGGTGAAGGGGCAGACAGCTTCCTCCAGCTACAAGCCCGCTGTGCTGGACAATGGCGTGCGCATCATGGTGCCGCCGCATATCGAAAGCGGCACGCGGATCGTCGTCGATGTGTATGAGCAGACATATGTCGGGAAGGCCGGCTAAGTCCCATGCCAGCAATTCCAGGTATCGTTCGCGTCATGGAAAAGGCCGCCCGCAAGGCAGGTGGCCGCTTGCGCCGCGACTTCGGCGAGGTCGAGCATCTCCAGGTCAGCCGCAAGGGGCCGAGCGATTTCGTGTCCAAGGCCGATCAGGCTGCCGAGCGCACGCTGTGGGACGAGTTGAAAGTCGCGCGTCCGGGCTGGGGCTTTCTGATGGAGGAGGCCGGCGAGCTCGAAGGCGAGGCAGGCCAGCCGCGCTTCATCATCGATCCGCTCGACGGGACCAGCAACTTTCTCCACGGCATTCCACATTTCGCGATCAGCATCGCGGTGCAGGAGCGCAAGCTGGGCAGCGACGACTGGGGCGACATCACCTCCGCCGTCGTCTACCAGCCGATCACGGACGAAACCTTCTGGGCGGAAAAGTCTGGCGGCGCATGGCTGCATGATGGCCGCCTCCGCGTTTCCGGCAGGCGCCAGCTTTCCGAGGCGCTGATTTCCACGGGCACGCCGTATCAGGGCCACGGCAATTTTGCCGAATGGAGCCGGATCTTCGGCGCGCTCGGCCCCAATATCGCTGGCATTCGCCGCTTCGGCGCGGCCTCGCTCGATCTCGCTTGGCTTGCCGCAGGCCGGTATGACGGGTTCTGGGAAAGCGGCCTTTCGCCTTGGGATACGGCTGCCGGGTGCCTGCTGGTGCGCGAGGCCGGCGGCTTCGTGACAGACTATCGCGGACGCTCCCAGCCGATCTGCGACGAACAGGTGATTGCTGGAAACGACCAGTTGCATTCACGCCTTCACAAGATGATTGCGGAAGCGCTCAAGTAGCTTTACTCGCGGCTCGCAACCGCAGGCCCCTGTGGCGGAATTGGTAGACGCGCTCGACTCAAAATCGAGTTTCTCACGAAGTGCCGGTTCGAGTCCGGCCAGGGGTACCAGCCACTTTCCTACAGAATGACGACGCTGCATCGTGGCGTGTATGCCGGTTTCGACCATCATAGCGTATAGTGCCGATCTGGAAGGTTACGCCTTGCGCAGGCCGGATGAAGGCTTCCCATCCGTAAATGCGCGCCCGGCCAAGGTGCACATTTTTCCGCTTCTGTGTCACACTTCGTGCTGCCTCGCGGGCAGAAGAAACTTGCAATCCCTTGCCAGCTTTGGGAACGGATGCGGGAACCGTGATCGAAGCTCCATCCCTTCATGCGCTGGCCGCGATGGCTCTCACGGTCGCCGTGTTCTACCTGTTCGTGCGCGACCGGATATCGATAGAGATCGTGTCGCTGCTGGCGATCGCGATCATTGCGGTTGGACTGTACTTCTACCCCATGCCGCACACGCAGCCGACCGACGGGCTGCAACTCGCCTTCAGCGGTTTCGGCCATTACGCTCTCATCACTATCTGTGCGCTGATGGTGATGGGCCGAGGGCTGGTGGTAACAGGCGCGTTGGAGCCTGCGGCCCGCTTTCTGGAGCGTGTCTTCAAACTGAACCTGCAGCTTGGCCTGCTTTTCTCCCTGCTGATCGCCTTCGCCTTGTCGATGGGCGTGAACAATACGCCGGTGCTGGTGCTGCTGATCCCGATATTCGTGACCCTGGCGCTGCGCGGCGCGATGCCCGCATCGAAGACGCTGATGCCGCTCAACGCCGCATCGCTGCTTGGCGGGCTTGCGACCACTATCGGCACTTCGACAAATATCCTCGTCGTCGCCATTGCCGTCGATCTCGGCATGCCGCGCATGGGTGTCTTCCACTTCACCCCCATCGTCCTCGCCGCTTCGCTGATCGCGCTTCCCTATATCTGGCTCGTCATGCCGCGCATGATGCGGGACAATACACCCGAAGTCAGCGAAGCGCAGCGCATGTTCGTCACGCGGCTGCGCGTGCCGCCGTCGAGCAATCTTGCCGGGCGCCATTTCGATGAGGTGGTGGACACGCTGCCGGAGGATTTCCGCTTCGAAGAGCGGCCCGCCGGGCCGTTCGAGACGGGACAGAAGCTGCGTGTTTCAGGAACGCACGATGCGCTGGAAGATGCTATCCGGGTTCTCAAGGGTCAGATCGCGCCGGGCTGGGTCGTCGACGAGGTCGAGCGCGAGGCCAAGCGGCTTGGCGAAGACATCCAGGTGGTCGAAATGGTGGTAACGTCGGATTCCCGGCTCATCGATCGCACATTGGCGACCTCCGGCATCGCCGACCGTTTCGGCGTCGCCGTGCTCGGTATCCACAAGCCGAACCGTCCGCTGCGCGCCGAAGATGCGGTCGATGCGTCGGGCGACATGCGGCTCGCCGAGGGGGACGTGCTGCTCGTGATGGGGCTGACCGGCACGATCAACACCTTCGCGCAAGCGGACAGCCTGCTCCAGCTCGAAGGCGCGCGCGAAGTGCCGCGGCGTTCCAAGGCCTTGCTTGCCGCCACGATCATGGGCGTTTCGGTGGGGCTCGCCTCCATCGGCGTGCTGCCCATCGCGATTGCCTCCCTGGGCGGTGCCATCCTCATGTTCCTGACCGGCTGCGTGAAGTTCGACCGGGTTGGCCGCGCGCTCTCTGCGCAGGTGATCGTGCTGGTTGCAGCAAGTATCGCCATCGGCCGTTTCGTCCTGGACAGTGGGGCGGCGGGCTGGCTGGGGGAGTCGCTGGCACTTGGCCTGCAATTCCTGCCACCGGCTGGCGTGCTGGCGGCGATCATGCTGTTCGTCACGGTTCTCACCAACTTCGCGTCTAACGCAACGGCGGCAACGGTCGGCACGCCGATCGCCTTCGCCATCGCGACCGAGCTCGGCCTGCCGCAGGAACCGCTGATCCTCGCCGTGCTGTTCGGCTGCAACCTTTGCTAT
Organism: Aurantiacibacter aquimixticola; assembly: GCF_003605475.1. Classification (NCBI taxonomy): domain Bacteria; kingdom Pseudomonadati; phylum Pseudomonadota; class Alphaproteobacteria; order Sphingomonadales; family Erythrobacteraceae; genus Aurantiacibacter; species Aurantiacibacter aquimixticola. The sequence goes on along the minus strand of NZ_RAHX01000001.1, from coordinate 869,711 downwards.
GCAACACCCATCGCTTATCAGACGAACATGCTGATCATGGCGGAAGGAAGCTACCAGTTCGGCGATTATGTGAAGGCCGGCGTGCCGCTGGTGCTGATCATGGTCGTGACGCTCAGCGTCCTGTTGGCGATGACCTACGGCATGTGAAGCTTGCAGGTGCGGTGACCATTCGCGCTTACCAACGCCGTGGGAACCGGATGATATCCCGGTGGTTCAGCTGCAAATTTCGGGAGAATTGCAATGGTGGAAGAACGCACCACCGAGACCCGCGACGCTGCGAGCAATACCCACACTACGACGACCATCACTCGCGATGCGGAAACCCGTTCGGGCGGCAGCAGCAAATAGGCGCTGATCCTCATCCTTGTCGTGTTGGGCGGACTTGCCTTGCTGATCTTCAATCAGATGGGCGAGGCCGAAGCAGCGAAGGACGAAGCGGTCGCAGGCGCGGCAGACAGTGTGGGCGAGGCCGCAGACAGCGTCGGTAATGCCGCCAGCCAGGCCGGCGAAGCGGCGCAGGACGCGGCGGACAACCTATCCGGCGAGTGATTTACGCCGGCATTTTACACTCTGGTGTAAAGTTTACCGACATTTCATAGGTCGTCGTTAATTCCGTCCTGCAATCCGGAAATCCCTCCGGATGGCAGGACCGGTGGTGCGATGATCCGTCTCTTCAAGCACTATATCCCGCATGCCGTGCTTTTGCTCGGCCTGCTGGACTTCGTGCTCCTGCTGATCGCGGCCGATGTCGCATGGCAATTGCGTAGCGCGCAGATCGGTACCGAAGCGGGGCCGCTGCGTGCCCGCGCATTGGCGCTGATCGGCTTTGCCGTGACGACGCAGACGGCGATGATCGCGGTCGGCGTTTACGGTGCGGAGGCGCTGCGCTCCATGCGGTTTGCCTGCGCGCGTCTGCTGGTCGCCGTCAGCCTCGCCATCCTTGCGCTGGCATTGATCGACTTTCTGCTGCCCGGCAGCACCTATTGGCGCTCCATCCTGCTTTACGCGATGGTGCTGGCCACGATCGCCTTGGTGCTCAACCGGCTGATCGTCGGCGGCATTCTCGGCACCCATGCCTTCCGGCGGCGCGTGCTGGTTCTGGGTGCCGGTCACCGGGCTGAGCGCCTGCAGCAGCTTGCGGCGCGCGAGGGAAGCGGATTTGCCGTCGTGGGCTACATTAACATGGCGGAGACGACGCCGCAGGTGGCGCAGGCCGTGAACCGGTCGGCCATCGGCGATCTTTCCGCCTATGTCGCCAATCTCGGCGCAACCGAAGTGGTGCTGGCGCTGGAAGAGCGGCGCAATGCCTTGCCACTCAAAGACTTGTTGCGGGTCAAGACGGCGGGCGTCCACGTCAATGAATTCTCCAGCTTTCTCGAGCGCGAGACCGGCCGTGTGGACCTCGACACTCTGAATCCCAGCTGGTTGATCTTTTCGGACGGTTTCTCCTCGGGGCGCGCGATCTCCAGCGTGGCCAAGCGCATTTTCGATATCCTTGCCAGCGGTCTCCTGCTTCTTCTGACCTTTCCGCTGATCGCGCTATTCGCGCTTATCGTGAAGCTGGACAGCGAGGGTCCCGCCTTTTTCCGGCAGACGCGCGTCGGCCTGTACGGGCAGAAATTCGAACTGGTGAAGCTGCGCTCCATGCGCACCGATGCCGAAAAGGACGGCGTGAAATGGGCTGAGAAGAAAGACCCGCGCATTACCCGGGTCGGCGGCCTGATCCGCAAATTGCGTATCGACGAACTGCCGCAGGTCTGGACGGTGCTGACCGGGCATATGAGCTTTGTCGGACCGCGTCCCGAAGTGCCGAAATTCGTCGCCGATCTCGAGCAGGAACTGCCCTATTTCGCCGAGCGCCACATGGTGAAGCCCGGCATCACCGGGTGGGCGCAGATCAATTATCCCTATGGCGCCAGCATAGAGGACGCGCGGCAGAAGCTCGAATACGATCTCTATTACGCGAAGAACTACACGCCCTTTCTAGACCTGCTGATCATGCTGCAGACACTGCGCGTCATCCTCTGGCCAGAGGGAGCGCGATGATGGGGATTGCATGGGAGCTCATCGTCTTCCTGACATATCTCGCGGCGGCGATTGCGGCGACGTCGCTCTCGCTGTGGCTCGCAACCAATGGACGCGCACGCGGCCCGGCGATCAAGGCGTCCGCTGCTGCGCTGGGTTTTGCCGCGCTATGGGCGTTTTTCGTGGCGGGCTTCGGTCGCGCGGAACCTATCACGCATACGGCTCTGGTCACGAGCAATCTCGCGTGGCTGTGGATGCTCTATCGCCTGTTCGGTCACGATGACCGGGACAAAAGGCTCGGCCCGATCAGGCCGGTGGTTGCTTCCCTGGCATTTATCGAAATGACGCAACTAGCCATCATCGGTACGCGGCTGCAAAGTCAGGCACAGCCCGAGGCCGAAGCGCTGATCGTACAGATCGTCCTGACCCTGCGATTGTTGTGGTGCATCGGCGCGCTCGTGCTGGTGCACAATCTGTTTGCCGGGGCATCGCAACAGGCGCGCCTGGCCCTGCGTTGGCCGTCCGCCGCGCTCGGCGCGATCTTCCTCTACGATCTCAATTTCTACACCATCGCCTATCTGGGCTCGGATACGCCGGACCTGCTCGAGGATTTCCGCGCGCTGGCCCTGCTCGTCGTGACGACGCTGCTCGCCGTCGGCTTCCTGCGGAACAAGAGCGAGTTGCGCTTCCGCCCGTCGCGCAGCTTCGCTTTCCAGTCCTTCTCGCTTCTGCTGATCGGCGCGTATCTGGTGGTGATGGTCGTCCTCGCACAGGGGCTCGCTTATGCCGGAAGCGATTACGGCAAGATCCTGCAAACCGGCTTCGTGCTGCTCGCCAGCGTCGTTGCGCTCACCGTGATGTCGTCGAAGCGCCTGCGTGGCTGGCTGCGCGTGACGCTATCGAAGAACCTCTTTCAGCATCGCTATGATTACCGCTCCGAATGGCTGCGCTTTACCGATACGATCGGGCGCGCCGGGCCGCAGGCGCCACCGCTGCTGGAACGTGCCGTGCAGGCGGTGGCTGACATTACCGACAGCCCTTCCGGCCTGCTGCTGACGCCGCGCGAAGAGGGCGGCCTTGCCCTTGCAGCGCGCTGGCAATGGCCGAATATCGATGTGCCCGCGCTAGCCTTCGACGAAGCGGGAGCGCGCTTTTTCGAGGAAAGCCAATTCATCATCGATCTCGACGATATTCGCCGCGGCGATCATGAGGGCATCCCCCCGGCAGCGTGCCCACCCTGGCTGTTCACGCATGAACAAAGCTGGGCGCTCGTCCCGTTGCTGCATTACGAAAAGCTCGTCGGTGTCGTGCTGCTTGCGCGCCCGCCATTGACCCGCCGCCTGGACTGGGAAGATTTCGATCTGCTGCGCGTGGTCGGACGGCAGCTCGCAAGCTACTTGGCCGAACAGTCGAGCCAGGATGCGCTGGGCGACGCGCAGCGTTTCGACGAATTCAATCGCCGCATCGCCTTTGTCATGCACGACATCAAGAACCTTGCCAGCCAGCTTTCGCTGCTAGCCGGCAACGCTGAAAAGCACGCGGACAAGCCGGAATTTCGCGCGGACATGATCCTTACTCTGCGCAATTCGACGGACAAGCTGCAGGGATTGCTGGCACGTCTCGGGCGGTATGGCAGCCACACCGATGGCGCGATCGAGCCTGTGCCGCTGCGCGTCATGCTGCGCGATATCGCCGCACGCTATCACACCCAGCCGGGTTCGATCACGCTGATTGCCGAGGACGACCTGATGGTGCGCGCCGATCCTGAGGCGCTGGAACAGGCGCTCGTTCATCTCGTGCAGAACGCCATCGAGGCGGTCGACGACGGAACGCCGGTGCAGCTTCGCCTGGTCCCGCAGGAAAACGGCGCACTGATTGAAATCGTCGATTCGGGTGAGGGAATGTCGCCCGAATTCATCCGCACGCGCCTGTTCAAGCCGTTCCACTCATCGAAACAGGGCGGCTTCGGCATCGGCGCCTTCGAGGCGCGCGAACTGGTGCGCGCGATGGGCGGGCGACTGGATGTGGAATCGCGCGAAGGGCTGGGGACGCGCTTCGCGATCTTCCTGCCCGGTGATCAGAGATTGGACCTGCTCCAACAGATGCAGGATCGAAAGAAAGAGGTAGCGTAGTGGCCGAGACCAAACCCAAATTGCTGATCGTCGAGGACGATGAAGGCCTGCAGGCGCAGCTGAAATGGGCGTATGAAGAATTCGACGTGCGCATTGCCGGCGACTACGACAGCGCCATTGCCGCATTGCGCGCCGAAGAGCCGCCCGTGGTGACGCTCGATCTCGGTCTGCCGCCTGATCCGGATGGCACGACCGAGGGCTTTCGCGTCCTCGACGAGATCATGGCCATCAAGCCCGATACGAAGGTCATTGTCGCTTCGGGACATGGCGCGCGCGAGAGTGCGCTGGGGGCGGTCGAACGCGGAGCGTATGATTTCTACCAGAAGCCCGTCGATATCGAGCAGCTCGGGCTGATTGTGAAACGTGCCTTCAACTTGCATGCAATCGAGGAAGAGAACCGCACGCTCGCGGCCAAGTCGGGTGACGGCAACCGCGTGCTGGGCGGGCTGATCACGTCGGCGCCGGAGATGGTGAAGGTCGCCCGCACTATCGAGAGGGTCGCCAATACCAATGTCTCCGTCATGTTGCTTGGCGCGAGCGGCACAGGCAAGGAACTGCTCGCCCAAGGTCTGCACGATGCAAGCCAGCGGCGGGAAGGGAACTTCATCGCCATCAATTGCGCGGCGATCCCGGAAAACCTGCTTGAAAGCGAGCTGTTCGGGCACGAAAAGGGTGCGTTTACAGGCGCAGTGAAAACGACCGAAGGCAAGATCGAACTGGCCGATGGCGGTACGCTCTTTCTGGACGAAGTCGGCGACATCCCGCTGCCGTTGCAAGTGAAGTTGCTGCGGTTTCTGCAGGAACGCACGATCGAGCGGATCGGCGGCCGCAAATCCATTCCGGTCGATACCCGTATCGTTTGCGCCACCCATCAGGACTTGGAAGCGATGATCGGCGATGGCCGCTTTCGCGAAGACCTGTTCTATCGTCTGGCCGAAGTGGTGATAAAGATCCCCTCGCTGGCCGAGCGCCCCGGCGATGCGGGGCTACTCGCCAAAGCCTTTCTCAAACGGTTTGCCGACGAAATGAATCCGGCGGTGACCGGCTTCGCGCCCGACGCGCTGGCGGCGATCGACGCCTGGGGCTGGCCGGGAAACGTGCGGGAACTGGAAAACCGCGTGAAGCGCGCCGTGATCATGGCCGATGGCAAGCTGATTGGAGCAGAGGATCTCGACCTCAACGGCGACGATAATGAAACACCGGAAGCGCTCAATCTGAAAAGTGCGCGTGAACAGTCGGATCGCAAGATGATCCGCCACGCTCTCGCTCGCAGCGAAGGCAATATTTCCAGCACCGCCAAGATGCTCGGCATCAGTCGACCGACGCTGTACGATCTGCTCAAACAGTACGATCTGCAGACCTGAGTGGCGCGCTAGTCGACGGTGATCGTCTCCACCGCACAGCCTTCGCGGCGATTGTGGCGGACCGACCACCAGAGGCTTAGGCCGATCAGGACCACGCCGATGAGGCCGGTGATTGTCTCGGGGATGTGAAAAATCGCCGAGGTCAACATGATCGCGCCCAAAGCGATGATTGCCCAGAAGGCACCGTGCTCGAGATAGCGATATTGCGCCAGCGTGCCCTTGCGGACGAGGTGGATCGTCATCGAACGCACGAACATAGCGCCGATGGAGAGGCCGAGCGCGATGATGACCATGTTGTTGGAAAGAGCAAAAGCGCCGATCACGCCGTCGAAGCTGAACGAGGCGTCAAGCACTTCGAGATAAAGAAAGCCCCCAAGCCCCGAGCGCACGACGGCGCCGCTCGCCCGCTTTGCTTCTTCGCGCATGTTGAGCCATTCGCCCAGCGCATCGACTGCGATAAAGGTGACGAGGCCCAGCACGCCAGCGATTAGAAAAGTAAGCGCCTCGGCGTCCGGCAATTGCGCCGCAACCGCCCAAATCACCACCAGCAGTAGGCCGATCTCCAGCGCGGGCAGTGCTGCGACCTTGACCAATTGCCGTTCCAGCGCGCCGATCCAGTGCACATTCTTGTCACTGTCGAAGAAGAACTTCAGGCCGACCATGGACAGGAAGGCACCGCCGAATCCGGCGATCCCGATATGCGCTCCCGACACGATCTCCTCGTAACGCTCCGGATCGTTGAGCGAGAGATCGATCGCCTCGACCGGGCCGATATTCGCCGCGATAGCCACGATGGCGAGCGGGAAGACGATGCGCGTGCCGAACACGGCAATCGCTATGCCCCACACCAGAAAGCGCTGCTGCCAGACCGGATCCATCTCCCGCAGCACTGTCGCGTTCACGACGGCATTGTCGAAACTCAGTGAAATTTCGAGGATCGAGAGGATCAGGATGATCCACAGGACTTTCAGGACGTCGCCAAGATCGTCAGCAGTGGCGATGCCATACCACAGGCCGAGGCCGAAGCAGGCTGCCGTGAAAACGAGCGAAAATGTGTAAAAGCGCAGGAGCGTTGCCATTGGAGCGTCGTAGGCGGGTCGTCGATGGTCGGGAAGGGCGCGGGGCGCGCTATCAACCCTTGGGTTGGTAAAGCTGGTCCGGCCCGGGGAAGCTGCGTTCGCGCACTTCGCGGGCGTATGTGGCAGCGGTTTCTTCAATGATCGAGCCAATATCGTGATATTTCTTCACGAAGCGCGGCACCCGCTCGAACATGCCCAGCATGTCTTCGGTCACCAGCACCTGCCCGTCGCATTGCGCCGATGCGCCGATGCCGATGGTGGGGCAGGAGACGCCCTGTGTTATGGCAATGGCGATCGGCTCCAGCACGCCTTCGACCACGATGGCGAAAGCTTCTGCTTCATCCAAGGCCTTCGCATCGCCGACGATCTTGTCCGCTTCTGCATCGCTGCGCCCGCGCGCTGCATAGCCGCCGAGCACGTTCACCGCCTGCGGGGTAAGCCCGACATGGCCCATCACCGGAATGCCGCGCTGGGTCATGAAGGCGACCGTTTCGGCCATCGCCTCCCCGCCTTCCAGCTTCACCGCGGCCGCGCCGCTTTCCTTCAGCAACCTGGCGGCAGCTGCGAATGCGGTTTCGGGTGAGGCTTCGTACGCGCCAAACGGCATGTCGACGACGACCACGGCGTGATAGCTACCGCGCACGACGGCGGCAGCGTGGTTCGCCATCATCTCCATTGTCACCGGAATGGTGGAGGGCAGTCCATATATCACCTGGCCCAGCGAGTCGCCGACAAGCAGCATGTCGCAGTGCGGATCGAGCAATTGCGCCTGGCGAGCCGTATATGCCGTAAGCATCACCACGGGCTCCTGCGTGACGCCATCCGACTTGCGCGCGCGAATTTTCGGCACGGTGAGACGCCGCATCGGCTGCGGGGTGGGATTGGCGCGGCTGGTGGCGGTGTCGAGCGTGAAGGTGGTGGACATGCGCGCTCTTTATCAGACAGCCCCCTCGACGCGACTCCATTTTCGATGCAAAAGGTCTGAAATCAAAGGGGTCGGAGGACAAACACCACATGGCACTCACGCAAGCCGGATCGACCGGCGACCACTGGTCGTCGCGTAGCGCTTTCATTCTGGCAGCGGTCGGAGCGGCTGTCGGGCTCGGTAATATCTGGCGATTTCCGACACTTGCGGGCGAGAATGGCGGCGGCGCTTTCGTCCTCGTCTATATCGGTTTTGTCATCCTGCTCGGATTGCCGCTAGTTCTTTCGGAAATCCTGCTGGGCCGCGCCGGTGGAGAGGACGCAATCGGATCGGTGCGAAATGTCGCCGTGCACTCCAAGCGGTCGGAGCTCTGGAAGGGTGTCGGCGCGCTGCAGATCCTGGCTGGTTTCCTAATCCTGTCCTTTTACTCGGTCGTCGCAGGCTGGGTTATCAATTACGTGTTTGTCGCAGGCGAAGACTGGTTCGGTGCGTTGTTCTCCGGTGCGCCCTTCTCGGTGGCTTTCGCCGGAGAAACGCAGGAACAGATCACCGGTCGGATGGGCGATCTCTTCGCCAGCCCAGGCAAACTGATCCTGCTGCACGCGATTTTCATGGGCGCGACGATCTGGATCGTCGCCAGCGGTGTCAGCGACGGCATCGAGAAAGCGGCGAAATGGCTGATGCCGACCTTTTTCGTATTGCTCGTCATCGTAACGACCTACGGCGCTTTTACGGGAGAGTTTGCGCAGGCCGTCAAATTCCTGTTCACCCCCGACTTCAGCAAACTTAACCCGATCGCGTTGAACGAGGCGCTGGGACAGGCACTGTTCTCGCTCAGCCTCGCCGCCGGTGGATTGCTGACTTACGGCGCCTACATTACCCGCGATGTAAATCTGGCGCCGACGGCCGCTATGATCGCCGTGGCCGATACTCTTGTCGCGATCCTGGCCGGCCTTATGATCTTTCCGATCGTCTTCGCCGTCGGGCTCGACCCGGCGGCAGGGCCTGCGCTTATCTTCCAGACGCTGCCCATCGCATTCAGCTCCATGCCGGCCGGATCGCTCATCGGCCTCGTTTTCTTCGTGCTGATCTTCTTTGCGGCGCTGACGAGCTCGATCTCTCTGCTGGAAGGGCCGACAGCCTGGGTGATCGACCGTTTCCGCATCCGGCGCCCGATCGCTGCCATCATGGTTGGCCTCGTTGCTTTCGGTATCGGCGTCATCTGCGCGCTGGGCTATAATATCCTGTCGGATGTGCGCCCTCTGGCTTTTTGGGACGTATTTGCCGAGAACGACATTCTCGATGCGCTGGATGGCGTGACCGGCAAGATCATGCTGCCGCTTGGCGCGTTCTTGGTCGCGATCTTCACCGGCTGGATGGCGGACCGCCGCCTGATCGAACAGCAGACTGGCCTCGATGGCGGCATGTTCATGCTGTGGCGCTTCCTCGTCGCCTGGCTATGCCCGATTGCCGTCGGCCTCGTGCTGCTCCTCGGCCTCGTACCCGGCTTGCTCGGCGACTGACACGACGCAAATGAAGAGAGCCACCGTTCCCTACGGAGCGGCGGCTCTCACGCGCGTGACGAACGCATACGTTTGTCCGCGTTATTCAGTCGGTGTCAGAGCACCGTCTCGATGTTTTCTTCCTTGGCGTCTTCGCGCACGTCGAAGCCGAGCAGCATTTTCACGGTGTCGACCGCGCCAAGGTCGCCCCAGATCTCCGCCTTGCCGAGGTCCATACGCAGCATCAGCAGGTTCGGATCGTCCTTGCCGCCTTCGTACCAGGCCTCGACGGGCTTGCTCCACTGCTTCTCGAGCCGTTCGCGGCTGTGTTCCTCGCTCAGAGTGCCCTTTATGCGTGCGAACATGTCGTGGCCCTTGCTGGCAAAGGTCACAGTGGCAGGGCCGCCCTGGGCAAGGCTGTTGTCCTTGGTGGTGAAGAACCAGATCGTGCTGTCGGCATCCTTGTCCAGCTGCGCAGTCATTGGAATGGCATCTTCGGGCGCAGCGTCGCGCTGCAGAAATACGAAGGGGCTGTCGGCCAGCGATTTCCAGAAGTCGGTCTTCAATTCTTCACGGTCACTCATGGGGTTCTCCTTTGCCCGAATAACGGACAAGAAAGGGCACCGTTCCGCGCCTTAGGTCGCCGCTCTTTTCTCCGCTGCAATGCGCGCCCGGCGATTGCGCTGTACCATGTTCAGCAATTCCACGCCGACGCTGAATCCCATCGCCGCGTAGATGTAGCCCTTGGGCACATGGAAGCCGAGCCCGTCGGCAATCAGCACCAGGCCGATCATCACGAGGAAGGCGAGGGCGAGCATCACCAGCGTCGGATTTTTCTCGATGAAGCGGGCGAGCGGATCTGCGGCGACCATCATCACGCCGACGGTGATCACGACGGCGGTGACCATGATCGGGATTTCATCGGTCATGCCCACGGCGGTAAGGATGGAATCGACCGAGAAGACGAGATCAATGGCAACGATTTGCGCGATAACGGAGCCGAAGCTTGCTTTTGCAAGATCCTTCATGTCCGGCGTCTTGTCGAGCAGATCGCCGCTATTGTCCGCCGGCTCCATCGAGTGATGGATTTCCTTTGTGGCTTTCCAAAGCAGGAACAGCCCACCCGCCAGCAGGATAAGATCGCGGCCCGAGAAGGCCGTTTCGAAACTGGCCTTGTTCGTGCCCTCCACGGGCGGGCCGACGATGCCGAGATCGAATAGCGGCTCCTGCAGTGTGACGATCCAGCCAATCAGCATCAGCATTCCGATGCGCATGATGAGCGCCAGCGAGAGACCGATGCGTCGGGCGCGCTGCTGCTGATGCTCGGGCAGCTTGTTTGAAAGGATCGCGATGAAGATGAGGTTGTCGACGCCGAGGACGACTTCCAGGGCGATGAGCGTGAGCAGGGCCAGCCAGGCGGCGGGATCGGAAAGCAGCGCAACGATGTCCATGGCGCTTCAATGCGCAAAGCCGCGAACGGTGCCGGAAGCTTGCGCGATCGATGGCCGGCACGAAAACGGGGCGCGGTTTCCCACGCCCCGTTTCTCGTTATTCATGTGATGCGTCAGTTGACAGGAGCGACCACCAGGCGATTGCCCTGCGGCTGGAGCGAACGCGCGCTCGGGCCGAGCGCGTCGTATATGGCGCGGATCTGCTCTGCGCTCGCGCTCAGCACGGTTTCGGCGACGTGCCAGTTCACGCCCTCGCTGCAAGGCGGCGTGGTGAGCGAGCCCATGTAGCGATAGACACCGAGGTCTTCGGGCACCATGTCGGTGATGTCGAAGCTCACTTCCATGCCGTTGTGCACGCTTGCATCGCCCAGATGCGGCATGATCTGCGCGAGCGCCGGATTGGCTGCGCCTTCGGCAAAGGTTACACCCAACACGCCGAGCTTGCCGTCATCCGTGGCATGCACGAAGTGCGCAACGAGCGGCTGGCGCTCACCATCAATGGCGTGTTCGGCGGGCGTATGGAAATGCACCTGGATAAGATTGAACATGGTGCCGCCAGAATTCATGCCCATGCCTTCGCCGAAATTGACTTGCACCTTCTCTTCACCGAGCGCCATCGTGCCATTGGCAGGGCCGTAATTGTGAGAAAGCTGCACGTCGCCGACGGCGTTTGGCGTGCCAAGATCGATCGGCGACTGGTTCAGTCCGGCATCGCAAAGGGCGTAATCGGTGTTGAGCAGGGACCAGCGCTCGTCATCGACGCCATCGCTGAAATTCCAGTCCTTGTCCTGCGCCATTACAGGCGCGGTGAGCAGGGCGAGGGCGGTGGCCGCCGAGGTAGACAATTTCATGAATTCTCTCCACTTCGATGCATGCAAGGTTGGAGGATCGTGTTCCGGCCCCTGCACGCGATAGAACCAGCGGAACGCGAGCGATCCGCACAATCTGCGTCCGACATCGCGAGCGCAAGCTCGCCAGAGGGGCCCGGTACGCACGGCGCGCTCACGCACGCCGCTTGTCCATACAATTTGTTTGGAAGCCGGGGGTTCCCGGCGGCGCGATCAGCAGGGGAGGCGTGTCGGCCTGGCCTGTCCGCTCGGATGCGGCGAGACATCGTTATCGGCGGACGCGGCACCGAGCGCGCCTGCCGCCGCGGCATCTATCGTGTCCCGAAGCGCTTTCGCATTCAGCGGCTTATCGAAAGTCACGCCGCACATTCCGGGTGCTGACCATGTGACGTGACAATACGCTTCGTGCACCGTCCAGTCGAGAATGCCGCTGCTCCCCTTGGCTGGCGGCACTTCTGTGTGAAAGCGCGCGCCATTTGCGGAAATGTCGAACAGGCGGCCCGGTCGATCCCCGCTCGGCATGAGCATCTTCGCCAGGCAATCCACGCGTGTTCTCGGCCCCGAACGCCTCTCGGGAAGCGCATCTTGCTTGGCACGCGCGAACAGTTTCATGAAATTGACGACCCCCCAAGTGATTGGCGAAAGGCTTCACCGCTGCGTGGTTAAGATCGCCTTTGCAAGCGTGGTTACCGAAGCATTACCTCGCGAAGAATTTCCGGACTTAACATTATCCTATTGGCTCGCGGGTCAAAAGAACATATATCGAACGGATGCCCGCGCTCGACACTTTGCAGAAGCTGGAAATTCTCGCCGACGCGGCGAAATACGATGCGTCCTGCGCGTCGTCGGGCACGTCGAAGCGCAACAGCACCGGTGGGAAAGGTATCGGCTCGACGGAGGGCATGGGGATTTGCCACGCCTATGCGCCGGACGGCCGATGCATTTCGCTGTTGAAGATCCTGCTCACCAATCATTGCATCTTTGATTGCCATTATTGCGTGAACCGGAAGAGCAGCAATGTCCGCCGCGCGCGCTTTACGCCGCAGGAAGCGGCGGACCTGACGCTTACCTTCTATCGGCGCAATTATATCGAAGGACTGTTCCTGTCCTCCGGCATCATCAAGAGCTCCAACCACACGATGGAGCAGATGGTGGAAACGGCGCGCATTCTGCGCGAAGACCACGACTTTCGCGGGTACATCCATTTGAAGACGATCCCGGAGGCCGATCCCGAGCTGGTGCACCAGGCGGGCCTTTACGCAGATCGCGTATCGATCAATGTCGAATTGCCCACCGATGCCGGGCTTACGCGCCTCGCACCGGACAAGAATGCCGCCCAGATCGAAGGCGCGATGGGCGGTGTGAAGATGGCGATCCGTCAGGCAAAGGACGAAAAGAAGCGCTTCAAACATGCGCCACGCTTTGCGCCGGGCGGACAATCGACACAGATGATCGTCGGCGCCGATGCAGCGAGCGATGCCGATATCGTCGGCAAGGCCAGTCGCCTTTATGACAGTTTCAAGCTGCGCCGCGTTTATTACAGCGCATTCTCCCCGATTCCAGACGCGTCCGCCGTGCTGCCGCTCAAGCGCCCGCCCTTGATGCGGGAGCACCGCCTCTATCAGTCGGACTGGCTGATGCGGTTTTACGGTTACGCGCCGCGCGAAGTGATGCAGGCAACGGAGGCGGATGGAAATCTACCGCTCGATATCGATCCGAAACTGGCTTGGGCGCTGAAATTCCGGGAAAGTTTTCCGGTCGATGTGAACCGCGCCAGCCGGGAAATGCTGCTGCGCGTTCCTGGACTAGGAGTAAAAGCGGTCAATCAGATCATCGCCTCACGCCGCCACCGCACGCTGCGGCTGGACGATGTAGCGAAGCTGACCGTGTCGATTACCAAGGTCCGGCCCTTCATCGTCGCGCTGGATTGGCGGCCGCTCACCCTTACCGACAGAACAGACCTTCGCGCGATGCTCGCGCCCAAACAGGAACAATTGGAACTGTTCGCGGCGTAATCCTTTGGTGAGGCTGAATGCCCGATTCTCCGCTCATCGTAACCGCTTTGCTTCCCGACGACCTGCACAGCTGGGCGACGCGCCTGCGCGATGCGCATTTCCCGGCGGAGCGCAATTATCTCGAAGCGCATGTGACGCTGTTCCACGCCTTGCCACCGAGCTGCGAGGATGAGGTGAAGCAATGCCTCGCGTCTATGGCGAAGGAACACGCCCCGGTGCCCGCCCGCTTGCTTGGCATCATGAAACTGGGGAAAGGCACTGCTCTCAAGCTGGAGAGCGAGGAAATGATTGCGCTGTGGCGTGAGTTGCAAGACCGTTTTCATGGCATGCTGACCCCGCAAGACGAACACAAGCCGCGCCTGCATGTGACGATCCAGAACAAGGTCAGTATCGAGGAGGCGAAGGCGCTGCAGGCGCAACTCGCCCCGCAAGTGCAGCCGCGCGATTTCGCGTTCAAGGGTCTAGGCCTGTATTCGTACGAAGGCGGCCCGTGGGAGCACATCAGGAGCTTCAATTTCCGCGGCTGACCATTCGCATGTTGACCGCGCCCGCGCCCCTGCCTAAATGCGCCGCCTGTCGACGCGCGATCGCGTATCGGCGCGCCCTTGGGGCGGAGTAGCTCAGGTGGTTAGAGCAGCGGAATCATAATCCGCGTGTCGGGGGTTCAAGTCCCTCCTCCGCTACCAATTCACAAACATTCATTTTCGTCTGGCACTTAGATAGCGCTGCGCCGTTATCGGCGTATGGCAAGATATCTTCTATTCGGGCCGACCGGCGGTGTCGGCCAGCATATTCTGCGTCAGGCACTCGATGCGGGCGTGGACATGCGTGCGGCCGAGCGTTCGTGGGACGAGGATCCCGCGCCCGACATGCAGTATGAGCGGCGCGAAGCGGACGTGCTCGAGTCCGATCTCGATCCGCTGATGGATGGCTGCGACGCGGTGATTTCCGCGATCGGGGTGCCGCGCGACCCGGCGACGCTGATCAATCCACCGCCGATCTATACGGAGGGTGCGGTGCGGATGGTGCAAGCCATGCGCCGCTCAAACGTGAAGCGCCTCGTCGTTATCTCCGCCGCTTTCGCCGATCACGACACCGACATCCCGATGTGGTTTCAGGCCGCAGTTACGCCGCTGCGTCGAATCTTTCGCCAGATGGCAGAAATGGAGCGCGTGCTGCGCGTCGCGGACGATATCTCATGGACGGCGGTGCGCCCCGGCTGGCTGCTCGATCGCGAGTTGACGCGCGATTACAACGTCGAGGAGGGCGGGCTACCCGAAGGCACTCTGCGCACGCGCCGAGCGGACCTGGCGCATTTTATGCTCGATTGCGTGGAGAATGACGCTTGGGTCCGGGAATGTCCTTTCATCGCCCGGCGGGAGAAGGACGAGCTAGAAGGCCCCGGCGCCCTGATCGAGGAATTTCGACCGTCCTGACGCCGTCTCATTTTGACCGCAGACCCGAAGCTGTCTTATCGAGGCCGCGATGACGCAGGATCTTCCTTCGCCGCCTCGACTGGAAACGCTGGCGGCCGACAAGCCGATATCCCTTTTTCTCGATTTCGACGGAACGCTCGTCGATATTGCGCCCACGCCCGATGCGATCGAGGTGCCATCCGATTTGCTCGACAAATTGGCCGCGCTGGCCGAGCGGCACGATGGCCGTGTCGCGCTCGTCAGCGGACGCGCGATCGATGATCTGGAGGGGCATCTCGGGCGCGTGACACTGGCCTGTGCGGGTTCTCACGGTAGCCATTGCCGCGATGCCGATGGCGGTGTTGTGGGCGATGTTCCCGGAGCGCTGGCGGAAGACGTGCTGGACGAGGTTTCGAACTTCGCTGCTGCGGAGGGCTTCTCTCGTGAAGACAAGGCGCATGGCGTGGCGCTTCACTATCGCAGCGATCCAAGCCTGGAAAACCGCGGCCTCGCTTTCGCACAGAAGCTCGCCGAGCGGCATGAATTGCAGGTGAAGCGCGGCAAGCGCGTGATTGAGCTTACCGCGCGGGGCGGGGGGAAGGCCGATGCGGTGCGCGCGTTCATGGAAACCGAGCCCTTCAAAGGCTCGCATCCAGTATTCGTGGGTGATGACGTCACCGACGAGGATGGGATGCGCGCCGCAACCGACCTCGGCGGGGTTGGCATCGCCGTGGGCGAGCGCCCGAGCGAGAACGCGAAATACGCGCTTGCGAACCCTGCTGCAGTGCACCAATGGTTGGGGCTGTGAGCACTTCCGATAGCACCGCGCCGCAAAGCGATCTCGAACTCTGGCCCATCGGCAATTGCCAGGTTTCCGGCCTCATCGACAAACAGGGCGCGCTTGTCTGGGGCTGTGTACCGCGTGTGGATGGCGATCCGGTGTTCTGCGCGCTGCTCAATGGTCAGAGGCAGGATGCCGGCGTCTGGCGGTTCGAGTTGGAAGGCCAAATCAGCGCGCGGCAGGAGTATATCCGCAACACGCCGAACCTCGTCACGACGCTGGAGGCGGAGGATGGCAGCGCGGTCGAGATTCTCGATTTCGCGCCACGCTTCGAACAGAAAGGGCGGATGTATCGCCCGGTTGCGTTTTCGCGCATCGTGCGGCCGATCGCGGGCAATCCGCGCATCCGCATCGTTTTGCGGCCGATGCGCGATTACGGGGCGGCCCCGGCAGAAACGACCAGCGGCACCAATCACATCCGGTATCTCGTCGGACGACAGGCCCTGCGCCTCTCCACGGATGCGCCGATCGGATACATCCTGGAAGGGCGCACGTTTCGCATCGAGGACGACACGCATTTCTTCCTCGGCCCGGACGAGCCGTTCAACGGGAACCTGCGCGAAAGTATTCGCCGTATGGAGCAGTCCACGCGGCGATACTGGCAGCACTGGGTGCGCGGGCTGGCGACGCCGTTCGAATGGCAGGACGAGGTCATCCGCTGCGCCATCACGCTGAAGCTATGCCAGCACGAGGAAACGGGTGCGATCGTCGCCGCGCTGACGACTTCTATCCCCGAAGCGCCGCATTCGGAGCGGAACTGGGATTACCGTTACTGCTGGATCCGCGATTCCTATTACACCGTTCAGGCGCTGAACCGCCTTGGCGCGCTGGATGTGCTGGAGAAGTATCTCGGTTACCTGCGCAACATCGTGGACGGATGCAAGGGCGGGCAGATCCAGCCGCTTTATTCGGTGATGGGCGAGGGCGAACTGAACGAGACGACCGCCGCGCATCTTGCCGGATATCGCGGGATGGGTCCGGTGCGCATCGGCAACGCCGCCTACAAGCAGGTGCAGCACGATTGCTATGGTCAGATCGTCCTGCCGACGGCGCAGGGCTTTTTCGACCGCCGCCTGCTTCGCATCGCCGACGATGCCGACTTCGCCAGCCTCGAGCAGGTTGGCGAGCAGGCCTGGGCGATGCACGACCAGCCGGATGCGGGCCTGTGGGAATTCCGCACGCGCGAGGAGGTCCATACCTACTCCGCAGTGATGAACTGGGCGGCGTGCGACAGGCTCGCCAAGGTTGCCGAGCATCTGGGTAAGGCTGACCGGGCGAAACTGTGGCGGGAGCGGGCGCAGGCAATCACCGACAAGATCGAGGACAAGGCCTGGAAGGAAAACGGGGAAGGTGGCCATTACGGCGCCAGCTTCGAAAGCGACTATCTCGATGCCAGCCTGCTGCAGCTGCTGGAGCTGCGATATGTCGCTCCCGATGACGAGCGCTTCCTGCAGACCTTCGAAATGGTCGAGCGCAATCTGAGGCGCGGCGAGCACATGTTGCGCTACGCGGCCGAAGACGATTTCGGCGCGCCGGAAACCGCCTTCAATATCTGCACCTTCTGGCTGATCGAGGCGCTCGCGCTGATGGGCCGCAAGGACGAGGCGCGCGAGCTGTTCTGCACCATGATGAGCCATCGCACGCAGTCGGGCCTGCTGAGCGAGGATATGGATTTCGAGACCGGCGAGCTGTGGGGCAATTTCCCGCAGACCTACTCCCTTGTCGGAACGATCAACTGCGCCGGCCTGTTATCCAAGAGCTGGAACACGGTTCGCTGAAGACGGGCCGGAAGGGAGACCCCGTGCCGAGACTTGTCGTCATATCGAACCGCGTCGCCGTCCCCAAGGCGCGCGGGGTTCCCGGCGCGCAAGGTGGCTTGGCAGGCGCACTCAATGCCGCACTGAAGGCCAATGGAGGTATATGGTTTGGCTGGTCCGGCGAGGAAACCGACAAATTCACCGGCAGCATCAATTACGTCCGCTCGGCCGAAGGTGTGACGACCGCGACGATCGATCTGGAGCATCAGGACGTCGAGGAATATTACAACGGTTACGCCAACAGCACGCTGTGGCCGCTATTCCACTACCGCATCGACCTGACTCGCTACGAACGCGAATTCGGCAAGGGCTATGAGCGGGTCAATGAACGCTTCGCCGAAAGCGCGCTGCCGCTGATCGAGCCCGAAGACAGCGTCTGGGTGCACGACTATCACCTGCTGCCGCTGGGCGAGCGGCTGCGTTCGATGAGCATCGAGAACCGCATGGGTTTCTTCCTCCACACGCCCTGGCCGCCGACCAATCTGTTCGTCTCGCTGCCCTATCACGAGCGGCTGGTGCGAGCGATGCTGCACTACGACCTGCTCGGCTTCCAGAACAACACGTGGCTCGAAAGCTTCCTGCATTATTGCGGCAAGGAGCTCGGCGCCGATGTCGCCCCGGAAACCGGCGCGGTGACGCTGGAGGGAAAGACCACGATCGCGCGCGCCTATCCCATCGGTATCGATTTCGATCACTTCATGTCGAAAGGCGATACGGGCGAGGCGCGCCAGGCGCAGCAGCGATTGATGGCGTCCACCCGGCGGCGCACGGCGATGATCGGGGTGGACCGGCTCGACTACTCCAAGGGTCTGCCCGAAAGGCTCGACGGCATCAGCCGCTTCTTCGACCGTCATCCTGAACGCACGCGCGATCTCGTCTTCATCCAGATCGCGCCGCCCAGCCGGGAGGATATCGGCAGCTATCAGCAGATCCGCGCGACGCTGGAACAGAAGGCGGGCCAGATCAACGGCGCGCGATCGGATGTCGATGTGGTGCCGGTGCGCTACGTCAACCGCGGCTATGCGCAGGAAGAGCTGTTCGGCTTCTACCGCGCGTCCAAGATCGGCCTTGTCACGCCGCTGCGGGACGGAATGAACCTTGTCGCCAAGGAATATGTCGCGGCGCAGGATCCCGACGATCCCGGCGTGCTGATCCTGTCGATGTTTGCAGGCGCGGCCCAGCAATTCGACTGCGATGGGGAGGGCGCGCTGCTGATCAATCCGCACAGCGCCGACGATATCGCTCACAATATCCGCATCGCGCTCGACATGCCGCTGGAAGAGCGCAAGTCGCGTTACGAGAAGCTGATCACTTCGGTGCGCGAAGAGAATGTGCAGCGCTGGACGGAGAATTTCGTCGGCGATCTTGCCGGTGTTGAGCGTTGATCAGATGAAGCGCGCTTGGCGAGCGCCAGCATCGTCTTCGTAATCGGTCAACCTCGCCCGGACGCTCTGCCGGGCCCGACCCTCTCGCGATAGCAGGGTTTCCCTCACACGGTAGATCAGCATCTTGTCGGTGAACGGCTTGCGGATGTAATCCTGCGCGCCGGCATAATAGGCGATCTGTTCTTCCTTCACGCCCTGCACGCCGGTCAGCATGATGACGGGCACGTCGAAATGCGTCTGCGAATTGCGAATGCGGCGCAGCAGGGCGGTGCCGTTTTCGCCGGGCATGTTCTGATCGAGCAGGATCAGGTCTGGCCGACGCTTCTTCAGAAGCTCCTGCGCTTCCTCGGCGTCGCTTACCCAGCCACAGGCATGGCCCGCGCCGATCAGCACCTTTGCCGCATATTCCGCGACGATATCGTCATCGTCGACAACCAGTATGTAGGCCATGAAAGCCTCCTCGTATTCGCGCGCACTGCCTTTCTGGCATGCCGCCCGTCGAGGATCCTTCAATGGTTACTTAGGCGGTAACCCCTAAAAGGCCGCAATTATCGCCAGTCCGACCAGTGCGATGAGCACGAGGGAGGATAGCGAGAAGATGGCGAAGCGCTGTACCACCTTGTTGATCAGCGCCTGCACCAGCGAATGCAAGATACGTAAGACCACATAGGCCCATGCGAGCACGACTGCGGAGGAGGCTATCCATTGGGGCAGGCCAGCCGCCAGATCGAGCAGCGCCAATGCCAGCGCCAAGGCATAAAAAACCGTAGGCGCTTCGTGCAAGTGATTGTAATTGTGTGCTTTCCATTGCACCTTCGGCGGCAAAGCCGTGTCGAGCGAGGCGTGCGGATCCCTGGCCAGACTGTCCGGATCGACGCCCGCTTTCGACATGGCTGGAAGGCGCGTAACATACATCCACAACCACATGACCATCGTCCATGCGGCGAGCACGATGACAGGCTGCAGCAGGTTCACGACACTGCCACCATCAGCGCGCGGACGGTAAGGTAGAGAAGCGCGAGACTGGCCGCGGTGAAGATCATCAGCCTGATCGGGATAGTGTTGATCAAAGCCTGCCACAGCGAATGCACGATGCGCAGCACGGTGTAGAGCCAAGCCGCGAGAACCGTGTCGGCGGTCGGGCCGAGAATGGCGAGCATGGCGATCACGGCATAGAACAGCGTCGGCTGTTCCATCAGATGGGTGTGATTGTGGGATTTCCAGTTCACCCGGTCCGGGATCAGGCCTTCGAGATCCTGTCCGCGTCCGCCCGCGCGTTTGCTGCTGACCATGCCGCTCGATCCGCGTTCGGCGCGCATGCGCTTCATCGCGGGAAAGCGTGTGAATGCCATCCAGAACAGCATGACGATGGACCACAGCACCAGGACGAGCGCGGGCGTGATGATAGCGGCCTGCATCGACATTTCCTCCCCAAACGACATGAGTACGCTTGGCGCGCGAGGTTAGATTGTCAATCGCAACCTAATCCGTCGTCCCCAGCACCTTCGCAAAGGCCTCCGCATCGGTGTTGCCGCCGGACAGGATCACGACCGTCGCGTCATCCACCGCGACCTTGCCGGACAACACCGCCGCCAGCGCTGCTGCGCCGCCCGGCTCGAGCAAGAGGCGAAGCTGCGCAAAGGCGAAGCGCTGCGCGTTCCGAATTTCGGCTTCCGACACGCGCGCCCACTCGTGGCACCGCTCTTTCAGGACGCCGAAATTGAGCGGGAAGGTGGCCAAAGTCTGCAAGGCGTCACAAGCTGTCGGCGGAGGGCTCTCGCCGACGTTCTGGATCTCGCCGATCTCGAGGCTGCGGCAGATATCGTCCCAACCTTCCGGTTCGACCGGCACGATCGCGGCGTCGGGGCAGGCAAGGGCGAGACCTGCAGACAGCCCGCCACCGCCGCAGCAGGCGACGATGCGGGAGGGTTGGCGGCCCATCTGCTCGGCGATCTCTATTCCGGTGCTGCCCTGTCCCTCGATCACCCAAGGATCGCCGAAGGCATGGACATAGGTCGCGCCATTCTCCTCCGACAGCGCCTTTGCAATCGCTTCCCGGTTCTCAGTCATACGGTCATAGGTGACGACTTGGGCGCCGTAGCCGCGCGTCCTCTCCAGCTTCACGCGCGGCGCGTCCTGCGGCATCACGATGGTGGCGTCGATGCCCAGCTCGCGTGCAGCCCAGGCGACGCCCTGCGCATGGTTGCCGCTCGACACGGCGACGACCCCGCGTCTCTTTTCCTCGTCCGACAGATCGGACAAGCGATGCCACGCGCCGCGTATCTTGAAGGCGCCCATCGGTTGTAGGCATTCGGCCTTGGCGAACACTGTCACACGCTCGTGCTCAAAGGGCAGCAGCGGGGTCGTCGGCAAGATCGCGGCGACCTTTTCGGCGGCGCGGATAACCCCTTCACGGGTCGGCTGGCGTTGGCTCGTTTCCATGCGGTGCGGCCTATCGCGCTTTCCTACACCCTGTCACGCGTGGCAGGCGGCAATCATGTTGAGAATCTCCCTCGCACCCGCAGAACTCCGCGCTTCGGAGGCCAGCTGCGAGAGCTGCGAATATTTGCTCCAGGACACTGTCACACTTGTCACACCCCCCACCGTCGATCGGGCCGAAAGCCTCTTGGCTTTCGCTGCAATCGGTGGAACGGGGGCGGGCACGGCCCGTTCTCGGGACAGCACGACAGGAGACACACGCTCATGACCGATCAGCCCATCAACGACACGCGCAAGGCGGAGCTGCTTTCGACCGAAGTCGAGCATATCGACATCACCAGCTTCGATGCGCGCCCGATCATCGACCAGATGGGCAAGATGAGCTTCACCAGCCGCGATCTCGCCAAGGCGACGGGCATCTACAACCAGATGCTGGAAGACAAGGACTGCACCATCTTCCTCGTCATCGCAGGCAGCACCAGCGCGGGCGGCTGCATGGATCTCTATGCAGAGCTGATCCGTAACAACATGGTCGATTGCGTGGTGGCGACCGGCGCTACCATCGTCGACATGGACTTCTTCGAAGGGCTTGGACACAAGCACTACCAGGCGCTCGAAGTGCCCGACGACGACACGCTTCGCAGCCTCTATATCGACCGCATCTACGACACCTATATCGACGAAGAGCAATTGCAGGACTGCGACTTCACCATCAACAAGATCGCCAACGCCCTGCCGCCCGGGCCGTACTCCAGCCGCGCCTTCATTCGCGAAATGGGCAAGTACCTGGTCGAGAACGGCAAGAAGGAGAACAGCCTCGTCAAGCTCGCCTACGAGCATGATGTGCCGATCTTCTGCCCTGCTTTCGTGGATAGCTCCGCCGGGTTCGGCCTGGTGAAGCACCAGGTCGATCAGATGGAGACGGGCGAACCCTATCTGATGATAGACGCGGTGGCCGACTTCCGGGAGCTGACCGACATCAAGATCAAGGGCGGCGAAAGCGGCCTGCTGATGGTGGGCGGCGGGGTGCCCAAGAACTTCATTCAGGATACGGTGGTGTGTGCCGAGATCCTGGGCCACGAGGACGTTTCTGTCCACAAATATGCCGTGCAGGTCACCGTTGCCGACGTGCGGGACGGCGCGTGCTCCTCCTCCACGCTGCAGGAGGCGGCAAGCTGGGGCAAGGTCTCGACCGCGATCGAGCAGATGGTCTTTGCGGAAGCCGGTTCGGTTATGCCGCTTCTAGCCAGCGACGCTTATCACCGCGGCCACTGGAAGACCCGCAACAAGCGCCGCTGGGCCAAGCTTTTCGATACCGATTGACGGCCCCAAAAATCGGCTTATTTGCGATTTCATACCGAGCGCGGCGAGGGGGTCGCTCGTGCAGGTTCTTGGAGGGAATACCATCATGAAATTGAAGTTGCTTGTCGCGGTCGGCGCGATGGCCTCGCTCAGCGCGTGTGCGTCCACCTATGTCGGTACGCCGTACACCGCACCGGACGTGCCGGTAACGCGGGTTGCCGTCGCCGACGACGCGCTGCCAGAAAACGTGATTGCGCGTCAGGCCGCATCGACCATGTCGAACTTCGGCCTGATCGGCGGTCTCATCGATGCCGGCGTGCAGGCGAGCCGCAAGGACGCCGTAAACGAAGCGCTCGATACCATCGGCTATACGCCGGAAGAAACGCTCGAAGCGCTGATCGTCGAACGCTTCGCCGGCACCGGCGTTACCGCCAGCGTGGTGGAAGGCCCGGACCGCGAAAAGCGTGAATTCCTGGTCGAATATCCGGTCGGCCCGGCCGGTACGCAGGCGCATTTCGATCTCGTCATCCAGCAGTTCGGATATATGCAGGCGGGCGGCAATGCCTGGCGCCCCGCCGTTCTGGCAGACGTGCGCATGGTCGATGCGACGACAGGTGCGACGCTGCTAGAAAACCGCATAGCGTTGAACTGGGTAGACTCGCCCGCCGGCGTGATCGCGCTGTCGCCGAACCCGGCTTACGCTTTCGCCAATCGTGAAGACATGGTCACCAATCCGCAGCTTCTCGCGGAAGGCATCGACGATGCGCTGGCGACTGTGGTCGATGCCGCAATCGGGCTGATCCGGTGAAGCGCGCGCTTCGTTCGAGCGCGGCAGCAGCGACGGTCTTGTCGCTGTTGGCCGCCTGCGCTTCCGCTCCGCCCATCCAGCGCCCGGTTACCAGCTATGCACCGGTTGCCGCGTGCCCCGAAACGCCGAGCTTCGCCAATGCAGTCAGCGTCGTGCCGGAGAAGGATAAGGCCGTCTGGCTGGTCGATCACCAGCTCGACAGCACGTCTCCGTGCCTCACTATGTCGGGCGTAAGCGGGCCATACGCGGTGTTCGCCCTGCCGGAAACGCGCTGGAACGCACCGATCGAGGTCGGCTCCGTCGTCGGCCCGGCGGCACTATTCTCTCCGCACGTGGAAATCCTCGGTGCGGATGGCTCGCAGATGCGCAGCTTCACGCCCGAGCACTACAACATGCGCAGCCACATGAGCGGCCGTACCTATTCGGTGCAGTTCATGCCGCAGGACGGCGAGCGCTACGTGCTCGTCACGAGCAACCCTGCCCGTATCGGCTCGGCTATCGAGGGCATTGCGACTTCAACCGTCACCAACACAATGTGGTATGGCTACGGCGCAGCGAACTGGACTTCAGGCGTCGAAGCTCAGCTTGCCAGCGCGTTCTCTTATGAGGGTCCTGTGCGGGTCAACGTCTTCCGTCAGCCCAAAGAGGACTGATCGCTCACTGTTCCGTCGATGCTTCGCGCGCATTAGTGTGTCTTGCGAGACGGGCAATGCGCGCGGAGCTTGTCGGCTTTCATGAAGCTGATCTGCGTTGGCTCGACGAAGACGAGAAGGACGCCGTCGCACAAGTGCCTGGCGGGCAGATCGATAAAGGTGCGCCGCTCACCTGATTTCGCTTGCGCTTGAACGCGCTGCGCTTATATGCGCGGCCTCGCTGCCCCAGGGGACACCCACCGCAAGGCAGTGTCTTGTCGGTTGAGAAGCTAGGGGGTCCCTTGAGTTGCGCCAATTTCCTGATGCCAAGGCTGTAGTCGGCGCTCTCGCGCCTGACGAACCTGTCATCCTCACCCGCCCGCACGCCGCAGCGCGCGCCGCCCGCTTCTTCGTCGAGAAGTTCCCGGGCAAGGCGATGTATGCGGTGAAGGCCAATCCGTCTCCCGACCTGTTGCAGATCCTATGGGACAGTGGCGTGACGCATTACGACGTCGCTTCCATAGGAGAGGTTCGGCTCGTGCGCGGCCTGCTGCCCGACGCGGCGCTGTGCTTCATGCACCCCGTCAAGACGCCACGCGCCGTTCGCGAAGCCTATTTCGAGCACGGCGTGAAGACATTCAGCCTCGACACGATCGAGGAACTGGAGAAGATTGTCGAGGCGACCACGGATGCGTCTGGCAAGGCGGCAAAGGATCTCGCTTTGCTCGTCCGTCTGCGCGTATCGTCGGAGCATTCGCAGCTTTCCCTGGCGGCAAAATTCGGCACCGATCTCACTGATGCCAGGCCGCTGCTGCAGGCGACTCGCCAGCACTGCGATGCGTTGGGCATCTGCTTCCATGTCGGCAGCCAGGCGATGACGCCCTTCGCCTTCGTGCAGGCGCTGGAACGTGTCCGTGCCGCGATTGCCGAGGCTGCGGTTACGGTCGATATCGTCGATGTCGGCGGCGGCTTCCCGAGCGTCTACCCGGGCATGGAGCCTCCACCGCTCGAAGACTATTTTGCATTAATCCATCGCCATTTCGAAGCGCTGCCGATCTCGTATTCGGCAGAACTGTGGGCGGAGCCGGGCAGGGCGCTGTGCGCCGAATACTCATCCATCATCGTGCGCGTGGAGAAACGGCGGGACAACGAACTCTACATCAATGACGGCGCCTATGGCGCGCTGTTCGATGCTGCACATGTCGCCTGGCGTTTCCCGGTGCGTGCGCTGGAGGACGATCTCATCAAACCTGAAGCGGAATTCGCCTTTTACGGCCCGACCTGCGATGATGCAGACTACATGGCGGGCCCATTCCTGCTGCCCGACGACATCAAGGCCGACGACTATATCGAGATCGGTATGCTCGGCGCGTACGGCGCTGCGATGAAGACGGCATTCAACGGTTTCGGCGCAACCGAAGCGGCGATCGTCACCGACGAGCCGATGGCGAGTCTCTATCGCGGGGATCGCCCCGATCCGCGCGCCAGCGACAATGTGGTGAGCCTGCGGTAATAGCTCCCCACGCAGTCAGCCGCGGTGGACCTGTACCTGCATGAATTGCGGCTTGGAGTCTTTGTCACCACCCAATAACGTGCTGGGATAATTGCCGGGCGGCAGAGCCGCCAGAGGCATGCCAGCGCTGGCCAGGGCGTAGGGCGATACTCGGTTGCGCGTGACGAGACCGCCGGCGCCATCGCTCACCAGCGGCGTTTCGAATTCGACGCCGATCATCGCGCCTTCAGACCGCCGGACGGTCGATACGACGAGTTGACCGCCGCCAAGATCAAGCACCAGCCCGGCACCGATCGGCACGCCAACGAGCCCCTCGATGCGCGATCCCGTCTGCGAAAGGTCCCGCATAACGGCATCGTAACGGTGATCTTCATGGATCACACCGATCCGGCGGAACACGCTGCGGCGCTCGGGCCGATAGGTGTCGGGGCCGCTCGGCTCGATTGCGAAGCCGCCGCTGGCAATCTTTTCAAGCACTTCCGATTGCGGTCGCGCCTTCGAATAGATCCAGCCCTGGATATACTTCGCACCTTTGGCGCAGACGAGATTGAATTGGTCGAAAGCTTCGACGCCCTCGACCGTCACGTCCATTCCCAACGCATCCGACAAACCGATGATCGCGGTGATGATTTTCGCGCTGTTTTCGTCTTTCTGCGTGCAGGTATCTACGAAGCTCTTGTCGACCTTGATCTTGTCGAAGGGGGCGTTGCGCAGATAGCTGAGCGAGGAATAGCCAGTGCCGAAATCGTCGAGCGCGAGGCGCACGCCCAGCGCCTTCAAAGTCTTGAATGTCGCTGTCGTTGTTTCGGTATCGCCCATGAAGACGGTTTCGGTCAGTTCCAGCTCGAGCCGATCGGGTGCGATGCCGGTATCGGCCAGAACCCGCGTGACGATCGCCGGGAAGCCTTTGTTGACGAACTGCTTTGCCGACACATTCACCGCGATGCGCACATTCTCCGGCCACTTTAGCGCGTCCTTGCACGCCTGCTGCAGGGCCCATTCGCCCATGCGATTGATGAGGTCGGTCTCTTCAGCGACCGGGATAAAGCTCATCGGGGGGACGTTGCCTCGCTCGGGATGCTCCCACCGCATCAGCGCCTCGAACGCGACCACCCTGTTGTCGCTAGTCCGCACAACGGGTTGGTAGTGCATTTGCAGCTGGCCGACGGCCAGCGCCTCACGCAGATCGTCGAGCAGTACCTGCCTTTCCTGTTCGACATCCCTTAGGTCGGCCGAATAAAACCGATAAGTACCGCGGCCGCTGTTCTTCGCCGCGTAAAGCGCGAGGTCCGCCGCATGGATCACCTCGTCGGCCTCGACCCCGTCATATGGTGCAATCGAGATGCCGACAGACGCGCCGATGATCGCGCGCTTGCCTTCGATCTGATACGGCGATGACAGCATCTGAATGATCTTGTCGGCCAGGTCTCCGAGCGTGCCGCGGTCGTCGAGATCGGGAAGCATGACCTGAAATTCGTCACCGCCGAGGCGGCCGATCTCTGCCTTCTCGCCCACGATGCTCTTCAGCCTGTCGGCGACCTGGCGCAGGAGATCATCCCCTGCCTGGTGCCCCATCGTGTCGTTCACCTGCTTGAACTTGTCGAGATCGAGCATCAACAGCGCACAAGCGCGTTTGGCGGCGCGAAAGCCTGCCAGCGTGCTTTCCAGCTTGCGGTTCATTCGGTGCCGATTGGCCAGACCGGTGAGCGAATCGTATTCGGCCAAGCGCGAATCTTCGCGCGCCCGGCGATAGGCAGTGGTGATATCCTTCGCGCTGCCGCGATAGCCGAGGAATTTCCCACCCTCCGAGAATTTCGGATGCCCTGAAAGAGACCACCAGCGTTCTGACGCTTCGCTTTCATGCGATGCGGAGACGAGCTTCACCGCCAGATCGGTGATCTTGTTGCGCGCCTTCAGTTGGAAGTTGATCGGTCGGTCGGATCGATCGGCATTGTGGGGATCGATCTCGAAAATGTCCGGCAAGGGCCGATCGAGCAATTCGTCGAGGTCCCCATCCAGGCTCTCGGACGCGCTCGGCGAGAAATAGATAAGGTGACCGTCGGCATCGGTCGCCCAGATCCACGAAATACCGGTCTGCTCGTAATCGTCGAGGACTTGCAACCGCCGCTCGGTATCGTCAGCCGAGATTACGCGCGTTCGCCTGCCGCCCGCACTGCCGCCTCCAAGACTTCTCAGAAGATTGCCAACTGCCATTTAGCGCCCGAACCTGCCTCAAACATCGCCATCATCGGCGACACGTGCTCCTCATGGCGCAGGTTTGGTTACCATGACGCTAACGCATGGTTATAAGTGACGCTTATCTCTGGCTTGTTGGCAGGCTGGGTTTGGACATGGCTTATGCCGCTTCGCGCAATTGCAGGTCGAGCCTGTCCCAGATTTCAACGAGCGCGGCGGTCAGTTCTGCCATCATCGCCTCGGTATGCGCTGGGCCGGGCGTAAAGCGCAGCCGTTCGGTGCCGCGCGGCACGGTTGGGAAATTGATCGGCTGCACATATGCGCCGTATTCGGCCAGCAGGATGTCGCTGATCCGCTTCGCCCGGACCGGATCGCCCACCATCAGCGGGACGATATGCGTCGTCGAATCCATCACCGGCAGGCCGGCTTCGCGGAAGTGACGTTTGAGAGCAGCGGCGTTGGCCTGTTGTGCATCCCGCTCCACGCTAGACTGCTTAAGGTGGCGAACAGCGGCGAGCACGCCCGCGACAAGCGCCGGACTGAGCGAGGTAGTGAATATGAAGCCCGGTGCATAGGAGCGGATGCAGTCGACGACCTTCCTGCTCGACGCGACATAGCCGCCCATTACACCGAAGGCCTTGCCCAGCGTTCCTTCGATCAGGTCGATGCGGTGGGCCGCTTCATCCCGTTCCGAAATGCCCCCGCCGCGTGCCCCATACATGCCGACGGCATGGACTTCGTCGATATAGGTGAGGGCATTGTACTTATCAGCCAGATCGCAAATCGCGTGAATAGGCGCGACATCGCCATCCATCGAATAGACGCTTTCGAACGCGATGACCTTTGGCGTCGCCTCGTGCTCAGCCGCGAGCAGCTCTTCGAGATGCGCCATATCGTTGTGGCGGAAGACGCGCTTCTCGCATCCGGAATTACGGATACCCGCGATCATGCTGGCATGGTTAAGTTCGTCCGAGAAAATCACGCATCCCGGCAGCAGCTTGGCGAGCGTGGACAGCGTGGCATCGTTGGAAACATAGCCGCTGGTGAACAGGAGAGCCGCTTCCTTGCCGTGCAGGTCTGCAAGCTCCTGCTCCAGCTGAACGTGATAATGCGTGTTGCCGCCAATATTTCGCGTACCCCCGGAACCTGCGCCGACATCGTGCAGCGCTTCTTCCATCGCCGCGATCACTTTGGGATGCTGGCCCATTGCAAGGTAATCGTTGGAGCACCAGACAGTGATCGGCTTCGGTCCGTTATGACCGGCGAAGCAGCGCGCATTTGGAAACGCACCTTTGTTGCGCAGGATGTCGATAAACACCCGGTATCGGCCTTCGGAATGCAGCCGGTCGATCGCCTGGTCGAAGATCTGGTCGTAATTCACGAGTGTCTGCTGGTCCGTCTGCACCGGTTTCGGGGAGCCATTTAGTCAATCGTAGCGCTTGTTTGAAGGACGAAGTTTGCGAGCCATTCGCAACAGCGGTCGGCCTATCAGAACCTCTCCACCGAGCCGATACCGAACGGCGCGAGCGCGGCGGCCAAGGCGCGGTCGGCTTCGCCCGTCACCACCGCGCGATCTGCATCGTTTCTTGAAAAATCCTGCCCTTCGATCAGCCTGGCAACCTGACGCGCTATGCCTTGTGCTCCATGGACGAATGCGACGTCCGGCCCAATTGCCGCGCGCAGTTCGTCCTCCACGAGCGGGAAATGCGTGCAGGCCAGCACCACGGTATCAATCGCTTCGCCGCCGTCCTGTTTGCGCAATCCAGCTGCCGCCTCGGCAAAAACGGCATCGTGGGGACGCCCGCCGCGCAGCTTCGTCTCGGCAGCGCCGACCAGTCCGGGATGCGCAAAGCGGATTAGGCGGTGGCCGTTGGCGAACTTCGCTTCCAGATCGTCGACATAGCCCTGCCGGATTGTCGCCGCCGTACCCAAAAGGCCGATCGTGCCGGTTTTCGTGATCTTCGCCGCAGGCTTGATCGCAGGAACGGTGCCCACGATCGGCACGTGCAACACGCTGCGCACCATGCCGAGCGCAATGGTGGACGCCGTGTTGCAGGCGATGGTGATGAGGCGCGGATGGAATCGCTCGCTCAGGCGCCCAAGCAGCCCGGCCACGCGCGCTGCGATCTCCGCCTCGGTCTTGTCGCCATATGGCAGGCCCGCGGTATCGGCTGCGTAGAGAACCGGTGCATCGGGCAGCTCTTCGCGAAGCGCGGACAGCACCGAAAGGCCGCCCAAGCCGGAATCGAACAGCAGGATGGGGGATTTTGCGTCCAATTCCGTTACTTTCCGCTCACGCCGCGCTTGTCGAAGGGTCGTATTTCCCGTTATCGCAGCGCTAGTAGAAAAAGCGGTCCTTCGACAAGCTCGGGACGAGCGGAGAATTTCATTTGGACCTTTTTGGCGCATTTCTGATCGGGTATCTGAGCGGCTCGATCCCCTTCGGCCTTTTGCTCGCAAGGGCGGCCGGCAAGGGCGATATCCGCTCCATCGGCAGTGGCAATATCGGCGCGACCAATGTGCTGCGTACCGGTAGCAAGTGGCTGGCTGTGGCAACCCTGCTGCTCGATTTCGCCAAGGGTTTCGTACCGGTGTTGCTCGCATCATGGCTCTGGGGCTTCGATGGTCCCCGCATCCAGCCCGCAAACCTTGTCGAGGAATGCAAATCACTCGCCGCACTCGGCGCGGTCCTCGGTCACTGCTTCCCCGTCTGGCTCAGATTCAGGGGCGGAAAGGGGGTTGCTACGAATGCAGGCGTCAGCTTCGGTCTCGCATGGCCAATCGGCGTCGTCTACGCTGTTGTCTGGATTGCAGTTCTGGCGCTCGGTCGTATCAGTTCGGTTGCAGGAATGAGCGCGGTGATCGCTGCGGCCCTCGGCGCGTGGCTGCTTGGTTTCGCGCATTTCGGCCCCGTCCTCGCAATTATCGCAGCGCTGATCGTTTGGCTGCACCGCGCCAATATCGGCCGCCTCCTGCGCGGTGAGGAACCGCGGGTCGGCAGCAAGTCGTGACTGCGTCGAAGCTTTCGCAGGAGGAGGCATTCGCCCGCATCCGGCTGCTGCGTTCGGCACATATCGGCCCGGTCATCTATGCGCAGTTGCTTGCGCGATTCAGGACGGCGCAGGAGGCTATCGAGGCACTGCCAGACCTCGCCAAGCGCGGTGCCAAGCGCGACTACCGGCCAGCCCCGCGAGAGCGGATAGAGCGGGAAGTGACAGCCGCGCGGAAGGCGGGTGCGCGATATGTCTTTCACGACATGCCGGACTATCCCGCGCTGCTGGGCGAGATGGAGAACGCCCCGCCGATCATCACCGTGCGCGGCGACATGGCGCTGGCAAATCAGCCATGCGTGGCGATGGTCGGGGCACGCAACGCTTCGGCGGCGGCAGTCAAGCTTGCGCGCGATTTCGCCCGTGAACTGGCCGATGGCGGCTTCACCGTCGTTTCGGGCCTTGCGCGCGGGATCGACGGAGCCTGCCACGAGGGTTCGATACCTCACACCATCGGTGTCATCGCCAGCGGCATCGATATCGCCTACCCGCCGCAGCACACCAAGCTGCAGGAGCAGATCGCGAGCGAGGCGTTGCTCATTGCCGAGGAAGCACCGGGCACGGAGCCGCGGGGACAGCATTTTCCGAAACGCAACCGGATCATCGCCGGGCTCGCCATGGGTACGCTCGTGGTGGAGGCTGCACCCAAATCGGGCTCGCTGATTACTGCGCGGTTGGCGGGTGAGGCGGGGCGCGAAGTCATGGCCATTCCCGGCAGTCCGCTCGAAGCGCGCAGTCAGGGGTGCAATCACCTCATCCGCGAAGGTGCCGTGCTGGTGCAGGAGCCGGAAAATGTGATCGAATTGCTGACCGGCTTCGACGGCGTCCCTCGCTCCAGCTTCCGCGATCCGGTCACACCCGCCGATTTCGCCAGCTTCGACGAGGTGCAGGAGGGCGATACCGATGCGATAGCGAACCTGCTGACGCTTGCGCCGGTGGCCGTGGACGAACTTATCCGGCAGTCGGGCGACAGCGCCGGCAGCGTGCAAATGGCCTTGCTGGAATTGGAGATTGCGGGAAGATTGCAAAGGCACGCCGGGGGGCGCGTTAGCTTGTCGGGCTGAAATCGAAACTGGGGCATCATGGAACGGAACTTCGAGTTTTCACAACTTACATCTGCGATGTTGGAGCTTGCCCGCCGCAGTCTGGCGACCATTGTGCCGGTCTTCTTCGCGCTGTTCGCCGTGGGCTTTGCTATCGAATTCTACTTTCCCGACGGCATCTGGATCGGCATCGTCATCGCAATCGCGCAATTCGTCATCTGCTATTTCCTTGCCAAAGGGCTGGCGCAGCATGTCGGGCTGATCGGGGAGGGGGAGACCGGCCCGGGCTTCGGCTCATATTTCGGCGTCGCATTTCTCGTCGGCCTCGGAACAGCGATCGGTTTTCTGCTTCTCGTCATCCCCGGCATCGTGTTGACGGTGCGCTGGCTTCTGGCGTTTCCGGCGGTTTTTGCAGGCGGCAACAGTCCGATATCGAAAAGCTGGGAAATGACCGGGCCCGTCTTCTGGAAACTTCTTGCGGCTTACATCATCGGCATGCTGCTGATCGGCGTCACCTTCCTCGCCTATTCCTACGCCTACGACGCGGACCAGACGGTGCACATCGCCGCATTGGCAGTCGCCAATGCAGCCGCTGCAGCAAATTCGATCTACAGCTTCCTTCTCGGCTTTGCCGGCTTCGTCCTGCTTCGTGACGATAGCGCGGCGCTGGAAGAAGTGTTCGGCTAGGCCAATGCCTTACGTTCAAAATAAAACGACTGATGTCGGCGAATTGATCAGCGGCACGTTTCGCGTACTCGTGGATGCAAAGCGCGAAGTGGCCATCTACCTGACGGCGTTCTTACTCGCGGCCCTCATTGCCCAGCTTAGCGATCCTTTGTCCGGCATTGTCGGCATCGCGAGTGCAATGGGCTACTTCGTCGCGCAATATCTGCTCACCAACGCATACTGCGACAAAACGGGCTGCTGAGCGACAGCACCGAGGAGTTGACCGATGTCTTCGCCTGAACTCTCCGCTTGACGAACGGTCCGGCCCGTCACCACTCTCGCGCATACGTACACGTGTAGGGATTACCTCAGAACATCATGCAGCTTGTAATCGTCGAGTCGCCAGCGAAGGCGAAGACCATCGAGAAATATCTTGGCAAGGACTTCAAGGTTCTCGCCAGCTACGGCCATGTCCGCGATCTGCCGCCGAAGGATGGCAGCGTGCGCCCGGACGAGGGTTTCGCGATGGACTGGGAAGTCTATTCCGACAAGCGCAACCGGGAGCAGGTCAAGGCGATCGCCGACGCGGCGAAGAAGTCCGACCGCCTGATCCTCGCCACCGACCCCGACAGGGAAGGGGAGGCGATCAGCTGGCACGTCCTCGAACTGCTCAAGAAGAAAAAGGCGTTGCCCGGCGATGTCGAGCGGGTGACGTTCAATGCCATCACCAAACAGGCCGTGACCGATGCCATGAAGGCCCCGAGAGAGCTCGATCAGGACCTGATCGACGCTTATCTCGGCCGCCGTGCGCTCGATTACCTGTTCGGTTTCACGCTTTCGCCGGTCCTATGGCGCAAGCTGCCGGGGGCCAAATCGGCGGGGCGTGTGCAATCGGTTGCGCTGCGTCTGATCTGCGAACGCGAGCACGAGATCGAGGTTTTCGTGCCACAGGAGTACTGGTCCGTCACCGCGAAGATGGAGCACGATGGCACCGGCTTCGACGCGCGGCTGGCGCGCTTCGACGGGAAGAAGCTGGAGCGGCTCAGCATCGGCGACAAGGGCATGGCCGATGCGGCGAAGAAGGCGGTCGAGGACGGCCGCTTTACCGTCGAGGAGGTGGAAACCAAGCCGCTGAAGCGCAGTCCGGCGCCGCCTTTCACCACCTCAACGCTGCAACAGGAGGCCGCACGCAAGCTCGGCTTTTCCGCCAGCCACACGATGCGGTGCGCGCAAAAGCTCTACGAAGCGGGCGCCATCACCTACATGCGGACGGACGGTGTGCAGATGGACATGTCCGCCATCATGGCCGCGCGCGATGCCATCGCAGATCGTTTCAGCGAGGATTATCGCCCCGAAAAGCCGCGCTTTTACAAGACCAAGGCGAAAAACACACAGGAAGCGCATGAGGCCATCCGACCGACCGATTTCCGGAAGGATCGCGCCGGGTCCGGCGATGAGGCGAAACTCTACGATCTGATCTTCAAGCGCGCGATGGCGAGCCAGATGGCGACCGCGCAGCTGGAACGCACGACCGTCAACATGCGCGATCCGACCGGCCAGCACGAACTGCGCGCCACCGGACAGGTCGTGAAGTTTCCTGGCTTCCTCGCCGTCTATTCCGAAAGTTTCGACGAGAAGTCGGAAGATGACGACGACAACCTGCTGCCGGTGATGCGGAAAGGCGATGCGCCGGCAAAGAAGGATGTGGAGGCAATCCAGCATTTCACCCAGCCGCCACCGCGCTTCTCCGAAGCGAGCCTGGTGAAGCGGCTGGAGGAACTCGGCATCGGGCGACCTTCTACCTACGCCTCGACCATCCAGACGCTGCGCGATCGCGACTATGTTCGGATGGAAAAAAACCGCTTCTTCGCAGAGGATTCCGGACGGCTCCTGACGGCATTTCTCGAACGCTTTTTTCCCCGCTACGTCGCCTACGATTTCACCGCCGAGATGGAAGAGGAGCTGGACGAGGTTTCCGGCGGGCGGGCCGAGTACAAAGCGCTGCTCGAGGCGTTCTGGCGCGACTTCAAGCCGAAGAGCGACGAGGTCATGGAGCGCCAGCCTTCGGAAGTGACCGAAGTGCTCGACGAATTTCTCGCCGATTTCCTCTTTCCCGAACGCGCCGACGGCCACGATCCGCGCTGGTGCCCCCTCTGCGCGGAGCAGGATCGAGAAGGTGGTGAGCTCCACCTGCGCGGCGGACGCTACGGTGCTTTTATCGGTTGCGTAAATTATCCGGAGTGCACTTTTCGCCGCAAGTTCGGCCAGCCAGGCGATGGCGACGGGTCGGACGATACGGTGATGGGCGAAGATCCCGACACCGGTCTTCCCGTGGAACGCAAGACCGGTCGGTTCGGCCCCTATGTTCAGCTGGGCGAGGGAAAGGAAGCCAAGCGCGCCAGCATCCCCAAAGACATCGACGATTTCGATCTCGAATGGGCGCTGAAATTGCTCGGGCTTCCGCGCATCGTCGGCGCGCATCCCGAAACGGGCAAGGAGATCGAGGCAGCCATCGGGCGCTACGGCCCTTACTTACGTCACGACGGTAAATACGCGAAGCTGCAGAGCACGCGCGATGTCTTCGATACCGGCATGAACGCGGCGGTCACGCTGCTGGCGGAGGCCGCCAATCGCAAGGGCGGCAGCCGCGGCGCTCGCGAACCGCTGAAAGTGCTCGGCAAGACCGAGGCAGGCGACGACGTGAAGCTGATGGACGGGCGCTATGGCCCATACGTGACGGATGGCAACGTCAATGCTACCATTCCGCGCGATAAGGACAAGGACGCGCTGACGCTGGAAGAGGCGCTGGCCATGATCGCGGAGAAAGCGGCGAAGGGCCCGGCGAAGAAGAAGCGCAAGGCGCCTGCGAAGAAGAAGCCAGCTGCGAAGAAGAAGGCGGCGCCCAGGAAGAAAGCCGCGGCGAAGGATTAGAGTGACGAAGGTGACACGGTGTCACCTTTGCCATTCAACGGATTGCCCCGTAACTTCATTGATTTAAAGGCGGCCCGGTGCCCGGACGGACACGCAGGGCGGAAGCGATAAATGATGGCGAAAGAGCGATTTGAGCGGCACAAGCAGCCATGGAACGGAGAGGAGGCAGGCAAGCTCAAGCTGCTTGCCTCCAAGGGGCATGGCCTCAAGCAGATCGCCAAAGCGCTCAATCGCAGCGAGGAATCGACGCGCGATTTTGCAAAAAAGCACAAGATCGCGGTGGCGAAGAAGCGATGAGTCAGACGGTGTGAAAGAGCCGCAGTGCGGATACGCTTTGCTCTCGGCTGTAGAACAGCGTCAATTCACCCAGTCGAGCCCCATCTCCTCATACACCTCGCGATTTTCGGCCCAGCGTTCATCGACCTTCACGTGCAGGAACAGGTGCACTTTCTGGCCGAGGATTTCGGAAAGTTCCTTGCGCGCTTCCTCGCCGATCTCCCTGATGCGTCGCCCGCCTTTACCGAGCACGATCGGCTTCTGGCTGCTTCGGGCGATCACGATCTGCTGTCGGATTTCGACGCTGCCGTCGGGCCGCTGTTCATAGCTTTCGTGACGCACGGCAGCGTCATACGGCAGTTCCTCGTGCAGCTGGCGATATAGCTGTTCGCGCGTCACTTCGGCGGCGAGAAGGCGCTCGCTGGCGTCCGATACCTGGTCCTCGGGATAGTGCCACGGCCCCTCTGGCATGAGTTCGGCCAGCCGATCCTTCAGTTCGGGCACGCCGTCGCCGGTCAGCGCGGACACGAAGAACACCTCTGAAAATTCGACCGCCTCGCCAAGCTCCTGCGCCAGTGCGAGCAGCGGCTCCTTCGGACTGACATCGACCTTGTTGAGAACGAGGATCTTGCGCTCGGGCCGGTCTTTCAGCGCGTCGAGCAGCGGCATCAGTTCATGCCTGCGTTGCTTTACCGGATCGACGAGCAGGACCAGCGCATCGGCCGCTGTCGTTCCTTCCCAGGCGGCGCTCACCATCGCCCTGTCGAGGCGACGCTTCGGCTCGAAAATGCCGGGCGTGTCAACGAGCAGGATCTGGGTGTCGCCATGCAACGCTATGCCAAGGAGCCGCGCGCGGGTTGTCTGCGCCTTTGGCGAGGTAATCGCGACCTTCTGGCCGACAAGCTGGTTCACCAGCGTGGACTTGCCGGCATTGGGCGCGCCGATCACGGCGACGAGGCCGCATCTGCTTTGCTTCTCGCTCATCCGAATTTCTCCATGAAGAGCTTCGCCGCTTCGGTTTCGGCTTCCTGCTTGCCGCTTGCAGTTGCCTCCACCTCGCCGACCTTGTGGACGCTTACGCGCACGGTGAAGCGGCGCGCGTGGTCCGGCCCAAGCGTATCGACCACTTCGTATTCGGGCGGGCGTCGCTGATTGCCAGCTGCCCATTCCTGCAGCGCGCTCTTGGGATGCTTGTTCTGCCCTACCGCACCGTGGACGGCGTCGCGCCAGAGGATGCGGATTAGATCGCGCGTCGCGTCGAACCCGGCTTCGAGGAAATTCGCGCCAAGCAGCGATTCCATGATGTCGCCGAGCACATTCTCGCTGTCATGCGCGCCGTCCTCACGTGCCTGCTTTCCCATGCGCACATGATCCGACACGTCCAGTTCCCGCGCCCGGGCGGCGCAGGCACCTTTAGAAACGAGAGCGTTCAGCCGCTGCGCCATGCGCCCTTCGGCATCGCGTCCATCGGCGTAGAGCCAGTGCGCGATGGTGAGGCCGAGCACGCGATCGCCCAGGAATTCGAGCCGCTGGTAATCGCGCTTGTCACCGGTGCTGCCGTGGGTCAGCGCTTCCTTCCAGAGGTCGGCCCGGCGCACGGTGAAGCCGTTCTCTTCCAGCCACTCGCGCGTTTCGGCGGAAAGCTCGCTCATATGCCGCGGAACATCCTGCTCCAGCGCGCGGCGGTGAACCAGGTCCACGGCTTGACCCATTCCGACGTGCCATCGGTGGACCAGTACATGAAGCTCGCCTCGGCCACGAGGTTGGCTTCCGGCACCAGTCCGATGCCCCGTCCGGGTTCCGCGGGAAAGCGGCTGTCGAGCGAGTTGTCGCGATTGTCGCCCATCAGGAACAGCATGCCCTCGGGCACGGTGATGGGCGCGGTGTCGTCCTGCGGGAAGGTGCCGAGATCGAGGATGTTGTA
Source organism: Aurantiacibacter aquimixticola (assembly GCF_003605475.1). NCBI lineage: Bacteria > Pseudomonadati > Pseudomonadota > Alphaproteobacteria > Sphingomonadales > Erythrobacteraceae > Aurantiacibacter > Aurantiacibacter aquimixticola. Next base: position 832,132 of record NZ_RAHX01000001.1, on the reverse strand, counting down.
GCTGACGCCGCCCGGCAGCGTTTCGCGGAATTGCGGATAGATGCAGGTCGCTGCATCGCCGCCATTCGCAGGAACGAACTCGCCACCCGCGCGGCAGACCATCGGCGATTCCACCGGCAGGACGAGATCCTCGATCCGCTCCGTGCCGACCGGCACTCCGTTCAGCAGGAGCACGCCGCTGGCCATCTGCACGGTATCCCCCGGCAGGCCGATCACGCGCTTGATATAGTCCGCCTCGTCCACCGGGTGCTTGAAGATCACGATATCGCCGCGATCAGGCTGGCTGGCGAAGATCCGTCCATCGCCAACGTCCAGATCGAAGGGCAGGGAGAAGCGCGAATAGCCGTAGGACCATTTCTGCGCCTGCAGATAGTCGCCGACCAGCAGCCGGGGCAGCATGCTTTCGCTGGGGATGTTGAAACTGGTGAAGAAGAAGGTGCGGAAGACCAGCACCACGATCACCAGCTTGACGAGGAACCAGCCGAAGCTCTTCCAGTCTTCCTCCTTCGCCGGCTTCTCGCCCTTGGTGCCCGTAGGCTCCTCGATCTCTCGGATGTTCGCGTCTGTCATTGCGGCGAGGTCATGTTGCGAGCCGCGCCGCGCGTCAAGCGTCACAATGCCGGTCGCCCGCAGGTGTGACAGGTGTGACAGTGTCCTGGAGCGGAATTTCCTGCGCCCGGCGCATAGGTATTTCGCAGGTTTTCAATCATCGCCCGCTGGCCTAGCGAGAGAGCAGAATTGTAGGAAAGGACGATATCAGCGTGACACTCACCCGCGACGAAGCCTGGAAGAAGCTTGCCCTCCATCCCGATCCGACACTGGAGGAGCTTTTTGCCGAAGATGGCGACCGGGTGGACAAGCTCTCAGTGCGCTGGCAGCCGGGCGAGGTCGCGGCGGGCATTCTCTTCGACTGGTCGAAAACGCATCTGACCGACGACCTGCTCGGCGATTTCGAGGCGCTGGCCGAGGCGTCCGATTTTGCCGCCATGCGGGACAGAATGTTTGCGGGCGAAGTCGTCAATCCGACGGAGGGCCGCGCGGCGGAGCATTCCGCCCTGCGCGGTGTGGGACAGGATGCCAGTGTCGAGGAGGCCGATGCCCTGCGCGAGCGGATGAAGCTGCTTGTCGAAGCCATGCACGAAGGCGCGTTCGGAGAGGTGAAGCACCTCATCCATGTCGGTATTGGCGGCAGTGCGCTCGGCCCGGCGCTGGCAGTCGATGCGCTGGCGCGGGACGGCAGGGAAGTGGACGTGCACGTCGTCTCGAATGTGGATGGCGTCGCGCTGGAAGAGGCTTTCTCCAAATGCGATCCGGCCACGACCTTCGTCGCCGTCGCGTCCAAGACCTTTACCACTATCGAGACGATGACCAACGCGCAGTCCGCGCTCAAATGGCTGGCGGATAGCGGCGTTTCGGACCCCACCGGCCGTGTCGTTGCGCTCACCGCCGCGCCGGAAAAGGCCGTCGAGTGGGGCGTGGATGAAACGCGCATCCTGCCTTTCGCGGAGAGCGTCGGCGGGCGTTATTCCATGTGGTCTAGCATCGGCTTTCCCATCGCGGCAGCGGTGGGCTGGAGCGATTTTCAGGCCATGCTGGACGGCGCAGCGGCGATGGACCGGCATTTCCGCGACACGGACGGCCGCGGCAACCTGCCGCTACGCGCGGCGTTCGCGGATATGTTTTACCTGCGCATAAAAGGCGCGCAGACCCGCGCCGTCTTCGCTTATGACGAGCGATTGCGCCTGCTGCCCGATTACCTCCAGCAGCTTGAGATGGAATCGAACGGGAAGAGCGTGACGGTGGATGGCAATCCCGCCGGCCCTACTGCGCCGATCACCTGGGGCGGCGTGGGCACGGACGCGCAGCATGCGGTGTTCCAGCTGCTTCATCAGGGCACGCATCTGGTGCCGGTGGATTTCATTGCCAGCGTAGAGCCGGGTGACATGCTCGATGCCGCGCATCACCACATCCTGCTGATGAACTGCTTCGCGCAAGGCGCGGCTTTGATGGCGGGCAAGGAAAGCGACGACCCGCACCGCAACTATCCCGGCAATCGTCCCTCGGCGACGATCCTGTGCGACGATCTCGATGCCTTCACCTTCGGCGCGCTGGTGGCATTCCACGAACATCGGACCTTCGCCAGCGCCGTGCTGCTGGACATCAACCCCTTCGACCAGTTCGGCGTCGAGCTGGGCAAGGAAATCGCGAAGAAAATCGAGAAGGGCGGCGAACGCTTCGATGCTAGCACCGAGGCGCTGCTGAAGGCAGCGGGGGTGGGCTGAAGCTGTCGACCGAAAAAAAGAGATTAGAGTTCAAGCTGATCTCTAGAAGCCCCGCAAGAGCGAAATCATTGACTTTGATGCTGCGCTGCACCACATGCACCCCATCGAAGCGCGCGCCAGCGTGAAGCGGCGGTGGTGAGAAAGCCACCTGGCCCCGGTAGCCCTTCGGTCATTTTTCCTGAGACTTCCCTTTTCACGCGGGTCGTTTTGACACCCGCGCCGCGCGAGCTTTGACTCTGCGCGCCGCATATTTTGCGAGTTCGACACTACACATGACTATCCAATTCAAGGACCTCGGTCTTTCGCAGCCTGTGATGCAGGCGCTCGACATGCAGGGCTATAAAGAGCCGACGCCGATCCAGGCGCAGGCCATTCCGCCCGTGCTCGAAGGGCGCGACCTGCTCGGCATTGCCCAGACAGGCACCGGCAAGACGGCTGCCTTCATGCTGCCCAGCATCGACAATCTGCGCAAGGCCGACAACCAGATCCCATTCAAATCCTGCCGCATGCTGGTGCTTGCACCGACGCGCGAGCTGGCTGGGCAGATCGCCCAGTCGGCCAAGGATTATGGCGCGCTGGCAGGCATGAAGGTCCACTCCATCGTCGGCGGCACCAGCGTCAACAAGGATCGCAACAAGCTGCATCGCGGTTGCGACATCCTTGTTGCCACCCCTGGCCGTCTGCTGGACCTGATTGATCAGAAGGCGTTCAACCTTTCCGGCGTAGAAGTGCTGGTGCTGGACGAGGCGGACCAGATGCTGGACCTCGGCTTCATCCACGCACTGCGCCGCATCAGTCAGCTTGTCCCGCAGGACCGTCAGACGCTGTTCTTCAGCGCGACAATGCCGGGGCAGATCAAGGAACTGGTGGGCAAGTATTGCAACAATCCGGTCACCGTCAGCGTCACCCCCGCCGCCACCACGGCGGAGCGGATCGACCAGTATCTCTTCATGGTGCAGCAGGACGAGAAGCAGACGCTGCTCGAGATGATCCTGCTTGAAAAGCACCCGACGCCGGGCGATTTCGAGCGTGTGCTGATCTTCACCCGCACCAAGCATGGCGCGGATCGCGTGGTGAAGAAGCTGAGCCAGCGCGGGATTCCCGCCAACGCCATCCACGGCAATAAGAGCCAGCCCCAGCGTGTGCGGGCGCTGGACGAGTTCAAGCGGGCGAAGACGCCGATCCTGGTCGCGACCGACGTCGCGGCACGCGGGATCGACATCCCGGGCGTGTCACACGTCATCAATTACGAGCTGCCCAATGTGCCGGAGCAATATGTCCACCGCATCGGCCGCACGGCGCGCGCAGGGGCGGATGGCGTTGCCATCGCCTTTTGTGCGGAGGATGAGCGGCAGTATCTGAAGGACATCAACAAGCAGACCGATGCGAGTTTCGAGCGGCTGCCGCTGCCCGACAACTTCCGCGCCGTGGTCGAAGGTGTCGGACCAACCAAGCCCGCGCCCAAGCAACAGCGTCAGCGGGTGAAGCCCAAGCCGCGCGGAGATGCTCCGGGCAAGCCGAAGCATTCGGCGCGCAAGGGCAAGCCTAACCGCCCGCAGGGGCAGGGCGGCCAGTCGAACCGACGCCGGCGCGGTGGCGGTGGCGGCGGGCGTGGCCCGGCGCAATCGCGCGGCTGAGCGCCATCGCTAGCTGAATCTTAAACATCTTTCGCCAGACCTCCCCTCATGTTGCATGAGGCAGAGGCACTGGCGCGATGATCCGCACGAAGACGACGCTGGTGGTGGGCGCTGGCGCGTCCACGGAGCTACAATTTCCTGACGGGCGAGAGCTGCTTGCCCGCATCGCCGCAAGTTTCGATTTCCAGCGCCTTGGCGGCGATCTGGAAAGCGAGGACATGGCGGCGATGGCTGTGCGGATCGAAGCGATTGCGAAACAGGCGCGGGTGAAAACGGACGATCTGCTCGAGGCCGGGCAGACGATCCGCTCCGCCACGCGGATATCGCCATCCATCGACGCCATCCTCGAACAGCATGGCGACAATCCGATGGTGCTCGCCGTCGGCAAGCTCGCCATCGCGCATTTCATCCTTCGGGCCGAGGCGGAATCGCCGATGGGGGCCGAGCCGCGCGATCCCGGCGATCTCCCCGTGCGCGGCACGGAGAACTGGCTGTTCCAGCTCGCCCGGGCAGTGGTGAACGGCGTCCCCCGCGCGAAGGCGGAAAGCTGCTTCGACAACCTCTCCATCGTCTGTTTTAACTACGACCGCAGTGTCGAAAACTACATGCCCTGGGCGCTGCACATGGCGTTCGGCATGAGTGTGACCGATGCGCAGGCGCTGGTCGCGGAGAAGCTGCGGATCGTGCACCCCTATGGGACGCCGGGGCGGCTCGAATGGCAGGCGGGCGACGCGCCAGTGGCCGAATGGGGAGAGAGCGACCCTGACGATTTCGCTGGCGTGGTCGAGCAATTGCATACGGCATCCGAGCGCGCGGACCAACGCGGTTTCCAGCGCCAGCTTGTCGGCGAGGTGACGCAGGGCAAGAGGCTGGTTTTCCTCGGCTTCGGTTTCGATCCGATGAACTGCGCCATGCTGTTCGATGCGCCCTTCGAGACCCCCCCGGACACGCTCGTCACCATGCCTGGTGTCACCGATGCCGAGCGCGGCGCGGTCATGCGCCTGTTGCAACGGCAGGCGGGGATCAAGGACGAAGGGCTGATCACCCTGCAGGACATGCGCGCCTGGCAATTGCTGCGCGACTATGCGCCCTATCTCGAAAGCTGATCGGGACCGATCGCGACCCTGCATGGTTGGCAAGCGATAGGGAGACGCGCATAGCGCCCTTCCAAACCACCTCGCTCGCAAGGGAAATTTATGGCCGACCAGTACGATTACGACCTCTTCACCATCGGCGCAGGCAGCGGCGGCGTGCGGGCGAGCCGCGTGGCAGCGGCGCATGGCGCGAAGGTCGCCATTGCCGAGGAGCATCGGGTCGGCGGCACCTGCGTGATCCGTGGTTGCGTGCCCAAAAAGATGCTCGTCTATGGCGCGCACTTCGCGGAGGATCTGGAGGATTGCCAGAAATTCGGCTGGTCGATCGAAGGGAAAAGCTTCGACTGGAAGAAGCTGCGTGACAATGTGTTCGACGATGTCTCGCGCATCGAGGACGCTTATACAGACACGCTGGAAAACCACGATGTGGAGATCTTTAAGCAGACCGCCAAGCTGACCGGGCCGCATGAAATAACGCTTGAGGACGGCACGAAGCTCACCGCGAAATATATCCTCATCGCCACGGGCGCACGGCCGCGGATGCCCGAATGCCAGGGCGCCGAGCACGCGATCTCGTCCAACGAGGCCTTTCATCTGGACGATGTGCCGAAGAAGATCGTGATCGCCGGCGGCGGTTATATCGCCAATGAATTCGCCGGCATTTTCAACGAATTCGGCAGCCGCGTGACCATCGTCAATCGCGGCGACACGCTGCTGCGGCAATATGATGAGGCGGTGCGCGACCGGCTGCTGCAGATCTCGATCACCAAAGGGATCGAGTTCAAATTCAACACGATCTTCGAGTATATCAAGCCGTGCGACGATGGCGGCTATTTCGTGAAGATGTCCGATTGCGATGAGGTGAAAGTCGACGTCGTGATGTTCGCAGTCGGCCGCATTCCGAACACCGGAGGGCTTGGCCTGGAGGATATCGGCGTCGAATTGGGCGAAAAGGGCGAAGTGGTCGTGGACCGCTTCAGCAAGACCAATCTCGACCACATCTATGCCGTGGGCGACGTGACGGATCGCGTTCAGCTAACGCCTGTCGCGATCCGCGAAGGGCAGGCCTTTGCCGACAGCGTCTTCGGCCCGAACGATCCCGTCGCGGTCGATCATTCCTGCATCCCAAGCGCCGTCTTCAGTCACCCGCCCATCGCCGCGGTCGGCATGACGGAAGGCGAAGCGAAGAATTCCCTGGGCAGCGTGAAGGTTTACCAATCGGATTTCCGCGCGATGAAGAATGTCGTTGCAGGCCGGAACGAACGCAGCCTGTTCAAGATGATCTGCGAAGGCGACAATGAGCGGATCGTGGGCATTCATATGATATCGCCGGAAGCGCCCGAAATGATGCAGGCGGCTGCCATCGCGGTGAAGGCCGGGCTGACGAAGGCCGATTTCGATGCGACCACGGCGATCCACCCGACAATGGCGGAAGAACTCGTGCTGATGCGATGAGTGCGGCGTTCAGCCGTGGTTCTGGCCGTGCGGGGCAAGGCCATCACCATGAAACGAATGCTGTATTTGCCGCTTCTCGCGCTCGCCGCCTGCGGGGCCGGCGAGGGACCGAATAGGCCCCTCGCCGAAGATCGCGATTACGCGACGCAGTTGACCGCGCCCGCGCCGGACTATGCTGCGATCATTGCGAATGCCGACATGATCGAGCCCTATGAGGCTTTCCGCGACCCTTCTGCGGAACCGCCCGCCGATGCAAAGCGCATCGGCGAAGTCTGGCTCGCCCGATTGCAGGAGCGCGACGTGGTCGATGGATATGGGCTTTCCGGCAAGGCCGATGACGCGCCCATCGGTGGGTTCGATATCCGCGTTACCGCCGATGACTTCGATGCCTGGGTGGCCGAGAATGGCTGGGATGTACCGCCGCATCTGCGCTGGAGCTTCATGGCTCCCCTGCGCGCGCCGCGCGTTAGCGATGCGGCGCAAAGCAGCATTCGCGTCTGGCCGGCGAGCGAGCAGCGCACCGGTCTGAAATTGCAGGCGGCGGATTACGGGCGCGTGTTCCTTCGCGACGGGTGTTTCTTCGTCGACCATCAGGGGACGGAGAAGCTCGCCTGGTTGCACGCGGAGACTGGCCTCGATGTGGACGAGGAAGGCTATTACGTGCTGGTCAACCGGATTAGCGGACAGGTGAGCGGCAGGCTGGGCGAGCGCATGGTTTGGGCTGCGCCCAACGCGATCACGTCCGGTGGTCCCGATCTCGATAAATTTCGCGCCGCCTGCGGCGATGGGCCGACCCACGGCGTCGGCAATCCGGATTCGACCGCGCGGATGGACACCATGTATCCGCCGCAACGCGCGCCGGACTCGGCACCGCCGCCAGGATTGGAATGACACACGAGATTCTCACCATCGGCTATGCCCGCGCGACGCAGGACGCGCTCGTCGCAGCATTGAAAGGCGCGCGGATCGATGTGCTTGCCGACATTCGCGCATTGCCGCTGTCGCGACGCCCAGGCTTTTCCAAGACATCGCTCAGGGCGGCGGTCGAGCAGGCAGGCATGGAGTATATCCATATCCGCGAACTCGGCACGCCGAAGGAGGGCCGCGAGGCGGCGCGAAAAGGCGACCTGGTTACGTTGCGTGAGATTTATTCCGGCCAGTTGCAATTGCCCGAAGCAATGGCGCGCATGGCCAAATTGCAGTCGCTGGCGCTCGAAAGACGCGTCTGTCTTCTCTGCTATTGCGAGACGACCGAGCAATGCCATCGCGGTCTGCTGATCGAAGCGGCTTTCACCCAGTGTCGACGCATCGATCTGGACGCCGCGCCGCTCGTATCTTGAAATCGGCGCGCGGCCATGTGCAAAGGGGCGAAACAACACCGGAGAGGGTCGATCCACATGCTTCGCTACGCCATCGCGTTTCTGGCTTTCCTGCTGCCTGCCACGGCGGCAGCGCACGATCACGATCATGACGGCGAGCCTGCCAGCTGGTCGATCGCGATTCACGGCGGCGCTGGCACGCTGGAACGCTCTGCCATGACGCCGGAGCGGGAGGCGGCCTACACTGCCTCCCTGCAGGCTGCGCTCGATGCAGTGGCGGAAATCCTCAGAGCGGGCGGCACGGCGGAGGACGCTGTGATCGCCGCGATCACGTTGATGGAAGACGATCCACTCTTCAATGCCGGGCGCGGCGCGGTGCTTACTTTCGATGGCGGGATTTCGCATGACGCTTCGTTGATGCTGGGCGACAGCCGCGCGGCGGGCGCGGTGGCGGGCATTTCCGACGTGCGTCACCCGATCCTGCTCGCTCGCGAAGTGATGCGCGATGGGCGCCATGTCTTCCTGAGTGGGGAGGGTGCGGAAGAATTTGCCGACGATACCGAGCTGGAACGGATGGACAGCGAGTGGTTCGTAACCGAGCCGCGCGCCCGGGCGCTGGAGCGCTTCCGGCAAAGCGTCGTCTCGCACGCCGACGATGACGAACATCGCTTCGGCACGGTCGGCGCCGTGGTGCGAGATATGCACGGCAATCTCGCGGCGGGAACGTCTACCGGTGGCATGACGGGCAAGCGTTGGGACCGTATCGGCGATTCGCCCGTAATTGGCGCGGGCACCTATGCCGACAACCGCTCCTGCGCCGTGTCGGCAACCGGCAGCGGCGAGTATTTCATCCGCGCGGTCGTCGCGAAGTCTATCTGCGACCTGATGCTGCTTTCGGGCATGGGGCCGATGGAGGCGGGCGACAACCTGATGGCCGAGGTCGAGGAACTGGGTGGCAGTGGCGGCGTGATCGTCGTCTCCCCGAGCGGGGAAACCGCCTTCTCCTTCAACACGAGCGGCATGTATCGCGGCCGTGCGGACAGCACCGGCGTGAACGAGGTCGGCATTTTCGGCGACTAATGCGCCTGTAGCTGCTCGCTCAAAAATGCGGCAACGTCCGACAGCGCGACGTCGCGCGCGAGGAAGGCCTCGCCGATGCCGCGAAGCAGGACGAAGGGCAGGGTGCCTGCATCCATCTTCTTGTCGTGCAGCATGTGCGCAGTGAGTTCGTCCCCGCTGCAATCCAGCGCCATCGCGGCGATTTCTGAGGGCAGGCCGACGGCATCTATTGCGGCCGTCACGCGCTCTGCATCGTTCAGTGAGCACGATCCGCGCCGCGCCGAATAACGCGCAGCAAGCACCATGCCCGCCGCCACCGCTTCGCCGTGCAGCAGCCGATCGGAAAAGCCCGTTGCAGCTTCCAGCGCATGGCCGAAAGTGTGGCCGAAATTGAGCAGGGCGCGCGCGCCGCTTGTCTCGCGTTCGTCCTCGGCGACGATGCGCGCCTTGGCTTCGACGCTGGTGGTGATCGCTTTTTCCAGCGCGCCGTGGTCTTGCGCCAGCACCGCCGCGCCATGCTCCTCGCACCATGCGAAGAAGTCCGCATCGCCGAGTATGCCGTATTTGATGACCTCGGCGTAACCGCAGCGCATCTCGCGTTCGGGCAGTGTACCAAGCACCTCGGTGTCGGCCAGCACCAGCGCGGGCTGGTGGAACGCGCCGACAAGGTTCTTGCCTGCGGCCACGTTGATCGCGGTCTTTCCGCCGACGGAGGAATCCACCTGCGCCAGTAATGTGGTCGGCACTTGCACGAGGCCACAGCCGCGCTTGAGCATGGAAGCCGCAAAACCCGTTAGATCACCGATCACCCCGCCGCCGAGCGCCACGATGTGATCGCCGCGCTCTACGCCTTCGGACAGCAGCCATTCGACAGTGCGGGAGAGACCGTCCCAGCTCTTCGCGCCTTCGCCTGCCGGGTGAACCATCCAGCGCGGCGTCTTGCCTGCATCGGCGAGCGCGCGCTCCACTGTCTCGCCCCAAAGGCGGTGGACGTTCTCGTCGGTGACGATCGGGACGGCCTGCTTGCGGAGCAGTGCGCCGCATTCCTCCGCCAGTCTGGATAGCAAATCCGGCCCGACGCGAACCTCGTAGGCACGGCCCGCAAGTTCGACGCGCGTTACAGCCATCGGTCGAGTGCCTCGATAATGCGGGTGACGGCGACATTGTGCGGTCCGGTGTCGCTCTGAATATGGATCGGTGCCTTGCTGTAGATGGGGGATCGTTCTTCTTTCATCGCGGTCACCTTCGCCGGAATATCGCCAGTGCGCAGAAGCGGGCGACGGTCGTTTCGGCTAACGCGTTCCACCAGCGTGTCGATTGCCGCGTCCAGCCAGATCGCGATGGCCATGTCGAGGATCAGCGCGCGTGTTTCATCCTGCAGAAACGCACCGCCGCCGGTTGCGATCACCTGGCCGGAACCGGCATTTTCCATGAGCCGCGCGATCACGCGGCGCTCGCCATCGCGGAAATGCTCTTCGCCAAACCGGTCGAACACTTCGGCGATGGACATGCCTGCCGCCTCGACGATCTCGTCATCGGCGTCGGTGAAGTCCATCTCCAGCGCCGCAGCAAGCTTTCGGCCCACGGTCGACTTGCCTGCGCCCATCATGCCGACGAGCACGAGCGGGCGGTCCAGCCGGTCACGGACCGATCGGATCAGACTGTCATCGGGAAGTCGGCGGGCAATGGTCATTGCCGCAAGGGCTATAATTGGGCTAACCGCGCTGGCAAGGTCGCCGGGCCTTTTGTCCGGGTGTGATTGATGTGGGAACGGGTTCGCGAGGGATGGCCATTCGCCGGACAGCAGGAATCGCCGCCATTGTGCTTTTCGTCATCGTGCTAGCGGTCGCATGGTATGATGGCGGGCGCGAAGAGCAGCGCCTGATCGTGGAACCCGTCACCCTGCCGGAGAGTGAATTGTAATGCGTGTCGGACTTTTCCTAGGCGGAGCGGCGCTTGCCCTGACATCCTCGCTTGCGTTGGCGAGCGGACCGGAAGACCTGCTTCCTCCGGCTTTCCGCGATACGCCGCCGCAACAGCCGACGCCCGCGCCCACGCCGACCCCAACCGCCACGCAAACCGCGCGGCCAGCCACACCCTCGCCCGGCGGCACGCCGGTTGTGCAACCGGTGCCGCGCGGACCATCCGCCCCGTCGTCGGGAGGATCGTCCTTCACCCTTCCCGCCGACTTTCCGTCGTTGCGAGAGTTGGAGCGGATGGAAGCGGACGAGATCAACGCCGTTCTCGGCTTGCGCCCGAAATTCGATATTCCCGCCGCCGCGCGCCGTTCCGTCTCGCAGGTCGGGCTGCTGTCAGAGGCCGAAGGCGGTTTTCCGGCCGGTTCGCTCGCGGCTCAACCGCCGCGTCTCGTGCTGGCGGCCCTTCGCGCCAGCGACGGCCCAATCGTCTCTCGCTGGGGTCATATTCTCATGCGCCGCGTGCTCGCAAGTCGGCTGGACGCTCCAAACGGTATGGACCCGGTCGCCTTCGCGGCCCTTCGCGCTCGTTCGCTGACCCGTATGGGAGAAGGCGCGGTCGCTCGCGCGCTGGTGCAGGATGTCGACGGGAGCAGTTACAACCGCCTGCTCACCGATGCGGCATTCGATTCCTACATAGCGACAGGCGATATTCTCGGCATGTGCCCGGTCGCGCGTCTGCAAACCGATATCCGCGAAGATGCCGAATGGGAAATGGTGCAGGCGATTTGCTCCGCCTATCTGGGCGAGGCGCGCAGTGCGGAGCGGCGATTGCAGCGCACGCTCGGCACCGGTTCGGCGGAAGCGGCCGACGTGCGCCTGGCGCAACGCTATGCCGGGGCCGCGGGCGAGGGCGGCACGGGTGCCGATATCGATTGGGACGCTGTCGACGAGCTGACGCCCTGGCGCTTTGCGCTCGCTCGCGCGCTCGGCGTCGAGATTCCCGATGAATTGCGCGCGGATGCGGGTGCCCGTTACGATATCTCCGAAGTGTTGATCCCGGCTACGCCCCTGCTTCAGCGGGTGCAGGCAGCGGATAGCGCGGCCGCGCGCGGCGTGTTGTCTTCCGACGCCATGGTCGATCTCTATTCCCAGCTGTGGGCGAGTGATGCCTATGAGGCCGGGGACAAGGCCCAAGCCGGCCTGCTGCGTGACGCTTACGTTGCAGCCACGGTTGCGGAGCGGCTCACGGCGATCCAGGAATTGTGGGGCGATGAAAGCGATTTCGGCCGCCGCGTTCTGACCGCCTATGCCGCGGCCCGCCTTCCGGTGAGCGAAGACAAGGCCGATGTTGCCGCGCCGCTCATCGCCTCTATGCTGACCGCCGGGCTGGATCGCAACGCCATGCGCTGGGCCGATATTGTATCCGACGGTAGTGAGGCTTGGGCGCTGCTCGCTCTCGCCGATCCGTCGGGCGGCCAGGCCAGCAGCGGCGACGTCGACGATTTTCGCGGTAACGACGACAGCGCGGACCAGCGCCGGACAGCTTTCCTGGTGGCAGGGCTTGCCGGCCTCGGCAGGCTCGATGACGGCGATCTCGAAGATTTCGCTTCCGATCTCGACGTGCATTACACCCGTGCAAGCGCCTGGAGCAATGCCATCGGCCGCGCCGCGCAGGTCGATAACGCGGCGCTTGTCGCGCTGCTGGCCGGGCTTGGAATGCAGGGAGATAGCTGGGATCGGATGACGCCGCGCCATCTCTACCACATCGTTTCGGCCCTGAACGAGGTCGGCCTTTCCGCGGAGGCCCGGATGATCGCCGCGGAGGCGGTGACGCGCGGCTGAGCTGTCATGTCCGTGGCCATTGAAAGCTTCCTCGCCACGCTCGCCGCCGAGCGCGGCGCGGCACCGAACACTCTGGCTGCCTATCGCCGCGATCTCGAGGGAACCGAGGCCATACTCGGCGAGCTCGCGATGGCGAGCCGAGCGGACCTCGGCAAGCTGAGCGGCGCCTGGTTCGATCTCGCTCCTTCCACGGTAGCCCGGAAGGTTTCGGCACTCCGACAATTCTACGGTTTCTGCGTCGATGACGGCCTGCGCGAAGACGATCCCTCGTCTGCCCTGCCACGGCCGAAAGCGCGCCGCCCCCTGCCGAAGATCCTGTCCCATGGCGAGATCGAACGGCTGTTCGCGCGGGCGGAAGACGAAGCGGCCAGCGATCGCCCCGATGCGCTGCGAATGCTCGCGCTGCTCGAACTGTTATACGGCTCCGGATTGCGTGCAACCGAGCTTGTCGCCCTGCCGGTCAGCGCAGTGCCGCGCGATGCGCCCTTCCTGACGATCACGGGGAAGGGCGGACAGCAACGAATGGTGCCGGTCAGCCGCCGCGCGCAGGCGGCAATCGCGCGGTGGATGGAGGCGCGGCCCGACAGTGGATCGCCTTTCCTTTTTCCGTCGCGCAAGGCCCATATCGGGCGTGTGCGGCTCTATCAGCTGGTGAAAGCGCTGGCTGCAAGAGCCGATCTCGACCCGGCGAAGATCAGTCCGCACGTCCTGCGCCACGCCTTTGCAACGCATTTGCTGGAGGGCGGTGCGGATCTGCGTGTTCTGCAGACTCTGCTCGGCCACGCCGACATCGCCACCACGCAGATTTACACCCATGTCGATTCGGCGCGATTGGTGGCTTTGGTAAACGAACGCCATCCTCTTGCGGGCGAGCGCGGGGGGCGGTAGCGGCTGACCGATGTCGTCATTTCTCGAATTCGAAAAACCCGTCGCCGCGCTTGAAGCGAAGATCGCCGATCTCAAGACCGCTGCGGGCGAGGATGGCGATGTCGACATTTCCAACGAATTGCTGCGGCTGGAACTGAAGAGCGCGAAACTGCTCGAAAACACGTATGCCAGCCTCTCCGCCTGGCAGAAAACGCAGGTTGCGCGGCATTCCAACCGGCCGCATTTCCGCAATTATGTGGAGTTGGGTTTCGATCAATTCATGCCGCTGGGCGGGGATCGCCTCTACGGTGACGATCAGGCCATCATGGGCGGGCTCGCCATTCTGAAGGGCCGCAAGATCGTGCTGATCGGCCATGAAAAGGGCAACGACACCGATAGCCGCATTCGTCACAATTTCGGAATGGGCAAGCCGGAAGGCTATCGCAAGGCGATCCGCCTGATGGAGCTGGCCGATCGGTTTGGCCTGCCGGTGGTGACGCTGGTCGACACGTCCGGTGCCTTTCCCGGTATCGAGGCGGAAGAGCGTGGCCAGGCTGAAGCCATTGCGCGCTCGACCGAGGCCTGCCTCGCACTGGGCGTCCCGATGGTGGCCGCTATCGTGGGCGAGGGCGGATCCGGCGGCGCAGTCGCGCTTGCCAGTGCCGAGCGCGTGTTGATGTTCGAGCATGCCGTATACTCCGTTATCTCACCCGAAGGATGCGCTTCGATCCTCTGGCGTACGGGCGACAAGGCACCGCAGGCGGCCGAAGCGATGCGCCTCACCGCGCAGGATCTGAAAGGTCTGGGCGTGATCGATCGCATCGTGCCTGAACCGATTGGTGGCGCGCACCGCGATTCGGGCATCGCTATCGCAAGTCTGGTAAGCGCGATCGACGAAGAACTCGAAACGCTGTCCCCGCTCGCACCGGCCGAGCTGCGCAGACAGCGGGAAGAACGCTTCCTCGCCATCGGCAGGGGCCTCACCGACTAGGCCTGCCGGACGCGCGTCTGCAGGCGCGTCGGGAACAAGCCCGCCGCATAAGGTTTTCCGTAACCATAGATCGGGCGGGGACTCCGCCTGCAATAAGGTTTGGAGGAAAGCCATGTCGCATAGCGCATCCCGCTCATCGATTTCCCACAAGATGAAGGCTCTGGCCACCAGCAGTGCCGCAGCACTCGCGCTTTCGGCGTGTGCCACCGTGCCGGGCGCGAATGTGCCTGCTGGAGCGCCCATCACGGCCGAGGAAGCCCAGCTCGGTGCTCAGTATCACGAGCAGTTCGTGCAGGAATTCGGTGGCGAGATGACCGGGCCGTACGCGCAATATGTCGAGCAGGTCGGCCAGAATATCGCTTTCCAGTCCGGTATCGCGAACAGCCGCAGCTCCTTCGACGTGACCCTTCTCAATTCCAGCGTGAACAACGCCTTCGCCGTGCCGGGCGGATATGTCTATGCGACGCGTCAGCTGGTGAACCTGATGAACAACGAGGCGGAGCTTGCCGCCGTGCTCGGCCATGAAGTTGGCCACGTCGCCGCGCGCCATTCGGCACGTCGGCAGCAACGCGCCCAGCGCAATCAGCTGCTTGGCCTGCTCGGTACGATCATCGGCGGTGCCGTTCTCGGTAGCCCTGAACTTGGCCGGCTGGCGCAGCAGGGCTCGCAGCTCGCAACGCTGGGCTATTCGCGCAATCAGGAGCTTGAGGCCGACAGGCTCGGCATCCAATATCTGAACCAGGCGGGCTACGATCCGCGCGCCATGTCCACCCTGTTGCAGAGCCTTGCAGCGCAGAACCAGCTCGATGCGCAATTGCAGGGCCGCGAAGATGCGACAATTCCGGAATGGGCATCGACTCACCCCGATCCGGCAAGCCGCGTGCAGACCGCAGCGCAGATCGCCGGGAGCGCGACGGGTGTCACGAATCGCGAGACATTCCTCAGTCGAATCGACGGCATGATCTATGGTGACGATCCCCAGCAAGGACTGATCGAGGGCCGGCAGTTCATCCACCCGGTATTGCAGTTCACTTTCACCGCGCCGCAGGGCTTTTATATGGTCAACAGCACGCGCGCTGTTTCCATCAATGGCGATCAGGGCCGCTCACAACTGACGCTTGCGCCCTATAATGGCGATCTGCAGGACTATGTACGTCAGGTATTCCGTTCTATCGGTGGCGAGCAGCAGCAGCTTCAGCCGCAGAGCATCCAGCGCACGACAGTCAATGGACTGCCGGCGGTTTACGGCACGGCCCGGGTCAATAACGGCCAACAGCAGGTCGACGTGACGGTATTTGCTTATGAGTTCGCGAACGACCGTGCCTATCACTTCCAGTCGATCACGCCGGCCGGGCAGGCAGCGACGTTCAATTCGCTATACAATTCCATGCGTCGGATCAGCCAGGCCGAAGCCGGCAGCGTCGTGCCGCGCCGTGTGGATATCGTGACCGCGGGCAGGGGTGACAGTGTCGCGACGCTCGCCCGCCGCATGGATTACGACAATGGGCAGGAGGCGCGCTTTCGTGTTCTGAACGGCCTGTTCGGAAATGCGCAGGTTGTTCCCGGCCAGCAATACAAGATCGTAGTTCGCTCCAACTGATCGGGCTGGATTACTTCAGACATAAAAAAAGGCGGCGGGGATGAACCCGCCGCCTTCTCTTTTCAAGGCCGTGAGGCTTTACTCGGTCGGAGCGTTGGCGTCGTTCACTTCGGCCATGCCTTCCGACGCACCGGTGAAGGTACGCGAAACTTCGCCACCAGCGGCGCCAACGGCCGTGATCATGGCGACGGCGATGAGAGCGGCGATCAGGCCATATTCGATGGCGGTCGCGCCGGCTTCGTCACGGATCATGTTCTTGAAGAAAGTCATAGTAGTCTCCTGGTTAGTCTTCTGTACCCGGCTCGCATCGGTTGAAGATTTCGAGCTGAATTCGTTTTCCCACGTAAGTCTTTAAAAAATCCTAAGCGTCTTCGACATTTGCGTCGTCGGACACATCGGACATCGTACCACTTATAATGTCCCACATTGTATTGGCTTCATCGGCAAACAGCTGCGCGCTGCCGATCATGGCGAGGAACAGCAAAGCTACGATCAGGCCATATTCAATGGCCGTCGCGCCGCTTTCATCGAGCATGCACTGCTTGAACTTCTTGTAAGCCGACACTCGATAATTCCTCACTTGCCCTGTGCGACGAGAGTGTTTCTACGGACGAGGGTTTAAGAAGATCTTGCACCGGAAGGTTAACATGGAAGAATTCCCGACATGGCAGCCGGTGGTCGCCCTCGCTCTCACCGATGGAAAGCGGCGCTGGCTCATGCATCGTCGACCGCCGCACAAACGCCATGGAGGGATGTGGGAGTTTCCGGGTGGGAAGGTCGAAGCGTTTGAAAATCCACGCGAAGGTCTCGTCCGCGAGGTTCGTGAGGAGCTCGACATCGCCGTCGCTGCAGAGGATTTGCAGCCCGCATGTTTTGCCGATGAAGGGTCGCAGGTCGATGGAAAAGCGATTGTCATTCTTCTTTACATCGCATCGAAATGGATCGGCGAACCGCGATCTCTGGAAGGCGGCAAGATAGGCTGGTTCAAGGTGCCAGAGATCGAGCGGCTCGAGAGGCCGCAATTGGATATAGACCTGACGGTCCGCATATTCGGCGCGCCCTCGGGGCACTGAGGAACACAGCTTCCGCTTTTGCGCCCGATAGCCCTTGCCAAGCCAGTCTGCGCCGCTTAAGTGGCCGCCTCTCCAGCGCGCCCGTAGCTCAGCTGGATAGAGTACCTGACTACGAATCAGGTGGTCGGAGGTTCGAATCCTTCCGGGCGCGCCATTTAAAGGCCGTCTCTCCATCAGGAGGGGCGGCCTTTAATATATGCGCGCTGCGGTCTTTATCCGGTAGCCTGCCTGCGGAACTCTGCTTCGGCCAACCCGTTGAATGGCAAAAGGAGATTCCCGATGGCCGAAGATATCTTTGCTCGACTGAAGCAAGACCACGATGATCACCGCGAAATTCTCGACAAGCTGGCGGAAACCAGCGGCGAGAGCGAGGAGCGGCGCGAACTGTTCGAGAAATTTACGCTGGATGTGAAAAGCCACGCCGCCGCCGAGGAGCAGGCGCTGTATTCGACGATGCTCCGCAAGCCGCCTGCAACCGACGAGACTCGCCATTCCGTGGCGGAGCATCACGAGTTGAACGAATTGCTGAACGATCTGGCGGCGACAGATATGTCATCGCCTGCATGGATGCAGAAATTCAAGCAGCTCGATCACGATTACCGCCACCACATCGACGAGGAAGAGGAAGACCACTTCCCCGATTTCGAAAAGCTGCTGACCGAGGACGATCGCGAGCATATGCGGCAAGTCTTCGATCGACGGAAAAAGGCCGAAAAGGCCGATGCCGAGATCACTCCCGAAAAAATGGAAGACGCGAAGGAGTGATCTTCTCCGATGCGTTCCAGGGCTGAGACCAACAGGTCGGAGGGAGCCTTTGACGGAAGCGAAGAACGAGGTCGAGGGCTATGACGATAGCTCCGTCGAGGCGGGCGTGTGGCAGTATGCTCACGCCCGCCGCGTTCGTGTGGTGGTGGACGGCGAGGATTACTTCGACCTGATCCAGCAGGCGATGCTGAAGGCACATCAGCGCATCCTCTTGATCGGTTGGGATTTCGATACGCGTATCCACCTGTCGCGCGGGCGACGCTGGTGGCAGAAGGGCTGGAAGCGCGAGTATCCTGCTCGCCTCGGCAGTTTCATCGTCTGGCTCAGCAACCATCGGCCCGATCTGGAAATCCGCATCCTGAAATGGAGCTATGGCGTGCTGAAATTCTTCAGCCGAGGTTCCATGATGCTGGACTTGGCGCGCTGGGCGCCGCACCGGCGGATCGATTTCAAATTCGACACCGCGCATCCGGTCGGCTGTTCGCATCACCAAAAGATCGTCGTGATCGATGACGATTTCGCGGTGTGCGGTGGGATCGATATGACCACCGGGCGGTGGGACACGCGCGAACACAAGCCGGAAGACCGTCGCCGCAAATCGCCGGACGGCACGTCATACAAGCCTTGGCACGATGTTACCATGATGATGGAAGGCGAAGTGGCCGGTGCGCTCGAAAAGCTCGGACGCAAGCGCTGGCTTCGAGCGGGTGGCAAAGTGCTCAGCGCGCCGGAGCACGATCCCGGCAGCGCATGGCCCGACGGCCTTGAACCGCATTTCGAGGATGTGGAGATCGGAATCGCGCGCACCCGCGCCGCCTATGACGGCGATGAGAAGGTGGATGAGGTCGAGCAGCTCTTTCTCCAGCAGATCGCCGAGGCGAAGGATTTCGTATACGCCGAGAACCAGTATTTCACCTCCCGCACCATTTGCGAGGCGATCGGCAAGCGGCTCGAGGAAGACAATCCGCCCGAATTCATTCTGGTGATGCCCAAGATTGCCGATGGCTGGATCGAGGAGCAGGCCATGTCGCCCGCCCGCGCGCGGCTAGTTCAGGCTTTGGAGGAATTGGACAAGCACGACCGGTTTCATCTCTACGTGCCCTATTCCGCCGACGTGCCAATCTATGTTCACGCCAAGCTGACCATCGTCGATGATCGCATCCTTCGCATCGGATCGGCCAATATGAACAACCGTTCCATGGGGCTCGATAGCGAATGCGACGTCTTCATCGATTGCGACCGACCCGGTAACGCCAAGGCCAAGCCGACCATTACGGCACTTCGCCACTCACTCCTGGCGGAGCATCTGGGAATTCGCGAAGAAAATGTGCCGGAGCTGATCGCGCGTTACGGTTCGATGGCGGACATGATCGATGCCGCGGGCGATGAATCGCACCGCCATCTCATGCCCTTCAGGCCGCATGTCGAGGATGGCATTCTCACCGAGCTCGCCGATCGCCAGACTTTCGATCCGGAAGAGCCGGAGGATCTGTTCGACATCCGCTCCCCCCGGCATGGTCTTTTCCGGGACGGCAGCCTATTGGCACGGGCTCGCAGTCGATTGAGCAGAAAGCGCACACCAGCATGAGCAGCCTCGTAGGCCCCGACGAAGACGATCCGCGCGGCAAGCCGCCTGTGCCAGACGATGTCCAGGATGCAATACGAACGCTGATCCGCTGGGCGGGCGACGATCCCGGACGCGAAGGTCTGGTCGATACGCCTGCGCGCGTGGCGCGGGCGTGGAAAGAATACTGCCTCGGCTATGAAGAGGATCCATCCACCCACCTTTCGCGAATGTTCGAGGAGGTCGGCGGCTACGACGAAATCGTGCTGCTGAAGGACATTCCATTCCAGAGCCACTGCGAACATCACATGGCGCCGATCATCGGCAAGGCGGCCATCGCCTATCTCCCGAACGATCGCGTCGTCGGCATCTCCAAGCTTGCCCGCGTCCTCCACGGCTTTGCGCGGCGCCTGCAGATACAGGAGCGGCTGACGGCCGAGGTCGCCAATTGCATCGACAAGCATCTGCAGCCCAGGGGCGTCGCCGTGGTGATCGAGGCGAGCCACGCTTGCATGACCGCGCGGGGCGTCCGCACGCCCGGTGTCCAGATGGTCACCAGCCGGGTGATGGGCTGCTTCCGCGACGACCACCGCAGCCGCGAAGAAGTGCTCAAGCTGATGGGCTATTGAGCCCAACCGCGCGCCAAACGACTTTCAGGAATATCGAGGGATTTTAGATGACGGCATTGTATGTGAGGGGCGGGCAGAAGCTCGAAGGCAAGATCGAGCCATCGGCGAACAAGAATGCCGTGCTGCCGGTGCTGTGCGCCACGCTGCTTTCGGACGCGCCGATCATGCTGCGCAACGTGCCGGAAATCACCGATGTGACGCGCATCCACGCCTTCTTTTCCGAACTCGGCAGCACGATCGAGTGGGACAAGGAGCACAAGACGCTCGCCATCGATCATTCGACCATTCCGACCAATGCGAAGGCGACCCTGCCACAGGCCATGCGCGCTTCGATCATGATGATTCCCGGCCTGCTGGCGCGGCTCGGCGAGGCCCGGCTGGAGCACGAGGTAAAAGGCTGCACACTCGGCGCGCGCGAGATCGATCCGCATGTGGCCGTGTTCCGTGCATTCGGCGCCGAATGCGAGACGGAAGGCAAGGACATCGTCTTTCGTCACAAGGGCCGTGGCGAGGCTGCGCGCATGTGGCTGGAATATGCGTCCGTCACCACAACAGAGAATTTCATCATCAGCGCGCTGAGCGCCGACGGCACCAGCCAGATCGTCAACGCCGCCTGCGAACCCCATGTGCAGGAACTGTGCGCTTTCCTCGAAAAAATGGGTGCGAAGCTGAAGGGCAAGGGTACCTCGATGGTCAGCATCGAGGGTTGCAAGAACTTCACCAGCGTCGATTACACCTTCGTGGAGGATTTCCACGAGATCGCGACCTTCCTTGCGCTCTCGGCCGTGACCGGCGGCGATATCTCGGTGCGCAACACGCGGCCCGAGGATTTCATGCTAATCGACCGAACCTTCGAGAAATTCGGCGCCGAGGTGACGCACAAGGACGGCTGGTCACGCCTGAACGCGCCCAGCGAACTTGTCGTGCAGCAGAATTTCACCAGCCACATCACCACCAAGGTGGAGGCTGCGCCGTGGCCCTACATTCCCGCCGACCTCCTCCCGATCTTCATCGCGCTCGGCGTGAAGGCAAAAGGCCAGACAATGTTCTGGAACAAGGTCTATGAAGGCGGCCTTACCTGGCACACCGAACTCAGCCTATTTGGCGCACACACGCTGCTCTGCGATCCGCATCGCCTAATCACGTTTGGCGGGGACAAGCTGGTGCCTGCAACGGTGACCAGCCCCTATATCATCCGCGTCGCCATCGCGATGCTGATGGTGGCAAGCAGCATCGAGGGGGAAAGCAAGATCCTCGACGCCGATCCCATACGCCGCGCGCATCCCGACTTCGTGGCGAATATCGACAGCCTTGGCGTCGATGTCAGCTGGAACGACGAAGGCTGACATGAAAAAGGGCGCCTCCGAGAGGGGCGCCCTTTTCGTTTGCCGGTAAGTGCTCAGAGCTGGCCGAGCATGTGGTCCGCGCTCGACACGTCGAATTCGCCGGGCTTCTCGACATTGACCTCGGTCACTGTGCCGTCCTCGACGATCATCGAATAGCGCTGGCACCGCTCGCCCATGCCGAAATTGGTGAAGTCGGCATCGAGGCCAAGCGCCTTGGCGAACTGACCGTTGCCATCGGCGAGCATGGTGATCTCACCCGCATCGTTGGCGTCCTTCCAGGCATTCATGACGAAAGCGTCGTTCACGGCAGTGCAGGCGATCTCGTCAACGCCCTTGGCCTTCAGCTCGTCGGCCTTCTCGACATAGCCGGGCAGGTGACGGGCCGAACAGGTGGGGGTGAAGGCCCCCGGAACGGCGAACAGCGCCACCTTGCGGCCGGCGAAGAAGTCTTTCGACTGGACCTGCTCGGGCCCCTCTTCCGTCGCCTTCGCAAGCGTGACGTCGGGAATGGTGTCGCCTTTGGAAATCGTCATGTAATTCGTCCTTCTGTCCCGTCCGGCTGCCGACATAGGCGTCTGGCATGACAGCGCAAGGACAGTCGCGCCTCATGCGGCGGGGGTTGTGAGCGCGCGTGTGCCCGCCTATGGCGCGCGGCAACACACGTGTCGCATGGAGCCCCGGCGACGCCTCACCATTCATACGCCAAGGAGCTGCCCGTGGCCGACGCCGCTTTCACCGACTACATCATAAAGGATCTTAGTCAGGCCGATTACGGCCGTGCGGAGATCAACATCGCCGAAACCGAAATGCCGGGCCTGATGGCGACGCGTGAGGAATATGGCGACGCGCAGCCCCTGAAAGGCGCGCGCATCACCGGCTCATTGCATATGACGATCCAGACGGCTGTGCTAATCGAAACGCTGACCGCGCTGGGCGCCGATGTGCGCTGGGCGACCTGCAACATCTACTCGACGCAGGATCACGCCGCCGCCGCAATGGCTGCCGAGAACATTCCCGTCTTCGCCGTGAAGGGTGAAAGCCTGGCTGAATATTGGGACTATGTCGGCAATATCTTTGACTGGGAGACCGATGGCGACGGAACGACCGCCAACCTCATTCTCGACGATGGCGGCGATGCGACGATGTTCGCCCTCTGGGGTGCGCGGATCGAAGCGGGCGAGGAAATGCCCGAGCCGACCAATGCCGAAGAAATCGAGATGCAGCGTGCGCTGAAGGCCTTCGTCAAGAAGAAGCCCGGCTATCTGACCCAGACGGTGAAGAACCTGAAAGGTGTCTCGGAAGAGACCACCACCGGCGTTCACCGCCTCTACGCTCTGGCGAAGAAGGGCAAGCTGCCTTTCCCGGCCATCAATGTGAATGACAGCGTCACCAAGTCGAAGTTCGATAACCTGTATGGCTGCCGGGAATCGCTGGTCGACGCCATTCGCCGCGCGACGGACGTCATGCTGTCAGGCAAGGTCGCGCTCGTCGCAGGCTTCGGCGATGTCGGCAAGGGCAGCGCACAGTCGCTCCGCAATGGCGGTGCGCGCGTGCTGGTAACCGAGATCGACCCGATCTGCGCGCTGCAGGCGGCGATGGACGGATTCGAGGTCGTGACGATGGAAGAAGGCGTGAAGCGCGCCGATATCTTCGTCACCACCACCGGCAATGAGGACGTCATCACCGCCGAGCACATGAAGGCGATGAAGCCGATGAGCATCGTGTGCAATATCGGCCACTTCGACAGCGAGATCCAGATCGGCGCGCTGGACAATTACGACTGGACGGAATTGAAGCCGGGGACCGACCTCGTCAAATTTCCGGACGGCAAGGAAATCATCGTGCTGGCCAAGGGCCGCCTGGTGAACCTCGCTTGCGCCACCGGCCATCCCAGCTTCGTCATGAGCTGTTCCTTCACCAACCAGGTGCTGGCGCAGATCGAGCTGTGGAAGAACGCCGACAGCTACGGCAACGATGTTTATGTCCTGCCCAAGCATCTCGACGAGAAGGTGGCGGCGCTGCATCTCGACAAGCTTGGTGTGAAGCTGACCAAGCTGAGCCAGCAGCAGGCCGACTATATCGGCGTGCCGGTGGAAGGTCCGTTCAAGCCGGAACACTATCGCTATTGATCATGGGCTCCCCTCCCATGAAACAGCGAGGGGAGTTTGTGCCTAACGCCATTGCATCGCCGTGCACCCGCGCATAGCTGACAGGCGATGGAACTCTCCCTGACAGCGCTGGCACTGCTCGGCCTGCTTCTGGCCGCATGGACGGTCGGCGCGGGCTGGATGGTGGTAAGCTCGCTGCAGCGCGCGCAGGCCGCGCGCACGGCGCGCAGCACGATGCGTCGCTTGTCTCGGATGATCGACGATTCTCCGGCGATCCCGCTGCTGGTAAAGGCCGACGGCAAGCTGGAAGGGCCGGAAAGGCTCGCCGCCTGGCTCGGACTTTCCAGCCTCCCCGGTTTTCTCTCCGAACTCGATACCGGCAAGGCCGGGCTGACCGAAGGCGATCTCGAACAGCTTCGCGATGCCGTCCGTCGCACGCAGAAGACGGCGTCGCCTTTCCGGATGATGATCACGCCGCGCGGATCGGAAAAAAGCCTCGCTGTGCGCGGACAGCTGGCCAATGCGGCCATCGCCAGCGGCGGTGCGGCGCTGCTATGGTGGTTCGATTTTTCCGAAAGCCAGGGTGAACTCTCGCGCTTACGGACCGAGACGGCACGCGCTCGCAACGACTTCGCCGCGCTTGTCGGCCTGATCGAGGCCGCGCCCATGCCGATGTGGTTCCGCGGCAACGATATGCAGTTGCGACTTGTCAATTCCGCCTATGTCGACGCGGTAGCGGCGGAAAGCGCGGCGGATGTCGTGAAGAAGCAGATCGAACTGGTGGAAAAGGTGGATGGCCTCGATGCCGCTCAGGTCGCCAGGCAGGCGCGCGATCGCGACACGCCGATAGAGCGCATCGTTCAGGCCACTGTAGGCAGCCAGCGCCGGACGCTTCGGGTGAGCGATCTTCCGCTCGGTTCCGAAGGCGTGGCCGGATATGGCATCGATATCGAAGAGCTGGAAGAGCAGACCCGCGCCTTCCGCGCCTTCCGCGCCGCGCAGCGCAGCATGCTGGACCAGCTATCGGTGGGCGTGGCGCAATTCGATCCGGACAAGCGGCTCACTTTCGCCAACCAGCCCTTTCAGCGCATTTTCGCACTTCCGAATTCCGCCCAGCTCGACCTGCCGACATTCGAGCGCTTTCTTGACATGGCGCGCGACCGTTCGCGCCTGCCGGAAGTGCGCGACTTTCCCGAATGGCGCGCTGAGCTTGCCGGATGGTTTCAGGAAGGCTCCGCGGTGGAGGATGCGTGGACGCTGCCGGACAGCACGCATCTGCGCATCGTCGCGCAGCCGATGCCCGATGGCGGTCTGGTGCTGGTGGCGGAGGATCGCTCCGAACAGCTTGCTCTTTCGGCCACGCGCGACACGCTGCTGCGTACGCGAACGGCGACCTTCGATTCGCTATTCGAATCGCTTGGCGTCTTTGCCCCAGATGGGCGCATGCAGTTGTGGAACCGCAGTTTCCCGGCGATCTGGGGACTGCCGGAGGATTTCTTCGACGAGCATCCGCATGTCGATAAATTGCTCGACAAGATTTCCAATCGCCTGGCGCGGCCCGGCCAGCGCAAGGCGATCGGCGAAGTGGTCCGCGCGGCGACGCTCGATCGCAAGGAACGGGGCGGCCGAGTGGTGCTGTCCGACGGGCGCACGCTGGAATTCGCTGGCGTCCCGCTGCCGGACGGCAACGGCCTGCTGACGGTCATGGACGTAACGGACTCGACCAAGGCAGAGGAGGCCCTGCGCGAACGGGCGAGTGCGCTGGAAGAGGCCGACGCGGTGAAGACGCGCTTCCTTGCCAATATGTCCTACGAGTTCCGCACGCCGCTCACTTCCATCGGCGGTTTTGCCGAATTGCTCCAGTCGGGTGTGGCGGGGGACTTGTCCGAGCAGGGCAGCGAATATGTGGGCGCGATCCTCGCATCGGTGGAGCGTCTGTCCAAGCAGATTGAAAGCGTGCTCGACTTGACGCAGAGCGAGGCCGGGCTGCTGCCCATCGCCACCGAAGAAGTCGATCTGCTGGCCTTCACCACGCACATCGTGCGCAGCCGTGAGGACGCCATCGAGGCGAAGAACGTCACGCTGGACCTGCGCGGCGACAAGGGCGCTGGGCAAGTCAACGCGGATCGCCGCCAGCTGGGCCGGGCGCTCGGCAATCTGCTCGACAATGCCATCGCGGCAACGCCGCCGGGTGGCCGTATTCTCGTGGCGCTGACGCGGCGGAAATCGGGTGTGCGGGTGGTAATCTCCGACAATGGCGAGGGCATGAAGCCGAGCGAGCTGGCGCGTGCGCTGGATGGCTACCGGCTTGCGGGAAGCGACGGCAAGGAAGGCAAGCGCGGGCTCGGCCTGCCTCTCGCCCGGCAGTTGATCGAAGCGCATGGAGGGAGGCTTGAGATCCAGTCCGAAAAGGGTGCTGGCACGACGGCGACGGTGCTGCTGCCTTGACCTTCGACTTACCTGATCTGGAAGCCATGCGGGCGTTTGGCGAGCGCATTGCGGAGCTGCTACGCCCGGGCGATGTCGTGGAGCTGTCCGGCACATTGGGCACCGGCAAGACGACGCTGTCCCGCGCGATCTTGCGCGCCATGGGCCATGAGGGCGAAGTGCCGTCGCCGACCTTCACGATCATCGAAAGCTACGATCATTTGCAGCCGCCGGTCGTCCATGCGGATTTCTATCGGCTCGCGCATCCGTCGGAGGCCGAGCAGCTGGGTCTGGACGATTATCGCGATGGCAGCGTGCTGCTGGCCGAATGGCCGGATCATGCCGGTGGTTTTGCGCATGAGGCGGACTGCCTTTCCATCACGCTCGAAATCCGTGGGCAGGGCCGCTTGGCCGTTGTCGAAGGCGGGGCGGGCTGGCAAGAGCGCATGCCATGAACAGCGAACTGCCTGCCGAACTCGACCGTTTCCTGACGCAGGCTGGATGGAGCGGCGCGGCAGTCGATCCGCTGCCCGGCGATGCGAGCTTCCGCCGATATTTCCGTGTGCGCAACGGTACCGATGGCGCGCTGCTGATGCATGCCCCGCCGCCGCACGAGGATCCGGGCCCGTTCCTGCATGTCGGCAAATGGTTGGATGCCCATGGCATGCGCGCGCCCAAGATCCACGCGGAAGACACTACGCACGGCCTGATCCTGATCGAGGATTTCGGCAATGACCGGATGCGCGACTGGCTGGATGACAATCCGGGCGAAGAACGGCGCACCTACGCCGACGCGATTGGCGCGCTGGTGGCCCTGCACGAATGCCCGCCCGGCCCGTTCAATCCCTATTCGCTCGAAACCTATCTCAAGGAGGTGTCGCTATTTCCGGACTGGTTCTGCCCGGCGGCGGGCATCGAGGTGGATTCGATGGGCTTCCTGGCGGCTTGGCGCGAAGTTCTCGGCTCGCTTCTGCTGCGCCAGACGCCGGGCGTCACCGTGCTGCGCGACTATCATGCCGAGAATATCATGCTGCTGGGCCCCGATGGCGGCTATGACGGCACGCAGGGCCTGATCGATTTTCAGGACGCGCTTGTCGGCCACCGCGCCTACGACATTGTCTCGCTGCTGCAGGACGCGCGCCGCGATGTGTCGGAGACGCTCGAGGCGGATATGCTTGAGCTGTACAAATCGCGCGGCAGTCCGGGCGACGATTTCGATGCCGACTATGCCCGGCTTGGCGCGCAGCGAAACGCGAAAGTGATCGGCATCTTTGCGCGATTGTGGAAGCGTGATGGCAAGCCGCGCTACCTCTCCATGATTCCGCGTGTCTGGCAGGCGATGGAGCGCGATCTTGCGCACCCCGCGCTCGCGCCCGTGGCGCTATGGTTCGATGCGAATATCCCGGAAGAGCTGCGGGCCGCGCATGGCGGAGGGCTCGGCGAATGAGCGCACTGGCTTCGGATACCGCCATGGTTCTCGCCGCAGGCAAAGGCACGCGAATGCGCCCGCTGACCGAGACGCAGCCCAAGCCGATGGTGCAGGTCGCCGGAAAGCCGCTGATCGACCACGCGCTGGACAAGCTCGCCGATGCCGGAATCGCGCGCGCGGTGGTGAACGTGCACTATCTGCCTGACAGTCTGGAAGAGCATGTCATGGACCGCGCCGCGCCAGAGGTGGTCATATCCGACGAGCGCGACGCGCTGCTGGAAACGGGCGGCGGGCTGATCCGCGCGGAGAAACATCTGCCCGACCCGTTCTTCTGCCTGAATTCGGATAATATCTGGCTCGACGGTCCGCAAAACTGTTTCGTCGATCTCTCGGCTGCCTGGAATGCGGAGGCGATGGACGCGCTGCTGCTGCTGGTGCCGCATAGCGGTGCGCGTAATTTCACCGGGCTGGGCGATTTTCATCTCGACATCGCGGGCCGGGTCAGCCGCCGCGGGCAGGACGAGAGAGCGCCTTTCATTTTCACCGGCATCCAGCTGATCGCCAAGCGGCTCTTGCGGGACGCGCCCGATGGCAAATTCTCGACAAACGTCCTGTGGAGCCGCGCGATCGAGGAAGGGCGACTGTTCGGCACGCCATTCGCGGGCACATGGTTCGAGGTTGGAACCCCCGATGCGATCGGGCCGACGGAGCGCGCCCTGCGCAATGGCTGAACGTTCCGGGCCGCAAGTCTATTCCATCGCCGCCCATCGCGGCTTTGCCGATGCGCTCGTTGCCGGACTGGTGCCGCGCTACAGCGAAGAGCATGTCGGCCTCGCGCGGTTGACGTTGCTGCTGCCCTCGGCCCGCGCGGCGCGCACCATGTCCGAGGCTTTCGTGCGCCATGCCGGGGCCAGCGGCAATCCCGGCCTGCTGATGCCGCGCATGGTGCTGGTCGGCGATCTCGATCTAGACGAGGCGCTCGGGCCGCTATTCGACTCGCTCGGCGCTGGCGCGGCCATTCCGCCTGCCGCCGATCCGACGCGGCGCTGGCTGCGCCTGGCCCAGCTGATCCGACAGCAGCAGGGCGACAAGGCGCCACAGGGCAGCGCGCTGTTGCGCCTCGCCTTCGAGACGGGGCAGGTGATGGATCGCCTGCTTGTCGAGGAAATCGCGCCCGAGGATCTGCTGTCGGACCGCGTTGTCGATCTTGTCGGCGATCTGTCGGAACACTGGCGCGGCAGCCTCCACCTCTTCGCCACGCTGCAACAATTGTGGCGGGCAGAGCTGGAAGAACGGGGAGAGCGCGATGCGGCGGCGCGCCGGAACATGCTGTTTCGCGAGGCAGCCCGGCGCATGCGCGACAATCCGCCAGCCACGCCCTTCGTCGCAGCGGGCGTGACCAGCGCGGCGCCAGCGCTGGCACGGCTACTGCGCACTGTGAGCGAGCTGCCGCAAGGCGCGGTGATCCTGCCCGATCTCGACCTGTCGATGGGTGATGCCGTGTGGGACGAACTTGGCGGCGCGGGCGATCCGGATAGCGAAACGCCTTTCGACAAGGGCGATGCCGTCACCCATCCCCAATATCACCTGAAGCTGCTGCTGAACCGCATGGGCGTGGCGCGCGGCGAAGTGCAGCAATGGCACCGCGCCGGTCTCGCCAAGGGACCGCCAGAGCGCAGTCACGCGATTTCCAGCCTCTTCCTGCCGCCCGAAGCAAGCAAGGCGTGGGTCGATCTGCCGCCCGAAAAGCGCCGCATGTCGGGCGTGCGCCTGATCGAGACCGGCAATCCGGAAGAAGAGGCGCAGGCCGTCAGCCTGCTGGTGCGCGAAGCGCTCGAAGTGCCGGAAAGGCGCGTGGCGGTCGTCACGCCGGATCGCGGTCTTGCAGGCCGCATCGCGCAGCATCTGCGTCGCTGGAACATTCAGGCGGACGATTCCGCTGGACGGCCACTATCGCAGACGGCGGCGGGGCGGGTGCTGCTTCTGCTGGCGGAAACCGCGTCGGAAGCAGCCGCGCCAGTGCCGCTGATGGCGCTGCTGCAGCATCCATTGATAGCAGCCGGCGAGGGCAGGGCAGCGTGGCTTCGCAACGCCCGCGCTTTCGAGCTGGAGTTGCGCGGCCCGCGCAAGGAGCCTGGCCTCGGCCCGCTGGTGCTTGTCGCCGCGGAGGCGTCGGTTTCGGAATGGTTCGACGGCGTGAGCCGGGTCATCTCGCCATTGCTTGGCGAGGTCAATACGCGCGGGCTTGCCGAATGGCTCGACCTCTTGGCCGAAGCGGGCGAAGCGCTGTGCGGCGAGAACCTCTGGGCGCGAGAGGACGGGCGCGCGCTGTCCGCTTTTGTCGAAGATCTGCGCTTGCAGGCGCGCGACGTGCCCGTTGCGCTGGAGGCCGCCGACCTGCCTTCGGCCCTGCGCGATGCGATGGACCGGATTGCCGTGCGCCCGCCCTATGGCGGCCATCCGCGCGTGGCGATCTATGGCCTGCTGGAAGCGCGCATGACCCGCGCCGATCTTGTCATCTGTGCGGGGCTGAACGAAGGAACGTGGCCGCCCACGCCATCCGCCGACCCGCTGCTGGCACCGGCTATCCTGCGCGCGCTGGGCGTGCCGGGCGCAGACTTCCGCATCGGCCTTGCCGCGCACGATCTCGCCGGAGCCCTGGGTGCACCCGAAGTCGTGCTGAGCCGCGCGCGCCGGGATGTCAGCGGACCGGCCATCGCCTCGCGTTTCCTGCTGCGGGTGCGAGCCTTGCTGGGCGGTGATCTTGTACAGCGACACGAGGACAGTGACCTTCCCAAGCTCGCCCGTGCGCTGGATGATCCGCCACCCGTCGCTGCGCATCCGCAGCCGAGGCCGCTCCCGTCTTCCGAGCAGCGTCGCAAGGACATCAGCGTGACCGCGCTCGATCGACTGCGCTCCGATCCTTACGAATTCTACGCCGGCAAAATTCTGCGCCTGAGTGAGCTCGACGCGCTCGATGCCGATCCCGGCCCGGCGTGGCAGGGGACGCTTGCCCACGCGATCCTGGAGGACTGGCACGGGGGGAAAGGCACTTTGCACGAGCTGGCCGACCGGCATCTGCAGGAGCTTTCCGCACATCCGCTGCTCCGTGCGCTGTGGCGTCCGCGCCTGCTGCGAGCACTGCAGTGGGTGGAAGGCGAGATCACTGCCGAGCCAGGGCGAGAGCCAGTGAAGTGGGAGAAATGGGGCGAAATCCATGTCGATGGCATCCGCATCTTCGGCAAGGCGGACCGGATCGACCGCCTGCCGGACGGAACCCTCGCCGTGGTCGATTACAAGACCGGCATGCCGCCCAGCGGCGCGCAGGTGGAGGAGGGCTACGCCTTGCAACTCGGCACGATTGGCCTGCTTCTGCGTGACGGAGACTTCGACGGCGTGTCCGGCGCCGCGACGAAATTCGAATACTGGTCGCTCGGCCGTAACCCGAAGAGCGAGACCGGGTTCGGTTATGTCACCACGCCGCTGCTCGAAGGCAAGAAGCGCAGCGGCATCCCGCCCGAAGATTTCCTGCCCGAAACCGAGCGCTTCCTGCACGATGCGCTGAACCGCTGGATCCTCGGCGACGAGCCGTTCACCGCACGCCTCAATCCCGATGCGCCGGGCTATTCGACATATGACCAGCTGATGCGCCTGCAGGAATGGCAGGGCCGTGAGGAGGGTGACTCGTGAGCGGTAAGGTGTTCAAGCTGCAGGACAAACAGGCCGCAGCCGTGGAGCCGGAGGACAGCGTCTGGCTTTCGGCCAGTGCTGGGACAGGCAAGACGCAGGTGCTTTCTGCCCGCGTGCTCCGATTGCTGCTGACCGAAGGTGTCGCGCCGGAGCAGATCCTGTGCCTGACGTTCACCAAGGCAGGCGCGGCCGAAATGGCAACGCGCGTGAACGAGGTGCTGGCCAACTGGGTTCGTATGCCGGACGAGCAGCTCGGGGCGGATCTGGCGAATATCGGCTCCGATATCCGCCCGGAAACGGTGCAGCGCGCCCGCACCCTGTTTGCCAGCGTGCTCGATTGCCCAGGCGGTGGCCTCCGCATCGACACGATCCACGCCTTCGCGCAGTGGCTCCTGTCCGCCTTCCCGGAGGAGGCGGGCCTGATCCCCGGCACCCGCCCGATGGAGGATCGTGATCGCGACCTGCTGGCGGGCCGCGTATTGCGCGAATTGCTGGTCGAGTGGCAGGATAACGATCCGGCGGCGGTCGAGGCGCTGGAGATGCTTTCCCTTCGCATGGGCCCGGACGGTGCGCGAAGCTGGCTGATGCGCTGCGCTTTGGCGCGCGAAGCTTGGTTCGGCCCAGCTGCGTGGCAGCCGCCAATGCAGGATCGGGTCAAGCGTCTGATTGGCCTGCCTGCGGACGCGACGGCAAGCGAGTTGGCGCACGATTGCGTGGACGGAACGCACGGCGTCGACCTCGTCCGCAAGGTGATGTGGAAATATGATGGCTGGGGCACGAAAAGCGGTCAGAAATTTGCAGGGCTCATCGGCGACTGGCTGCTGCTCTCGCCCGAAGAACGGTTCGCGCAGAGCGGCGCGTTTCTCGGCCAGCTTTACAACGACAGGGGCCTGCTCAAATACCAGTCAAGCCTTGAAAAGAAAGATGATGGCGTCACTGCCCTCGCAGGCGAACTTTATGACTGGCTCACCGGCGTCGCGGACCAGGCCGCGCTGCTGGCTCTGGTCGATATCATCACACCGGCACTGGAAATCGGGCGCAAATTCGCGATCGCTTGGGACGAGGCCAAGAAGCGCGAGGGGCTGGTCGACTTCGACGATCTGATAAGACGCGCTGCCAAACTGCTGATGAATAAAGATATGTCGGCCTGGATACGCTACAAGCTGGATCGGCAGTTCGATCATATCCTGGTGGACGAGGCGCAGGATACGAACGCGCAGCAATGGGCCATCATCGACGCGCTGACGGACGATTTTTTCTCCGGTGCGGGGCAGAAGGGAGACCGGCAGCGCACGATCTTTGTTGTTGGCGATTACAAGCAGGCGATCTTCGGGTTTCAGGGCACCAGCCCGCAGAATTTCGCCCGCGCACAGGCCCGCTATGCCGAGCTGCTGCGCGTCCGGCGGGAAAATGCGCTGGCGGAGCGGCGCAATCTGTCCGCGCACACGCTGCAGGAGCTTGGTTTGGGCCGCTCCTATCGCACGGCGCAGCCCATACTCGACGTGGTGGACGCTGTTATTGATGCCATCGGGCATGAAGCGATTGGTCTATCGAGAACGCCCGAACCGCATCGCGGTTTTCAACGACCCGGCCTGGTCACGCTATGGCAGCCGGTGCCGGGTCGGCCGGAGGATGAGGGCGAAGAAGACGGGCCCGAAATCGGCGTGTCAGAAACCGAGCGGCGGATGGCGGACAAAATCGCTGAGCAGGTGAAGGCCTGGCTCGACCGCGGATATCCCCTCGTGAAGGATGAGAAAAACCCGCGCAACGCAACGCCGGGCGACATCATGGTCCTGGTCCGCAAGCGCAGGGAATTGGCGGGCCTGATCGTTGCCCGGTTGCATGCGGCGGGCGTTCGGGTGGCGGGTGTCGACCGGCTCCGGCTCGGCGCGCCACTGGCAGTTAAAGACCTCATGGCCGCCCTCCGCTTCGCCGCCCAGCCTCGGGACGATCTCTCGCTTGCCTGCCTGCTTGTCTCGCCGATCTTCGGGTGGTCGCAAGAGCAGCTGCTGGAGCATGGCTACCGCCCGAAAGGCCGGCCGTTATGGGATCACCTTCGCGACGGCGATGCACCGCTGGTGGCGCAGACGGTTGAAGCTTTGCGCGATCTGCTCGCCCGCGCCGATTTCGAGCCGCCGCAAGCGCTGCTGCACTGGATGCTCGTCGGCCCGTGGAAAGCGCGCGGAAAGCTGGTCGCGCGGCTCGGCCGGGAGGCGAACGACCCCATCGACGAATTGCTCAACGCCGCGCTGCAATTCTCCGCCAACAGCACGCCGAGCCTGCAGGGTTTCATCCGCTGGTTCGATGCCGGCGAGGGCGAGCTGAAGCGAGAAGCCGAAGGCGGCGAAGATCAGGTGCGGGTGATGACCGTGCACGGTTCGAAGGGCCTGCAGGCGCCGATCGTCATTCTGGCCGATGCCTGCGGCGATCCCGATGCATCACGCACGGGAGGCCTTTCCTTGGAGGAAGAGCTGCCAGGCGCAACTGAGGGACTGGAACTGCCGCTGCCGCCTCTCGCCAAAGAGGAACGCGTCGGCCGCGTCTCGCAAGCCGAGGAGGCCGCAAAAGCGGCGGAGCGACAGGAGCACTGGCGTTTGCTCTACGTCGCGATGACGCGGGCGGAGGAGGCGCTCTTTGTCGGCGGCGCGCTCGGCAAGCGGGAGAAAGAGCCGGCCGAGGACAGCTGGTATGCCCGGCTGCAGCCGCTCTTCGGTGAGGACTGGCTGGACGATCCGATATGGGGCGCGCGCATGCAACGCGGCGAATTGCCGCCACCGGTGGAGCAGCGTTCGCAGGCCGATCTCGCTCTGCCGATTGTGCTTCCGGACTGGGCGACGCGGCCCATCGGCGAGGAGCCGCGGCCTCCGCGTCCACTCGCGCCTTCCGCCAGTGCAGAGGAACAGGGCGCGGATCCGCCGCTTGCCGCAGAGCAGGCCGCCATCGCCGCACGGCGCGGTGTGCTGATCCACGCATTGCTGGAGCGACTGCCCGACGTGCCGCGAGATATGCGCGCGAGCGGAGGCCGGGCGTGGCTGGAGCGGCACGGGTCCGACCTCTCTCCCGCCGAGCGCGAGGAAATGCTGGAGCGCGCGCTGGCCGTGCTCGACGTGCCCGAATGGCGCGAGCTGTTCGGGCCGGATGGGCTGGCCGAGGTTCCGCTCGCTGCGACTGTTGGCGATCAAGTGATTGCAGGCACGGCTGACCGATTGCTAGTAACGCCCGAGCGGGTGCTAGTGGCCGATTTCAAAACCGCGCGCCGCCCGCCGACGCGGCTGGACGACGTGCCGCAGTCGACGCTGTCGCAAATGGGCGCCTATGCCGCCGCGCTGTCCGTCATATATCCCGGCCGCGCCATCGAGGCGGCCGTGCTTTACACGCAAACCCCGCAGCTGATTGCCATTCCCGCGGATATGCTCGCCGCAAACAAACCGCATCTGCGGACAAGCCAAGGAAAGCTATCCACGCCTGTGCGTTGAGGTGGCAGAGATCGCGCCCAGATAGGGCGCCAAGCAAATCAGGAGAGCCGACATGGCCACCAAGACCGTAACCGATGCCAGCTTTCAGTCCGACGTGCTCGACGCCGACAAGCCGGTGCTCGTCGATTTCTGGGCCGAATGGTGCGGCCCGTGCAAGATGATCGCGCCCGCTTTGGAAGAGATTTCCGAAGAGCTGTCCGACCAGGTGACGATCGCCAAGATGGACATCATGGAAAATCCGGACGTACCGGGCAAGATGGGCGTCCAGTCGATCCCGTTCCTCGTGCTGTTCAAGAATGGCGAGCCGGTTGCCCAACAGATGGGAGCGGCTCCGAAGAATGCCCTGAAGAGCTGGCTGGAAGGCGAGCTTTAATCCAGCGACGCGAGCCGCTCGGCCATCAGGTCGAATTGCCGGGGCGAGGCGGCGCCGATCAGCCCACCATAGATGTCGGCATCGACCCGGTAGGGTGAGCCGTCCATGCGGGCGGCTTTCCCGCCTGCCTCGTTCAGCCAGAGCACGCCCGCCGCGTGATCCCACGCTAGTGTGCGTTCAAAGATCGAAACGTCGTTTTCGCCGAGCGCAAGGCGCGGATATTGTTCGGCGGCGCAATAGGGAATGTCGACCAAGCTGTAATGTGGGCAGATATGCCGCTTCACAGCCTCTCGCCGCGCTTCTTCCATGAAGATTAGCGATATGGCGGCGACGGGCGGCGTATCGCCGGTTTCGCGCGCTGTCACGCGCTCTTCGTCGACGAAGGCACCCTTGCCGCGATGCGCGGTGCACATGCGGCCGCTGAGGCAGTCATAGATCCAGCCGCTATGCGCTTCTCCGCCCGAAGCCATTGCGACGATGATCCCGAAAGGCGGGCGGCCATCTGCGAAATTGCGCGTCCCGTCCAGCGGATCGACGATCCAGCAATCGCCTGACAGGCCATCCGCCGTGCTGGGATCGGCGTGGGTTGTCTCCTCGCCGACGAAGGCGAGGTCGGGGACGATCTTTTCCAGGCCGTCGCGGAGCATTTCCTCGGACTTTTTGTCGGCGACAGTTACCGGGTCATTGCCGCCCTTATCCTCGATCTGCGCGGCGCTGAGCGATTGATAGTGCGGCAGGATCGCCTCTTCGCTG
This sequence comes from Aurantiacibacter aquimixticola, assembly GCF_003605475.1. Classification (NCBI taxonomy): domain Bacteria; kingdom Pseudomonadati; phylum Pseudomonadota; class Alphaproteobacteria; order Sphingomonadales; family Erythrobacteraceae; genus Aurantiacibacter; species Aurantiacibacter aquimixticola. The sequence continues at coordinate 796,434 of NZ_RAHX01000001.1, read as the reverse complement.
ACCTTGCGGAGCAGCGCGTGGACTTCGCTGTGAAAAGCCATAATCTCGCTCACGAGCGGTAATCCGCATTGATGGAGATGTAGCCATGGGTCAGGTCGCAGGTCCACACGGTTGCGCGCCCGTCGCCAAGGCCGATATCGACCGTGATGTCCACTTCGCGTCCCGCGAGGTGCTCGGCCACCGGCCTCTCGTCGTAATTCTCCAGCGGCAAGCCTTCGCGCGCCGCCCAGTGCCCGCCGAATGCGATGCCCAGCCGGTCGCGGTCAGCAGGCTCGCCCGCTTTGCCAACCGCCATGACGACGCGGCCCCAGTTCGCGTCGCCGCCAGCAATCGCCGTCTTCACCAGCGGCGAATTGGCCACGGCCAGCCCGATGCGGCGCGCGCTCTCGTCGCTCGTCGCTCCGGTGACGGTCACGGCGATGAATTTCTGCGCCCCTTCGCCGTCGCGCACCACGAGATGGGCAAGCTGGCGGCACAGGTCTGCCAATGCCGCCATGAAGGCATCTGCGCCCGGATCGTCGAAGCTCGCAAGCGGCGCATTGTCCGCTTTGCCCGTTGCGAAAGCGAGGACGGTATCGCTCGTCGACGTATCGCTATCGACGGTGATGCAGCTGAATGTCTGCGCGTTTGCGCGTTCCAGGCAGTGCTGGAGGAATGTCGGCTCCACCGCAGCGTCTGTGAAAATGTAGCCGAGCATGGTCGCCATGTCAGGCGCGATCATGCCGCTGCCCTTGATGATGCCATTCAGCGTGACGCGGGTGTCGCCCAGCATCGCCGCGGTCGTCGCGCCCTTGGTGAAGGTATCGGTCGTGCCGATCGCGGCGGCGGCTTCTTCCCAGCCGCATGGCGCAGCCCGAAGCACAGCCGAGACGCCCTCGCGCGCCCGGTCCTTTGGCAGCGGAACGCCGATCACACCGGTCGAGGATACCAGCACCTGGGACGTTTCGCAGCCCAGCTCATCCGCCACCTGCGCCATGATCTGCTCCACCGCCTCGCGCCCGCGATAGCCGGTGAAGGCATTGGAATTGCCTGCGTTGACGATCAGCGCTCGCGCGCGGCCTTGCGCCACGCTTTCCCGGCCCAGCTCGACCTCGCTGGAGCAGCACACGTTCTTCGTGAACACGCCTGCCGACGCGGTGCCCTCGGCCAGTTCTGCATAGGTCAGATCCGCGCGGTCCCAATCTTTATAGCGCGCCCGCGCCACGCGCAGCGTTACGCCGTCGATCGCGGACATGTCGGGGAAAGGCAGAGCGAGCGGTGAGCGTTTGAGTTCCATCGCGCGGTGTCCTAAGGCCCCGGCGCGCGCGCCACAATCGCCAGTTTCACCGACCATTCACCGCTTGCGGCATAGACTTCGCCACACCAATCGCTATCTGGGCCACCGATGCTTCGCCAATTGCTCACCCTGCTTGCCGTCATTTCGGGCTTTACGCTCGCGGCGGAGCCTGTGAGCGCAGCGGACGCGCGTGCGGTCAGCATCGCCGCAGCCGAAGCGGAAAGCGTCGGTGTAACGATCGTTTCGGCGGCTCCGGAAGCTCTGCTGACGGCACAGGAATGCGCGGCGGACGAACCGCGGCGCGTTATTGCTGTTACGCGGCTCGACGCGCCCAGCGTCCGCCTTCAGGCAGATCGCGCCCGCGAATAGGCTTCGCAGCCTCTTCCATACGCACGACTTTTCGGCCGCGTCGCAGTGCATGCGCGGGCCGCACTCATAATATCCAAGCAGGAAATCTCCGCCATGTGGCAAGGTATCGCCAAAACCGTCTTCGGTTCGTCCAACGACCGTTACGTCCGCTCGCTCGACAAGATCGTCGCCCGCATCAATGCTCTTGAAGAGCAACTTGTCGATTTTTCCGACGAGGAATTGCAGGCCCAGACCGCGAAGTTCCGCCTGCAACTGGAAGACGGCAAGACGCTCGACGATATCATGCCCGAGGCCTTCGCCACCGTGCGGGAAGCATCGAAGCGCGTGCTCGGGATGCGGCATTTCGATGTGCAGATGGTGGGCGGCATCGTGCTCCATCGCGGCGAGATCGCGGAAATGAAGACGGGTGAGGGGAAGACGCTGGTCGCCACGCTCGCCACCTATCTCAACGCGATCGAGGGCAAGGGCGTCCATGTCGTTACGGTCAACGACTATCTCGCCCGCCGCGATGCGGAATGGATGGGCAGGCTGCACGGCTTTCTCGGCCTCAGCATCGGCGTGATCGTCCCGAATATGCCCGAAGCCGCCCGGCGCGAGGCCTATGCCGCCGACATCACCTACGGGACGAACAACGAGTTCGGCTTCGACTACCTGCGCGACAATATGAAGCAGGAACGCCGCCAGATGGTGCAGCGGCCCTTCAATTTCGCCATCGTCGACGAGGTCGACTCGATCCTGATCGACGAAGCGCGCACCCCGCTCATCATCTCCGGCCCGACCGAGGACAAGAGCGACCTCTACGTCGCGCTCGACGCCATCGTTAAGCAGCTGGTGAAGGACCAGGAAGCGCTTGAAAAGGCCGCTGACGGCCCGCTCGGCGAGGATGAGGGCTATTACACGAAGGACGAGAAGAGCCGGAACATCCAGCTCACCGAAGAGGGCGTGGAAGAGATGGAGAAGCGGCTCATCGCCGCGGAACTGCTCGAAACCGATAATCTCTACGATGTCGAGAACACGCAGGTCGTCCACCACATGGACCAGGCGCTGAAAGCCGTGGTGATGTTCCGCAAGGATACCGACTACATCGTCAAGGACGACAAGGTCATCATCATCGACGAGTTCACGGGCCGCATGATGGATGGTCGCCGCTGGTCCAACGGGCTGCATCAGGCGGCGGAAGCCAAGGAGGGCGTGGAGATCCAGCCCGAGAACCAGACGATGGCCTCCATCACCTTCCAGAACTACTTCCGCATGTACCCCAAGCTGTCCGGCATGACGGGCACCGCCGCCACCGAGGCGAGCGAGTTCTGGGATATCTACAAGCTCAACGTCGTCGAAATCCCCACCAATGTCCCGATTCAGCGGATCGACGAGGAGGACGAGTTCTACAAGAACACGCTCGACAAGTTTGCCGCCATCGCCAAGGCGATCCGCGAGAAGAGCGAGATCGGCCAGCCGGTGCTGGTCGGCACGGTGAGCATCGAGAAGTCCGAACTGCTCAGCAGCTTCCTCGACAAGGAAGGTGTGAAGCACGAAGTGCTGAACGCCCGCATGCACGAGCGAGAGGCGCATATCGTGGCGCAGGCGGGCCGCATCGGCGCCGTCACCATCGCCACCAACATGGCGGGGCGCGGCACCGACATCCAGCTTGGCGGCAATGTCGAGTTCCGCATCGAGGATGAGCTTTCCGGGATGGAAGACGGCCCGGAAAAGGACGCCGCGATCCAGCGCATTGCCGAGGAAGTGGCCGAGGAAAAGCGCAAGGTTCTCGAAGCGGGCGGGCTGTTCGTGCTCGGCACGGAACGCCATGAAAGCCGCCGGATCGACAATCAGCTTCGTGGTCGTTCGGGCCGTCAGGGCGACCCCGGCCTTTCGCGCTTCTATCTCTGCCTGGAAGACGATCTGCTGCGCATCTTCGGCCCGGACACGCTGTTCGCCAAGATGATGAACGCCAATCTGGAAGATGGCGAGGCGATCGGCTCGAAGTGGCTCTCGAAAGCCATCGAAACGGCGCAGAAGAAGGTCGAAGCGCGCAATTACGAAATGCGCAAACAGGTCGTGCAGTACGACGACGTGATGAACGACCAGCGCAAGGTCATCTACGAACAGCGCGCCGAGATCATGGATTCCGAGCGTGTGGACGATGTTGTCGAGGACATGCGGCGCGACGCCATCAACGCGATCGTCACCACCGCATGCCCGCCGGGATCCTATCCCGAGCAGTGGGACGTCGAAGGGCTGAAGGACAAGATCGACGAAGTGCTCGGCCTAGATGTGCCGCTCGATGACTGGATGGAGGAAGATCAGGTCGAACCCGAGCTCATCGAGGAACGGCTGCTGGATCTTTCGGAGCAGAAGCTGACCGCAAAGATCGCCGACATTCCCGAGACAAGCTGGCGCCGGGTGGAAAAGGGCATCCTTCTCGAGCGGCTCGATTATCACTGGAAGGAACACCTCGCGACGCTCGACGCGTTGCGGCAGGTCGTCTTCCTGCGCGCCTATGCGCAGAAGCAGCCGATCAACGAGTATAAACAGGAAGCGTTCGGCCTTTTCGAAACCATGCTCGACACGCTGCGCGAGGATGTGACGAAGGTGCTGCTGACGGCGGAATTCCGCGCCGCGCCGCCGCCTATGCCGCGCGAATTGCCGGACCTGCCCGATTTCATGACCGGCCATATCGATCCGCTAACGGGGGAAGACAATTCCAACGACGGCGACGGGTCGGAGCGTCAGGCGCCGCTTTTCGGCACGCTGGCGGGTGCTCCGGTCGCTACGGCGAGCGTCGGCGGCGCGCAGGGCGAAGATCCCTTTGCCGGGAAGGGCGTCAGTCGCAACGCGCCGTGCCCGTGTGGCTCTGGCAGCAAGTACAAGCACTGCCACGGGGCCGCCGCCTGATGGCAGCGCGCTGCATCCTTCCGCTTGCAGCCGCAGCGTTGCTCGCGGGCGGATGCAGCACGATGGAGCAGAAGCCGCTCGGCACGTTCGAGCGGTCCGAGGAGCTGATGGCGGCGGTGATCAGTCCCGCTCGGCCCGCAGGCGAGCTTGCGCAGGATGACGGCCGCCAGCCCTTCGATCGCCTGGATTTTGCCGGTGTCGCGCGCGGGCAGACGATTGCGCAGATCGCGACTTACGATCCGTATTTCACACGGCTGCTCGCGCTGGCGGTCGGGCCGGAAGGCAAGGTCTACGCGCTCGTGCCGCAGGGCCTTTCCGATGTGGCCGGGCCGATCCGGGACGTCGCCGCGCAATTCGACACGGTGGAGGTGCTGGACATGGCCGACTTTGCGAACCTGCAAATGCCGGAACCGATCGATCTTGTGTGGGCGGGCCTCGAATATCACCAGCTGAATGGTGAGCATGTCGATGCGCATAATCGCGCCATCCACGCGGCACTTAAGCCGGGCGGGATCTACTTCGTCGAACAGGCCACCGGGCGAGGAGGCGCCGCGCAGGGCGCCAATCCGGCGACCGAGGGAATGCGCGCCTATCTGCCGCGTGAGGATGTCCGTGCAGCAGGGTTTACGCTTGAGGCGGAGCGGGAGCGTTTTGCCTATCCCGTGCCCGCCGATGCCGATCCGGACCGATTTCCTGAAATAGTTTCCTTGCGTTTCAGGAAGTAAAGCGGATCCGCCGAACGAGCGGGAACCGATTGTCGCTTTTGCGAATTGTCATTCCAAAGGCCGCGCCGCCTCCCTGGCCCCCAAGGGTCAAAGAAGCGCGGCTTTTTTTGTGCCCGCGAGCCGCAAAGATGGCGAGACGGCGGTCCCCGATACGCGAGAGTGCGTAGGTGGTCGCAGTGTTGGTGTGAACCATCTTGGCAAACCGAATGCTCGCATGCGGCGATTAGCATTCCTCCCGGATCGGCGGCAGGGGGTCGCCGAATGAGGGAATATTCACATGAAAATCACACTGCTTTCGGCGGGCCTGGCGCTCGCCATGACTGCGCCTGCCGCCGCGCAGGAGGTGCCCGCGCCGATGCCACTGCAGGTGCAGCAGCAGGATGCGGGCAACGCCTATCTTCCGGCCAACACCGAATTGCGCCTGCGCATGAACCAGGACGTCACCACGCGCGGCAATTCATGGAACGAGGGTGACACGTTCAATCTCACCGTATCACACGATGTGATGCTGGGCGATTACGTCGTCATTCCGGAAGGCAGCAGGGCCGTCGGGCGGATCACGTGGCTTACCAGTCGCGGCATGTTCGGAAAATCCGGTAAGATGGATATCGAACTGGAATATGCAGAGGTCGCCGGGCGGCAGATCGCGCTCGAAGGCACCTATCGGCAGGAAGGCGAGGGCAACACCTTGGCCACGGTCGGCGGCGTGATCGTTGCCGGCGTGTTCGGCGGTTTCATTACCGGCCGCAGCGCGGTGATCCCGGCCGGACGCGAGCTGGTCGCGACGACGCAGAGCAATGTCGAGCTCGCCATTCCGGCAAGCGCAATCCGCCGCGCGCCGGTCGGCATGGCTGAAATCGCCCCACGCGCTGGAGCATCGGCCGCGGCGGGGCCATCAGCACCGCTGAACGACTGAAACGCAATTCAATGACATGAGAGGGGGTGTCGCGCAGGCGGCACCCTTTTCGCATCCGGCGATGTCGGTTGAAAGTGGCTCCCCGAGTTGGATTCGAACCAACGACCAAGTGATTAACAGTCACCTACTCTACCGCTGAGCTATCGGGGAGCAGCCCGTCAGGCAGGTGAGCGCCTATATTGGGCGCGATTTGCGAATGCAAGCCTCGAATGCGGGTGCGTGGCTTACTGTACGAATTGCTCGGCCAGAATGCGCTCATCCAGCGCGTGACCGGGGTCGAACAGCAAGGTCATCTCCAGCTCGCGCGCGATCTCCACGCGCACTTCGGCCACGTCGCGCACTTCCTTCTGGTCCGCCACGACGGCGACGGGGCGCTTGGCAGGCTCTCGCACGCGGAAGGTGACACGGCTGGTGTCGGGCAGGATCGCGCCGGGCCAGCGGCGGGGGCGGAAGGGGCTGATCGCGGTGAGCGCCAGCAGATGCGAATCGAGCGGCAGGATCGGCCCGTTGGCGGAAAGGTTGTAGGCGGTGGAGCCTACCGGCGTTGCCAGCAGCGCGCCGTCGCCTGCCAGTTCAGGAATGCGCACCCGGTCGTTGACGGAAATTTCCAGCTTAGCGGTCTGGCGGGTTTCACGCAGCAGGCTGACTTCGTTGATCGCGCAGGAGACTTCCGTCTCACCCGCCTGTGTCACCGCCTCCATGCGCAGCGGCGAGACGGCGAGCGGCTTGGCGCGGGCGATGCGAGCGGCCAGGTCCCCGCTTGCGCGATAACGGTTCATCAGGAAGCCGACCGTGCCGAGATTCAGGCCGAAAACGGGCAAAACACGCTGCGCCTCCAGCATGTCGTGCAGCGTGTCGAGCATGAAACCGTCGCCCCCCACGGCGATAACGGCATCGGCCTGGTCCAGCGGGACGAAATCCATTCGCGCGCGCAGCTCTGCGGCGGCGGCGCTGGCGCGGTCCGTCGGCGAATGCAGCATGGCCAGCCGTTCATAGGCCGTGCCGGTGTCTCCGCCTGGTTGCGCCGCTCCCATGCGCCATCCCTATGAAGCGCCGTCCCGATTTGCAACGCGCCAATCGCACGGGGCTGTCAACGGGAGCGCTTAAGTGCAAGAGAACACTTGCATGTCTCTTCCCGTACATCCGATCGAGCGCCGCGAGCGCACCGACAGGCGTCGGAGCGAGCCGCATCCGGTCACCGAAGATCTTGCCGATGCGCTGACGGCGAATGCGATCGAGCTGCTGTTCCAGCCGCAATGGCGCAGCAGTGATGGCGCGCTCGTGGGGGCGGAGGCGCTGGTCCGCTGGGAGCATCCCGATCATGGGACTCTCGCCGGTGATGCGCTGGTGGCCATCGCGCAGAGCGGCGGCATCGCGCGGCGGCTGTCGCGCCATATCGCCCGTGCTGCGCTGAACGCGGCTGCGCAGTGGCCCGATCACCTTCGTCTGGCGCTGAACGTCACGGCGATGGACCTGTTCGACCGGACCTTCGGCGAGGAATTGCTCGCCATGCTCGCCGATACCGGCTTTCCGGCGTCGCGGCTGACACTGGAAATCACCGAACAGGCGCTCGTCGCCGATCTCGATCGCTCGGCGGCGAAGCTGGAGGCGTTGGCAGGCGAGGACATTCGCATCGCGCTCGACGATTTCGGCGCCGGCTTCTGTAATTTCCGTTACCTGAAAGTGCTGCCGCTCGATGCGCTCAAGCTCGACAAGTCGATGCTGGACGGCGTGACAGAGGGCGAGCGCGACCTGGCCGTGCTTCGCGCCATCGTCGCCATGGCCCGCGCCCTCGACCTTACGGTCATCGCCGAAGGGGTGGAGAGCGCCGAACAGCGCGACATCGTGACGCGCGAAGGGTGTGATGTCTGGCAGGGCTATCTCGGCGCGCGGCCCGAACCCGCCGCCGATTTCGCCAGCCGTTTCTAGGCCGCTTCTTTCTTCTTTTCGGCGCGCTTTACGACGCCGGAGAGGCCCTTGGTCAGCTGGAACAGCCCATTGAGGCGGCTTTGCGGATCGCCCCATGCGCGATTGATCTGCAGCTTCATGTCGGGACGCAATTTTGCCGTGCCTTTCAGTCGGTCGACATAGGCGATCAGCCCGGCAGGATCGGGAAAGTGATCTCTGTGGAAGGTCACCAGCGTGCCGCGCGCGCCGACATCGATCTTGGCGATATGCGCGTCGATGGCCTGCGCCTTTATCTCGATCAGGCGGATAAGGTTCTTGGTCGGTTGCGGCAACTCGCCGAAGCGGTCGATCATCTCGGCGGCAAGGCTTTCGATCTCCGCCTGCCCTTCGGCCTGGTTCAGGCGGCGATAGAGCGCCATGCGCACGGCGAGATCCGGCACGTAATCCTCAGGGATCATGATCGGCGCGTCGACAGTTATGGCAGGTGACAGGCCGGTCCGGTCGGATGCCAGCCCGGCATCGCCCGCCTTGGCCTCCATGATCGCGTCTTCCAGCATGGACTGATATAGCTCGAACCCGACTTCGCGGATATGCCCGCTCTGTTCGTCGCCAAGCAGATTGCCCGCACCGCGAATGTCGAGATCGTGACTGGCAAGCTGAAAACCTGCGCCAAGCGAATCGAGATCGCCCAGCACCTTGAGCCGCTTCTCCGCCACCTCGGAAAGCTGCGTGTCGGCAGGCGTGGTGAGATAGGCATAGGCGCGGATCTTTGCGCGCCCGACGCGCCCACGCAGCTGATAGAGCTGGGCGAGGCCAAAGCGGTCCGCGCGGTGAATGATCATCGTATTGGCGGTAGGCAGGTCGAGCCCGCTTTCGATGATCGTGGTGGAAAGCAGCACTTCGTATTTGCCTTCGTAGAAGGCACCCATCCGCTCCTCGATCTCGCCCGCGCTCATCTGGCCGTGCGCGGCGACATATTTCACCTCAGGCACGAATTCCTTCAGCCATTCCTCCACGTTGGCCATGTCCGAAATCCGCGGCACGACGATGAAGCTCTGCCCGCCGCGGTGATGTTCGCGCAGCAGCGCTTCGCGCACCACCATGTCGTCCCACTCCATCACGTAGGTCCGCACGGCGAGACGATCGACGGGCGGGGTCTTGATCGTCGAAAGTTCGCGAAGCCCCGTCATCGCCATTTGCAACGTGCGGGGGATGGGCGTGGCAGTGAGCGTCAGCACATGCACATCGGCGCGAAGCTGCTTCAGCTTTTCCTTGTGGGTGACGCCGAAGCGCTGCTCCTCATCAACGATGACGAGGCCAAGATCCTTGAATGTCGTGTTTTTGGAGAGGATCGCATGCGTGCCGATCACGATGTCGATATCTCCGGATGCCAGCCCTTCGCGCGTTGCCTTCATCTCGCTGGAGGGTACAAGGCGCGACAGGCGGCCGATCTTCAGCGGGAAGCCGGAAAACCGATCCGTGAAATTCTGGAAATGCTGCCGCGCGAGCAGCGTAGTGGGCGCGATCATCGCCACTTGCTGGCCGTTCATGGCGGCAACGAAAGCGGCGCGCAGCGCAACCTCGGTCTTGCCGAAACCCACATCGCCGCAGACAAGCCGATCCATCGGCCGCCCGCTCTCCAGATCACGCAGGACGTCGGCGATGGCCGCTTCCTGATCGTCGGTTTCCTCATACTGGAAGCGGTCGAGAAACTGGCCGTAGCTGCTTTCATCCGCTGCCAGCACCGGCGCGTTCCGCAGCGAGCGCGCGGCGGCGACCTTCATCAGCTCGCCTGCAATGGCGCGAATACGCTCCTTCAGGCGACTGCGGCGTTTCTGCCATGCTTCCCCGCCAAGCCTGTCTAGCGGCACGCTTTCCTCGGAGGAACCATACCGGCTGAGCACGTCGAGGTTCTCGACCGGGATGAAAAGCTTGTCGCCGCCTGCATATTCCAGCCGCACGCAATCGTGCTGGCTCTTGCCGACCGCGATGGGCTCCAGCCCGACATATTTGCCAATGCCGTGATCGACATGGACGACCAGATCGCCGCGCGCGAGCGATTGCAGCTCGGCGATGAAGGCGTCCGCATCCTTCTTCTTCCTGCGCCGCCTGACGAGGCGATCTCCCAGCAGGTCCTGCTCGGTAATCAGCTCCAGCTCGTCATTCGCGAAACCCGAATCGAGCGGCAGCACCATTGCGGTGGGCTGGCCCCTGGCGGCGCTGCCTAGGGCTTCCTGCCAGCTTTCGACAGTGGCGATCTTGGTGCCCGCTTCCTCGACGATCGAGGTGATGCGGCTCAGCGAGCCTGGCGTATAAGCCGCCAGCAGCGGGCGCTTCCCCGCCTTTCCGAGCGCAGCCAAGTGCTTGGCAGCTGCTTCGTAGACATTCGTCCCCTGAGATCGCTCGGGCGTGAAATCGCGGGCGGACTTGAAGCCGAAATCGACCACCTTCTCGCTCTCGGGTTCATCGAAAATCGTGGTGCGATGGATCGGCCAGTCGGCCAGCGCGCTCTTGAATTCGTCGTCGGTCAGATAAAGCGCATCGGCCTCCAGCGGGCGATAGCTGCCCCTGCTTTGCCCGGCGATTTCGCCGCGCTGCTTGCGATAATCGGCGATGTCGGACAGCCGCTCGTCGGCGGCCTGGAGCGCGCCGGAATCTATGACCACCGTGTCCTTCGCATCGAGGTGGTCGAACAGTGTCGCCAGCTTCTCCTCGAACATGGGCAGCCAGTGCTCCATGCCTGCCAGCCGGCGCCCGTCGCTCACCGCTTCGTAAAGCGGATCCTGCGTGGCATCCGCGCCGAACGCCTCGCGATACCGTCCGCGGAAACGCTTGATGCTATCCTCGTCCAGCAGCGCCTCGCTCGCGGGCAGCAGCAGGTGGCTGTCGACAGTCTTGGTGGTGCGCTGGGTGCTGGGGTCGAACAGGCGCAGGCTTTCCAGCTCGTCTCCGAAGAAATCCAGCCGCAGACCAGCCTCGAGCCCACTGGGATAGATATCGACGATACTGCCGCGAACGGCGAATTCGCCGGTGTCGACGACGGTATCGACGCGGGTGTAGCCTTGCCTTCGAAGCAGCGCGGCGAGGCTCTCATGCCCGATCTGCGTGCCCGGCTTGAACTCGCGCACGGCTTCGCGAATGCGGAACGGTGTGAGCACGCGCTGGAGCAGCGCATTGACGGTGGTGACGACAAGCTGGCTGCCCGCCTTGCCGGTCTGCAAGCGATGCAGCGCGGCGAGCCTTTGGGCGCTGACCGACATGGCCGGGCTGGCGCGGTCGTAGGGCAGGCAGTCCCATGCAGGAAATTCGATCACCTGCAATTCCGGTGCGAAGAAATGCGCGGCATCGACCACGGCCCTCATCGCTGTATCGTCCGGCGCGATGAAAACCGCGCGGCCCTTCGCGGCGCGAGCGATGTCGGCCATGACGAGCGTCTGGCTCCCACGCGCGACCTGGGCGAGCGTAAGCGGTTTGTCGGCGTTCAATATGCGGGAAAGATCGGGCATTTCAGGCTCAACGATTGCACAAGCAAAAGTGCCCCCGGCTCGATCTGAGACGGGGGTTCGAGCCGCCTAAATGCGCACGTAATCCAGCTTGCGCAAGGCTTCCATGCGCTCGCCCTGAAAGCTTTTGGGCGGTTCCTGCCGTCCGAGCGCCCAGGCCATCACGTCGACGTCGTCCTCGTCCAGCAGGGCCTCGAACCAGGCGAGGCCGTCCTCGTCCCAGTCGGCGTGATAGGTGTCGTAGAACCCGCCGAACATGTAATCGGCCTCCCGCGTGCCGCGATGCCAGGCGCGGAATTTGGCGCGGGCGAGGCGCTGTGTGAGGTCCGTGGATGTCATGGCTGCGCCTCCTACCGATCCGCAATGCGATGGGCTAGGGGGCAAAAATGCGCCCCGATGTCCTCAATCCCCTGTTTGCCGAGATCGACGGCCTCGAAGGCGTCGGACCGAAGCTGAAAAAGCCGCTGGGCAAGCTTGGGCTCGAACGGGTGCGGGATGTGCTTTACCACCTGCCGGAACGCTTCGTGGTCCGCCGTGCGGTGACAGATCTCGACGATGCGCAGGTGGGCGAGCAGGTCGTGGTGCCGCTGACCGTGGTCGAACACCGCGCCAGCCGCTCCCCGCGCGGGCCATACCGCGTGCTGACGCGCGATGAGCCGGGCAATATCTGTACGCTGACCTATTTCGGGCGCGCCTCATACACGGCGAAGAAGCAGTTGCCGGTGGGCGAGAAGCGCTGGGTGGCGGGCCGTCTCGATCAGTACGACCAGATGCTGCAGATCGTGCATCCCGACCACGTGGCGGAAGAAAGCGCAGATGCGATGGGACGGATGGTGGAGCCGGTCTATCGCCTTGCGGAAGGGCTCACCCAACCGCGTGTGTCATCGCTCGCCGAGCAGGCGCTGGAACGCGCGCCCAGTCTTCCCGAATGGATCGAACCGACGACGCTGGAGCGCGAGGCGTGGCCGACATGGCGTGAGGCCATCGCGGCGGCGCATGGCGGCGAGGCGACCAAGGCGCGCGACCGGCTCGCCTATGACGAGCTGTTCGCCAATGCCCTCGCCCTCATGCTGGTGCGCCAGCAGAACCGCGCGCGCAAAGGGCAGGCCTTGCAAGGAGATGGCGCGCTGAGGGAGAGGTTGCAGCTGCCGTTCCCACTTACGGGCGCGCAGCGGCGCAGCATCGACGAGATCGCGGGCGACATGGCGCAGGCAAGCCCGATGCTGCGGCTGCTGCAGGGCGATGTCGGCGCGGGCAAGACGGTGGTGGCGCTCGAAGCGATGCTGGTCGCAGTCGAGGCTGGCGCGCAGGCGGCAATGCTTGCGCCGACCGAACTGCTCGCCCGCCAGCATTTCGACAGCCTTCGCGCACTTGCCCGGCCCACCGGCGTCGAAATCGCGCTGTTGACGGGCCGCGACAAGGGCAGGGCGCGCGAGAGCATTTTGATGGGCCTGCTCGACGGCAGCATCGACATCGTCGTCGGCACGCATGCGATTTTCCAGGATACGGTGAGCTACCGCAATCTCGGCCTGGTGGTGATCGACGAACAGCATCGTTTCGGCGTGGGCCAGCGCCTGATGCTGACGCAGAAGGGCCGGGTGACGCCGCATACGCTCACCATGACGGCGACACCGATCCCGCGCACGCTTGTGCTTGCGAATCACGGTGAGATGGAAGTCAGCCGCTTGGACGAGCTCCCTCCCGGCAGGCAGGCGATCGACACGCGCGTGCTGCCGATCGACCGGATGGACGATATCGCCGCCGCCGTGGGTCGCCATGTCGAGAGCGGCCAGCAGGCTTACTGGGTCTGCCCGATGGTGCGCGAGAGCGAGACGATGGACGACGATCTCGCCGCTGCCGAGGCGCGCTACGCGGCGCTGAAGGAGCGCTTCGGCGATGACGTGGTGCTCGTCCACGGCCAGCTTGCGCCCGAGTTGAAGGACGAAGGCATGCGACGTTTCGCCGCGGGAGAGGCTAAGGTGCTGGTCGCCACCACCGTGATCGAGGTCGGTGTCGATGTGCCCAATGCAACGCTGATGGTGATCGAGCAGGCCGAGCGCTTCGGACTTGCCCAGCTGCACCAGCTTCGCGGACGGGTCGGGCGAGGCAGCGAGAAATCGACCTGCCTGCTGTTGCGCTCCGCCGAGCTAAGCGAAACGGGGAAGAAACGCCTCGAACTGATGAAGACTTCCCAAGATGGTTTCCACCTCGCCGAGGAAGACCTGAAACTGCGCGGCGGCGGCGAGCTGCTCGGCACGAGGCAATCGGGCGAGGAGGGCTTCAACATCGCCAGCATGGAGCAGGTGACCAAGCTGATCGACATGGCCAATGCCGATGCCAAGCTGCTGGTGGAAAGCCAGGGCGGCCTCGACAATCCGCACCGCGGCGAGGCGGCGCGCATCGTGCTCTATCTGCTGCAACGCGACTGGGGCGTGCAGACGCTGCGCGGGGGGTGAATCTTCCCCGGTCGGGTCGCGCCAGACCGAGGCGGTGTGCTGTCTGCACGCGGCGGATGGACGGATCGGCAGAATTTGCTTTTCCGCGCGCCCGTGATGCAATAAATCGCGCCGATCCGGCTGGTGGAGCGGGGCGGTCCCGCGGCAAGCCTGGTGGAACCATCCAAAATGCTGCTTGACCGGGTGAAACCGCTCGACGCCATCCTCGCGACGGCAGAGCGCAAGTCCTTGCATCGTTCTCTCGGTGCGTTGCAACTCATGCTGTTCGGCATCGGCTGCATCATCGGGACCGGAATTTTCGTTCTTACCGCCGCCGGCGCACAGAAAGCCGGGCCGGGCTTGATGCTGGCCTTCGTCATCGCCGGAACGGTCTGCATTGTCGCGGCTCTCTGTTACGCAGAGATCGCCTCGATGATACCCGTTGCGGGATCGGCTTACACATACAGCTATGCGACCATGGGTGAATTGCTGGCCTGGACGGTCGGCTGGGCGCTCGTGCTCGAATACGCCATCGCCGCCTCCGCCGTTTCGGTAGGCTGGTCGGGCTATTTCACCGGAACGATACTGAACGATACTTTCGGCATCGCGCTGCCTCCGTGGCTGACCGCCGGGCCGCTGGCGCTGGGAGGTGCGCCGGGCGGCGTCATCAACCTGCCCGCGATGATCATTGCCTTGCTGGTGACGTGGCTTCTGATGATCGGCACGTCGGAGAGCGCAAAGGTCAACGCGGTGCTGGTCGCCATCAAGGTGACGGCGCTGACGCTATTTATCGCTCTCACCCTGACCAGCGCGGAATTCGACCCCGCCCATTTCAATCCGTTTCTGCCCGCAGGCGTCTTCGGAGGCTGGGGAACAGGCGTCGGCGCGGTGGGCGCTGCCGCTACGATTTTCTTTGCCTATGTCGGCTTCGACGCCGTCAGTACGGCGGCGGAAGAAACGAAGGATCCGCAGCGCAATGTGCCGATCGGCCTGATCGGGTCCCTGCTTTTCTGCACGGTCTTCTACATCCTCGTGGCGGCAGGCGCGATCGGCACGATCGGCGGCCAGCCCATCATGGGGCCGAACGGCATTCCTTTCCCGGCCGGTTCGGAGGAGCTGGCAAGGCAATGCGCGATGCCGCAATTTGCGGACGCGCTCGTGTGTTCCAACGAGGCGCTGGCCCATGTCCTGCGACAGATCGGCTTCGGTGCAATCGGCAATATGCTGGGCTACGCGGCCATCCTGGCGCTGCCCTCCGTTATTCTCGTCCTGCTTTTTGCCCAGACACGCATCTTCTTCGTCATGAGCCGAGACGGTCTGCTGCCCGAAGGCCTCTCGAAAGTGCACCCCAAATGGAAGACGCCCTATGTCGTCACCGCCTTCACCGGTATCGTCGTGGCGATCGGAGCGGCCTTCTTCCCTGTCGGACAGCTCGCCGATATCGCCAATGCCGGTACGCTGTATGCGTTCGGGATGGTCGCAATCGCCGTGATGGTGTTACGCCGGACGGATGGCGCGAGGGTGCGCAGTTTCCGCGTCCCCGGCCTCGCGATCATCGGACCGCTCACAATAGCCGGCTGCCTGTTTCTGTTCCTCAATCTGCCGAGCGAGGCGATGCTCGTCCTGCCATTGTGGACGGCGATCGGGCTGGCGATCTACTTCGCCTATGGCCGTTCCCGCAGCCATCTGGGCCGGGGGGTCGTCGAAGTCGCGGAGGTAGAGGTGGCGTCCACTCTGGAGCCGGATATTCCCGGTATAGGGGACAGAGGGCGGGACTAACCTTGCCATGACGGCCCGTAGGGGTAGTCTCGCGCGAAACGATCGGGAGACTTCGTCCATGCACCGCCTCGCACTTGCCGCCGCCTTTGCAATCACCACGCCGCAAGCCGCGCTCGCGCAGGATGCCGAGGCCGATTTCCGCGAACTGCGCGACGATGTGTGGGAATGGACGCTGGATGGATCGCCCAGCCTTGCGACCTCATTGGGTGACCGGCGCGGGGATGGGCAACTGTCCGATCCGTCCATGGAGGGATATGACCGGCGCAACATGGAGGCGCGCGAATTTCAGCAGCGGCTGAATTCGATTGATGAGGCTGCGCTGCCGACGGACCTGCGGATCGACTACGCGCTGATGGCGCGCAACTTCTCCGACAGGCTGGAGGCGGCAAGTTTCGATCAGGATCGCTACATCACCTTCACCAATCGCGGCGGGCCGCAAGGGGCGATCACGAGCCTGCCCTATTCCTCCCCGCTTTTTACCGCCGAGGACTATGACAGCTATCTGACCCGGCTCGAAAGCTATCCCGAATACATTCAGTCGTTTATCGCCCGCAGTGAAGGCGCGATCGAGCGTGGACTGACGCAGCCTTGCGGGCCGATGGAAGGGTTCGAGGATCGCATTTCCGGCCTGATCGCGGATACGCCGGAGGAAAGCGTGTGGTGGCAGGCCTTCGACGAGCGTCCCTCCACGATTTCCGAAGACCGCTGGGACGATATCGTCGCGCGCGGGCGCAGCGCCATTACCGAAGGTGCGTTTGCCGGGCTGCGCACGTTCGAAAACTACTACACGCAGAGCTTCGCGCCCGCCTGCCGCACGGACGCGGCACCCGGCATCGGCGGGACGCCCGGCGGTGAGGCATATTTCGCCTACCGCGTGCGCAGCTTCACCACCACGGACATGACGCCGCGGCAGGTCCACGACCTGGGCCTCTCCGAAGTCGCACGCATCAGGGCCGAAATGGAAGCGGTGGCGGCGGAGGCGGGCTTCGACAGCCGCGAGGCGTTCATCGAGCACCTGCGCACCGATCCGCAATATTACCCGACCGATGCGGAAAGCTATGTCGAATATACCCGCGCGCTCGCCAAGGAGATCGACGGGTGGATGCCGCGCCTGTTCGGCACGCTGCCGCGCCTGCCCTATACGGTGGAGCCGATCCCCGCCGCCAATGCGCCGGGCAACACCACGGCCTATTACGAGCGCGGCTCTATCGCCACCGGACAGGCGGGCATCTATCGCCTGAACACGACCGAGCTCGACCAGCGACCCTTGTGGGAACTGCCCGCGCTCGGCGTGCATGAGGCGGTGCCCGGCCACCATCACCAGATCGCGCTGCAGCAGGAACTGGATATGCATCCGCTGCGCCAATACGGCACCTTCTTCACCGCCTTCGTGGAAGGGTGGGGCCTCTACTCGGAGCGGCTCGGCATCGAGATGGGCCTCTACGATACGCCAGCGAAGGAGATGGGGCGCTTGAGCTACGAGATGTGGCGCGCTTCACGACTGGTGGTCGATACCGGCATTCATGCGCTGGGCTGGACAAAGCAGGAAGCGGTCGACTTCATGCTCGGCAACACGGCGCTTTCACCGGGCAATATCGATGCCGAGGTCAATCGCTACATCACCTGGCCGGGCCAGGCGCTGGCCTACAAGCTGGGCGAGCTGAAGATCCGGGAGCTGCGCAGCCGCGCCGAAGAAGCGCTGGGCGAGGAGTTCGACCTGCGCGACTTTCACGACACGGTGCTGGAAAACGGGGCGGTGCCACTCGATGTTCTCGAAGCGCATGTCGATGCGTGGATCGCCGGCGAGCTGGCGCAGTAGTCTGTCCTACACGCTTCGCAGCGGCTTAGTGGTTCGGATGCTGCGTTTCGTGGAGCTTGCCCGTGGTCACACTTCGCTTTTCAAAAGGTGACATTTCGCTTTTGAGAAAGTCACATTTTAGAACGGTGAAAAGTCGCACTTTTTCCGCTCAAGGTCGCACGACGGCCCGAAACGGTCACACATCTTACCGAAAGGTCACGCTTTTTGCCCGCAAGGTGACGGATCGGGTGTTTTTGCCTCTGGACACTGTGCCACTTGTCACACCCCCGCCGGCAAAACGCAGCGCGCGGGCTTGCCCCGGCGCTTCATTGCAGCGAAAGGGGGCGCTCCCTAGACCGCGCACTCTCAAGCACGGAAACCACCTGACGTGATCCTCTCCCCATTCGAATGGTCCATCGCCAAGCGCTACATGCTGCCCGGGCGCAGTGAGGCGGTGATCGCCCTGGTCGCGGGCATCTCCATCACCGTCGTCATGCTCTCGGTCGCCATGCTGGTGATCGTGATGAGCGTGATGAACGGCTTTCGCGCCGAACTGCTCGATCGCATCACCAGCCTGAACGGCCACGCCGTGGTGCAGGCCTATGGCGGGCGGCTGGAGAACTGGCAGGAAGTGCTGGAGGAAGTGCGCGAGACGCCCGGCGTGATCGAGGCAAGCCCGCTGATCGAGCAGCCGCTGCTTGCCAGCTATAACGGCAGGGCGGAAGCCATCTTCGTGCGCGGCAACACGATGGAGGACATCGCCGCGCTCAAGCCCAATGTGCTGGTCGGCAGTCTCGACACGCTGCAACCTGACTTGCAGAACGTCGCCATCGGATCGCGGCTGCAGCAGAACCTCGGCATCAGGCTGGGGGAGACAATCACCATCATCAATCCGCAAGGCCGCACCACGCCTTTCGGCACGGTGCCACGGCAGATCGGCTACACCGTGACCGCGGTGTTCGAGGTGGGCCTTTACGACTTCGACGAACGCTTCGTGATGATGCCGATTCCGACTGCGCAAACCCTGCTGATGACGGGCGACAGCATCGGCATGATCGAGGTCCAGACCGAGGATCCCGACGAGGTGGAGAGGATCATGGCTCCGGTGCGCGAGCGGCTGGAAGGCCGCGCCGTGGTCACCAACTGGCAGCAGATGAACGCCTCGCTGTTCGAAGCCTTGCAGGTCGAGCGCGTTGCCATGTTCTTCGCGCTCTCCATCATCGTGCTGGTTGCGGCTTTCAACATCCTCTCCTCGCTCGTCATGCTGGTGCGCTCCAAGACCCGCGATATCGCCATCGTGCGCACGATGGGCGCGACGCGGCGAAGCCTGATGAAGATCTTCGTCACAACAGGCTCGGTCGTCGGCCTGGTCGGCACGCTGGCGGGCCTCGCGCTCGGCTTTCTGGTGCTGTTCTTCAGGGGTCCGATCGTGACTGGCCTCAGCACTGCATTCGGGATTGAGCTGTGGGATCCATCGGTTCGCTTCCTGACCGAACTGCCAAGCCGCACCGATCCTGCCGAAGTATTCATGATTGCCGGCATGGCACTGGGTCTCAGCTTCCTCGCCACGCTTTACCCGGCCTATCGGGCGTCGAACACCGATCCCGTGGAGGTGCTGCGCTATGAGTGACGCCGTCGTGAAGCTGACCGGTCTCGCGCGCAGCTTCGAGCAGGGCGGGGTCAAGATCGACGTCCTCAATGGCGTGGACCTCTCTATCGCGCCCGGTGAGATCGTCGCGCTGCTCGGCCCGTCCGGTTCGGGCAAGTCCACCCTGTTGCAGGCGGTAGGGCTGCTTGAAGGCGGCTTCTCCGGCAAGATCGAGATTGCGGGCCAGGATGCGAGCGCGCTCGACAGTGCCGATCGCACGACGCTTCGGCGCGATCATCTCGGTTTTGTGTACCAGTTCCACCACCTCCTGCCGGACTTCACCGCCCGCGAGAACGTGGTGCTGCCACAGCTGCTGGTCGGTGCGTCGCGCGGCGATGCGGAGGCGCGGGCCGACAGCCTGCTCGGCGCGCTCGGCCTCGAACACAGGCTCGGCCACCGACCCAGCAAGCTCTCCGGCGGAGAGCAGCAGCGCGTCGCCGTTGCCCGCGCGCTTGCGAACAAGCCGCAACTGGTGCTGGCGGATGAGCCGACCGGCAATCTCGACGAGAAAACGAGCGAGCGCGTGCTGGCGGAGTTCCTGCAATTGGTGCGCGGACAAGGTAGCGCAGCCCTTGTCGCCACGCATAACGAACGCCTCGCGGCGAAGATGGATCGCGTGGTGCGACTGCACGAAGGGCGTATCGAGTAGAAACCGGAAGCGGGGCTGGCGCGTTGAGGGGCAAAGGAGATCGCCTGTGACAGACCACCCGAGCACCTTTCGCGCCGACGACACCCATCGTCCCGGTATCCAATGGGACGACCGCGCCTCGCTTCATGCCGCAGGGGATGGTGACGGCGTGCTCGACGGGGCGAAGGGCCTGCGCTCCGGCACCTTTGCCGAGCTCATTCGCCACGTGATGGCGTATCCGGCGGAGAAGCGCCACGATTTCTACATCGAGAAGGCGGGGGACCGCGAGTATCACGCCGAGGAGATCGAGCGGCTCGCAGCGCATGAGGACTTCCCTACAACTGCCTGACTTGTCCATGCCCGACCGTTCCGCCACACCGCGGTAGGGACGGACCGGGAGAATTGGACCTATGCTCACCATCGCTACGCCGTTGGCGCTTCTCGCCGCTGTGCCCGCGCAAGACGCTCCGCCCGCCGCTGTGCAGGCGCCGCCATTTGCGGCCGAGCAATACGCTGCCTTCGACTTCTGGATTGGCGAGTGGGATGTCCATGCCAACGGCACCGACCAGAGGGTGGGCGAGAATACGATAGAGCGGGTCAGTGCCGGTTGCGCCATTCGTGAGACTTGGCGGCCGGTGCAGGGCGGGGATGGGTCGATCACGGTCAGACCTGGTCCGACAGCTTCGATCTGATCGATCGGTGCAGATTCAAGTAACCGGATGAGGCGATGAAGCGAATGAAAGAGCCGTAGGAGATTGACGACATGGTCGAGGCATTCATGGATTGGTTCCTCTCGCTGGGCGAGAATTACGGCGTAAACCCGTGGATTTTCGGCGCCATCTATATCGGCGCGATTCCCTTCTTCATCGCCAGCGTGGCCTGGCTGGTGAAGCGCGCCAAGGCCGGCAAGTCGACTGTCCTACCGACAATGCTGGCCGGCTTCTTCTTCGTCTCCGCGTATCTCTATCTGGCCATAGCGGGCCGTAACATCCCGATCTGGGTCTGGATCTTCCTAGCCGCGCTCGTCGTTTATGGAGCGGTCTCGCAAGTCCGTCAGACGCGCAAGAAGATCGCCGAAGCGAAGCAGGGGATAGCTCCCGAATAAGCCCTTCAAGATTGGGCTGGGAAGGCGCATATTCGCTTCATGCCATATGCTCCATTCGTCCCGCTTCGCGTGGTTTCCAGCTATTCGATGCTCGAAGGCGCGATCGATCCGAAGGCAATCGCGAAACTGGCGAAGGAGCGCGGTTTTCCCGCCATCGCCATCTGCGATCGTAACGGCCTTTATGGTTCGACCATGTTCGCGGGAGCCGCCAAGGGCGAGGGCGTGCAGCCCATCGTCGGAACACTTCTCGGCGTGCGGCGGGGGCATGACGAGCCGGTCGATTACCTTCCACTCTACGCACAGGACGAGGACGGCTGGAACAATCTGTGTCACCTCGTCAGCCGGGCGCATCTCGATCGTCCGCTGGAGCTGCAGCCGCATGTCGAATTCGCCGATCTCGACGGTCATTCAGACGGCCTGATCGCCCTTACCGGGGCGGCTGAAGGCGCGATTACGCGGCTTCTGGCCGACGGCAAGGAAAAGCGCGCGCATAAACTTGCGGAGCGGCTGTCAGCGTTCTTTCCCGGGCGCCTTTACGTCGAGCTTGCCCGGCGCGGCAATCCGGTGGAGCAGGCGGCCGAGGTAGGATTGCTGAACCTCGCCTATGCGCAGAACCTGCCGCTCGTCGCGACCAACCCTGCCAACTTCGCCGAACCGCATCAGCACAGTGCGCATGATGCCATGCTCTGCATCGCCAATTCGAGCCAGATCGATAGCGACGATAGGCCAACCTCCAATCCCGAAGCTTACGTCAAGACCGCCAGCGTGATGGAGGAGCTATTCGCCGATTTGCCGGAAGCGACTGCTAATACGCTCGTTATTGCCCAGCGCATCGCCTTTGCCCCACCCCGTCGCGATCCAATCCTGCCAAGCCTTGCGGGAGATGTCGAAGGCGAAGCGCGCATGCTGGAGGAGGACGCCAGACGTGGCCTCGCCGCGCGGCTCGAGCTATACGAAAATCTCTCCGACGAAGAGCTTAAAGTCTATGTCGATCGTCTCGATTACGAGGTCGGCATCATTCGGAATATGGGCTTTCCAGGCTACTTCCTGATCGTTGCCGACTTCATCAAATGGGCAAAGGTGCAGGGCATTCCGGTCGGACCGGGCCGTGGTTCTGGTGCCGGGTCGCTGGTCGCCTGGGCGCTCACCATTACCGATCTCGATCCGATCCGCCTGGGCCTGCTGTTCGAGCGCTTCCTGAACCCGGAACGCGTCTCGATGCCGGACTTCGATATCGACTTCTGCGAAACGCGCCGCGGCGAAGTGATACGCTACGTGCAGGAGCGCTATGGCCACGACAAGGTTGCGCAGATCATCACCTTCGGAAAGTTGAAGGCGCGCGCCGTCCTGCGCGACACGGGTCGCATCCTGCAGATGCCATATATGCAGGTGGATCGGCTCACCAAGATGGTGCCGAACCACCCGACCGATCCTTGGACTTTGCCGCGCACGCTAAACGGCGCCGCCGATTTCAAGCGCGAATACGACAATGACAACCAAGTGAAGCGCCTTGTCGATCTGGCGATGCAGCTTGAGGGGTTTCCGCGCAATTCCTCCACCCACGCGGCGGGCGTGGTGATCGGCGATCGGCCGCTCAGCCAGCTCGTCCCACTCTACCGCGACCCGCGATCGGACATGCCGGTAACGCAGTTCGACATGAAGCACGTCGAAGACAGCGGGCTGGTGAAGTTCGACTTCCTCGGCCTCAAGACGCTGAGCGTGCTGCGCAAGGCGGTCGACCTGCTGGAGCGGCGAGGCATAACAGTCGATCTCGACACGCTCGCCTGGGATGATGCCGAGGTTTACGAGTTGATGAAGCGCGGCGATACCGTCGGCGTCTTCCAGCTTGAATCCGAAGGGATGCGGCGCACGCTGACGGCGGTGAAGCCGACGAAGTTCGAAGACATCATTGCGCTGGTTTCGCTCTACCGGCCCGGCCCGATGGACAACATCCCTCTGTTCGGAAAGCGCAAGGCGGGCGAGGCGGAGATCGAGTACCCGCATCCAAAGCTGGAGGGCATTCTCGAAGAGACCTATGGCATCTTCGTCTATCAAGAACAGGTCATGCAGGCCGCGCAGATCCTGGCGGGATACTCGCTCGGCGATGCAGACCTGTTGCGCCGTGCGATGGGCAAGAAGGTTCAGGCGGAAATGGACAAGCAGCGCGGTCGCTTCTGCGATGGCTGCGAGGAAGTGTCCGGGATCGACGCAAACGAAGCGAACCGCCTGTTCGACTTGATCGACAAGTTTGCCGGCTACGGCTTCAACAAGTCGCACGCGGCAGCCTACGCCCTGCTCAGCTATCAAACAGCTTGGCTGAAAACCCATTACCCGGAAGAATTCTACGCCGCTTCCATGTGCTTCGACATGCACCAGTCGGAGAAGCTTGCAGTGTTCGTCGACGATGCGAGGCGCAATGGCGTCGCGCTACTTGCACCTGACATCAATGCTTCCGAGGCCGAATTCATGGTCGAGCAAACCGATGAGGGGTGGGCAGTGCGTTACGCGCTCGCGGGCATCCGCAATGTCGGTGAGAAGGCAATGGATCAGCTGGTGGCAGAGCGGCAATCGCACGGGCCATTCGAGGATCTGGAGGACCTCTTCCGCCGCGCACCGCATGGCTCGATGAATCGCAAGCAGCTTGAAGGGTTGGCGGGTGCGGGTGCTTTCGACGCGCTCGAACCGAACCGGGCAAAGGTGCTCGCCAATGCCGACATGCTGCTGGCCGTGGCCGATGCTGCGCATCGCGAAAAGGCCAGCGGACAAGTCGGCCTGTTTGGCGGAGAGGAGCACGCGGAGCCTTCGCTCAGGCTGAAGGATGCGCAGGCCTGGTCGCGGCCCGAGCAGATGGCGATGGAGCGCGAGACATTCGGTTTCTATTTCGCCGCTCATCCGGTCGAGGAATTTCGCATGATCGCGTCGGCCAATGGTGCGCGGTCTTATGCGGCGCTAATGGATGGCGGTGTCGCCGGCGGACGCGAGAATGCGGTGATGGCGGCGCTGGTAGAAAGCGTCAACAAGGGGCGAACCAAACGAGGAGCGGAATTCATCCGCGCTGATTTCTCGGATTCTTCGGGTCAATTCAGCGCTGCGTGTTTCGAGGAGTCTCTCGTCGAAAATTTCCAGCAATGGGCATCCAACGGCACCTGCATTCTGCTGAACGTGGAACTGGACTCGCCGAACCCCGACGATCCGCCACGCATCACGGTGCGTGGGGCGAGACCGCTGGCGGATGTTACCAGCGCGGCGCGGATGCAATTGTCCGCCGACATTCATGACGCCGAAGCACTCCGGGCGTTGCGCGACCTGCTCAAACCCGGGCGCGCCGGGCACGGTGAAGTGCTGGTGCGGCTTTGCCTAGGCGAGGGCAGTGAGGCGCAGATGCTGCTTGGCAGCGATTTTGCGCTCGGCAGCGATGTCATCGAGAAAATTTCGACCGTATCAGGCCTGCAGGACGCCAAACTATCGCCGATCAGGGGAGCCGGACACTTGCGCGTCGTGGCCTGATGGTATCTGTCTGATGCTCTAAAGCGGCCCACCAAAATTGTTTCGCCAAAGAAAAAGGGCCGGGAGATCGATCTCCCGGCCCTTTTTTCTGTGTCAGCCTTGCGGCGTGATTACATGCCCGAACCCGGACCGTACATCACTTCCACACGGCGGTTCTGCAGCTCGCGGACACCGTCGGCGGTCGGTACGCGGAGGTCCGATTCACCGAAGGCTTCGCTCGAGATGCGCGTGCCCGGGACACCGCGGCTGGTCATGTAGGCGCGAACGGAGTCGTTACGACGCTCTGCCAGGCCCATGTTGTAGTCGCGCGGACCCGACGTATCGGTGTGACCGGCGAGCATGACGCGGGCTGTGCCGCAATCACGATAGGCGGTGACGGCGCTGTTCAGCACGGTTGCGGCCTCGGGCGTGATGTCGCTCTGATCCCAATCGAAGAACACGATGTAGGGGCCCGTGTTGCACTCAGCCTGCGGCGGAGGCGGCGGGGGCGGCGGGGGAGGAGGAGGCGGCGGCGGGGGAGGCGGCGGCGGAGGCGGCGGCGGGGGAGGCGGCGGAGCCTCTGCGCCACCAAAATTGTAGATGAAGGTGCCGAGCAGCGAGTGCGTCGAGACGGTCGTCTCGAAAGGCCGATCGATATCGTCGACGAACTCCAAGCCGGGCACATTGTGGAACTTGTACTTCAGCGAAGCATCGATCCGATCGGTCAAAGGAGCATAGATCTGGCCAACGGCCTGCCATGCAAAATGCACATCATTGTCATCGACGAAGCCGTAATCGTTATCGAAGGCGCGCAGTCCTTCGATCCGGGCGTTCGAAATGCCGACACCACCACCAACGGCGACGCCGAAGCCGCGGCCGTCGCCGCCGAGATCCAACAGCGCGTTCAACATACCGCTCCAGATGACACCTTCGCCATTCAGAGTTTCCGCATCGTCGAAGAACAGATCGTCGAGTTCGCCGTCGAAGCGATCATTGACCGGGATGCCGACATCATTCGCTTCGATGCGATCGAAGTCAAAATTCTTGTAAGCGCCTTCGATTTCGAAGCGGATTGGACCGGTATCGTACCCGATCACGCCCTCGGCTTCCCATCCGAAATCGCCTTCCGCGACAATGACAGCGTCATCGAGACCAAAATCGACATCTTCAGGCGCTACGACACCTGCGCCGAGGCCAATGTAAAAGCCGCTATCGTCCTGAGCGATCGCTGGCGTTGCTGCGAGCGCGGTTGCGCTCATCAGTGCGGTCGTCAACTTCCTCATGCAAGTATCCCCTAACATTCAATGATCTGCGAATCGGTTTCTAGGCTGGCCATTAGGGCTAGCCGAGCTTCGTGACAATGCGAAGCAAGCGCTTAGCGGTTTTCGCCTCTTTCTTCGCGATAGTTTCAAAAAAGTCGCAGTTGTCCTTCGGCTCCCGGTCGTCGGAAATGCCCTACCTCGAGCTCGAAACGCATTTTTTCGATACCGGCCCTGCGGCAGGCAATCCGAAAACGCGCCCGGAAGAGCTCCGCCCAGACGCCTATCGGTCGCAAGCGGGAGAAAAATTGCGGGTCGTTGTCCTTCCCGCTGCGGATGGATCGCACGATGCTCATGACCTTGCCCGCACGCTCCGGAAAATGCACGCCGAGCCATTCGCGAAACAGCGGGGATACTTCATGGGGTAGGCGGAGCGGGATCCAGCCGACACTGCTGACGCCTTGGCGAGCAGCGTGTTGGATGATCTCTTCCATGAATTCGTCGGTGATGGCCGGGATCACCGGCGCGATGGAGCAATGCGTTGGCACTCCGGCCGTCGCCAGCTCGCCCAGAGCAGCTAGACGTTTGGCGGGCGCAGCGGCGCGCGGTTCGAGTTTACCCGACAGGCGGGGGTCGAGACTGGTCACCGAAATGGCGACCGCGACCAGATTCATTCCTGCCATGTCCGCCAGGATGTCGATATCGCGCAATACGCGATCCGACTTCGTCGTGATCGTCACCGGATGACGCGCGTCGCGCAGCACTTCGAGCATTTCGCGTGTTATGCGGTAGCGATCCTCTATGGGCTGATACGGATCGGTATTGGTGCCCATCGCAATGGGGCGGGGACGGTATTTCGGGCGGGAAAGGGTTTCGCGCAACAAACGCGCCGCATCCGGCTTCGCAAACAGCTTGGTTTCGAAATCGAGGCCGGGCGAGAGATCGTGATAGGCATGCGTAGGGCGGGCGAAACAATAGACGCAGCCGTGCTCGCAGCCACGATAGGCATTTACCGAACGATCAAAGGCGATATCCGGCGACTGGTTAAAGGAGAGAATGGTTTTGGGCCGCTCTTCCGTAACCGTCGTTCGTAGTTTGATCGGCGGTCCGTCCAGCGCCTCCATCGCATCGCGCCAATCGCCATCTGTCGCGCGCTCCGCCAGCCCGAAACGCTGCGGTGTCGCCGCCGACTGCGCGCCGCGACCCTTAATTGGAATGTGCGTATTGCTCACGGAACATTAATAGAACAAGCGTCGCCGCGCGACAAGTCTGATCAGCCGAGGCTTACCTGCAGGCCAGCGCCGCCGAGCCAAATGGCCAGGAGCAGGACCGATTCCCAACCGATGCCGCCCGGCCCCTGCTTTTCGCGTCGCAACAAACCGATCAACAGAATTGCGGTCATGACGATGACGATCGCGAGCCAGAACAGGCTCCGTTCGCTGATGGCGTGATAGATGCTGCCGTCGCGATAAGCGATGTCGCTAGCGGCGAGGAAGAGCGCATCGAACATGTTGCCGCCGATGATCCCGCCGATTGCCAGTTGCAGAGCGCCTGCGCGAACAGCGGCGATGGTGGTGACGAGTTCAGGCAGCGAGGTAACCACCGCCGTCCCCAGCGCGCCGACAACGCCTTGCGAAATACCGAGCCTCTCGGACAGCGCGAGCCCGGTCTCTCCGACGACCCAGCCGCATGATCCGACGATTGCGACCAGTCCGGCGAAGGAAAGTGCCAGCACCAGCGTGCTGCGCGGATCGTGTTCCTGATCGTCGTCTTCGGAGCGGGTTTCTGCCGTTTTCTCAGGTTTCCACATCGGCGCGAGCTTGATCCGATGGGCGTTGTGCAAAGCGATCAGATAAGCACCGATCATGATCGGCGTGACGGGATGGATGCCGAAGGGCGCGAACGGGGGCGCGGCGAAAGCGAGCAGCGGAATGGTCACCAGCACTATCAGCATCGTCGCCTGGCCGAGATTCACAGCACTCGCGCCCGCATGTTCGAGATTGACCTTGCGATAGCCGATATCGGCGAGGGCCAGAAACATGGTCTGCGCCGCGATCCCACCAAGAGCATTGGATACCGCCAGCTCCGGCGCGCCGCCGGATGCGGTGCTGATCGATGTTACAATGCCCGAAATGCTGGTGCCCGCGCCGAGCAGCACCGAACCGATCAGCGCCTCCCCAAGGCCCGTCCGGTCTGCGAGGATGTCGGCGATCCCCGCCATCTTGCTGCCGAACCAGGCGATGAGCACTGCTGCGCCTCCGAACAGCAGCAGCAACATCGTCGTATCGAGACCGGCAATATCGGGCAAATTTTCCCCCTGATTTCAGGAGGCAACGCGATCTGCCCGGCGCTGTTCCGGCGAAGTGACCTACCGTTCGCGAAGGCGCGGCATCAGATCGACAAAATTGCAGGGACGATTGCGGCTGTCGAGCTGCTCGGCTAGGATCCGGCCCCACCCATCCTTCACCGCGCCGTTCGAACCTGGGAGAGCGAAGATATAGGTGTCATCGGCAAGCGCCGCGCAGGCGCGAGACTGCATCGTCGATGTGCCGATCGTCTCGTAGCTCACCCAGCGAAACAGTTCGCCGAAACCGGGAATGTTCTTGGTCTTAACCCGATCGAGCGCTTCCGGGGTCACGTCGCGGCCCGTCAAGCCCGTGCCGCCTGTAGAGATGATTGCATCGACGCTTTCGTCTGCAATCCACTCTCTGAGCGTTATCTCAAGCAGATCCGCATCGTCCGCAACGATTGCGCGGTGAACCAGTGCATGGCCTGCCGTTTCGATGCAATCGGCAAGGATGTCACCCGACGTATCGTCGTCCGGCGTTCGTGTGTCGGAGACGGTCAGTAGCGCGATGTGAAGCGGTACGAAAGTGCGGCTCTCATCGATTGCCATCAACGCTGCTCGGTCGACATGTAGACGCGGCCTTGCGTCGGCGCGGTGCCGTCCGGGAAGAGCGGCCAGCCATTCTGCGCCAGCGCCATGCGACTGGGAGATGCCGCGTTCGCCTGCCGCTCATACATCCAGTAATTGCGCATCACGATGGAAACGTAACCGCGCGTTTCCCAATAAGGAATCGCTTCCATATAGAGCAGCGGGTCACCGCGATCGTCGATTTCCTGCTCCCATCTGCGAATAGGTGTCATGCCGGCATTGTAAGCCGCCATGATGACCGGCAGCCGCCCCTGAGTGGTGGGATCGTCGCGCAGCATCTCCAGATTGCGCTGGCCGAATGCGAGGTTGGTTGCAGGATCGTAGATATTCACCGCGCTCGCGCTGACGCCTAGCGAAGGAGCGTGTTGGCGCACGGTGATCGGGGTTATCTGCATCAGACCCTGTGCTTGGGCGGGGCTCGTCGCGTCGGGACGGAAGGCGCTTTCCTGCAGGATATGCGCGAAGGCAAGAGCGGGATCGACGCGCCAGCCATTATACGGCGCGATCTTCGGCGCGGGGAAATGCGAAGCGGGGTCCGCCTCTCCGCCGCTCGGAGCGTTGTAAGCCATGTACAGCTGGGTCTGCGGGAAGCCGAGTGTTCGCGCGAGCCGGGACAGCGCTTCGTAATCGCCGGGATCGCCGATGCGAGCCTGGTGTAGCAGCACCTGACTGCCGAGCACATCTTGGCCGATTTCCGACAGGGCTACGGCGATGCGAATATTGCGCTCATCGCCTAGCGCCTGCCAGTCCTGCGGCGTGAAGTCGGCGCTCTCGACCCGGTCTGGCAATTGCCGACCGAGCTGTTCGGCGGCGAGCATACCGTACATTGTGCGATCGTCATTCGCCGCGGAATTGAGCAGCGCGCTTGAAAGTTCAGGCTGACGGCATCGCATCGCTGCGCGCGATCCCCAATACAGCGCGGCGCTGCGCAAATTGGGGCTGGACGCGCCCGAGGCGGCCCGCTGGAAGTAATCGCCCGCCGCCTGGCAATCGCCGAGCCGCCATGCCGCAAGGCCCGCGGTCCAGTCGCCTTCCGCTACCCACGATCCGCTGCCGGTGCCCACCGTTTGTGCGATCGCGAATGCTTCGGCATCGCGGTTCTCGATGAAATAGCTCCACGCGACGCGCTGACGCCATTCGGCCCTCGCTTCGCTGCTGAGAAGGGAGTCGACACCATCCAGCAAAAGCCGCGCTCCATCGGGATCGCTGTTGGAAATATGTTCGAGAATATCGGCCCGGATACTGTCCGGCATCGTGCCGTCGGAGATGCTGCGTGGGCGTGTGCGACGGGGCATCACGCTCTGACGTCGGAAGTCGCGAATGTACGGCAGGCTGGGTTCTTCATAGGCACCGCGGGTGACGCTCAAACGCGCGATTTGGGGGGCTTGGGGAAGACTGCGTCCGGTGCGCAGCCAGTCCTGCAACGCGGGAAGTTCGACGCGGGGGGAGTTCGCGTGGAGGTAATATTCCGCCCGCGCCACATCGGTCAGCAAGCCATCGGGCCGCTGCGCGATAAGGCTTTCCACCGTCTGCCATTCCTGCCGCTCGATCGCGCGGAAAAGCGCTACGAAATGCGCCCGCTCCTCAGCAGAAAGCTGCTGCGGCACTTCCTGCACGCCGATCCGGCCGGAAAAATATGTCCGCGTGTCCTGCGCGCTTGCGGCGGACCAGGAGGGTGCGGCGAGGGACAGGGAAAGAGCGCAGAGGGTCAGCAAGCGTTTCATGCGGAGGTCCATTCGAGCAGGCGATTCCACAGCCGCGCGCGCTGCCGCGCGTGGCCGAGCAAACGGTCGGGAGCGAAAGTGGCGAGCGCGGGAACGTCGCCGATTGCGGTGAAGGATTCAGGTGCAGCAGCGGCATCATGGCCGAGCAGGGCGGGCAGCGCGCTGCCGAAGACGATGACGCGCTTCGGTTTGACGAGTTCGACATGGCGCCGCACCGCATTGCCAAGACCATCGCTGCCCAGAGCCGCCCAGTCCGGCAACGGCATGTGCCCAGGCAGGGCTGACGCTATGTAGGTCGCATCGGTGGAGTGGCCTGACGCGCGGGCGATATTGGAGATCAGCTTGCCCTGCGCGGCGCTCAGCAGCGTGTCGTCGTCATCGGCTTCCGGCATCGGGACCACCATCATCAGTTCCGCCCCGGCTTCGCCGCGTGGCGCAATCCTTGGGCCGGGCGCGGCGGGCAGGGGGCTGTCGGGCGAAACCCACCATTCGCGAAATGCGGCGAGGTCGGTCGGCAACGTCTCGGGCGAGATTGCCGGCTCGGCCTCGGGCTGTGGCGCTTCGGCAGCAGACGCCGCCATCGCCCGTGGCTTGGGCTTTTCCGGATCCGCCAACCAGTTGGTGGCCTCGTCGCCGAAGTCCTGATCCACGCCCGCATCGCGCCACCAGTCGAGGGTGGCGGCGTATTGTTCGGCAAGGGAAATATCGCTGCGATTTTCCATTCTGGGACCAAGGCCGGTCTTGACCTGCAACGGGGCAGCACGCAAGTGCCCTTGCAATGCAACTTTCGCAAAACGGGATGAAATGATGAGCGAACGGGAATCGATGCCCGTCGATGTCGTGATCGTGGGCGGCGGGGTCGCCGGCATGGCCGCGGCGATCCGGCTGAAGCAGCTGAAGGAAGAGCTCGAGGTCGTCGTGCTCGAAAAGGGCTCCGAGATCGGAGCGCATATCCTTTCGGGCGCAGTGGTCGATCCCAAGGCGCTGGACGAGCTTCTGCCCAATTGGCGGGAGATGGACTGCCCGATGGCGGAAACCCCCGTCACCGAGAACCTGCATTACATGCTCTCTAAAAACGGCAAGTTCGAGTTGCCGCATCTGATGATGCCGCCCTTCATGTCGAACGATGGCTGCTACACCGGCTCGCTCGCCAACCAGACCCGCTGGCTGGGCGAACAGGCCGAGGCGCTGGGCGTCATGGTCTTCCCCGGCTTCCCGGCATCCGAAGTGATGTTCGATGACAGCGGCGCGGTGACCGGCGTGGTGACGCAGGACATGGGCGTCGCCGCCGATGGATCGCACAAGCCGGATTACCAGCCGGGCATGGAAATCCACGCCAAATATACGCTCTTCGCCGAAGGCGCGCGCGGCAATCTCACCAAGAAGATGAAGGAACGCTTCGACCTCGAGGCGAATTGCGAGCCGCAGGTCTACGGCCTCGGCATCAAGGAATTGTGGGACATCGATCCTGCCAAGCATGTCCCGGGCCGTGTTCTGCACACGCAGGGCTGGCCGCTCTCGGAAAGTGACACCTGGGGCGGTGGCTTCCTTTACCATCAGGCCAACGGCCAAGTCGCTTTGGGCTTCGTCACGGCGCTCGATTACAAGAACCCCTACGTCTCGCCCTTCCAGGAATTCCAGCGCTGGAAGCAGCATCCCGCGATCCGCGAATATCTCGAAGGCGGAACCCGCGTTGCTTACGGTGCGCGCGCGATCAACGAGGGCGGCTGGCAGAGTATTCCCAAGCTGGCCTTCCCCGGCGGTGCGCTGATCGGTTGCGCGGCGGGCTTCGTGAACGTGCCGCGCATCAAGGGCAGCCACACCGCGATGAAAAGCGGTATGCTCGCCGCCGAGAGCGTCGCGAAGGCGATCGGCGAGAGCGCGGAGCACACCGAGCTTGCCGATTATGAGGCCAATTTGCGCGAAAGCTGGATCGCGACCGAGCTCAAGAAGGTAAAGAACGCACAGCCGCTCGTTGCCAAGTTCGGCGGCGATGTCGGCACGGTGCTCGCGGGTATCGACATGTGGATGCGCCAGCTGAAGATCGGCATCTTTCCCGAAATGGGCCATCATCGCGATTACGAGGAATTGCAGCGCGCGGACCTGCACAAGCCGATCGATTATCCCAAGCCCGACGGGAAGATCACCTTCGACCGGCTGACGAGTGTTTCCTACAGCTTCACCAACCATGCCGAGGATCAGCGCAACCATTTGAAAGTGCGGGATCTGGAATTGCAGCGCGAAAGCGAGTTGGAGGTCTACGCCGGCCCCTCGACGCGCTACTGCCCGGCGGGTGTCTATGAGTGGCTGATTGAGGAAGGGCAGGAGCCGAAATTCCAGATCAACGCGCAGAACTGCGTCCACTGCAAGACTTGCGATATCAAGGATCCGAACCAGAACATCGAATGGACCACGCCCGAAGGCGGCGGCGGGCCGAATTATCCGAATATGTGATGCGTAATATCCTCCCCCATCGGGGGAGGGGGACCACGCGAAGCGTGGTGGAGGGGCACCTTCACCATCGCGCTATGTGCCGGTGCCTCTCCACTATCCTGCGGATGGTCCCTCTTTCCGTTCCGGAGAGGATCTGATGCGCGAAACCGCCTACGCCAAGATCAACCTTGCCCTGCATGTTCGCGGGCTGCGGGACGATGGCTATCATGCACTGGAGACGCTTTTCGCTTTCGTCGATGCCGGTGACACGCTCGGTGCGGCATCGGCGGACGCCGATACGCTGACGACAGTTGGCGAATTCGCGACCGCGCTCGATAACCCCTTCGACAATATCGTCATGCACGCGCTCACTGCGCTGCCGCGACCCGATGGGCTCGCCATTGCGCTGGAAAAAAACCTGCCCGTCGCGGCGGGGTTGGGCGGCGGTTCTGCCGATGCGGGCGCTGTGTTTCGCATCATCCGCGATCGGTATGGCCTGCCCGACGACTGGCGCGAACGTGCGGCGCGGCTGGGTGCGGATGTGCCTGCCTGTGTCGAGAGCCTTACTTGCATCGGGCGCGGCACCGGCACGGAATTGCAGCCTGTTAAAAGCGATCTGACGGGCATGGCGGTCTTGCTCATCAATCCGCGCATTCCGCTTGCCACTGGGCCGATCTTCGCCGCGTGGGACGGGAAGGACCGGGGGGCTTTGCCCGAAGGCCAGGTCAGCGAGATTACCCGCGCCGGGCGCAACGATCTGCGCGCACCTGCCATTTCGCTCTGCCCGGCCATCGCTGACGTGCTCGCGGCACTCGAGGCGCAAAAGCCTTGGCTCGCCGAAATGTCCGGCAGCGGGGCGACGTGTTTTGCGTTGTTTGAAGATTCCTCCGTCCGCGATAAGGCAGCGCAAACCTTGGCCGCCGACCATCCCGACTGGTGGCAGATGAAAGGCAATCTTCGATGAGCGAACCCGTCTACCGATTTATCGGAGAGGCCACGCGCGGTGGCATTGTCGCGGTATGCGATCATGCGTCCAACTTCGTGCCGGAAGGGATCGAGCTCGGCGTGCCGCCCGGTACGCTCGACAAGCATGTCGCCTACGATATTGGCGCGGCGGGCGTGTGCGAGCGGTTGGCGCGGCGGCACAATATCGCGGCCATGCTGGGGGAGGTCAGCCGTCTGGTGGTCGATCTGCATCGTGAGGAAGAGGCAGACGGCCTCGTCCCCACCACGAGCGACGGCATTCTCGTCCCCGGCAATATCGGGGCGGACCGGGACAAGCGGCTCGAGGAATACCACCGGCCCTATCACTCGGCGATGGAGCGCTGGCTGGATGAGGTGCAGCCGGGCCTGATCCTTTCCATACACAGCTTCACGCCCGAACTTGAAAGCAAACCGGGCCAGGAGCGTCCGTGGGAAATCGGCTTGTTGTATAATGAGGACGAGCGCGCCGCGCTGCACGCAATCCGCCTGTTCGGCGAGCTGGGCGTCACAGTGGGCGATAACGAGCCCTATTCGGGCCGCGAGCTCAATGCGACGATGAACCGTCACGCGGAGGCGCATGGACGGCCCTATTGCGCGATCGAAATCCGCAACAACCTCATCACGCAGGAGCGCGGACAGGCGCGCTGGGCGGCGATCATCGCCGATGTCGCGGGCCGGGTGAAGCTGGCGCTGGAGACGGCCTGACTTGATTCCCGGCCGCGCCCGCTTCAAGCACGCGGAATGAGTCGGTTCGATAAATCCAAATTGCCAAGCCGCCACGTTTCCGTGGGGCCAGAACGTGCGCCGCATCGGTCATATTATTACGCAATGGGCATGAGCGAGGAAGAGATCGCGCAGCCTTTTGTTGCGATCGCTTCCGCCGGGAACGATAGCGCGCCGTGCAACACCACGCTGAACGCGCAGGCCGATATCTGCCGCCGCGGGGTAGAGGAGGGAGGTGGTACGCCGCGACGGTTCAACACCATTACCGTCACAGACGGCATTGCGATGGGCCATCAGGGCATGAAAAGCTCGCTGGTAAGCCGCGAGGTTATCGCGGACTCTATCGAGCTTTCGGTGCGTGGCCATTGCTACGATGCGTTGGTGGGCTTTGCCGGCTGCGATAAGAGCCTGCCCGGCATGATGATGGCAATGCTGCGGCTGAATGTGCCGAGCATCTTCGTCTATGGCGGATCGATCCTTCCCGGCACGTGGAAGGGTGGAGACGTGACCGTCGTCGACGTTTTTGAGGCCGTCGGCCAGCACGCCGCCGGGAATTGCCCCTTGAAAGAGCTCACCGCGCTCGAGAAAGTCGCCTGTCCCGGCCACGGCGCATGCGGCGGACAGTTTACCGCCAACACCATGGCGTGCGTGGGTGAGGCAATCGGATTGTCCTTACCAAACAGCAACATGGCCCCCGCACCTTACAAATCGCGGGAAGAAATAGCGGTTGCCGCGGGTCGCCAGGTCATGGAGCTGATCGCCCACAATCTGCGCCCGCGCGACATATGCAGTCGTGCCGCTTTCGAGAATGCCGCCCGCGTCGTCGCGGCGACCGGCGGATCAACCAATGCCGCGCTGCATCTTCCGGCGATGGCAAGCGAATGCGGCATCGCCTTCGACCTCTTCGACGTGGCCGAGATCTTCAAGTCCACCCCCTACATCGCCGACCTGAAGCCGGGTGGGCGCTATGTCGCGAAGGACATGCACGAAGCGGGCGGGGTCTACATGCTGATGAAGACGCTCCTCGATGGCGGCTTTCTCGATCCCGAACCGCTGACCGTGACCGGCAAATCGCTCGGCGAGAATATCGAGGAAGTCACCTGGAACCCCGACCAGAAGATCATTTACGAAGTCTCGAACCCGATCACGCCTACCGGTGGCGTCGTCGGCCTCAGGGGATCACTCGCGCCGGAAGGGGCCATCGTGAAGGTTGCGGGGATGACACGGCTGCAGTTCAGAGGCCCCGCGCGGGTGTTCGATTGCGAGGAGGATGCTTTCGCCGCCGTCGAAGCGCGCGACATAGCGGAAGGCAGCGTTATCGTCATTCGCTACGAAGGACCGAAGGGCGGGCCCGGCATGCGCGAAATGCTGTCCACGACCGCCGCGCTGTACGGCCAAGGCATGGGCGAGAAAGTCGCTCTTATCACCGATGGCCGCTTCTCCGGTGCGACGCGCGGTTTCTGCATCGGCCATGTCGGGCCAGAAGCGGCCGATGGCGGGCCTATCGCGCTTATCGAGGATGGCGATACCATCGCCATCGATGCGGAGGCCGGAACGATCGACTTGGACGTGGCGGAGGATCTGCTGGAAGCGCGCCGCCGCGACTGGAAGCCGCGCCGTAATGATTACCAGTCCGGCGCGCTCTGGCGCTATGCGCGCAATGTCGGCCCGGCAGTGAGGGGCGCGGTGACCCACCCCGGCGCGGAAAGCGAAACGCATGTCTTTGCGGATATCTAGCGCGCTGGCCCTGCTACTGCTGGTCGCCTGCGAAGAGCGAGGCGACGAGGTGGCAGGCTCCGAGATCGAATGCGCGCTTGGCGGCGCGGCCTCTTTCGCTCCCGAATGCACGATGGAGCGGGCCGAGGCGGAGGGAGAGCGCCTGCTCATTGTGCGCCATCCCGATGGTGCGTTTCGTCGTTTTGAATTCGGCGTGCCGGGCCGTGGCATCGTGACGGCGGACGGGGTGGAGCAGGCCGTTGTCGAGCGCTCCGACGGCACGGTAGAGGTCCGCGTCGGCGCGGACCGCTATCGCTTTCCCGTGGCCGAATGAGGTGAGGCACGCTCGCCAAGTCCTGATTGCTGAACAGATGCGAGCTGCGGAGCAAAGCCTGCTCGATGCAGGCGAAACCGTCGAAAGCCTGATGCAACGCGCGGGCACGGGCGCGGCGGAGTGGGTCTGGCGGCTATGTGCCGGACGGAGCGTTACCGTGCTGTGCGGCCCGGGCAACAATGGTGGCGACGGCTATGTCATCGCGCGTGAGCTGGAACGGCGCGGCGTGGATGTATCGGTCGTCGCGCCGCTCGATCCAGCCACCGATGCTGCCAAAAGCGCCCGCTCGGAATGGAGCGGGAAGCCGGTCAAAGAGGCGAGCGGACATGTCTTCGTCGATTGTCTGTTCGGTACCGGTCTGTCGCGACCGTTGTCCGATGACTTGCGCGATCTCGTGGCCCGATTGGCCGCGAGCCACGATCTGTGCGTTGCCATCGATCTGCCGAGCGGCGTGGACAGCGACACAGGTGGACTGCTGAACGATGGCCTGCCGAGGTATGATCTGACCATAGCACTCGCCGCATGGAAACCAGCCCACTGGCTGATGCCTGCTTCCGCGCGAATGGGCGAGCGGCGGGTGGTCGATATCCGCGTTGGTCCGTTGGATGGCGCGGCTCGCCTCGCTCCGCGTCCCCGATTGTGCGCACCCGCTGCCGACTCCCACAAATATTCGCGTGGCATGGTTCTTGTCGTCGGAGGCGAAATGCCTGGCGCTGCGATCATGACGGCGCGCGCGGCGCAGCATGGTGGTGCGGGCTATGTGATGTTTGCCAGCGAGCATCTGCACCCCGCGATGCCCATCGATATCGTTCACGATGACACAGATGTGGCCGATCTTTTGCACGACGAGCGTATCGATGCGGTGGTGATCGGCCCAGGTCTCGGTCGAGATGAGGCGGCGCAGGGCCGGGTGGATGCGGCGCTGAAGAGCGGCAAGCCACTGGTCCTGGACGCAGATGCCCTCCATCTCATCACACCCGAGCACGAGCTGCGCCGCTCGATCGCGACGCCGCATGAAGGGGAATTGTCTGCTCTGTGCGAGGCTTTCGACGTCTCGGCCGAGACGAAGCTGGAGAAGGCGCGAGCCCTGCACGGCGCCACCGGCATGACGATCCTCGCCAAGGGTGCCGATAACATTTTGGTAGGTGAGGGTGGCGACACGGCCCTCTTCCCGCCCGCGCCATCGTGGTTGTCGACCGCCGGAACGGGCGACGTGCTTGCGGGGCTGATTGCCAGCCGGATCGCTTCGGGAAGCGCGATGATGAGAGCTGCAGAGGAAGCAGTTTACCTTCATACAGAGGCCGCCAGACTGGCGCGCCCTGCTTTCTCGGCAGGTCAGCTTGTCGACGTGATACCACACGCTTACGACGCATTTCTATGAACGAGACAGAAGAGATCGTCCGCATTGCAGCGCGGGGCGATGGTGTCACCGCAAGCGGTCGGCATGTCGCAGGCGGGGCACCCGGCGATCGCCTCACGCAAGAAGGCGCAATCATTTCCGGCCCGCATCATGTCGAGCCTCCCTGCCGACATTTCGACCGTTGCGGCGGATGCCAGCTGCAGCATTGCGACGAGGAGGCATTGACTGCCTTCGTTCGTGATCGGGTCGTCCACGCGGCAAGTGGACAGGGGCTTGAGCCAGAGAAGGTCCTGCCACCGGCAATGTCTCCGCCGAAATCGCGCCGGAAGACGACAATGCGGGCGGTCAATGGCGGCGGCAGACCGATAATTGGCTTCAACGAAGGCGGATCGCACAAGGTCGTCGACCTAACGGAATGCCATGTCCTGTTGCCCGAACTATTCGCGCTGATCGCGCCGCTGCGACGCTATCTCGCCAAGCTGAAAGGCCGATACGGCATCGACATCAACTTGGCCCGCGTCAATCAGGGCGTTGACCTTGGCCTTAAGGGCTTCGCTCCCGAAGGTCTCGAACAGGCCGAGGATCTTCTCGATTTCTGCCGCGAACACCAGCTGGCCCGATTGACGCTCGATCAGGGCTACGGGCCGGAGCCATTTTGGGAGCCGGAACCTGCGACAATAACCCTGGGCGGCGTCGCGGTCGCATTTCCACCAGGTGCGTTCATGCAGGCCACGCGCCACGGCGAAAACGCTCTCGTGAAGGCTGCGATGGAGTGGCTTGGCGAAAGCGACACCATCGCAGATCTCTTTGCGGGTCTCGGTACGTTCGCATTCGCGCTTTCGGATGCATCCAAGGTGACCGCTTATGAGGCGGAGCAGGCTGCTGTCCTCGCCTGTCGGTCTTCGGCGGCGCGCGCAAGAAAACCTGTCGAAACCGCGCATCGCGACCTTTTCCGCAATCCGCTCCGCGCCGCTGAAATATCAGCTTTCGATGCCGTCCTGCTCGATCCGCCTCGTGCCGGAGCGCGCGCCCAGATCGAACAGATCGCCGCCAGTGCGATCGAGCGGGTCGCCTATATCAGCTGCAATCCTTCAAGCTGGTCACGCGACGGGAAAGTCCTGGCAGAGGCCGGCTTTCGGCTCGCCGAGCTTCGACCTGTCGGGCAGTTCCGCTGGTCGACCCATGTCGAGCTGGCCAGCCTTTTCGTGCGCTAACGGCGCAGCATCTCCAGCAGCTGTTCGCGTAGCCAGGCCCGAGCATGCGGTTCGGCAAAGCTATGGCCCGCGCCGTCACAGGTCTTCACCGTTCCCGGTCGATCATCCCATTCTTCGGCAAAGGCTGTCGCCGTGCGGTCGTTCCCGGATAGGAGAATGACATGAGGCAAGGCGCATTCATCGAGGCTTTCGGCCATCTCGGACACAAACGTCCTCGGCTTGCGATCCTGCCCCAACGCGGACCTCAATCCCTTGGCAAGCCGTCCGAAATCGACATCGCCGCGCAACAGCCTGCGCCATCCCGATGGTCTTGATAGGCGGTCCGCGTAACGCTCGCGTATCGCTTTGGGGGAGGGCATTTCCGGCGCTTGATCGCTTTCATAAGGCCACGGATTTGCGAGGACGAGCACGTGATGTCGCCTGTCCCGCATGAGCATGAGCGCCGATGCGGCATCACAATTGCCATAGACGACCATGCTTCTGATCCATGGACACTCGCGCATGAATGCCTTCTCCGCTGCGGAAATGTCCACGGCGCGCTCCCGCAGGTCACGACTCTGGCCTTCGCTATCGCCGATGCCGCGCCTGTCGAAGCGGAAGACAGGGAAACCTTCGGCGGCAGTTTTCTGCGCCAATTCGGCTTGTCCGGCAAAAGCGCCCGCCCGGATCTCGTTTCCGCCGCTTACGATGAGCAAGCCGCTAGTGTTCTGCGCCTCGTCGAGAGTTCCGACGAGCGTATCGCCTTCGCAGTCGAAGTGGACGTGACGCCGGGTCACCGCAGCCGCTCCAGCACGATCTGTGCCAGCGTTTCTGCCTGCGCCGCGTCGCCGCTCGGCTCGGCGCGCAGCCAGAGGCCCACGCCGCCGATATCGCGCTGGCGAATGTCGTCGTCGCGAAAATCGATGTCGGCCGCTTCCAGTTGCCGGATCATCTCCGGTCCGATCTGGTAGCCTGCAAGAAGCAAGCCCTCTGCGCGACCGGCGGTGAGCAATTGATCCCGAGTGGTCGAATACCCGGCCTCGCGATCGGCGATGGCGCGAGCGCGCAGCAAATCGCGCAATTGCGTGGGCCCGGGCAGTGGAGCGTAGCGTGTCGCGGGGCCGTCCGGTTTGCACAAGGCGCCGCCCCGGATGGTCAGCGTGTGGGTGGCAGCGAAAGCGTGCTCTGCCGCGGCGATTGCGGCGCGCCAGTTTTCGAGCGTCTGTTCGGCAAGCGAGGCCAGGCTCTCATTCATGCCGGGAAGGTCCGGCAGGATTGTATCCACGCCACCGCGGTCCAGCGTACGCATCAGTTGCACGGTGAGGCGCCGCATCTTGTTCCCCTCGTCGAACAGAGCTGGGACGATCAGCAGGCGTCGCTGCCGAGCCTTGTCGAAGCGAACGGCATATTCCTGCATTTCCCGAGAGATGGGCCAGTTGCCCGCCTGCATCGCCGGTCAGTCGTCCGCGCGTTTTTCGGCGAGGAAGGTGCGCAGTGCGCCATAGGTTTCCAGCATCTCGCCATCCACCTCGTCGTCCTCGATCAGGATTTCGAGCCGGTCTTCCAGCTCTGTCAACAGGCCGGCGACTGCCATCGAGTCGAGCTCCGGCAAATGTCCGAAAAGGCCGCTGTCCTCATCGAACCGCGCAACTCTTTCTGCGGAGAGGCCGAGTACGTCCTGCAGGACCTGGCGCAGGACCAGGTCGGTTTCGCCTGTCTGCTCGACAGGAATGGGAAGGTTGCTCGCCATGCTTTCCGCGCACTAGCCAGCGTCGGCGAAGCTGACAAGTTTGCCGCGCATTGCCTTGACCCGGGACTTCAGCAGCAACGGCCAATTCCGCGGCTTGTCGCGTCGCAGGCAGGTGAGCCGGTATCGCAAGCGGACCTGCTCCATCCAGTCGCGCTTGTAAGGTTCGTCGCCAGTGCCGAAATCGACCGTTGCGACGCCGTCCGTATCGATAATGTGTTCCATCAGGGCGGCAGTCAGGATGGTTCCGGGAGAGAGCGCCTGGGCGCCGCGGCGATGCGCGAGCTTGTGAATGAACGCGGTGCCATTATCGACCGTCCAGAATTGCGCGGCAACAGGCGCCCCATCGTGCCGCGCGATGGCAAAGCGAAGACGGCCGGCTGCGCTCTCTTGCCGTGCAAATCGGCGCAACAAGTCCGCATTGCCCTCGGCAGGCTTCCAGCTATCGGCGTAGACGTCCTCGAAAATCGACCAGTCGGCATTCGAGAATTCGTTTGTCATGACGGTATCGAGCTTCTTCGTCTTGCGAGAAAGCGCTGTGCGGAGCGCACCGGGTCGCTCTGCGAGATAAGCGGCGAAAGGCCGGCCCTGGACCTGCAGGATGTGGTTGGTGTCGGCCACTTCGGCGAAGCTAGACCATCCAGTGCCACGAAAAGCGCGCTTCAAATGCGC
The DNA here is from genome assembly GCF_003605475.1 of Aurantiacibacter aquimixticola. Taxonomy (NCBI): domain Bacteria; kingdom Pseudomonadati; phylum Pseudomonadota; class Alphaproteobacteria; order Sphingomonadales; family Erythrobacteraceae; genus Aurantiacibacter; species Aurantiacibacter aquimixticola. Next base: position 754,883 of record NZ_RAHX01000001.1, on the reverse strand, counting down.
CGCGTCCTCGCGCGTCAGCTTGTCGAGCACGATCCTGTCGGTCTTCGTGGGCATCTCCTCGGCCAAAGCTGTCAGCAACTGGTCATGCGCGTTGTGTGTTCGCAAGGGTTGCCATGTGAACGCATACCAGTTGGTCAGTGCTTCCCACCCAGCCTCTCCGCGCATCAGCGGCAGGCAAATCGCCTCATCGCCATCCTTTGCGACGGCGAAGAGCGGCGCGCCAACCATCTCTTCGAGCATTACGAACCACGCCGGGCGGGCAAAAGGTCCGCCATCGCGCCAAGCGAGGTCTTGCAAGTCCTTAATGGTGTCGTGATAGCTGACCGCCGTCATCGTATCGCTTTTCGAAAGGCCCCATGTCCACCGCGCCCGATCCTGTGCCACGGCCGCTCGACCATATCGCAGAACGCGGCAAGGATGGCGACCCTGCGCTGATCCTGCGTCATCGGACGCTGTCTTGGGCTGACCTGCGACGGCAGGTATCGCGCATGGCGGCGTGGCTTGCCGATGCGGTGCCGGAAAAGGGCGCGCGGGTCGCGACGTGGGGCAGCAAGGGGGAGGCAACATGCCTGCTTCCGCTCGCGGCGGCGCGAGCCGGGCTGGTGCATGTGCCGATCAATCCCCTTCTGAAGCGGGCGCAGGTTGCGCATATCCTTGCTGACAGCGGGGCAGACCTTCTCATCGCCAATGCCGGCCGGACTGCATCGCTGGAACACGACGATGTTCCGACGGAGTGCAAGATCGTCGAAGAGGCCGCGTTCCTGTCAGGCTTGGGCGGCGGCGAAGGATCGGCAAGTCTATCGGACTTGGATCCGCACTCGCTCGCCGCCATTCTTTACACGAGCGGTTCGACCGGCAGGCCGAAGGGCGTTATGTTGAGCCACGCCAATCTGTGGCTCGGCGCAGTGAGCGTGGCGCATTATCTCGAGATGGAGCGCGACGATGTGACGCTGGCCGTGCTGCCGCTCAGCTTCGATTACGGGCAGAATCAACTGCTTTCGACCTGGTATGCGGGCGGGAGCGTGGTGCCGCTCGATTATCTGACGCCGCGCGATGTCATTAAGGCATGCGCCAGACATTCCATCACGACGCTGGCGGCTGTGCCCCCGCTTTGGGTGCAGCTTGCCGAGCAGGATTGGTCGCAAGACGCTGTTGGAACTATGCGGCGGCTAACCAATAGCGGCGGGGCGCTCATCGAAGATTTGGTGCAAGCTTTGCGACACATCTTCCCGCAGGCAAAGCTTTTTCCAATGTATGGATTGACCGAGGCCTTTCGATCGACCTACTTGGATCCCGAGCTTGTCGACACGCATCCTACGTCCATTGGCAAGGCTATTCCCTTTGCGGAGATTTTGGTGATCGACCAGGACGGGGCCGCGGCCTCCGACGGTGAGCTCGTCCATTGCGGGCCGCTCGTCGCGCAGGGCTACTGGCAGGATCCCGAGCGAACCGCAGAACGCTTCCGCCCGGCACCGGCGACATCGAAACATGGCGGTACTGCAGTATGGTCTGGCGATACCGTTTGCCGCGACGACGATGGCTTGCTGTATTTCGTCGGCAGGGAGGATGCGATGATCAAGTGCGCCGGAAACCGCATCAGTCCGCAGGAAATCGAGGATGCCGCCCGCGCCACCGGCCTCGCGGAAGAGGCGGTGGCATTCGGCGTGCCCGATCCGCGCCTCGGTCACGCAATTCATCTCATCGTGCGGGGCGAGGGCGGTGACGAAGCACTGCGTGCGGCCCTTCGACGGGAATTGCCTAATTTCATGCAGCCTGCGCACATCGAGTGGGTCGAAACCATGCCGCTCAACCCGAATGGCAAGATCGATCGCGCGCGGCTGAAGCGAGACGCAGAATGAAGCCGCACGGTCCGATTCCGCCGCATTTCTCCGCATTGCACGGTGAGCTGGCCATCGGCGGGCGGATAGCAAGCGCGCTGGTGAAGGAGGCGGGTGACACGCCGCTTTTCGTCTACTCGCGCGATCTGATCGCTGCCCGCATCGCGGACTTGCGCACGGCAATGCCGGAACGGCTCCGCCTGCATTATGCCATGAAGGCAAATCCTTACGGACCACTTCTCGAATTTATCGCAGATCATGTCGACGGTCTCGACATCGCATCTGGCGGGGAATTGGAGCAGGCGAGGGCAGCCGGTTTCCTGCCGCGGGAGATCAGCTTTGCCGGCCCGGGCAAACGGGACCGCGAGCTGTCGGCGGCGATCCGCGCCGGGGTTACGCTGAATGTGGAGTCCGAGAACGAGGCGGAGCGCGCGCTCGCGTTTGGCAAGGCGCTCGATATCGCGCCGCGCCTTGCCATCCGCGTCAATCCCAACTTCGATCTTCGCGGATCGGGCATGAAGATGGGCGGCGGTGCCAAGCCTTTTGGGGTGGATGAGGGCCGCGTGCCGGAACTTGCCCGTCGCATCGTCGATGCCGGGGCCAACTGGCGTGGATTTCATATTTATGCGGGCAGTCAGGCGCTGGACGCCGAAGCGATCATCCAGTCGCAGGCGAGCACGCTCGAGCTTGCAGCGCGACTGGCCCGGGAAGCAGGCGTGACGGTGCCGCATTTCAATATGGGCGGGGGCTTCGGCATACCCTATTTCGACCGAGACGCGCCGCTCGACATCGCTGCCGTCGGAGCCGCACTTGAACGGCAGTTCGATACTCTGCCGCCGGAATTGACCGAAACCGAATTCGTCATTGAGCTTGGCCGCTACCTTGTCGGCGAGGCGGGCGTGTATCTCACGCGCATCGTCGACCGGAAGGATAGCCACGGGGTCACCTATCTCATCACCGATGGCGGATTGCATCACCAGTTGGCGGCGTCGGGCAATTTCGGCACAGTCGTCCGGCGCAATTACCCGCTCGCCATCGCCAGTCGCTTCGATGCGGATGCCGAGGAGCTGGTGAATGTCGTAGGGTGCCTGTGCACGCCGCTCGATCGCCTTGCCGACCAGGCGCACCTGCCACGCGCCGAAGTAGGCGACATCGTCGCGGTCTTTTGCGCAGGAGCTTACGGTGCAACCGCCAGCCCGTCGGCGTTCCTGGGCCAGGGCGCCGCGCTTGAAATGCTGGTTTAAGCTTCTCTCCAGCCCGCGTCCCGAAACGGGACAGCGTTCCAAAAGGGCTGAATTTCCGGGCGGCGGGGCTTCAATACTAACGCGATGTTCACTCTTTTCCGCGAGAAAGCGTGACCGGATCCAGGGCGTAAAGCGTGCGGGGCAATAGAGGCCGCGTCAGCCAAGCGCCACACATCGCGAAGGACGCATTTCATGCGCAGCAAATTGTCGCCAAGAACCGTGCTTATGGCAGCGGGGCTTGCGCTCGCCCTCACGGGTTGTGCCGGGAATTCCGCCGGATCGGAGCTTGCCCCCGCACGCTTCGTGTCGATGCAGGAAGGGCCGGGCGAGGAATATGTCATCGGCCCGCTGGACAAGCTGACCATCCACGTCTGGCGCAATGACGAGCTTGGTGCGGAGGTGCAGGTGCGTCCCGATGGCCGCATCACGACGCCGCTGGTGTCCGACATGCCCGCCGTGGGGAAGACGCCGACCATGCTGTCGGAAGACATCCGCTTGCAGCTTTCCCAATATATAGAAGAGCCGCTGGTCACGGTGATCGTCAATGAATTTGCCGGGACGTTCAGCCAGCAGGTGCGGATCGTCGGCGCGACGGCGGAGCCGGCCTCCATCCCTTTCCGCGCGAACATGACGCTGCTGGACGCCATGATTTCCGTCGGCGGCCTGTCCGAATACGCAGCGGGCAATCGCGCGCGGCTTATCCGGTTCGACCGCGAGAGCGGCGAGCAGCGCGAATACGATCTGCGTTTGTCCGACCTGCTGCGCCGCGGCGATAGCGAAGCGAATGTCATGCTGATGCCGGGCGACGTCATCATCATCCCCGAAAGCATGTTCTGAGGAGATCGGAGGCGTGAATCAGCTTCTCGAGGAACTGCGCGCAGGGCTATGGGCGGTGTGGAACCGTCGCTGGCTGGCGCTCGCCATTGCCTGGGGCATCTGCCTGCTGGGCTGGCTGGTCGTCGCGCTGATCCCGAATACTTACGAATCCGAAACGCGCATTTTCGTCCAGCTGGACGACGTGCTGACCGAGCAGATCGGGATCGGTGCCAATGCGCGTGAGCGCGATATCGACCGCATTCGGCAGACGCTGGTCAGCTCCGTCAATCTCGAGAAGGTCGTGCGTTCCACCCGCATTGGCGACGCGGTGAGCACGCCGACGCAGATGGAAGCGGCGATCGACAGGCTCGAAGACGATATCGCCGTCGTCAGCCAGGGCGAGAACATCTTCGAGATATCCGCGCAAAGCGGTCGCAGCGAACTGACGGATGCCGAAAACGCCGAACTCGCGCGCACGATCGCGCAGCGCATGATCGACATTTTTCGCGAGGAAAATCTCGGCGGCGCACGCGGCGAAATGGCGGACAGCATCGGATTCCTGAATCAGCAGCTGGCAGAGCGCGAGGCGGAGCTCGCCTCAGCCGAAGAGCGTCGGCTCGCCTTCGAGGCCGCCAATCCGGACCTTGTTGGCGGGGCTCAAGCCATTGCCACGCAGCTGAGCGCGACGCGTGCAGAATTGCGCAGCGTCGAGGCGGACCTTGCCGCAGCGCAGGCCGCCATGGCCGCTCTCGATGGACAGATCGCCAGCACCCCGCGCACGATTGCCGCGCCGGGCGGGGGCGGGCCACAGGCTACGCTTGCCCAGGCGGAAGCCAATCTCGACGCGATGCGCGCCCGCGGGATGACGAGCGAGCACCCGGATGTCATCGCGGCGGAGCGCAGTGTCGCCAGTCTCCGCCAGCGCGCAGCTGCTGCCGGTGCGCCGGGCGGCATGCCGAACCCGGCCTACACATCCTTGCAGAGCATGCGGGGGGAGCGGCAATCCAATGTCATGTCGCTGCAATCGCGCGCAGCCGCTCTCCAGGCGGAAATCGCCTCGATCAATGCCAGCGCCGCCCGCGAGCCGGGAGCCGCCGCCGAGGCGCAGCGGATCAGCCGCGATTACGAGGTGCTGCGCGAACAGTACGATGCCCTGCTCGAAGACCGGGAAGAACTGCGCCTGCGCGGTGAATTGCGCAACGAAAATAGCGCCACGCAATTCGAAGTTGTCGATCCGCCGACCACGCCGCGCGCGCCTGCCGCGCCGAACCGTCCGTTGCTGCTACTGGGCGTCCTCATCGTCGGCATCGGAGCGGGCGCCGGAACGGCATTCACGCTGAGCAAGCTGGGCTCCACCTTTGCGACAGCGAGCCAGCTGGAGCGAACCTTCGGCCTGCCGGTCGTCGGCACGATCAGCCACACCTTCACCGAAGCGGGCCGCGAGCTGCGCCGCCAGCGGCTGAAATATTTCGCAGCCGGTGTGGGCGGATTGGGCGTGCTGTTCGTCGTCCTGCTCGGCGTCGAGCTGCTGCAGCGAAGCACCATGGCGTGAGGGGACGGATATGACCGAGCACAGCAAGATCACGCCGGACCGCCGTTCCCTGATCGAACGCGCCGAAGACGCGTTCGGCCTGGGCGACAGCTTCGCGCCGGCCCCGGTGCCGGGTGAACTGGCCAAGCCCGTCAATCGACGCGTCGTGCGGCGTAGGCGCAAGGTGGAAACCTCCGCGGACAATGCGCCCGCAATTGTCGAGACGCCCGCGGCAGAGCCGGTTTACGAGGATGTGCACTTTTCCAAGGATGTGCATGAGATCGACCGGGACGCGCTTGCCCGGCATGGCCTGATCCAGCCCGACGGAGCGGTAACGACGCTTCTCGAAGAATTCCGCATCGTCAAACGCCAGGTGCTGCAATCGGTGCGCAAGGCGCGCGAGGCGGGCTCCGGCAAGCTCGCCCAGCGTGTGCTGGTGTGCTCTCCCCTTCCGGCTGAAGGCAAGAGCTTCACGGCCGCAAATCTGGCTCTGGCGATGGCCGCGGAAAAAGACAGCGAAGTGCTGCTGGTGGATGCGGATTTCGCCAAGCCGTCCATCCTGTCGATGCTCGGCCTGCCGCGTGGTCCGGGCTTCATGGACGTGCTGGCACGCGACGATATCCGCGTCGAGGATTGCGTTCTTGCCACCGATATCGCCGGGCTGCACGTGCTGCCTGCGGGCAATCACACGACGTCCGATAGCGAATTTCTCGCTAGCACGCGCACCGCCGAGGTGCTGGACCGGCTCACCCGCGCCGCGCCCAACCGCATCATCATTTTCGACAGCGCTCCGGCGCTTGCCGCTTCTCCGGCGGCGGAGCTCGCCAATCATGTCGGACAGGCCATCGTGGTCGCGCGCGCAGACCGCACCGGACAGAGCGCGCTCGAAGATGCGCTGACGCTGCTTTCGTCCTGCCCCGATCTCAAGCTGATGCTGAACGCGGCCCATTTCAGCCCGAGCGGGCGCCGCTTCGGTGCCTATTACGGGCAGGAGTCCTGATCGCCATGCGCATGATATTCACCTCGCTCGCCCTCCTGGCTGCGCTGCCCGCCACGGCCTTGGCGCAGGATATCGATAATGCCGAGGACGACGCGACCGACACGAACCGAGGCGTGGCGATTGCGCCCTATATCGAGGCAGCGCAGGTCGTGACGGCGGAGCTCGAGCCGGGAGACGACGTCGTCACCTACACTCGCGCCGCCGTGGGCGTCGATGCTGGCTTCGGCGGACGTTACTCGCAAGGCTCCGCATCGCTTCGCTATGAACGGCGGATCGGGTGGGACGACGATGTCGCCGATACGGACACGGTTTCCGGCATCGCCCGCGCCTCGCTCGCCGTGGCCGGGCCTGCGGTAACGCTGGAGGCGGGCGGCCTCGCATCACGCACCCGCGTCGATGGCGATGGCAGCACATCGCTTGGCGATTTCGGCGCAGATGACGATTTCACCAGCCAGTTCTACTCCGTCTATGCCGGGCCGTCCGCGCGCACCCAGCTGGGCGCGGCTGAAGTCACCGGGGCGTATCGCATCGGCTATACGCGGGTGGAATCGCCCGATGCCGTACTGGTCGCCGCCGATGCCGACCCGGTCGATATTTTCGATGAGGCCGTAACGCAGAATGCCGCCGTGCGGGCCGGTCTGGCGCCCGATACGGTCCTGCCGGTCGGCGTCGGCGTCGGCGCCGGATGGAACCGCCAGGACGTGTCCAACCTCGATCAGCGTATCGACGATCGCTACGTCCGCGCCGATGTGACCGTTCCGGTCTCTCCCAACGTCGCGCTGGTTGGCGGTGTAGGTTACGAGGATGTCGAGGTTTCGAGCCGCGACGCCCTTCGCGATGACGAAGGATTGCCGATCCGTGGGCCGGTTGGACGCTTCATCACCGATGAAACGCAGCCGCGCACCATCGCTTATGAGACCGACGGTCTGATTTGGGATGTCGGCGTGTTGTGGCGCCCGAGCCGCCGCACCTCTGCCGCGGCGACTGTCGGTCGGCGCTATGGATCGACGACCTATTACGGCTCGCTTGCTTACGCGCCGAACGCGCGCTCCAGCCTGAATGTCTCGGTCTATGACACGCTCAACAGCTTCGGCGGCCAGGTGGTCGGCGCGCTGGACGAGCTAGGCACGGATTTTGATGCCTTCCGCAATCCGATCAGCGGAGATCTCGGCGGCTGCGTGCTCGGGGTGGAGGGTGATAATTGCGCTCTTGCGCGCCTTGGATCGCTTCGCTCCGCAGTATTCCGCAATCGCGGCGTATCTCTGAGCTATGGCGCGCAAAGCGGTCGCCTCTCCTACGGCATAGGCACTGGCTATGATCGCCGTAGCTTCTTCGCAGGCGATGACACCGTACTTGCGGCGCTCGACGGTGTGGCGGACGAGACTTACTGGCTCGCCGCCTATGCCGCGCGACAGCTCGATCAGCGTTCCGGTGTCAATCTGGGTGGCTCGCTAAGCCTGTTCCAACCGGGCGCCGACGGGCTGGGCGATGCTCTCGGTTACAGCCTGAGCGCCGCGTACAACCGCACTCTGCTTGATGGGCTGGCCGGTACGGCCGCCGTCGGCCTCGATGGTATCTCACGCGAAGACTTGCCCGACTATTCCGCCGCCTCCGCGCTTGTCGGCCTTCGTTACACGTTCTGACCGCCCGAAAGGATCACCAACCATGTTCGACGATTTCTACGGTCTGTCCGGCAAGCCATTCCAGCTTACGCCCGATCCGGAATTCTACTTCCGGTCGATCACGCACAGGAAAGCGCTGTCCTATCTCGGATACGGCCTGGCGCAGGGCGAGGGCTTCATCGTCATCACCGGCGAAGTCGGCTCGGGCAAGTCGACGCTGGTCGCGCATATGATGAAAACGCTCGATCCCGATGCGGTCACCGTGGCGCAGATCGTGACGAGCAAACTCAACGAGGAAGAGATCGTCCACGTCGTTGCCGGCGCGATGGGACTGGACGTCGAGGGACACGACAAGGCGACTGCGCTCACCGATATCGAGAGTTTCCTGCACGAGGAAGCGCGCGCAGGGCGTCGCTGCCTGCTTATCATCGACGAATCGCAGAACCTTTCGGTGCAGGCACTGGAAGAGCTGCGCATGTTCTCGAACTTCCAGCTGGGAAATCATCCGCTGTTGCAGACGCTTCTGCTCGGACAGCCGGAATTTCGCGAGACGTTGCAGAACGATGATGGGCTGGAGCAGCTGCGTCAGCGCGTGATCGCCGCGCATCACCTCGAGCCGATGCAGGAAGCGGAGATCGAGCCGTATATCGTCCACCGTCTCGAAAAGGTTGGGTGGAATGGCAATCCCTCTTTCGCCGAGGATGTATTCGCCGGAATTTTCGCCGCCTCGGATGGCATTCCGCGCCGCGTGAACCAGATCGCCAACCGGTTGATGCTGGCGGGCGCGATCGAAAAGCGCAGCGATATCGATAGCGCGATGCTCGAAGCCGTGCTGGCGGAAATGGGCAGTGAGCGTGCGGTGCCGCCCGCACCGGCCGTGCCCGAGGCCCCCGTGAACAACAGCGGTTCAAATACCGTGGCGAGTGGTCTCGATCGGGAGCAGGTCAACGCGGCGATCCTCGAACGCGAAGCCATGCTTATCGAAGCTTTCGACGGCGCGATTGCCGAGCGTGATGCGCAGATCGCAGAACTCCGGGCCAAGCTCGACGACGTCGCTGAGCGTCCTGTCGACGCCGACGGTGAAACGGGCGGCACCGAGATCGGCGAGATGCGCGAGCAGCTGGCCCGGATCGAGGCGCGCTCCTTCGAACAGGAACGCTCCATCCGCCAGACGCTGACGATGCTCATCGACTGGATCGAGGGCGAGATGGATTCGAGCAAGGCCGCGTAAGGAGCGCATCGGTGAACGCCATCGCTTTCGACGAAGGCGACGCACCGGGGCGCGTCGTCAACGGCCTTTCGGTCGATGTCGAGGACTGGTTCCAGGTCGGCGCGTTCGAGGGCGTTATCGAGCGGGACAGCTGGGGCGGTCTCGACGACCGGGTCGAGCGCAATGTGCACGCCATTCTCAACCTGTTCGACGAGGCGCAAGCGAGCGCCACCTTCTTCACTCTCGGCTGGGTGGCGAAGCGCCATGCCGGTCTCCTGCGCGAGATCGCAGCCAGAGGTCATGAGGTTGCGAGCCATGGCTGGGATCACGAGCGCGTGTTCCGCATGGACCGCAAGAGCTTCGCCGCCGATATCGAGCGCACCCGGAAAACGATCGAGGATTGCTGCGGAGAGCGCGTGATAGGCTATCGCGCGCCTAGCTTCTCCATTGACCAGCGCACGCCCTGGGCCTTCATGGAGTTGGCGGAGCAGGGCTATCTCTATTCCTCCAGCGTCGCGCCCGTAGCGCACGATCACTATGGCTGGGCCGACGCTCCGCGCTTCGCGTTCAATCCTCTGCCGTGGAGCGATCTGGTGGAGCTGCCGGTGACGACGGCGCAATTTCGCGGAAAACGTCTGGCCGCGGGCGGCGGCGGCTTCTTCCGCGTGCTGCCCTACGCGTTCAGCCGCTGGGCGATCCGGCAGGTCAACCGTGACGAGGGGCGGCCAGCCATCTTCTACTTCCATCCATGGGAGATCGACCCCGGCCAGCCGCGCGTTGCCGGTGCACCACTGCGATCCCGGCTGCGGCATTACACAAATCTCGAAAAGATGGCGGGCAAGCTGCGTCAGCTGGTACGCGAATTTGCCTGGGGGCGGATCGATGTGATCGCGCATCGCGAGGCTCTACGCCTGGAGGCCGAGAAGGCAACCCTCCATCGGGCAAGCGCATGAACGCGCCTTTCGCCTCGCTGCGTGAAAGCATCCGCATCGCCGACCTCGGCGAGCCGGAAGAAGTGCACCGGATCGAGACTTTTGTCGCGCGGCAGGGTGGAAGCATCTTCCATCGACCATCCTGGCTGCTGGCGGTCGAGGCGGGCACCGGGCAGCGTGCGCATGGGCTGGTAGCGGAAAAGGGCGGCATACTCGTGGGCTGGTTGCCGCTGAGCGAAGTGCATTCGCCGATCTTCGGTCGAGTCCTTGCATCGAGCGGCTTTGCCGTGGAAGGCGGCGTGCTCGGGACGTGCGCTGCATCGCTTTGCAGCGGGGCGCAGGAATTGGCGGGGCGTCTTTCCTGTCCCGCGATTGAGCTGCGTGGCGGCGATGTAAGCGAGGGATGGGACGTGCGCACCGACAGCCATGCGGGCTTTGTCGCCCAACTCGCTGCCGGTGATGAAGCACAGTTGCTGGCCATCCCGCGCAAACAACGGGCCGAAGTGCGCAAGGGCCTCAAGGCTAATCTCGCTATCCGCGTGGGTACGGGCGAAGCGGACCGCGCGGCGCATTACGCGGTCTATGCCGAAAGCGTCCGCAATCTCGGCACACCGGTATTTCCGCGCAGCCTGTTCGCAGCCGTGCTGGACATGCTCGATGCGGATATCCTGACTATCAGCCATGACGGCGTGCCAGTCGCCAGCGTCCTGTCGCTATATCACGACGGGGCGGTGATGCCTTATTGGGGCGGTGGAACCCATGCCGCGCGCGGCCTGCGCGCCAATGACCGCATGTATTTCGAGCTTATGCTGCACGCGCGTTATAAAGGATGCGAGCGCTTCGATTTCGGGCGGAGCAAGGCCGGCAGCGGGGCATATCATTTCAAGAGGAACTGGGGTTTCACGCCGCAGCCCCTGTCCTATGCCAGCTGGACTGCGTCCGGCCATGCCCCGCGCGATGCCGATCCCAATAGCGCGCGGCACCAACGGCAGATCGCGCTCTGGAAGAAACTTCCCCTGCCGCTCGCCAATCGGATCGGACCGATGATTTCGCGGGGGCTGGGATGAGCGGCGAAATCCTCTTTCTAGCCCATCGCTTGCCGTTCCCGCCCGATCGCGGAGACAAGATCCGATCGCATCATATCCTCAAGGCGCTTGCCGAGCTGGCACCGGTCCATGTCGGCTGTCTGGCGGACACGCATGAGGACAAGGAGCACGAGGGCGAGCTCGAGGCGCTGGCGGCGACACACTGCATGCCGTGGCGTTCCAAGCCGGTCAGCGTGGCCGGTTTCGAAGCGCTTGTGCGGCGCGAGCCCGTCAGCCTAGCCGCTTTTCGCTCGCAGGATTTGCAGGACTGGGTCCGCGTCACGCTTGCCCAGCGCGATATCAGAGCGATCTACGTGTATTCGGGCCAGATGGGACAATACGTGCCGAGCGATTGGGCAGGGCACCTGGTCGTCGATCTGGTCGATGTCGATTCGGCGAAATTCGAGGCCTACGCGCTCGACCGCGCAGGTCCGCGTGGCTGGATCGACGCGCGCGAAGCGAAGCTGCTTCGGCGGGTGGAAGCGACGCTCGCCGCCAATGCCGATGCGACCTTGCTGGTGAGCGAGGCCGAGGCAGGCCTGCTGCGCTCCCGCACGACGACCGCGCACGATATCCGTCCCTTGCGAAATGGCATCGACTGCGCGTTTTTCGACCTCGCCAGCGTCGAACCGCATCCCGCGATGAAGGATGGCGCGCCGCATTTCGTGTTCACCGGGCAGATGGACTACGCCCCCAACGTCGCCGCCGTCACGCGTTTCGCACATGCTATCCTGCCCGCGATCCAGCGAGGTGCCGACGACGCGCATTTCCACATTGTCGGCCGAGCGCCGAGCGACGCGGTCAGGGCCTTGCGCGAATTGCGAGGCGTGACGATCCACGGAGCTGTCCCCGATGTGCGCCCGTTCATTGCGGGTGCGACGATAGTGGTGGCGCCGATCACGATTGCGCGCGGCGTTCAGAACAAGGTGCTAGAAGCGATGGCGATGGGCCGCTGCGTGCTCGCAAGTCCGGAAGCGGCGACCGGCATCGATGCTAAGCATGGAGAGCATCTGGTGGTGGCGGAGGACGACCGCGCTTTCGCCACGCGCGCGCTGCATCTTCTCGCTCGCCCGGCAGAGCGTGAGGCCATCGCAGCTGATGCCCGTCGCATGGTGCTCGATACGATGAGCTGGCAATCGATGCTTTGCGACCTGCCGCGGCTTATGGGTTTCGGCAACGACCATTCGCGCGATGCGGCTTGATGCGATCGAACCCCGCCGCGCGCCGGCGATAGAGCGCATCGCGCCGCAATGGCGGCTGCCGCTCGCGCAATTGGCGCTGGCCTGGGCCGCTCTCTTCGCGCTACTCGCCGCCGATTGGGCCGAGATGGCGATGCAATGGTGGGACAGCTCGACATACAACCACATCCTTCTGGTCCCGGCGATCCTGGCATGGCTCGTTTGGCAAAGGGCATCGGAGCTGGCCGAGCTGACACCGCGCGCCTGGTGGCCGGGGCTGACAATCCTGGCTGCTGCCCTGTTCGTCTGGCTGCTGGGCGATCTTTCGGGGCTGAACACCGCGACGCATCTGGGTGTCGTCGGCGCATTGCAGGCGAGCGTGATCGCCATTCTCGGCCCGCGCGTCGCATGGGCGCTGCTGTTTCCGCTGGCCTACGCCCTGTTCCTCGTTCCGGTGGGAGACGAGCTTGTCCCTGCGTTGCAGATGATCACGGCGGACATCACCATCGCACTGACCATGGCCAGTGGCATACCGGCGCATATCGACGGTGTCTTCATCGACACGCCCGCGGGTCTGTTCGAGGTGGCAGAGGCCTGTTCGGGCGTGAAATTTCTGATCGCGATGATCGCGCTGGGTACGCTCGTCGCGCATGTCTGTTTCAGCAGCGGGATCAGGCGTGCAGCCTTCGTCGCGCTTGCCATCGTGCTGCCGATCATCGCCAATGGCATCCGCGCCTGGGGGACGATCTATATCGCGCAGTCGCAGGGCATCGGCTTTGCCGAGGGCTTCGATCACATCGTTTATGGCTGGCTGTTCTTCGCCCTTGTCATGGCAATTCTTCTCGGCATCGGTTGGCGGTTCTTCGATCGCGCGGTGGATGAGCCGTTTATCGACGGTCAGGCGCTCGCCGCTGCATCCTTTTTCGGTCGTTTCGAGCGTCGCCGGCCAGCTGGCTGGCGTCTGCCGCTCGCGATCGCTGCGATGGCTCTGGCGACAGTATTATGGGCTGGGCAGGCGCGTGCTCTCTCCGCCGACTTGCCGGTCGAGTCGCAACTGCCCGAGGTTGCTGGCTGGAGCCGCGCGCAAAGCATTAGCGCATATCCGTGGCAGCCGCGCCTCTCTGGAGCGGATAGGACTGTGCGCGCAAGTTATCGCGATGCAGAGGGTCGGACGGTCGATGTCGTGTACGCGCTCTACGCTGTGCAGGCCGAGGGGCGCGAGGCGGGTGCGTTCGGCGAAGGCGCGTTGCCGCCCGAGAGCGAATGGCGCTGGCTGGAGGCGACGGCCGCTGGCGATGGCGCGTCCGGCGAACGCATTCTGGCCCTGGGGAGGCATAGGCGCGCTTCGGAAACCTGGTTCAACCGCGGAGGCTGGACCGGACAAAGCCGCTTGCGGCTGAAGCTCATCACCATGCGGGACAAGCTGCTGTTCCGGGCGCGTCCGACGGCAACGCTGATCCTTTCCTCCCCCGAACAGGAGGGCGAGGACGGTTCGGTCACCATCACCGATTTCCGCCAGTCCACCATGGGCCTCGAAGACTGGATGGACCGCGCGAGCGGCAGTCTTTAAGCGTCCCCACCCATGTGCGGGATAGCGGGCATTTTTCACACGGGCACGATCAAGCCGGTAGATCCATCGCGCGTGACGCGGATGTGCGACGTGCTTGCCCATCGCGGCCCGGATGGATCGGGCGTGTGGACGGGGCCCGGCGTCGGTCTCGGCCATCGGCGCCTGTCGATTATCGACATCGAAGGTTCGCCGCAGCCGATGCAATCGGCGGACGAGCGATGTGTCCTCACGTTCAACGGTGAAATCTACAATTATCGCGATCTGCGGCGCGAGCTGGAAGGACGTGGCGCGATTTTCAGGACGGATGGCGACACCGAAGTGATCCTGGCCGCTTGGGAGCGGTGGGGCGAAGACTGTGTGAAGCATCTCCACGGCATGTTCGTCTTCGCTCTCTACGATCGGCGAGAGCGAAAACTGTTCCTCGCCCGCGATCGCTTCGGCGTGAAGCCGCTTTTCATGGCGGAGCTTTCCGACGGTTCGCTGGCCTTCGCCTCGGAGCTGAAAGGCCTTCTGGCCCACCCTCTCCTTCGGAGGGACGTCGATCCTTTGGCGGTGGAGGATTACATGACCTGGGGTTATGTCCCCGATCATCGCTCGATCCTGCGCGGGGTGAAGAAGCTGCCTGCGGCGCATACGCTGCTGCTTAAGCACGACAGCCCTGTGCCAGAGCCGCAACGCTATTGGGACATACGTTTCGACAAGCGGCATTCGGCCAAGCCGCAGGATCTGGAGGCCGAGTTGCTGCACCACCTGCAGCAGGCGGTCGAAAGCCGCATGGTGGCGGATGTGCCGCTCGGCGCATTCCTGTCGGGCGGAGTAGACAGCTCCGCGGTCGTCGCCTTCATGTCGCAGACGGGGCGGGGCAGGGTGCAGACCTGCTCCATCGGTTTCGACGTCGAGAGTGCCGATGAAAGCTCCCATGCGCAGCGTGTGGCGGAGCTGTTCGGCACGGACCATGCCTCCCGCAAGGTGAGCGCCGACCAGTTCGACGCGATCGACACGATTGCGGGCATGTTCGATGAGCCCTTCGCCGATGCGAGCGCGCTGCCGACATGGCGCGTGAGCCAATTGGCGCGGGAGCATGTGACGGTGGCGCTATCGGGCGATGGGGCGGACGAGGCGTTCGCCGGCTATCGGCGGCAGGTCTTTCATGCGCACGAGGATCGGTTGCGTGGGCTGCTGCCCTCGGCATTGCGAAAGAAAGTGCTCGGTCCGCTCGGCGATGCCTTTCCCAAGCTCGACTGGGCTCCGCGCCCGCTGCGCGCCAAGAGCACGCTGCAATCGCTCGCCGGGTCCGGCGCGGAGGGTTACGCGTCCGCATTGTCCGCCGTGCCCCCCGAAATCCGTTTCGGTCTCTACAGCGAAACGCTTGTACGGCAGGTCGGCGACTATAGCGCCGAGAGAATGCTGATCGATGTCATGAAGCGCGCTCCGGCGCGAAGCGGTCTGGACGCCGCGCAATATGCCGATCTCACTTTCTGGCTGCCGGGCGATATCCTGACCAAGGTGGACCGAACCAGCATGGCGGTGAGCCTTGAAGCGCGCGAGCCGCTGCTCGACCACCGGCTCGTGGAGTTTGCCGCTGCTCTGCCGGAGAGGCTGCGGGTGCGGCGGGGGCAGGGCAAGTTCATCCTCAAGAAGGCGATGGAGCGCTATCTGCCGGATGACATCCTGTACCGGCCCAAGCAGGGCTTCGTCACGCCGATCGCCGAGTGGCTTCGTGGGCCGCTTGCTAGCAAAGCGCGAGGCATCGGCAGGAGCGCAATGCTGGCTCGCACCGGGTGGTTCGACAATGCACGAATTGCCGAGATCGCAGAGGCGCACATCTCCGGCCGGTCGGACCATTCGCGGCTGCTATGGCAACTGCTGATGCTCGACCGTTCGCTTGCGCGGCTCGGTATCGCCTAATCGGCTGTCCCATGGCCGCGCGCCATGTATTCTGTGCTCTGCATTTCCTTGAGACGGCTCACCGTTCGCTCAAATTCGAACGCGCCGTCGCCTTTGCGATAGAGCTCTTCCGGCTCGGCAGCGGCGGTGACGAACAGCTTCACGCCCTGCTCGTAAAGCGCGTCGACAAGCTTGGTGAAGCGAATGGCTTCGTTGCGGTTTTCTGGCCCCATGCGCGGGATGCCGACCACGATCACGGAGTGATATTCGCGCGCGATGGCGAGGTAATCCGCAGCGCCTCTATTCTCGCCGCAGAGCCGCTTGAAACTGAAGACCGCAACTCCCTTCAGGCTCTTTGGCACATGTAGCGTCCGCCCGCCGCCGAGCGCCAGCTCGCCGGAAGGGACATGCTCGGCATCGGCCGGGTCATAGTCGGTGAGGCGATAGAAGGCCTCGGTCACCTGCGCGGTCGCTTCGTCGCCCAGCGGGGTATGCCAGCTCTCGATATCGCCGAGCCGGTCGAGCCGGTAGTCTGTCGGCCCGTTCAGCGGTAGCACGTCCATCTCACGCTCCACCAGTTCGATGAATGGCAGGAAAAGCGACCGGTTCAGGCCATCCTTGTAGAGATCGGACGGCGGGCGGTTGCTCGTCGTCACCACGGTGACGCCTTCATCGACGATCAGCGCGGTAAAGAGGCGTGCCATGATCGCGGCGTCAGCGGTGTTGTTCACCACCATCTCATCGAAGGCCAGGCACCGCACATCGGCAGCAATACGCTTTGCGACGCGGCGCACCGGGCCTTCGGTCTGCGCCTCGCGTTCCTCGCGGATAAGGGCGTCTACCTCGAGCATGAAGGCGTGGAAGTGCGTGCGGCGCTTCTCGGTAATGCTCAGCGTGACGACGAACAGGTCCATGAGCATGGATTTGCCGCGTCCGACGCCGCCCCACATGTAGACGCCGCGGGGGCTGCCCTGTTTGCGCCCGAAGAGCTGGCCGAGCAGGCCGCCGCCCTCCTCCGCCTCCAGCTCGCCTTGCAGCCTTGCCAGCCGTTCGACGGCGCGGCGCTGGTCCGCATCCGGGCGCAGCTCACCCGCGGCGATCAGCCGTTCGTACTTCGCGGCGAGTGCGCTCAGATCGCGCGCTCCACCTGCATCTTCTTGATTTCGGCAATGGCGCGCGCGGGGCTCAGGCCCTTGGGGCACACATTGGCGCAGTTCATGATGGTGTGGCAGCGATAGAGGCGGAACGGATCCTCCAGCTGATCGAGGCGCTCACCCGTCATCTCGTCGCGGCTGTCGGCCAGCCAGCGATAAGCCTGCAGCAGGATGGCCGGGCCGAGGAACTTGTCGCTATTCCACCAATAGCTGGGGCAGGCGGTCGAACAGCAGGCGCACAGGATGCATTCGTAAAGGCCATCCAGCTTCTCCCGCTCTTCGGGTGCCTGCAGACGTTCCTTGCCCGACGGTGTGGTGGAGACGGTCTGCAGCCAGGGGCGGATGCTGGCATATTGCGCATAGAAGTGCGTGAAATCGGGGACGAGGTCCTTGATCACTTCCATATGCGGCAGCGGGGTGATGCGGATTTCGCCGCTCAGATCCTCGATCGCGGTGGTGCAGGCGAGACCGTTCTTGCCGTTGAGGTTCATCGAGCAAGAGCCACAGATGCCTTCGCGGCAGGAGCGGCGGAAGGTCAGCGTGGGATCGATTTCGTTCTTGATCTTGAACAGCGCATCCAGAACCATCGGACCGCAATCGTCGAGGTCGACTTCGAACGTGTCGTAACGTGGGTTCTTCCCGCTATCGGGATCGTAGCGATAGATGCGGAACGTCTTCGTGCGTTTTGCGCCCTCCGCGCGGTGCGTCTGCCCATCCTTGCGGATCTTGCTGTTCTTGGGGAGGGTGAAGGTGGCCATGATTGCAGTCCTTTACGCGTATGCCCGCCTACTTAGCCACTGCGCCCGCAAGAGCAAGCCGGACCTTCGCCCAATGCGCCGCTTTGCCGAGGGTTTGCACGGGGGGGTGTGACAAGTGTTACAGTGTCCTGAGCCAAAATCCGCGATGTGTGACCTTGCGGGCAAAAAGCGTGACCTCTTGCGCGGCGAAGTGTCACCCGCGATACGGGCCAGAGGGCGGATTGGCGTCGTCATGCGTTGGACCTAACGACCCGGGCAGGCTGTAGGAAAGACGCGCATGACATTCACGAAAGCGGCGATATTCGGCGCAAGCGGCGGGATCGGCGGCGCTATGACGAGTGCGCTGGCGGAGCGCGGCACAGACGTGCATGCCGGATCGCGCAGCGGCAGCGTTCCCTCGCATGAGCGGATCACGCCGTTCACCTTCGATCTGGAGGATGAAGCGAGCATCGCCGCTGCCGTGGCGCCCTGGAAAGACGATCCGCCCGATCTCGTCGTAGTGGCAAGCGGAGTGCTCACCTTGCCGGACGGCACCGGGCCGGAGCGCAGCTTCAAACATCTGGACGGTGACGTCATGGCGGCAGTGTTGCGGCTGAACGCGATAGGACCAGCGCTGATCGCCAAGCATGTGTTGCCCCTGTTGTCGCGCGATCGCCCCGCGATGTTCGCTGCCTTGTCCGCCCGCGTCGGTAGCATCGGCGACAATCGCATCGGCGGCTGGCACAGTTACCGCGCCAGCAAGGCGGCGCTCAACATGCTGATCCGCAATTTTGCCATAGAGATGGCCCGCACGCACAAGCGGGCGAGCGTGGTGGGATTACACCCGGGAACAGTCGACACCACGCTGTCGCAGCCATTTCAGAAGAACCTGCCCGAAGGCCAGTTGAGTGCTCGCACCGAGGCGGCCGATCACCTGCTCGGCGTGCTCGAGGGGCTGGGGCCGGATGACAGCGGAAAGGTGTTCGATTGGAAGGGCGACAAGATCGAACCGTAGGGCGCAGTTAAGAAAAAGGCCGCCCGCACCGGAGTGCGCGCGGCCCTTTCGTCGTCGGTATGCGATCTTACGCGAAGATATCCGCAAAAGGCACGTAATCGAGGTTCTCGAAGACGATGCCCTGATCGACCACGCCATCGCCATCGATATCGACGCCGAAGAAATTGCCGTCGACCACAAAGCGCGAGTCGGCATCGATGCCGAGATTGCTGAGGTCGATACGGTCGATACGGGCTTCGAAATCGGTGATCGTGTCGGTGCCGCCCTGGTCGAATTCTCCGAAGAAGCGGTTTTCGTCACTCAGGAAGACGAACGTGTCCGCACCGGCATTGCCGGTCAGCGTATTGTTCAGCCCACTGGTGACGATGACATCGGCAAAGGCCGTGCCGATCGCATTCTCGATATCCGCGCCGTAGGCGATCGAAATGTTGTTGTAGTTGAGCGCCGCGATACCCGTAACGCCCCAGTCATTGGCGATGCTGGTGGCATTCGCGTTTTGGAAGCTGGCGGAAACCGCATCGATGGAAGCCTGCGACGTAGGCGAAATGTCCACGCCGATCTGCTCGCCATAGGCGGCGCGATTGGCGTTCACCGTATCGGCATCGGGTGCGGCGATACCGCCGGACGAGAAGTGGCCGTCCCGCAGATCGATCACGCTGCCACCACCGAAGCCGGAGAAGTCCAGCGTGTCTTCGCCGTCGGCATTCCGGATGGTCAGCGCCGGATAGTGGTTGATATCGAAATCGAAGACATTGCGGCCCGCGGTCGAATTGAAACCGTAAGTGGTGTCGTCCGTGCGGGTCGTCATGTCCGCGCCATACTTCTGCTGCGTGTATTCCTCTTGTCTGAAGCGCGAATTGCGCGCGCCGTTAGCTCCGCGAGCCATAGTCATCCTCCCCGAAGACGTAATGGCTCGCGACCCCGCAATCCCGAGAAGGAAGTGGCAACGCAAATTACGGCGCTGGCAATAGGCTTTCGTCCGAATTTTAAGGAGTTTACCGTCCCGCGATGAGACCGTGCCGCGCCCAGCATTCCGCCAGCAGCGTTTCCAGCAGGTCGGCATGGCTGAACCCGGCCTCCGCCGCGGCCTTTGCCATTACCTTCTCGCTCCACAGATTGCAGTTGAGATTGATCTCGATGAAACTGATGTCGCCGGTCTTGAGGTCCACGCGAAATTCGATGCGGCCGTAATCGAAGGGTACGAATTCGCGCGCGACCTTGCGTGCCATTTCCTCGACCTTGGCGGCAAGGTCCGCATCGTCGAACCGCTTTAGTGCGGCTTTCTCGGTATTGGGGACGAGGTCGCGCTTTTCGTAATAGGTCCACAATTTCTGCGTGTTTTCGCGCTCATACCAAAGCATGGGGAGCGCCGTAGGTGTGTTGTCGAGCGTGATGAAGGCGCACTGCACGTCGTATCCGTCCAGATAGGGCTCGACGATCGCGTCGTGGCCCTGGCCGTGAATATTGGCGATGGCGTTGGCGACGCCGTTCCAGTCATGCGCGTCCGATATCCCCCAGCTGGCGGAGGACGCATTGGGTTTGATGACCCAGCGACCGTCGGGAGAGGGCGGCAGGTCCGCTTCCTGGACGGGACCGCCGCGGCGATAACAGAACCACGGCGCTGTCGGCACGCCGGCATGGACGCAGGCAAGCTTCGAAACCGATTTGTCGTCTCCGAGCCCGCGCAGGAACGGCATCGCGCCGAGATACGGGATGCGGTGCATGTTGCACAGGATCGGGATCAGCATTTCGCTGTTCACGAAACCGCCGCGATTGAGCAGCGGAAACACGAAATCGATAGTTTCCGGCCGCTGGAACAGCACATCGTAGCTGTTGGCAAATTCGAGGTTCAGGCCGAGATTTTCGAGGCTGGTGCGCACCTCGTGGTGGTAGATCGCATGATTGCCGTCTTCCGGATGCATCCCGCCGCCCCATAGCGCGTGCTTGGCCATGAAGAGCGTGCGCACACGCTCCTTGGCCTCATCGGGAATTCGCAGGGGCTGTATGGTGGTTGTCATGAGCGGGCCTCTTGCGGCTATCTGTTTCGCGCGCTTAGGACCGGGCCAAGCTGGGCGCAATCCTCATGCGTCGGGCACGATGACCGGCTTTGCGATATCCATGCCGAGCCGCCGGCCCAGCACCCATTCGGCGACCGCGTATGTGCGGGCATTATCGACATCCACCGCCAGCGCGCCGTCCTCGAAGACGACCGGCTTCAGCTCGAGGCCGAAGCGTTTGCTCAGACGCTCCATGCCCTCGCGCAGAGTGATACGCCTTGTCGCCATCAGAATGATGTTCCACAGGCCGAAAGCGCGGATCATGCGGCCCTTGTTGGACATGAATTGCCCGCCTTCGCGGAACACTTCCGCCGCAGCCAGGCTCTTGCGACCGTTCAGACCGAACAAATTGCAGCTGGCATAGCCGGCATCCTTGAAATCGTAAAAACCGCGCTGCCCCTGGCGATGCACGGCCCAAACGCGTTCGCGCGTCGTCAGGCTGATGATCCCGTCACTTGTCGCAAGCGTCGCGCGCGCCTGTTCGAAGCCTTCGTGCGTCAGCAGGACATTGTCCGCCGTCGTGACGATGAAGGCGCGGTCCTCGCCCTTGGTTGCGTGGATCACGCTTTCGACGATGTTCTTGTCCGAGTCCACCAGCTCGATCGGCACGCCCCGGTCCCGAAACTCCTCGAGAACCGGGGCCACAGCCTCCTGCCCGTCAGGCTCCAGCACCACCCTGATTGCCTCGATGGCGGGCAGGGTGGTGAGGATTTCCATGACATGCGCGATCAGCGGACGCTCGCAGATCGGCACCAGCGCCTTGTGGCTGACGCCGGCACGCTCGGCGAGAGGATTGACCACCCCGGTGCGCTGCGCGGCGAGCAGGATCACGGTAACTGGGGTTTCGGACATGGCCCGATCCGTCACTGGCCGAATGTGCGCTGCCACCAACCGCCGCGCTTGGGTGCGCCGTCTTCGGACTTCGCTTCGGCATCCCCGTTTGCATCGTTGGCGGCGGGCTTTTCCTTGGCCTGCGGTGTCGGATCGCCTTCGAGCACCTCGGCGAGGACCGGCTTGTCGCCACCGGCGCTGTCATCCTTGGCCACCGCTTTCTTGCGCGTGCGCTTCGGCTTGGGCTTTTCTTCGGCCTCGGCTTCGGCCTTCTCCTCGGCGGGCGCTTCGTCCGCTTTCTTGCGACGAGACTGGCGCTTGGGCTTCGGCTTTTCCTCGGCCTTGGCGTCTTCGGCGTTTTCGGCATCGGCCCTCTTGCGACGCGTACGCTTCGGTTTCGGCTTTTCTTCGGCCTCCGCGTCCGCTTCAGGCGCTGCCTCGGGCTCGTCTGCCTTTACGTCATCCGCCTGGTCGTCGGCCTTGCGCGATCGGCCGCGGCCGCCACGGCTGCGCCGCTTCTTCGGCTTTTCGTCTTCTTCGCTATCGTCATCGGAGCTTTCCTCATCGGAGGGCTGCTCTTCGGAGCTGTCGCCATCATCCTGCTGGCGGCTCTTGTTACGGCCGCGGCCACCGCGACGGCGACGCCGACGCTTCTTCCTCGGCGCGCCATCATCATCGGCGTCCTCGGCAGAGTCTTCCGGCGACGTATCGTCCTCGTCCTCTTCCTCGTCATCGACGATGGTTTCGAATTTCGGTGCATTGGCAGGCTTCGGGCCGGACGAAGCGACGCGCATCTTCGCGCCTTCGTCCTCGCCTTCCGGCTCTACCGCGACCGAGACGCCGTAACGCTGTTCGATCTCGGCGAGGTCGGCGCGCTTGGTGTTGAGCAGGTAGACCGCAGCTTCCGTGGAAGCATAGAGCGTGATGACCGAGCCCTTGCCCTTGGCCGCCTCGTCTTCGATCAGGCGCAGGGCGGAAAGCCCGGCGCTGCTGGCCGTGCGGACAAGGCCGGTGCCGTCGCAATGCGGGCATTCGCGCGTCGTGGCTTCCAGAACGCCGGTGCGCAGGCGCTGTCGGCTCATTTCCATCAGGCCGAAACCCGAAATGCGGCCAACCTGAATGCGCGCGCGATCGTTCTTGAGCGCATCCTTCATGGCACGCTCGACCTTCCGGGCATTCCCCGTCCGGTCCATGTCGATGAAGTCGATCACGACCAGCCCAGCCATATCGCGCAGGCGCAGCTGACGGGCGATTTCCTTGGCCGCTTCCAGATTGGTGTGGAGCGCGGTCGCCTCGATCCCATGCTCCTTTGTGGAGCGGCCCGAGTTGATGTCGATCGACACCAGCGCCTCGGTCGGGTTGATGACGAGGTACCCTCCCGATTTCAACTGCACCACAGGCTCGTACATCGCCTTCAGTTCGTCCTCCGCGCCGTAGCGCTGGAAGAGCGGCACGGGATCGCTGTAATGCTTCACCCGCCGCGCATGGCTGGGCATGAGAAGCTTCATGAAAGACTTGGCGGCCTTGTAGCCGTCCTCACCCTCGACCAGCACCTCCTCGATTTCGCGATTGTAGATGTCGCGAATGGCGCGTTTGAGGAGGTCAGAATCCGAATGGATCATGCTCGGCGCGCTCGATCCCAGCGTACGCTCGCGAATTTCGTCCCACAGCCGCGCGAGGTAATCGAAATCGCGCTTGATCTCGGTCTTGGTGCGGGAAAGGCCGGCCGTGCGCACGATCAGGCCCATGCTTTTGGGCAGCGAAAGATCGCTTACGATCTGCTTCAGACGTTTGCGATCGGAACCGCTGTTGATCTTGCGCGAAATGCCGCCGCCATGGCTGGAGTTGGGCATCAGCACACAATAGCGGCCCGCAAGGCTGAGATAGGTGGTGAGGGCGGCACCCTTATTGCCGCGCTCTTCCTTCACGACCTGGACGAGCAGCACCTGCCGGCGCTGGATAACGTCCTGGATCTTGTAGCGACGGCGAAGCGCCTGGCGCTTGGCGCGCGCTTCGTCGATTTCCTTGGCACGGCTGCCGCGGCCACTCTTACGACCTTGCTGACCCTTGCCGCCACGACCGCGACCCTGCCGACGTCCACGACCGCGGCCCTTCGGCTTGTCGTCTTCCCTATCGCCGTCGTCGCTTTCGTCGTCGTCATCCTCGTCGTCGCTGTCCGCGTCGTCGAGATGGCCTTCCTCGATGGTGGCAACGTCGTCCTTTTCGGACGTATCTATTTCTTCGAGAACGGCGTCGTCTTCATCGACCGCCTCTTCCTCGGGGGATGTGGTGGCATCCTCTTCATCGTCCTCGGCAGCGCGAAGCTGCGCCTCTTCTTCCGCGGCTGCGGCCTCTTCGGCGAGCAGCTGAGCGCGATCGTCTGCCGGGATCTGGTAGTAATCCGGGTGGATTTCACTGAAGGCAAGGAAGCCGTGACGATTGCCGCCGAAGTCGACGAAAGCCGCCTGCAGGGAGGGTTCGACCCTCGTAACCTTGGCTAGATAGATATTGCCCTTGATCTGCTTGTGTTCGGCAGATTCGAAATCGAATTCCTCAATCCGGTTTCCCTTGAGCACCGCCACACGCGTTTCTTCGGTGTGGCGCGCATCGATAAGCATGCGCGTTGCCATTGAATTGTCTCCGGGCAGAAACATGCGAAGCGGTCAGGCCGGTTGAAGCCGCGCCGATACGCCGTGTCTGCCGATATGTGTGAACCCCGGCGCTGATGTGCCGAGGGGAAAAGATCGCGCCGCTGCCATGTCGCTTGGAAAAGCGGTGGCGGGCGGGCTTGCGAAACGTGTCTACCGCTATGCGAAGGCGCAGCATCTGTAGCTGCGGCATGGGAGCGACACCCGCCACGCGCCCTTGCGGGTGCGTTGTGGCAGTGTTGCTCTTGCTTTGCATTGCGGCATCAACCTGTAATCTGTGTCGGGCATCGGCGAGTGCCGCCCCGTAAGGCTGAAAAAGCGCATCTGAAAAGATGGCTTCGCCAGCGCGCAAACGGCTAGCATCCGGGGATAGTCTCGGCAACCTTGTTGCGCGCTTTGGTAAAAATCCCTTGGCATCAACCCCGCAATAGGCGCTAGGTCCGAGGCGAAAACGCAACAGGGCAGAGGGGTTTCGATACACCGCCGTGTCTCACCGCATCCAGATAGGACTGCTTTTCCTGCTGCCGCTTTTGCTGGTGGGCGGGCTGTATGTCTGGGGTAAAAGCGTGCCGGTGCCGGTTCTCGGGCGCAACTACGTGCTCACGATCCTGCTGCCGGAAACCGAAGCCGCGCTCGACCTGCCAACGATCGAGGGGCCGCAGGATGCGTCCCGCCCGCTGGTGGTAATCGATCCCGGCCATGGCGGGCCCGATCCCGGGGCGGTGGGTGCGCGGTATCGCGAAAAGACGATCGTTCTCGCCCTTGCGCGCGCCCTGCGCGACGAATTGCTGGAGGAGGGCGGCGTTCGCGTTGCCATGACGCGGGACGAGGATCGGCTGATCGTACTCGAAGAGCGTGCCGAAATCGCCCGCGCTTTGGGAGCAGATCTGTTCGTGTCGATCCACGCCGACTCCGCTGGCGACAAGGAAGGCGTGGAAGGCGCGAGCATCTATACCCTGTCCGAAACTGCATCCTCCGAAGCGGCGGCGCGCTTTGCGCAGCGAGAGAACGATGCAGACATTGTCAACGGCGTGGATCTTTCCACCAACAATGCCGCGGTGAACGCGATCCTGGTCGAGCTGTCGCAGCGCCGCACTTCGGAACGCAGCGCGGAGTTTGCGAGCCTGATCGAGCGGGAAGGCGAGGGCGCGCTGCGTTTCCATCCCGAACCGCGCCGCTCCGCCGCGCTTGCCGTGCTGCGCGCACCGGACGTTCCTGCCGTGCTTTACGAGGCGGGCTTCATCTCCAATCCGGAAGAAGCGCGCGCGCTTGCGTCCCCTGAAGAGCAGGAGCGTTTCGCCGAGGTGATGGCGCGCGCGATCCGCATATATTTCGCCCGCCAGGCCGGCGCCTGATCGAAGGCAAAATTTCGCGATGAAACGCGCGCATTCATTGTGGCCTCATCTTCGATGCCCATGCTAGAGCCCCTGCCATGAGTGACAATATTTCCGCTGAGGCCGATAGCGGCAATGGCTTTACCCGGCGCATTTCGCGCGGGGGAAGCGGCGCATGGACCAATGTGCGCCATGCCTGGGAGACGCGGCGCTGGTTCCGCGTGTTGTTCTATGCGTTGGGCGGCGGCTTGCTGCTGGCGATCATCGGCTGGTTCTGGCTCGCACACGATCTGCCCGATGCCGAAAAGCTGCTCGATTATGAGCCCAACCTGCCCAGCGTCGTGCGCGGCATCGATGGTGAGATCGTGCACCGTTACGAGCGTGAGCGCCGGGTCGAGCTGCAATTCCGCGACATGCCGGAGCAATTGCTCAACGCCTATGTTTCGGCCGAGGACGAGACGTTCTGGAGCCATAACGGCATCGATGTGGGTGGCTTCACCAATGCCGTGTTCGATTACATGTCGAAGCTGGGTTCGGGCGAGCGTGCGGTGGGCGGATCCACCATCACCCAGCAGGTCGCCAAGAACATCCTTGTCGGCAACGAATATTCCGTCACTCGCAAGCTGAAGGAAATGATCCTCGCCACGCGCATCGAAGGCGTGCTGGAGAAAGAGGAGATCATCACCCTTTATTTAAACGAAATTCCGCTCGGTCGCCGCAGCTTCGGCGTGCAGGCCGCTTCGCTCGCCTATTTCGACAAGGACGTGGACGATCTGGAACTGCACGAGATGGCGTATCTCGCCATCCTGCC
Organism: Aurantiacibacter aquimixticola; assembly: GCF_003605475.1. Classification (NCBI taxonomy): domain Bacteria; kingdom Pseudomonadati; phylum Pseudomonadota; class Alphaproteobacteria; order Sphingomonadales; family Erythrobacteraceae; genus Aurantiacibacter; species Aurantiacibacter aquimixticola. Next base: position 728,383 of record NZ_RAHX01000001.1, on the reverse strand, counting down.
GCGCGCGCCCGAGGAATATAGCCGCGAACGCAATTTCGATATCGCGCGGGAGCGTCGCAATCTCGTTCTCCGCCAGATGGAGGACAATGGATATATCACACAGGCGCAGATGAACGCGGCGCAGGCGCAGCCGCTCGGCATCGTGCAGGGGCAACGCCAGCAGCGCAGCGCCGATGCGGGCTATTTCCTCGAGGAAGTGCGCCGCCAATTGATCGGTCTTTTCGGCGAGGAAAGCGAAGACGGTCGAAACAGCGTCTATGCCGGTGGCCTGTGGGTGCGGACCTCGCTCGATACGGAAATGCAGGATGCCGCGCGCGATGCCCTGCGCGGTGCGATGCTTCGCTACCAGGGCAATCGCGGCTGGAGTGGCCCGATCGCGACGATCAATCCGGACAATGGCGACCTGATTGCGCAATTGCGCAGTTCGTATCTTTCGATCAATTACGAGGACTGGCGCGTCGGCGTCGTGACGCAGCGCGATGGCGGCTCGGCGACGATCGGCTTCACCAGCGGAGAAGAAGCGCCGCTGTCCAATGTGCCCAATGATCTTGCGGTCGGCCATGTCATCGCCGCCTCGCCCAGCGGCAATGGCTGGCGCGTGCGCACCGTGCCCGAAGTGTCCGGCGGCTTCCTTGCCATGCAGCCCGATAGCGGGCGCATCCTCGCCATGCAGGGCGGGTTCGACAGCCGCCTCGGCGCATTCAACCGCGCAACACAGGCCAATCGCCAACCCGGTTCGACGGTGAAGCCCTTCGTTTACGCAACCGGCCTCGACAACGGGATGACCCCGGCGACGATGGTTCCGGACAAGCAGTACTGCTATTATCAAGGCGGTAATCTGGGCGAGAAATGCTTCACCAATTTCGGCGGCAGCCGGGGTGGCGGCGAATATCCTATGCGTTACGGGCTCGAGCAGTCGAAGAATCTGATGACGGTCCATATCGCGATGGATTCCGGCATGGAGCAGGTCATCGACACGTTCGAGAATGCCGGCCTGGAACCCGAAGGTGTTGATTATCAGCCCTATCCCGCCTTCGCGCTTGGTGCGGGCGACACTACGGTCGAGCGGATGACGGCGGCCTATGCCATGCTCGTCAATCACGGACGGCTCAACGAACCGACGGTCATCGACTACGTCCAGGATCGCGATGGCAAGGTCATCTGGCGGGCGGACGAGCGTGAATGCACCGGCTGCAACATGGATGAGTACGATGGCGGCGCGATGCCGCGTTTCGGGCGCACCGGGCGGCAGGTGATGGATGCGCGCACCGCGTTCCAGACCGTTCACATGCTCGAAGGCGTGGTTCAGCGTGGAACCGCAACCCGTCTGCGCGATCTCGATATTCCGCTGTTCGGCAAGACCGGGACGAGCACCGGGCCAACCAATGCATGGTTCGTCGGCGGATCGCCCGACATCGTGGCGGGCACGTATCTCGGCTTCGATCAGCCGCGCAATATGGGCGGTTATATCCAGGGCGGGAACACCGCCGCACCCATTTTCAAGAGCTTTGCCGAGCAGGTGAAGGACCGCTTCAGCGGCAGGCCATTCATCGCGCCCGATGGCGTGCGCATGGTCCGCATCGATCGCCGCACCGGCCGCCGCGTGTTCGATGGCTGGCCCACGGGCGAGCCCACCGCCGCGGTGATCTGGGAAGCGTTCAAGCCCGATACCGAACCGCGCCGCAGCCAGCGCCAGGACGAGATCGACGCCATGCGCGAAGTCATTCTGGCCCAGCTCCGCCGCCGCGAACGCGGACCCGCCGTCTCCAGCCGCCGAAGCCAGGCGGAGGAAACCGAGCCGGAAGATTTCGCCGAAGAACAGGGCGGCATCTACTGACCGGCTCGACTGGCTACGCGATGACGGGGCTTTCGCTGACCCGCGCGCTCGGCTAGTCGCGCCCTTCAATTGTCTGGAGAAGCAGCATGCGTGCCGAAGGGCAGGCCCATATCGACCGTATCCAGGCCGCGCTGGCGCTGGTCAAGAAATCGCTCGATTGGGAGCATGCGCTGCGCCGCCTCGACGAGCTAGAAGCGCGTGTGCAAGACCCGGACCTGTGGAATGACCCGAAGCAGGCGCAGGCGATCAGCCGCGAGCACAAACAGCTTAAGGATGCGGTGGAGACCGTGAACGAAATCTCCTCCGAAATGTCCGACGCGGTCGAATTCGTCGAATTGGGCGATGCCGAAGGTGACGACGACGTGGTCGGCGAAGGGCTGTCCAGTCTGGAAAAACTCGCCATCCGGGCGGACCGCGACAAGGTGCAGGCTCTTCTCGGCGGTGAGGCCGACGGGAACGACACCTATCTCCAGATCAATGCGGGCGCGGGCGGAACCGAGAGCCAGGACTGGGCCGAAATGCTCATGCGCATGTATGTGCGCTGGGCCGAACGCCGCGGTTTCAAAGTCGAGACCGTCGAATATGCGGCAGGCGAGCAGGCGGGGATTAAGTCGGCTACCCTCCTGATAAAGGGCGAGAACGCCTATGGTTATGCAAAGACCGAAAGCGGCGTACACCGCCTCGTCCGCATCAGCCCCTACGACTCCTCGGCGCGGCGACACACAAGCTTTTCCAGTGTTTGGGTCTATCCCGTGATCGACGACGAGATCGATATCGAGATTGATCCCTCGGACTTGAAAGTCGATACCTATCGCGCGTCCGGTGCGGGCGGGCAGCACGTTAACACAACCGATTCCGCCGTCCGTATCACCCATCAACCGACAGGCATTGTGGTCGCCAGCCAAAACGATCGCAGCCAGCACAAAAACCGCGCGACCGCGATGAACATGCTGAAAGCGCGGCTTTTCGAGCGCGAGATGCAGGAGCGTGAGGCGGCGGCTGCCGGGGAATATGCGGAGAAGACCGAAATCGGGTGGGGTCACCAGATCCGCAGCTATGTCCTCCAGCCATATCAGATGGTGAAGGACCTGCGCACCGGCGTGCAGTCGCCCACGCCGGACGATGTCCTCGACGGCGATCTCGACGATTTCATCGCTGCCGCGCTCGCCCAGCGCGTGACCGGCGAGAAGGTCGATGTCGAGGACGTCGAGTAGGGCTTAGTCCCGCTCCAATGTTTCCGCGTAGACGGCGGCGGCGCGGACGGCGTCCGGTGTGAAGTATACCTCTCGCAGCTCACCCTCCGAAAAAAGAGGAAGCTGGTTGACGATCGCTTCCGGCCGATTCTCGAAATTGCCGTAAGGCAGAAGCGCCTTTGCGCGAGGCGTGTCATCAAATTCGACGACGGCGAGCCATCCGGTGCCGCCATTGAAGTCCGGCACCAGCGCATCGCTGCGGAAATTGAAATTCCCGGTGCGGAAGGCGCCGAGCTGGCCAAGCCCGAGATCGGACCGCAGGGTACCGCCTTCGCCATCGGGCACCCGCGCGACCGTCCCCCAAGGCAGGTCCAGCGGAATATTCGCTGCGTCGGCGCGTTCGACGGTCGCGACGAGCTGATCGACGGCAGCAATCGCCGCCGCATCGGAGAGCCCATTGCTCCACCTTTGCGGCTCGGCGATATTCCAGCGCTCTTCGTAAGCGAAATCGCCCGATTGCAAGAATGATGCGGCCCACAAGGTGAAAAGCGCGGCACCGCGACTCTCTGCATTGGTCGATCGATCCCACGCGGCCAGCACATCTGCGGCGCGCAATGCCTCTGGCCGCCCGTCGACGCGAGCGGCGGCCAGCAAGTCGTCGAGAATATTGTCCGCCAGCGTCAGCCTGGTGTCATGAGCGTAATCGACCATCTCCTGAAAGGTGATCGACTGGTCGGCCAGCAGCATCTGAAGGCCATGCTGCGGCCTCGCCTGCATGCTGGGCTGTACGAAATCCGCCGGGTAGTCGGCGGGATCGAGGGCGATGGGATAGGTTGCGGTAAAACCCGGTTCGTTGGAATTCTGGACAAAGCCGGAAGCGGGATCTGCGATGCGCAGAAGGCTTTCATAGGGGTGGTAGCCGGTCCACAAGGTGCTGGCGTCACCGCCGTCGATCACGCCGCTCCAGAAGGCCGCATCGCCTTTTTCCCTGACTGGGTGCAGGCCGCCCGACACGTAAAGAATGTCGCCCGAGCCATCCGCATAAATCGTGTTGAACATCGGATTCTGCAGGCGGGCAAGGGCGGCTTCGAACGTCGTGCGATTGTTCGCCTCGGCCATCGCGGAATATTGCGCGAAGGTGTTCGCATAATCCGGATCTCCGAAGCCTGCGATGCGCAGGGCGAACGCCTGCGTGCCGGATCGGGCGACGACCGGCCCGTGAACGGTCCGTAGGATCGGTATCGCGCGCTCCGCCATCGAGCCGTCGGGCATGGCTATGTCTAGAGTATGCGATGTTACATTGAAGGCACGCTCGGCCCCATCGAAAATATACCCGCCGCCAGGCGTCAGTTCCACGGCATAGGTGTCGGCATTGTCCAGCGTATTGACCGTGTGCGTCCAGCCCAAATCGTGGTTGAACAAAATCGTCGCCTGCGGCTGGCCGAGCAGAGCAACGCCGTAGATGTTCGTATTCTCGGCCATCACATGCGTTTCAAACCAGGTGAAGACGCCGTCCCACGGCAGATGCGGATTCATCAGCAGGAGGGAATTGCCGCTGGCGGAGCGAGAAGGAGCGATGGCCCAGCCGTTCGATCCCCGCTCCCCGACATCCGCCTGCTGCAACCGCGACGCCCTGAATAATTCACGCCCGGCGACGAAAGTCAGGTAAAGCGTGGATTGTGAGTGGGCGACCACGTCCTCGGCGGTGATCGGCAGACCGCGTTTGCGGCTCTCGGTCAAAGCCTGCGGGTAGGCGCTGAAAAACGCATTGATGCCGTCAACGTAAGCGTCGATACGCGCGCGTTCTTCCGGCTCCAGCGCGGCCATCAAGCCCGGAAGTGCGGCAGGCAGGCCGCTGGTCCAGATGATGGTGTCGTTCTGAACGTAATCCGGTCCCCACAGGCTTGCTGCGGTGCCGCGCGCCTGCACCAGCAGCTCCACCAATTGATCGGGACGTCCGCGTGCCTGTGCCCAGCCTTGCGCATAGGCGGCATCCACGTGGCTCTCAGCCGCGATATGCGGCACCCCCCATTCGTCCCACGAAATGGTAGCATCCTGCGCGGCTGCCGGCATGCCCATGCAAATGGCGGCAAGCCCAATAGAATAGGCGGCGATCTTCATGGCTCTCTCCCCGGTTTCGTACTGTATGCGCCGCCGCTTGCCCTGCGACAAGGGGACAGGCCGCGAACGGCCTTTGCCTTGACGCACCTTGCTCGCTAGAGGCCGGAGGTGATGAAGAGAGGCTCTCTCCCTAAGCTGCTGACCGGTCTGGCTGCCTGCCTGGCGGTGACGGCATGCGATACGGCCGAGGACAACCGTCCGCCCACGAGCCGCGATTTCCCGCGCCCCTATCGTCCCGTCTCGGAAACCGGCTCCAACGCCTTTTCCACCGAGCAGATCCGCGACGACCGCCGCGAAGCGCAGACGGTGATGGATCAGGCCGCGATCACCGAGGGGATGACCGTTGCCGATATCGGCGCGGGCGAAGGCTATTACACGGTTCGCCTGGCCGAGCGGGTCGGCGCCGAGGGGCGCGTGCTGGCGCAGGACATCGATGATGGCGCGCTGCGCCGCTTGGGCAGCCGGGTCGAGCGAGAACGGCTCGACAATGTCTTTGTCACCAAAGGCGATGTCGACGATCCCGATCTGCCGGAAAACAGCTTCGACCGGATCTTCATGGTCCATATGTATCACGAGATTACCGAACCCTATGCGTTTATCTGGCGCATGCGCCCGGCGCTTCGCGAAGGCGGGCAGGTGATCGTCGTCGATGTCGATCGCCCGGCGGACCAGCACGGCATCGATCCCAATTTGCTGTTTTGCGAATTCGAGCGGGTGGGCTATCGCCTCGTGGAATTCGTGCGCAAGCCGCAAATCGCTGGATATTATGCACAATTCGAGGTGGCGGGCGAACGTCCCGAGCCTCGCGATATAGAGCCCTGCGTGCAGCCGGGCGAGGATTACAACGAATTGACCGTCACCGATGACGGCATCGCAGAGGGCGCAAATGGCATTCAAGGGTCTTAAACCCATCATGTATGGCGGCAATGAAGTGTGGCCGCTGATCGAAGGCGGGAAGGGCGTTTCGGCGACCAACCACGCCAGCTCCGGCGCGTGGGCGGCGGCGGGCGGTATCGGTACGGTCAGCGCGGTGAACGCCGACAGCTACGATGCCGAGGGCAAGATCGTCCCTCAGGTATACGACGCGCTGACCCGCAAGGAGCGGCACGAGCAGCTGATCCAGTATGCGATCGACGGCGCCACGGCGCAGGTCCAGAAGGCGCACGACATCGCCGGCGGCAACGGTGCGATCAACATCAACGTGCTGTGGGAAATGGGCGGCGCGCAGCAAGTGCTCGAAGGGGTGCTGGAGCGAACCAGGGGTCTCGTGACCGGCGTGACCTGCGGGGCGGGGATGCCCTACAAGCTGGCCGAAATCGCGGCGCGATATCAGGTCAATTATCTGCCCATCATCAGCTCTGCCCGCGCTTTTCGCGCCCTGTGGAAGCGTAGCTACCACAAAGTGTCCGAATTGATGGCCGCGGTGGTCTACGAAGACCCATGGCTGGCGGGCGGGCATAACGGGCTGTCAAATGCCGAAGACCCGAAAAAGCCGGAAGATCCCTATCCGCGCGTGGCAGCCTTGCGCGATACGATGCGCAAGGAAGGCGTTGCCGAGGACGTGCCGATAATCATGGCGGGCGGGGTCTGGTATCTGCGCGAATGGGAAAACTGGATCGACAATCCCGAGCTCGGCCAGATCGCATTTCAGTACGGCACGCGGCCGCTGCTGACCGAAGAGAGCCCGATCCCGCAGGAATGGAAGGACATGCTGCGCACGCTGGAAGAGGGCGACGTGCTGCTGCACAAGTTCAGCCCCACCGGCTTTTATTCCAGCGCGGTGAAGAACCCGTTCCTGTACGACCTCATCTATCGCTCAGAACGACAGATCGCTTTCACCAAGTCCGAGGAGGGCGAGCACAGCGCGCAACTCGATGTGGGCGTAAAGGGCAAGAATTTCTGGGTCACCCCGGAAGATCGCCAGAAAGCGCACAAATGGACCGAGGAGGGCCACACCGTTGCGCTCAAGACGCCGGACAGCACGGTCGTTTTCGTCACGCCAGACAAGCGTGACGAAATCCGCAAGGACCAGGCCGATTGCATGGGATGCCTGTCGCATTGCGCATTTTCGTCCTGGAAGGACCATGACGACTACACGACCGGCCGCCTTGCCGACCCGCGCAGCTTCTGCATTCAGAAGACATTGCAGGACATCGCCCATGGCGGCCCGGTGGACCAGAACCTCGCCTTTGCCGGCCACGCGGCGTATCGCTTCAAGACCGACCCGTTCTACTCGAACAATTTCACGCCGACGGTGAAGCAATTGGTCGACCGCATTCTGGCGGGGGACTGATACTGGTGGACAGACCCGTCCCGCCGCCCTTCCGGCGGACCTTGCGGGAGGGGCTGTCGCTGCCGCGCGTATTGCTCAATCCGCTGCGCTCGCCGCGCAAAGGGCCGCAAATCGGTGATGGCCGACCGGCGATCGTCATACCGGGCCTGACCACCGGCGATATTTCGACCACTCTGCTGCGCCGGACGCTGAAGGCGCGCGGCTTCGTGCCGGAGGGGTGGGGCATGGGCATCAATACCGGCGCGGACCCGGCGAAGCTGAAGCGGCTTGAGGCGCGGATCGCGCATCTGCACGTGATGAGCGGCAAGCTGGTATTGTTGGTCGGGTGGAGCCTTGGCGGTCTGTATGCACGCGTGCTCGCCCAACGCGTGTCTAAGCACCTCAGCATGGTCGTGACCGTCGCCAGCCCGTTTTCCGGTGATCGCCATGCGAACAATGCCTGGCGCGTTTACGAGGCGCTGAACGACCATACGGTGGACAATCCGCCCTTCGCCGAGAACCTGGAGGCCAAGCCGCCCGTGCCGACCATCGCCATCTGGTCCGCCGTAGACGGGATCGTCGCGCCGGAATGCGCGCGGGGTCGTGAGGGCGAAAGCGATTACCGCCTGCGGATAGATGTGCCGCACTTCACCATCGGTACCAGCCGCGCTTGCATCGAGGAGATTATTGCAAAGATTGCCGAAGTTGATGCCGAGCACCGCTAGATCGTCTTTTCCGGCGGTCGCGGGTTGGGGCCGTATGGATTACCGGGATCACGCGGCGGCAACATCAGCGCGACGACGTAGCCAAGACAGGTCACGTTGAACAAGAATTCCAGCATCGGTTCGTTGTAAAACAGATCGCTCGCCGCGAAGGAGACCTGCGTTACATCGAGCCACGCATCCCAAAGTCCGATGGCGAGAAGCGCAACCAAGGGAAGGGCAAGCCAGCCCGTTTTTGCCATGTCGTGAAATCGCCGCGCGGCCGCCGCCGGGAGGACCAGGGCAACACACGAATACAGTCCGAACCAGATCCGATCTTCCCATGCAATCGGCAGGACGAATGATGCAGGCAGCACGGTGATGATGGCAATAAGATTCGCCACCAGAACGATGAGTGCCAGTTCGGTCCGCGTCGACCGTCCCCGCGGCTCGCACAATAGCCGGATGGCGCGAGGCAGTGTGGAAAAGTCCGCCATGCAGCCGCGCCTGACGCTGAGGTCGGCTTCGTCAGTCACGACCTAATCGAAATTCCAGCCGCGCTCGCCGTGGCTGGCAAGGTCGAGACCCTGAAGCTCATCGTCCTCGCTCACCCGCATGGGGATGAATAGGCTGACACCCACTGCGAGCATCGCGGTAACAAACATGCTGTAAAGCGCAACCACGCCGATGCCGAGTGCCTGCACCCCGATCGCCATCGGAATGTCGCCCGCGGCAGCGTAGCCGGTTCCACCGAAACCCTGCCAGATGAACACGCCGAGAAGGATTGTGCCGAGCATTCCGCCAATGCCATGCACGGCGAACACGTCCAGCGAGTCGTCGATTGCCAGCTTCATCTTCACCAACATCACGGCACAATAGCAGACCAATGCCGCCGCGATGCCCAGCACAATGGCCGCGCCCGGTGCGATATACCCGGCAGCGGGTGTGACGGTCGCGAGGCCAGCGATGGCGCCAGTGGCGAAGCCCACGCTGGTAGGCTTGCCAAACTTGGCTTTCTCGACCAGCAACCAGACCAGCGCGGCAGAGGCTGCGGCGACGTGGGTATTGATGATCGCGGTGGAGGCATCGTCCGTCGCTGTAAGGGCACTGCCGCCGTTGAAGCCGAACCAGCCGACCCACAGCAGCATCGCGCCCAGCATAGTCAGTCCGGGAGCATGAGGAAGCAGTGCCGGTCCGGGGAAACCCTGCCGCTTGCCGAGCAGCAACGCAACGACGAGTGCCGACACGCCGGCGGTCGTATGGACGACCAAACCACCAGCGAAATCGACCACGCCGAGCTGCCCCAGCCATCCGCCGCCCCAGATCCAATGCGCGACCGGCGCGTAGACGAGGAGGCCCCACAGTCCGCAAAATACCAGCACCCAGCCGAAGCGGGCGCGGTCTACCCACGCGCCGACCATCAGCGCGGGAGCGATCGCCGCGAATGTCATCTGGAACAGGGCGAAGCTGCTTTCCGGCAGCGTCATGCCTTCGCGCAATATATCGAGATCGATCAGCATCCAGCGGCTGCCATCGCCGATGAAACCGCCGGTCGTGTTGCCGAAGGCGAGCGTGTAGCCGACCATCACCCACAACACAGATGCGATGCCAGCCACTGCGGCGACCTGTAGCGCGACGGACAGCACGTTCTTCGCCCGCACCAGCCCGCCATAGAACAATGCGAGGCCCGGCAGCGTCATTAGCATCACAAGCGCGCTCGCGGTGAGGACCCAGGCCGTATCGCCCGGATCGTTCTGCGCAATGTTCGTCAACTCCTGCGCGGCGGCGGTTTGCGGCGCGGCGGCGATTGCCACTCCCATGCCAGTCACGATCTTGCGAAACACGAAATACCCCTCAATTCCCGCGAGCAGCGCAGGCGTCAGGGAAACTTTCTGACCGCAAACGCCATTTCGGGCAAGCTCGCCCGAAACTGTTGCCGCGACTCATTCGCGCGCGCTACATAGTGGCACATGCTTCACCGAATTCTTGCTGCCCTTTTGCTGATCGCGATCGCCCCATCCGTGCAGGCGCAGGATCGGGAGTTGCCCTACTGGGCGAGCATCGCGGCCGAGGAAGTGAATATGCGTGCCGGCGCTGGCGAGCAATTTCCTATCGAGTGGGTTTATCAGCGGCAGGGATTGCCGGTGAAGGTCATCCGCTTCCATCAGGGATGGCGCCTGGTGCAGGAACCCGATGGGACGGAGGGTTGGATCTTTTCGGCTCTGCTCAGTCAGCGGCGTACCGCGATCGTTACGGGTGAGGGCGAAGCGCCCATGCGGGCCGAGCCGACATACGCCTCGCCTCTGCGATGGAATCTCGAGCCCGGCGTCATCGGTGCGCTTGGGCCGTGCGAAAATGAGTGGTGCGAACTCGACGTCGATGGCCACGTCGGCTGGGTAGAGGCGGATCGCCTTTGGGGGGAAGGCGACCCCTGATACGAAAAAGGGCGACCCACCGGGCCGCCCTTTTCGATTGCAAAACAGCCGCGATCAGCTGGTCTTGTTCATCGTGAAGCTTGCTCCATCGGGGCCGGTGACTTCGACGGTGCCGTCCTCCTGGACTTCGCCCATCTGGTAACAGTCCTCGCCTTCGACGCCTTCTTCAACGAAGCAGGTGCCGCGAATGTCCTCTTCGCTCCAGGTGCCGGTGCGGATCACTTCGCCCCCTTCCATGTCGGTGAAGGTGCCGTCCTCATTGAGCTCGGTGCGCCAGGGCACACCGTTCTCGTCCTCGCCTTCATACACGCCGGCATATTGCAGTTCCGCCTCGGCAACGGGTGCTTCGGCGATATCCGGGCCGATGGGCTCTTCCGGCTCGCTGCCTCCGCAGGCGGCAAGAGCGAAAGCTCCGGCAAGTGCGATCAGTGTCTTCATATCTTACTCCCCTCATTGGGATGGTGGTGCCTGCTCTGCAACGAGCGTCGAGGGCGAAGGGTCCGGTCAGACGAGTTCGACCGCCACCGCCGTTGCCTCGCCGCCGCCGATGCAAAGGCTGGCGATGCCGCGTGTCTTGCCCTGTTGCTTCAGCGCATTGAGCAGGGTGACGATGATGCGCGTGCCGCTGGCACCGATCGGGTGGCCAAGCGCCGTGCCACCGCCATTCACGTTGATCTTGTCGTGCGGGATGCCGATGTCGCGCATGGCGAACATGGCGACGCAGGCGAACGCCTCGTTCACTTCCCACAGATCGACATCGTCCACGCTCCAGCCGGTCTTTTCGAGAAGTTTCTGGATCGCGCCGACAGGGGCGATGGTAAACTCTTCGGGCGCCTGCGCGTGGGCGGTCAGTCCGACGATCTTGGCGACGGGCGTGTGGCCCTTCGCCTCGGCGACACTGTGCCGTGACAGCACGACCGCAGCGGCGCCGTCCGAGATGGAACTGGAGGTCGCCGCGGTGATCGTGCCGTCCTTGGCGAAAGCGGGGCGCAGCTGCGGAATCTTGTCCGGATTGCCTCGGCTTGGCGCTTCGTCCGTGTCGATGGTAACTTCGCCCTTGCGGGTGGTGTACGTAACGGGGACCACTTCGTCCGCGAAAGCACCGCTAGCGATCGCCTTGTTCGCGCGTTCGAGCGAGGCGATCGAGTAATCGTCCATCTCCTCGCGGGTCAGCTGGTACTTGTCCGCCATCTCCTGCGCAAACGTGCCCATCGCACGGCCTTCTTCATAGGCATCTTCCAACCCGTCCAGGAACATGTGGTCATAGGCCTTGTCGTGCCCGATGCGCGCGCCGCTGCGGTGCTTCTTGAGCAGATACGGCGCGTTGGTCATGCTTTCCATGCCGCCTGCAATCACGGTGTCGACACTGCCCGTGGCAAGCGCTTCCGCACCCATGATGACGGTCTGCATGCCGCTGCCACAAACCTTGTTCACGGTTGTGGCCTGTGCGCTCTGCGGTAGCCCCGCGAGAAGAGCGGCCTGGCGGGCGGGGGCCTGGCCGAGGCCTGCGGGAAGCACACAGCCCATGTAGACACGGTCCACATCCTCACCGGCGACACCGGCGCGTTCGACCGCGGCCTTCACCGCCGCTGCGCCAAGATCGGTCGCGGCTACATCGGCCAGCGCGCCCTGCATGCTTCCCATTGGCGTGCGAGCGTAGGAGAGGATTACAATGGGATCGCTTTCGTTGAATGCGGGCATGGGAAATCGGCCTTTCGATTGGGGTCGTGTTATGCGGAGCATTTAGTGCTGCGTTGCAACGAAAGCAAACCTGCTCCGTTGGTGATACGAATGCACCACGTCACGAAAGACGATAGCGATATGCCCGATGATACGACCGATCCGAAACAGCTCAAGCCGATGCTGGAAGCGCAACGCAAAGCGTTCGTCGAAGCTCGGCCCGAACCGCTCTCTGCCCGGAGGGATCGACTGGATCGGGTAATCGCGTTGCTCGCGGACAACGATCAGGCGCTGTGCGATGCGATGAATGCCGATTACGGCAATCGTTCGACCGTGCAGAGCATGTTGACCGATGTGCTGGTGTCCATCCGCTTCGCCAAGTACTGTCGCGACAAGATCGCGCACTGGTCCCGGCCCGATGGGCGCTCCGTGCAGTTTCCGCTGGGTCTGCTCGGCGGTAAGGCAGAGGTGCGATATGAGCCGAAGGGTGTGATCGGCATCATCAGTCCGTGGAATTTTCCGGTGAACCTCGCCTTCGGGCCGCTGGCGCAAGTGCTCGCCGCAGGCAATCGCGCCATGCTGAAGCCGAGCGAGTTCACGCCGCAAACCAGCGCGCTGATCGCCGATCTGGTCGGAAGATATTTCGCTTCCGAAGAGGTGGCTGTTGCGACCGGCGGCGTCGATGTGGCGCAAGCCTTTTCCTCGCTGTCGTTCGATCACCTCGTCTTCACCGGCTCGACCGCGACCGGCCGCAAGGTAATGCAGGCGGCTGCGGACAATCTGGTCCCGGTCACTCTGGAGCTTGGCGGCAAGTCGCCCACCGTTATCGGACGCAGCGCCGATCTTGAACGCGCGGGTTCGCGCATCGTGACGGGCAAGATGATGAATGCAGGCCAGATCTGCCTCGCGCCGGATTATCTGCTGGTGCCCGAAGACATGGAAGACGGTGTCATCGCCGCGCTCGAGCTTGGCGTGATGGACCAGTTTCCCACGCTGCGAGACAATTCCGACTACGCGACCGTCATCAATGACGATCAGTTTGCGCGGCTGACCAGTATGGTCGAGGATGCGCGCGAGAAGGGTGGGGAGGTGATCGAGATCAATCCCGCCGGAGAAGATTTCTCGCACGGCAATCAGCGCAAGATGCCGCTTACCGTGATCCGCAACCCCACCGACGACATGCAGGCAATGCGGGAGGAAATCTTCGGCCCTGTCCTGCCTATTCTCACGTATTCCAGCATCGATGAAGCCATAGACGGCATCAATGGGCGGGATCGTCCGCTCGGCCTTTATTATTTCGGCAGCGACGAAGGCGAGCGGGAGCGAGTCTTGTCTCGCACGATCTCAGGCGGTGTGACGGTGAACGATGTGATCTTCCACGTCTCGACCGAAGATCTGCCCTTCGGCGGCATCGGGCCGAGCGGCATTGGCAGCTATCACGGGCCTGAAGGTTTCCGCGAATTCAGCCATGCGCGCAGCGTCTACACGCAGCCTAAGCTCGATGTGGCAGGGCTCGCCGGACTGAAGCCACCCTATGGCGACAGGGCGCGCACGATCTTGAAGATGCTTGCGCGCAAATAGCCGAACGAAAAATGGCGGAATAGAGCCTTTTAGGCCCTTGTGCCGCCTTGCATCGGCATAGCCGGTGGCCTAGATGCGCCGCGAACCCCACCGCTATTTGCGAGTCCGTTTTGGCTGTCAGCACATCATACCTTGTCGAATATCTGCCGATCATGCTCTTTCTGGGCATTGCGCTTCTGCTGTCGGCGGCTTTCGTGTTCCTTCCGATGGGCGTTTCGCGCCTAACCGGAAGTCACAACCCCTCGGAGAACAAGCTGACCGAGTATGAATGCGGCTTTCCCGCATTCGAAGCGCCGCGCAGCCAGTTCGATGTGCGCTTTTATCTGGTGGCGATCCTGTTCATCATTTTCGACCTCGAAGCCGCTTTCCTGTTTCCCTGGGCCGTCAGCCTGGATGTGACGGGCTGGGCAGGCTGGACCGCCATGATGGTGTTCCTCTTCATCCTCGCGGTCGGCTTCGCTTACGAATGGAAGAAGGGAGCTCTGGAATGGGAGTGACCGACAAGCCCGAACCCGCGCTTTACCCGCCTTATCAGGACGGCGTTGCGGACTCGCGCAAACGTCGCCTCGCCAATGCACCGACCGCGAAGGGCGGCGAGCTGAAGGCGCCGGACGCGGAATATTTCAACGCCATGCAGACCGAGGTGAATGACAAGGGCTTCCTCGTCACCAGCACCGAAGACCTGTTTCAGTGGGCGCGCACCGGTTCGCTGTGGTGGATGACCTTCGGCCTGGCCTGCTGCGCGGTCGAGATGATCCACGTCAACATGCCGCGTTACGATATGGAGCGTTTCGGCGTCGCCCCGCGCGCCAGCCCGCGTCAGTCCGACGTGATGATCGTGGCCGGCACGCTGTGCAACAAGATGGCTCCGGCGCTGCGCCGCGTCTACGACCAGATGTCGGACCCGAAATACGTGATTTCGATGGGCAGCTGCGCCAATGGCGGCGGCTATTATCATTACAGCTACTCCGTGGTGCGCGGCTGCGATCGCATCGTGCCGGTCGACATCTACATCCCCGGCTGCCCTCCTACTGCCGAAGCGCTGCTTTATGGCGTGATGCAGCTCCAGCGCAAAATCCGCCGCAGCGGGACGATCGAGCGGTGAACTTGGCACGTTCAGTCATAATTGCGCTCGGCGCGATGGCTTGCAGCACCCCGGTGTCGGCATCCGCGCAGAGCGAAGAAGCAGTGTGGCACAAGATTTCCGTCACTGGCACTGATGCGCTGACGGTTGAGACCCCTTGCACTGACGATGAAATCGAGCGGCGGTCCGATAAGGGCACGACGGGCATTCTTTGCCGCATTGGCGAGCAGGGGTTCGGTGCGGCAATTACCACCAATGGATTGGGCCTGAACGAGAAATCCGGCGAGACCTTCGAGAGTATGCTCGCCGAGCTACGGGCCGACGCGGGCACGGTGGCCACGGAGGAATTTGTCGTTGAAGGACTTCGCTCTGTCAGAGGCTGGAATTCGTCGGCGCCAGATCCGATGACTGCGCAATTGGTGGAACTCGCGCCCGGCGAAATTCTGGTGCTGATGACCATTAATATCGAAGGCGCTTACGCGGATAGCGCCGGTGGAAGCCTACCTGCGGAGACGATCCGGTTTTTCAATTCTCTGGAGTTCGCAGAATGACCGTCCTCCATTCCTGTCCGAAATTCGCTTCGAATGAAGGCGTACGCGATGCATTGACGCAGGCGCTCGGCGAGCATGTGCTCGGTTCGCAGGAAGAGCATGGCGAGATCAGCATCGTAGTAGAGCGCGGCAGCATCGAGGATGTCCTTCGCACTTTGCGCGACGATCACGATTACCAGCAGCTGATGGAAATCGCCGGGGTCGACTATCCGGGGCGCGAGGAGCGTTTCGAAGTTGTCTACATGCTCCTCAGCTTGACGAAGAACCATCGGATCATGGCCAAAGTCTCAACCGACGAGACGACGCCGGTGCCCACTGTCACGACACTTTGGCCAAATGCAGGATGGCTCGAGCGCGAAGTTTTCGACCTGTTCGGGGTGACGTTCGACGGCAATACAGATCTGCGACGCATTCTCACCGATTACGGCTTTGAAGGACATCCCTTCCGCAAGGATTTCCCGCTTACCGGCTATACCGAGCTGCGCTATTCCGAGGAAGAGAAGCGCGTGGTGTACGAGCCGGTCGAACTGGCGCAGGATTTCCGCAGCTTCGAC
Organism: Aurantiacibacter aquimixticola; assembly: GCF_003605475.1. Lineage (NCBI taxonomy): Bacteria > Pseudomonadati > Pseudomonadota > Alphaproteobacteria > Sphingomonadales > Erythrobacteraceae > Aurantiacibacter > Aurantiacibacter aquimixticola. The sequence goes on along the minus strand of NZ_RAHX01000001.1, from coordinate 712,374 downwards.
TTCACCTCTCCGTGGGAAGGCGCGGATTACGTGCTGCCGGGCGACGAAAAGGCGGACGTGCCGCCCATTGACGACCCGAAGGTTACTGAAGGCCCAAAAGACACCGGTGCGGGTCCGAAAACGGACGCCAAGGCCGCTGAAAGGGTCAGCGCGGGTGCTCCGGCCGAGGAAGAGAGCGGCGAGGAGCGGACCAAGGCTCCCGAACCGACAGAGGACCGCCCCGATCGCGAAAAGCGCAAGGGCGGCACGCGCGACACCAAGGCTGCGACCGAGCCGGAAAAGGACGAAGACTGATGCGCCAATTTTCCATGACCGCTCTGCTGGCAGCCCCGGCGCTCGCTCTGTCTGCCTGCGCCGACAGCACCGATGTCGACGACAGCGACATCACCGATGAAGCAGTCGAGGAAGCGCCGGAGGAATTCGGCGTCGCGGTCGACAATATCGCCAATGAACGCGCCGTCGGAGTGGATGCGGCGGTGCCTGCTCTTGAAGATCTCGGCGATCTCCAGCAGGTCGATCTTGGCGACACGATGGGTGCCTGTGCCTTTACCATGGATGATAAGACGCTGCTGCTGGCGGGCTCTCCCGCGCAGGATCGCGCGCGTGGTACGGGTGTGATTCAGGTCGCGGGCCGCGACAGGGTGTTGGCAGGCAGCGAGCTTGGCGGCCCCGATGCGATCTCCGCCGGGCCGACCATGACCGATGGCGAATACACCGTGCAGATCGAGCGTGCTTCGGCCGGCACCGAAGCCGATGCGGAAACCATGGGTTACGAAGCGACGCTGCTTGTCCGCAAGGATGGCGCGAACGAAGTGTCCTACGGCCCCGGAACGTGGATGTGCGGCGTATGAGCGGACTGACACTGGAGCAATCGCCGACCACGGACGGCGAGGAGATTTCCAACTACACCATCAATTTCGGTCCGCAGCATCCCGCGGCACACGGTGTGCTCCGCATGGTTATGGAACTCGACGGCGAGATCGTCGAGCGGGTCGATCCGCATGTCGGCCTGCTGCATCGCGGCACCGAAAAGCTGATCGAATACAAGACCTATCTGCAGGCGCTGCCCTATTTCGACCGGCTCGATTACTGCAGCCCGCTGGCGCAGGAATACAGCTATATCCTCGCGATCGAGAAGCTGCTCAATGTCGAGGTGCCGGAACGCGCGCAATATCTGCGCGTGATGTTCGCGGAGCTCACCCGCATCTGCAACCACATGCTCAATATCGGCGCGCATGTGATGGATGTGGGCGCGATGACGCCGAACCTGTGGGTCTTTGAAATCCGCGAAGACTGCATGAATTTCTTCGAGCGCATGTCGGGCGCGCGAATGCACCACGCCTATCTGCGACCCGGCGGCGTGCATCAGGACGTGCCGCTGAAGCTCATCACCGATATTGGCGACTGGATCGACAGCCGTCTGCCCGAACTCTTCGGCGACGCGATGAGCCTCGTGACCGACAACCGCATCTTCAAGCAGCGCAATGTCGATATCGCGCATGTGAGCAAGGAAGACGCCATCGCCTGGGGCTTTTCCGGCCCGATGATCCGCGCTGCCGGCATTCCGTGGGATCTGCGCAAATCGCAGCCCTACGATGTATATGACCGGATGGAATTCGACATTCCCGTCGGCACCAATTCCGATTGCTATGACCGTTTCATGGTCCGCGTGAAGGAAGTTTACGAAAGCGCGAAGATCATCAAGCAGTGCATCGCGCAGATGCCCGAAGGCCCGATCGCGACGGAAGACCGCAAGGTCGCACCGCCCAAGCGTGCCGAGATGAAGCAGTCGATGGAAGCGCTGATCCATCACTTCAAGCTCTACACCGAAGGCTTCCACGTGCCTGCGGGTGAGGTGTACGTCGCGACCGAAAGCCCGAAGGGCGAATTCGGCGTCTATCTGGTGAGCGACGGATCGAACAAACCTTATCGCTGCAAGATCCGCCCGACGGCCTTCAGCCACCTCCAGGCGATGGACATGATGTGCAAGGGCCATATGCTGCCTGACGCGACCGCCATCCTCGGCGCAATCGACGTGGTGTTCGGGGAGTGTGACCGGTGATTAGCTTGCCTGACCTTATCCTTGTCGTGCTGCCGTCAGTGTCGGCCGCTATCTTTGTTCATCTGACGCTTTCTCGCGCGGGTGTTCGTAGTCTGCTTGGCATACGGCTGGCCGCGATCTTTGCGGCGCTATGCACCGCTCACTTGAGCATTATCGGAAGCCTTGCGATCGGTTGGTCCACTAGTGCGGCACTGCCACTGCTAGGCGTTCTGTTCTTCGCAGCACTGACACCGTCCGTTGGAATTGTGGCAGCAATTTTGGTCGCTCGACGGATTGCTTATGGTCGAGCGGGTCAGGACGGAGGTGCGGTCTAGAATGTTCCTCCGAGAACTCTTCATCCTCGTCGCCGCCTTTGCCGCCTTCGCATCGGCGGTGGCAGCCTATCTGGCGGTCTTCCACGGCGAAGCACCACTCAAAGACATTCTCTCCACCGCCTTCGCTGCGGTGATCGGCCTCTACGTGGGCCGCTATTTCGAACGACGGATGGCGGCGCATGGTGAATGAGCTCAGCCCCAAGGAGCGGCAGAGGCTGCTCGACCGCGCGGATGAGCTTGGCGCGTCCACCGCGCGCGAGACCGCGCTCTATGCGCGCTGGGCACCTTTCGCCGAGAAATACGGATGGCTAATCGCCGGACTCGGCTTCGTCTGGGTGTGGCTCACCATCGCGGTCTACGCGGGCTGGATCACGCTGCCCGACATTCCCTTCCTGACGAAGCAGGTCATGTTGATCTGGACTATTGTCTACAACACCGCGTGGTGGAGCTATTTGCGCCCGCGCTTCGAACGCCTCAAGACAGATTACAATGCTGGCAAGGACACGATAAATGGCCGGTAGACATATCGCCCCTGATACACCCGAACTGCGCAAGCGGTGGGGTGGCTGGACTTTCACGGATGCGAACCGCGAGAAGGCCGACTGGCATATCGCGAAGTATCCCGAGGGTCGCCAGAAGAGCGCGGTGATGCCGCTGCTCGACCTTGCCCAGCGTCAGGTCGGCGAGGAGACGGACACGCAAGGCTGGCTGCCGCTGCCGGTGATCGAATATGTCGCCGAATATCTCGACATGCCGGTGATCCGCGTGCTCGAAGTCGCGACCTTCTACATGATGTACAACCTCGTGCCGGTCGGGAAATTCCACGTGCAGGTCTGCGGCACCACGCCGTGCATGCTGCGCGGATCGGATGATCTGTTCGAAACCTGCCGCAAGCGCGGCATGGCGACGGGCAAGGTCTCCGGCGATGGCCTTTGGACGCTGACCGAGGTCGAATGCATGGGCAATTGCGCTACCGCGCCGATGGTCCAGATCAATGATGACAATTACGAAGACCTGACGTCCGAGCGTCTGGACGCCATTCTCGATGCGTTGGCCGCCGGTGAAAATCCGAAGGCTGGCACTCAGGAGCCGGGCCGCCACACCAGCGAACCCGCTGGCGGACCGACGACGCTGAAGGAAATGGTCGACGCCAATCACGATTATCGGGGCGAATGGTGATGGAGCAGTGGCTGCCCATCATCATCGCGCTGGTGCTCGTCATCATCGCCTGGAAGGTGCTGAAGGGCATGGTGAAGACCGTTGTTCTGATCGCGCTTCTGGCGGGCGCGGCAATCTGGGTGTTCGGGGGTATGGTCGCATGATAGAGCAGTCCAGAGCAAAAGCCCACATGTGGAGCGAATTTACTCCGAGTGCTTATCGAAAAGTTGGCTACGTAAGCCTCGTGCTTGGTGGCGGTATTCTGGGATACGCGCTCGCGCAGGCTGCGCACGGTGAGATGTGGGGGATTTTCGCGATCCAAGGTCTGATTACCCTGTCCTGCGCGCCGGTCGCATTTAGAAAGGGACGCGACGACAATGCTCGCTGACAAGGATCGCATTTTTACCAATCTCTACGGCTTCCAGGACTGGGACCTGAAGGCGGCGCAGAAGCGTGGCGATTGGGATGATACCAAAGCGTTGATCGCGCGTGGCAACGACTCGATCATCGAAGAAATCAAGGCATCCGGTCTACGCGGGCGCGGCGGTGCGGGCTTCCCGACCGGCATGAAATGGTCCTTCATGCCGAGGGAAAGCAAAGACGGTCGCCCGAGCTTCCTCGTCATCAATGCCGACGAATCCGAGCCTGGTTCCTGCAAGGACCGCGAGATCATTCGTCACGATCCGCACAAGCTGATCGAGGGTGCGCTCGTCGCCGGTTTCGCCATGCGGGCGAGGGCGGCCTATATTTACATTCGCGGCGAATATATCCGCGAGGCGGAAACGCTACAGTCCGCCATCGACGAGGCGTATGACGCCGGGCTGATCGGCAAGAATGCCAGCGGTTCCGGCTACGATTTCGATGTGTTCATGCACCGCGGTGCGGGCGCCTATATCTGCGGTGAAGAAACCGCGATGATCGAAAGCCTGGAAGGCAAGAAGGGCCAGCCGCGCCTGAAGCCCCCTTTCCCGGCGGGCGCGGGCCTTTATGGCTGTCCGACCACGGTCAACAATGTCGAAAGCATTGCCGTGGTGCCGACGATCCTGCGGCGCGGTGCGAGCTGGTTCAGCTCCTTCGGGCGCGAGGGGAACAAGGGCACCAAGCTTTTCCAGATCAGCGGCCATGTCGAAAAGCCCTGCGTGGTGGAGGAGGAAATGAGCATCCCCTTCCGCGACCTGATCGAGAAGCATGCGGGCGGCATCACCGGGGGGTGGGACAATCTGCTGGCGGTGATCCCGGGCGGTTCTTCCGTTCCGCTGGTTCCCGCCGAGCAGATCATGGACGCGCCGATGGATTTCGACGGACTGAAGGAACTTGGCTCCGGCCTCGGCACGGCGGCGGTGATCGTGATGGACAAGTCCACCGACATCGTGCGCGCAATCAGCCGCATCAGCTATTTCTACAAGCACGAAAGCTGCGGCCAGTGCACGCCCTGCCGCGAAGGCACGGGCTGGATGTGGCGCGTGATGGAGCGCCTGCGCACCGGCGAAAGCAGTCCGCAGGAAATCGACATGCTCTACCAGGTCACCAAGCAGGTCGAGGGCCACACGATCTGCGCACTCGGCGATGCCGCAGCATGGCCGATCCAGGGCCTGCTGAAACACTTCCGCCCCGAACTCGAACGCCGGATTGCCGAGCGCGAAGGTGGCCTGCAGGAGGCGGCGGAATGATGCGCATATTTGTCCTCGTAATCGTCTCCATGGCGAGCCTCATGACAAGCGCTCCCGCAGACGCGCAGGAAGAGCGTAACGAGCGGATGCAACGGCTTGCCGTCGAGGCGTGGACGGCGTGCATGGCGGACGAGTTTCCGCAGGATGTAAACCGCCTGCTGACGATGGATTACCGCTCCGACGAATATCGCAGGCTGATGCAGGACATGGGTGAGCGGCGGATCAGCGAGCGGTGCTTCCGCGCCATGCCGCGTGCCTATCGCCGTATCGAGCTTGGCGGCCTGCCTTTCGCCGGCGGTCTCGCCGAGCAGGCAATGGAGCGCGCTTCGGAAGAACCGCTGGTATTGCGCCTGTCGATGGCCGTTATCGGCGAGCAGGCGCAGACCTACTCCTACACCGATCAGGTCGCCAATTGCATTGCGCGCGGCGCGCCCAATCTGGTGGCTGACCTGTTTGCGACAGAGCCTGCTTCGGACGAAGAAGTTACCGCGCTCGCACAGATCGCGCCGGTGCAGGACATCTGCACGCGCGATGGCACGGCGATCGAGGCGAGCCCTATTGCGATGCGCGCAATGCTCGCCACCGCAGGTTACCGAATTCTCGCGGCGCAGGATAATGCGCCGGTAGAAAGTGAGACCGATGCCTAAAGTCACCGTAGACGGCTCCGAAATCGAAGTCCCCGACGGCGCGACCGTGCTGCAGGCCTGCGAGCTTGCCGGCAAGGAGATCCCGCGTTTCTGCTATCACGAGCGGTTGAGCATCGCCGGCAATTGCCGCATGTGCCTGGTCGAAGTGAAGCCTGGTCCGCCAAAGCCGCAGGCGTCCTGCGCCCTTCCGGCGACCGAGGGGCAGGAAATCCGCACCGATACCGAGATGGTTAAGACCGCGCGCGAAGGCGTGATGGAGTTTCTCCTCATCAACCATCCTCTCGATTGCCCGATCTGCGATCAGGGCGGAGAGTGCGACCTGCAGGACCAGGCCATGATGTATGGCCGGGGTGCGAGCCGCTATCACGAGAACAAGCGAGCGGTGACCGAGAAGTTCATGGGCCCGCTGATCAAGACGATCATGACCCGCTGCATTCACTGCACGCGCTGTGTCCGTTTTTCGGAAGAGATCGCGGGCGTGGACGAAATCGGCGCGCTCTATCGCGGCGAGGACATGCAGATCACGACCTATCTGGAACAGGCCGCCAAGCACGAGCTGTCCGCCAATGTGATCGATCTGTGCCCGGTCGGCGCGCTCACGAGTGGGCCCTATGCCTATGAAAGCCGTCCGTGGGAGCTGAAAAAGACGATGGGCATTGACGTGTCCGACGCGGTCGGCGCGAATATTCGCATCGACAGTCGTGGCCGCGAAGTACTCCGCGTCCTCCCGCGCATCAACGACGATGTGAATGAGGAATGGATCTCCGACAAGACCCGCTATCAGGTCGATGGCCTGACGCGTCGCCGGCTCGACAAGGTCTTCATTCGTCGCAAGGGCAAGCTGGAAGCAGCGAGCTGGGACGAGGCGTTCAAGCGCATAGCCAAGGAGAAGCCGGGCGCCAGCATCGCGGCGATCGCGGGCGACATGGTCGATTGCGAAACGATGTTCGGGGCCAAAGCGCTGCTGAAGGCGAGCGGGTCCGATCTGATCGAGAGCCGCCAGACGGGCATGGATTACGACTGCTCGAAGCTCGCCGCGGTCAATTTCAACAGCACATTCGCCGGGATCGAGGAGGCCGACGCGGTGCTGATCGTGGGCAGCCACATCCGCTGGGAAGCACCGTTGATCAATGTCCGCCTGCGCAAGGCCGTGAAGCGCGGCGCGAAGGTGTTTGTGGTCGGGCCGGAGTGGGAAACCACCTATCCCGCGGAATTCCTCGGCAATGATACGAGCGTACTGGGCAATCTGCCTGGCCATGTCTCCGACGCTTTCAAGTCGGCCGAGCGACCAGCAATCATTCTCGGCGGCGCGGGTCTCGCAGCGGGCGCGCATGGCGCGGCACTGAAATTCGCGAGCGAATTCAATCTTGTGCGCGAGGGCTGGAACGGCTTCAACGTCCTTCATTTCTCCGCAGCGCGCATGGGCGCGCTGATGCTCGGTTTCGCGCAGAAGGGCGGTATCGCCGAAGTGGCGAAAGCGCGGCCGAAGGTCGTGCTGGCGCTAGGCGCGGATGAGGTCGACTGGAGCCAGTTCGACGGATCGCTCAAGGTCTATATTGGCCATCACGGCGACAAGGGTGCGCATGCGGCGGACGTGATCCTGCCCGCCAGCGCCTACACCGAAAAACCCGGCACCTACGTCAACACCGAAGGCCGCGTGCAGATGGCCGACAAGGCGATCTTTGCCCCCGGTGACGCGCGAGAGGATTGGACGATCCTGCGCGCGCTGGCCGATGCGCTCGGCGTTTCGGTTGGCTTCGACAGCTTCAGCGAATTGCGCACCGCGATGGTCAGCGAAGTGCCAGCGCTTGGCGAGGATGGTGTGATCGCCGATTACGGCACGCTGCCCACCAGCGTTGCGGCGAGCGGGAAAGGCGGAGTGATCTCGGCATACCCGATCCGGGATTTCTACCTCACCAACCCCATCGCCCGCGCAAGCGTGGTGATGCAGCGATGCTCGGATGAACTGATCCATGGCGAAGAGCTGAAGGAGGCGGCGGAGTGAGTGCGCTAGTTCTTTTCGGAAGTGCGGCCGCTCTGCTTATTGTCCTGCTGGCCTTGGCGACCTTCGCACCGTCATTCATGGACCGCATAGGTCGAGGGCCCGATGCCGGCTCGTCAAGCGCCGTCGGTGGAAGCTATGGCGAGGGTGATTGCGGGGGAGGCGACTGATGACCGAATTCTTCATGGACCTCGGCATGAGCTATGGCTGGGCGCTGTTCACGGCGTCCGTTTCCGGCATCCTGCTGATCGCGCTGCCACTGATGCTGTCGGTGGCGATGGTGATTTACGTGGACCGCAAGGTGTGGGCCGCGATCAATCTGCGGCGCGGGCCGAATGTGGTCGGGCCCTTCGGTCTGCTGCAGAGCTTCGCCGACGGGCTGAAGGTGTTCCTGCAGGAAACCATCATTCCGAGCGCCTCCAACAAGGTCATCTTCCTCCTCGCGCCGATCATGACCTTCACCGTGGCGTTACTCGCCTGGGCGGTGATTCCTTTCGATGCGGGCGTCGTGCTGGCGGATATCAATGTTGGCCTGCTGTACATTCTCGCGATCAGCAGCCTGTCGGTTTACGGCATCACCATGGCGGGGTGGGCGAGCAACTCGAAATACCCGTTTTTCAGTGCAATGCGCGCCGCTGCTCAGATGATTTCCTACGAAGTCTCGATCGGCTTCATTCTGGTCTGCGTAGTGCTCTATGCAGACACGTTCAACTTGGTCGAGATCGTCGAGGGGCAGCGCGGACACGGGCTGGGCTTCGTCAACGGATACTGGTTCAACCTGCTGCTATTTCCGATGTGGGTGCTGTTCTTCATCAGCTCGCTGGCGGAAACGCAGCGCGTGCCGTTTGACCTGACGGAAGCGGAAAGCGAGCTCGTTGCCGGGTATCAGACCGAATACAGTTCGATGAGCTTCGCGCTGTTCTGGCTCGGCGAATATGCGAACATCCTGCTTATGTGCGCGCTCAACACGCTGCTGTTCTTTGGTGGGTGGCTGCCGCCCATCGAGGTCGAATTCCTGTATTGGGTACCGGGCATCGTCTGGTTCCTTCTGAAGACGTTCTTCTTCTTCTTCATGTTCAGCTGGGTGATGGCGACCGTGCCGCGCTACCGCTACGATCAGCTCATGCGGCTTGGCTGGAAAGTCTTCCTGCCGATGAGCCTGCTGTTCGTGGTCGTGATCTCGGGCTGGCTGATGTTCACGAGGTATGGGTGATGCTGGTCGCTACCGCTGCAATACTTTTTTGCGCTTTGGCCTCCATGCCTGACGGCACGCCTGCGCCGGAAGGGGTGGTACCGACATTCAATGCTCCTATACCAGATGAACTTGCGACCAGTCTTCAAAGCGGCATCGCACCAGAGCCACCCTTGCTTTTCGCAGGAGAGACGACGTCGGAGCCGGAATGGCTCATTGGCATATCGCAGGAATCCGAAACGCGCTTTATGATCGCACGATTGTCACAAGACATTCTTGCTTATGATATTCGGATTGGCTGGGCCGAAACGATGTCTGACGGTTCGAATGTCTTTACAGAAACTTCCAGCGGCACATGCCGCATCAACGGATCCGAAAATGGTCCGGCAGGGAATCCAAAATGACCGCCGCCCAACTCATCAAATCGTTCACCCTCTGGGAATTCGTGAAGGCGCATGCCCTCACGCTGAAATATTTCTTCAAGCCGAAGGTGACGATCAACTACCCGCACGAGAAGAACCCGCTCAGCCCTCGCTTTCGCGGTGAGCATGCGCTGCGGCGCTATCCCAATGGCGAGGAGCGCTGCATCGCGTGCAAGCTGTGCGAGGCGGTTTGCCCGGCGCAGGCCATCACCATCGAGAGCGAGCCGCGTTCCGACGGCAGCCGCCGCACGACGCGCTACGACATCGACATGACCAAGTGCATCTATTGCGGCTTCTGCCAGGAAGCGTGCCCGGTCGATGCCGTGGTCGAGGGGCCGAACTTCGAATACGCGACCGAAACGCGCGAGGAACTGCTCTACGACAAGGCGAAATTGCTGGCGAACGGGGACAAGTGGGAACGCGCCATCGCCGCGAACCTTGAAGCCGACGCGCCCTACCGCTAACCGCGCCGCACGACTCCACACGGCCGGACTGAGGGGCCAGCTTTGACCGTCTTTGCATTCTACATGTTTGCTGCATTCGTTATCGCCAGCGGGGCGATGACGATCTTTGCGCGCAACCCGGTGCATTCCGTACTATGGCTCATCCTCGCCTTCTTCAACGCGGCGGGGCTGATGGTGCTTGTCGGGGCGGAGTTCCTCGCGATGCTGCTGATCGTCGTCTATGTCGGCGCTGTTGCGGTGCTGTTCCTGTTCGTCGTGATGATGCTCAACATCGATTTCGCCGAATTGCGCGCCGGTTTCATGAAGAACGCGCCGCTCGGGGTAGCCATTGCGGCCGTCTTGCTGGCGGAGCTGGTCTTGGGCATCGGCGCCTACCGCGCCGGTTCGCTCACGCTCGGCACGCCGCTCGGCGATGCCGCGCCGATGGCCGGGGCGAGCAACACCGAGAGCCTCGGCGCGCTGATCTACGGCCCCTACGTGCTGCTGTTCGAGATCGCCGGCCTTATACTGCTCGTCGCCATGATCGGTGCGATCGTGCTGACCCACCGCGGCAAGCGCTCCGAGCGGGGGCAGCAGAATATCGGCAAGCAGGTCAATCGTCGTCCCGAAGATGCGACCGTGATGAAGCAGCCGACCGTGGGCCAGGGGGTCGAGATATGATCGGCATCGAGCATTATGTTATCGTCAGCTCCATCCTGTTCGTGCTGGGCGTGCTGGGCATCTTTCTCAACCGCAAGAACATCATCGTTGTGCTGATGGCGATCGAGCTCATCCTGCTGGCTGTGAATATCAATCTGGTGGCGTTCAGCGCCTTTCTTGGCGATCTTACCGGACAGGTTTTCGCGATGTTCGTCCTGACCGTCGCGGCGGGCGAGGCGGCCATCGGGCTTGCCATTCTCGTCATCTATTTCCGTTCGCGCGGCACGATCGCGGTGGACGATGTCAACCGGATGAAGGGCTGACCCTTGGAAACCTCCATCCTCATCATCGTTTTCGCACCCTTGCTGGCGGCCATTGTCGCCGGGCTGGGCGGGCGTGTCATCGGGCATTTCGCCGCCAAGGTGCTGACCACGGGCACGCTCTTCTTGGCTGCGGCCCTGAGCTGGCAGATCTTCCTGAGCTTCCTCGGTGGAGATGCCGAAGCCACTGTCGTCCCCGTCCTCAAATGGGTGCAGTCGGGCGACATGACCTTCGACTGGGCGCTGCGGGTCGATACGCTTACTGCCGTTATGCTGGTGGTGATCAACACCGTCTCCGCGCTCGTCCACCTCTATAGCTGGGGCTATATGGACGAGGACCCGGATCAGAGCCGCTTCTTCGCCTACCTCTCGCTTTTCACCTTCGCCATGCTGATGCTGGTGACGGCGGACAACCTCGTCCAGATGTTCTTCGGGTGGGAAGGCGTCGGCCTTGCCAGCTACCTCCTGATCGGCTTCTGGTTCCGCAAGCCGAGCGCCAACGCCGCCGCGATCAAGGCTTTCGTGGTGAACCGCGTGGGCGACCTTGGCTTCATGCTCGGCATTTTCGGCACTTTTCTGGTGTTCAACACGACGAGCATTCCTGAAATACTGGAAATGGCGCCAGCGATGGAAGGGGCGAGCACGATCGGCTTCCTCGGCATGCGCGCCGATACGATGACGGTGCTGTGCCTGTTGCTGTTCGTCGGCGCGATGGGCAAGTCCGCGCAGCTTGGCCTGCACACCTGGCTGCCCGACGCGATGGAAGGGCCGACGCCCGTATCCGCGCTGATCCACGCTGCCACGATGGTGACCGCGGGCGTTTTCATGATCTGCCGCCTGTCACCCATGTTCGAGGCCGCACCGGCTGCGCTGACCTTCGTGACCGTGATCGGAGCTGCTACTTGCTTCTTTGCCGCGACCATTGGGACGACGCAGTGGGACATCAAGCGCGTTATCGCCTATTCGACCTGCTCGCAGCTCGGCTACATGTTCTTCGCTGCTGGCGTCGGGGCGTATGGCGCGGCGATGTTCCACCTATTCACACACGCCTTCTTTAAGGCGCTGCTGTTCCTCGGTGCCGGCAGTGTCATCCACGCCATGCATCATGAGCAGGACATGCGCTATTATGGCGGGCTGCGGAAAGAGATTCCGGTCACTTTCTGGGCGATGCTGATCGGTACGCTGGCCATTACCGGGGTCGGCATCTATCACCTGCAGGCCGGTTTTGCGGGGTTCTGGTCGAAGGATGCGATCCTTGAGGTCGCTTATGCTGCAGGCACGCCCTTCGCGGATTCGGCCTTCTGGCTCGGGACGGTGGCGGCTCTTCTAACGAGCTTCTACAGCTGGCGCCTGATGTTCCTCACGTTCTGGGGCAAGCCGCGCTGGGCCGAGAGCGAGCATATCCAGCACGCCGTGCATCACGGCCATGACGAGCCGGACGAGCACAATCCGCCACGCCAGGAAGACGCAGGCGAGTTGCACGACCATGCGGTCCCCGCCGCGAGCCATGCCGAAGGCACGGGCGGCTACCACCCACATGAAAGCCCGTGGACGATGCTCGTGCCGCTCGGCGTACTCAGCATCGGCGCGATCTTCGCCGGGCAGATCTTCCATGACGCCTTCCTCAAGGAAGCAGCGTTCTGGAACGATTCCCTCGCGTTCGATCCGGCATTGATGCAGGCGATGACCGAGGTGCCCTATCTGGTGAAATACGCCGCACTCATCGTGATGGTGATCGGCTTCATCGGTGCCTGGTATGCCTACATCCGCAACACGAGTGTGCCAGGCGAGACCGTCAAGCAGCTCGGCCCGATCTACACATTCGTGCATCGCAAATGGCTCTTCGACGAGCTCTACAACGCGATCTTCGTGAAGCCCGCCTTCTGGCTCGGCCGCTTTTTCTGGAAACGCGGCGACGAGGGCACGATCGACCGCTTCGGGCCGAATGGCGCGGCATGGGTCGTGCTGCAGGGTAGCGGCCTCGCGAAGCGTTTCCAGTCCGGCTACCTTACAAGTTACGCCCTGATCATGCTTATCGGTCTTGTCGCCGCCGTCACATGGGTCCTGTTCTGATGGATGGCTTCCCGATCCTGTCCGTCATGCTGGCGGTGCCTTTCGTCGCAGCCATCGTATGCCTGTTCCTCGATGCCGCGCCGGCCCGTATGGTCGCGCTGGTCGCCACGCTGGTCAATCTCGCGCTCGGCGTGGTGCTTTGGCTGACTTACGACATCGGTGGCGCGCAGTGGCAGTTCCAGGAATACCACGACATCTTCGCTGGCTTTGCCTATGCTCTTGGGATCGATGGCATTGCGCTCATGCTGATCATGCTCAGCGTGTTCCTCATGCCGATCTGCATCGGTGCGAGCTGGAGTGCGATCAACAAGCGCGTCGGTGAATACATGGCCGCCTTCCTGCTCATGGAAGTGCTGATGATCGGCGTTTTCGCTGCTCAGGACCTGTTCCTGTTCTACATCTTCTTCGAAGCCGGACTCATCCCGATGTATCTGATCATCGGCGTATGGGGCGGCGACAATCGCATCTATGCGAGTTACAAGTTCTTTCTCTACACGCTGCTTGGCTCCGTGCTGATGCTGATCGCCATGCTGTGGATGGCGAATGCGGCGCAGACCACGTACATCCCGTACCTGATGGAATTCGACTTCGCGGCCGGGGCGCAGACCTGGCTGTGGCTCGCATTCTTCGCCAGCTTCGCGGTGAAAATGCCGATGTGGCCGGTCCATACATGGTTGCCCGATGCGCACGTCCAGGCACCGACGGCCGGGTCCGTCATCCTCGCCGGTGTGCTGCTGAAGCTGGGTGGGTACGGGTTCATCCGTTTCAGCCTGCCGATGTTCCCCGACGCGAGCGCGCAATTCGTCTGGCTGGTCTGGGGCCTCTCCATGGTCGCGGTGGTCGTCACCAGCCTGATCGCCCTCGTCCAGCACGACATGAAGAAGCTGATCGCCTATTCCTCGGTTGCGCACATGGCCATCGTTACCGTCGGCCTGTTCGCCTTCAATGTGCAGGGGCTGGAAGGCGCGATGATGATCATGCTCGGGCACGGGTTGGTCTCGGGCGCGCTGTTCCTTTGCGTCGGCGTGATTTACGATCGGCTGCATACGCGTGAAATCGCGCGCTACGGCGGGCTGAGCATCAACATGCCCGCTTACGCCACGCTGTTCCTGCTGTTCACCATGGCCAGCATCGGCCTTCCGGGGACGAGCAATTTCATCGGCGAATTCCTCGCACTGGCTGGCATCTATCAGATCAATAGCTGGGTCGCCTTTGTCTGCACCACCGGTATCATTCTGGGCGCTGCCTACATGCTTTATCTCTACCGCCGCGTGGCCTTTGGAACGCAGGTCAACGAAGACGCGGCGGCGATGCCGGATCTGACGGCGCGCGAATATCTGCTTCTTGGGCCGATCGCCGCTGCGGTGCTTTGGATGGGTGTCTATCCCGAAAGCTTCCTCGCCCCCATGCGTGCCGACATCGCGCTGCTCGATCAGCGCCTCGCCGAAGCGGCTCCCGATAGTGATGCGCAGCTTGCGCTGGCGCAGGCGAAGGACGCCGAGTGATGGATATCTCGACCGACTTCATCCTGACCGCGCCCGAATTGCTGCTGACGGCGGTAGGTCTCGCCCTCGTCCTCTTGGCGGCATATGGCGGGGACAAGTGGGCGCGTGTCACCAGCATCGCAACCGCGACTGCGCTTGGTGCAGCCTTTGTGATGGCGGCACCCATCGTCTGGCGCGGCGAAGGCGGCGCGGACACGTTGGCCTTCAACGGCCTGTTCCGCGCCGATGCCTTCGCCAGCCTCGCGAAGTTAATGATCTATGGCGGCGCTATCGCAACGCTGATGGTCGCCCCGGGCTTTTTTGAACGCATAGGCAAGCTGAAGACGGAATTTCCGGTCCTCGTCCTGTTCGCGACATTGGGCATGAGCGTGATGGTGTCGGCCAGCGACATGCTGACGCTGTATATGGGCCTCGAACTCAATTCGCTGGCGGCTTACGTGCTGGCAGCGATGTTGCGCGATGACGACCGCTCGGCCGAGGCCGGTTTGAAATATTTCGTCCTGGGTGCGCTCGCATCGGGTATCCTGCTCTTCGGCATGAGCCTGACATACGGCTTCACCGGCACGACCGATTTCGCCGGGATAGCCACCGCGGTTGCGGGCGGCATGAACACCGGCATGTTGTTCGGTTTGATCTTCGTGCTGGCGGGTCTCGCCTTCAAGATCAGCGCCGCGCCGTTCCACATGTGGACGCCGGACGTTTATCAAGGCGCGCCGACGCCGGTGACCATGTTCTTCGCAAGTGCTCCCAAAGTTGCGGCCGTAGCGCTGCTGGCGCGGGTGAGCATGGAAGCCTTCGGCACGCAGGTCGATGCATGGCGACAGGTGGTGATTGCTGCCGCGCTGCTCTCCATCGTAATTGGCGCGTTGGGAGCGATCGGGCAGGAGAACGTAAAGCGCCTGCTCGCCTATTCCTCGATCAACAATGTCGGCTTCATACTCATCGGCCTTGCCGCTGCGACCCCGACCGGCGCGAGTGCGCTTCTGGTCTATCTGGCGATCTACACGGTGATGACGGTGGGCAGCTTTGTTGCTGTCCTGCTGATGCGGGATGCCGAAGGGCGGCAGCTCGAAAGCATTTCCGACCTGGCTGGCCTTTCGACCACGCGCCCGGCTCTTGCGTTGGTTTTGGCGTTTCTAATGTTCAGCCTTGCCGGAATTCCACCGCTCTGGGGCTTCTACGGCAAGTTCGTTGTATTTCAGGCTGCCGTGCAGGCCGACCTTCTGGCGCTCGCCGCCATTGGAATCGCTGCGAGTGTCATCGGTGCGTTCTACTACATCAAGATCGTCAAGATCATGTACTTCGATGCGCCTGCCGACACCGTGAAGGGTGAGGGCGATAAAGCTCATTGGGCGCTGCTATTGGTTTGCGGCGTGCTGGTGTCACCGCTAGGTTACCTGCTCACGCCGTGGCTAAACGACATCGCTGATCGCGCGGCGGCATCGATGATGCTGCCCGTCTAGGCTGCGCGTTTGCGCGAAGTCGTATCCGAGACGGGTAGCACCAACGCTGACCTGCTTGCGCGACTGGCAGGAGATTTCCCGCCGCCCGAAGGCTTCTGGCTGATGGCGGAGCGGCAGACGGCAGGGCGTGGTCGTCTGGCGCGCGAATGGGAAAGCATCCAGGGCAATCTTCACTGCAGCACGCCGGTGCATCTCAAGCCAAGCGACGCGGTGGCATCGACACTGGCCTTCGTCGCGGGGCTTGCCGTGTTCGATACGGTCGAACGAAGTCTGCTCCCGCGCACATCTGTAATGTTGAAATGGCCCAACGACGTACTTGTCCGGGAGGCGAAAATTGCCGGGGTCCTGCTTGAGCGGCAAGGCAATCACGTGTGCGTCGGGATCGGTATCAACGTGTCGTACTCGCCTGAGATTCTCGGGCGCAAGACAACGCATATCGGGTACGAAAACGGAAAATTTGCGAACGGACCGGAATCGGTTCTCGACCTTCTCGAAGACCGCTTTGCCGCACGTCTGGCGGCATGGCGCCAGCAGCCATTATCGCACACGCTGCTGGAGTGGGCGGTGCGGAGCCATCGTTACGATGACCAGCTGCGCGTCACCGACCCGACTGGCGAAAGACTATCAGGCAATTATCGTGGCATCGACCATACCGGCGCATTGCGGATTGCACCGCAAGGGTCCGCCGAACGTGTGCTACACGCTGGCGACGTGATGCTTGGCTGGCGTGAGAGCGAGGAGGACTGATCAATGCTGCTGGCAATCGATGTGGGCAATACCAATGTCGTTTTCGCTCTTTTCGATGGAGCGGACATCCGCGCGCGCTGGCGTATTGCCACGGATGGTCGCCGAACTGGGGATGAGTATGCGACATGGCTGCTCCAACTGCTTGCCATCGAGGGGATCGAGAGAAGCGCCGTTAGTCGCATCATATTCGCTAGCGTCGTGCCGCGCGCGGATCACAATCTCACCGTCCTTGCGACCAAGTATTTCGGCATCGAACCGCTGATTGCCGGGCAGGGCGACGCCGCCTGGGACTTCGAGATCGATGTAGAGCAACCCAATACGCTCGGCGCGGACCGAGCGCTCAATTGCATTGCGGCGCACCGGTTTTGGGGTGGAGACCTGATCGTCGTGGATTTTGGAACGGCGACGAAATTCGAAGCGGTTGATTACAATGGCGCATATAAGGGCGGCATTATCGCGCCCGGCATCAATCTTTCGCTGGATGCCCTGGTCGGCAAAACCGCAAAGCTACCGAGAATTGCAATCGCCGCGCCAGAAACCGAAAGCGTCATCGGGCGTAATACCGAAGACCAGATGCTGATCGGCGTCTTCTGGGGCTATGTCGCCATGATGGAAGGGCTGATTGGCCGCATGAAATCGCAGATCGGCCGTCCGGTGAAAGTCGTCGCGACCGGCGGTCTGGCCATATTGTTCGACGAGAAAACCGACATCTTCGATATCGTCGATGCCGATCTCACCATCCGCGGCCTGCAATTGCTGGCAGACCGCGCAGGAGCGTCATGAAAAAGGATTACACCCCGCAGGACGAACTGCTTTTCCTCGCGCTTGGCGGCAGCGGGGAGATCGGCATGAACGTCAATCTCTATGGCTGTCAGGGCAAATGGCTCATGGTCGATCTCGGCATGAGTTTCGGCGCCAATGAGTATCCGGGAACGGAACTGATGTTCGCCGACCCCGAGTTTATCGAGGAGCGCGCTGACGATCTGCTGGCGATCGTCCTGACGCACGCGCATGAGGATCATATCGGCGCGATCCCCTATTTCGCGGCAGAACTGGATGTACCGCTCTACGCCACGCCCTTCACCGCAGACCTTATCCGGCGGAAGTTGGATGAGGCAGGCTTGACGGACCGGATTGAATTGAATGTGATCGACGAGGATCACGGCAGCTTCGACATCGGCGCTTTCAACGTCACCTATATCCCCCTCGCGCACTCGATTGCCGAGGGTAATGCGCTGCTCATCGACACGCCGCACGGCCGGATTTTCCACACCGGGGACTGGAAGCTGGATGACGAGCCGATCATCGGCGAGCCTGCTACCGAGGAGGAGCTGGCGGAGATCGGCGATGAGGGCGTTCTGGCGCTTGTTTGCGACTCCACGAACGTCTTCAACCCGGTACCTTCGGGTAGCGAGGGTGCAGTCCATCGCGGGCTGCTGGAAGAGGTGCAGAAACACGCGGGCAAGCGCGTGCTCGTTACCACCTTTGCGTCGAACGTCGCCCGATTGCAGACGCTGGGCGATGTTGCACGCGAGACAGGCCGCGAATTGTGCGTCGCCGGGCGTTCACTGGACCGCATCATCGAAGTTGCGAAGGCCAATGGCTACCTCGCCGACTTTCCGCCGACGGTGAACTGGGATGCGGCGATGCAATTGCCGCGCGGCAATGTGATGATCCTTGCTACTGGAGGGCAGGGTGAACCTCGGGCGGCGCTCAGTCGGATCGCCGAGGGCAACCACCCACTCTCTCTTGATGAGGGCGACGTCGTCCTTTTCTCCAGCCGCCAGATTCCGGGCAACGAGCTCTCCATTGGGCGTGTGCAAAACATGTTGTCCGAGCGGGGCGTCGTCATGGTGACCGATCGTCAAAGCGAAATCCATGTCTCTGGACATCCCGGGCGGCCGGAGCTCGAGGCGCTCTATGGCTGGCTGCGGCCTGAGATACTCGTCCCAGTGCATGGAGAGATGCGACACATGCAGGAACAGGCTCGCCTCGGCAGTGCGAATGGCATTGCGCACAATGTCGTGCAGAAGAATGGCGACATCATCCGCCTCGCGCCTGGCGCGCCGGAAAAGCTCGCCGAGATCCATACGGGCCGCCTCGTGCTCGACGGGGATATCATCGTTCCGGCGAATGGCGATGCGGTCACCATGCGGCGGCGGTTGTCGCGCGATGGCATGCTGATCGTTATCCTCGATAGAGAAGGCGGCGTGCAGATCGATGGTATCGGCCTGCCGCTCGACGAGGACTATTCGGACTTCGTGGAAGAGGCGAAGGCCGATGTCGTGAAGGCGCTCGTCCGGCTGCGGAAAGGCAGGCGGGACGATCCTGAGGCGATCCACGAGGCGGCCAGGCTGGCCGCTCGTCGAGCTGCGCACCGCTGGTCGGGCAAAAAGCCGCAAACGCGCGTTATTACCTGCGGAGCATCATAGACGCCGATGGAGATCACGTCCGTCATCGCAATCTATGCGCTGTTCTGGGTCATGAGCGCATTCCTGCTGCTGCCATTCGGCATTCAGACCGCGGACGAAGTCGGCGCGAAAAAAGTGCCGGGTCAGGCCGATAGCGCACCAGCCAATTTCAAGCCGGGAAGAGTGGCTATCCGCGCCACGTTCGTCGCGGCGGTGCTATGTGCCGTGTATATAGCGAATTACGTGCAGGGCTGGATCACGGTCGACGATATCAATATCTTCGGCACCCCGGCTGGTTACGAAACGCCGACCAGCTAACTGCGAAGCCTGTCGATGGCTTGCGCGAGTGCCACGTAAAGCTTGCCCATGTCACTCGAAAGCAGCGTTACCGCGATGGCGTTCCCGTCGCGCGTCGCGAGCACTTCCCGAAGCATTGCCTCGAAATCGTGGATGTAGCGATTGACCGTCTCGCGAAATTCGAAGTCCTCGCCGTAGACCTCGATGACGCTGCGCGCCTCCTGCCGGTTGAGCAGCCTGACTGCACGGCGCGTGAAAATGCCGCGATCTCCGCGCAGGTAATTTGCCCATTGCGTATCGGAAACCTCGGTGTCGAACGCCTTGGCGATATCGATCGAAGATGAATTGAGCGCTTCGGTAATCAATGCCATGCGCTTGGTGAAATCGCTGTCGACCTGCTCTTCCGCTCGCTCCCGCGCATAGGCGACGCGCTGCTCCAGGCTGCCGGCAAGATCATTCACCGAGGCAAGTTCTTCCCGCAATGCCGTCGTCGTCTCGCGACCACGCTCCACGGTTTGCGCAACAGCCTCTTCCAGTTCGGCGATAGCTTCGGCTGCATTGACACGGATAGCATCGGCGACCCGCTCGCGGCTTTGCTCCGCGATGCGCCCGGCAATCTCGTCGAGCACTTCGCGCTGATCCTCCCGCAACGATTGCAGAGCCTCGGAATTGGCGCCGCTCAGCGCATCCAGCGCTTCACGCAATTCCCGCCCGGTGCGTTCGGCCAAGCGATCGCTTTCGGTAGCTACAGTCAGCAAGTGCTCTTCCATCGACTGCAGGACGCCGATCGATGCCGCCCCACGCTCCTGGGCGACAGTAAGATGCTCGGCGAGTGTCTGCCCATGGGAGCTGGCGGTTTCGATCAGATCGTGCAGCCTGCGCGACTCCTCGCCGAAACTCTGCAAGCGTGTTTCGGCCTGGCCGACGGCGTCCGACAGGGCGCCCTGCGAGTGATCCGCGCTTGACCGGATAATTTCGAGAAGCCGCACACTATCGTCCGTAAGCCCGGCGATCGCCGAACTACTGTCGTCCAGCAAAGCTCGGCTTCTTTCCAGTCGCTCGCTAAACACAGCCGCCGTGTCGTCCAGCTCTTCGCGGGTCGTGGTGCCCTGCGCAGCAAGGCGCTGAATGTCTGCGTCGATTGCGGACACACGATGGGCAAGCCCTTCACTACGCTCGGTCAGCTGTGCGACGAGGGATTCGTAATTCTCGCGGCGCTCGATCAAGCGTCCGTCGAGCCCGGCAAGCCGCTGTTCGAATGCGGCGACCTCCTCATCCTGTGCAGCAATCGCGTCTTCACGCCGGCGTGCCATATCGGCATCGAAGGCGGCAAGACTGCCGGCGATTCGATCATCGACCTGCGCCGCTTCTTGCGACAGAGCGGCAAGGCGTGTGCGAGCGCTGTGGAGCGAGCTTTCGTCCACTCGCGCGATTTCTGCGATCGCGTCGGTCATTCGGCTTTGGAGGGCGGCAACCGCTGTTTCCCAAGCGGCAACCGCTTCCTCTCGACCCGCTCCCATATCGGCCAGCAATTGCTCGCCTTCGCTTGTCAAAACTGCGAGCCGTTCGCGCATCGCGGTCAGAGCCGTATCTTCGCTTTCGCGCTGGGCGGCGTCGCGCGCAGCCAACGCGTCGGCGAGCTGATCGGCACGCTCCTGTATTGCGGCAAGCGCCGTCTCTTCCGAGTCGACCAGCTCGGTCCGGAACCGCTCGCTGACTTCGAGCAATTTGCCAAAGCGCGCCTGCGTGCTCTCGCCGAGTGCGCTGACCTGTGCATCGAAGGCAGAGAGCGTGGCGGTGACCTTCTGGCCGATGCGCTCGACATGTCGTTCGCCCGCTTCGCCGAACTGATTGAGCTTGTCGAAACCATCGACCATGGCCTCGATCTGACTGTGAGCGACATTCCCGGCATTGCCGATCTGATTGCTCATATCCCGTGCCGCGCTCGAAAGAACAGGCAGCTGGTCGCGCAGATGCTCCATATTCGAAACGGCATTGTCGCTCACCGTGCCGAGCGTCTCTACCCGCTCGCCATTGTCCCGGATAAGCTCGTGCAGCCGATCGGCATTGGTCGAAAGTCGCTCCGCCGCCACACGGCCGAGCGACTCCAGATCGCGCGATTGCGAAGCGATGAAATCGCGCGCAAGGCTCAGTTCGCGGTTTACGACCTTGAGGCGCGTTTCGAGCTGTGCCGATTCCATCGAGAGCATCCTGGCAACGTCATTGAACCGCGATGCTTCGCGCCGACTGGTGCGCATCGCCAAAAGCCAAAGACCAATGACGAGCAGAGCGGGCATCGACCATGTCGCGATCCATTGGCTCCATTGCTGCGCAGACGCGCCGGACAGCATGTCACCGTGATGCACCCAGAGGAAAAATGCGGACCACGCGGAAATCGCGAGCACCGCCAAGGTCGGCACAAACCACGCCGCCCTACGTCGGACAGGCTCCTCCTCCTCAAAAAAGACCTCGTCCTCGTCAAAGGTCTCGACGAGGGTTTCCTCCTCCAGACCCTCTTCCGCGTGCTCGTCATCGCGGCCGAAAGTGGGTTCGATGGGCTCGTTGGCCTCGTCCTGCGAGGGCACGAAATTGCGACGGCGTGTCATGGCAGGACATTATCACAGGCCCATCGCCATGAAACCCCGTCTTAACGCGTTGTCCGCCACGAAGACCGCCATGGCTTATGCGAGGGGTGATTTCGAGATGGCACTGTCCGCCGCCGCCGGAGACGATCCGGCGATACTGGCGGATTTGCGCGCCGCATTTACCGATAGTCTGCTCAACCAAATCGATTTGTTGAGCCGCGCCCGGTGCGATGCGAACTGGCAGGTCGCGGCAGAGCGGCTGAAGGGGCTCGGAGCCAGCTTCCATATCGGAGAGCTTGTGAAGCTCGCCGAAGAAGCGATCGAAGGCGCGCCCGGAGACCCGGCTGTTCTCCACAAGCTCGTAAACTTGCGTGATCGCTTCATTCCGACAGGCTGAACGTCACGCTTGGCAGGGTGATGGCGCGGCTCTACCGTCGCGGCATAGACGTTTCGCCTGGAGGACGCATTGCGGGCCGCGCTCATTATCTTGGATGTGCTGGAAGACGGCAGCGTGCCTGAAATCGCAGGTAAAACTATCGCGGAACGCCAGCTGCTCTTCGCGCGTGAGGCTGGCTGCGAGGCGATTATCGCATTTGGCGGCGGCGGCTCCCCGACTGCGATCGCCCTGCGCCACGCGGCGGAACGATATGGTCTGCGATATCAGTCGATTACGAGCGCGCATGCGCTTGCCGGATCGATCGGCAGCGGAGACACTCTTCTGGTGCTGCAGCCGGACTTACTTCCGGAGGCGCGGCAAGGGCTCGAACTGATCCAGGCGGAAGGGCAGCGCGTTCTTATCCTATCCGCCGGACCGGGCGTCGCCGGAGGTTTCGAGCGCATTGATCTTGATCGCGCCTGGGCGGGAGTTCTTACCATCCCAGGCAATGCGCTTGGCCGCCTGACGGCGTTGCCAGAGGATGCGGCCCCGCACGCGGCGCTCTTGCGCATCGCCTTGCAGCAGCGTCTGCCTGAGGCGCGCCTGGCGGACGATCTGCTCAATGACGGGCGCTGGTCGGTCATTGCCGATGGAGAAATGGCGCGACTACGAGAGGGGACTTGGTTCCGCACGCATTTGCCGGCGGCGGTACCGACAATGCCATCTCGCTGGCTGGCCCGGGAACTGATCGCCAAAGCTGGCGTCTGGCTCGTGCAGCGCCGTGGAAGTCGATTTATTAGCGGCACGCTCTTCGGATTGCTCACCGCTGGCGGCGTCGCAGCGGCATGGTTAGAAATGCCGATCTTGGCGTTTGCGCTTATCGCTCTCGGTGTGCCGGTGGGTGAAGCCTTTCTCGCCCTGTCGCGCCTTGCGGTCGCCCCATTCGGGAAGATCGCGCGCCTTCCCAAGCTGCGCTATCTGAGCGATATCGCGCTTTTCGTTACAGGCGTTCTTGTCATTGACAGTCTCGCCCATCGCACATTTTTTCCGCCTCTGGTGCTCGCTGCGAGCTTGCTACTGCTTGACCGTGACCGCCTGCCGCAGCCATTCGCTCCGCTTCGTGATCGCGGGGTCATGGCTGGCTTCCTGGCTCTGCTCTCGACAATTATTGCACCCGAAACGTCCATCATCGCCGTCGGCGCATGTGCGCTTCTGGCGAATGTGGCTGTCGGCGCGATAAAACGCGGATAACGCCGAATTAACGCTGATCGAGTAAGAACCCCGCATGAGCGAGCGTCGCACATCAGGAGACCAACTGCACGATGACGCCATCAATGCGTCGAATGCGAGCGTAACCACGCTGGCAGCGTCGCGTTCTGCCGTGCGCGACCTCGCCTCAATGCCGGACCGCTCTTTATGCAATGACGAACTGGTCGCCAGAGTGGCGGGCATGAAGGCGTCACTTATCAGCGAAGCTTCGGAACTGGAATGGAGAGCCGGACTTCACGATTTCCTGCATGCCATGGCCTTCGAAGGACAGCTCATAGAGCGACTTCGGGAGGGATCTCATATCGATAGTGAAACGCCGCCGCTTCTGACGGAACGGGCGGCAATGACTGACGACAACATCGCTGCGGCCGCCAGCGATGCTCTTCTGGCCCAACGGCAATTTGTTCGAGAGCAGCGGGCGATGACGATTGCGATAGCCGAAGTACCCTACGACTTGGTTGCGAGCGATGGCCATGAGTCCGCTGACGAAGATGATGCAGTGCCGCTTTCGCGTCTGCAAATCTTGGCCGAAATCGCCGAAACCCTAGACACCGAGGCATTGGCCTATCTCGATCTCCGCAATGCCGGTGTATCGCTCTTCGCCTCGGCGCTCGCCATTGCGACCGATACCTCGCGAGAAGAAGTGCTATTTGCCATGGCTGATAGCCAGACTACGCAATTGTTGGCTCTGCTGGAGAGCGCTGGTCTTTCGAGCGACGACGCATTGGAGCAGCTCAACTTGCTTCACCCGGATCGTGCATACATGAACATCGGCGAGGCTGGCTAACGCCGTGTCGGAGGGGAAGCTCATCACGGCGCGGGCGCGAACGGATGCGCAAGATCGCTTGATCGAGGCCGAGGAGCCGCTCGCCGCGTTCCACCAGCGGGCTGGTGGAGAAATACCAGGTCCGATCGTCACCCCGGCCTTGCTCGATCTCGTGAGGAGAGCTCGCGCCAGTGGCAAGCGCATGTCTCGAGCAATCAGGGCGCAGGACACTCTCGAACAGATCAGCGCGTGGGCCGAAGTCGTTCCGGGAAAAGTGGGGACGGTCATCAATATCAGCGCATGGGACGCGCTGGACAACTCCGACGTCGCAGATGCGGGCAGGGATGGGCGTGTCGCGCTCGTCAGGCACCTGGCTGGATTGACGGCACGGCTCGATAATGACCAGTCCCTGATCACGGTCGACTGGGTTGCGCCCGATTTGGATGCACTCGGCGAGGCGATGATGGCGGGAGCAGGCAAGCCGTGGACGGATTTCGCTCGACCAGAGGGAGATGCGCAGCGGCAACCGCTACACTGGCGCTTGCTGGATGGCGCGAAAATTCAGGTCGAAGGATCGGATCGCGACTGGGTGGCGCAGCTTCTGCCCCTTCCGGCAGGCCGCACCGGATTCGAACTCTATCTTGTTCCGGATCGTCCGCTTGCCCATCAACGAAACGAACCCGGCATGAGGCGTGAGCGGCTAGCCGGCATCGGCCGCGAAATCGCGCCTGTCCTGCGCAAGCCGGTAAGCCGGATCATCGCGAATGCCGAAACGATCCGCACTCAGCTGGCCGGTCCGCTGGCCGATGAATATAGCAATTACGCGGCAGACATAGCTTCGGCGGGCGAGCATCTGTTGGCGCTGATTGACGATCTGACCACGCTGGAAGTCGTCGACGATCAGGACTTCGCCCCCGCGCCCGACCAGATCGATCTGGCCGATGTCGCTCGCCGCGCAGCCGGCATATTGGGTGTACGAGCGAAAGAGCGGCGCATAACGCTTGTCTCACCGGCTGACGGCGCAAGCGCGCCTGCGATCGGAGAGTTTCGCCGCACATTGCAGGTCCTGCTGAACCTCGTCGGCAATGCCGTGCGATATTCGCCCGAAGGCGCGACCGTGACGATCGCGGCTAGGACGGTCGATGGAAAGGCTCGCATTACCGTCGCCGATGAAGGCGAGGGTTTGAGCGAGGAAGAGCAAAAGCGGGCATTCGCCAAATTCGAACGTCTGGGCCGTCAGGGCGACGGCGGTTCGGGCCTGGGCCTCTACATTTCGCGCCGATTGGCCGAAGCGATGGACGGCAGTCTGACGGTCGAGAGCGCGAAGGGGCAGGGTGCCCGCTTCACGCTCGAATTACCGTCCGATCCAAGCGCCTGACGGGCCTTAGCGCTTGTCGACGGGCACGTAATCGCGCTGCGTCGGGCCCGTGTAGAGCTGGCGTGGGCGACCGATCACCTGGCCGGGATCGGAAATCATCTCGTTCCACTGCGCGACCCAGCCAACCGTGCGGGCAAGGGCGAAAAGCGCGGTGAACATGGTGGTCGGGAAACCGATCGCTGAAAGAATGATGCCGGAATAGAAATCGACGTTCGGGAACAGCTTCTTTTCCTGGAAATACGGATCGTTCAGCGCGATCTCTTCCAGTTGCAAAGCGGTCTCGAACACCGGATCCTTGACTTGAAGCGCATCGAACACCTCGCGCACGGTTTTCTGCATGACCGTCGCCCGCGGATCGTAATTCTTGTACACCCGGTGGCCGAAACCCATCAGGCGGAACGGATCGTTCTTGTCCTTAGCGCGCTCGATGTAATGCGGAATTTTGTCGGGCGTACCGATCTCTCGCAGCATGTTGAGGGCCGCTTCATTCGCACCGCCATGCGCCGGACCCCAAAGGCAGGCAATCCCGGCTGCGATGCAGGCGAAGGGGTTCGCCCCAGATGAACCGGCAAGCCGAACGGTGGATGTCGATGCGTTCTGTTCGTGATCGGCATGGAGGATGAAGATCCGGTCCATCGCTTTCTCGACAGCCGGTATGACCTCGTATTCCTCGGCGGGTACGCCGAACGTCATGCGCAGAAAATTGCCCGTGTAGCTCAGATCGTTCTGCGGCTGCATGAAAGGCTGGCCGACAGCGTATTTGTACGCCCAGGCGGCGATTGTCGGCATCTTGGCAATCAGGCGGTGCGAACTGATCTTGCGATGCTCGGGATCGGAAATGTCGGTGCTGTCGTGATAGAACGCGCTCAAGGCACCGACAACGCCGCACATGATCGCCATCGGATGCGCGTCGCGGCGGAAGCCTTGATAGAACTGGCGCAGCTGATCGTGCAGCATCGTGTGGCGCGTGATGGTGAATGTGAAGTCGTCGAGCTCATCCTGACCGGGAAGCTCGCCATTCAGCAGCAGATAGCTGACTTCCATGAAGCTGGAATGCTCTGCCAGCTGGCCAATCGGATAGCCGCGATGCAGCAGGACGCCTTCATTACCGTCGATGAATGTCAGCGCGCTTTCGCAGCTGGCGGTCGATTTGTAGCCGGGATCGAAGGTAAAGCGCCCGGTCTTGCCGTAGAGCTTGCGGATGTCGATGACGTCCGGCCCGCAGCTGCCTTCGAGCGTCGGAAAATCGAAATTGTCGCCGCCGACTGCCAAATCTGCCTGCTTGTCCGCCAAGAGGGGTCTCCTTCAAATGGTCCTGTTCGCCCGGGCCGCCGTCAGGCTGCCACCTGCGCGTCGATCCGCGCGAGGCTTTCCTCCCTGCCTAGGAGGACGAGCACGTCGAAAATTCCGGGCGATGTGGTTTGCCCTGTAAGCGCCGCGCGAAGCGGCTGCGCGAGTTTGCCGAGACCGAGGTCCAACTCCTCCGCATAGGTCTTCAGAGTGGCCTCCAGCGCCTCGATTGTCCAGTCTGTTTCCGCCGCAAATCTGTTCGAGATGGACGAAAGGCGGCTTCGCGCCTCGTCATCGAGCAATCCGGCAGCTTTTTCCGTCATCTCCAGCGGGCGCTGCTTGAAGAGGAATGCCGCGCCATCGGCCAATTCGTTCAAATCCCGCGCCCGTGTTTTCAAGACCGGCATCGCTTCGGCCAACAGCGCCTCGTCCGCATCCGGGCCGATCCGCTTCACCGTAAGAGCCGCAAGCCGCTCATCTTCTGCCGCTCGGATATAATGCCCATTCATGTTGAGCAGCTTCTTCATGTCGAAACGGCTCGGTCCCTTGCCGACATCCGCGATGTCGAAAAGCGCGATGGCTTCCTCGCGGCTGAATTCTTCCTGGTCGCCGTGCCCCCATCCGAGGCGCAGCAGATAATTGAAGAGCGCTTCGGGCAGAATTCCGAGCTCATCGCGATAGGCATCGACCCCCATGGCGCCGTGTCGTTTCGACAGCTTTGCACCATCATTCCCGTGGATGAGTGGCACATGCGCGTAAGTCGGTCTGTCCCAACCATCTTCGATACCCTGCATGGCATCGATGACCTGTATCTGGCGAAAGGCGTTGTTCAGATGGTCGTCGCCGCGGATGATGTGCGTGCAGCCCATGTCCATGTCGTCCACCACGACGGCGAGCATGTAAGTCGGTGTACCGTCGGCGCGCAGCAGGATGAAATCGTCGATCTCGCGATTGTCGACCTTCACGCGGCCTTGCACCGCATCCTCGATCACCGTTTCGCCGCCCTCGGGGGTCTTAATGCGCACGGTGAAGGGAGCGTCGGCCGGCGCTTCCGAGGCATCGCGATCGCGCCAGCGTCCGTCATAGCGCATCGGTTGCTTCGCGGCACGCTGCGCATTGCGCATCTCCGCAAGTTCTTCAGGCGTCGCGAAGCATTTATAGGCCTTGCCCGCCTCCACCAGTTTCATGGCGACCTCGGCGTGACGCTCCGCGCGTTCGCTCTGGAAAACAGGCTCCTCGTCGAACTCGAGGCCAAGCCAGTCGAGCCCGTCGAGAATGACGTCAATCGCTTCCTGGGTAGAGCGTTTCTTATCCGTATCTTCGATACGAAGCAGCGCCTTGCCGCCTTCGTGCCGGGCGTACAGCCAGCTGAATAGGCCGGTACGAGCATTGCCGATGTGCAGAAAACCGGTCGGGCTGGGCGCAAAGCGCGTCACCACCTGCCGCTTTTCACCGCCATTGCCGCCATCCGAACTTGCCATAAGCGCCCGTTTCCTGTCCTCTATCAACATGGCAACGCGGCAGCCGCCACTGGTTCCGCTGGGGGAAGACGAGGGCGATGCTGCGGTGCGGCAGACGCCTTGGCGAAAGCGTATGTCTTTGTCCAGCATGGCGGACGGGGCGGAGGCGTTTCTCGGCCGCGCGGGGTTCGATCGCGGTCCGTGGATGGCTGTTGCGCTCGCATCCGGTATCGGCGCGTGGTTCGTCCTGCCGGACGCGGCATCCTGGATAGCGGGCATCGCATTCGGCATGCTACTTTCGCTGGGAAGCTATGCACGCTGGAAAGGCCGCGTGGACAGAACCGCGCTGGTCATGGCGATCACCGTCGTCTCGCTGCTTTTCGCATTCGGGATAGGGTTGATCTGGGCACGCTCGTCCCTGGTCGGTGCAGAAGCGATCGAGCGGCCCGTTTTCGAGACGGTCGAGGGTCGGGTACTGGAGCGCATCGAGCAGCCGTCGCAGGACCGGGTTCGCCTTGTGATGGCGGTACGTGATCCCGAAACCGGCGCTGCGCACAAGATCCGGGTGAACGTCCCCTTGGAAAACGCGACGTCGGACATGGCCGAGGGCTCGGTCGTCCGCGCGCAGGTTCGCCTGATGCCGCCCGCGCCCCCTATGCTTCCGGGCGGCTACAATTTCGCTCGTACTGCGTGGTTCGATGGACTTGCCGCGACGGGCAGCGTGCAGGGGGAAATCGAGGTGTTATCGAGCGGAGCGGGGGATGAGGGTCTTATCGCGCAATTGCAGCGGCGCCTGTCCGCGCATGTTCGGTCCAATCTCGATGGCTCGGCAGGCAACATCGCCGCTGCCTTCGCCAGCGGAGACCGCGGGGCCATCAGCGAAGCCGACGAAGACGCAATGCGCGATGCGGGCCTGACCCATTTGCTGTCGATCAGCGGGCTGCATGTAAGCGCGGTGATCGCGGCTGCATACGTGCTCGCTATAAAGCTGCTTGCGCTCTGGCCGTGGCTGGTGCTGCGCGTGCGGCTGCCAGTGCTGGCGGCGGGTGTCGCGGCGCTGGCGGGGATCGGCTACACGCTGCTGACGGGTGCGGAGGTGCCAACGGTCCGCAGTTGCATCGGCGCGGTGCTGGTATTGATTGCTTTGGCTTTGGGTCGTGAGCCTTTGTCGATGCGGATGGTGGCCGTGGCCGCGATGGCGGTCATGCTGGTCTGGCCGGAAAGCCTGGTCGGCCCCAGTTTTCAAATGAGTTTCAGCGCGGTCATCGCCATCGTGGCGCTGAGCAATGCGGCGCCGGTCAAGCGCTTCATGGCGCCACGCGACGAGCCGTGGCTGGTGCGGATGGCGCGCGCGACGACGATGTTGCTGGTGACGGGCTTCGTCATCGAGATCGCGCTGATGCCGATCGTGCTCTACCATTTCCATCGGGCTGGCGTTTACGGTGCGCTTGCGAACGTTATCGCGATTCCACTTGTTACTTTCGTTTCGATGCCGCTGATTGCAATTGCCCTTGTCTTGGACATCGTCGGGCTCGGAATGCCGGCATGGTGGCTGGCTGGCCAATCGCTCGATGCGCTCGTCGCTATCGCGCATTTCACCTCTGCGCAGCCTGGGGCGGTCAAGCTTTTCCCGCAGATGACGCTCGGCACGATCGCGCTTTTTGTCACAGGCGGGCTTTGGCTAGCACTATGGCGAGGGCCGGCGCGCCTGCTCGGACTGCTACCGGCGGCATTCGCTACGGCGCTACTGCTCGCCACACCTGTCCCGGACGTACTGATCTCCAGCGATGGACGCCATGTCGGCGTGACCGGAGAGGATGAGCGACTGCTTGTCCTGAGAGACACGCGCAGCAATTATACTAAAGACAATCTGCTGGAACTCGCCGGCGTGGAAGGCGAACCTGTTCCCATGACCGAGTGGCCCGGCGCCCGATGCAGCCGCGATTTCTGCACCATAGCGCTGAAACGAGGCGGACGCGAATATCACATCCTCATGAGCCGCAGTCGCGATATCGTTACGGAGAGAGCGCTTGCGGCGGCTTGCGAGCGATCCGACATCGTCGTGTCGGACCGATGGCTACCAAGAAGCTGCGAGCCACGCTGGCTGAAAGCGGACAGACGCATGCTGGAGCGGACCGGCGGCCTTTCCATCGTGCTCGACGAGCCGAAGATCACGACAGTCGTGGAGCGTGAGGGCGACCATGGCTGGTGGCGCGGGCGGCGCGATTGACGCAGCCGCCCTGCGCGTTTCAGATCAATGGTAGCGGCGCAGCAATCCTGCCAGCTTGCCCTGAACTTCTACCTGACTATCGGCGTAGACCTGCGGATCGTAGCTGGCATTCGCCGGATCGAGCCGGATCTGCCCGCCATCGTGAAACAGGTATTTCAGCGTGGCTTCCTCGCCATTGACGAGCGCGACCACGATGTCGCCATCGCGGGCCGTGTCCGCCTTCTTCACGAGGGCAAAGTCGCCATCGAAAATGCCGGCTTCGATCATCGAATCGCCGGAGACTTCCAGCGCATAATGCTCACCCGATCCCAGCAACGCTGCGGGCACCGGTAACGTCTGACTGTCCTCGAGCGCCTCAATGGGGACGCCTGCGGCGATCCGACCATGCAAGGGGATTTCGACGACATCGTTCGCCGGACCCGGACGCCCCGCCGGCGGCGTCGTGGCCTTTGCAACGGGATCGTTCCCGACCGCGCTTTCGGGCATCTTAACAACCTCGAGTGCACGTGCGCGGTTGGCGAGGCGGCGGATGAAACCACGCTCTTCCAGGGCTGAAATGAGACGGTGCACGCCCGACTTGCTGCGCAGGTCGAGCGCTTCCTTCATTTCCTCGAAACTGGGCGAGATGCCGGTTTCCTCAAGCCGCCTATGGATGAAAAGCAGCAATTCGTGTTGCTTAGCCGTGAGCATCGGAACGGTTCCTTCCGCAATGTTCCACTTCGGGAACGAATAAGGAACAATTATGAAACAGATTCGCGCAAGTCAAGCGTTGCCGCCATATTGGAGCGGATATACCGTTATGATATCGCCAGGCATGGCTTCATCGGCATCTACGTCGCGGCGGATCAGGGCATTGGCGCGCGCGAGCGTTCGGAGCGCGCTGCTGTCGCGCTGCATGAAGGCGCGCACGCCATCGGCCTCCATGCGACCGCGCAACAGCTCGGTTCGCGTTCCGCCGCCGGGTAGCGGCACGATGGTGGGCAGGTGAAGCGCGTGCGGAAGCGGCGATCCGGCACCGGCGAGGCGCCTCAGAAGCGGCAGAAGGAACAGGAACGCTGTGACGTAAGCGGACACCGGATTTCCCGGCAGGCCGAGCACGATCTGGTAGCCCTTCTGCGCGACCATCAGCGGTTTGCCGGGGCGCATGGCCACGCGCCGGAAGTCGATCTCGGCGCCCCACGCTTCCAGCGCGGGTCGGACGAGATCGTGATCGCCAACAGATGCTCCGCCGCTTGTCACGATGACATCGGCGCTTTCAGCCATGGCGAAAGCTCCGAGCAGGGCGTCCATACGGTCCGCGACCGGCCCGATGCGCTCACACCGGCTGACGAAGGGAGCGCTCATTGCGGCGAGCATGACGCCGTTACTGGCGGGCAGTTGGTGCGTCTCTGCCATGCCGGGATCGGCAACGAGCTCGTTGCCTGCATCGATTACGCAAAGGGACGGCAGTTTGCCGACTTCGACCTGCGAATGCCCCGCCGCCGTAGCCAAAGCGATTTGCGCGGGGCCAAGGCGTTCGCCTGGGCCGACCAGAATGTCGCCATCTTCGAAGTCGAAGCCTGCCCGTCGGATGTAGCGATCTGTAGGCTTACCGTCATCCAAAAGGCGCAGGTCGTCATCGTAGCGCTCGGCGTCTTCCTGGATCAGCACCGCTCCGCCGCCGTCCGGGATGAGTGCGCCGGTCGAGATGCGAACCGCCTCACCAACTGCGATCGATCCCGTGAAGGGGGCGCCGCCCTTGCTTTCGCCGATCACACGCCAAGGACCGGAAAGGTCGTCCGAGGCCACTGCATAGCCATCCATGGCGGAGAGGTCTGCGGCGGGCTGGCTCCGCTGTGCCACCAGCGGCTTTGCGAGATAGCGGCCCTTCGCCTCGCTTACCGGCATGCTCTCGGAATTGAGCGGTTCAGCCATGTCCAGCAGCCGCGCCTGTGCATCGTCGAGAGGCAGCAGGCTCACGTCCCGGCGTGCCAATCGCCGCTTTTGCCGCCGGTCTTGGCGAGCAGGCGGACACCTTCGATCACCATGCCCTTCTCCAACGCCTTGGCCATGTCGTAGACAGTGAGCAGCGCGACGGTTGCTGCCGTCAGCGCCTCCATTTCGACACCGGTGCGACCGGTCAGGGACGCTGTGGACGTCACACGCAGGCCATCGTCCTCGAAAGCGAAGTCGACGCTCACAGCGTCGAGCGCGAGGGGGTGGCAGAGCGGGATGAGCTCCCCGGTGCGCTTGGCCGCCATGATCCCTGCGATCCGGGCGACGCTGAGCACATCGCCCTTCGGGCCGCTGCCATCGCGCAGGGCGGCCCGCGTGTTGGCCAGCATCACGATCCGGCCCGTCGCCGTCGCGGAGCGCGCCGTTTCGGGCTTCCCGCCGACATCGACCATGTGCGCCGCGCCGCTTGCATCGAGGTGCGAGAGGTCAGCCATGTGATGCATTTTCTGCAAGGGTGTGACAGGTGTGACAGTGTCCTGAAACAGAAAAGCGCCCCGCCGAGCCAAAGGGGCATGGGAGGCGCTTTTCCATTGCGTGGGGGGCAAACGCGAAGGTCATTTCCAACCCTTGCCACAAGCCCGAATGGTAGGACAGTCCCGCGTCAGTCCCGCAGGCTGGGCGGCACGCGGCCGCCATGTTCGGCCAGCTTGTTCATGACTTGCTTGTGCAGCCAGATATTCTCTTCGGCGGTGCCGGAATAATCCTTGTCGCCCAGTTCGTGTGCCAGTTCCTTGCGGTTCTGATAGCTGGGATCGAGGCCGACCAGTTTCATCAAGTCGACGATCGATGTGCGCCAGTTGAGCTTGTCCGAACCGGGCATGTTGTCGAGGCGCTGTTCCACATCGACTTCGCTTACGGTCTTGGTTTCGCGGTTGAAGCCCGAAGTCGCGGCCTTGGGCGCGTCGGCCTTCTTTTCGTCCTTGTCGTCGTCGCCGAAAATGGCGTTCTTGATGCTGCTGAAAATACCCATCGCATTCCCCTTCCTTGGATCGGGCCGGGATTGGCCGTGCATCGAAAGAACGCAGCAATTGCCGAAAGGTTGTGAGAAAACTCTAGCCGAGAAGCAGCGCGCGCGTTGCGGCCTCGATATCGTCCTGACGCATTAGGCCTTCTCCCACCAGGAACGTGCACACACCGGCCTTGGCGAGCCGCTGGCAATCGGCATGGGTATCGATGCCGCTTTCGCCGACCAGCAATGTTCCTACCGGCACCAGCGGGGCGAGACGTTCGGTGGTGGCGAGATCGGTTTCGAACGTGCGCAGATCCCGATTGTTCACTCCGATCAGGCGCGATTTCAGGTGCCTGGCAGCACGTTCCAGCTCGGCTTCGTCATGCACCTCGACCAGCACATCCATACCGCGTTCCATCGCAGCAGCCTCGATCTCGATCATCAGCGCATCGTCTAGCGCGGCGACAATGATGAGAATGGCGTCGGCTCCGATGGCGCGGCTTTCGGCAATTTGCCAGGGATCGATCATGAAGTCCTTGCGCAGCACCGGCAAACCGCAGCTGGCGCGCGCATCCATCAGGTAATCTTCGTGGCCTTGAAAATACAGCGCGTCCGTCAGCACGGAGAGGCAGGCTGCACCGCCATCGGAATAGGCCATTGCGTGCTGGCGTGGTCTGAAATCGGCCCGGATCAGGCCTTTACTGGGGCTCGCTTTCTTGATTTCGGCAATGAGAGCGAAGCCGGTTTCGGCCTTTTCCTCCAGCGCGCGGCGAAAACCGCGGGGGGCGGAAGCATCGGCAGCAATGCGGTCCAGATCGTTTAGCGTCTTTGCGCCCTTGCGGATGCGGACTTCCTCGCGCTTGGTGGCGCAGATTTCTTCCAGCTTGTTCACTTCGCAGCCGCTATCCAGCATTCGAGCAGCGCCTTGGCGAGGCCCTTGTCGATGGCTTCGGCAGCTTCCTCGACGCCTTCGGACCAGCAATCGACTTCGCCCGCCACCAGCAGCGCGCCCGCAGCATTGAACAGCACCGCATCGCGATATGGGCCGGGCGCACCCATCAGCAGCGCCTCGAGAGCTTTCGCATTGTGAACCGCATCGTCCCCACGGATCGCTTCGACCGGCGCATGCGGCAGACCGACATCGCCGGCATCGACGCGGCGCATGCGCACTTCGCGTCCCCGCACGTCGGCCACTTCGTTTCCCTCGTCGAGGCTGAGTTCGTCCAGCCCCTCATCGCCAGATACGATGAACGTGCGCTCCGTGCCGAGCCGCGCCATCGCATCGGCATAGATCGGCACGTAAGCGGGTCGCGCAATGCCGATGAGCTGGCGGCGCACCTTCGCCGGGTTCGAAAGCGGACCCATCAGGTTGAAGATCGTGCGCTTGGCGAGTTTCTGGCGGATGGGCTGGATGCGGGCCATCGCCGGGTGATGGTTCTTGGCGAAGAGAAAGCAGATGCCGATTTCGGCGAGTGTCTTCTCGGCGGTGCGTCCGACCGCGTCCATGTCGAGGCCCAGCGCCTCCAGCGTGTCCGCCGCGCCCGCTTTGCTGCTCGCCGCGCGATTGCCGTGTTTTGCGACCGGGACACCACATGCCGCGACGACGAGCGAGACGGCGGTGCTGACATTGAGCGTGTGGTGCCCGTCACCACCCGTGCCGCAGACGTCGATGGCGTTTTCCGGCGCTTCGATGGGGATCAAGCGTTTGCGCATCGCGAAGGCGGCGCCGGCGATTTCCTCCGCTCGTTCGCCGCGATCGGACAATTCGGAAAGGAAACGGGCGATTTCCTCCTCGCTGGGCTTGCCATCGAGCATGTCGCCAAAGGCGCGCTCGGCATCCTTCTCGGTCAGCGGAATGTCGGTTGGGGGAAGAACGTCGCTCATGCCGGGACTTTCGCGTCGATGCCGCAGATGCGGAGAAAATTGGCGAGCAGAGCGTGGCCATGCTCGGTAGCGATGCTCTCGGGATGGAATTGCACGCCGTGGATCGGCCGGCTCTCATGCCGGAACCCCATGACGCTCTTGCCATCCAGCCCCGGCGTTTCGCTGGTGGCGTTGACCTTCAGGCACGCGGGAATGTCCTCGACGATCAAGGAGTGATAGCGCGTCGCGGTAAAGGGGGAGGGCAGATCGACGAAAACGCCCGTGCCGTCATGCTCCACCGGGCTCGTCTTCCCATGCATCAGCCCGCCTCGGGCAACGGTTCCGCCGAAGTGCTGGCCGATCGCCTGATGGCCCAAGCAAACGCCGAGCAATGGCGTCGCGCTGTCGGCACAGGCGGCCACAAGATCGAGGGAAACACCGGCCTCGTTCGGCGTGCAGGGGCCGGGCGAAATGAGAATGCCCTTCGCGCCCTTCGCAAGCGCCTGCGACGCCGAAAGCGCATCGTTCCGCACGACCTCGACCTTTGCGCCCAGCTCCATCAGGTA
Source organism: Aurantiacibacter aquimixticola (assembly GCF_003605475.1). Lineage (NCBI taxonomy): Bacteria > Pseudomonadati > Pseudomonadota > Alphaproteobacteria > Sphingomonadales > Erythrobacteraceae > Aurantiacibacter > Aurantiacibacter aquimixticola. The sequence goes on along the minus strand of NZ_RAHX01000001.1, from coordinate 676,261 downwards.
GTGGACGAGGTTGAAAGTGAAGCTGTCGTAATTGTCGATGACGAGGATCATGGGCGGTGCTTTGTCAGACTCGGCGGCGCGATCAAGCGGACCTTTTGGCGAAGTGATCGGTGGCGCGGACCAGCCCGTCGACAATGCCCGGCTCGCCGGCGGAGTGGCCTGCATCGTGGACGATCCACAGATCGGCTTCGGGCCACACCTGTTTGAGCGCCCAGGCGGAGGTTGGCGGTGTGCAGATATCGTGGCGACCCTGAACGATGATGCCGGGAATGCCGCGCAGCCTGTCCGCATTATCGAGAAGCTGGCCTTCCTCCAGGTAGAAATCGTCGAGGAAGAATTGCGCCGCGATACGTGCCATTGGGACGGCCTTGGCGGGATCGGCGAAATCTTCGAGGAGATCGGGCTTTGGCAACAGGGTGGCGACATGGCCTTCCCAGATCGACCATGCCTCCGCCGCCTGCAGCCGTGCCGCTTCGTCATCCCCCGTCAAACGTCTGTGATACGCTGCTACCAGATCGCCGCGCTCGGCTTCGGGGATGATCGCGGTAAATTCGTCCCACGCCTCTGCCATGACCTCGCTGGCGCCGTAATGGTATAGCCAGTCCCGTTCCTTCGCCCGTGCGAGGAATACGCCGCGAAGGATCAGCTCAGTGACCCGGTTCGGATGCTCCTGCGCATAAGCGAGTGCGAGCGTCGCGCCCCAGCTGCCGCCGAACACCTGCCAGCTTTCAAAGCCGCACATCTGGCGGAGGCGTTCCATATCGGCGACGATTTTCCAGGTGTCGTTGGCTGCAAGCTCCGCAAAGGGCGTGGATTTGCCGCAACCGCGCTGGTCGAACAGAAGGACATCGTAAGCTTCCGGGTCCCATTGCCCGCGATGCGACGGCGCGATGCCGCCGCCGGGGCCGCCATGCAGCATCACCGCCGGTTTCGCGCCCTTCGTGCCGACACGCTCCCAGTAAAGCGAATGCCCGTCGCCGACATCGAGCATGCCGCTCTCGAATGGCTCGATATCGGGATAGAGCGTCCGGTACTGCGTCATTTTTCATCGTCCTTCATGCGGACCACCAATAGCGGACCTATCTTCGGGCCTGCGTCCAGTCTTTCGCGCGCCGGATCCCATATTTGCGACACGCTACCGTCCAGGAACAGAGCGTTATCGACATTGAGGACATCCCGGTAATAGCGAGCAAATTTGCCGAAGCTGACCGGCGCCTCGCTGATGAGGAAATGCGCCCGGCCCGATGCGTCCACGCCAACACCGTTGCGGATTTTACGGCTGTCGCCATCGGGATCTAAATCGGGATGAAGCTCTCCATCGATTACCAGCATCGGCCCGGACTGCGTTGCAAAATCGGGACGATCCTCGACCGCATAGGCAAACGCCTCGGTTTCGAGCACGCGCCACGGCCCCTCCGGCTCTCCGAAGAACACGCCATTCGGCAACAGATGAAAATTGCCGGGTCCGTCATTCTGATTGAGCGGCATGAGCCGCCGCCCGCCTTCGACATAATAGCCGACAGGCTGTCCTTCGCCGTCATACATGCCTGCATTCATCGCCAGCACGACCACGCCGTTCTCGTGCGGCTGCCGCGAGAATGCGCGCAAGCTACGATAGGGCGCATCCTCACCTTCCGGCGAAAGATCGGTGGAAACGGTGTGCTCTGCCGGATCGGCGGTGCAGTGGGTGAGCGGCGTATCCTCGAATAGCACCGGTTCACAGATCGAGACGAACTCTTCCGGCTGTTCGCCCTCGAAATGCAGTTCGCATGCGGTGAGGGTGAGACACGCGACAAGAGCTAGCGCCCGCCTCACTGGCCAAACTCCGCTTCACTTGCGAGGCCGATCGCCTCACGTGCAGCGGCGAGCAAGGCACCAGCCTTGTGGCGGCATTCGGCGGCTTCGTATTCGGGATCGCTATCGGCGACAATGCCTGCGCCCGCCTGGACGTGCATCACGCCGTCCTTCACCACCGCCGTGCGCAGGACGATGCAGCTGTCGACCGAGCCATCGGGCGCGAAATAGCCGACGCCGCCGGCATAGGCGCCGCGCGTTTCGGGTTCGAGCTCGGCGATGATCTCGCAAGCACGGATTTTCGGCGCGCCGCTCACCGTGCCTGCGGGAAAGCCCGCAAACATGGCGTCTAGCGCGTCCTTGTCGCCTGCCAACCGGCCCACGACATTGCTGACGATGTGCATGACATGGCTGTAGCGTTCGATGGTGAAGCTGTCGGTCACCTCCACGCTGCCTTCGCTGGCCACGCGCCCGACATCGTTGCGTCCGAGGTCGAGCAGCATCAGGTGCTCGGCGCGCTCCTTCGCATCGGCCAGCAGGCTGGCTTCGTTGGCGCGATCCTCGCTCTCGGAAAGGCCGCGCGGGCGGGTGCCGGCAATGGGACGGATGGTGACCTCGCCGTCCCTTACGCGAACGAGGATTTCCGGCGAAGAGCCGACGACCGCGAAGCCCGGCATGTCGAGAAAATAAAGGAAGGGCGAGGGATTTACTCGCCGCAGTGCACGGTAAAGCGCGAACGGCGGCAAGGGAAAAGGACAGGTGAAGCGCTGCGCCAGCACAACCTGGAAGATGTCGCCGGCGGTTATATAGTCCTTCGCGCGCAGCACCATGTCGCGATAATCGCTTTCCGAAAGTACTGGCGACAAGTCCGCTTCCGGCAGATCGGCGAGCCGCGCCGTGTCCGGCACGCGCTCAGCCAATTTGCGCAGCGCCTCGTCGATGCGCTCGCTTGCGCGTTCGATCTGCGATGCCGGGTTCGCGCCCTCGGCCCAGAGCGGCGCGATGATATATAGTCCGTCGGTCAGCCGGTCGAAGATTAATACCAGCGCCGGGCGGGCGAAGAGCATGTCCGGCACGGCGAGATCGCTTTGCAGTGCGCGCGGAAGTTTCTCGACGAGCCCGATCGTCTCATATCCGAAATAGCCGACGAGACAGGCGAGGGCAGGGGGCAGCGTAGGCGGCACGTCGATGCGGCAGCTTTCCGCCAGCGCGCGCAGTTGCGACAGCGCATCGCCCTCGAGCGGTTCGAAAGCCTCGCGGTCGTGACGCCATGTGCGGTTGACCTCGGCGCGCTCGCCCGTAGCGCGAAATAGCAGATCAGGGTCCAGGCCCAGCAGCGAATAGCGTCCGCGAACTTCGCCGCCTTCGACGGACTCGAGCAGGAAATCGCCGCGTCCGTCCTCCATCAGCTTGAGCGCTGCGCCGACCGGTGTCTCGGTGTCCGCCACCACCCGCCGCCAGACGAGCGTGTTACGCTCTGCCTCCAGCGCAGCGAGGGCTTCCTCGCGATGGTTGACCGGAGCGCCCAGCGCCTCTGCGTCCTTAGCGCCGATTGGTGCCGAGCAGCTGCTGGCGCACTGCCTCGATACCGTCTTCGTTCCGCTCCACCTCGAGCGAGTTTTCAGCGGCAGCAACGAATTGCGCGACATATTCTTCGCCCAGGATCTGGCCGAATTGCGCTATCACGCCCTGCACCTCGGGACTGTCGGCAGCGAGCTCGCGCGTTTCGATTTCGTCCAGCTGAACGACGAACCAGCGATCGGCTTCGGGCACTTCGACGCGCTTGGTCGTGCCTTCGGCCATGGAGAAGAAAAGGATGGTCGCGCGCGTGACTTCGCCTTGCTGGGCGAGGTCCTGACGCGAGAGATTGAGCGGGCGCGGCGCGGGGAGAGACACGTCTTCGGCCCCGACGGCCTGCGCGAAGGACGCGCCACCCTCCACGCGTTCCAGCACACGCGCGGCTGCACGTCCGGCGGCCTGCATGCCCTGGTCGCGGCGCCACTGGGCGACGACTTGCTCGCGTATCTCCGCAAGCGGTGCGGCGGCGCTGGGCGCGATATCGTCCACGTCGAAAATGAGGAACACCTGGCCCGGCACCAGATCGGTGATCTGGGCACTGCGTTCATCGAGGTCGAATGCGAAATCCACGACGCGGGCAAGCTGCGGCGGCGCTTGACCGGGCTGACCGTATACGCGCCCATCGGCGAGCAGTGGCGGCGTGGTCGACACTTCGATGTCGAGCTCTTCGGCTGCTTCGGTGAGAGATCTTCCGCGCTGGAACTGCTCATCCAGACGCTCGGTCAATTCCTGCAGCGCCTCCTGCTGGCGTTCGGCTTCCAGCGTCTCGCGAATTTCATCGCGCGCCTCGGCCAGCGAGCGCGCAGGGATCTGCGCCACATTGTCCACCCGCACGACATACCAGCCGAGCGATCCGCGCACCGGTCCGGCCAGGTCGCCCTCACCGGCACGGAATGCGGCCTGGGCCACGGCTTGCGAAGCCGTGCTGCCATAATCGGGCCGCTCCACGCTCTCGATCGTCGTCGTATCGAGCTGCTTGGATTGCGCGGACGCTTCCAGCGAAGTGCCCGCATTCACTTCATTGATGACCGCCTGCGCCGCCGCTTCGGTCAGGACCACGAGCTGGGTCAGCGTTCGCCGCTCGGTCGCTTGATACAGGACGCTGTCCGCCTCGTACCGCGCGGCGATCTGCGCATCGGTGACAGGTGGCAGATCTCCGAGATTCTCTGCCGTGAAAGAGGCGTAGCGGATCGTGCGCCGCTCCGGCCGAATATAGCGCGCGCGGTTTTCCTGATAGTAGCTTTGCAGCTGCTCTGTGCTGGGATCGCCTTCGGGTGCGAAAGCGGAGGCCGGGAACACCGCCGCAGTGCCGCTGCGCGTATCGTTGCGCTGTTCAGCATATGTCTTCGCCATGCTTTCCGGCAGGCCGGCGCCGAAAGTGATGGGCACCACCAACTGGCGCGCGAGAAGGCTCATCGCGATATCGTCACGCACGGTGGATTCCGTCAAGCCGCGCTCGCGAAGCGTCAGCAGAAATGCTTCGCGATCGAATTCGCCGTTCACGCCTCGGAAGCCTGGAGAATTGACGATCTCGCTATCGACCAGGCGAGACCCGGCGCGAAGGCCCAGCATCCGCGCAAATTCGGCAATCGCCGCGCGGCTGATCATGGAATCGAGCACTTCGTCAAAACCGCCCTGCGCCACGAATGCTTCCATCGAGATCGTCGGGTTCTGCTGGCGTGCTTCCTGTACGGCGCTGGTGACGTTCTGATTGAGATCAGCCGTGGAGATACGCCGATCTCCTACCACGGCAACGCGATCGCCACCGGCGACACCGCCGAAAACACTGCTGTTGCTCATATCCCCGGCGGCAAAGGCGATTGCGATCAGGCCGAGAAAAGCCAGAGTGATGGGAATGCCCAGCTTTGACTGGAAGAAATTGCGGAATAAGTGGATCATGCGCTCTGGATCAATTCTGGCTTGGCCGATTGGCCGTATGGTCGTCGACGAGGCCGCGCTTTATCTCGCCTGCGACCTTGCCGCAACAGGGCGCGATGGCTTTCCCGCAATGAGCAAAAGCGGCTTTGACAAGCGGCATGGCGGGCTTTAGCGGGCAGGGCTCTTTTCACCTGGCCGATGACTGCCACCGGTTCCAAGGTGTTTGATTTACGGGAAATTCGATGAGCGCTCGTCCTTACATCGTCGGGAACTGGAAGATGCACGGCACGCGGGCCATGCTGTCCGAAGCACGCGCTATCGATCGCGCGGCGGAGCGGCTGATCAAGGTGGAGGTTGCCATCGCGCCGCCCTTCACGCTGATTCACGCAACGCGCAAGGAAGCGGAACTGATCGCTATCGGAGCGCAGGATTGCCATCCAGCCGATGGCGGGGCGCATACGGGCGACATTTCCGCGGCAATGGCCAAGGACGCCGGCGCCACTTTCACCATCGTCGGTCACAGCGAACGCCGTGCCAACCACGGGGAAACGGATGCGCTGGTGAAGGAAAAGGCACACGCGGTGCTCGACGCCGGAATGACCGCCATTGTCTGCGTCGGCGAAACGGAGGCGGAGCGCGATGCGGGCAAGGCGCAGGACGTCGTCTCGGGCCAGTTGCAGGGCTCTCTCCCCACGGGTGACGATGTAGCCGATAAGGTGACCGTCGCGTATGAGCCTGTCTGGGCCATCGGTACCGGCCGCACGCCGACGCCGGACGATATCGCTGCGATGCACAGCCACATCCGCTCCAAGCTTGTGGAAATCTATGGCGAGGCGGGCAGCGAAGTTCGTATTCTGTATGGCGGATCGGTCAATCCGGACAACGCCGCCGAATTGCTGGCTGCGGATGAAGTGGGCGGCGCGCTCGTCGGCGGCGCGAGCCTGACGGCGGAGAGCTTCCTCGGCATCATCGTCGCCGCAGCAGAACGCGCGGACTAGGCCTTGCGGGGGCGGCGCGGTCCGCCTAAATGCGCGGCAGCACAGCAGACAGACCAGGCACCATGTTCACCTTTCTCATCGTCATTCAGGCCATCGTGGCCGCAACGCTCGTCATCCTGGTGCTCATGCAGCGCTCCGAAGGTGGCGGCCTTGGTATCGGCGGCGGGGGGAGCCCCGGCGGTTTGATGTCGGCGCGCGGCGCGGCGGACTTCCTGACCCGCGCGACGAAGTGGTCCGCGATCCTGTTCGTGGCCTTGGCCATCGTCCTTGCTGCGCTTGCCGTTGACGTATCGAGCCCGACCACGCTCGACGACACGCTTGATCGCTCGACATCGTCGCAGGACATTGGCGGTGACGATCCGCTGATCCCGGGTGATCCCGGCCTCGACGGAGAGGCGCCCGTCGATTCGATCCCCGATGCGGATGCCGATCCGCTCGCCGACGTCGCCGAGTAATTCTTCCACGGAAAAATCGCGCGTGAAGCGGGGACATCCGTCGCAATCCGCTTGCGCCGAATCCCCGAGGCACCTTAAGGCCCGACTCCCATGGCGCGGTATATTTTCATCACCGGCGGCGTGGTCTCCTCGCTCGGCAAAGGTCTCATGGCGGCATCGCTCGCAGCGCTGTTGCAGGCGCGCGGCTACAAAGTCCGCATTCGCAAGTTTGACCCCTATCTAAACGTCGATCCGGGCACGATGAGCCCGTATCAGCATGGCGAGGTCTACGTTACCGATGATGGGGCCGAGACGGATCTCGATCTCGGCCATTATGAACGCTTCACCGGCGTATCTGCGCATCAGAACGACAATATCACGTCGGGCCGTGTCTATCGCGACATTATCGCCAAGGAACGCCGCGGGGACTATCTCGGAGCGACGGTGCAGGTTATTCCGCATGTCACCGACGCGATCAAGGATTTTGCACTGGCGGATCAGGGCGATCACGATTTCATCCTGTGCGAGATCGGCGGCACGGTCGGCGATATCGAGAGCCTGCCTTTTATCGAGGCGATCCGTCAGCTGCGCAACGAGCTAGAGCCGGAGCAGACTTGCCTCGTCCACGTGACGCTGGTGCCATACATTTCCGCTGCCGGAGAGCTGAAGACCAAGCCCACGCAACATTCCGTCCGTGAGCTGACCAGCCTGGGCGTACAACCCAATGTGTTGCTCTGTCGCTGCGAGCATCCGTTGCCCGAAAGCGAGCGCCGCAAGATCGCGCTGTTCTGCAACGTAAGGCGCGAGGCGGTCATCCCGGCGCTCGATGCCACCAGCATCTATGCCGTGCCGCAACAATATCACGATGCCGGTCTCGACAGCGAAGTGCTGCGCCATTTCGGCATGCTGGGCACGTCCAACACGCCGGACATGGCGCGGTGGGACGATGTGGTGGACCGTTACGAACACCCCGAGGGCGAAGTGACGATCGGCGTTGTCGGCAAATATGTCGGCCTGCCAGACGCCTACAAATCGCTTAACGAAGCGCTGGTGCATGGCGGCATGGCGAATCGGGCAAAGGTCAATATCCGCTGGATCGACGCCGAATTGTTCGAGAAAGACGACGCCGACATTACCGCGGAGCTGGAGCCGCTTCATGGCATTTTGGTGCCTGGAGGCTTTGGCGATCGCGGCAGCGAGGGCAAGATCGCCAGCGTCCGTTTTGCAAGAGAGCACAACGTTCCCTTTTTCGGCATCTGCCTGGGCATGCAAATGGCCTGCATCGAAGGCGCGCGCAGCCATGGCGTCACCACCGCTTCCTCCACCGAATTCGGCGAAACGAAGGAGCCGGTGGTCGGCATCATTACCGAATGGATGAGCGAGGAGGGCTTGCAGCAACGCTCTGCCGAAACCGATCTCGGCGGCACGATGCGACTTGGCGCGTATCCTGCAAAACTGGCCGGAAATAGCCATATCTCGCGAATCTATGGCGGCGCGGACGAGATCTCCGAGCGGCACCGGCATCGTTATGAAGTGAATTCCGCCTATATCGACCGTCTGGAAGATGGCGGCCTGATTTTCAGTGGCATGTCGCCAGACGGGTTGCTGCCCGAGATCGTTGAGCGGCCGGATCACCCCTGGTTCGTCGGCGTGCAATTCCACCCTGAATTGAAGAGCCGCCCGTTCGAGCCGCACCCGCTGTTTTCCGGCTTTGTCGCGGCCGCTCTGAAGCAGTCGCGCCTAGTCTGACCACGCGCGCACGCTGCGCGGATTGACTATAAAACCCTTGTGATTCCAAGCTCGCTTCGCCAGAAGTGCAGCTATCGGTGGGATACCGACACGAAATTCGACCGGCCACGCGCGGATAACAGGGGTTTTCCTCGCGCGGTTGGCCCGGTCTTGCCGATGAAACAGGCCGTCTCTTGCGACCCGGACAGCCTATTCCTGAGGCGAGTCGGCGTTTAACGTCGAGGGGGCGGGACCTTAGCGGGCCCGCCCCCATACGTTCTACGGCAATTTTGCGAAGGTTTGCCGCGCGCTTTAGGCGACGTCGGCGTCCTTCTTGTCGCCATCGACCACTTCGAGCGTATTGCCGCCCAGCTTAATCTTCTTGGGCTTCATCGCGTCGGGCACTTCACGCACCAAGTCGATGATAAGCAGGCCATCCTTGAGGTCGGCGTTTTCGACGCGGACATAGTCGGCCAGCTCGAAGCGACGCTCGAACCCGCGATTGGCGATGCCGACATGCAGCATCTCGCCATCGATGGCCTCATCGCACTTCTTCCCCTGCACGGTCAGCAGGTTCTGCTGCGCGGTGATGTCCAGATCGGCCGGGCTGAAGCCGGCAACGGCGATCGTGATGCGGTAGGCATCTTCGTCGCGGCGTTCGATATTGAACGGCGGGTAATTATCACCGGAACTGGCCCGCGCATTGTTTTCGAGCAGGTCGAAAAGACGGTCGAAGCCAACGGTCGAGCGGCGATAGGGAGTGAGATCGAAACGGTTCATTTTAGCAAATCCTCCTGTGAGCAATTTGAATTTAGTGGACCCGGTGTCCGGCATCCGGTAACCAAGATGGGTTGTCTCCTGACGCTTTCAAGCCAGAAAGAGTCGCAGAAAATCAAGGGTTTGCTGTGAGCGAAGCAAAGATCGAAATCTACACGAAGGCTTGGTGCGGCTTTTGCTCGCGCGCGAAACGCCTGCTCGACGATAAGGGCGTAGCGTACACAGAATACGATATCGGCATGGAGCCTGCGAGGCGCGCGGAAATGGTCGAGCGCAAGCCCGGCGCGATGACGGTGCCGCAGATCTTTATCGACGATACGGCGATCGGCGGATCGGACGATCTCGCCGCGCTCGATCGCGAAGGCCGGCTGGATCCCCTGCTGGGGCTATGACACGGAAGATCGCGCTGCTGCAGATGACGTCGGGTGTGGACCCGGCGGCCAATGCGGATGCGATCTGCGCTGCGGCGCGAGAAGCGGCCGGGCAGGGCGCCGCGATGCTTTTCACACCGGAAATGGCTGGATTGCTGGACCGGGACAGGGCGAGGGCAGCGAACAGTGTGGTGCCGGAAAGCGACAGCGAGGTGCCGGTATTGGTCGGCGAGGCTGCGCGAGAGGCCGGTATCTGGATTACGCTCGGCCTCCCCGTTGCGCGCGAGGACGGTCGCTGGGCAAACCGCACGCTGCTGTTCGATGACAGCGGCGAGGTCGCGGCGCGTTACGACAAGATCCACATGTTCGATGTCGATCTGGCAGGCGGTGAAAGTTGGCGGGAAAGCAATGCCTATGCGCCCGGCGAAGAGGTGGTGACGACGGAGCAGACGCCGCTCGGTCGCGTGGGCCTGGCAACCTGCTACGATATCCGCTTTCCCGCTCTGTTCGAGAAGCTTGGCCGACTTTGGTGCGACGCCATCGCCATTCCCGCTGCCTTTACCGTCCCGACGGGCCGGGCGCATTGGCACCTCCTGCAACGGGCAAGGGCGGTGGAGGCGAGCGCGTTCGTGATTGCTGCCGCGCAAGTCGGCGAGCATGAGGACGGCCGGCGAACCTATGGGCACTCCCTTGTGGTCGATCCGTGGGGCGAAGTGCTGCTCGACATGGGCGGTGACGAGCCCGGCCTAGGCTTTTGCGATCTGGACTTGGCGCGAATTGCGGAAGTCCGCCGGCAGTTGCCCAGCCTTGCCAACAGGCGCGATATCCCTACATCGCGCGCACCATGATCGTCTTCGACCTCGTTTGTGACCAGGGCCACCGTTTCGAGGGCTGGTTTGGTTCGTCCGACCAGTTTGCCGCGCAGCGCGATGGCGGCCTGCTCGCCTGTCCTACCTGCGGATCGGATGTTGTGACGAAGGCACCGATGGCGCCCGCGGTGCCGAAGAAGGGCAGCCAGCAGGCTGTTTCGCCAGCAACCGCGTCCACGAATGAGGAGCGCCCGGTCAGCAATGCGCCCATGCCCAAGGAGGTTGTCGAGGCGCTGGGCAAACTTGCCGAGGCCCAGAAGAAGGCGCTGGCGAACAGCGAATATGTCGGCAAGCAGTTCGCAGAACAGTCCCGCGCCATGCATTATGGCGAGAAGGACCACGCGCCTATCCACGGAGAGGCGAGCGCGAAGGAAGCGAAAAATCTGATCAATGAGGGCGTCCAGGTTGCACCCCTGCCATTTCCGGTTGCGCCGCCCGAAGAACTGAACTGATTGCAAGCCGCCTTGCGCTTGGCTAACCGGCGCCTCGGAGCGCCCGTAGCTCAGTCGGATAGAGCATCGGATTCCTAATCCGGAGGCCACAGGTTCGAATCCTGTCGGGCGCGCCATAAAAAAAAGGCGGACCTCTCGGCCCGCCCTTTCTCGTAAAGATTATCGGATGATCAGGCGTCGACCGTATCGGCATTCTCGACAGCGAGGGTGCCGCGCTTGATCTGATCGCGTTCCATGCTTTCGAACAGCGCCTTGAAATTGCCTTCGCCGAAGCCTTCATCGCCCTTGCGCTGGATGAATTCGAAGAAGACGGGGCCGACCTGCGCCTCTGCGAAAATCTGGAGGAGCAGTCGGGGCTGCCCCCCTTCGGTGGTGCCGTCGAGCAGGATGCCGCGCATCTTCAATTCGTCCACCGGCTCGCCATGGCCGGGCAGGCGCTCGCCGAGCATCTCGTAATATGTTTCGGGCGGCGCGGTCATGAAGGGAACGCCGAATTCCTTGAGCTTGTCCCACGCCTTGGGAAGATCGTCGCAGATCAGGGCGATGTGCTGAATGCCTTCGCCGTTGAATTCCTTCAAGAATTCCTCGATCTGGCCCTTGCCGCCTTCACCTTCCTCGTTAAGCGGAATGCGGATCTTGCCGTCCGGCGCGGTCAGCGCCTTGGACGTGAGACCGGTATATTCGCCCTTGATGTCGAAAAAGCGGATTTCGCGGAAGTTGAAAAGCGTTTCGTAATAGTCCGCCCAGTACTTCATCCGGCCGTTATAGACATTGTGCGTCAGGTGATCGATTATGTTGAAGCCAGCGCCTTCCGGATGCTTTTCGACGCCTTCACGATATTCGAAATCGATATCGTAGATCGACAGACCCTTGCCGTCCTCGTCCGCGTAGCGGTCGATCAGGTAGACGATCGCCCCGCCAATGCCGCGGATGGCCGGAATGCGCAGTTCCATCGGGCCGGTGTTCACTTCGACCGGCTCCGCACCGCGCGCCAGCAGCTCGTCATACGCCTTGACCGCATCCTTCACGCGAAAGCCCATGCCGCAAGCGGATGGGCCATGTTCGCGGGCGAAGAACCAGGCGGCGCTGCGCGGTTCGTAATTGAGGATCAGGTTGATCTGCCCCTGACGCCATAGCTGGACATCCTTGGAACGGTGATCGGCAACGTGCTGGAAGCCCATTGCTTCGAATACGGGTTCGATCACGCCCTTTTCCGGAGCGCAGAATTCGACGAACTCGAAGCCGTCGAGGCCGATGGGATTTTCGAAGAGGTCAGTCATGGTTTCACTTGTAACCTTTTTGCCGGAGCGTCGCAAGCACCTGCTCGACGTTTCGACGCGGGAGGCGGTTCCGGCGCAATTGCCTTGCGCCCGGCGGCAAGCTGTGATTCAAGAGCGACATGAACGGGATCGTGACTCGGCGGGATGTGGTGCGTGAACGCGTCGGCAACGCCGCTGCGCTGCTCGTGCTGATCCTGATCGCGATGCTGGCACTGATCGGCCCCAACGGGTTGCTTGCCTGGAGCGATCAGTCCGCACAACTCGACGCGCATCATGCGCGCATCGCGGCTTTGCAGGAAGAGCGCGCCGTGCTGGAGAACCGCGTGGCTCTGCTCGATCCCGACAGTGTCGATCCCGATCTCGCAACCGAGCTCGTGCGCCGCGATTTGAATGTCGTCCACCGCGACGAGGTGATCGTCGAGCTCGATCCGGTCGACTGATCGACTCGCGCCGCGCCGGTGAGCGCGGCGAAGCATTCTAACCGCAACGGCTAAATTCGTATGCGCGGCGTTGCCAGCGAAACGAAAGCGCGCCTATAGGCATTTCACACGACACATGTGCCGGATGTCCGGTGCCAGAAGGGGACCTGTCTTGGCCAAAGCCTCCACTCCCGCGAAGAGCAAGCGCGCACCGGCGAAAAAGAATGCCAAGCCGGAAGCGGCGCCGGACGATTTTGCGCTGAAGAGCCTGCAGGAATCGCTGGAGAAGGAAGGCCGGTTCGACGCCAGCGAAGAGCAGCTGCTGCATTTTTACGAGCAGATGCTGCTTATCCGCCGGTTCGAGGAAAAGGCGGGCCAGCTCTACGGCCTCGGCCTGATCGGCGGTTTCTGCCACCTCTACATCGGGCAGGAAGCGGTCGCCATCGGATTGCAGAGCGCGCTGGACAATGACGTCGACAGCGTGATTACCGGCTATCGCGATCACGGCCACATGCTCGCCTATGGCATCGATCCCAAGGTCATCATGGCCGAGTTGACGGGCCGCGCCGCCGGTATTTCGAAGGGCAAGGGCGGCTCGATGCACATGTTCAGCACTGAGCATAAATTCTACGGCGGCCACGGCATCGTCGGCGCACAGGTCGCCTTGGGCGGCGGGCTCGCGCTCGCCCATCAGTACAACGAAGATGGCGGGCTGTGCCTCGCCTATTTCGGAGACGGCGCGGCGAACCAGGGCCAGGTCTACGAGACGATGAACATGGCGGCATTGTGGAACCTGCCGATGGTGTTCGTGGTCGAGAACAATCAATACGCCATGGGCACGGCGGTCAAGCGCTCCAGCGCAGAGACCGAATTCTATCGCCGCGGCGCGGCCTTCCGCATTCCCGGCATGGACGTGGATGGCATGGACGTGCTCGCCGTGCGCCAGGCCGCGGAAATCGCTTTCAAGCATGTGCGCGATGGCAACGGCCCGGTGCTGATGGAGTGCAATACATACCGCTATCGCGGGCATTCCATGTCCGACCCGGCGAAGTATCGTACGCGCGAGGAAGTTCAGGGCCAGCGCGACAATAACGATCCGATCGAGCGGGTGAAGAAGGATCTCGGCAAGGCCGGTATCGACGAGGACAGGCTCAAGGAAATCGACAAGGCGATCCGCGCAACCGTCTCCGACGCGGCCGAATTCGCGGAAAGCTCGCCCGAGCCGGAAGCCGCAGAGCTCTATACCGACGTCCTCGTGGACACCTATTGATGGCGATCACCGATGAGGCGCTGTGGGAGATGGAGGAGCGTCTATGGACTGCCCCCGTCGACGATTGCGCCGCCATTATCGCCGAGGATGCACTGTTGGTCTTCCCCGAGGCAGGCGTGCTGGACCGCGACTTCGCCGTTGCCGGCATGCGCTCGGCCCCGCGCTGGGACGCGGTCGAAATGACCGAGCGCCACGTTTCTCGTCCCGGCAAGACCAATACCGTCCTTGCCTATCGCGCCCGCGGCGTGCGCGGCGCGGACGAACCCTATCAAGCCTATTGCTCCAGCACCTGGCGCGGAGCGGATGAAGGCTGGACGCTGATCCAGCACCAGCAGACGAAAGCGAACTGATGGCCATCGAACTCAAAATGCCCGCTCTCTCGCCCACGATGGAAGAGGGCACTCTCGCCAAATGGCTGGTGAAGGAGGGCGACACCGTTTCCGCCGGCGACGTTCTGGCCGAGATCGAGACCGACAAGGCGACGATGGAATTCGAGTCCATCGATGAAGGTACGGTCGGCAAGATCCTGATTGAGGAAGGCACCGAGGAGGTGAAAGTCGGCACCGTCATCGCCATCCTGGCGGGCGAGGGTGAGGATGCCTCCGACATCGATACGCCGGTGAATGCCGAGCAGGTGGATAATGTACCGGGCGAGGGCAAGGATGTCGGTCGCCCGGATAGCTCAGGCGGCGGCAGCGAGGCAGCGATTGCCGAAAAGCCGCAGCCCAAGGCCCGGGCGGAGGATCCGGACATTCCTGCCGGCACCAACATGGTCAAGCTGACCGTGCGCGAGGCGCTGCGCGATGCGATGGCCGAGGAAATGCGCCGCGATGAGCGTGTCTTCGTGATGGGCGAGGAGGTCGCCGAGTATCAGGGCGCCTACAAGGTGACGCAGGGCCTGCTCGATGAATTCGGACCCAAGCGCGTGATCGACACGCCGATCACCGAATATGGTTTCGCCGGTATCGGCGCGGGTGCGGCGATGGGCGGCCTTCGCCCCATCGTCGAATTCATGACCTTCAACTTCGCCATGCAGGCGATCGATCACGTCATCAACTCTGCCGCCAAGACCAATTACATGTCCGGCGGCCAGATGCGCTGCCCGGTCGTGTTCCGCGGGCCTAACGGAGCGGCAAGCCGCGTCGGCGCGCAGCACAGCCAGAATTACGGGCCGTGGTATGCCAGCGTGCCGGGGCTGATCGTGATCGCGCCCTATGACAGCCAAGATGCCAAGGGCCTGCTTAAGGCTGCGATCCGCAGCGAGGACCCGGTTGTCTTCCTCGAAAACGAGCTCGTCTACGGGCAGAATTTCGAAGTGGCGCAATTGGACGATCATGTCCTGCCCATCGGAAAGGCGCGCACCATGCGCGAAGGTACGGACGTGACGATCGTGTCCTACTCCATCGCCGTCGGCGTGGCGCTGGACGCTGCGGAGGAACTGGCGGAGCAGGGCATCGATGCCGAAGTGATCGACCTTCGAACGCTACGCCCGCTCGATACCGAGGCAATCCTAACCTCGCTTGCCAAGACAAATCGACTCGTCATCGCCGAGGAAGGCTGGCCGACCTGCTCGATCGCTTCGGAAGTGATTTCGGTCTGCATGGAGGACGGCTTCGACCATCTCGATGCACCGGTGCTGCGCGTCTGCAACGAAGACGTGCCGCTTCCTTACGCGGCGAACCTGGAAAAGCTGGCCCTGATCGACAAGGACCGTGTCGTCGATGCCGTGATGAAAGTGTGCTACCGAAGTTAAGGCAGCTTCATTCAAACTTCAGTTGCAGCGCATGACATCCAGCCTGTTGCCGTTGCTTATCGATTGATTGACGCGGCCACGCACATTGAAGGCGCTTTCGTGCCTAATTTCCGCGGGACCAGACCAGAACGCCGATACGATAGGCTTGTAAAGATAGGTCACCTCGGCAAACATCACCGCCGTATCGGGCGCGGCCGTGATGCGATTACCTGAAGCGCCCAACCCGTCCTTTAAACTGGCGTCGCTTTTCCCGTCGTTTTCTTCGGCGTAAGCAGAGCTTATGTCGAGGTCACCCCAGCAACGCTGCCAACCAATCATCTGACCTTTTCTTGAGTCCTTTTCGCGGTTTTCGTGTAAAGACGACAGGACGACCCGCCCTCGTTTCTCGAAGTCAAGCGGTTCTCCAATCACTTCCACGCCTGCGAAAACCTCGTAGATGTTGGCTTCATCCACGGCAACCGGGATGCGACCTGCATTGTCCGCGACGGTCATTGCCATCTGGTTGATGCGATTGTGTGCGACGGCGTAGTTCGCCAGTTCAACTCCGCCAAAGATCGTTAGCAAAAGCAAAGGAAAGACTAGGGCGAACTCGACCATCGCCACCGCTTCGCAACACTTAAGCATTCTCTTGATAAAGTGAATGATCATGTCACTCTCCGCACACTACCGGGGGTTCGCGCTGGTTATCGTACGGCTGGTTGCGCACAGCAATCTCGGCCTGCATCGTTATTTTCGGAGACACGCCTACATAAGCATGCGCCGGGAAAAGCCGTGGCACGGTGACCGTGACCTGATAGAACGCAACGTCGCTTGCTCCGCCAACGCCAGCGCGCCCCGTATCGCTGTCATGCTGTCCGTTTTCGTTGAGATCCTGGAAACAGTCGTTGTCCCATGAATCGAAAACGCCGTTCTCATTATTGTCGCGCATGAGTTTTTCGGGATTTCGAATTCCGCTGAAGTCATAAAAATTGGAAATTTCGATGTCATATGTCGCTTTTGGCGCAACAATATTGACCTGATCTTTCACCGCATTTTTAATTCGATCTTCCAGAGTGTCGCCCGCTGCAATGAACTCGGGGTCTTCCACACTGGCCCGGCGGGCTGCGTCAGCTAGGGCACCTTGCAGCTGCGTCCGCATGAACGCATGGTGAGCCACGTCCATGCCCGCGATGACAATCGTCAAGAATGGGATGAGAACCATTGCGAATTCGACAGCGGTAGCGCCCGTTTCGTCTTCAAGCATAGCGACGAATTTTTCTTTGAACGCAGTCATCGCGACAGCCTCAGATTACCGATACCTTGCCCGATTGACTCGAAAACGCCCTCTAGATCCGATCCATCGCTGATGTAAAAGTGATCGGCGCTGGTCGCGCAAGGTTCGATGTCATCCGTATCGGTAACATCGAGCGCTATCACCCAAGTGGTGATGCCCATCGATTTGGCCAGGTCACATGTCGAGTGGAACCGGGCAAGATGCTTGCTATTTAGGTCGCCAGAACCCGAAGTGCGGTTTTGATATGCTTCCACACCATGCCCCGAATACAAAGTCGATCCGGTATCAAGCCGTCCATCCGTCATAAATACGATGTGCTGGTTTACCGGCACAGCGCCAATCTCGGTTGGATTTGTGTCGGCCAATAGGCCGGTCCGTGACATCAAGCGCAAACCCCAAAGCATGCCGACGTCATGGTAAGTGCCGCCGGTTACGCGCGAGGTCGCGCTTTTTATCGCGTTGTCGAAGCTTCGTTCGTTGGTGAAAGTCGAAAAGCCTGATGCTCTTGCCGGACAGCCCGTCTGAATCCAGGTGTCTCGGTCATATCTGAGAATATATGCCGCGCCATTCCAATAGCCGTTGTAATGGTGGTGCATTGCCGGGTCGTATCGGCCGAACTGGCGCGCGATATCGTTGTTGCCAGAAGCGTATTCATCGACGTCAGCCCTCGTTACGGAGGCCAAGATGGTTGGAGAACTGCCGCTTTGCCCGCGGCTTGGTCGTTCTTCGATACACCCAGCATCATCTCTGCGAAAAGCGGTCAGTCGCGAACCAGTAGATGATCCGTCGTTTTTCCAACTCGAATCGTCGATGTGCACGCTTTTCGTTGTTGGCCAGCAGTAGTAATCTCTATTGCAATTTCCACCGACGTAGTTTTGGGTGCGAAGGATGTCCTTATTGGCTAGTAGACCGCCAACATTGACCGTGTGAGAATACGGAACAATTGCGTATCGCGTCTGAGAGTTTGGCGCGTCTGCGAGTGCACGGTATAGGCCAAGCGCCCCGTTCTGAAGCAACTCGATCTTCGATTGACCGCCAGCTACTGGGGAATCGGCCATCGAGCCGGTGACGTCGAGAACCAAAGCGATGTCGTTGTGCGCCTCGTCACGCTTTGCTTCGCAGTCGACAGACAAATCCATACTGTCGAAACCAAAAATCTGCATGATAAAGGTAGGAAAGGAAGCAGAAGCACTGCCAAGTAATTCCTGCCTGTCAGAAGGATTCTGCGTGATATTGAATTCGCGGTCGCTCGTTCTGAGGCTCCCTTCGGCAAAGTTGAAGTCGAAAAATTTTCTAGCTTCGCGTTCGGAGGCTGCGGTGAATTCGGTGCCTCTCATGGATTGTCTACCAGCCAGCACAGCGGCATCGCAGGCATTCTGTAGTTTGCCGCGAATGATGTATGCGGCGCCCATGTCGACTGCGCTACCGACCAGCATCATGAGCGGCAAAAAGGCCGCTGCCGACATCATCAATACGTTCCCGCTTTGATCGGAGGCCAGATTCTTCATCCGCCGCCAGCCAAATCGCGTTGATTTTGCGTTGTTCACAGCCCAATCCCTGATAAATCATCGCATGCTTTAGGTGCAGCGAGTAAACAATTCTTGACGCCATATGGTTAAGGCCGACATAATAAATCGTTAGATGGGAACTGGATTTAATTTGGTTGTTTTTCCAATCCTCGACAGAAGTTGACCATGGAAGCAAGAGCGCACAATGAATGGCGCAGAGATAAAGTTGACACCTGATTTGGAGATTGCAGTAGCTTACGCTTCGCCTCGCGACCGATCAGCATTGCAAGCATTGCTCAAACTGGATGCACGCCTCGCTCAGGTGGTGGCTAACGGTGGCGAAGTGTTGATCCGACAAATGCGTCTTGCGTGGTGGCGCGATGCGATGCGAGGGTCTACGATATCTCAGCCTATCAAAGAGCCATTGATGGCTTGTTTAAGCAGCATCTGGAAGGACGACTTGCATGAGCTGGTCGGCCTAGTTGACGGGTGGGAGGCGCTGCTCGAAGAAGCCCTCGATGAGCTCGCGATTGAGAAATTCGTGCTCGGCAGAACGGCGGCGTGGGCTTCTTTTGTCAGTATCGCAAAGATAACCGTTTCGCCTACTACGGTAGAGAGGGCTGTTCGGACTTGGGCCTTGGCTGGCCTCGCTGCGAATGTCGTAAGCCGGTCTGAGCGAGATCGTGTGCTCAGTCTCGCCGCTGTGCATTCAGATTTCGGCATACTACCGCGAAGGTTGCGACCTCTGGCGATATTGGCCGGTTTAGGCAGGAGAGGAATCCGACGCGGTGGCCGTCCCCTCATGGAGGGTAGGGGAGCCGCCCTAAGAGCATTGAAGATTGGGGCTATCGGCCGCTAGAGAAAGTTTTGTAGACGAACGAAAGGCAATTTTTGAAACAGGCGATTCTAGGGGCTGCCCTCACGCTCATTGCCTTAAGCGTGGGCCTGTTCTGGATGCAGGGAAGGGCTCAGGTCGAGCAGGCCGCGCCGCCGCCCGATCCGGATGCACTTGCCGAAGCGGAGGTGGATGATCCCGATGCGCTGCCCAGCGCCGATGTCGCCGACATGGAAGGGCCCGCACCGCCCGAAGCAAGCGAGCTGACCCGCGAACAGCGACGCTTCTTTCGCTACGACCGCAATCGCGATCTGAAGATCACGCGCAATGAAATGCTCTCGACCCGCACCGAAGCGTTCCGCCGGCTCGACAAGGATGGCAACAATCTGCTGACCTTCGAGGAGTGGGCCGTGACCACTGCCACGCGCTTCGACGCGATGGATGGCAATGGCGATCGAGAGCTCACGCAGGGCGAATTCGCCACCAGCCGCCCCACGCCGCGCCGAACCTCCAGCTGCCGCTGCTAACTCAGGCGGGCACACGCTCGCGCAACCGCAGCCATTCGCCGAATTCCGTCTTCGCGCGCGAGGTATAGGCTTCCTTGCGCTGCTTCTTCTTCACCTCGTGCAGCGGTGGGAAAAGCCCGAAATTGACGTTCATGGGCTGGAAGCTACTCGCCTCCGCATCGCCTGTGATGTGCGATAGCAGCGCACCCATCGCCGATGTCCGCGGCGGCGCGCTCCAGTCATCGCCAGCGACTTCACTCGCCGCCATCAGCCCGGCCATGAGGCCGACCGCAGCGCTTTCGACATAGCCTTCGCAGCCGGTGATCTGCCCGGCAAAGCGGATATGCGGCCCCCTGTTCAATCGCAGCTGGCGATCGAGCACGATGGGCGAATTGAGGAAGGTGTTGCGATGCATCCCGCCCAGACGTGCAAACTCGGCATTTTCCAGCCCCGGGATGGTGCGGAAAAGCTCCACTTGCGCGCCGTATTTCATCTTCGTCTGGAAGCCGACCATGTTCCACAGCGTGCCGAGCTTGTTGTCCTGCCGCAGCTGCACGACCGCGTAGGGCCATTTGCCCTGTGGATGCTCTTCGCTCGTATCGTAGGGATTATCGAGGCCGACACCCTTCATCGGGCCGTAGCGCAGGGTCTCGACCCCACGCTCCGCCATCACCTCGATCGGCATGCAACCGTCGAAATAGGGCGTGTTGGCTTCCCATTCCTTGAATTCGCCCTTTTCGGCATCGAGCAAGCCTTGGTGGAAGGCGAGGTACTCCTCCTTCGTCATTGGGCAATTGATGTAGTCGCCATCCTCGTTCGAGGCTTCGGTTCGCTTGTTCCAGCGCGACTGGATCCACGCCTTCGACATGTCGATACTGTCGCGGTGGACGATGGGCGCGATGGCATCGAAGAAAGCGAGGCGGTCCTCACCGGTCGCTTTGACGATGCTGGCGGCAAGCGCGTCGGCGGTGAGCGGACCGGTGGCAACAATGGTGAGGCCGCTCTGCGGCAATTCGGACACCAGCTCGCGCACCAGCTCCACATTCGGGTGCTCCGCCAGCAGTCGCTCGACCTCTGCGCTGAACACGTCCCGGTCCACCGCCATTGCGCTGCCTGCCGGCACACGCGCCTTTTCGCCTGCGCGCATGATTATGCTGTCGAGCCGACGCATCTCGTGATGGAGCAGGCCGACGGCGTTCTTCGTATCGTCATCGCTGCGGAAGGAGTTGGAACACACCATTTCCGCCAGACCGTCCGTCTGGTGCGCCGGCGTGGATCCGCCGCCGCCGCGCATTTCGGAAAGGCGCACCCGCACGCCGCGCTGGGCGAGCTGCCAGGCGGCTTCGCTTCCGGCGAGGCCGCCACCGATAATGTGCACCTGATGGGTCATGGCGGCGCAGATAAGTCGGAAAGCGCGCTGGCGCAATCGCGGGGGCGGCGATAGTGCAGGGCGCATGCCGCGCAGAGCACCCTCAAAGGCACTGGTCGACAAGCGCCCCTACCTCGTCCTGAGCGTCATCGCGGCGCTGGCATTCTACTATATGCGGGTGAGCGCGCTGCCGGAGCTGTATCTCTGGCCGATCAAGGGCAGCGCCTGCGCCTTTCTGGCGATCTATGCCTGGCTACGGCACGGCAGCAGCGATGCGCGACTACTCGCAGCTGCGATGGCCGTCGCCAGCGTGGCCGATATGGCGATCGAATTCGACCTGCGCGTTGGCGCGGGAATATTCGTCATCTTCCATCTCATGATGATCCGGCTCTTCATGCGCCATACGCGCGGACCCGGGAAGGGCGTGGAAAGCGTCATTTTCATCGCGCTTTGCGTTCTGCCGGCGGTGATCGCTTACACCTTTGCCGAGGGGCTCTTCGCCATCGGCGCCGGAGTCTACGGACTTGCGCTCGGCATCATGGCCGCTGCCGCTTGGACGAGCACCTTTCCGCGCGCCAGCGTTGCCGCGGGCGCAATCCTGTTCGTCCTTTCCGACATCCTGATCTTTGCCGGGCTAGGGCCGCTATCGGGAAGCCCGCTGCCCGAATATCTCGTCTGGCCGATCTATTACTTCGGACAATTCCTGATCACCGTCGGCATCGTCACGACGCTGCGCAAGCGCGATCCCGAGCTGAGCGTGATACAGGGCGGGGCGGCCTAGCTCGAGTCGGGCTCGCCCTCAATATCGTTATCCGAATGCGGGGTGGTGTGCGGGGTCGTCTCGTCACCGCCGCCGCGCCGTTCGAGCATCTCCTCGACAACCGCTTCTTCGGCCTCGTTCTCGGGCGATTCGTCCTCGTCTATCAGCGCTGCGCCGACGATGGTCTCACCCTTGGCGACATCGAAGATGCGCACACCCGACGAACCGCGCCCGTAGATCGAAAATCCCTTATGCTCCGCGAACCCGCCATCCACCATGTGGCGAAATTCAATCGGCAGCCGGATCAGCTTTGCCCGGTCAGTGACCAGCATCAGCTGCGAACCATGCTTGACCGGGAAGCTGGCGACGACTGGCCCGTTGCGATCCTTGTCCGAGGGCTCGCCGATATTGGCAAGGCCCTGTCCGCCGCGACCGATGGTGCGATATTCGTAGGCCGATGAGATCTTGCCGTAGCCATTGGCGGTGAGCGTAAGGATGAACTCCTCACGCTCCGCCATTTCCTCCACGGTGTCGGCGTCCAGTGTCACTTCGGCCTCGTTGTTCTTCCACGCAGCGGCGCGCAGATAGGCTTCGCGCGTCTCCATGTCGGCATCCAGCCGGTTGAGCACGGCGAGGCTGACGACTTTGGCGTCCTTCTTCAGCGCCATTCCACGCACGCCGATACCTGTCCGGCTCTTCGTTTCGCGCGCATCGGTGGCGGCGAAGCGGATGGCCTTGCCCGCGTCGGACGCGAGAAAGACTTCCTGGTCCTCGCTCAACAACTCGACGCCGATCAGCCGGTCATTGCTACCCTCGACAAAGCCCATCGCATATTTGCCCGCCGTCGGCACATTGGTGAAGGCATCCATGGAATTACGCCGCACCATGCCCTGCTCGGTGGCAAAGACGATGTTGAGCGCTTCCCAATCGGCTTCGTCCTCCGGCAGCGACAGCACGTTGGTGACACGCTCCTCATCACCGAGTGGCAGCAGATTGACCATCGGCCGTCCCTTCGTCTGCGGCCCCCCTTCGGGCAGTTTCCAGACTTTCAGGCGATAGACGCGGCCGGTATTCGTGAAGAACAACACGGGGTTATGCGTCGACGTTACGAACATTTCGACGACGGCATCCTCGTCCTTCGTCGCCATGCCACTGCGGCCCTTGCCGCCACGCGCCTGCGCCCGGAACGTCGCCAGAGGCGTACGCTTGATATAGCCGGAATGGGTGACGGTGACGACCATCTCCTCCCGCTCGATCAGGTCCTCGTCCTCGATCCCGTCCCAGGCAGGGGCGATTTCGGACATGCGCGGCGTTGCGAACTGGTCGCGCACTTCCTGCAGCTCGTCACGCATCACGCCATAGAGTTTCGCCCGGTCGGCGAGGATCGACAGATAATATTCGATCTGCGTGGCGAGCTCTTTGAGCTCGTCGGCAATCTCGTCCCGGCCAAGCGCGGTCAGGCTGGAAAGGCGCAGGGCAAGGATGGCCTTCACCTGCCGCTCGGAGAGCTGATACGTGCCGCCTTCTTCCGTATCGCTGGGCTCGATGGCTTCCACCAGCGCGATATATTGCGCGATGTCGCCGATGGGCCACTGCTTTGCGAGCAGTTTCTCGCGCGCGAGCTGTGGGTTCGAGGAGCCGCGGATCATCGCCACGACCTCGTCGAGGTTCGACACCGCGACCACCAGGCCGAGTAAGACGTGCGCCCGATCTCGCGCCTTGTTCAGCTCGAACTTGGTGCGGCGGGTGATGACCTGTTCGCGGAACTGGATGAAGGCCTGGATGAAATCGCGCAGCGCCAGCGTTTCCGGCCTGCCGCCGCGGATGGCGAGCATATTGGCGGGGAAGGACGTCTGCGCGGGCGTATGCCGCCACAGCTGGTTGAGCACCACATCGGGCGTCGCATCGCGCTTCAGGTCAATCACCACGCGCACACCGGCGCGGCTGCTTTCGTCGCGAATGTCGGAAATACCTTCGATCCGCTTTTCCTTCGCGGCGTCGGCGATCTTTTCGACCAAACCGGCCTTGCCGACTTGGTAGGGAATGGAAGTGAGGACGATGCTTTCCTTGTCGCCCCGCGCCGTCTCGATTTCATGGCGGCAGCGCATCAGGATCGAACCGCGACCCGTGGTGTAGGCTGAGCGCGCACCGGCCTTGCCGAGGATCAAGGGCGCAGTCGGAAAGTCCGGACCCGGTATGATCTCATGCAGCGCCTCGGACGTGATGCCCGGATCGTCCATGTAGGCAAAGCAGCCGTCGATCACCTCGCCCAGATTGTGCGGCGGGATATTGGTTGCCATGCCAACCGCGATACCGCCCGCGCCATTGACCAGCAGATTCGGGAAGCGGGCCGGCAGGACGGAAGGCTCCTGCTCACTGCCATCGTAATTGTCGACGAAATCGACCGTGTCCTTGTCAAGGTCGCTCAGCAGCGGCTCCGCCGCGCGCGCAAGGCGGCTTTCTGTATAGCGCATGGCCGCCGGCGGATCCGGGTCCATGCTGCCGAAATTGCCTTGGCCATCGATCAGCGGCAGGCGCAGCGACCACGGCTGCACCATCCGGGCGAGCGCATCGTAGATCGCGCTGTCGCCATGCGGGTGATAGCTACCCATCACTTCACCGACGATCTTGGCCGATTTTCGATAGGGCCGTGACGCCGTGTATCCGCCGACCTGCGCGGCGTAGAGAATGCGGCGATGGACCGGCTTCAGCCCGTCGCGCACATCCGGCAGCGCGCGGCTGACGATCACGCTCATCGCGTAATCGAGATAGCTGGTCTTCATCTCATCGACGATGTCGATGCGGCCGTATTGTTCAGGGCCCTGGTCGGGCGCGGGAATGTTGCTTTCGTCGCTCACTGAACGGGTGTTTCCGTGGCTGCCAATTTCATATCTGGAAGGGTAGGGGACGGGCGCAAGCGGCGCCAGTTGCGCGGAATGCGATTCGCCCCGAATTGCGTGCTTTTCCACACTTGCGGCACTTCGACCGCCGACGCCTCATGAACAGGGCTGGCAGACGCGTTAAATCGCCATTCAGCGGCGATTTTGTAGGAAAGATGGGCAATCTCGGGCGTTACAGACCCATACGCCCCGGAACGACGCGTTCGCGAAAGCGGACGTGCCATGAAGCTTTCAGGAGAACATATTGATGTACCGTGCTTTCCTTTCCGTTCGCCGGAAATCCTCGCACCTTGCACTCGCCATCGCGCTGGCCACTGGCGGCGCTGTCGCTTCCGCTGCCTATGCCCCTGCCGCGATCGCGCAGGAAGACCGCGACTTTTCCGAAGCCTTTGCAGCTGCATATCAGCCCGTTGCCGACATGGTGACGAATGAAACGCCGGACTGGCAGGGTGCGCGGGCGCGCGTCGATGCGGTGATCGCATCGGCCAGTACGCCGGACGATCTGTTCGTCGTCGGCAATCTTGCTCAGGCGATCGGTCAGAACATGCAGGACGCGGGCCTTCGTCAACGCGGTATCCAGTTGATGTTGCAGAGTGGAAAGCTGCCTGCTGCAGACATCCCGCGCTATCACTATTACAACGCGCAATTCGCCTTCAACGCGGGCGATTATGCCGCCGCGCGGACTGCGCTCGATGCGGCGGTTGCTGCGGGTTACGTCGATGCGGACAGTGATCCGGCGAACGACCCGGCATATATCTACGCGCAGAGCTACGCCGCTGAGGAAAACTTCCCGGCGTCCATCGCTTACCTTTCGCAGGAGGCCGAACGCAGGCTCGCCGCTGGTCAGCCTGTACCGGAGCGTTGGCTGCTGCGCGCCCTGCAGGACAGCTACGACAACGATCTTCGCAATGAAGCCGTGACGGTCTCGCAGCTTCTGCTCCGCAATAACAACGCCCAGCAGAACTGGACCAATGCGCTGCAGGTCGTCCGTGCTCTGTATGAGTTCCAGCCTGCCACGCGGGTCGATCTTTACCGCCTGATGGATGCGACTGGCACGATCTCGAGCTCGCAGGAATATTTCAATTTCGCCGACGATCTCGATCCGCGCATCATGGGTAGCGAAGTGCTCGCCGTCCTGCAGCGCGGTGTCGATAGCGGCGTCATCGACGCGGGCGATGCCTATCTGGTCGAGCTGCGTGGCATTGCCACGCCGCGCGCCGCGGGCGACCGCAGTGAGGTGAACGACTATATCAGCGAAGCCGAAAGCGGCGATGCGCGAACCGCCTTCAGCACCGGTGACGTGCTCTACTCGCTCGAGCGCTACGACGATGCGGAGCGTTTCTACCAATTGGCGCTCGATCGCGGTTTTGACGCCGACGCTGCGCGCCTGCGACTGGGAATCGCGCAGACGCAGCAGGGCAATTACACTGCTGCCAAAGCGAATTTCGAGCAGATTGCCGGTGAGCGTGATCCGATCGCCAAACTCTGGGCGGCATACGCCGACACGATGATGAACCAGTAACTCTGCGACTTACGATTGCGAACGGCGCGGGAAGGCATTCTGCTTTCTCGCGCCGTTTCTTTTTTTGCCCAACCGGATCGAAAGGATTGGGCGTTAAGCGGCACGGCATGATCCGTCTGATCGCTGCCTTCCTTTTGCTGCTATGGCCGCAAGCGTTGCTTGCGCAAGATCGCGTCGTGCCACTCTCCGCGGCGGATGCGCGGATCGCATTGGGGCCGGATTTGCGCTTCCTGCCGCCAGCCGACGCAAGGCGCATCGTCGTCGATTTGTGGGAAAATCCTTCGACCGAAGCCGACGACATACTCGGCATGATCGTACCCGAAAGTGCCGATGCCAAATCGCCGGAATGGGGTGCGGTCATTCGGTGGGAGCCGATCGGACATGTCGCGGCGGACACTGCGCGAGAGGCGGATTACGACGCATTGATGGACGAGATGCAGGCGCAGGTCCGCGCGCAGAACGATAAACGGCGCGAAGACGGCTATACGCCTGTGCAATTGCTCGGCTGGGCCGAGCGCCCTTCATATGACAGCGTATCCAACACCGTGACCTGGGCGCGCGAACTGCGCTTTTTCGATGGCGGGGAGAACACGCTGCATTATAATGTGCGCATACTTGGTCGATATGGCGTTCTGAGCATGAATATCGTCGCGCCGATGGACCGCCTTGCGGAGGTGTCAACCGTGGCCAAGCAGCTTTCCGAGCGCACGGAATTTGTCCCGGGTGCGCGCTACGCCGATTTCGATGCCGAGCGGGACGAGGTCGCCGGCTATGGCGTCGCCGGCCTCGTCGCGACCGGGGTCGGTGTTGCGGTGGCGAAGAATGCAGGCGTGTTCGCAGTGATCGCCAAGCTGCTTCAGCCGCTCGGTATCGCGCTACTGGTGTTGGCGGCCGCCCTCGCCGTCCCATTCAGGCGGTGGTTCGGTACGAAGGACCGGGCCGTTAAACGTTGAACTTGAACAGCATCACGTCACCATCCTGCACGACGTATTCCTTGCCCTCCTGCCGCAATTTGCCAGCGTCTTTTGCGGGAGTTTCACCGCCCAGCGACACATAGTCGTCATAAGCGATGGTTTCGGCGCGGATGAAGCCTTTCTCGAAATCGGTGTGGATCTCGCCAGCGGCTTGCGGCGCCTTGGCACCTTCGGGAAAGGTCCAGGCGCGAGCTTCCTTAGGCCCGGCAGTGAAGAAGGTCTGCAGGCCAAGCAGGCGGTAACCGGCACGAATAACGCGGGCGAGGCCACTTTCCTCAAGGCCCAGCTCGGCGAGATATTCGGCGCGCTCGCTTTCGTCCATCGCCACCAGCTCCGCCTCGATCGCAGCGGATACGACAACGGCCTGGGCGCCTTCGGCTTCAGCCTTCTCGAATACCCGCGCGGACAGGGCATTGCCCTCGGCCGCATCCTCCTCCGCGACATTGCATACATAGAGCACGGGCTTCGCCGTCAGCAGCTGCGCCTGGCGAAGCAGGCGCACTTCCTCGTCATCCTTCGGCTCGGTGAGGCGCGCGGGCTTGCCGTCACGCAGCAATTCGAGCGCCTGCCCGAGCACGCTGGCCAGCGCCTTGGCCTCCTTGTCGCCCGCCGTCGCGCGCTTGGCGGCATTGTCGACACGCTTTTCGAGGCTCTCGAGATCGGCGAGCATCAATTCCGTCTCGACAACCTCCGCATCGGCGATCGGGTCGACATGGTTGGCGACATGCTGGATATCGTCATCCTCGAAGCACCGAAGAACATGAACAATCGCGTCCACCTCCCTGATATTGCCGAGAAACTGGTTGCCGAGCCCTTCGCCCGCGCTGGCTCCTTTCACGAGCCCCGCAATATCGACGAAGCCAAGCTGCGTGTGCACGATCTTGGCACTCTGCGCGATACCGGCAATCTTCTCCAGCCGTTCGTCCGGCACGGCGACCTGGCCGACATTGGGTTCGATCGTGCAGAACGGATAATTCGCCGCCTGCGCCGCCTGCGTTTCGGTGAGCGCGTTGAAGAGGGTGGACTTGCCGACATTGGGCAGGCCGACGATCCCGCAGCGAAATCCCATGACTGTGTGCCTTTTTGCGTGAATGTAATTTGCTGCGCGCGCCCTAGCCGCCGCGGCGACGCTAGGGAAGGGGTTGGCGCACTGGTAAACCGGTTCTCAACGCTCTTGCCCTAGCGGCGATGAGATGTTTGCAAGATCGCGCATCCTGCTCGGCACGGCACTGGCGCTTTCGCTCGCCGCCTGCGGACTTTCGCCGGCGGAGCGGATGGAGCGCGCGGAAGCGGCCTATGCCGAAAATCGCTTCACCGAGGCGCGCCTCGATCTCGCCAGTATCCTGGAAGAAGATGCGAACGATATTGCCGCGCTGGAAATGCTGGCGCGCGTGCAACTGCAGCTCGGCGATGGCGAGGGGGCCGCCTCTTCATAAGCAAGGCTGCATGACCTCGGAGCCACTCTCGAAGACATGGCGCAGCTGTCTGCCGAGGCCGATTTGCTGCGGGGGCGTTTCGAGCAGGCGCTTGCGACCGCGGATAGGGTTCGCGACGCGAACGGCGCGCGCATCGCGGCGCTCGCGCATATCGGATTGGAAGATCTCCGATCGGCGCAGGCGGCATTCGAAGAGGGTTTGCGCCGCAGCGGTGACAGATCACGTCTTTTGGCCGATTATGCGATATTTCTGCTGGAAGCTGGTGACAGCGATGCCGCCCGGCGTCTCGCAGGCCAGGCTCTTGATATCGACCCCGACGGACTCGATCCGCTGTTTGCCAATGCGCGCGTCGCACAGGCACGCGGCAATCTCTCCGATGCGCTACGCTTCTACGAGGTCGCAGCGGAGGTTTGGCCCGAGAGCCGCGCGGCGCTGCTTGGTCGGATCGGCATGCTTGGCGAACTCGGGCGCACACGGGAAGCGCGCCCCCTGATCGATGCCTTCGTGCAGCGCGCACCGGGCGATCCAGACGCACTTTACCTGCAAGCGCGCCTGGCGGCGGAGGACAATGACTGGCGCGCCGTGCGCAGCTACCTCCAGCCGATCGAGGGGCGCGAGGATGCGCGCATGCAGATGCTCTACGCCCGCGCCCTGATCGAGCTCGACCTGCCGGAGCAGGCGATGCCACGATTGCAGGCGCAGCTTCGCCGGTATCCGGACCGTGCCGTGGCGCGCCGCCTTCTCGCGCGCGCGCAGCTTGAAAGCGGGCAGAGCGCGGCAGCCTATGCGACGATCCGACCCCTGGCGACCAGCCCACGCGGCACATCGCAGGACCTTGCCATTTTCACGAGCGCAGCGCGCACATCGGGTCAGCCTTCACAAGTCGAGGAGGCGCTGGAGCGTGCACCGGCGGCGGAGCGTCTGGGCACTCTACTGGCCGCAGGCGACGCCGCGCTTCGTGAACAGAATTGGCGCGCCGCAATCGACGCATAAGAAGAGCTGCGCCGCTGGACGGGCGACAGCAATGCGATAGTGCTGAACAATCTCGCCTATGCCCGCAGTAGGGCGGGCGAGATGGAGGAGGCGATCCGCGTTGCGGAAGCCGCCTTGGCGCTTGCGCCCGATCATCCCAGCGTCATGGACACGGCAGGATGGCTTCTGGTGCAGAGCGGACGCGACAGATCTCGAGGATTGCTTCTTCTGGAGCGCGCGGCGAAGCTGGCGCCCGACAATCCGGTCATCGCCAGGCATCTGGCCGAAGCGCAAGGCTGAACGAGAAGGAGCGCCGCCCCTTCGGACGACGCCCCCGTTTGATCAGTTCGCGCTTCTCAGGCGTAAGCAGGTTTCGCCAGCTGACGCCAC
This sequence comes from Aurantiacibacter aquimixticola, assembly GCF_003605475.1. Lineage (NCBI taxonomy): Bacteria > Pseudomonadati > Pseudomonadota > Alphaproteobacteria > Sphingomonadales > Erythrobacteraceae > Aurantiacibacter > Aurantiacibacter aquimixticola. The sequence continues at coordinate 646,215 of NZ_RAHX01000001.1, read as the reverse complement.
CGCCGGACGAAACCCAGCGAAGCCAGAGCCAGAGCGAGCAGGCCGAGCATACCCGGTGCCGGAACCGGTGTGCCGGTGGTGGTCGTGCCGCCCGGAGGCATGTCGCTTGTCAGTGTCTGACCGCCCGTGGCCGAAGTCACGTGACCGGCCCCGGTGATGCCTTGATATCGCACGAAGAAATCGCTCAGCGTGATTTCGGTCTCGTCTTGATCGAAGAACAGGTTCAGCATGCCGGCCCCGGTGCTGCCTTCCGACACGCCGCCGCCATTCGAGCACGAGCCGCTGTTGCGGGCCTTGAAGCAGACATCGACATTGCCGACCTGGTTCGGATAACGCGGATCGCTTCCCCGGCCGTCGGCGACGAAGGCGAAGCTGTAGGCCCCGGTGACGCTGGCGCCTGAAATGTCCGGATCGACATTGAACGCGAAGCTCGAAATGTTCGAAGTCAGGCCGTTGCCGGTCGTGTTCTGCACTTCGTAAGAGAAAGTGTAACGATCGCCGGTGACTTCATCCAGCGTCAGCAAAAGCGTGCTGGTGAGGTTGTCGACGACGCCGCTGCTATTCCCGGAAAACCCGTTCAGATCGATCTGGAACGTGTCGCCGATATTGCCGCTATCGAGTGTGATCGGATCCGCATGCGCGGGCGCCGCGATGGCGAGGGTCGCGATGGTTGCGAGGGCAGTGGCGAGTTTCTTCATCATTCGTGATCTCGAAGACATTTGCTTGATGCGATGTTAAGCAAGCGTCTTGCCAATCCCGAAATTCCGCCGTTTCTTTCGCCGAATGCCGTGCCGCATGTTAAGATTCTCGACGTTTCACGAAAGATTGAGGGTTTGCAGTTAAACGGCGGATGATGCTCCGTGTGCTGAAACTGCGTCTGGCGTTCGCCGCTTTCGTGCTGCCTTTGGCTGCGTGCTCCGGCGATCCGCTCGATGGCGCGAGAGATGCGTTCGCGGCGCAGGACTATGCCGAAGCGAGGCAACAAGCTCTTGCCGCTGTGAAGGCAGATGGCGCAAATGGCGAAGCACTGCTTTTGCTGGCGCAGGCCAATATCGCGATGGGGCAGGGGGCGGATGCTCTTGCGGCGCTGGACAGATTGAAAGACCCCGACGCGGCGTCGCCACAAGGCACGCTGATCCGCGCAGAAGCGTTATTGCAGGCGGGCAATCGGGAGGACGCGCTCGAACTCTTGGCAGATCTTGACAGTGCCGAGGCCTGGCGGCTGCGGGCGTTGGCAGCGCAGATGGCGGGTGACGACCGTGCGGCGGCGGACGCCTTTCGCGAGGGCACGATGGCGGCTGGCGATCGCAGCAAGCTGTTCACAGCTGCAGCCAGCTTTTACCTCGCGCGTGGGGATACCCCTGCGGCGAGGCGTGCGATTGGGGAAGCTCAGCGCCTCTCACCAGGCAGTATCGAAACGCTATTCGTTTCTGCGCGCCTCGCACAGCTGGACGACAAGCCCGAACTTGCTGCGCGTGCCTATCTTGCGATCCTCGAACGCGACCCGACCGACAGGCCGGCTTTGCTTGGTGCCATTCGTGAACTGGATAAGCTCGGCAGGCTCGACCTGATCACGCCACTGATCCAGCGCGGGCGCCGCACCTATCCCGCCGATATCGATTTCGTTTATCTCGCGGCGAGCCTCGAGGCCTTCAAAGGCAGATGGCAGGCTGCGAGAGACCTGCTGCAGAACCACGAGAGTGCGGTCGCCGATCACGAAGACGCGCGGGGTCTGTATGGTGAGGCGTTACTCAATGTCGGGCAGGTGGAGCAGGCGCGGGCGATGATCGCTCCGCTGCATCGCCGACATCCGGATAATGCCGCTTATGCCCGCCTGCTGACGCGCATCCTGCTCGAAAGCGGCGAAGTGGCTGCCGCTCGCCGCACGATTGCGCCCTTCGCCAGTCGCAGCGGTGCGGAGGCCATAGACCGCGAACTCGCCGCCCGCGCGGCGCGCGGCTAGTCCTGCATTCGCAAGGCAACGTCGCTCATGAAGCGCGCGTCGTCGCCCTTGGCCAACCATTCCGCTTCCGCTCCCACGGCCGCGAGCATGTCGGTCAATCCGTCCATCTCCGCCTTGGCGTAATTGCCGAGGACATGGCCGTGCACACGGTCCTTATGACCTGGATGCCCGATGCCGAGGCGGACGCGGCGGAAGTCTGCGCCGCAATGCTGGTCGATGCTGCGAAGGCCATTGTGACCCGCATGGCCGCCACCGCGCTTCACCTTCACCTTGAACGGTGCGAGGTCGAGCTCATCGTGAAACACGGTTAGCGCATCTATCGGCAACTTGTAGAAGCGCATCGCTTCCCCGACCGCGCGCCCGCTTTCATTCATGAAGGTGCCGGGCTTCAGCAGCAGCACCTTTGCGCTGCCGATACGGCCTTCTTGAAACCATCCGGCAAACTTTTTCTGCACCGGGCCGAATTCGTGCATGTCGGCAATGAGGTCGCACGTTATGAAACCGACATTGTGCCGGTGCATCGCGTAACGCGGACCGGGATTTCCGAGGCCAACCCAAAGCTGCATGGCGCATCCGCCCTATTGCCGGGGGGAGGGAACCTGCTCGCTTGTCGCAGACAGCAGGTTGGCGACAGAAACGTAAAAGCTGGTGCAGACATTGGCGAAGGCGTCGCGCTGCTCAGCCGACGCCGCATCCAGCTCGGTCCGTGCGCTCTGAAATTGCGAAACGGCCTCGGCGGAGGAATAGTGGCTGATCCGTCCCGCATAGAAGGCAGAGATGATCGTCAGATTGTTGACGAATTCGGCGCGCTGCTCCGTTGGCAGAGTCGCATTGGCGAGAAAGGCCGATCTGCGTTGCTGCAGCAGCACGTAGCACTGAAAATCCTGCGGATCGGCCGGAAGGATCCGCGTCTGTTGGGCGGCGGCGATCGGGGCTGGCGCAGCGATGCTGGCCAGCCCCGATGCCAGAGCCGTGGCGGCTGCCATGGCTCGGTGAGCGATCACTCGCTCTTGTCTTCCTGCTCCTGCGCGGCATCGGCGTCGGGGCCCTGCTCGGTCGCAGCGGTTTCGCCCGGCTCCATGCCTTCGCCCGTCAGATCTTCCTCACCCTCGGCCGCTTCGCCTTCCGCACGCTTCAGAGCGGACGGTGCGACGATGGTGGCGATGGTGAAGTCACGGTCGGTAATCGCACTCTCGGCGCCATCGGGCAGGCTGACGGCACTGATGTGGATCGAGTCGCCGACTTCCAGACCCGTGACGTCGATTTCGATCTGGCTGGGGATCTTGTCCGCTTCGCAATCCAGTTCGAGTTCGTGACGCACGACGTTGAGAACGCCGCCCTTTTTCAGACCGGGGCTTTCTTCTTCGTTCACGAACACCACCGGGATGTTCACGACGATCTTGGAGCCCTTGGCAAGACGATAGAAGTCCACGTGAATCGGGCGATCCTTCACCGGGTCCAGCGCCACGTCCTTGGGCAGCGTGCGGTGGGTCTTGCCATCGATATCGATCATGACGATGGAGTTCATGAAATGGCCGGTCATCAGATTCCGGACCAGCTCCTTCTCCTCGACATGGATCGGGGTGGGTTCTTCCTTGCCGCCGTAGATCACGGCGGGAATGCGGCCTTCGCGACGAAGTGCTCGGGAGGCTCCCTTGCCAGCCCTTTCGCGCAGGTCGGCCGACAGTTTCAGAGCATCGCTCATAAGTCTTGCCTTTCAAAAGATTGGATACGCAACCCGCCGCGCCTCCAGGGATGACCATGACGGGGAGGCGCGCGTTTAGCAGCGCGCGCGCGAAAAGCAACTATTGGATGCGGCGGACGGTGTAGTCGCGCGCGGCGAGCAGCGCGGGGATGCCGTCAGCGCCGCCCATATGGCCAGCGCCCACTGCCATCAGCAATGTTTCGTCCGGTTCTTCGGCGTGCATCTGGGCGAGCCGCTCGGTAAAAGTAGCATTGCGGCGCGCCAGCAAAGCCTCGCGCAGCGCCGCATTTCCGCGAAAGCCCCGCTCCACAGAGGCGGAGAGCGCATCCATGTCGCCCGTCAGCCAGTGGCGGACGCGGTCCTGTCCGGCGGCGCAGTCCTGTTCCTCTGCGATCGTCAACAGCAGGGCTACCTGCGCGCCTTCGGGCAAGGTATCGAAAGCATCGAATTGCGATGCATAGCTCTCTAGCGCGCGCACCTGATCGAATTGTTCGATCAATGCGCGATCGACTCCGTTGGCGCTGTCCGAGCACGCGAGTCCATTACCGAGCTGCAATGCGGCCGCCCAGGTTTCGGTATGGACAAGCGAGGCGGGATCGACTTCGGCGCGTTCGGCCAGCGCGATAACCTGCGCGCGCTCGCTGACCGGCACACGCTCGATCAGTGGCGGCAGGCCGGTATCGAAAGCGCGCTGTTCGAAGGCACTGGCGGCGCGGCCACGACTTTCCAGATCACCGATCTCCACGAGCAGGATATCGGTATCGGCGAGGATGCGCTCCAGCGCGGGCGTCCGCCAGTCGGCGCCGTCCGGCAAAGCGTGGATCGTGCCGAAGAGGAATGCGCGCTGGTCATCGGGGCCGATCGCTTCCCATAGAGCGGGGGAGGGATCCGGCCAGTCCTGATCGTCGGACGCAGAAGGGGCGCTGCAGCTTGCCAGCCAAAGCGCCCCGACCACGCAAAGAAAAGCGCGGATCAATATTGCACGCGCTCCGCATCGAAGCCGCGCGCAGCCAGATAGTCCTGGACGCTGTTGCGACCGGCAAGGTGGCCCGCGCCGACAGCAATGAAAACGGTGCCCGGCTGGTCCATGCGGCCCTCGATCCACTCCGCCCAATTCGCATTGCGGCGGGACAGCAGCACGTCATAGATTTCGGCATCTGCGATATTGTCGTTGAGAATTTCGGCGAGCTCGTCCGCATCGCCTTCCATCCATTCCGCGATCATCGCATTGAGCAAGTCGGTACCCTCGGGCAGGCCTTCGACGCTTTCGTCCAGGAATTCGAGCTGGCTTTCAAGAGGCAGGCCATCGAAGAAGCCGAGCTGCTGCTCGACCGTCTCAAAGGCATAGCGTTCCTTGCCGTCGATCATCCGATCGAGCGTGCGTTCGACGCCGCTTGCGGGATCGAAGCCGGACTGCATCAGGGCGACCTGGCCGATGCTGATCATGGCAAACCACGGTTCGAACTGATCGAAAGCATTCACCGGCAGACCGAGCGATTGCATCGCGGCCTCGTACTCGGCGCGGTCGTCCTCTTCCATAAGGTCGCGCAGCGTGCCGCCGGTCTGAAGAAGCGCCATCTGCGCCTGCATCTGCGCGATCGCCATCAATTCGGGCGGCGGCGCCTCACCGGACGTGGGATCGTATTCGGGCACCAGGCTCGTGTCGATCTCGCTCACAAACTGCCCGGACGACGCCAGCGCATTCGCTACGGTCGGATCGAGCCAGTCGAGACCTTCCGGCAGGACGTGGACCGTGCCGAACAGATATACGGTCGTATCCTCGTCCGACACGCGCCACAGCGCCGGTCCGTTCGAGGTCATCGTCTGCGCGGTCTGCGCATCGACGCTGGTGGTCGCACCCGGCGTGGTGGCGCAACCCGACAGGGCAAACGCGATGGCCGAGGCGGTGAGAGCGAGTTTCTTGAACATGCTTATTCTCCTGACTTCTTCCGATGGGAGAGAGGATGACGCAAGTAAGGTCAACCATGTGATCGCTTCCAGAGTGTCGCGCCCACCGCAATCGCGGATGTGACGACATATAAGATCATCGCGTCCGGTCGCGGTGCGTAATCGATACGCCAGGCCAGCCACCAGATCGGCGCGGCCCACATGAAAACGCTCATGCCGATCATCAGTCCGAAATCATGGGCACAGCGCCCAAAATCATCCACGTTGCGCCTGCTGAAAACTGCGAGCGGCGGAAGCACCATCGCAAATATCAGGATGATCGGTAGGCCGAATGAGACGGGCAGCGGAGAGTTCGAGAAAAGGAAGTAGGGGTCGCTGCTCGCAGCGTCGCTGCGATATCCCAATATGGCGGTCGCGACGCCTACCAACACGACGACTACGAGGACCAGCCGCATGCGGTTTCCGCGAGGCGTCTTTGGCTCGCCCATCGTAAAGTCCGGTCGCCAGCGCCAGCAGAGATACCCGAGGACGAGGGTGCCAATCACACCGATGACGAGCAAGGTCGCGTCCGTGAAGACAGATTCCTTTCCGCGCAGGAGCCGTCGGCTACCTACCAACGCAAAGATAAGCGAGATTATCCAGCCTGATAGAAGCAAGCTCCAGCCCGCGATATGCGCGGAATAGCGGCCCATGTGAAAGGGGCGCTCCTCGGCAGCGTCAGATTTTGGTGTCATCGAAGATCTCCTCGATCGGCATTTCGAAAAGGCGGGCGATGCGGAAGGCGAGAGGAAGCGAAGGATCGTGCTTGCCAGTCTCGATCGCGTTTACCGCCTGGCGCGACACGTCGAGATGGCCGGCCAGATCCGCCTGGCTCCAGTCGCGCATCGCGCGCAAAACCTTGAGCTGGTTCTTCAACGGCTGTCCTTCCAGCGAAGGAACTGGAAGATGACCAGGAAGGTCGCGATCAGATATGAGCCAGAGAGGCGAATGGCGGTGTAGATCGGTGTTTCCTCGAATAGCCAGGCCAGCCAGGCGGGCGGTTCGTCACCGCCGATGATCGCATAGGCCAGGCTCACGAATATGAAGGTTGCAATCGGCACAATGACGAGCACCGGTATCATCGTGCTGGCCGTTTTGTGCCATAGCTGCTCCGCATATTCGTCTCGCATTAAGCGAGCCACGATGAGGAATGGCCCGACAAGCACGGCAAACACGTTGAGGATGATTGCGAAGGCTATCACTAAGGGCTGCTCTTCGAACGTGTCCGAAACGCTATGCTCATGAAAGCCAAGGGTATAGGCAATGCCGAGAATGTAGATGACAGCCGCAACATTCATCAGCGGAAAATACAGCCGGTAGCGTAGCTTATCTGTGTTTCTTTCAGCAATTTGTGTCATTCTTCGCCTCTCGAATTTCATTTAGCTGAGCTGCGTGGCGTTCATCGCGTATTGCGCGCGCCACTTAGAAGCTGGTTCTTCACCGGTTGTCCCGAAAATGGAGAAACTGAAAGACGACAACGAATCTCCAGATCAACTCTAGCCATGTCAGTCTTTTCCGCTGCGCAGCGTGTCGAAGAGGAAGGCGAAGGCATATCCGCCGTGGAAGAACAGACCGAGGGTCAGAGCGAGGATAAAGCTGTCCTTCGCCAAAATCTCGAAGCCGGGGATCAGGCGATCGATTATCGACGCTTCCGCCTGCATCCACAGCAACAGCAGCAACACGCCGAGTGAAAACGCCATCCAGCGAAGCCCGACGGACACAAGCGCGTTGTAATAGCTGTCCGTATTACCCTTGATGCCGGCGACGATCAGCGATCCGCACGTTGCACCGAAGATAGGCCCGAGCAGGATGCTCGACGCGCCATTCAAATGCATGACGAGCGCAACGATGTTTGCGACGCCGCTAGCCAGCGTCAGCGAGTAGAGCCGCTCGCGATGTGCGCGCACTGCAGCATCGGGATTTTGGGTCATTGGCTTGTAGGGCATCAAAAGGCTCCCGTGAGGCGCTTGATGTTGAACGTGATGTAGAAGGCGAGGAGCGCGGCATAGGGTGCCCCATCCGTCGGTATATCCTGTCCACTGTCGTTCCCTCTGAGGCCATCGTAGAAGCCCTCGAAGAATGGGGGGAGAAACAACCAGGCGATCGTAATGGCGAAGGCCGCATTTGCGGCGGTCGACCAGAGTGAGAGTGTGTACTCATCGCTCTTGCGCGTCAGGAATTGAGCGATCAGCGATAGTGGCACGAAAAAGCCAACAAAACTTGTCCACAGAGCTTCGCTGTCTGCCACCCGCGCAGCCACGAAAACGATAGTGGCCAAAAGCCCTAGCCATCCCATTGTCAGATTAAGTGACGCACGGTTCTTGCGAGGTTTTGTCGTCTTCACGTGGTCTTCCCCTGTCTGGTGCCCCTCGCCGCGTGGTGGACTATGCGGCGAGGGACGGGGTGGTTGTGGTCATGTCCGGCGATCAGGCGCCCGGTTCGAGATCGAGCGCCGCGAGGCGCGGTGCGTTGGCGTCGATGATGGCCAGCTCGACACGCGGGGCGATGCTGTCGGCCAGTGCATTCCGGCAGGCGGCCTCGACGCGGCGCGAAGTGAGATCACGGCCACCGCTGCGGCAGGCCTGGCGGATGGCGGTTTCGACGCGAGCGTCGAGACGGTCCTGATCGGCGGTGTCGGTCAGATCGAGGTCGTCGGTCTGCACCGCGATGGTGACGTCCTCAGCGGCATCCTGAGCCGCTGCGGGAGCGGCGAAGATGGCGGAAGCGGCGGCGATGGCGATGAAGGTCTTGCGCATGGGTCATGTCCTGTAAGCTAGTCAGTATGTCAGTTCAACCTTTCCGAATGTCAGGTTGCCCTTACTTTATGTCGCGTCGACTTTCCGATGTCAACATTATCTGACAAAAAGTGCTGTAGACATGACCTGGCGTGCAGCAAGCATCTGAAATTAAAAGAGATGGCGCTTGGTCAATTTCGGCCAGGTTGCGCAGCGAGGCACGATCACCAAGCCGCGCCTGGCGATGAGAAATTAGCGAATCGCACTCGAATCGCGCAAAGGAGAAGGCTCGATTCGAAGGTCGGGACACCGCCCCGGAAAGGCCCGATCAATCGAGACGTCGTGCGATCAGCCCGCGCTGCGCCAACATGGTGAGCAGCGAGGCATCGCCTTCGAAATGGCCTGCGCCCACAGCCAGCAGCACCGTGCCGGGTTCGCCCAGCCGGGTCTGCACCCATTCGGCCCAGGCCGCGTTGCGGCGATCGAGCAGGTTGGTGTCGAAGGCACGGCCGATCCGCCCATCGCCGAAGCCCATGTCGAAATCGTCGGCGACGATGCCCTGTGCCCAATTGTGCTCTTCGCGCCAGTAATCGTCGCCCGTTTCGCGCACGAAACCTTCATCGTAGAACGCATAGAGCGACTGCCCGTCCCATTCGGTCAGCTTGCTGTCGAGTTCTGCCACGATGGCGGGGCCGTCCTGGCGGAACAGGCTGTACATGACCTCTCCCGAATCCTCGATCGACAGGATCGGCTTGTCGCGCGCCCGGAATTCCCGCTCGAGCACGGTCTCGACGCCATATGCGCCGAGCGACTCCCCTCCGGCCTGCGAGCCGTCGCCCGTAACGCCGATGGCCAACAATGCGAGCAGGACTGGCATCTCGTCCACCGTCGCGAAGTCCAGTTCCGTCATGCCGACAAGCCGCTCCCAGCGCAGACGCGCAGCGCTCGACAGGCGATTGGAGGTGGGGGTGCGCGCGGCAATTCGCGCTTGGAGCTTGCGGTCCATGTCGATCATCGACAATTGCTGGTCGTAATCGCTGCTTTCCAGCACCAGCGTATCGGCCTCCTCGATAATCGCCTCGATCCGCTCGCTGCGCCATTTGAAACCGCGGGGGAGCGCGTGGAACGTGCCGAGCATGTAGATCGTCGTGTCCTCGTCGGACAGGATCCACATGGCGGGCGAGGGCTCGTAATCCTGCGTAAAGCTGTAATCGATCGGGGCGTCCTGCGCGCCGAGCGGCGCCGCGGCCATGAAGGCAGCGAGCGCACCAAGGGCCGAAGCAAGGAAACGATGGACCATGCGGCATATTTCAGCCGCATCGCCGCCCTCCTGTCAACCGCTGTCGCCTACGCGCCATTGACGCTGCAAAACCCATCCGCCATTGCGCCGCACCATGAGCAGCACGCCCGCCCGGAACCCCGCGAAAAGCTTCCAGGACATGATCCTTGCGCTGCATGATTTCTGGAGCGCGCAAGGCTGCCTCATCCTCCAGCCTTACGACATGCGTATGGGCGCAGGCACGTTTCACACCGCGACGACACTGCGCGCGTTGGGGCCCGAGCCGTGGAACGCCGCCTTCGTGCAGCCTTCGCGCCGCCCGACCGATGGCCGTTACGGCGAAAATCCCAACCGGCTGCAGCACTATTACCAGTATCAGGTGATCCTGAAGCCGAGCCCGCCCGACATCCAGGATCTTTATCTCGAAAGCCTGCGTGTGATCGGCGTGGATCCACTCAAGCACGATATTCGCTTTGTCGAGGACGACTGGGAAAGCCCGACGCTGGGCGCCTGGGGCCTTGGCTGGGAAGTCTGGTGCGACGGGATGGAAGTCACCCAGTTCACCTATTTCCAGCAGATGGGTGGTTTCGACTGCAAGCCGGTGGCAGGCGAGCTGACTTACGGCCTCGAACGCCTGGCCATGTACATTCAGGGCGTCGACAACGTCTACGATCTGAATTTCAACTCGCCCTCAAGCAGCGAAGCGGTAGGGCAGACAAAAATTCAGGGCTACAGCTACGGGCAGGTCTTTCTCGAGAACGAGAGGCAGATGTCGAAGTGGAACTTCGAGATCGCCGATACCGATGCCCTGTTCGACCTGTTCAACAAGGCGGAGGCGGAGTGCCGCAACGCCATCGCGCATGAGGTTCCCATCGCCGCCTACGAACAGGCGGTGGAAGCCAGCCATCTGTTCAATCTGCTCCAGGCTCGCGGCGTCATCAGCGTGCAGGAACGCGCCAGCTACATGGCGCGCGTCCGCGATCTCGCTCGCGGGAGTTGCGAGAAGTATGCCGAGGTGATGACACCGGAGTGGAAAGAGAAATTTCCGGAGTGGTCGCTGTGAGCGCCTTCCTTCTCGAACTTCGCTCCGAAGAAATTCCCGCGCGGATGCAGGCGGGCGCGCGTGCCGAACTCGAAAAACTGTTCCGCCGTGAGATGGAGGCAGCTGGCGTAAGCGTCGGCGCGTTGACGATCTGGTCCACACCCCGTCGCCTGGCGCTGATCGCGCGCGACCTGCCCGACGCGACCGAGGCTGTGAGCGAGGAGGCCAAGGGCCCGCCCGTCGGTGCGCCGGACCAGGCGGTGGATGGCTTCTGCCGCAAACTGGGCGTGACGCGGGACGATCTCGAAACGCGTGATGTGAAGGGCCGCGAGACCTATTTCGCAATGAAGAACGTGCCGGGCAGGGCGATGCGCGACCTGCTGGCCGAGGCCATCCCGACGATCATCCGCGATTTCAGCTGGCCTAAGTCGATGCGTTGGGGCGCGGCGTCCATTTCCACCGAGAGTCTGCGCTGGGTGCGCCCGCTCTCGGGCATCATGGCGCTTCTGGGCGACGACGTGGTCGAATGCGAAGTGCACGGGGTAACGAGCGGCGCGGTAACGCTTGGCCATCGCTTTCATCACCAAGGCGATATCACCATCGGCAACGCCGACGATTACGCGATGAAACTGCGCGCGGGCCATGTCATCGTCGATCACGAGGAGCGCGCGACGCTTATCCGTGATGGCGCAGCGAAGGTCGCTTCAGAGGCGGGCCTGAAATTGGTCGAGGATGAGGTGCTGGTGGTCGAGAATGCAGGGCTAACCGAATGGCCGGTGCCGCTACTCGGCCGTTTCGAGGACGATTTCCTTGATGTGCCGCCCGAAGTCATCCAGCTCACCGCGCGGGTGAACCAGAAATATTTCGTCTGCGAGAACGACCAGAGCCAGCTCGCCAACGCCTTCATCTGCACCGCCAATATCGCGGCCGAGGATCCCGCCGTCGTTGTCGAAGGCAACCGCAAGGTGCTCGCTGCGCGGCTCTCAGATGCGCGCTTCTTCTGGGAGATGGACCGCAAGACCCCGCTGCGCGAACATGCGAAGAAGCTGGAGCGGATTACCTTTCACGAGAAGCTGGGCACCGTCGCCGACAAGGTCGAGCGGGTGGCGAAGCTGGCGCGCTGGCTGGTCGAGGAGGGGATCGTCACAGCCACCTCTCGTCATTCCCGCGAAGGCGGGAATCCAAGTGACACTGGCGGCTCGAATGACGAAGGTCAGTTGGACCCCCGCCTGCGCGGGTATGACGAAGATAGAGCCGAGCTCGCCGATCTGGCCGACCAGGCCGCGCGCCTCGCCAAGGCCGATCTGGTCACCGAGATGGTCGGCGAGTTTCCCGAACTGCAGGGCTTGATGGGCGGCTATTACGCCCGCGCCGAGGGCCTGCCGGATGAAGTCGCCGACGCAATCCGCGATCATTACAAGCCTGTCGGGCAGGGCGACGACGTGCCTACCGCGCCGGTGACGGTGGCGGTATCGCTGGCGGATAAGCTGGATACGCTGTTTGGATTTTTCGCAATTGACGAAAAGCCAACAGGCTCAAAGGATCCGTTCGCTCTTCGCCGGGCGGGCCTCGCGATCATAGCAAGCATGATCGAGAACGATCTCCGGTTCGATGCACGTTTCGTGTTCACCGAAATCGCTTCTGTGTTCATTCGAAAGATAGATCAAAGTCACACCGCAAAGCTTGGCGCATTGCTCGAAACGGCGAAAGGAGCCGTGCTTTCGCGTGAAAACATGGCAGATATTATGGTCGCGGCCGCGCGTGAAGTCTGGAAAGCGCATGAGCCGGTCAATGAAGAACAGATTAGACGTTCGCGCTATCTTGCAGCTGAAGTCTATCTTTTCCTTTTCGACCGCCTCAAAGTCCAGCAGCGCGAGGCGGGCGTCCGCCACGACTTGATCGACGCCGTGTTCGCACTCGGCGGAGAGGACGATCTCGTGCGCTTGCTTGCCCGCGTCCACGCGCTCCAGTCCTATATCGACACCGACGATGGCGAAAACCTCCTCGCCGGATACAAGCGGGCGGCCAATATCCTGAAGAAAGAGGACTGGTCCGCAGAGCCGGAACATACCGGCAATGAAGACCCGCTCGACAATGTCGACGATCCCGACATGCGCGAAATCTATGCCGAACAGGCCAAAGCGGTTCGCACTGACGGTCTTTCCTACACGCCCGAACCTGCGGAAAAGGCGTTGATCGACGCGCTCGATGCTGCCGAACCGAAGGCCGAAGCGGCGATTGCGAAGGAAGACTTCGCCGCTGCCATGGCCGCGCTCGCATCCCTGCGCTCGCCGATCGATGCGTTTTTCGACGAGGTGACGGTGAATGACGAGGATCCTGCCAGACGCTCCGCGCGACTGTCCCTGCTCGACCGCTTCCGCGCGGCCGTCCACCAGGTGGCCGACTTCTCCAAAATCGAGGGCTGAAGGGAAGGTAACACTCCGAACGAGCGAAAACCTCGGAAACTCCCCGTGTTTCAATGCGTTGCCGTCACTCCCAAAGGTTCACAAAATCGCACTTCTCTGTAACACCTTCGAGGCTCTTCGATGATGCAAACGGTCTACCCCTTCGGCGGTGACGCCCGGCATGACGATCCGCGCCAGCGGGACAAGACCGTCACTGGCGGCAAAGGGGCCAACCTCGCGGAGATGGCCAGCATCGGCCTGCCGGTGCCACCTGGCTTCACCATCACGACGGAAGAGTCGGTCCGCTACCTGAACGAAGGCGAAGCCTTCAGCGACAAGCTGCGCGCCGACGTCGCGAACGCCATCGCCCATATCGAGCGCGCCGTCGGCAAGCGGCTGGGCGATGCTGGCGATCCGCTGCTCGTATCCGTGCGCTCCGGCGCGCGCGTCTCCATGCCGGGGATGATGGACACGGTGCTCAATCTCGGCCTGAACGACGCGACGGTGGAAGGGCTTGCCGCCAATAGCGGCCACAAGCGCTTCGCCTGGGACAGCTATCGCCGCTTCATCCAGATGTATTCCGACGTCGTGCTGGGCGTGGAGCACGGCCTTTTCGAGGAAGCGCTGGAAATCGCCAAGGAAGATCGCGGCTATTTCAGCGATACCGAACTCGAAGCGAAAGACCTTCAGGCGCTTGTCGCCGAGTACAAGGCCATCGTCGAGCGGGAGCGGAGCGAACCGTTTCCGCAGGACGTGCAGGAGCAGCTTTGGGGTGCCATCGCCGCCGTATTCGAGAGCTGGGATGCGGACCGCGCCAAGGTCTATCGCCGCCTCAACGACATCCCGTCCGACTGGGGCACAGCCGTCAACGTGCAGGCGATGGTGTTCGGCAATATGGGCGAGACGAGCGCGACTGGCGTCGCCTTCACCCGCGATCCCTCCACCGGCGAACGCGCCTATTACGGCGAGTGGCTGGTCAACGCGCAGGGCGAGGACGTGGTCGCCGGCATACGCACGCCGCAATATCTGACAAGAGCGCGCCGCGAGGCCGCCGGGGCGACCCTTCCAAGCATGGAAGAGGCGATGCCGGACGCATTTGCAGAACTGGCGCGCGTCTTCGACCTGCTCGAAACGCACTACAAGGATATGCAGGATATCGAATTCACCGTGCAGGAAGGCACGCTGTGGATGTTGCAAACCCGCAATGGCAAGCGCACCGCCAAGGCCGCGCTGAAAATGGCGGTGGACATGGTGGCCGAGGGGCTGATTGACGAGGAAACCGCCATTCTGCGCGTCGATCCCATGGCGCTTGATCAGCTGCTGCACCCGACGCTGGATCCGGATGCGGCGCGAGATGTGTTGGCGAAGGGGCTGCCTGCTTCTCCCGGCGCGGCGTCCGGCAAGATCGTGCTTGATGCCGACACGGCGGAACTGTGGGCCAAGCGTGAGGAAGCCGTCATCCTCGTCCGTGTCGAGACCAGCCCCGAAGACATCCACGGCATGCACGCGGCGAAGGGCATCCTCACCGCTCGTGGCGGTATGACGTCGCACGCCGCCGTCGTTGCACGGGGAATGGGTCGGCCCTGCGTTTCCGGGGCCTCCGCCGTCTCGATCAACCTTGCCACGCGCACGCTGCGCATCGGGGATCGGGAGCTGCAGGAAGGCGACGTGCTGACGCTGGATGGCGCGGCGGGCGAGATCATGGCTGGCCGGGTCGCGACCATCGAACCGCAGATGGAAGGCGACTTCGGCACGCTGATGGAATGGGCGGACCGCCATCGCCGCATGGGCGTTCGCACCAATGCCGAAACGCCCGAGGATTGCCGCACGGCGCGCCAGTTCGGAGCGGAGGGTATCGGCCTTTGCCGCACCGAGCACATGTTCTTCGACGCAGGCCGCATCAGCGCCGTGCGCGCCATGATCCTAGCCGATGACGAAGCTGGAAGGCGCGCCGCGCTCGACCGCCTGTTGCCCGAACAGCGCGGCGACTTTGCCGAAATCTTCCGCACCATGGCGGGCCTGCCCTGCACGATCCGCCTGCTCGATCCGCCGCTGCACGAATTCATGCCGACGCGCGATGAGGAATTCGACGCGCTTGCCGACGAGCTGAATGTGAGCGCCGATCACCTCAAGCGCAGGGCGAGTGAGCTTCACGAATTCAACCCGATGCTCGGCCATCGCGGTTGCCGCTTGGGCATCACCTTTCCCGAAATCTACGAGATGCAGGCGCGCGCGATCTTCGAGGCGGCGTGCGAGGTCACCGGGGACGGTGGAGAGCCGGTCGTCCCCGAAATCATGATCCCGCTTGTTGCTTCGCGGCGCGAGCTGGAAATCCTGCGCGTGCTGGTGGACCGCGTGGCCGAAGAGGTCTTCGCAGAGAGAGGCGCGCGCGTAGATTACCTGGTCGGCACAATGATCGAATTGCCGCGCGCCGCGCTCATGGCAGGCGAAATCGCCAATGAAGCGCGCTTCTTCAGCTTCGGCACGAATGATCTCACGCAAACTGCGCTCGGCGTCAGCCGCGACGATGCGGGACGCTTCCTCGGCCCCTATGTCGAGAAAGGCATTTACGCGCGCGACCCCTTTGTCAGCCTCGATATCGATGGCGTCGGCCAGCTTGTGGAGCTCGCGGCCGAGCGGGGCCGCGCCACCCGCGGCGATATCAAGCTCGGCATTTGCGGGGAGCATGGCGGCGATCCGCAGAGCATTGCTTTCTGCGAGGAAGTCGGTCTCGATTACGTCAGCGCATCGCCTTACCGCGTGCCGATTGCCCGGCTCGCCGCAGCGCAGGCGGCGCTAAAAGCGCGGGCGTGACTTGCGGCCGGTCAGCGTGATGATCTCGAATGTCTCGCTGACCTTGCCATCGGCATCGGCCTGCGCAGCGAACGCGTCCCGCGCACGGTGATAGGCAGCGTGGGTGAGCGGCGGGCCGGGCGAAGCAAGGACGTTGCCGAGGCCCATTTCGCGAAGGTCCTGCACCAGCCTCTCAAGCGAGGAATAGCGGACCGTGAGCGAGTGGCTGTCCACCACCGGATCGGCCCATCCGGCGCGCTGGAGCAGTCCGGGGGCGGCACGGTGATCGATCAGCGGATGCATCCGGGCGGCCGGGCGCTCGGCCTCCGCCTCGAACATGGCGCGTCGCAGCGCCTTGAGGCTCGCCCCGCCGACGAAGCTGGCGATCGCCATCCCGCCGGGAGCAAGCGCGTTGCGGATATGGACGAGCGCGCCGGGCAGATCGTTCACGGCGTCGAGCAGGCCAAAGACGGCGATGAGGTCGAAGTCGGAAGACGGGTAGGGTGCCTCCAGATCGAGCGCGTCTCGCCTGGTGATGTCGCGGGTAATGACCTCGCCTTCGAGAGATGCGGCGATGCGACCGCTGGTGTCGCCCACGATGAGCGAGCGTTCTGGCTCGTGCCGGGTAAAGGCCAGTCGATCGAGCACGTCTTCGACCATGTCGTCGAGGACGAAGCCCGGCTCGGTTTGCTGCGACAGCGCCCGCTGGCGGCGAGAGACGCGTCGTCTGTCGGAGAAGATGCGCGGCGGAGTGGATGCCATGGCGCTTGCCTACACATCGCGCCCGGGGCAGCATAGCGCAGATGTCCACCGCCAAGCTAATCTCGGAAAGCCTCGCCCCGCTGGTTGACGCCGTCTATCCGCCGCGTTGCCCGATCTGCGGAGACGGCCTTGCCGCGCAGAACGGCCTGTGTGCCGGATGCTGGGGAGAGCTGGCAATACCCGGAGTGCCTGCCTGCTCCGCCTGCCAGCGCCCTTTCGCAGCAGACGCGGCGAGCGGATTGACCTGTGCGCCGTGCCAGCAGGCAAGGCCACGCCACGATGGAATTGCCGCTGGCACGCTATATAACGACACGGCGCGCAGACTGGTGCTGAACTTCAAGCATGGCCGCAAGATCGCGCTGGCACCGATGCTTGCCGGCCTGATTGCGGCTCGCCTGCCGCCTATGGACGAGAGCTGGCTGGCGATACCGGTACCACTCCATCGCACGAGATTGTGGAAGCGTGGCTATAACCAGTCGGCGCTTTTGGCGACCGAGCTGGCGAAGCGAACGCCTGCAAACCTACTGGTGGATGGACTTTTGCGAACGCGTGCCACCCCCTCGCTCGGCGGGCTTGGAAAGCGGCAGCGTGCGCGCACGCTCGAAGGCGCGATCAAGGTCAATCCGGCGCGCGCGGATGCTATTCGGGGAGCGCCAGTGCTGCTTGTCGATGACGTGCTGACCAGCGGGGCGACCAGCGATGCCTGTGTGAAGGCGCTCAAACAGTCGGGTGCTTCGCGCGTCGTCATCGGCTGCTTTTCCCGGGTTCTGGACGAAGCGCTATGAAATGCAAAACGCCCGGAGGTTTCCCCCCGGGCGTTCGCGTGACGATATCGCTGGAACCTCGCATCGCCCCCCAGCGACGCGGCAGTCCCAAACCCTCATGAATCGGATCCGAGGAACGGTTCCGAAGCCCCCCATTCCCCGGCCAACCTGACCTGAAATGAAAGTCGGCCCGTCAAGCCGAGGGGCATTCATCCCACCGAAATGTAAACGTGGAAACCGCTATCTGGTTGGCGATGGATTTTGCGCGAAAAATGTGATTATCCTGCAACAAATGCGTATGCGAATTGCAACCAGTCGCAAATAATCGAAAGGGCCTTCGCATCACTGAAACTGCTCCCGAGAACGATCGAGAAACCGGCACCGCTTTCATGCCCAAATTCGATGCCGCCGGGCTGCTGAGCGCGGTCGCGCAGGACGCCGAAACAGGTGAGATTCTGATGCTCGCCTTCATGAATGCAAAGGCGCTGGAGGCTACTCAGCGAACCGGCGAAGCGCATTTCTACTCGCGCAGCCGCGGCAAGCTGTGGAAAAAGGGCGAGACGTCCGGCAATCTGCTGCGGGTCGAGAGCATCCTTGTCGACTGCGACCAGGATGCTCTTGTCCTCAAAGTCACACCCGCCGGGCCGGCATGCCACACCGGCGCGCGCAGCTGTTTCTACCGCGCGCTAACCGACGATGGGCTCGAACCGGCGGAGTAATCGCTACTCGGTCGGTAGGAAGTCTGGCACCGAAAGATAGCGTTCACCGGTGTCGTAGTTGAAACCCATGATCCGCGAACCCTTGTCGAGATCGGGCAGTTTCGCGTCAATGGCCGCAAGCGTGGCACCCGAGCTGATGCCGACGAGCAGACCTTCCTCGGCAGCACAGCGGCGCGCCATTTCCTTTGCCCGCTCGGCACCGACCTTGATCGCGCCATCGATCGCCTGCGTATGCAGATTGCCGGGAATGAAACCCGCGCCGATGCCCTGTATCGGGTGAGGGCCGGGCTGGCCGCCGCTGATGACGGGGGAAAGCTCGGGCTCCACCGCCCATGCCTTCATGTCGGGCCAATGCTTCTTCAGCTCTTCGGCGCAACCAGTTAAGTGACCGCCAGTGCCGACGCCGGTAATCATCGCGTCGATCGGGCTGTCTGCGAAATCCTTCAGGATTTCCTGCGAGGTCGTGCGCACATGCACTTCGACATTCGCCGGGTTCTCGAACTGCTGCGGCATCCATGCGCCGTCGGTCTGCTCCACCAGCTCCGCCGCGCGTTCCAGCGCGCCCTTCATGCCCTTTTCCTTTGGCGTGAGATCGAAGCTCGCGCCGTAGGCCAGCATCAGGCGGCGGCGCTCCAGGCTCATGCTTTCCGGCATGACGAGGATCAGCTTGTAGCCTTTCACTGCGGCCACCATGGCAAGGCCGATACCGGTATTGCCGCTTGTCGGCTCGATAATCGTGCCACCTGGTTTCAGGTCGCCGGATTGCTCGGCGTCTTCGACCATGGCCAGCGCGATACGATCCTTGATCGATCCGCCGGGATTGGCACGCTCGCTCTTCACCCATACCTCGTGGTCGGGGAACATGCGGGCAAGGCGGATATGCGGCGTGTTGCCGATGGATTGCAGGACGGTGTCGAATTTCATGGGTCAGGCCCCTTCTTTCGCGGGTTCGTGATGGGATGATGTGTTTGTGTCTAGCAACTCTTCGGGCGGGTCGAAGGTCCGGGTGTTGCGGAGCACCGGAAACAGCACTGCCCACAAACCGACCGTCAGCACCGCGCCCACGCCGCCAAGTGCGACGGCGGCGACTGGACCGACCAGGAAGGCCAGGCTGCCCGAGAAGAAATCGCCGAATTCGTTGCTCGCGCTGATCGTCAGTTGCGAGACTGCCGAAACGCGCCCGCGCTTTTCATCCGGCGTATGCAGCTGGATCAGCGATTGGCGGATATAGACGCTGAACATGTCCGCCGCGCCGACCACGAAAAGCAGGGCGAGGCTAAGGGTCATCGATTTCGAGAATGCAAATCCGATCGTGGCGAAACCGAACATGGCGACGGCGATCAGCATGGCCGGGCCAACATTGTTCTTGAGCGGGCGGAAGCTGAACCAGATCGCCGTCACCGATGCGCCGACCGCTGGTGCCATCGCCAATTGGCTGAGACCCCTTGCGCCGACTTCCAGTATGTCGCGCGCGAACACGGGAAACAGCGCCGTTGCCCCGGCCAGAAATACGGCAAACAGGTCGAGCGTAATCGTGCTCAGCACCATCCTGTTGCGGCGCACGTAAGACAGTCCGTCGCGGATCTGCTTGAGCGAATTTTTGCGACTGCTGGCCTTCCTCGGCGGCAAATTGCGGATCGTCGAAACGCCGATCAGCGCAACGACGTAGAGCGCGCTCGCCACTGCATAGGGCAAGGCGGGATCGACAACGTAAAGATAACCGCCAAGGGCCGGGCCGACGATCATGCCGGTCTGCCAGGCGATAGACGACAGGGCGATAGCCTGCGGCAGGATAGCGGGCGGCACGAGATTGGGGGCAAGCGCCGAGTAAGCCGGTCCGGCAAAAGCGCGCACCACGCCGAGCACCACCGCGATGGCAAAGAGCAGGGGAAGGGTGATGGCGTCCTGCCAGGTCGCCACAGCCAGCACGGCGGCACATGCAATCTGCCCGAACAGGGTCAGCCGCGCGAGATTGCGCCTGTCGAAGACGTCCGCCGCGAGACCGGTGAATGGCGTGAGCACGAAAAGCGGGAGGAATTGCAGCAGGCCGATCAGGGCAAGCTGGCCGGACGCCTCGGCAACGCCCATCCCGCCATCGCGGGCAAGGTTGTATGTCTGCCACCCGATGATGAGCAGCATCGCATATTGCGCCAGCATCTTCGCGAAGCGCGAGATGACATAGGCGCGGAAATTGCCGATCCTCAGGGGGTGGGTCGCCTCGCTCACCCCCGCGCCATGACAGCGCGGCGGCGGCTTGCCAAGCTAGCTATGGTTGCAGGCGCAAAAGCCTGGGCGCGATCAGCCGCGGCGGCGCAGGGCTGGGTTGGGCTGCATTTCAGTGATCATCGCCTGAAAATCGTCGAGACGGATTATGCGCTCGAACTGGAAGCCGGCGCGGTCTTCGGTCGTCCAGATGCAATAGGCTTCGATGCGGCCGACATGCGGCAGGCGAATGATCATGCGATCGCCACGCGAAATGCCGGACATTTCGTCCACCATAAAGCCATGCGCGGAAATGTTGGCGACGTGAAGCTTCACATCGCCATGCAGCAAATGCTCGCTGATTACGGAGTAATCGACAGGATGCCGCGATGCACGTCGCATGTCGGTTACGGAAAGTTGTGCGCCCCCGGCCATGTTCCGCCTAACTCCTTCAAATGGCTGAAGCAGCTATCTGGCAGGAAATAGTGGATTTTTTGTAAAGTCAGCCGGCGCGAATAATCGCATGCTTCTTCTTGCCAAGGCTGAGGCGAGTTTCCTTGTCGTCGCGAAGCACGATGACGAAACCAGGATCGGTGATGATGTCGCCGTGCAATTTCACCGCGCCCTCGGCCAATTTGCGCTTGGCCTCTCCATTGGAGGCGGTGAAGCCCAATTGGGTCAAGGCCGCGCCTATCCGCATGCCCTCTTCGGGGATCATGAGCGTCGGCAAGTCCTCTCCCATGCCGCCACCGGCAAATGTCGCATGCGCGCTTTCGCGAGCAAGCTGCGCCGCTTCGCGGCCACGTACCAACGCCGTGACTTCGTCGGCGAGCACGCTCTTCGCAGCGTTAATCTCATTGCCTTCGGGCGATTCGAGCTTCGCGACTTCGTCCAGAGGAAGATCCGTGAACAGACGGAGGAAACGCCCGACATCGCGGTCGTCCACATTGCGCCAGTATTGCCAGAAGTCGTATGACGGCAATTGCTCTTCGTTGAGCCAGACCGCGCCCGATGCGGTCTTGCCCATCTTCGATCCATCAGCCGTCGTCAGCAGCGGCGTCGTCAGCCCGAAGAGCTCGCGCTGCTCCATTCGGCGACCGAGCTCCATACCATTGACGATATTGCCCCACTGATCGCTGCCGCCCATTTGCAATCGGCAATCGTAACGGCGCGCAAGCTCGAGAAAATCGTAAGCCTGAAGGATCATGTAGTTGAATTCGAGGAAGGTGAGCGGCTGCTCCCGGTCGAGCCGCAGCTTCACCGAATCGAAGGTCAGCATGCGATTGACCGTGAAATGCGGGCCAACGTCGCGCAGCAGCTCGATATAGCCGAGCTCGCTCAGCCATTCGTCATTGTTGACCATCACGGCGTCGGTCTCGCCATCGCCGAAAGTCAGCAGCCGCTCGAACACCTTGCGGATACCGGCGATATTATCGTCGATATCCGCGGAGGTGAGCATTTTGCGGCTCTCATCCTTGCCGGAAGGATCGCCGATCTTGGTGGTCCCGCCGCCCATTACGACGATTGGCTTATGGCCGGTCTGCTGCAGGCGACGCAGCATCATGATCTGGACAAGCGAACCGACATGAAGGGAAGGTGCGGTCGCATCGAAACCGATATAGCCGGGCACGGTTTGTCGCGCGGCTAGGGCATCCAGTCGCTCGGCATCGGTCGTCTGATGGACATAGCCGCGCGCATTAAGCACTTGAAGCAAATCGGAATCGTAAGTCGTCATTTCGGGGGATTTGGCGCCTTATTAATAGGGTCGGGGGCGATTAGCACGGGGAACTCCGCTTGCAAACGCATGAACTGGTCGCACATGCCGCGCATCCACCACTTGCCGTAAGACGGGTCGAGGCAAGGATACTCTCTTTGACGGATAGCTGGATGCGCGTTCGCTGGCGCATCGATGGTCCGCAGAAACTCGTCGTGCCCGCATTTGCCGGCCGCGGGCGGGAAGACGGTCTGTGGAAGACGACCTGCTTCGAGCTTTTCATCATGGAGAAGGACGGAACGCCTTCCTACAGCGAGTTCAACATGTCCCCGTCGGAGCGCTGGGCCGCGTACGACTTCAAGGATTATCGCGAAGGGCGGACGGATCGCGAATTCGCCCGCGAGCCGGACTGCACCATGCGGACCGGGCTCTCGATGGCGATCTTCGATGCCGCCCTGCCGCGCGTGCAAGTGCCCGGACCACCTTGCGCGATCGGCCTTGCCGCGGTGATCGAGGAGGAGGGCGGCCATACCAGCTACTGGGCGCTCGACCACGCAAAGGACGTGCCCGATTTTCACGATCCCACTTGCTTCACCGCCGGACTTGCGCGAACCCGCGCTGCATGAAATTCGGAATAGACCGGCTCCTCGCCGAACCTGACCTGCGCGCGCCCCTCGATGGCCGCCGCGTGGCCCTCATCGCCCATCCCGCGTCCGTCACCGCGGACCTGACGCATAGCCTGGATGCACTGATCGCAGCGGGCGTGAACGTCACCGCCGCTTTCGGCCCGCAGCACGGGCTCAAGGGCGACAAGCAGGACAATATGGTCGAGACCGAGGATGAGACCGATCCGGTTTACGGCATTCCGGTGTTCTCGCTTTACGGGGAAGTGCGCCGGCCAACGGGCCAGATGATGTCCAGCGCCGACATCTTTCTGTTCGATCTTCAAGACCTTGGCTGCCGCATCTATACCTTCGTCACAACGCTGCTCTACATGCTGGAAGAGGCAGCAAAGCACGGCAAGAGCGTCTGGGTGCTGGATCGACCGAACCCCGCCGGGCGACCGGTGGAAGGCACGATGCTGCAACCCGGTTTCGAGAGTTTCGTCGGTGCCGCGCCCATGCCGATGCGCCATGGCCTAACGCTGGGCGAAATGGGCCACTGGTTCATCCGCCATTTCGATCTCGACGTCGATTATCGTGTCATCGAAATGCACGACTGGCTGCCCGAAGCCGCAGGCCATGGCTGGCCGGATAATCGCGTCTGGATCAATCCCTCTCCCAATGCCGCCAGCCTCAACATGGCCCGCGCCTATGCAGGAACCGTAATGCTGGAAGGCGCGACGCTGAGCGAAGGGCGAGGGACCACCCGCCCGCTCGAAGTGCTGTTCGGCGCGCCGGACATCGATGCGAAGGCTGTGCTGGCGGAAATGCAGCGCCTTGCTCCTGATTGGCTGTCAGGTTGCGCATTGCGCGACTGCTGGTTCGAGCCCACCTTTCACAAACACGCAGGAACGCTTTGCAATGCATTGATGATCCATGCGGAAAAGGCATTCTACGATCACGACGCGTTTCGTCCGTGGCGCCTGCAGGCGCTCGCTTTCAAAGCAGTCCGCTCCCTATATCCGAATTATCCGATCTGGCGGGGCACAGACTTCAAATACGAATATACCGAGGACATGCTCGCCATAGACGTGATCAATGGTGGCCCGTCACTGCGGGAATGGGTCGATGACGCCGAAGCTGCTCCCGGCGATCTCGATGCGCTTGCCTCGCCTGACGAAGCGCGTTGGCGCGAAGAAACCGCCGAACTGCTGCTCTATTGAGCGGGAATTGGCCGTACCGGCCCTTCTGCGGGCGCCGGAATCGGACGAATGTCGCCATTGCCGACCAGAAGCACGTCGCACCCGTCGATCCGATGCGCCAAGGCCTTGAATAGAATAGCTTCGTTCGGGTCGGCAGGTTCACGCTCCAGCTCCGGCAAGTCGCGTGCCTCACGCACCTGCTGAATCGTGTCGCGGCAGATTATGTCGGGATCCGCGACAATTCCCGCGGCTTGCTCCGCCGGTATCTCATCAAAGGGTGCGTCGGGCGTTTCCTGTTGCGGGCGGTCGGCTGCGACCAGCAGTGGGGCGACGAACATCAGAGCGGGTAAAGCGGCATGCATGGTGCGAACCTCCTGAAGACACCCGATAATATCACGATCGGCTCGATCGGCAAATTTCCCGGTTAACCCGGCTTTTCGATATTTCCGTTAGCGCCGAGCATATGGAACAGCTCGGTTCGATCTCGATTGGCACATCGCAATCCGTCGCGTGCAATCTGTGCGGGGCGCGTGAGGCGCAGCATCTCTTCACGAAAAAAGGCTACGACCTCGTGCGTTGCACGGCTTGCGAACTCGCCTATATCGCCAATCCTCCCGACGCGGAGGGCATCGCTGCGATCTACACCACGGCTGCCGATTATCACGACGCGCTGCTCGACCCCGCGTCCGAACAATTCGCGCGGCAGAGCGAGATCGCCGATCAGCATTTGCGCATGATGAAAATCTTTCGGCCCCAGCTATCGGGCCTGCGCGTCCTCGACATCGGCTGTTCATCGGGCATCTTCTTGGCAAAAGCGCGCGACGCCGGCATGGATGCGCACGGGGCGGAGCTTTCACCGGAAACGGCGAATTTCGCCAGATTCCATTTCGACCTGCCGGTGCATCGGGGAGACTGGCGCGATGGCGACTATGCCGATTCCAGTTTCGATGTCGTCACCTTGTTCGACGTCATCGAACATTTGCCAGACCCGCTGTCGGAGCTGCAGGCAATCCGCCGCCTGTTGAAGCCGGGCGGGCTGTTGCTGCAATCGACACCCGATATCGACGGCCTGTTTCCGCGCGCATCGGAGCCATTGGCCAAGCGGCTCGATTACTGGCCGCATCCCGAACCCCCGCATCATCTCTTCCAGTTCTCCGAAACGACGCTGTCGGCAATGGTCCACAAGGCGGGTTTCGCGGTGGAAGGCGCGCGCCATACCTCGATGGATCTGGCCTACAATTTCGGCACGATGGAGAGCTGGAAGCGCAGCCCGAAAATGCTCGCTTATGCCGCGCTGTTCGCGCCGGTGGCGATAATCGGAGAATGGCTCGGGAAGGGCGACTGGCTCTACCTGGCCGCCACGCCAAGCTAGGCGTCGATCATCTCGCGGTCGATTTCGCCGGCACGGTTCTGGATGAAATTGAAGCGATGTTCCGGATTGCGACCCATCAGCTGATCGACCAGTTCCTTCACTGCGAAGCGCTGCTCGTGCTGGTCCGGCAAAGTGATGCGGATGAGGCTGCGGGTGGCGGGATCCATCGTCGTTTCTCGCAGCTGACCGGGGTTCATCTCGCCAAGGCCTTTGAACCGACCCACATCGACCTTCTTGCCCTTGAAAACGCCATTCTCGATCTTTTCGCGGTGCGCGTCGTCCTGTGCGTAGACGCTCTCCTTCCCGGCGGTGAGACGGTATAGCGGCGGCTGCGCGAGATAAAGGTGCCCGCGGCGCACCAGTTCGGGCATTTCTTGGAAGAAGAAGGTCATCAGCAGCGTAGCGATATGCGCGCCGTCGACATCGGCATCCGTCATGATGACGACGCGGTCGTAACGCAGTTGCTCCGGATCGCAGTCCTTTCGCGTGCCGCAGCCCAGCGCGAGGACGAGATCGGCGATCTCGCTGTTTGCGCGGATCTTGTCGGCGGTGGCGCTGGCGACGTTCAGGATCTTTCCGCGAATTGGCAGAATCGCCTGGGTCTTCCGGTTGCGCGCCTGCTTGGCGCTGCCACCGGCGCTGTCCCCTTCGACAATGAACAGCTCCGTCTCGCCTTCACCGTCGCCGCTGCAATCGGTGAGCTTGCCAGGCAGACGCAGCTTCTTGGCATTGGTTGCAGTCTTGCGCTTGATCTCGCGCTCCTGCTTACGCTTGAGCCGTTCCTCCATGCGCTCCATGACATTGCCGAGCAGCGCTTTGCCACGCTCCATGTTGTCGGCGAGGTAATGATCGAAATGATCGCGTACCGCATTCTCCACGAGCCGCGCGGCTTCGGGACTGGTGAGCCTGTCCTTCGTCTGGCTCTGGAATTGCGGATCGCGGATGAAGACGCTCAGCATCACCTCGGCGCCCGTCATGACGTCGTCGGCGGTGATGTCTTTCGCCTTCTTCGTGCCAGTGAGATCGCCAAACGCGCGCAGACCCTTCGTCAGCGCGGCGCGCAGACCCTGCTCATGCGTGCCGCCGTCGGGGGTGGGCACCGTGTTGCAGTACCAGCTTGTCGATCCGTCGGACCATAGCGGCCAGGCTACCGCCCACTCCACGCGGCCCTGCTGCTCGGGGAAGTCCTGATTGCCGGTGAAGAATTCGGCGGTGACACACTCGCGGCTGCCGACCTGTTCCCTCAGATGATCGGCAAGGCCGCCGGGAAACTGGAACACCGCCTCTTCCGGCACATCATCCGAGGCGAGGACAGGCGCGCATTTCCAGCGGATTTCAACGCCAGCAAACAGGTAGGCTTTCGATCGAGCGAGCTTGAACAGGCGAGCGGGCTTGAACTGGCGGTCACCGAAAATCTCTGTATCGGGTACGAAGGTGACGCTCGTGCCACGGCGGTTGGGCGTATCGCCAACCTTCGCGATCTTGCCCTGCGGCTGACCCTTGGAAAATTCCTGCGCGAAGACTTCCTTGTTCCGCGCCACTTCGACACGCGTGTGGCTGGACAGCGCATTGACAACGGAGACGCCGACGCCGTGCAGACCGCCGCTGGTGGCGTAAGCCTTGCCGGAGAACTTCCCGCCCGAATGCAGCGTTGTGAGGATCACTTCCAGCGTGGACTTGCCGGGGAATTTCGGATGCTCGTCCACCGGGATGCCGCGACCATTGTCGGTGATGGTGAGGCAATTGCCTTCCTCGAGCTGCACCTCGATCCGGCTCGCATGGCCCGCCACGGCCTCGTCCATCGCATTGTCGAGCACCTCGGCGGCAAGGTGGTGCAGGGCGCGCTCATCCGTGCCGCCGATATACATGCCGGGCCGCCGACGCACCGGTTCGAGGCCTTCCAACACCTCGATGGAGGAGGAATCGTAATCGCCGCCGCTGGCGGTGCTGCCATCGAAAAGATCGTCGCTCATGCAAGAAGATATGGCCCCCGCGCTGGCCCGCCACAAGCGGCGCGGACGGACTTATCCGGGGATCAGAAACCCTGCGCGGCGGGATCGACCACGGTAAAGGCGCCGTTTCCGATCTGGCGAACTTCGAAGGCGCGCTCGCCCACGCCATTGTCACGAAAGCGGAAAGAGCCGTCGAGGCCGAGGAAACCCTCGCTGTCTGTCAGCAACGCCGTGTCGAGAGCGCGTCCGGGGCGCCAGTCGCGCGTGAGCCGAAGCGTAAGCAGTACGGCGTCGTAACCGAGCGTGGCAATGCGGTAGGGTTCTTCACCGAACCGGCTCTGATAGCTGTCGGCAAACTGGCGATAGCGCGCGTCGGGCACGGCCGCGAACCACGCGCCGCGAAGGGCGGGCACACGGGTCAGCTCGGTTTCCCGGCTCCACAGCTCTGTGCCGAGGATGGATGGCAGGCTCGCGCCGGCCTCCTTCAGGCGAGGTGCGGCAATGGCGGAAAGCCTTCCATTTTCGGCGATAAGCACGGTGTCGAAGCCGCCGCGCTCGGCAAGCCGATCCGCTGCGCTGGCAATCCCGGTGTTGGTGCGATCGTACCGCTCGATCCCGACGACCCTGGTACCACGCGCATTCACCGCGCGCTCGGTCGCGGTCAGCGTGCGCTCACCATAATCGCCGCGCGGAGCGAGGACGGCGAAATTGCGTGCGCCCTGATCGATCGCGAAGTTGACGGCGCGCGCGACAGATTGCTCAGGGACATGGCCCATTACGAAGACATCGTTGCGAGCGACGGTGGTATCGTTGGAAAAGGTGATGACCGGCACATCGGACGGGCGCGCCTGGCCGAGTACATCGCCGACATTGTCGCGCATTAGCGGGCCGAGGATAAGGCGATTGCCGTCGCCGATCGCCCGGCTTGCAGCGGCACCAGCGCCGCCTGAGGTGTCGTATGTGGTAATCCGCAGGTTCTCTGCCCCTGTATCGAGCAGTGCCATCGTCGTCGCATTGGCGATGGCCAGGCCGACATCGCCATTCGCACCGCTCATCGGCACGAGCAGCGCGACGCGGTGTCGTCCGGTGTCGTCCGGCAACATATCCGCGCTGGGCCCTGCCACCGGCGGCGCGTCCGCAACAGGGCCGCGATCCGCCATGCCGTCATCGCCACCGGGGATGACCGAGCAAGCACCCAGCAGCACGCTGCCGAGGCCGACGGTCACAAGACGCTTCACATTGCCGAACATGGTTGAAGTCTCCGCTACCCAAGTCCAAGGGTGCGCGCGTGTCAGACGGCGATCCCCTTGCTCCCGGTCTCTATATAGTCGCGACGCCGATTGGCAATCTCGGCGATATCACCCGGCGGGCGGTGGAAGTGCTGTCGAATTGCGACGGCATCGCTTGCGAAGACACGCGGGTGACGCAGAAACTGATCCGCCATCTCGGCATTTCCAAGCCTCTCTGGCGGTATGACGACCATTCGGCTCCGAAAGACCGCGCGCGGCTTGTGGACAGCATGCGGCAGCGCGCCGTGGCGCTGGTAAGCGATGCTGGCATGCCGCTAGTGTCAGACCCTGGTTATCGTCTCGTGCAGGATGCGAAGGAAGCGGGCGTGCCGATCGCGGCTCTGCCGGGTGCAAATGCTCCATTGACTGCGCTGGCATTGTCCGGCTTGCCCAACGACCGGTTCCTTTTCGCCGGTTTCCTGCCGAACAAGGACAAGGCACGCCGCGAAGCGCTCGAAGAGTTTGCAGAGCTTCGCGCTACACTGATTTTCTTTGAGACAGCTCCGCGTCTTACCAAGAGCCTCGACGCCGTTGCGGCCACATTGCCCGGCCGCGAAATTGCGGTCGCGCGCGAGCTGACCAAGCTTTACGAAGAATGCCGCGCCGGCACCGCTGAAGACCTCTCCGCGCACTACGCCGCGCATCCACCCAGGGGCGAGATCGTGCTGCTCATCGGCCCGCCGCCGGAGCGCGAGACGAGCGCGGATGACGCAGACGCGATGCTTCGCGACTTGCTCGAAACCGAGAAGGCCTCGAAAGCGGTGGCACAGGTGGCCAAGGCGACGGGTATGGATCGCAAGGCGCTCTATGCCCGCGCGATGGAGATCAAGGGCGAATGAAGCGTCAGCTGGCGGAGGCGCGCGGTCGCAAGGCCGAGGACGAGGCCGCCAAATGGCTCGAAGCGCAGGGTTGGGAGATACTTGCCCGCCGCGTGAAGGTGAAAGCCGGCGAGGTGGACATGATTGCCAAGCGCGACGGTCTTGTGGCGTTCGTAGAGGTAAAGTGGCGCAAGCGCGCGGCCGACCTCGACACCGCCATCGACGAATATCGCCTGCGCCGCGTCGCCGCGGCAGCCGAAGCGGTCGCGCATGAATATGCGAGAGAAGGCGAGGATTTGCGGGTCGACGTCATCCTGCTTGCACCGGGCACACCGCCCCGCCACATCGAAAACGCCTGGATGCCCTAGCTTTCCATCGGAGAACCTATCGAATGTCCCTTCGCGTCGCCGTCCAGATGGACCCGCTCGAAAGCATCAAAATAGCAGGCGATTCCAGCTTCGCGCTGATGCTCGCCGCACAGGCACGCGGGCATTCGCTGTGGGAATATCAGGTGGAAACGCTGAGCTGGGAAGCTGGCAAAGTATGCGCTTGGGCGCGGCCCGTGACCGTGCAGCGGGAGGAGGGCAACCACTTCACTGCCGGAAAGCGCCGGAAGATCGATCTCGGCGAAGACATCGACGTCATCCTGATGCGGCAGGATCCACCATTTCACCTCGGCTATATCAGCGCCGCGCTGCTGCTCGATCGGCTGAAAGGCAAGACGCTGGTCAGCAATGATCCGCGCGAAGTGATCAACGCGCCGGAGAAGATGTATGTTCTCGATTACGCGCATTTCATGCCGCCGACGCTCATCACCCGAACACTGGCAGACGTGCGCGATTTCCAGCGAGAGCATGGCGCGGTGGTCGTGAAACCGCTGCATGGCAATGGCGGTAAGGCGATCTTCAAGATCGACGCCGATGGCACGAACATGTCCGCGCTGTTCGAGGTGTTCAATCAGACCTGGCCGGAGGCGCACATGGTGCAGCCCTTCCTCCCCAGCGTTTCCGAAGGCGACAAGCGCATCGTCCTGGTCGACGGAGAAGTGGCGGGCGCAATCAATCGCAAGCCGGGGAAGGGGGAGTTCCGCTCGAACCTCGCTCAAGGGGGATCGGCCGAAGCATCAGGCCTGACCAAGCGCGAGCGGGAAATCTGCGAAGCGATGGGACCTGATCTCAAGCGCCGCGGGCTGACCTTTGTCGGCATCGATGTGATCGGCGGCGAATGGCTGACCGAAATTAATGTCACCAGCCCCACCGGCATCGTCGCCATCGACGCGTTCAACGGCACCGACACGGCAGGCATAATCTGGGACGCGCTGGAGCGTCGCCACGCCGAGATGGGGAAAGACTGACCGCGCCGTCCGTTCAGCCGACATGGACGACCTGATCATCGATCTGATCGAGCGCGGCGGCTATCTCGGGATATTCCTGCTCATGGCGCTCGAGAATATCGTGCCACCTGTACCCAGCGAAGTCATCATGGGCGTCGGCGGATTGCTGGTGCAGCGCGGGGCGATGGATTTCTGGCCGCTGCTGCTGATCGGCACGGCGGGCACGACTGCGGGCAATTACGCCTGGTATTGGGTCGGCGACAAATGGGGCTATGAGCGGCTGCGGCCCTTTATCGACCGCTGGGGCCGCTGGCTGACGGTGGATTGGGAGCATATGGCCAAGGCGCAGGTATTCTTCCACAGCTGGGGGCACTGGGTCGTATTCGTCCTGCGCTTCAGCCCCTTTCTCCGCACAATGATCTCACTACCGGCGGGCCTCGCGCACATGCCGCTCTGGAAATTCATTGCCTTCACCTTCGTCGGGTCGCTGGTCTGGAATGCGGCGCTCATTCTCGCCGGGCAATGGCTGGCTCGCTATCTGGAGCAGTCTCAGGGCGTGATTGGCTGGATCATCATCGGCTGTATCGTGCTGGCGATTGCCGCCTATCTGTGGCGAGTCTTCACCTGGGTGCCGCGCGCCGAACGCGACGATTAGTCGGTCTCGCGCGGATGGGCGGAGCGATAGGCTTCCAGCATCTTTGCCGCGTCGACCTTCGTGTAGATCTGCGTGGAGCCGAGGCTGGCATGGCCGAGCAATTCCTGAAGGCTGCGCAAATCGGCACCCGACCCAAGCAGATGCGTGGCAAAGGAATGCCGGAGCGCATGCGGAGTGGCGGTATCCGGCAAACCGAGAGCCTTGCGCGCCCGCGCCATCGCCTTCTGCACCATGCCTTGCCCTAATACACCGCCTTTCGCCCCGCGAAACAGCGCGGCATCGCCCGATAGCGGCCATGGGCAGGCGTCGGCATAACGCGCAACGGCATCGCGGATCACAGGCAACAGCGGAACGACGCGCTGCTTGCCGCCTTTGCCGGTAACGGTGAGCGTTTCGCCGAGCGGCAGATCGCTGGCCTTGAGCGAAAGCGCCTCCGCGATCCGCAGGCCTGCGCCATACATCAGCAACAGCACGGCGGCATCGCGCAGCCCGATCCAGTCATCCCCGCCAGTGTCGGCAACGGCATAGACCACATTGCTCGCTTCATCGGGAGTGATGGGGCGGGGCAGACCTTTCTTCACACGCGGGCCGCGAAGGCGCGGGGGTGCGCCCGGATCTTCGCCTGTCTGCTCGCGCGCAAATCCTATCAGCGCCTTGAGAGCGGAGAGCTCGCGTGCGGCAGACGCATTGCCGAGGCCTTCGGCACGCCGATGGGCCAGATGCCCGCGCAGGTCGCGCGTCGTCAGCGCAGCGATTTCTGGCCAATCGGAAAGGTGCAGTCGGCCCAGCAGTCGTGCCGCCGTGGCAACATAGGCGCGTACCGTATGTGGAGATCGCCGCCGACCGATGGCGAGATGGGCCCGCCATTCGTCGAGCACATCGGCGGGGGAGGTCACGCGCTCACCAATTCGTCGGCGACAAGCCTGCCTAGGATCGCATCGAGTAGCGGCATACCCGTGGCGGTGACGCCGATCCGATCCTCGCGCTGCCAGCACAGGCCAAGGTTCGTCAGAGCCTCCAGTTCGCGCCGGTCGATCAGCGCAGCATCCGGCAGCTCGAACCGCCGTACAAGCTTTGCGACATCGATGCCATCGACGAGCCGCAGGCCCATCAAAAGCGCTTCGGACGCCTGTTCCCGGTGCCCAAGAACGCGCTCTTCCTGCAGGCCATGGCCATTGCGTTCGACCGCCGCCAGCCAGTTCTCGGGCTTTCTGTGCCGCGTGGTTGCCATTCCATTGCGCCGGCCATGCGCGCCAGGCCCTATGCCGATGTAATCCTGGTATCGCCAATAGGCGAGATTGTGCCGACTTTCCTCGCCCGGAAGGGCATGGTTGCTGATCTCGTAAGCGGGGAGACCAGCGGCATCTGTCATTTCTCGCGTCATGTCGAACAGGTCGGCGGCGGCATCGTCATCTAGCGGCGTGAAGTCGCCGCGGCGGACATCGGTGGCAAAGCGCGTACCCGGTTCGATCGTCAGCTGGTAAAGGGAAAGATGTCCGGTGCCGAAATCGAGCGCGCGTCGCAATTCCTCGCGCCACTCCGCTTCGGTCTGGCCGGGCAGGGCATAGATCAGATCGAAACTCACCCGGTCGAATACGCTCTGCGCCGTCTCGAGTGCGTTCAGCCCCTCTTCTGCATCGTGAAGTCGCCCAAGAAACTGCAGCGCATCTTTGTTGAGCGATTGCAGACCTATCGAAGCGCGATTGACGCCTGCCGCGGCAATATCGGCGTAACGCGAGGCCTCGATGGAAGAGGGATTGCCCTCGAGCGTTATTTCGATACCCGGAGAGAAACTCCACGCCTTCTCAGCCTCTTGTAGCAATATGCTGACAAGCTTTGGCGGCATGAGCGAGGGCGTTCCACCACCGAAAAAGATCGAATTGAGCGCTTCACCGCCAGCGATCTCGACCTCATGTCTCAGATCGGCCAGCAGCGCTTTCTGCCAAAGATCGGCATCAACGCTATCGCGCACGTGCGAGTTGAAATCGCAATATGGGCATTTGGCGAGGCAGAAAGGCCAGTGAATGTAGAGAGCGGTCGCCATATGCCGTGTTTCAGCCTTCGTTCACGCCTTTAAGTCAAGGTGCAGGAATGAAATTACGGGTCCTGCTTATCACCGCCGCCGTCTCCATCGCCACGCTTGGCGCTTGTGCCGTCCCGTCTTCGGGTCAGCAATGGCAACCGCCAACGCGCGCTTCCCTGCCGAGCGGCAACGCTTTTGCCGAACGTTTGCTAACCTCGCATAACGAGGCGCGCGCCGACGTCGGCGTGCCGCGGCTTCGCTGGAGCCCGCGCCTCGCAAACCAGGCGCAAAGCTGGGCCGATGAGCTAGCCCGACGCGGGCGGATGCAGCATGCAAGCCGCGAAGGTCGCGGGGGAGCCGGCGAAAATCTCTGGATGGGCACGGCCGGCTATTACAGCGCGGAGACGATGATCGGCGCTTTCGTCGAGGAACGACGCTATTACCGCCACGCACCGTTTCCCAATGTCTCCAGCACCGGCAATTGGCCCGATGTCGGTCACTATACGCAGGTGATATGGCGCGACACCGAGGAGGTTGGCTGCGCAATCGCTCGCAATACGCAGGACGATTTCCTCGTTTGCCGTTACTGGCCTGCCGGGAACATTTACGACCAGATGGCCTATTGACTCAGCTTGCGAACTGATCCGCGACCAGCTTCGCAAAGGCGTCGGCGCGGTGACTGATCGCGTGCTTGTCGGAAGGGTCTAGCTCGGCAAAAGTCTGCTCTCGACCGTCCGGCACGAAGACCGGATCATAACCGAAGCCCATTTCTCCGCGCGGCGGCCAGGCCAGCTTTCCGTTTGCGCGGCCTTCGTAAATCGCGTGCTCACCGTCCGGCCAGGCAAGGGCGAGGACACAGCTGAACCACGCGACGCGCGGCGTGTCCGGCCCCTTCGCTTGCAACAGCCCTTCCACCTTGCCCATCGCCATATACCAATCGCGTCCCGGCTCGCCCTCGAACCATTGCCGCTCTGCCCAGTCGGCGGTGTAGACGCCCGGTCGCTCATCGAGAGCGACGACCGACAGACCGCTATCATCAGCCAGTGCCGGCAGACCGGCAGCCTCCGCCGCAGCGCGCGCCTTGATCAATGCATTGGCAATGAAGGTCTTGCCGGTTTCAGCAGGCTCCGGAAGGCCGAGTGATCCCGCCGAAATGCAGTCGAGCCCATAAGGCTTCAGCAGCGCGGCGATTTCCTTCAATTTGCCCGCGTTGTGCGTTGCGATGACAAGCTTGCCCGAGCCGATCCTTCGCGTCACTGGACGGCAGCCTCCTGCGCCTTGAAGATCTCGGCGCAGCCCATTTGCGATAGGCGCAGAAGGCGAAGCAGGCCCTCCTCGTCATAGGTGGCACCTTCTGCCGTCGCCTGCACTTCGGCAATCTGGCCGCCTTCGATCAATACGAAGTTGGCATCGGCATCGGCATTCGAATCTTCATCGTAATCGAGATCGAGAACAGGTGTGCCCTGATGAATACCGCAGGAAATCGCCGCGATCTTCGCCGTGATCGGGTCCTGCTTCAGATCGCCGCTTTTCATGAGGCTATCGACCGCAAGTCGCAGGGCGACCCAGGCGCCGGAGATCGAGGCGGTGCGGGTGCCGCCATCCGCCTGCAACACATCGCAATCGAGGGTGATCTGCCGTTCCCCGAGCTTTTCCAAATCGCACACGGCACGCAAGCTGCGCCCGATAAGGCGCTGAATTTCCTGCGTTCGCCCGCTCTGCTTGCCGCGCGCAGCCTCGCGCGAGCCGCGGGTGTGCGTGGCGCGGGGCAGCATCGAATATTCGCCAGTGACCCAGCCCGAACCCTTGCCGCGAAGCCACGGCGGGATACGCTCTTCCACACTGGCGGTGCACAGCACGCGTGTGTCACCGAAGCTTATCAGGCAGCTGCCCTCCGCATGCTTTGTGAAGCCGGTTTCGATGGTGATGGCGCGCATTTCGTCGGGCGCACGGCCGGAAGGTCGCATGAAATTCTCCAGATGTTTGCGCATGCGGCCCTAGCGACTAGATAGACCCCTGTCATGCCGTCCCCGCCAATCTCCGAACTGACAGACCGCGCACGCGACATTTTTCGCCTCGTTGTTGAAGATTATCTGGCGAGCGGGCAGCCTGTCGGATCGAAGGCGCTGGCAGCGCAGGGTGGACTAAACCTTTCCTCGGCGTCGATCCGTAGCGTGCTGAGCGAATTGGAACAGCTGGGCCTGCTCGCCGCGCCGCATACGAGCGCAGGGCGCATGCCGACCGAAAGCGGGCTGCGTCTTTTCGTGGACGGCATCATGCAGGTCGCAGAGCCCAGCGCAGCCGAACGCGCCGCCATCGAACGACAATTGGCCGAGCCGGGGCCAGTGGAAACGGCGCTCGAGAATACGAGCGCGCTGCTATCCGACATATCCGGCGCTGCAGGCATGGTGATGGTGCCGCGGCGCGAACCGACGCTCTCGCAGATGCGCATCGTCCCGCTCGACGAGATGCGCGCGCTGGCGGTTCTGGTGGGCGAGGATGGGCAGGTTGAAAACCGCGTGCTGGATCTCGGCACCGCGCCATCGCCCGCTGCGTTGCAGGAGGCGAGCAATTTCATCTCCGCGCACCTCGCCGGAAGGACGCTGGCGGAGGCGGCAAGTGCTATGCAGCGCGAAATTGCGTCGGGCAAAAGCGCGCTCGACACCGCGAGCGCGGCGCTGGTGGAAGCTGGCATCGCGGTTTGGAGCCAGGATGCCGACAAGCGACCGGTGCTGATCGTTCGCGGGCAGGCGAATCTTCTGGACGAGGCGGCGCTCACCGATATCGAGCGGGTCCGCTCGCTTTTGGAGGACCTGGAGAGCAAGCAATCGGTCGCTGAATTGCTCGAGAGTGCACGCGAGGCGAAATCGGCGCGCATATTCATCGGCGCGGAGAATCGCCTCTTCGCGCTCAGCGGATCATCCGTGGTCGCTGCGCCCTATCGCGATCGCGAGGGTAAGGTCGTCGGCGTTCTCGGGGTGATCGGGCCGACGCGGTTGAATTACGCGCGAGTCGTGCCCATCGTGGACTTCACGGCCCGATCGCTGGGCAAACGAATCGGATAGCAAGGCGAATATGACGGATAATGGACAGGACCGCGACGAAGCGGTCGAAAAAGAATTAGAGGGCGTGCCGGAGGAATTTCTCGCCGACGACGAGGGCGAGGAAGCGGCCGAAGAGAATGGTGACGAAGCGATCGCCAGCCTCCGGGCCGATCTCGAAAAGGCGCAGCAGGACGTGCTGTATGCGAAGGCCGATACGCAGAATGTCCGCCGCCGGATGGAAAAGGACATCCAGGACGCGCGCGCCTACGCCGCCACGGGTTTTGCGCGCGATATCCTGAGCGTCGCCGACAATCTCGCCCGCGCCATCGAAGCGGTGCCGGAAGACCTGCGGGAAGACTCCAAGTTCAAGGGCCTCGTCGTCGGCATTCAAGCCACGCAGCGCGAGCTGGAAAAGGCGTTTGCCCAGCACGGTATCAGCCGTATCGAGGCGATGGGCCAGCCGCTCGACCCCAACCGGCACCAGGCGATGATGGAAGTGCCTACCGACGAGGCCGAACCCGGCACGATCGTGCAGGAAATGCAGGCGGGCTACGTCATCAAGGATCGCCTGCTGCGTCCGAGCATGGTCGGCGTGGCAAAGAAGCCCGAATAATCGCGCTGCGCGTCAGTTGAAGATGTAGAGGACGAGGTAACGCACGCTGAGTGCGACCAGCAGCGCGGATTGAACGTGCCGGTTGCGGATAACCATCGCCGCAAGCATCATCCCGACGAATAGCAGCGTCAGGCCGACGCTGGTCGGCGTCAGCAGTCCACCGCGAATTTGCTCGATAGTGAGCAGATAGGCCCATTGCACGAACACGAGCGCGATAAGGATGCCGAAGATCGTACGGCTGGTGCGATAATAGTGCGTGTCGAGATCGCGAAAGTTCTCCGGCGCTTCGGGAAAGACCAGCCGCGCGGCAACATAATAGGCGCTGGCGAATGTCATAACGCCGAGCAGTGTCGCCGGATTGACCGTAAGCAAATCGCGCACGACCCAGGCAAAGCTCCAGAACGACATCAGATCCAGCATGACGAAAATCGCCATGAGCGGCGTGAGCCAACCGACGCGGAAGCTTCCCTCCCGCCCATCCGCGTCGCTAGCAAATTCGTATTCGAGCGTTCGCCCGAGGCCGCTGAGAAGAGCGACCAGCGAAAGGCCGAGGATGAGCGCGTAGAGAACGAAGATGAATTCGAAATCGGTCACGCGGCGCTAGCGCCAGGAAAATCGACCAGCGCATCATAGGCCGCCTTGTCCGCCACGCCGCGCAGCCGAGCACCGTTGCGCAGCAGAAAGGCATGCTCGACGATCCGCGCCTGTTGCTCGATCCCGTATTGCTCGAGTCGCCATCCGGGCTTCAGCGCGTAGTCGTATCGCGCCCAGGGCATGCGATTGAGCACCAGATACCATTCGCCGCGCGTCTGGGTCTGCCAGACATGCGTCATCTCGTGGATGAACAGCGCCTGCCGGTGCAGCGACGCCGAAGCGAAATCTTCGCAATAGGCAGTCCCATTCGGGTGAAAATGAAGATGGCCGCGCGGCGCCATAGTGATATTGCGCGGCTGAAAGAACGCCCATTTCCGGCGACGGATCGTGACCTTGTCGCACACGATCGCATCGCCGAACATGGAGCGGGCGAGGGCAACCTCACCCGGCGTCAGCGGGCGCTCCCCGCCTACGGGGCAGGAGAGCGCCGCTTTCTCGCTCAAGCGTCTTCCGCCTCTTCCTCGGTCGGCGTCGGCTCGAAATCGTCGGGCATCTCGCCTGCCGGGTAAGCGGTGACCGGGAAGCTGCACTTGTCACCGCCGACGAAAGTGAGCGTCACTTCGGTTTCGCCGCCGGGCTCCGTGCCTTCGCCCATGCCCATCGCCATCACGTGGCGGGCACCCGGTTCGAAGCGCGCCGTCTCACCGGGAGCGACGCCCAGCTGAAGGATTTCCTGCATGTCTTCCTCCAGGTTCCAGGTAGTGGTTTCGTGAAGCACGCCGCTTTCCGCGCCCAGCACGTCCACACCGCGAATGGTGATCTGGCTGTCCGATCCGTTGGTGATGTCGAAATAGGCCGCAGCCGGATTGCCGGCGACGGCGGGCAGCGCCATCCAGCCATTGGCGACTTCGATACCCGGCGGGCAGTCGCCCTCGGCCACTGCAACAGCTTCCGGTTCTTCGCCGCATGAGGCCAGCGCGAGCGCTGCGGCGCAGGCGGGCAGGGCGATGGCAAACTTCGTAAAACGCATGATGTTCCCCTCTTGGACAATGCCGATTTTCTAGGCGCTGGGGTCTCTTGTGCCAAGCGAAACCGCTCCTATATCGCGCATCGCTACACAGCTTTTTTCGAGCTGCCTAATGGCCCTGCCGCGGGATCGGGGGGCCGAACGCGCAGCGTCCAATGATTGAAAGAGATGGGGAATTATGAGCAAGATTATCGGTATCGACCTTGGCACCACCAATAGCTGCGTGTCCGTGATGGAAGGCGGCAAACCGAAGGTCATCGAAAATTCCGAAGGCGCCCGCACGACGCCTTCGATCGTGGCCTTCACCAAGGATGGTGAACGCCTGATCGGCCAACCCGCGAAGCGCCAGGCCGTGACCAATCCGGACAACACCCTGTTCGCGATCAAGCGCCTGATCGGCCGCCCATTCAACGATCCGACCACGAAGAAGGATATGGACCTCGTCCCTTACGACATCGTCAAGGGCAAGAATGGCGATGCTTGGGTCGAAGCAGGCGGCGAGGAGTATTCCCCCAGCCAGATTTCCGCATTCATCCTGCAAAAGATGAAAGAAACCGCCGAAAGCTATCTCGGCGAGACCGTGACCAAGGCCGTGATCACCGTTCCGGCCTATTTCAACGACGCCCAGCGCCAGGCCACCAAGGATGCCGGCCAGATCGCAGGCCTCGAAGTCGAGCGTATCATCAACGAGCCGACTGCGGCCGCGCTGGCCTATGGCATGGACAAGAATGACGGCAAGACCATCGCCGTTTACGATCTTGGCGGCGGCACCTTCGATATCTCCATCCTCGAAATCGGGGACGGCGTGTTCGAAGTGAAGTCGACCAATGGCGACACCTTTCTGGGTGGTGAGGATTTCGACAATGTGATTGTCGATTACCTCGCCGAACAGTTCCAGAAGAAGGAAAGCATGGACCTGAAGACCGACAAGCTCGCTCTTCAGCGCCTGAAGGAAGCTGCCGAAAAGGCGAAGATCGAGCTTTCCAGTTCGCAGTCGACCGAAGTCAACCTGCCCTTCATCACGGCCCGCATGGAAGGCGGCGCATCCACGCCATTGCATCTCGTCGAAACTCTCAGCCGCTCCAAGCTGGAGCAGCTGGTCGGCGACCTGATCAAGCGCACGCTGGAGCCGTGCAAGAAGGCGCTCGAAGACGCCGGTGTGTCCAAGAACGAGATCGATGAAGTCATCATGGTCGGCGGCATGACCCGCATGCCCAAGGTGCGCGAAGTGGTTGAAGGTTTCTTCGGCTCGAAGCCGCATACCGGCGTAAACCCGGACGAAGTCGTCGCCATGGGTGCGGCCATTCAGGCTGGCGTGCTTCAGGGTGACGTGAAGGACGTGCTGCTGCTCGACGTGACCCCGCTTTCGCTGGGCATCGAGACGCTGGGCGGCGTGTTCACCCGCATGATCGATCGCAACACGACGATCCCGACCAAGAAAACGCAGGTCTACTCCACCGCCGAGGATAACCAGAATGCGGTGACGATCCGCGTTTTCCAGGGCGAGCGTGAAATGGCCGCGGACAACAAGCTGCTTGGCCAGTTCGATCTGGTCGGCATTCCGCCCGCCCAGCGCGGCGTTCCGCAGATCGAAGTTACCTTCGATATCGACGCGAATGGCATCGTGAACGTGTCTGCCAAGGACAAGGGCACGGGCAAGGAACAGCAGATCCGCATCCAGGCCTCTGGCGGTCTCAACGATTCCGACATCGAGCAGATGGTGCAGGATGCCGAGAAGTTCGCCGAAGAGGACAAGAAGCGCCGCGAGGCCGCTGAGGTCCGCAACAATCTCGACAGCTTGGTCCACGCGACCGAAAAGCAGCTCGAAGAGAATGGCGACAAGGTCGATAGCGGTCTCAAGACGGAGATCGAGACCGCCGTGGCCGAAGCCAAGACCGCTCTCGAGGGCGAAGACATCGAAGCGATGAAGGAAAAGAGCCAGAAGCTCACCGATGTCGCAATGAAGATGGGCCAGCAGATCTACGAGAAGGATCAGGCTTCCGCCCAGGCCGGTGCTGCCGATGCAGCCGCCAGCGACGATGCCCCCAAGCCTGCCGAGGAAGAGGACGTGGTCGAGGCCGAGTTCACCGAAGTGGACGACGAGAACAAGGGATAATTATCCCGATGGACAAAACTGCCGCCACCGACGCTCGCTGCGCCGGTGGCGGCAGCGTTTGGGGGTTCGCGAATGTCTGCTGACATCGATTTCTACGAATTGCTCGGCGTGGAGCGGACGGCAGATGGCAAGACCATCAAGTCCGCCTATCGCCAGATGGCCATGAAATATCACCCGGATCGCAATCCGGGCGACGCCGAGGCCGAGGCGCGCTTCAAGGCGTGTAGTGCCGCCTATGAAGTGTTGAAGGACGATCAGAAACGCGCCGCTTATGACCGTTACGGTCACGCTGCTTTCCAGAATGGCGGCCCCGGCGCGGGCGGCCAGGACTTCAGCGATCTTGGCGATATTTTCGAGACGATCTTCGGCAGCGCCTTCGGCGGTGGCGGTCCGGCGGGAGCACGGGCCAGGCCACGCCGCGGTGCAGATCTGCGCTACGACATGCAGATCAGCCT
The DNA here is from genome assembly GCF_003605475.1 of Aurantiacibacter aquimixticola. NCBI lineage: Bacteria > Pseudomonadati > Pseudomonadota > Alphaproteobacteria > Sphingomonadales > Erythrobacteraceae > Aurantiacibacter > Aurantiacibacter aquimixticola. Next base: position 605,090 of record NZ_RAHX01000001.1, on the reverse strand, counting down.
GGAAGAAGCATTTCACGGCAAGCAGTCGCAGATCGAAGTCGAGGTTTCGACCGCATGCGACACTTGCGATGGTTCAGGCGCGGAACCCGGCACGTCGAGCCGCCGCTGCGAGCTTTGCCACGGTGCGGGCAAGGTGCGCGCAAAGCAGGGCTTCTTTGTGATCGAGCGACCCTGCCCGAACTGCCACGGCGCGGGCGAGGTTCTGGAACAGCCATGCCACGAATGCCGCGGCGAGGGCCGTAGCGACGAATTGCAGACGCTCGATGTCGAGGTGCCTGCCGGCGTCGACAACGGCACGCGCATCCGCCTTTCCGGTCGTGGAGAAGCTGGGCCGCGCGGCGCGCCCGCTGGCGATCTCTACATTTTCGTTCACGTGAAGGATCATCCTGTCTTCCAGCGCGAAGGCACGGCACTGTTCACGCGCGTCCCCGTGAGCTTCACGGCGGCGGCCCTTGGCGAGACCATCGAGATCCCAGGTCTCGACGGCGAAAGCCATGCGATCGAGATTCCGGCGGGCATCCAGTCCGGCAAGCAGCTGCGCAAGCGCGGCGCAGGCATGCCTGTTTTGCAGGGCAGGGGCCGCGGCGATCTGGTCGTGGAAGTGCAGGTGGAAACGCCCACGAAGCTATCGTCGCGCCAGAAGGAAATTCTACGCGAATTTCGCGAGACAGAAACGGGCGACGAGTGTCCCGAAAGCCGCGGCTTCTTCGAAAAGGTGAAGGATGTGTTCGGAGCTTAGGGAGCCGCGCTCGCTCCGAGTTTCGCCATGATTTCTTCACGCAGCTGACCCACAAGACGCGGATTGCAAAGCGCGCGCCTTTCCTCCTCGTCGCAAATGGCGAGGAAAGCGTCGCGTTTGAACCGCTGGCACTCGTTTGCCGCAAAACCGTCGGGGACGGTCGAGCAGACGAGATCGATCATGCGCTCGGCCCCGTGCAGACGGCCCCATAGATAGTCGTTCTCTCGGTAAAAGCGGCTGAAAAACGCGCCGAAATTGAAGAATTCCGTACCGCGCAGCGTCGCTGCGGTCCCGCCCTCGCGTATCGAGAGTGCGTCGTCCGGGCTGATGCGATCGACCTTTACGGGGTCGAATTCCGTCAGCCCCTCATTCTGCAGCAGCGGCAATGTGGCGACATCGTAAAACGGGAAGCCGAGATACGCGAGCAGCACGCGGCGGCGCAGGCCTTTCGGCATGATCTCGAGCGCTTCGGCCAGGATAAGCTCTGCCTGCGTGTCCGTCTCTCGCAGCGCGCGGCGTTCCGCCAGCGCGCCAAGAAAAGCGTCGGGCGCGCCCATCACCTCCGCTGCGATTGCAGCGAACCCGTCGCCTAGCGAAGCGATGTCCTCTTTCTCGAAATACAGGGCGAGCGCGGCGTAGACCTGCTCGCGCGCGGCCTCGAGCCCCTCGTCGGGAATGTCCGGGTCGGCGTCCCATTCCCGCGAAAGTCGCCGCGCCAACAAGCGCAGTCGCCGGACGCGGAAAGCCAAATCGTGATCGCGCAGGAAGGCGATTGCGGGCTCGCTGGCACCCCCTCCCGGCGCGCTCAGTTCGCTGAGCCCTCGTTCTTCCACCGCTCGGCGCAGATGCGCCACGATCACATCGTGCGATGGAAGATCGGCCAAGGGTGCGGCGGCCAGCGCGAGGTCGGCAAGCCGATCGAAGATGCCCGCCACCTTTGCCTGCGCGTAAGAGTGAAAGGCATATCCGGCCCGCTCGGCCGCGGCCTGCTGCGCGCGCGAGCGCCAATTTGCCAGTCGCTTGGGCGTTGGCCGATCAAGAAACAGCGTGCGTCCGAACAGTTTCTCGACCGCGGCTTCGACTTCGGGCCGCAAGGCGCTCACAATACGACGCAGTCGCAACGCCTCGCGCGTCTGGTCCTCCAGCACTTCGAGGTTGTCGCGGATCGGCTGCTCTCTCGGAATGGTCGATAGCGAACCGACGATGGCGGAGAAGAATCCGGCAGGGCGCACTTTCTCTTCGCCATCGATGGCCGGACGCCGCGGTGTCGGGTCGATATAGACGAAGCGCCGGTCCACCTCCCGCTGCGCGGGCCGGACGCCCAGGCCGGCCATCGCGCCTGCGAATGGCGCATTTACCAGCACCGATCCGTCGATCAATTCGACATGCTCGACCGTGCCGCGCTCCAGATGGGTCGGCATGATGCGGTGCAGGAAGGCGTCCCGCTGCGACCACGCATTGTCCGATAGAGCATCGATTTCCGCCACCTTCAGTGGCGGGAACGCGCCGGGAAAACTAGCCGTGGCGCGCGCGGCGAATGTCAGTTCGCGCAGGTCTGCAAGGTCGTGTCCGCCATCGCCTGGCACATGCGCGCGGAAACCGATCGGCATGCGGTGTTCGCTTTCCTCCACGAGCGGGGGGCTGTTGAGGCGCAGCACTTCGCGGTGACCGCGATAATCGGTCGCCGTCACCAGCAGGTCCAGCGGATGGCCGGGTGGCAGCAGCGGCGTGTCGGCCGGGCCGGCATTCATCGCCATCAGCGCGTCGTGAAGCAGCCTGGAGAAGCCGAGGCCGGAGAAAGGCGGCTCGAACCAGCGGCCGCGCACCAGGCTGGAGAGCTTGCGCCGAACCTCGTCGCGCGTTTCGTAGGCGACGCTTTCGTTCACCGCATTGCCGGGCCGGTTCGAGAGATACCAGACGATCGGGCGCATGAAAGGCTTGGCCGCGAGATCGGACCACGGCCGAGCCTCTTCCGCCACCAGCTTCTCGACGTCGGCGTTTTCCAGCCACAATTCGGTCAGCGGCTCCAGACTACGCCCCGAATGGACTGCCTGCGCGAGAAATACGGCATTGATGCCGCCCGCGCTCGCTCCAGTCACGATGTCGGGAAGCATGCGCAGGCGCAGTTGGTGCTTTTCCTCGATCCGGCGGAAGAGAGCGTTATAGACCTGCTCGACGCCGCCCTGCGGCGCGACGCCATCCTCGTGGAAGTCGCGGCTGGCGCGCGCGAGCTTCCAGATCTCCTTGGTGACGCCGTGCATATATACGGCAAGGCTGACGCCGCCGTAGCAGACCAGCGCGATCCTGAGTTCCTTCTGCCGCATCGCCCACCTTACTGGCAGATGCGGGTAAGACGGCCAAGACGCTCGACAGGCGGTATGCCCGGCATTAGCTCTTCGGCCCGACAGTCACTGGAGAATACCATGCACCGCCTGCTTGTCGTCGCCTCTATCGCCGCTCTCTCTACCGCAGCGCCGGCAAACGCGCAGGATATGGCCGATGTCGAGATCCGCGCCGAGCAGGTCGCGCCGGGTGTTGCGGTGCTTTTCGGCAGGGGCGGCAATATCGGGGTGAGCCACGGCGAGGACGGCACGATCCTGATTGACGACCAGTATGCTCCGCTGACGGAACGTATCCAGGCGGCCATCGCCGATCTCGGGGCGAGCCCGGCGCGCTTCGTGGTCAACACGCACTGGCACGGCGATCACACCGGTGGGAACGAGAACCTGGCCGAGGACGGCGCGACGATCGTGGCGCATGACAATGTCCGCATTCGCCTGGCCGAAGGCGGCGAGATCCGCGGCAACGCCATCGCCCCGCGGCCCGATGCGCTTCCCGTCATCACTTACGACACCGGAATGACCTTTCACGTCAACGGCGACACGGTGGACGTGATCTATCTCGGCGGCGGCCACACGGATGGCGACAGCGTGGTGTTCTGGCGAGAGGCGAATGTCCTGCACATGGGAGACCTTTTCTTCCACGAATTTGGCTGGCCGTTCATCGACGTCGACAGCGGCGGGAACGCGCTGCAATTGCTGACGTCGCTCGATCTCGCCATTGCCATGATCGACGAGGAAACCGCGGTGATACCCGGGCACGGCCCGATGGCGACGCGCGCCGATCTTGTCGCTTATCGCACGATGCTATCGATGGGGATCGACCGGGTGAGAGCGCTGCATGACGAAGGCCGCTCGCTGGAGGAAGCCATTGCAGCGAAACCGGTAGAGGGCATCAATCTGCATCCGAACCTCTTCAGTCAGGACGACGATTTCGTTACGGCTGTCTTCGGCAGTCTCGATGGACACGGCCACACGCATTAGGCCGCTTGCGTTCCGCTTCTGTTCCGGTTAGCGAACATCTATGGCCAAGCCTAAGAAGCGTTACGTCTGCACCGAATGCGGCTCAGTTGCCACGCGATGGCAGGGCCAGTGCGGCGATTGCCAGGAATGGAACACGCTGGTCGAGGATGCGCCCGAAACCAAGTTCGCGGCGAAGCACGATCTGTCGAGCGGAGGCCGCGCGATCGCGTTCGAGACGCTGGATGCGCCGACCAAGCCGCTTGAGCGTCGCACCACCGGCCTTGAAGAGTTCGACCGCGCCCTGGGTGGGGGCTTGGTGCCGGGCTGCGCCATCCTGATGGGCGGGGAGCCCGGGATCGGCAAGTCGACACTGCTCCTACAGGCGGCGGCCAGCATTGCGAAATCTGGCGGCGACGTCGTCTATGTCAGCGGGGAGGAGGCGACCGGGCAGGTTCGCATGCGCGCCAAGCGGCTCGGCCTGGCCGATGCACCGCTGAAACTTGCCGCTGCGACTTCCGTCCGGGACATTCTCTCGACTCTGGGCAGGGATGGCGCGCCCGATATGCTCGTGGTCGATTCGATCCAGACCATGCATTCCGACATGATCGAAGGCGCGCCGGGCACGGTGAGCCAGGTCCGCGCCTCGGCCTTCGAACTTATTCGCTACGCGAAAGAAAACGGGACCTGTCTCGTGCTTGTCGGCCACGTCACCAAGGATGGAAATATCGCCGGGCCGCGCGTGCTGGAGCACATGGTCGACACGGTGATGAGCTTCGAAGGGGAACGCAGCCATCAATACCGTATCCTGCGCAGCCTGAAGAACCGTTTTGGCGCGGTGGACGAAATCGGTGTGTTCGCGATGGAGGGGCATGGCCTTGCCGAAGTGTCCAACCCGTCCTCGCTTTTCCTGTCCGGTCGCGACGAACCGATCGCAGGCAGCGCCGTTTTTCCCGCGTTGGAGGGCACGCGGCCGGTGCTCGTGGAAATTCAGGCGCTGATCGTGCGGCTTCAATCGGGCGCCACGCCGCGCCGGGCGGTGGTCGGCTGGGATAGCGGGCGGCTCGCCATGTTGCTCGCCGTTCTCGAATCGCGCTGCGGGCTCAGCTTTTCTACGGCCGAGGTCTATCTGAACGTCGCTGGCGGATACCGCCTTTCGGATCCGGCGGCCGATCTAGCGGTTGCCGCTGCGCTGGTCTCTGCATTGGCGGACAAGCCACTGGCGGCCAATGCCATCTGGCTGGGCGAGGTATCTCTTTCGGGCGAAGTGCGACCCGTCGCGCATACCGGGCTGCGGCTGCGCGAAGCGGCAAAGCTCGGTTTCGCGCGAGCCAGCGGACCGGTCGATGGGGCCGGCGACGTAAAAAGCCTCGACTACACCGATGTCGGCGGCGTGGCGTCACTCGTTGACCGGGTGATGGCCGCCGCTTAAAGCCCGAAAACGATGACGGGTTTCGATATTATCGTGCTGCTGATCGTCGGTGTCGGCGCAGTTGGTGGCTTCCTTCGCGGCTTCGTGCAGGAGGTGCTTTCGCTTGCCTCCTGGCTCCTGGCGGTGCTGGCCATCCGCTATCTGCACACCGATCTATCGGCGGCCATTTTCGACTACATCGGCTCACCCATCACGGCGAGCATACTGGCATTCGCGCTGCTTCTCCTAATTCCCTACGCGGCGATGAAGCTGATCGCGCGCGTGGCTGGTCGCAAATCGCGCGATTCAGTGCTCGGCCCGATCGACCGCGTGCTCGGTTTCGGTTTCGGCGCGATCAAGGGCATCATCATCGTCGTCATCGCCTTCTCACTGCTGGTGCTGGGTTACGACACCGTGTGGGGCGCGAAGGGGCGTCCGCTCTGGATCACCGAAGCGCGGACCTACCAGCTCGCCGATGCCGGATCGCGCGCAATGGTGCAGCTGATCGAGGAACGCCGCGCACGCTTGGTCACGGACGAAGAGACGGAGTGAGCGCCGGGCGGCTCTACACGCCGGAGATGCTGGCCGCCGCGGTCGAGCTGGCGAGCTATCCTCGCCTCGCTCGTCCGAGCGCTACGGGCGACGCGCGCTCGCAGACATGTGGCGCCACGATCTCGCTCGACGTGCATATGGACGCCGGTCAGGTGTCGAACATCGGCATGCTGGTAAAAGCCTGCGCCGTCGGCCAGGCCGCTGCCGCCATTTTCGCTCGCCATGCCATCGGTCGCAGTGCCGCAGAGCTCGATGCCGCGCATCTCGCAATTTTGCGCTGGTTGGAGGGCACGGACGTGCTGCCGGAGTGGCCCGACCTGTCCCTCATCGCCACCGCGCGGGCCTTCCCAGCTCGTCATGGTGCCATGCTGCTGCCGTGGAAGGCGGCGCTCGCGACCCTTTCCACCGCGCCCGCTTCGGGCTAGGCGATCCGCCAAAATTACCCGTGGGGGAGCACATGGCGGACGCAGCCGCACTCGAGGAACATCAGCCCAGCGCCAAGGAGGTCCGCCTCGTCATCGCGGCGAGCAGTGCCGGCACCATTTTCGAATGGTACGATTTCTTCATCTACGGGACACTCGCCTATATCCTGAAGGATGCCTTTTACGACGTCGATAACGAGACGCTCGGCCTGCTCCTCGTATGGTCGACCTTCGCCGTCGGATTCGCATTTCGACCGATCGGCGCGATCCTCTTCGGCTATCTCGGCGACAAGCTTGGCAGAAAATACACATTCCTGGTGACCGTCACACTGATGGGTGTCGCGACCGCCGGGGTGGGCTTCATCCCCACTGTCGCCACTATCGGCGTGGCGGCCCCGATCATCGTGATCTGCCTGCGCGTTCTGCAAGGGCTTGCGCTCGGCGGCGAATATGGCGGCGCCGCGATCTATGTGGCCGAACACGCCCCGCCGGAAAAGCGCGGCTTCTACACCAGTTTCATTCAGGCGAGCGTGGCCGGTGGTTTTGTCCTTTCCATCATCGTTGTGCTGGTGTGCCGCGCTCTGATACCGGAGCAGGACTTCATCGAATGGGGCTGGCGCATTCCCTTCCTGCTGTCGATCATCCTCCTCGGGATCTCGCTCTGGATGCGGCTGAAACTGTCGGAAAGCCCTGTGTTCAAGGCCATGAAAGCCGCCGGGCAAACGGCGGGCAATCCGTTCTTGGAAAGCTTTACCTATCCCGGCAACAAGCGCCGCATCTTCATCGCGCTGTTCGGCGTGACCGGGGTGCTGACGACCATCTGGTACACCGCGTTTTTCTCCAGCCTGTCCTTTCTGCGCGGGCCAATGCGGCTCGATGAAGGTCTGGTGGAGATCATATTGCTGATTGCTGGCACCCTGTCGCTTGGCATGTATCTGGTGGTCGGCAAATGGTCCGACAGAGTGGGTCGGAAAAGACCGATTATTGTGGGCGCGATCGGAGCCCTGGCGCTGCTTTTCCCGGTGTTCTGGGGCATGGGCGCGCTCGCCAATCCGGGGCTGGCCGATGCGGCGGAGCGCAGTCCGGTCGTCGTGACCGGCGAGAATTGCTCGACCGACCCTTTCGCCGAACTGTTCGACCGGGAGCAGAGCGCCTGCGGCAAACTGCTCGAAACGCTCACCGCCAGCGGCGTCGCCTATACTGTCGGTGAGGGTGAAACGCTCGGGATCACGGTCGGCGGAGAAGCCATCGCCATCGGCGTGGATTGGCTGGACAACGGAACCGCCAGGCGCGATGGCCTGCTGGCCGCGCTGACGCCCTACGGCTTCGATTTCGAGCGGCAGACGCCGCCTGCCGGAAGCATCGTCGGCATCATCGCATTGTTGCTCGTCCTCGCCGCGCTTTCGGCGCTGACATATGGCTCGGTCGCCGCCTTGCTGACCGAAATGTTCCCTGCACAGATCCGCTACAGTTCGATGTCGATCCCCTATCACATCGGGGCCGGATATCTCGGCGGCTTCCTGCCACTCATATCGGGCATCATCGTCGCGCGCAGCGGAGACGTTTATGCAGGCCTGTGGTATACTATGGCCGTGGTCGCATTCGGCGTGCTGGTCGCATGGTGGGGCCTGAAAGGCGGTCCACCGCAAGATTTCAGCGATGCGCATAGCTGAACCGCCGCGCAGCCTACGCCTCACCATCGATCGAGAGGCGCTCGCAGAAAATTGGCGGACATTGGATACGCTGTCCGGCGATGCGGCGACGGGCGCAGCGGTGAAGGCGGACGCATACGGAATCGGCGTCGATATCGCCGTGCCAACTTTGCGTGACGCTGGGTGTCGGCAATTCTTCCTGGCGCACTGGAGTGAAGTTCCCGCGGTGCTTGCCCATGTCGAAGCCGATGCGGTGAGCATCCTCCACGGCGTGCGGAATGCCGAGGAAGCGGCATTCGCGAAGGGCACGGGGGCAGTGCCGGTGATCAACTCGCCCCGGCAGGCTGCAATCTGGCGAGACGCCGGTGGCGGCACGTGCCACGTCATGGTCGATAGCGGCATGAACCGGCTGGGCATGTCGCTCGCAGATCTCGGCGACCCGGTGGTGCAATCCTTGCAGGTCGATGCGCTGATGTCGCATCTCGCTTCCGCCGATGAGGACACCGCGCAAAATGCCGATCAGCTGGCCGTTTTCCGCAAGGCTGTACCGCTGCTGGCTGCGAAGCGCCTGAGCCTGTCCAATTCGGCCGGCATCGCCCTCGGCGCGGATTTCAATATCGACCTCACCCGGCCCGGCCTTGCCTTGTATGGCGGCATCCCGCATCCGGCGTTGCGAGGGAAGATCCGCCAAGTTGCCTTCCCGCAGGCCGCCATAATTCAGACTCGCGATCTCTCGCCTGGCGACAAGGTCGGCTACAATGCCAAATGGATTGCCGAGCGCCCCACGCGGGCGGGCACGGTGTCGCTAGGCTATGCCGACGGCTTCATGCGCTTGATGGGCCAGGGGAGCGCGCTCCACTTCGGTGAGCACGAGCTGCCGATCCTCGGCCGGGTGTCGATGGATATGGTGGTCGTCGATCTCGGCGAAAGCGGGGCGGGGGAAGGCGATTTTCTAGACGTCCCGTTCGACTTGCCCGATCTGGCCGCACGCAGCGGCCTCTCGCAATACGAAATCCTCACCGGCCTCGGCCGTCGCTTCGAACGGTTTTGACAGGCGCGCATTGCTGCAATTGCAAACGCCGTGTTGCGGGTGCTAAGGCGCGCGCAATCAATTTCTTAAGGACCGATCATGGCCGACAAGGGCGACGCGGGCGGCGATACCGTCATCATCAAGAAATACGCCAACCGACGGCTCTACAACACCCGCTCGTCCAGCTACATCACGCTGGATGATCTTGCCGGGATGGTGCGAGAAGACGTCGACTTCCAGGTTGTCGATGCGAAGACGGGCAACGACATCACCCACTCCATCCTGACGCAGATCATCGTCGAGGAAGAGGCCAATGGCGAGCATATGCTGCCCGTGAGCTTCCTGCGCCAACTGATTGGAATGTATGGAAATTCCATGCAGGCGATGATGCCTCCCTATCTGGAAGCGTCGATGGCGAACTTCCAGACCAACCAGTCCAAGCTGCAGGACGCTTTCAAGACCAGCATCGGCCCCGAAGCGTTCACGCGACTGGCCGAGACGAATATGGCGATGTTCCAGGCGGCGGCGAAGGCGTTCATGCCAGGGCAGGGCGCCAAGAATGCTCCCGCGCCCACGGCCAAGAAGCCTGCCGGCAAGAAGGCGGACGAGGACATCGATGCCCTGCGCGCGCAGATGGCCGAGATGCAGCGCAAGCTCGATACGCTTGGCAACTGAGCGTAGCGCCGGCAGCATGTCCGACATCCGTCACGCTTTGAACACCCGGCGCGAAGACGATTTCGCCGCCTGGTATCAGGAAGTTGTCGCTGCGGGAGACATGGCCGAGGAATCGGGCGTGCGTGGCTGTATGGTCATCAAGCCATGGGGCTACGGCATTTGGGAGCGCATGCAGCGCCTGCTCGACGACCGGATCAAGGCCGCAGGCATCCAGAACGCCTACTTCCCGATCTTCATTCCCCTCGCCAATTTCGAGCGGGAGGCCGAGCACGTAGACGGATTTGCCAAGGAGATGGCGGTCGTCACCCACCACCGTCTGATTGCGGATGGGCAGGGCAAGCTCGTACCCGATCCCGAGGCCAAGCTCGAAGAGCCCCTCGTGGTGCGGCCGACATCGGAAACGATCATCGGCGATGCCATGAGTCGCTGGGTGCAGAGCTGGCGCGACCTGCCATTGAAATTGAACCAGTGGGGCAACGTCGTGCGCTGGGAAATGCGCACCCGCATGTTCCTGCGCACCAGCGAGTTTCTTTGGCAGGAAGGCCACACTGCCCACGCCGATGCCGGAGGCGCGCGAGAGGAAACGATGCGCGCGCTCGAGATGTATCGCGCCTTTGCCGAGGACGATCTGGCGCTCCCTGTGATTGCGGGCGAAAAGCCGGAGAACGAACGGTTTCCCGGTGCCACGGAAACCTGGTCGATCGAGGCCATGATGCAGGATGGAAAAGCGCTACAGGCCGGTACCAGCCATTATCTCGGGACCAGTTTCGCGGAGGCCTCCGGCATTCGCTACCAGGACAAGGAAGGCGGTCAGGCGCTTTGCCACACGGCAAGCTGGGGCGTCTCTACGCGAATGGTCGGCGCGATGATCATGGCGCATGGCGACGATGACGGGCTGCGCGTGCCGCCAAGCGTTGCGCCGCATCAGGTCGTGATCCTGCCCATGCTTCGGGACAAGCCGGAGGACGCTGCGCTGATCGAGTACTGCGAGGCGCTGCAAATGTCGCTCACCTCGCAAACTGCACTCGGTGAGCCGGTTCGGGTGCTGCTCGATGCGACTCCCGGAAAGGCTGCGGCCAAGCGCTGGGACTGGGTTCGCAAGGGGGCGCCGGTCATCCTCGAAGTCGGCGGGCGCGATATGGAAAATGGCGTCGTTTCCATGCTGCGCCGCGATGCGCTCTGGAATTCCGAGACCGGCAAGCCCGCCTTCCAGAACCCTGATCGCGATATCGCGGCACAAACCATTCCCGGCGTGCTCGGCGACATTCAGAGCGCGCTCTACACCGAGGCACGAGAGCGGCGCGAGGCGAATGTCGTGCGCGATATCGACAACATGAACGACCTCGCCGCCTTTTATGAATCCGGCGAGAAGTTCCCCGGCTGGGTCGAGGTGCAATGGTCGAAGCCGACCGGCGCGGCGCTGGAGAAAGTGGTCGAGCAACTAAAGGCGCACAAGCTCACCTTCCGCAATGTGCCCATGCACACGCCGCCCGCTGATGGCACCTGCATCTTTACCGGCGAGCCGGCTGTAGAACGCATCTACGTTGCGAGAGCATACTGAGGGCGTGTTCGATGCCATCAAATACTGCTTCGCGCATCTGACAGACTTTTCCGGCCGGGACGGCCGCGCGACGTTCTGGTGGTGGGTTCTCTTCATCGTCGTGCTGCAATTCGTTCTTGGCCTGCTCGCTTCGATCCCCATGCTCATTCAGACCTTGGGTGCCGCGATGGACGGGGCGCAGGCCGGAGCCGACGCGGCCCAGATCGAGGGCGAGGTGTTCGAGGCGATGGGCGAAGGCTTCGGTGCCACCGCGTATATCTCCGCCGCCATTTCCTTGCTCATCATCGCTCTGATCGCTGCCGCTTTCGTGCGCAGATTGCACGACGCAGGCTTTTCCGGCTGGTTGGCGCTGGCGCCGATCGCCTTGCAGATCGCGGCCATCATCGGATCGATCGTGCTGCTCGAACAGGTCGCCGCGATGTTCGCTGCGGCGCAAAACCAGGCGGAATTACAAGCCATGCAGGCGGACTTGATGTTCCACTGGTCCAGCATTTGTGGCTGGCTCGCAATTCTGTTCGTTCTCATATTCGGAATTATGAAGTCGCAGGATGGGCCGAACAGCTATGGCGAGCCGCCCGCGACCTGACAGCGCGCTTGCCAAAGTCGCTGGGCGGCGCAATGCTGCGGCGATGCGCTATTCCATTATGCTCGCGGCATTCTCCGTCGCTTTCGCCAGCCCCGCCATCGCCCAGCAAACCGACGACCCCGGCCTCGAAGTGTCGGAAGAGCGGCTGCGCGCGGACATGGACACGATCGTCGGTTTCGGCACGCGCCACACGCTGTCATCCCAGACCGATCCCGAGCGCGGCATCGGCGCGGCAGTGGACTGGGCACTTGCCGAGTTCGCGCGGATTTCTGATACATGCGGCAATTGCCTCGATGTGATGCCGATCGGCAGGGTGGTGGAGGCCGATGGTCGTCGCATTCCGCAGGATACGCTGGTGCGCAACGCCGTCGCCATCCAGCGCGGCGTGGAGCGGCCCGACGAGGTGATCATCGTGCAGGCGCATTATGACAGCCGCGTCACCGATCCGCTCAATGCCACCGATGCCGCTCCAGGTGCCAATGACGATGGCTCGGGCAGTGTCATGGTGCTGGAAGCCGCGCGCATCCTGTCGCAGCGCCAATATCCCTCGACGATCATATACGCCCTGCTGACCGGCGAGGAGCAGGGCCTATACGGCGCGGGTATCCTTGCGGACTGGGTCGGCGAGCAGGGCATGACGGTGAAAGCCGTGCTCAACAACGACATGATCGGCAATAGCTGCGGGTCGGACGGTTTCTGCGATGCCGAGCACGTACGTGTGTTCTCGGAGGGGCTGCGGGCGGACTCGACTGAACGGCTTCGCGCGCGCCAGCGGCGTTTCGGCGGGGAGAACGATTCTCCTGGCCGCAATCTCTCACGCTGGCTGGCCGATGTAGCCGAGGACTATCCCGACGGCATGCAAGTGCGACAGATCTGGCGGACCGACCGGATGGGGCGCGGCGGGGACCAGATCCCATTCCTGGACCGAGGCTACCCCGCCGTTCGCGTGACTGTCGCCGTCGAGGATTACGAACACCAGCATCAGGACCTGCGTGTCGAGGGCGGCACGACCTATGGCGACACGGTTGACGAGCTCGACTGGACCTATCTCACCCGTGCAAGCCAGCTTAATATGCGCGCGCTGGATCGGCTGGCACGCGCGCCGATGCCGCCCGTCCTATCGGCCAATGGCGCGGTAAGGACTGACACACAGCTGCAATGGGAGCACGTCGACGGAGCAGGTTATTATGTCATCGTAAAACGTCGAACCGACGAACCGCACTGGCGCGAAGGCGAAGGCATGATTTTGAGTTTTGAGACATCGGCCAGTGGAGCAGAACGTCCCGTTGGGTCTATGATTGAAAAAATCGTACCGGTTCGTGCCGACGATTGGATCTTTGGCATCGCTGCGTGCACCTTTGGCCCGGTCTGCAGCCCAGTTTCCAGCGCCGTGCCCGGAGGCGCTTTCTATCCCCTGCCAGTCGACAGCGAGGATTGAGCGCCCATATAGCGGGCCATGAACAGAAAACAGAACACCAAGAAATTCCAGGGACTTCCCTCGAAAGACCAGATACTCGAATTCATGAAGACCACCGACGGCCCCGCGGGCAAGCGGGAGATCGGCAAGCATTTCCGCCTCAAGGGGCAGGAAAAGATCGCGCTGAAGGCGCTGCTGAAGGACATGGCCGAGGAAGGCCTGATCGACGGCAGGAAAAGCAGCTATCACCGCATGGGCGGCGTGCCGAAGGTCACCGTGCTGCGCGTGGTCGAGATCGATGAGGGCGATGCCTACGCCATTCCCGAAAGCTGGAACCCCGACGATGGCAGCGCCCCGCCGCGCCTGCGCATAATCGAGAAAAAGAAGCAGGCTGCGCTGCGCAAGGGCGACCGCATTCTCGCGCGCACGGAAGAGGCGGGGAAGGGCTGGATCGCTCACCCGATGAAGAAGCTGCCCGATGCCGAGGGCGCGATGCTCGGCATCATCGAGATCGACGCCAGCGGCAAGGTCTGGCTCGCACCGGTCGACAAGAAGATTAGGACTTCCGCGCGCGTCAGCGATCGTGGCGAGGCCGAAACGGGCCAGCTCGTGCTGGCGGAGCCGATCGGCCGGGGGCGCAACTCCGGCGTGAAAGTCGTGGAGGTGCTCGGCGACCCGCTAGCGCCGAAGAGCTACAGCCTCATCGCAATTCACAAATTCGGCATCCCCCATGTCTTCCCGCAAGAGGTGCTGGACGAAGCAAAGCTTGCCGCAAAACTGCCGCTTTCCGAAGAAAAGCGGGAGGATTTGCGGCACCTGCCCATCGTGGCAATCGACCCCGCCGATGCGCGCGATCATGACGATGCAATCTGGGCGGAGCCGGACGGGAAGGGCGGCTATGAAGCGCTGGTCGCCATTGCCGACGTGTCTTTCTACGTCCGCCCCGGCAGCAAGCTGGACCGCGAGGCGAGGAAACGCGGCAACTCCGTCTATTTCCCGGATCGCGTCGTGCCGATGCTGCCAGAAGTGCTTTCCGCCGACGTCTGCTCGCTGAAAGAGGGCGAGGACCGGGCGGCAATGGCCTGCCATCTATCGATCGACAAGAAGGGCCGCGTCACCGATTGGCGCTTCACTCGCGCCATCGTCCGCATCGCGGAAACGATTGCCTATGAAGATGCGCAAGCCCGCATCGATGCCGGCGATGCTTCGGAAAACCTGCAGAACCTCTGGAGCGCCTGGAAACTGCTTGCCGGTGCTCGCAGCGACCGCGATCCGCTCGACCTCGACCTGCCCGAACGCCGTGTGAAGCTGGATGATCAAGGGCGGATTGAAGAAATCGCCGTGCGCGAACGACTCGACGCGCATCGCGTGGTCGAGGATTTCATGATCGCCGCCAATGTCGCGGCGGCCAAGGCGCTGGAAAGCAAGGCGCAGCCCATCGTCTATCGCATCCACGAGCAGCCCACGCGCGAGAAGCTGATCGCTCTGCGCGAATATTTCGACAGCATGGGCAAGAAACTGGCTCTGGGCCAGGTCATCACGCCGGGCCTCTTCAACCGGATGCTGAAGGACATCGGTGATCCCGCTGAAAAGGCGCTGGTTATGGAAGCGGTGCTGCGCAGCCAGACGCAGGCCTATTACGGTCCGCAGAATGCCGGTCATTTCGGCCTCGCGCTCGGCAGCTATGCGCATTTCACGTCGCCCATTCGCCGATATGCGGATCTGCTGGTGCACCGCGCGCTGGTCGATGCCTTCGATCTGGAACAGCCCGCGCCAAAGGGGCGCATCCCCGACAGCAGCGGCCTTGCGGACCGCGACCGCGCCGATCTCGGCAAGATCACCGACGCGATCAGCGTCACCGAACGCCGCGCCATGGAAGCGGAGCGCGACACGGTGGACCGCTATGTCGCCGCCTGGCTTTCCGCGCGCGTCGGCGAAGTCTTTTCCTGCCGGATCACCGGCGTGCAGAGCTTCGGGTTCTTCGCTACCATCGTCGGCCTCGGAGGGGACGGGCTGGTTCCCATCAGCACGCTGGGCCGCGAATATTTCCGGCACGACGAGGGCGCCCACGCGCTGGTCGGAGAGCAGAGCGGTACGACCTTCGCCGTGGGCGACGTGCTCGACCTACGACTGGGGGAAGCCAATCCGCTGACAGGCGCCCTGAAATTCGAGCTGCCGGAAGGAGCCAGCGGCGCGCAGAGGGTAGAGCCACGCGGCAAACGCCCGCAATCGCCGCGTAAGGATCGCAAGGGCAAGCATCAGGTCGGGAAGCGCAGACGTCCCGGCAATGTGCGCCACCAAGGGCGGGGGCGGAAGAAATAGCGGAACGCTAGCGCGCCCGCCTCATTGACCGGGAAAGGAGAATTTCATGCTCAAGCCCGGTGAGAAAACCCCCGATATCGATCTGCCGCTGACCATCGACGCGCGCTTCCACCTGTCCAAGCAGGAGCCCGAGAACTTCACCATGCTGGTGTTCTATCGCGGCAAGCACTGCCCGATCTGCAAGAACTATCTGGAAGAGCTGGGCGGACGGCTGGAAGACTTCACCAATCGCGGCATCAACGTCTTTGCCATCTCGATGGATAAGGAAGATCGGGCGATGCATGTCGATAGCGAGTGGAACACGCACGACCTCCCGCTGGTCTACGATCTCGGCGAAGACGAAGCGCGCCGCTGGGGTCTCTACATCTCCGAAAAGCGCGAGGGCAGCGACGAGCCCGAGGTGTTTTCCGAACCCGGCCTGTTCCTTCTCAAGCCCGACATGACCCTGCATTTCGCGGAAACGCAGAATGCGCCTTTCACCCGGCCCGACCTCGACCAGCTCCTCGAAGGTTTGGATTACACGATGAAGAACGACTACCCGACGCGGGGCACGTTGACCTAGCTCAACCTGTCGATCTCTTCCTGTGAAAGTCCGCCCGGGATGATGAAGAGCGGGCAGGTGAGCGCGCCGGCATTGCTGGAGAAATGGGACACCAGCGGGCCGGGCGCACCATCCTTCGCCGCGGCGAGGACGAGGGCGGCGACTTCGGGATGTTCTTCGAGGTATTCCGCGATGACGCCCTTGCCGTCGCCGACGCGTACGGAAATCTGCGGCATCTTCCCGCTCTCGTAGGCGAGCTCACCGGCCGCACTGCTGGCGAGGACTTCGGCCCGGTCCCGCGCCTCTTCCTCGATTGTCTCCTGCACCGTGCCGAACGCGTTGAACGCCTGCCGGGGCACGAGCGCGAGGATATTGACCATGCCGCCCGTCTTCGCCGCACGGCGCGCTGCAAAACGCAACGCGACGCGCGCTTCCTCGGTTTCGTCGATAATTACCAGATAGACGCGCATTCGTATTTCCCCGCTCCCGGCCATTGGGTATCGGGCGAAACTGCGTCATAGGCAAGATGCCTTGCTCAAGCTGTGCAAATTGGCCAATGAACGGCGCAACGACCGACCATTTACAGGGAGCCGACCTCTTCCATGCCCATCGCGATCCAGATGCCCGCCCTTTCGCCCACGATGGAGGAAGGCACGCTGGCCAAGTGGCTGGTGAAGGTGGGAGACAAGGTCAGCTCCGGCGACATCATGGCCGAGATCGAGACCGACAAGGCCACGATGGAATTTGAAGCCGTGGATGAAGGTACGATTGCGCATATCCAGGTCGACGAAGGCACCGAAGGTGTTCAGGTTGGGACGATCATCGCCACGCTTGCCGAAGAGGGCGAGGATGTGAGCGATGTCGAGCCTGCCGGTGGTGCCGCCCCGGCTCCGACGCCTGCTTCGAGCGAGGACAAGAGCGAAGCGCCTGCCGAGCCTGCCAAGGCCGAACCGCGCGAGAGTGCCGAGCCCGCGCGCACGCCAGCGCCCGCCGCGTCCGGCGGAGATCGCATCGTGGCATCCCCGCTCGCCAAGCGTATTGCCGAGCAGAAAGGCGTCGATCTGTCCAGCCTGAAGGGCTCCGGCCCGAACGGTCGGATCGTGAAAGCCGACGTCGAAGGTGCTGAGACCGGAGCTGCCGCGCCCGCTCCGTCCGCCGCCGCGCCCACGCCTACATCTGCTGCTGCGCCGACGGAAGCGCAGGACTTCAGCATCCCGCACGAGGTCGAGAAGCTTAGCTCGATGCGCAAGACGATCGCGCGCCGCCTGACGGAGAGCAAGCAGCAGGTGCCGCATATCTACCTCACGGTCGATATTCGCCTCGATGCGCTGCTCAAGCTGCGCGGCGAGCTGAACGCCGCGCTCGAACCGCAAGGCGTGAAGCTGTCGGTTAACGATCTGATGATCAAGGCACTGGGCAAATCGCTCGAAGCCGTGCCAGCCTGCAACGTGCAGTTTGCCGGTGACACCATGCTCAAGTTCAGCCGCGCCGATGTTTCGGTGGCGGTCAGCATCCCGAACGGCCTGATCACACCGATCGTCACCGATGCGGGCAGCAAGGCGGTGAGCAAGATTTCGACCGAAATGAAGGATCTTGCGGGCCGCGCAAAGGAAGGCAAGCTGGCGCCCGAGGAGTATCAGGGCGGCACGGCCAGCCTTTCCAACATGGGCATGTTCGGCATCAAGCAGTTCGAAGCGGTCATCAATCCGCCCCAGGGCATGATCATGGCCATCGGCGCAGGCGACAAGCGGCCCTATGTGGTCGACGACGCCCTGCGCGTGGCGAGCGTGATGAGCGCCACCGGCAGCTTCGACCACCGCGCCATCGACGGCGCGGACGGAGCGCAGCTGATGAAAGCGTTCAAGGAAATGATCGAGGCACCGCTGGGGCTGGTGGCTTGAGCACCAACGCGCAACAAATGTTAAATGCGCAAAGGGTCGGGGCAGTTCTTTTCGCGTCGATACCAGGAGCGATCTTGGTGGTCGCTGCGTTGATCTTGAATGATCCTTCGTTAAGGGCCGCGGATTGGGGGATGACCTTGGTGCTCGGCCTGATCGCTCTGCCGTCAAGCTTTGCGTTGGTCGTGATATCTCTGGCGCTTCCGGTCTGGCTGTTCGGGCTCCTGCGAGCATTTTTGGCAGACGCGCTGAAGAGCACCACTCTTGCTGATATCGTCGCGACCGCTGCGATAGCGACCGGCGTTTCGGTGACGGTTTCTCACATCCAAGGCGCTGTGTTCGAGCATGTAGTCGCCAGTGTTTGCGCCTTCGTGCTTTCCGCCGCGCTCTACGTAAGAAAAGCCAGTCGTGTCTGATCGCAACCCCGCCATCCGCGTCACCGCCATGCCTGCCGATGCCAATGCCTATGGCGATATCTTCGGCGGCTGGCTGATGAGCCTGATGGACTCGGGCGCGGGGCTTGTCGCTGCTCGGCGGGCGAAGGGCAGGGCGGTCACCGTCGCGATGGATGGCGTCGAATTTCACAAGCCGGTGAAGGTGGGGGACGAAGTCTCCGTCTATGCCGAGATCACCAAGGTCGGCCGCACAAGCATGGTCATCGCCACCGATGCCTATCGCCGCGAGCGGCATTCGGAAGACGAGGAACTCGTGACCTCCGCCAGCTTCACCTTCGTCGCGGTGGACGATCACGGCAAACCGCGCGCGGTGGATGCGGCATGAAAACGCGCTTTCCTACGCCGTTCGGGATGCCACAAGTGCAGGCGATGAAACGCTCTTTCGCCTCTTCCGCGTATCCCATTTTCGGCGTGTCACACGTACTCAGGCTTTTATACTCCAGGACACTGTCACACTTGTCACACCCCCTGACCCAAACCCTTGAAAACAGGACAGCACATGGCTGACAACTCCTACGACGTCATCGTTCTCGGTTCCGGCCCCGGAGGCTACGTCGCGGCGATCCGCTGCGCGCAACTCGGCCTGAAGACCGCCATCGTCGAGCGGGAGAAGCTGGGCGGCATCTGCCTTAACTGGGGATGCATCCCGACCAAGGCGCTGCTCCGCTCGGCCGAGATCAAGCACTTCATGGAGCATGCGGGGGATTACGGCCTGAAGGTCGCGGGCGAGATCGAGGCGGATCTCGCCGCCGTGGTGAAGCGCAGCCGCGGGGTGGCGAGCCAGCTCAATAAGGGCGTCACCGGGCTGATGAAGAAGAACAAGATCGCCGTGCATATGGGGGAGGGCGTTTTGACCGGCCCGACCTCGCTCACCGTGAAGGGTGAGAAGGGCGAGGAGAAGTTCACCGCCAGGCACGTGATTGTCGCCACAGGGGCCAGGGCGCGCGACCTGCCTTTCGCCAAGGCGGACGGCAAGCGCGTCTGGACTTACCGCCACGCGATGGTGCCGGAGGAGGTACCGACAAAGCTGCTCGTCATCGGCAGCGGTGCGATCGGTATCGAATTTGCAAGCTTCTACAACGACATGGGCGCCGAAGTTACCGTCGTCGAAATGCTCGACCGGATCGTGCCGGTGGAGGATCACGAAGTTTCCGCCTTCCTGCAGAAGTCGCTCACCAAGCAAGGCATGAAAATCATGACCGGCGCGGGCGTGGAAGATCTGAAGGTCTCGGACAGCGGCGTGAAGGCGAAGATCAAGGCGAAGGACGGCAAGGTCGCCGAACATGACTTCAGCCACTGCATCGTCGCCATCGGCATCCGGCCCAACACCGAGAATGTCGGCCTCGAAAAGCTGGTCGAGATGGATCGCGGTTTCATCCAGATCGACGATTACGGGCGCACCAAGTCCAAGGGCCTGTGGGCCATCGGCGACTGCACCCCCGGCCCGTGGCTGGCGCACAAGGCGAGCCATGAGGGCGTCACCGCTGCCGAAGCCATCGCGCAGGAACTCGGGAACAAGGACGTCCACCCGCACCCGATGAATCGCGATGCGATTCCCGGCTGCACCTATTGCCATCCGCAGATTGCCAGCGTCGGGCTGACCGAAGCGAAGGCCAAGGAAGCGGGCTACGAGGTGAAGGTCGGCAACTTTCCCTTCATCGGCAATGGCAAGGCCATCGCTCTGGGCGAGGCCGAGGGCTTCACCAAGACGGTGTTCGACGCGAAGACGGGCGAGTTGCTCGGCGCGCACATGATCGGCGCCGAGGTCACCGAGATGATCCAGGGCTACACGATCGGCAAGACGCTCGAGACGACAGAGGCCGAGTTGATGCAGACCGTGTTCCCGCATCCGACCATTTCGGAAAGCATGCATGAAAGCGTGCTGGACGCCCATGATCGGGTCATTCATATCTAGGTGATTGCGACGGGCCGTTCGTCGCAAATTCGGGAAATCTCCGCCGCCCCGCCCGTTGGTGGGAGGAAGGAGAGGTCCCGTGGAATTCGAACTTGTCGAAGGGCGCGATATCCATCAGCCGGTGGCAGGCCGCGAAGGTCCGTCCAATCCGCATATCGATGGCCCCAATGCCGATCCTGAGGAGGCGACCGCGCGTCGTCGGTCCGCCATCTTCATTCCGGAACAGGCGCAGGGCTGACAACGGGCTGGTGACAAGCCGCTCTGCAATCGCTAGCGCCCGCCGCTGAGCGGACAGGTGGCAGAGCGGTTGAATGCACCGGTCTTGAAAACCGGCAAGGGTGCAAGCCCTTCGTGGGTTCGAATCCCACCCTGTCCGCCATCTTTTCGGAAACCGATCGTCCCGCCATCGTTCAGATTGAAGCAGGCTGGCGCAGTTTAGACTCCGCCGGTCGCTAAGGATTCACGTGGCGTATATCCCGCGCCGCGACAGCGAGTTAGGACGCAAACATGATCGCACACACAATTCGCAGCTTCTGCCTCGCAATCTCCGCAATCTGCTTGCTCGCGACGCCGGCCGCAGCACAGACGCAGTCCTTCGACAGTTATCTGCAAACAGTCGCCGCCAAGGCGCGGGCGGAGGGCGTGAGCCAGCGCACGATCGACCGCGTGTTTTCCGGTCTCACGCCGAACAATCGCGTGCTCGAACTGGATCGCGACAATGTCGGCAGTCCGGGGACAACACGCTCGGCCGGATTTCCCTCAATGGCGAGTTACCTCGACCGGCATAACACGCCATCGCGCATCAATGGTGGCGTGCGGACGCTGGGCCGTCTCGGCTCGCTCGCACGACGCGTAGAGGGTCAATACGGCGTGCCCGCCGAAATCGTCGTCGCAATCTGGGGCCACGAGACCGCCTATGGCGCGGTGATGGGCAGCTTCGACCTGCCCCGCTCGCTGGCGACACTGGCATGGGACGGTCGCCGCCGCACCCTGTTCGAGCGCGAACTGATCGACGTGCTCAAGATGGTAGACCGAGGCGTGCCGCGCAGTCGGCTCGTGGGCAGCTGGGCGGGAGCCTTCGGCAACGGGCAATTCCTGCCGAGCGTCTATCTGCGCCTCGCCGTGGATGGCGATGGCGACGGGCAGGCCGATATCTGGAATTCCGATGCCGATACGCTCGCTTCCATCGCCAATTACTTTCGCGATGCGGGCTGGCGTACGGGAGAACCATGGGCGGTGCGCGCCTACGTGCCCAACAGCGCGGACCGTTCCGGCATCGAGAACCGAGTGACATCGCCCGTGTGCCCGCGTGTCCATGAACGTCACAGTCGCTGGCTGACGGTACGCGAATGGCGCGCGCGCGGCATCGAGCCCCGCGCGCCTATCGACGATAATACTATGGCTGCCCTGTTCGAACCCGACGGTCCTTCGGCGCCCGGCTATCTCTTAACCCAGAATTATAGGGTTATCCTCGAATACAACTGCTCGAATTACTACGCCATGAGTGTGGGATTGCTGGCAGATGAGCTTGCTCGCCGATAAGTATACACGCGCGCCTTGGCGCGTCCTGATTTCCCTCTCCGTCGCCTCGGGCCTGGCGGGTTGCGCCGCGTCCGCTACGACGCTGACCGCAACGTCTCAGCGGCAATCGACGAACGGTCCGGCGGCGGATTATCCTGTCGTTATCGGCATCCCCTATGCAGTCGGCGCGGTTGAATACACGCCGGCGAACGCGTTGAATTACGACGAGGTCGGCTACGCCGCGCTCGACAACGGTACACTTGGCTACACCGCAGCGCATCACACGCTGCCTTTGCCGAGCTATGTGGAGGTAACGGCGTTGGAAAGCGGGCGAACGGCGCTTGTTCGTGTGGAGCGGCGTGGACCGCTGGACTCGCAGCACCTGCTCGCACTGTCACCTGCGGCGCTGGTGCAACTGGGCATAGCGGCCGAGGCGCCGGTTCGCGTTCGCCGCGTCAATCCGCCGGAGGTCGAACGCTTCGAGCTTCGCGCGGGAAATGCCGCGCCACTGCGTTTGGAGACGCCTGCCTCGCTGCTCACGGTGCTGCGGCGCAAATTGCCCGCCCGCCGAGTCCCCCAGGTAAGTTCCGTCGAAATTGTCGCGCTCGAAGCCTCGGATGCCGAGGTCACTGAATCGCCACAACCTGAGCCCGTCGTATCGATGGAGAGCGAGCCAGTGGCGCGGATCGAGACGGTCGTGCCGAACGAGACTGAGGGCCGGTTCTATGTCCAGGCCGCCGCGTTCGCGAACGAAGCCAATGCCCAGCGCGCGGCCGATGCACTGGGCGGAAAAGTCTCTGTCTCGGGCCGCTTCCACCGCGTGCGCACTGGGCCGTTCGCCACCCGTGGAGAAGCCGAAGCCTCGCTCGCCAATGTGCGGCGAGCAGGTTATGACGATGCGCGAATCCTGACAATCGACTGACCGGTGCGTTCGCCTGTCCGTCGGATCATCCAGCGGAGAGGCCGTGCGGCATTTCACAGCGATTGCGATAATGGCGGCGATGTTCGCAGCGCCAGCCACCGCCGCCTCACAAACAGCAGCGCCGGTTCCGGACGAAATCCCCATTGCATTGCTCGTCGATGCGACGAGCGGCCAGGTGCTGTTCGCGCGGGAGCCGGATCGCCGGTTCGTCCCGGCGTCAGTCACCAAGGTAATGACTGCCTATACGGCGTTCGAACTGGTCGAAGACGGCACGCTGCGGCTCGATATGCCCTTCCTCTATACGCAAGAGCTGGAGGACGAGTGGTATAACGAAGGTTCGAACATGTTCCTGCTTGCAGGGGAACGGCCGACCATCGCGCAGCTTCTGCTCGGCATCACGACCGTATCGGGCAATGACGCCAGCGTGGCCATTGCGGAAGCCGCGACCGGCTCGCTCGACGACTGGCTCGCATTGATGAACCGGAACGCGCGTGCGCTGGGCATGCGCGACACGCATTTCGGATCGCCCAACGGTTTTCCGGACGGCGGGCGTACCTATACCACCGCATACGATCTCGCTCTGCTCGGCCAGGCGATCACGCAGCGGCATCCCGGTCTCTATCGCCGCTTTTTCGGTCATCGCCTGCTGACCTGGCGCAATCTGACGCAAGGCAATCACGATCCGGTGACAGGCCGCGTCGAAGGCGCCGACGGTATGAAGACCGGATATACGAACGAGGCGGGGTTCACCTTCCTCGGCTCGGCCGAGCGCGGTGGTCGGCGGCTGATCGAGGTGATTGCCGGTGCGCCGACGGATCGCAGCCGCGATATCGCCGCGCGCGCATTGCTCGAATGGGGGTTCGACGCCTTTGAACGCAAAACGCTTGCCGAGGGCGAAACAGTCGTCGGCAAGGCGGCTGTACAGGATGGTGATAGAGCCGAAGTCGGTTTGCGCCTGCCGCGCGATTTCGCTGTTGCTTTGCCCCAAGGCACGGAGGTTTCGCGCTGGCGTACCGAAATCGTCTATCGAGGGCCGGTCGTGGCACCGATCGCACAAGGTGATACGATCGCGCGCATTCGCCTTACCATCGATGGGGAAGTGGTAGTGGAAGCGCCGCTCGAAGCTGCAGAGAGCGTGGATCGTGCAAACCTGTTCGAGCGGATCGGCAATGGCATTTCAGGGTGGCTGACATGAGTATGGGTCGCTTCATTTCGCTGGAAGGCGGCGAGGGCGTGGGCAAGTCGACGCAGGCGCAGATGCTGGCCGAGACGCTTCGCGGGCGCGGGCTCGACGTGCTGCTGACGCGTGAACCCGGCGGAACACCCGGTGCCGAAGCCATCCGCGCGCTATTGCTCGACACTCAATTCGATTGGGATGCGAGCGCGGAAGCTTTGCTTTTCGCTGCCGCGCGTTCCGATCACGTGGCCAATACAATCGCGCCGGCGCTGGATCGTGGCGAGTGGGTGGTGTGCGACCGTTTCATCGATTCCTCCCGCGCCTATCAGGCCGGCGGAGACGATCTTTCCGACGATGCGATCCTGTCGCTTCACACAATCGGCTCCATGGCGCTGATGCCGGACGTGACTTTCCTCCTTCACGCGGACGGAGATGACATCGCCGCTCGGCTTGCGCAGCGGGATAGCGATGGCTCGGACAGGATCGGCGGCAAACCGGCAGACTACCACGCCCGTGTGGCGCAGCGTTTCCGCGACCTTGCGGGCAGCGATCCGGAACGCTTCGTTTTGATAGACGCGAACGGTCCGCCCGATGCCGTGCACGAGAGGATTGTCCGCGCCCTGGCATCGATGTTGGGCGAGGGCGGGTGAGCAGCACCTATATCGGTCACGAAGACGCGTGGCAGCAATGGCGCCGCGCGCTTTCCGGAGAGCGGATGCATCATGGCTGGATCCTTTCCGGCCGCCGCGGCGTCGGCAAGTCGGCATTTGCACTCGCTGCAGCGCGCGAACTGGTCGCCGAGCCGGGCGTATCGCAGTCAGACGGTGACCATCCCGATATCCTCTACATCACCCATCCGCCGAAGAACGATGCGGAAGCGAAGAAGCGCGAGGATGGAAAGCCATTCGAGTCCGCGCGCAACATCAAGATCGACCAGATCCGCCGTCTGCAGCAGAGGCTTACCACGCGGCCGACCATCGGTAATCGGCGCGCCGTGATCATCGATCCAGCGGACGATATGGAGGATCCGACAGCGAACGCGCTGCTCAAGAGCCTGGAGGAACCGCCGCAAGGCACCTTCTTCCTGCTCATCACGCACCGGATCGGAAGGCTGCTTCCGACGATCCGCTCGCGCTGTCGGGTGCTCGATTTCCCCCGCGTCGACGACGCCGACATGCACGCCGTGCTTGCGCGTGAAGCTCCGCAGGCCGCCGATGCGATGCGCGCCGCCGCCATCGCCGCAGCAAATGGATCGCCAGGCGCCGCCATCGACTTTGTGGAACTCGATCTTGGAACAATTCTCAAGCTGATGGAGCAGATCGCTACGCACGGTGACCCGGATTTCGGGCTGCGGGGCAAGCTGGCAAGCGCGATGGGCGCGCGGCCCAAGCGCGAGAAGCAGCTTGCAGCCATCGAACTGGCCAGAGCGGTTGTGTCCGCAAGAATGTCCAGCGTCGCCTCCGGCGATATACCTGCACTTGTCGACACGCATGCCGCACTCGTCCGCCTCGGCGGGCAGGCCCCGACCGCCAATTTCGATCCCGGACTGCTCATCATGGAAATTGGGACGCTGCTGGCCGGTCTTGCGGGCGGCAGGAGCGCGGCCTAGGGACAGCCGCAATGGCCCACCCCTTCTATCTGACGACAGCGATTCACTATCCGAACGGCAGGCCGCATATCGGCCACGCCTACGAAACGATCGCGGCAGACGTGCTGGCGCGCTTTCACAGGCAGGCCGGGCGCGAAGTGCGTTTCCAGACGGGCACCGATGAGCACGGCCTGAAAATGGCGCAGAAGGCTCGCGATCTCGGCGTCACGCCGCGCGAGCTTGCCGATGAAATGTCCGGCCATTTCCGCGACCTGTTCGATGTCCTCAATATTTCGCATGATCGATTCATCCGCACAAGCGAGGACGCACATCACCGCGCCAGCCAGGCGATTTGGAAAGCGATGGAAGCGAATGGCGACCTCTATCTCGATCGCTACGAAGGCTGGTACTCGATCCGGGACGAGGCATATTACGACGAAAGCGAACTTAGCGAGGGGGAGGGCGGCGAGAAGCTGTCCCCGCAGGGTACACCGGTCGAATGGACCGTGGAGGAAAGCTGGTTCTTCCGCCTCTCCGCCTATCAGGACAACCTTCTCGCGCTCTATCGCGACAATCCGGAATTTATCCGGCCGGAAAGCCGCCGCAACGAAGTGATGCGGTTCGTCGAGGGCGGCCTGCGCGATCTCTCGATCAGCCGAACGAGCTTCGACTGGGGCGTCAAGGTGCCGGGCGCCGAGGACCACGTCATGTATGTCTGGGTCGACGCGCTGACCAATTACCTCACCGGGCTGGGCTATCCGGACGAGACGGCGGACATGACGAAGTTCTGGCCCGCCGATTTGCACCTGATCGGCAAGGACATTACGCGCTTTCACACAGTGTACTGGCCCGCCTTCCTGATGAGCGCCGGGATCGCGGTGCCCAAACAGGTCTTCGCGCACGGTTTTCTGCTCAACAAGGGCCAGAAGGAAAGCAAGTCGCTCGGAAACGTGACCGATCCGGCAGAGCTTGCCGAGCGTTATGGCGTGGACACGCTGCGCTATTTTCTTCTGCGCGAGTTTTCATTCGGGCAGGATGGCAGCTATTCACACGAAGCCATTGTAAATCGGGCAAATTCGGAACTGGCGAACAGTTTCGGCAATCTGGCGCAACGCACCCTTTCGCTGATCTTCAAGAATTGCGAGGGCGAATTGCCGCCACTTGAAAATCTGGCTGAAGAGGACGAGGTCCTGCTTGCCGAGATCGATCGGGCTGTTCGCAAAGAACTTCCTTCCGCCTTTACGCAACTCGCTTTCGCGCAGGGGCTGGAAGCGTGGATGAACGCCGTTTTTGCTTGCAACGCCTATATCGACAGTGCCGCACCCTGGTCCCTCAAGAAAACCGATCCGGATCGCATGCGCACCGTTCTCGCAACGCTCTATATCGCGATTGCGCGCCTCGCCGTGGCAGTGCTGCCCGTCATGCCCGACGCGATGGGAAAGCTGCTTGGCACAATGGGCGTCGGCGAGGATCGGCAAACGCCGGACGCTTGCGCCGCGGATTGGTATCCGGTGCTCGCCGCCAGCGATTTCCGCCTCGAAAAACCACATGGGCTTTTTCCACGCCTCGAGTTGCCTGAGCTCGAAGGGGAGGGGGCTTGATGCTGATCGACAGCCATTGCCACCTCAATTACGAGGGGCTGGTCGAACGCCAGGATGAGGTGTTGACGAGCGCGAGAAATGCGGGCGTTCGCGGCTTTCTCAATATCTCGACTCGTGAGAGCGAATGGCGTGACGTAGTCGGCTTGGCCGAACAGGAAGACGATGTCTGGGCGACCGTGGGGATTCACCCGCACGAGGCCGACCAGCATGCCGATCTCGGTCGGGATGTCCTGCTCAAGGCAAGCGAACATCCTCGCGTGATCGGTTTGGGTGAAAGCGGCCTCGATTTCTATTACGACAAGTCCGACCGCAATGTGCAGCGCGCGCTTTTCCGAATGCATATCGGCGTTGCACGGGAAACCGGCCTTCCGCTGGTGATCCACACGCGCGATGCCGACGACGCTACGGCAGATATGCTGGCCGATGAGATGGAGCAGGGCGCATTTCCGGCGCTGATCCATTGCTTCACCGCCTCGCCTGAATTTGGTCGCCGTGTACTGGAGCTCGGCCTGACGATTTCGCTATCGGGTATAGTGACATTCAAGAACGCCGCAGAACTGCAGGAATTTACGAAGGAAATTCCCGCCGATCGACTCTTGGTGGAGACCGACAGCCCGTTCCTCGCGCCCGTCCCGCATCGCGGCAAGAAGTGCGAGCCAGCGTTCGTGCGCGATACCGCTGCTTTTGTAGCAGACCTGCGCGGTGTCACCGTCGAGGAACTCGGCGAGACCACGAGCGCGAATTTCTTCCGGCTGTTCACAAAAGCGCGCGATAAGGCGGCGACGTGAAGCTTATCGTCCTCGGCTCCGGGACATCGACCGGTGTACCTCGTATCGGAGAGGACTGGGGCGAATGCGATCCCAAGGAGCCGAAGAACCGTCGCACAAGGGTCTCGATTGTCGTGGAAAGCGCCGCCGGCAACAGGTTGCTTGTCGACACCTCTCCCGATTTGCGCAACCAGCTGCTCGCCAACGGCATCGCCAAGGTAGATGCCGTGTTCTGGACGCACGATCACGCCGATCACTGCCATGGGATAGACGATCTTCGCCCGATAAGGTTCGGTCGGACCAGCGGCGTTCCCGGCTTTGCTTCCGAAGCGACCGCGCGCAGATTGAGGCTCCGTTTCGACTACGTCTTCAAGGGTCAGCATGGTTATCCGTCCATCGTCGACCTTTCGACGCTGGAGAATGTCCGCATGTGTGCGGGCTTCGGCGTGGAAACGCTGGAGATGCCCCACGGACCGATCACCACGACGGCCTATCGGTTCGAAGCGGACGGAAAATCAATCGGTTACGCGACGGACTTCAGCGAATTGACCGATGACATGGTCGATTTCTTCGATGGTATCGATATTCTGGTTACGGATTGCCTGCGCCGGGAGCCGCATCCCACGCACGCCAATCTGGCAACCGCGCTGGAGTTAGGGAGACGCAGCAAGGCTGGGAAAACCGTCCTGTCGCATCTGGACAAGAGCATGGATTACGCCACGCTGTGCGATGAGGTGCCCAGCAATGTGCTGGTTGGTTATGACGGTATGGAGCTGGTCGCATGAGTGGCATGGGCGAAGGGCAGCTGGTGTCGATCGTGGCGCTGCTGGGATGGCTGGTCCTATGCTTCGGCGCGTATCGCTCCTACCAGATCGATACCAGCCAGACGATCCGCATGGCATTGATGTGGGGCGCGATCTTCGCCGCAGTGGCATTCGTATTCAGCCTGGTAATGTGAATGATCGCTCCAAACGTAACATGTTATATTTTACATAATATATATTATCATCCTTGCGTTCGTGACTTAGCGACGGATCGAACCGGCTGCCCTACCGCATGATCAATCAACTCGATCGTCTCTTGGGCATCATGGCGCGCCTGCGCGATCCAGAGCGCGGCTGCGAATGGGATGTCGCGCAGACATTCGAAACAATCGCGCCATATACTATCGAGGAAGCTTACGAGGTCGCCGACGCCATCGAGCGCGGCGATATGGACGATCTGCGCGGAGAGCTTGGCGATCTGCTTCTCCAGGTCGTGTTCCACGCCCGCATGGCCGAGGAAGCCGGCCATTTCTCTTTCGCAGACGTCGCCACGGCCATCGCGGACAAGATGGAGACGCGTCATCCGCACATCTTCGGCGATGAAGGCGGTGAGATGGACGGCAAACGGTGGGAAGATATCAAGGCCGCCGAGCGGGTGTCAGGTGGAGCTGACAGCGCCATGGACGGCGTGGCCAGCGCTCTGCCGGCACTGATGCGCGCACAAAAGCTGCAGAAGCGCGCCGCTCGCGACGGTTTCGACTGGCCCGATCGAGACGGTCCGGCAGAAAAGCTGGCGGAAGAAATGGCGGAGCTCCGCGATGCGCCCGACGCCAAGCAGTTCGAAGAAGCCGGCGATCTGCTATTCGCAGCCGTCAATCTCGTTCGAGCTTACGGCATCGCGCCGGAGGACGCATTACGTGCAGCCAATGCGAAGTTCGAACGTCGCTACCGCGCCATGGAAGATCTGGCCGGAGGCGGATTCGCGGAGCTGGATCTGGAAGCGCAAGAGGCGCTATGGCAAGGTGTCAAAGCGTCCGAAGTCTAAGCGTCAAGTGCCTCGAAACGCCCGAATTCCTTCTCGGTTAGCCTGACCTCGACCCGCCTTTGCGGCGCACTCCCTTCGGCATCCACCTGCTGTTCGGCCAGCACCTCTCCATGCGCGTGCAACCACGCGATCCGGGCCCCATCGCTGGCAGGAAGCAGCAATGAATAGGTCTTGGCTCCAGCGGTCAGAACAGCGCCGAGCTTTTCCTGCAGCGCATCGACCCCGCTACCGGTGGTTGCGGAGATCGCGATGATGGTATCGTCGCTCTGCGCAACCGCCGCCAGGTCATCGCGGCGTTCCTCGCTCAGGAGATCCCACTTGTTCCAGACCTCCAGCACAGGAGCATCCACGCCCTCCCCCAGTTCGTCCACCACGCCGAGCTCGGCGAGCACGTTCAGTACCTCGCGTTTCTGTTGCGCGCTGTCGGGATTGGCGATGTCGCGGACGTGCAGCACAATATCGGCTGCGGTCACTTCTTCCAGCGTGGCGCGAAATGCCGCGACGAGCTGGGTCGGCAGGTCCGAAATAAAACCCACCGTGTCTGACAGGATTGCCTTCTCCACGCCGGGCAGCGAAAGGGCGCGCATGGTGGGATCGAGCGTCGCGAACAGCAGGTCCTCCGCCATCACGTCTGCGCCGGTCATCCGATTGAAAAGCGTCGATTTTCCGGCATTGGTGTATCCAACCAGCGCAACGACCGGCCAAGGTGCCCTGCCCCGCCTCTTGCGATGCAATTCCCGCGTCTTACGAACCTGCTCCAGTTCGCGGCGAAGCTTCGCCATCCGGTCGCGGATCATGCGGCGGTCGGCCTCGATCTGCGTTTCGCCGGGTCCACCCAGGAAGCCGAAACCGCCACGCTGCCGCTCGAGGTGAGTCCAGCTTCGGACGAGCCGACTTTGCTGATAATCCAGATGGGCGAGTTCGACCTGCAATCGACCCTCCGCCGTCGCTGCACGTTCGCCGAAAATCTCGAGGATCAGCCCGGTGCGGTCGATGACCTTGCGGCCGATCTTCTCTTCAAGATTGCGCTGCTGGATCGGCGTAAGGGCACCGTCGACGATGACGAGTTCGGCTTCGTGCAATTCGCAGTCGGTCGCGATGTTGCGAACCTGCCCTTCACCGAATAGCGTGTTCGGCTTCATGTCGCGCACGTTGAGAGTGTAGGAGTGCGCCACGACGATGCCGATTGCCAGCGCAAGCCCCCTCGCCTCCTCAAGCCGCGCTTCGGGGTCTTCCCCGCTGCGCACGCCCCGGATTTCTGGACACACGACGAGTGCCCGCGCGCCGCGCGTTACTTCGCCTTCGATGTCGTCATCGACAATCAGTCGTCATCACCTTCGTCGGCGTCGGCTTTCAGCGATGCGTCATCGTCATCGATACCGTCGCTTAGGTCGACATGTGTGGCTGGCTGGATGGTCGAAACGGCGTGTTTGTACGCCAACTGGACATAGCCATCGCGTTCCAGCAGCATGCAGAACAGATCGTATGCGGCGATGCGGCCCTGCAACATTACGCCATTGACCAGGAACATCGTCACCTGGACCGCGGCCTCGCGTACGCGCGTAAGGAAAATATCCTGCAAAAGCCGTTGCTTGCGATTTCCATCGAAGCCTGTGTCGAACTCATCCGCGTCGACAGGCTGACTTGGCATGATCGTGGAAATGGCGTGTTTGTAGACGAGCTGCGATTGGCCATCGCGACGCAACAGGATCGAGAAATTGTCGAACCAGGTCACAATACCCTGCAACTTCACGCCTTTCACCAGGAACATGGTGACAGGCATTTTTTCACGCCGCAGGTTATTGAGGAACAAGTCCTGCAAATTGCCGCTCTTGGGAGCATTGCCACGCCCCTTCGCGGGCGCATCCGCTGGGCCTGGCTGGGGGCGGGGTCGCGCTGAAAGCGTGCCTTTGCTCATGTCCTGTATCCGTCCTGTTCTTGGCCGCAGGTCGCGCTGCGGCAATCTGGCCGGATCGGGTCGCGTGTCACCGGCCGCATTGTGCAAATGCGAATATAGTGTCCCTGATGAAAGTTTCGAGGTGGCGAAAGGTTTCCCTCGCTACCTTGGACTTTAGTCCTTGTCCGCAGCGCCGTTGCGGTCGTTCATCCCGAGCAGCTTGAGCTTGCGGTGCAGTGCGGAGCGCTCCATCCCGATGAAGCCTGCGGTCTTCGAGATATTGCCCGAAAACCGGCGGATCTGAATACGCAGATATTCCCGCTCGAAACTCTCGCGCGCTTCGCGAAGCGGGACGCCCATCAGGGTCGACATGCCCGAGCCGGGGTCGGACGAGCCGCCCGTTATTTCTTCCGGCAGCATGTCGGGAGAGATCGTCTCGAACTCCTCGCGCGGGGCGAGAATGACGGTGCGCTCCATCACGTTGCGGAATTGTCGCACATTTCCCGGCCAGTCATAGGCTTGCAAAGCGGCCATAGCTTCGGGCGTGATGCCCGGCGGGACGAGGCCTTGTTCCCGCGCGTATCGCGTAAAGAAATGCTCGGCGAGAGCGGGAATGTCGTCCCGGCGATCCGAAAGCGGTGGAATGTCTATCGGCACCACGTTGAGGCGATAATACAGGTCTTCGCGAAAGCGGCTCTCGGCAATCTCGTCCTGCAAATCCTTCGCCGTGGACGACACGACGCGGACGTCCACCCCGACCTGACGGTTGCCGCCCACGCGCACGAAGCTCTGATCGGTCAGCACCCGAAGGATGCGCGCCTGTGTGCTTTCGGGCATATCCGCCACTTCATCGAGATAAAGCGTGCCGCCATCGGCAAGCTCCAGCAGGCCGGGGCGTAGCAGCTTGCCATCCGCTTCCTCGCCGAACAGCTCGTGCTCGAACCGTTCGGGCGTGATGCGCGCGGAATTGACGGTGACGAAGGCCTTGTCGGCACGCGGGCTCCAGGCGTGCAGCAATCGTGCGGCGACTTCCTTGCCGGCACCGGCGGGCCCGCTGATCAGCACTCGGCTGCCGGTATTGGACACCCGCTTCAGCGTGGCGCGCACCGTATTGATGGCGGAGGAGTTCCCAGTGAATTCGTCCGGTGAGGACATGCCCTCGCGCAGTCGCTCGTTCTCGCGGCGAAGACGTTCGGTCTCGGTCGCCCGCTCGACCAGATGAAGCAATTTTTCCGCTTCAAAGGGCTTTTCGATGAAGTCCATCGCTCCGCGGCTGACGGCGGAGACGGCCGTGTCGATATTACCGTGGCCGGAGAAGATGATGACGGGCAGGCCGGGCTCGCGCGCCTTGATCGCATCGAGCACTTCCAGCCCGTCGCGCGGAGAACCGTGCAGCCACACATCGAGCAGCACGAGGCTTGGTCGGCGTTCATCGACCATGGCGATCGCGCGCTCGCTGTCGCCGGCCGTGCGGCATTCATAGCCTTCGTCGCTCAATACTCCGGCCACGAGGTCGCGAATGTCGCGTTCGTCGTCCACCACGAGGATGTCGAGTGCCATTCGTTATATCCCTTTTCTCGTCATTCCTGCCCGTCCCCGCTGCCGTCTTGATGTGCCGGATGGCGAGCGAAGCGCAGTGTCGCGCGTGTCCCGCCCTCCTTCATGCCGGTGAAAGCCAGCTCGCCGCCATGCTCCTCGACGATCTTCTGAACGATGGCGAGGCCGAGCCCCGTGCCCTTCTCTCGCGTCGTCACATAGGGTTCGATCACATTGACCCCGCCCTTCGGCAGGCCGCTGCCATTGTCGGTGATTTCGACCTGCAGATGGTCCGCGTCCGCCGAGACGGTCACCGCAATGCGGCCGCGCCAGTCGGCGGGCGCATCGCGCTCGCGCGTCTCGATCGCTTCGGCGGCGTTCTTCAGCACATTGGTCATCGCCTGGCCGAACTGGTGGCGGTCGCACTCGATCGTGCCAATATCGTCATCCGCCGAAAAACCGTAGGCGATGTCCGGATTGGCGACCTCTTGCAGGAAGAGCGCCTGGCGAACCAGATCGACGGGGTCTTCCGGTCGGAAGATGGGCTTGGGCAGCCGCGCGAAATTGCTGAATTCGTCGACCATCTTGCGAAGATCGCCCACCTGCCGGATGATCGTGCCGGTCAGCTCGTCGAACAGCTCTGTGTCCTGCTCGATCTGGCGACCATAGCGGCGTTTGAGACGCTCGGTCGCCAACTGAATGGGCGTGAGCGGATTCTTGATCTCGTGCGCGATGCGCCGCGCCACGTCGGACCATGCGGCCTGGCGCTGGTCGAGCAAACGGCGGGTGATGTCCTCGAACGTGATCACCATGCCTTCCGTCGCTGGGGACAGCTGCACGGCGAGTGTCACCAGTTCGCCATTTCGGCTGAATTGCACGATCTCGCTCTGCGCGCCGTCGCGAACGAGCTGCGCGATTTCAGGCGATACCGCTTCCAGCTCCTGCCCCACCACTGCGCCCTCCGCGCCGTCGAGCAGCAGCCGCTGCGCGGCGCCGTTCATGAGCAGGACCCGGCCCACTCCATCGAGCGACACGATCCCCGCCGTAATCGATTCGAGCACCGCTTCCATGAACGCGCGGCGTTCTGCCAGCTGGTGATTGGCGCCGAGCAGCGCATCGGTCTGCCGCTCGATCTGCGACGTCATGCGATTGAAGGCCCGACCAAGAAGGCCGATCTCGTCCTGCTTCCCGATCCGGCCGGATACACGCATTGCATAATTGCCGCTGCCGATTTCGCCCGCCGCGTCCGCAAGCTCGGTCAACGGTTTCACCTGCCTGTCGGCAAAGCGTAGAGCGGCGTAAACGGCAAGGCCCACGAGGAAGAGGCTGACGAGGAACAGCGCGACGTTGAATTGCAACTGGAGGACACGAGCGCGCTGGGTCAGGTCCGCATAGGAGCTGACGACATTCTGAGCCTGTTGGTACAGTTGCGCCTGCCCCACCTGAGCATTGCGCGCGATGTAAAGGAACGCCTCGGCATCGCGATCAAGCAGTGTGACGGCTTCGATGCGTTGCGGTGTCGATCGAACAACGAATGCTTCGCCAGCGTAAAGTCGCTCGACATCTTCGGGCGTGACCCTGTCACGGTCGTAATCGTTCTGCGGATCGACAATCGCCGGAATACGAAATGCGCCATCGGGTGCCCTGATGAGGACGGCGCTATCGCTTAACTCTCTTCGATATACCTGTAGGGCATACTGTTCGTTGAATACCGGGCTCGTGATCGGCATGTCCTGCAGAAAGAAGCGCAGATCGCCAGCCATGGTGACCGAGTGGTAACCGACATAGCGAAGATTTTCGTCGTAATACCCCTCCGCAAGTTCGTTTGCATTCTCCATGATCCCCCGTGAATTGTCGGAAAACCAGAACTCCACGCCCGACTGAAACAGGATCGAGGCAAACACCGCCACGAACAGTGTCGGAATGGCGGCGATCAGGGAGAAGAAAAAGACCAGATTTACGTGCAGCCGCGCCGAGGTGCCCCCTGCCCTGCGGATCGCAACCCTGCGTCCCCACAGGACGACGATGCCGAGCGCTGGGATCAGCGTGCCGAGCAGCAGCACTGCGGCCTGTTCGGACGGCATCAGATCGTTGCTGTTGGCCCGCTGGGCGATGGCGAGATAGGCCGTCGCCACCATCACGATCAGCGTAATCGCGCACAGGATTTCCAGCCACAGGAACAGGTTCATACGACGCGCAGCCAGCTGCGCACGGCGCCAGAAACGCGAACGCTTTGCTGCGGTTATTTCCGCTCCAGGAACCGGCGTCGTCGCCACGGTGCAGAGTTACAACGGTCCTGTTGCATTTTTGCAAGGGGATTCTGGCGTCATGGGGTCAGACGTTGGAAAACCCGTCCGGATCGATGTCGAGATCGGAGAGCCTTTTGCGCAGCGTGTTGCGGTTGATGCCAAGGAGAGCAGCAGCGCGCAATTGGTTGCCGCCGGTGCGCGCAAGGGCGTGGCGAAAGATAGGGCGCTCCAGCTCCGCCAGCGCGCCGTGATAGAGTTCGCCCTCGGCAAAATCCTTCTGCGCCAGCCACGCCGATACGACCTCGTCTATATCGCCGCGCTCGCCCGCCGGACGCTGGTCCAGCAGGCCGCGGACCGTCTCCGCATCGATCGCGTCCTCGCGGGCCAGCAGCGCGGCGCGAAAGACGAGGTTCTGCAGTTCGCGCACATTGCCGCGCCAGGGTTGCTGTTCCAGCAGCGCGCCCGCCTCCTGCGTAAGCGAACGGCGCGGCAAGCCATCCTGCGCCGCGAGGCCGAGAAAATGTCGCGCAAGCGGCTCAACATCGCCCGCCCTCTCCCGCAACGGGGGCAGCTTTATCGGCACGACATTGATGCGGTAATAGAGATCCTCGCGAAATGCGCCCGAAGCAATCAGTGGGCCGAGATCGCGATTGGTCGCCGCGACGATCCTTACATCGACCGCGATCTCCTCGCTGCCGCCCACGCGCCTGATCCGCCCCGATTGAAGCGCGCGCAACAGGCGAGTCTGCGCTTCGGCGGGCATGTCGCCGATCTCGTCGAGGAACAGCGTGCCTCCGCTCGCTTGCTCGAACTTGCCGATATTGCGCGTGGTCGCCCCGGTGAACGCGCCCCTTTCATGCCCGAACAGCTCGCTCTCGATCAGCTCTCGCGGGATGGCGGCAGTGTTGACCGGCACGAAGGGCCCCGTCCGCCGACTGCCGAGCTCGTGAATGGCCTCTGCCACCAATTCCTTGCCTGTCCCGCTCTCGCCGAGGATCAGCACGGTGAGATCATTGTGCAATACGCGGGTGATCAGGCGATAGACTTCCTGCATCGGCTGGCTGCGGCCGATCAGCGGCAGTCCCTCCGGCATCTCCGTTTCGGCAGCCCCGCTGTCGCCCGCTTGGCGCGCTGCCTGCTTCGCCGCGCGTACGACCTCGTCGAGATCGAAGGGTTTCGGAAAATACTCGAACGCCCCACCCTGCGTCGCTCGCACTGCCGTATCAAGCGTGTTCTGCGCTGACAGGATGATGACGGGCAAGTCCGGATAGGTCTCGCGTACCCTGGCCAGAGTTGCGATCCCGTCACCGTCGGTCAGCACCACGTCGGTCAGCATCACATCGAATATATCTTCGGCGAGCGCCGTATCCCGCCCTGTGACGCTATTCTCAACCGAGACTGCAAAGCCCTCACTCTCGAGCCCCGCGCCGAGCACGGTCGCGATGGCATTGTCGTCTTCGACCAATAGAGCCTTCACGCGGCCTCCTCCCTTGTCGCCATCGGCAGATGCACGCGAAAATGCGTCCAGCCCGCGCGCTCGTCCCGTTCATGGCTGACCCGGCCGTCCATATCGCGTACCAGCTTCTGCACCAGCGCCAGGCCGAGGCCCTGCCCGTTCGCCTTGCTCGACACGAATGGCTCGAAAATATGGTCCGCAAGCGCTGGATCGAGACCCGCGCCATTGTCGCTCACCTGCACCTCGATCGGCAATCTGACAGGGCGGCCGAGGCGAATGACGTTCATCACCAGGCCGCTGACAAAGCGGGTGCGCACCATCACTTCTGGCACATCAATTTCCGAAGCGGCATCGCGCGCATTGGACAGCAGATTGACCAGCACTTGCGCAAGCGCGCCTTCATT
Source organism: Aurantiacibacter aquimixticola (assembly GCF_003605475.1). Lineage (NCBI taxonomy): Bacteria > Pseudomonadati > Pseudomonadota > Alphaproteobacteria > Sphingomonadales > Erythrobacteraceae > Aurantiacibacter > Aurantiacibacter aquimixticola. The sequence goes on along the minus strand of NZ_RAHX01000001.1, from coordinate 567,688 downwards.
AGCGAGCACCGGCGGAAGCGACGGATCGAACTCCTCGCGCCACGTCAGCGTTTCGGGGCTGGTGAGCCTGACGGTATCCAGCGCGCGCCGCACTGTGTGATGAAGATTGACCGGAGCGACCGGCTCCGACTGCTCTCGGCCCAATCGCTGCATCCGGTCGACCAGCGCTGCAATGCGGTCCACCTCGTCAGCGATCAGGCTGGTAAGGTTCAGCTCGCTTTCGTCCGATTTCTTCGCCAGAAGCTGCGCCGCCCCGCGGATGGCGGAGAGCGGATTCTTGATCTCATGCGCAAGCACCGCGGGGCCGCGCAAGGCCGGGCGACGCGCCTGTTCCTCGAACCGTTCGCCCTGGGCCGCATCGGACAGCGTCACGATACGCCAACCTGGATGCGTGCCGAGCGGCGAAATGGTGAGGTTGACGCGAAGCACGCGCTCACCCACGCCGAGATCGAGCGCGCGCGCGACAAGTTGCGCCTCGGGATCGCCAAATCCCTCCAGCGTGCGCGCATCGTCGATCGATACAATGTCCAGCAGTCTGCGATCCGCCAGGCGCGCGGCGCTGATGCCTAGCAGATCTTCGGCCGCCGGGTTCGCTTCCACCACGGAGAGGTCTGGCGCGAGCAGCAGCAGGGCGAAGCTTAGCCCACCGATCTGGTCTCGCGCGCCGGGTGCCTTGGAGTGTGAACCGGGCGCGGTGTCGCTCACGCCGCGCGTCGCCGCAGGAACGGTTCGTAGAAGCGCTCCAGTTCGCCCAGAACCTGAGATGCAGCGTCTATCGTGTTGACGTGATTGCGGAAATCGGCACTGCCGTGCATCCCCTTCGTGTACCAGCCAAGATGCTTGCGCGCGATCTTAACACCAACATCCTCGCCGTAATGCTCGAGCATGCCGTTGTAATGCTCGACAACGGTCTCGTACTGCTCGTCGAAGCTCGGCGTTTCCAGCACCTCGCCGGTGCGCCACCAGTGCATGACCTGGCCTAGCAGCCACGGCTTGCCGTAGGCACCCCGCCCAATCATCAGCCCGCCCGCGCCCGATTGTTCAAGTGCCGTGGCGGCATCGGCGATCGAACAGATGTCGCCATTGACGATGACGGGAATATCCACCGCGTCTTTCACACTGCGGATGAAGGACCAGTCGGCGCTGCCCTTGTACATCTGATTACGCGTGCGCCCGTGAACGGTGACTAGCTTTACGCCCAGATCTTCGGCGATATGCGCCAGTTCGGGTGCGTTGAGACTGCCGTGATCCCACCCCATGCGCATCTTCACGGTGACCGGAACGCTGACCGCCTTCACGGTTGCTTCCATCAGCTTCGTCGCCAGCGGAACCTCTCGCATCAGCGCGCTGCCCGCCATCTGGCCGACGACCTTGCGCACCGGACAGCCGAAATTGATGTCGATGATCGCCGCGCCCTGGTCTTCGGAAAGCCGCGCCGCGTCGGCCATGCTGTCCGGATCGCAACCGACCAGCTGCATCGAGACCGGATCCTCGCTCTCGTGCCAGCGCGCTTTCTGGATCGACTGGCGCGTTTCGCGGATGGCGGCCTCGCTGGCGATCATCTCGGTGACATTGAGCCCCGAGCCGTAGCGGCGCACCAGCGTGCGGAACGGCATGTCCGTCACCCCCGTCATCGGCGCGAGCACGACCGGGCAATCGATCCGCTGGGGACCGATCTCGATCGGCGTGATCGCCGGGGGCGTGGGGACAATCGCGTTGCTCATGGATGGTGTGCCTAAAATATGGGCAGCGCATAGTAGATTGCTTGGCGGCACTCAAGCGGGTAGCGCGCCGCCGATGGACGAGCCGACCGCCCTTCCCCCTTTCGCCGCCGTGATTGTCGCTGCCGGCAAGGGGCTTCGCGCCGGACAAGCGCTCCCCAAGCAATTTGCGATCTGGCGCGGCAAGCCGGTGGTGCGGCATTCGGCGGAAGCCTTGTCCGAAGCGACGCGCGTGGTGGTCGCCATCCCCGAAAACGCGGACGAGATCGCTCACGAGGCGCTGGAAGGGCTTGCCAATATTGAACTGGTGACCGGCGGAGAGACGCGACAGGACAGTGTCCGCCGGGCGCTGGAAGTGGTGGCCGCGGGAGCGCCGGAGCGTGTCGTGATTCACGATGCCGCGCGCCCCGACCTGCCCCGTGCCGTCCTCGAACGGTCCCTTGCCGCTCTTTTCAAGCACAAGGGCGCGATCCCGGTTCTGCCGGTAGTCGACAGCATGATCCGCGCAGAAAACGGAATCATGGCTGGGGATGCGAAGCGCGATGAGCTGCGCCGCGCGCAGACGCCGCAAGCCTTTCGTTTCGCGGACATTCTCGCCGCGCATCGGGCATGGAAGGGCGAAACTAGCGCCGGAGACGATGCGCAGGTGCTACGCGCGGCTGGTCACCAAATCGCTTTGGTCGAGGGCGATGAGCGCCTCAAGAAACTTACTTTCGCGGAGGATTTCGTGGACGAGAACAAGTTGCCCTTCCCCTTCATGCGCGTGGGGACCGGCTTCGATGTGCACCGGCTCGCCGATGGCGAAGATCTGTGGCTGTGCGGTGTGAAAATCGATCATCATCAAGGGCTTGCAGGGCATTCTGATGCCGATGTCGGGCTTCACGCCGTTGTCGATGCCATTCTCGGCGCTTGTGCCCGCGGCGACATCGGCGACCATTTCCCGCCCAGCGATCCGCAATGGAAAGGCGCAGCGTCCTCCGCCTTCGTCCAACATGCGGTGAAGCTGGCGGGTGAAGCGGGATATGCGATAGGCAATGTCGATCTGACGCTGATCTGCGAAGCGCCGAAGATCGGACCGCATCGGGGCGCGATGGCAGTGCGCCTTGCGGAATTGCTCGGCATACCGGTATCGGCTGTCAGCGTGAAAGCGACGACCACAGAGAAACTTGGCTTTACAGGGCGCGGCGAAGGCATTGCGGCGCAGGCCGTGACAACACTGGTGGCGCGATGAACTCGCTCCTGCCTGACGATATCGCCGAACTCGCACAGCGGGTGGTGGACGAAAACCGGGAGGCCGGGCGCAAGATCGTGCTCGCCGAAAGCTGCACGGGTGGCCTCGTCGCATCGGCTCTGACGGAGATCGCCGGAAGCAGCGCGGTGCTGGATCGCGGCTTTGTGACCTATTCGAATGAGGCGAAGCAGGAATCGCTGGGCGTGCCGCTCGATATCATCGAGGCATTCGGCGCGGTTTCGGTCGCCTGTGCCTTTGCGATGGCGCAAGGTGCGCTGGAGCGAAGCGGGGCGGATGTCGCCGTGGCGATCAGCGGGATTGCCGGGCCGGGCGGCGGAACGGATCTGAAACCCGTTGGCACCGTGGTATTCGCGAAGGCGGAGCGCGGCAAAGACGAACCGATCGCGGATGAGCGGCTCTTCGAGGAGGCCGACCGCGCCGGAGTGCGCCGTCAGGCGACGCTTTGCGCGCTGGAATTGCTGCTGCCGTAAAGCTCGGCCGCGCGCGCTTCGAAGGCGCCGACCATCTTGCGGAAAGCGCGGTCTATATACTGGCCCGCCAGAGTTTCGAACATGACGTTCTTGAACGCGAAGTCGACGCAGAAATCGATCTCGCAGCAATCCTCGCCGCAATCGCGGAAGGTCCAGTTGTTGTCGAGATCGCGCAGCGGCCCGTCGACATAGTGGACGTTTATCGTGTTCGGGCGATCCTTGACGACCTTGGACGTGAACTTTTCGCGCAAAGCCTTGAACCCGACCAGCATGTCCGCCGTCATTTCGGTGTCGCTGTCCCGGCGTACGCGCGTGGCGACGACCCAGGGCAGGAATTCGGGATATTTATCGACATCGGCAACGAGGTCGAACATCTGCTCCGCGCTGTAGGGCAAGCGGCGTGTCTCGCGGATTTTCGGCATCAGGCGTTCTGCTTGGCGAGCTTTGCCTCTCGCGCTGCCTTCATCTGGGCAAAATCGTCTCCGGCGTGATAGCTGGAGCGGGTCAGCGGCGTGCTGGCCACTTGCAGGAAACCCTTTGCGCGAGCGATCGCGCCATAGGCATCGAACGCCTTGGGCGTGACGAACTCCTCGACATTCGCATGTTTCGGCGTCGGCTGGAGATATTGCCCCATCGTCATGAAATCGACATCGGCGCTGCGCATGTCGTCCATTACCTGATGCACTTCGAGCCGCTGCTCGCCAAGGCCCAGCATGATGCCGGACTTGGTGAAGATCATCGGGTCGTGGCTCTTCACCTCTTCCAGCAGGCGCAGGGAAGCGTAGTATCTCGCACCAGGCCTTATGGTCGGGTACAGCCTTGGGACGGTTTCGAGATTGTGGTTGTAAACGTCCGGCCCTGCTTCACAAATCGCTTCGACGGCAGGTCGCATCTTGCCGCGGAAATCGGGGGTCAGGATCTCGATCGTAGTATCGGGCGTCTCGCGCCGGAGCGCCTTGATCACTTTCACGAATTGTCCCGCCCCACCATCGGGCAGGTCGTCCCGGTCCACACTGGTGACGACGATGTGCTTCAGGCCCATCTCGCCCGCCGCCACAGCGACATTCTCGGGTTCCATCGGGTCGACGATGCGCGGCATGCCGGTCTTGACGTTGCAGAAGGCGCAGGCGCGCGTGCATACATCGCCAAGGATCATGACGGTAGCGTGCTTCTTGTCCCAGCACTCGCCGATATTCGGGCAGGCGGCTTCCTCGCACACCGTGTTGAGCTTCAGGTCGCGCATCAGCTTGCGCGTTTCGTGATATCCCTTGCTGACGGGCGCCTTTACGCGGATCCAGTCCGGCTTGCGCTTGCGCTCGGGCTTGCCTTCAGGCTGGGGGGCGGAGGAAAGGTCGTTCATCTCGAGGTCCATCTAGGGGCACGCCGGTGGACACGCAATGGGGCACTCTTGTCAGGGTTGGGGGCGTGGAATAAGCGCCACAACATGGACGCTGTCGGCATACAGGCACTCACATCACCGGTGGTGCTATTCTTCGTTTTGGGCCTGCTTGCGGCCGTCGCCAGATCCGATCTCGCCATTCCCGAAGCGATCGCCAAGGGGATGTCGCTATATCTGATGGCCGCTATCGGCTTGAAAGGCGGGATCGAGGTCGCGGAAAGCGGGCTGGACGGCACCGTGCTCGCCGCGCTCGCAGCGGGTATCGGTGCGGGTTTCGTGATGCCGCTCTATGCCTATTGGGCGCTCAAGGGCTTCGGCAGGCTCGACCGTATCAATGCCGGCGCCGTTGCCGCGCATTACGGCTCTATCAGCGTGGTGACCTTCGTCACCGCCGTCGAGATCTACGAGCTGCAGGGCATTCCGCCGCAGGGCTATATGGTCGCCGTGATGGCATCGATGGAAAGCCCAGCCATCCTCGCCGGACTTCTGCTGGCGCGCGGCGCTGGCGGAAAGGAAGCAGGCGGGCAGAGCACGAAGGAAATGCTGCACGAAGTGCTGTTCAACGCCTCCGTCGTCCTGCTGCTTGGTGCCTTCGCGATCGGCTGGATCGCCGGGCCGGAAGGCTTCGCCGATGTCGAGCCGTTCTTCGGCGCGATGTTCAAGGGCGTGCTGTGCATCTTCCTGCTCGACATGGGACTGATCGCGGCCCGCCGCCTGATGGACAGCCGCGCGCTCACCTGGCGGCTGGCGGTCATCGCCATCGTCCTGCCGCTGGTGAACGGCGTCATCGGGACCGTGCTCGGCACCATGATCGGGCTGGACACCGGTTCCGCCGCCGCGCTCGGCATATTGTGTGCCAGCGCCAGCTATATCGCAGTGCCGGCCGCCATGCGTCTTGCCCTGCCCGAGGCCGATCCCGGCATTTACCTGACGATGTCGCTTTCCATCACCTTCCCCTTCAACGTCCTCATCAATATCGGCCTGATCGGCGCGCTGGCCGCCGTGCTGACCGGTGAAAGAGCCGCGCCATGATCGAAACCGTCATCCGCAAACGGATCGAAATCCTTGCCAATCAGGCGCAGACCAACCGCGTGACGAAGGCCATCGACGAGGCCGGTATCACCGGCTGGACGATTACGCCGGTGACATCCGGCAAGGGCCGAGAGGGGCGCTGGCGTGAAGAGCGGGTGATGGGCACAGACAAGGTTTTCATTCTCACAATCGCGGCGCAAGAGAAGGCGATGGCGCTGGCTGACTCGCTCGCACCCATCCTCTCCAGCCACGGCCTGCTGCTGACGATGTGGGATGTCGAGGTCATCCGCGGGGAGCGTTTCTGATGCCAGAATTTCACCAGCTTCTGGAGGGATATCGCCGCTTTCGCGAGGATGGATATCCGAAGCAGAAGGCGCGCTACGACGAGCTCGTGGCGGACGGCCAGCATCCCAAACTGATGATCATCGGCTGCTCTGACAGCCGCGTGGACCCTGCGCAGATATTCGACGTGGACCCGGGCGAAATATTTGTCGTCCGCAATGTCGCAGCGCTCGTCCCGCCTTACGAAACCACACCCGGCCAGCACGGTGTCTCGGCAGCGATAGAATTTGCAGTGCAAGTGCTCAAGGTGCGCCAGATCGTCGTCATGGGCCACGGCATGTGCGGTGGGTGCAAGGCGGCGCTGACGCAGGATCTGCACGGCAACGATCCGGGCAATGGCGGTTTCGTCGCCAACTGGGTTCACCTGCTGGACGAAGCGCGCGAGCCGGTCGCCGCAGAATACGGAACCGAAACCCGCGAAGCCGAGCGGGCGATGGAGCTGGCGGCCGTCGGCGTCAGCATGGACAATCTGCGCACCTTCCCGTTCGTGCGCGAGGCAGAGGCGCGCGGCGATCTGAAGCTGCGCGGCACCTTCTTCGCGATTTCCGAAGGCGTGCTCTACCACCGCAATGAGGACACGCGCGAATTCGAGCCGGTCTGACAGGAATCGCTATTGCGAATGATTTGCGAGAAGGCTAATCCGCTCGCCAATTCAATCGCAATGAGGATTTCGTAAATGCGCAAGATCGTCCTGTCCGCCGCCCTCGCCGGCACCGCCCTCGCCCTGTCCGCCTGCTCGGGCGAAACCGAAACGGAAGAGGTCGAAACGACCGACGCCGCCGAGGGAGAAACCGAGACCGTTGCTGTCGATACAGATAGCGTGCTCGATGCTAGCACCGCGTCCGCCGAAGACCTCTCTGCGGTGGACGGCGTCTCGCCCGAGCTCGCCGACGCCATCGTGGCCGGCCAGCCCTATGACAGCGCCAGCGCGCTCAACGCCGTGCTTACCGGCAATGTAAGCGAGGAAGAGGCCGCGACGCTGCGTGAGCGGATCTTCGTGCCGATCGATCTCAACACCGCCAGCGCCGAAGACATTGCGCTGATCCCCGGCATGACGGATCGCATGGTCGGCGAGTTCCTCGAATACCAGCCCTATGCGGACATGGCCGAGTTCGAGCGCGAGATCGGCAAATATGTCGATGCGGACGAAGTCGCCCGCTTCCAGCGCTACATCACGCTTTCCGCCGCCGAGTAAGCCCGGCGCGACAGATCAAGATGGCGGCCAGTATCCCGATATGGATATAGGCCGTCATCGGATCGAAAGCCGTCAGTGCCCAGTGCACGAAGGTCAGCACGGCGCCGGGATAAACAAGCCGGTGCAACGCCTTCCATGACCGCTTGAGCGTGCGCATGCTCGCATCGTTGGATGTGATCGCGAGCGGGACGAACAGCGCCAGCGCCAGCCATCCCGTCAGATATTCCATCCTCACAGCTTCGGCTGCCACGGCACTCACCGCGGCCTTGTTCCAGAGATAGATCATGGTGTGCGCGGCGGCGTATACGAAGCTCGCAACGCCCAGATCGCGCCGATGCCGCATCAGCCATTGTGCGAACGCGGCCCTGCGGAAAGCAAGGCGCACCGGCGTCACCGCCAGCGTCACCAGCAGCAGCCAGGCCGCCCAATCCCCGCTATTCTTGATTGCATGACCGTAGCCATACGCTTCAGGCGTAAGGCCCCAACGCGCGGCGATGACAGCCGCGGGCAGCACAAGGAAGACCCACAATATCGCGCGTGAAGCCCTTCGCCGCGTCATGCCATTGTCCACATCACCGGCAGGCTTTTGTCAGAAGCGATCCACCTTCGCTAGTGGGGCCGACGCGCTGCCTAAGCTGTTTCGCGAGCCGCGCGGTTTTCGTATTTCGGCAATTCGAAGTCGTTCTCATCATCCCCGCCATCGAACAGCGCGACGAGCTTCTGCATCGGAGCGGATGCGGCAAGACCGGCACCCAGATTGATGAGATATTTCTTCCATTCGCTTTCGGCGTAAGCGAGATCGGGAACGCCCGGCCACAGCTTCTGGGATTTCTCGGCGAAGTCCCTGAACTTGCGCTCGTACTTATCGAATGCGGCCTTGTGATCGTCATGCGCAGCCAGTTCGTTCGCAAGGATATACGATCCGATGATCGCCAGCGTGGTGCCCATACCCGTATACGGCGTCGGGCAATAGGCGGCATCGCCCGTCAGGACGCAGCGGCCGCTCGACCAGCGATCCGCCTTCACCTGGTGCAAAGGTCCAAGGAAGATATCGTCGACGCCGTCAAGATCGTGTGCCACACGATCGCTTTCCCAGCCAGATCCACGCAGCTTGTCTTTCAGGATGCGCTTCTTGTCCTCGAGCGACATGTGATCGGGGTTGCTGTCGTCGCTCAGGAAATTGACGGACGCCCGGATCGTGCCCTGATTGTCCGGGCGCAGGAATACGATGATTCCGTTGGATGAGGTGTACCAGTTCCACCAATCGTTATCCCGCTCATATCGCGGGATCGTGAAATAAGATGCCCAGCAGCCGAGATAATCCTCGGTCTGATCGTCACCAACGATAAGGTCGCGCGTGCCCGAATTCATCCCATCCGCGGCCACGACGATATCGAAAGTTTCCGCTTCGCCTTCGGCGAATTCGACGCGCACCTTGTCACCCTCCTCTTCCAGGGCGGTGATGTGGTCGCCGAAACGCCAGTCCACGCTGTCCGGGCAGGCATCGACGATCAGTTTGGCCAGGTCGCCGCGCAGAATTTCCACCTCGCGCGTCCATGTCACTTCCTGATCGACCGGGAATGAGCCTTGCACTTCTCCGTCCTCGTCCACGAAGCGCAGCCCCTTCTCGCCCGTGTGCCGGTCAGCGATTGCGTCTCGAAGGCCCATCAGTTCCACGATGTCGCGCGCTGCGTCCGTAATATCGATGTTCTGACCGCCGAGACGCAACTCCGAAGCTCTTTCGAGCACGGTGACATCGAAGCCATTCCTTGCGAGCCAGTATGCGGTGGTCGGCCCAGATATGCTTGCGCCGGAAATAAGAACCTTCTTCGTCATGCCTGCTACCTATCTTGATGACTGGATGGTATCTGAACGGTGTGCAGAAGCGCGAAGTTCCAAGCTTTGTCGCCTTGCATCCCTTGCGGCATCCGGTCATCTACCGCCCATGCCCGAAGCTGAACTCAAGAACATCGCCCTTCTGATCGACGCGGACAATACAAGTCCTCGGGGCATCGATCCGGTGCTGACCGTCATGGCAGAGCTTGGGCAGGTCAATATCAAGCGCGCCTATGGCAATTTCGCAAAGAATAACCTCGCCAACTGGGATAAGATCACCCACCAATATGGCATCCGTCCGCAACAACAGTTCGATCTGACAGCCGGCAAGAATGCCACTGACATGGCGATGACCATCGATGCGATCGACTTGCTCTATCAGGGAAAGGTGGATGGATTTGGCATTATGTCGTCGGACAGTGACTTCACACCGCTTGTCACACGGCTGCGGCAGGACGGGCTGGTTGTCTACGGTTTCGGCAGCACGAAGAAAACGCCAGCAGCCTTCAAGAGTGCGTGCACGAGATTCATTGATATCGATGCGCTTATAAAAGAAGCAGAAGCGCCGTTGGAAAATGATGGCGAAAAACCCGGGATGACGACTGCGGACGCGAACAGCGATATCGACGATGATTTGGTCGCTCTGCTTGCTACCGCCGTCAAAGCCTCGAAGCGCGACCAAAACGGATTTGCATCGCTGAGCGAAGTCGGAAAGATCGCTGGCAACAGGTCGAGTTTCGACGTGCGAAACTACGGCTTCAAGCGACTATCAGACCTTTTCTACTCCATCGACCAGTTCGAGGTCGAAAATCGGGATGGAAACGGGCTTTACGTCAAACGCGTGCGCTGACGCCGCGCTTTCCTACAGCATCGCCGGCATGGTGAAGCACGACCCATGACTTTCATCCGTCGCCTCAAACTTCCCTGCCATGGTCACACTTTTTGGGCACAAGGTGACACTTTTCGGGGCAAGGGTCACAGATCGGCTTTTTGCTCCAGGACACTGTCACACTTGTCACACCCCTCCCCGGCACCAATCGTGCGCTGGCCCGTTGGTGGGCAAACATGCAGGGAGTTACAGTGCGATGGTCGACAAGTCGGAGAAGTTCAACTGGCTGGTGCGCGTGGGCTACTTCAGCCGCGCCATCCTCTATTCCGTCCTGGGCCTCATCGCCCTGACCAGCGCAGACAAGATCGCCGAAGGCACGAACGGTATCTTCAAGGCAATCGAAGAGTATCCGGCAGGTACGGCAATCCTTTGGATCATGGTGATCGGCCTGACCGCCTACGCGCTCTTCCGCTTCTGCTCGACCTTCTTCGATATCGAGAACAACGGCTCCGACGCCAAAGGCTGGGGCAAGCGCCTCGGCCATGCGGGCAGCGGCATCGGCCACCTTGCGCTGGCGTGGTCGGCCTTTCAGTTTGCCAACAATAGCGGCAGCGGGTCGAGTGGTGGCTCCGGCGGTGGTGGCTCCGGCGGTGGCGGCGCGCAGGAAGCGGCTGCGGGCGTGCTGTCCGTGGACTTCGGCGGCACCGTCCTCGGCCTGCTCGGCATCGCTTTCGGTGTCGCGTCGATCTTCCAGTTCAAGAAGGGGCTGACGGGCGAGTTCATGCATCGCATCTCCGGCCAGGCGCCGGATGCGACACGCTGGCTCGGCGGAGCGGGCTTCTGTGCGCGCGGGGTTGTTTACGGCGTGATCGCATGGTCGCTTATCCAGGCGGGCTTCATGTCGGGCGGCGCCGAGCAGGTGAAGACGCTTGGTGACGCCGTTGCCTCGCTCGCTGGAGAGGGCTTCGTATTCACCCTGACCGCCGTGGGTCTGTTGTTCTTCGGTCTCTTCAGTCTGGTGCTTGCGCGCTACCGCATCATTCCGGAATTGGATTCCGATGCAGGGATCCCCAAATTCCGGGCATGATCGACCAGTCCGAAACAAGCGATATGGAGGCGCGCGGTGACAAGACCGCGCGCCTCTATCGCATGGTGATGGACAAGCACGTCTGCCCCTACGGCGTGAAGTCGAAATGGCTGCTCGAAAAGAGGGGTTTCGAGGTCGAGGATCATCACCTCACCACGCGCGAGGAAACCGACGCCTTCAAGGCGAAGCACGACGTCAAGACGACGCCGCAGACCTTCATCGGCGCAGAGCGGATCGGCGGATACACCGGTCTTCGCGCACATTTTGGCAATCCGGTCGAGAAGGAGGGGAAGAGCTATCGGCCCGTACTCGCCGTGTTCGCCGTGGCACTTGGGCTGGCATTATCGCTCAGCTGGTGGGCCTTCGACACGCCGTTGACCGTCCGCGCGGCGGAGTGGTTCGTGGCTTTCTCGATGGGCATGTTGGCCATGCTTAAACTGCAGGATGTCGAGCAATTCAGCTCGATGTTCATCGGCTATGATCTGCTGGCGAAGCGTTGGGTGCCGTACGCTTACACTTACCCCTATCTTGAGGCTCTGGCGGCGATCCTCATGGCAGGACGGCTGCTGCCCTGGCTTTCCATACCGGTCGCCGCCTTCATCGGAACAGTAGGCGCGGCCAGCGTCATCTACGCGGTCTACATCCAGAAGCGGGACATCAAATGCGCCTGCGTCGGTGGCAGCGGGAATGTGCCGCTGGGCTTCATCTCGCTAAGTGAAAACCTGGCAATGATGGGGATGGCGGTCTGGATGCTCTTAAAGCCCGCCGGGGTCTGATCAGCTCTCGCACATGACCGGGCCCGTGCCTGTATACACGGTGCGCTGGAAACGGTCGTAGAGCCACATCGTACCCTCCTTCACCGTGTCCGCAGCGGCGGCATCCTCGATTGCGAAGCGCAGCACATACTCGCGACCGTTATAGAGCGTGCGAGAATTGGCAGGCAGTTCGCGCGACCCCGGATCGGCTGCGAAGCGCACCATTTGCCCGTCGATCTTGACATAAGCGTCGCTTTCCCGCGCAATGGCGCGCACGGCGCGGCTCGTTCCCGGCGCGTAGGAACACGCATCGCCGAGCAGATCGTTGATCTCCCTATCGGCATCGCTGATCGTTTCGGGCGTGATCTCCACCAGAGGCGTCCCGGCCTCATTGGCTTGCCGCACACGCTCTGCGACCGCAGCGTTCTCCTCGAGCCGCTCGGCTTCCGACAACTCCTCGCCGCACGATGTCAGCAATCCACAAGCCGCAAGCAGAAAGATGCAGCGCACCATTAATGCCTCCCAAAGAGCTTTTCGACGTCGTCCATGGACAGTTTCACCCAGGTGGGCCGGCCGTGATTGCATTGTCCTGAGCGCGGTGTCGACTCCATCTCGCGCAGCAAGGCGTTCATCTCGGCAACGTTGAGGACGCGCCCGGCCCGCACCGATCCGTGGCAGGCCATGGTCGCGAGGACGTGCTCGATCTTCTCGGTGAGGAGCAACGATGCGCCGTGCTTGGCGATATCGTCGGCAAGATCGCGCAACAGGGCATCTGGATCCGCCTTTCTGAGCGTGCCGGGGATGGCACGAACGAGCATGGCGTCGGGACCGAAGCGTTCGATATTGAGGCCAAGCTTTGCAAAATGCTCGATCTGCTCTTCGAGCCGATCGCAATCCGCTTCTTCCAGCTCTACCACTTCGGGGATCAGCAAGGCCTGGCTCGCCGCGACCTTTTCGCCCGCACCCGCCGCGCGAAGCCGCTCGAGCACGATCCGCTCATGCGCAGCATGCTGGTCGACCAGCACGAGCCCGTCGGCCGCTTCGGCAACGATATATGTGTTCGCGACCTGTCCGCGCGCAATGCCGAGTGGATAGTCTTCGACATCCTGAGGAAGCGCTTCGGCAGCTTCTGCCCTTCCCTGCGGTGCTGCCAGTGTTTCGCCGCCAGCGTCCCAGCCGATCGGCGTTTCCGCGACCCGGCGAGGGGAAGACGCCCGGCTCCAGTCGCGACCGGAAAATATCGAACGCAAGGCGGGCGAGACCTCGTCCCGTACCGGCTCGGTCTGCCAGCGGCCCATTGCACCGCTATCGGGCGCCTGGGCGCTGCGCCGGTCGCCTGTCGAAAGCGCCTGCCGCAAACTCGACACGATGAAACCGCGCACGGCCGCGGCATCGCGAAAACGCACCTCGGTTTTGGCAGGATGCACGTTCACGTCGACATCGGCGAAGGGGATATCGAGAAAGAGAGCAAGGACTGCATGGCGATCTCTTGCCAGCATGTCGGCATACGCACCCCGCACAGCGCCCGAAAGCAGGCGATCCTTTACCGGCCTGCCGTTGACGAAGAGATATTGATGATCGGCGATGCCGCGATTGTAGGTCGGCAGGCCGGCCACGCCCGTCAGGCGCATCGTGCCCTCTGCCGAAGGCCGATCCATGTCGATCAGGACACTGTTATCCGCGAGTTCTCGCGCGACAATCTGTGCGACGCGCTGCGCTGGCGCCTGATCGCCCTGAACCGCGAAGATTCGCCTGTCGCCGTGTTCGAACGTGAAGGCAATGTCGGGGCGCGCCATCGCCAATCGGCGGACAACATCATGGCACGCGGCGTATTCACTGCGCGCAGTTCGCAGGAATTTGCGCCGTGCGGGTATCTTTGCAAACAATTCCTCTACACGGACCCGCGTCCCTCCCGGAAGTGCTGCCGGTCCCTCGTCGACAACGGCACCGTGATCCACGACCCGCCGCCATCCCTGGTCGGCATCATCCGGCCTGCTCTCGATGGAGAGCCGCGCTACGCTGCCGATGGATGGAAGCGCCTCTCCGCGAAAGCCAAGGCTCGCCACCTGTTCGATCGCTTCGTCCGGCAGCTTTGACGTCGCATGCCGTTCCAGGGCAAGCTCCATCTGGTCCGGTGACATGCCGCATCCGTCATCGGTCACTTCGATCGAAGCGAGGCCGCCCTCGACGATCTTCACGACAACCCGCCGTGCCCCCGAATCGATCGCATTCTCGACCAGCTCTTTCAACGCCGACGCCGGGCGTTCCACCACCTCGCCCGCGGCGATGCGGTTCACGAGCGTTTCGGGAAGTCGGCGAATTTGTGGCATTTGTCGGACCCTAAAGCCGAGTTGCTCCGTTTTCGAGCCGAAGCGGGGCAAAAGTGTGCCGTTTTCGACAAATATTTTGGCCTTTCGGCCCCTTGCGCGTTAAGGGGCGGGACTTTCCGCAACGTAGAGGCCTCTCCACGCGGATTTTCGCGGCGGCGGAGGCCATTCCAGATACGGGATAATCGATGAGTTCCTTCTTCAATTTCTTCAAATTCGGATCGCAGAACATGGCGATCGACCTCGGCACGGCCAATACGCTCGTCTACGTGCAGGATCGTGGCATCGTCCTGAACGAGCCGTCGGTGGTTGCCATCGAGACGATCAATGGCGTGAAGCGTGTCAAGGCCGTCGGCGACGATGCGAAGTTGATGATGGGCAAGACGCCCGACAGCATCGAAGCGATCCGCCCGTTGCGCGACGGCGTTATTGCCGACATCGAGATTGCCGAAGAGATGATCAAGCACTTCATTCGGAAAGTGCATGGTAAGCGCACGCTGCTCCGCTATCCGGAAATCGTGATCTGCGTCCCGTCGGGTTCCACCAGCGTCGAGCGGCGCGCTATCCGCGACGCGGCGAGCAATGCCGGCGCTTCCGAAGTCTTCCTGATCCTCGAGCCAATGGCAGCCGCCATTGGTGCCGACATGCCGGTGACCGAGCCGGTCGGGTCCATGGTCGTCGATATCGGCGGCGGCACGACCGAGGTCGCCGTGCTGTCACTACGCGGTCTTGCCTACACCACGTCGGTCCGTACCGGGGGTGACAAGATGGACGAAGCCATCGTCTCCTACGTGCGTCGCCACCACAATCTGCTGATCGGCGATGCCACGGCAGAGCGGATCAAGAAGGATTACGGTGTCGCCACCGTGCCGGACGATGGCGTCGGCGAGACCATCGTCATCAAGGGTCGAGATCTGGTGAACGGCGTTCCTAAAGAGATCAACATCAACCAGGCGCACGTCGCCGAGGCGCTTTCCGAACCGATCGGCGCCATCGTCGAGGGCGTGCGTATCGCCCTTGAAAACACCGCGCCGGAACTTGCCGCCGATATCGTCGATCAGGGCATCGTGCTTACGGGCGGCGGCGCGCTGATCCGCGGGCTGGACGAGCATATCAAAGAAGAAACCGGTCTGCCGGTCAGCATCGCCGAAGATCCGCTTACTTGCGTTGCGGTGGGCACGGGTAAGGCAATGGAGGACCCGATCTATCGCGGCGTCCTCATGACGGCGTGACGACGCAACACCAATAGAGGGGACGGGCCGCGATGGCACCGCCTTCGGCACAGACATCGGGCTCCAACAAGAGGGCGCAATTCAGCCGCTTCACCGGCTATGTCCTTGCGAGTCTCGGAGCGATCCTGGGCGCGCTGCTGCTTATCATTTCGCTGTGGCGTCCCGAGGCATTCTACGGGCTGCGCTCAATGGCGACCGATGCCGCATCACCTGTCGGAGAGGCCGGCGCGGTCGGGCGCAGTGGATCGCGCGGTTTTTTCGAGGCCATTGCCGGTTATTATAATGCCGGATCTAAGAATGCCGAGCTCGAACAGGAAATCGAGATTGCTCGGGTCAAGCTTGCCGAAGCGCGGGCGCTCGAACAGGAAAATGCGCGGCTCAAGGGCGTTCTGGGTCTCCTAGAAGGCGATGTGGAGCCGATTGCGACAGGACGCCTGATCGGTTCAAGTTCAGCCAGCACAAGGCGCTTCGGATATCTGTCGGCAGGTCGAAGCGACGGCGTCGAGGTCGGCATGCCGGTGACGTCGCCAATGGGCCTGGTCGGTCGCGTGCTCGAGGCCGGCCGATCCACGTCGCGCGTTCTCCTGCTGACCGATCCGGAAAGCATCGTGCCGGTACGCCGCGCGACCGACGATGTCGTCGCTTTCGCGGAAGGGCGCGCGGATGGCAGCCTTCGCATTCGCCTCATCAATCTCGGCATCAACCCGCTCGAGGAAGGTGACATTTTCGTCACGTCCGGCGCGGGCGGTCTCTTCCGACCTGGCGTTGCCGTGGCGATGGTGCGGGAGACCACTGATGACGGCGCTATCGCTTCGTTGCTCAGCAATCCGGCGGCCACCGATTTCGTCGTGATCGAGCCCATTTTCGAGCCTGAAGCGATCGAAGCCGCGACCCAGCCATTGCTGACCGACCGTCCCGTGCCAGGCATGGACGAGAGCGAGGATGAAGAGAGCTGATGGAGCAGCTCAACCCCGCCGCCCGACGCGACCAGTTCGGCAGCAAGATCAATCGCGATCACTCGCCCATTCTCGCTTATGGCGTTCCGTGGCTGGCCATTCTGTTTGCCTCCATGTCGCCGATGCTGCCCATCATCGCATCGGCCCCGATCCTTCCACCGCTGGGATATATCTTCCTTCTCGCATGGCGCGTGCTTCGTCCCGGACTCTTGCCGATCTGGGCTGGCTTGCCGCTAGGCCTGTTCGACGATCTCTTCTCCGGCCAACCGCTGGGTTCGGGCATCCTGCTGTTCTCGGTCACGATGATCGCGCTCGACTTGATCGAGGCGCGCTTTCCGTGGCGTGGTTTTTGGCAGGACTGGGCCGTCGCATCGCTTTTCCTGAGCGGGTATCTCGTGCTCGCCGCGTTTTTCTCCGGCGCAGGTATCACGCCGATTCAGCTTCCGATCATCTTGCCGCAGCTAGGGCTGTCTGTGCTCCTGTTTCCGCTCGTCGCCCAGCTCGTTTCCCTGCTCGATCGGTTCAGGCTCACTCGCGTGCGCAAACTTGGCTAAATCATGGACCGCAACCTCACATCCAATTCGCTCAAGCAGACCTTCGACAGGCGCAGCTTCGTCGTGGGGGCGATCCAGGGCGGGATCGGGTGCATCCTCGCGGCGCGAATGGGCTACATCGCCGTCGCCGAGAACGAGAAATACGAGATGGAGGCGGAAAGCAATCGGGTGAACCTCACCCTGATCCCGCCGCGCCGTGGCTGGATTCTCGATCGCAACGGCTCTCCCCTCGCCTCCAACCGCGCCGATTTCCGTGTCGACATCATTCCGGAACGGCTTCACGATGCAGAACGCACCGTGGAGTTGCTCGGTGAATTGCTGGCGCTCAACGAAGTCGAGAAAGTCGACCTGCTTGGCCGCATCGAAACGTCGCGCGGCTTCTCCGCCGTGCCGGTTGCCAGCGGCCTCGATTTCGACAAGTTCGCTGCCGTCAGCGTGCGCCTGCCGGAACTTCCCGGTGTGGTGCCTCAGCGCGGCTTCTCCCGCTTCTATCCCACCGGCGCGGCGGTCGGACACCTTATCGGCTATGTCGGTGCGCCCAGCCGCGAGGAATACGACAAAGAGCCGCAGCCGCTTCTACTCACGCCGGGCTTCAAGATGGGCAAGGACGGGGTCGAGCAACAGTTCGAGCAGATCCTGCGCGGTGAACCGGGCGCGCGAAGAGTCGAAGTTGCTGCCTCGGGCCGCATCCTGCGGGATCTCGACACCCGCGAGGACGTGCAGGGCAATCCCATTCGCCTGACGATCGATGGGCCGCTGCAAGACTATGCTGCGCGTCGCCTCGGCCTCGAGTCCGGTTCCGTCGTGGTGATGGATTGTATCACTGGCGACCTGCTGTGCATGGCCTCCATGCCTAGCTTCGATCCGAACAGTTTTTCGGACGGTATCGGGCGACTGGAATATTCGATGTTGCGGGAAAACGAGCGTGTTCCCCTCCGCAACAAGGTGCTCCAGGGCCTTTACCCGCCCGGATCGACCGTCAAGCCGACGGTTGGAATGGCACTCCTCGCCGAAGGCGTCGACCCGAACGAGACCGTGTTTTGCGGTGGCGGCCTTCGCGTTGGCAATCGGGTGTTCCGTTGCTGGAAGCGCAGCGGGCACGGTTCCACCGATCTCGGCAAGGCAATCTACCAAAGCTGCGATGTCTACTTCTATGCCATGGCGCAGCGCACCGGCATGTGGCCCATCGCGGAAACCTGTCGCCGATACGGCATGCAGGAACAGTTCAAGCTGCCGGTAGAAAACCAGTTCTACGGAACGGTGCCCGACCCTGCGTGGAAACAGGAGAAATACGGCCGCGAATGGCAGGCATTCGACACGGTGAATGCGACCATCGGGCAAGGCTACATGCTCGCAAGCCCGCTGCAGCTTGCCGTCATGGCAGCGCGCCTGGCGACCTCGAATGTCGTCAAGCCGCGGCTTCTCCTGACCGACGACGCGCCGCGTTTCGATGCGATGGGCGTCACCGACGAATACAAGACGTATATCCGCCAGGCGATGAGCGACGTAGTGAATGGCCCCGGCACGGCTGGACGCGCCCGCTTGCCGGTCGAAGATGTCCTCATGGCGGGCAAGACAGGCACCGCGCAGGTCGTCGGATTGAACCTCTCGGACGGCAAGACCGGCCCCTGGAAGTATCGCGACCACGGGCTTTTCATCTTCTTCGCGCCATTCGACAATCCGCGATATGCAGGCGCGGTCGTCATCGAACACGGCGGCGGTTCTGGTGCGGCCTATCCGATCGCGCGGGACGTGATGACCTATCTGCTCGATCCGAACAAAGGTCTGGAAGCGCTCTATCCGCTCGAAGAGCAATGGGGCGGCACCGCGCAGGAACGGCTTGATAAGCAGTATACGGCATATGCGACCGCTGCCGGTGTCGATCTGCCGCCCGCGCCGCCACCGATCACCCTGGCGCGACAAGTCGATGCCGAAGCCCGCGCCGCCTTTGCCGAACCGGACGAGGCTGACACCGATGCATTTACGCCGCGTGAGGATCCTACCGGTCGCTCCGATGAGATCTTGACGTGAGAGGCGCGATCACCCTGCCCGCCTCACTCGCCCAGTTTCCGTGGCGAGTGGTTATTCCTCTCACTCTGCTGGTGGCATTTGGCGCGGCCGTTCTGCACTCCGCGGCAGGCGGGTCCATGAGTCCCTATGCGGACAAGCACTTGATCCGATATACCGTTTTTCTCGGTATGGCGCTGGCCATCTCCTACTTTCCACAGGAATGGGCCCGCCTGGCAGCGATCCCGGGCTATATAGCGGTTCTACTGTTGCTGATGGCGGTCGAGGCGATGGGGCAGCTGGGCGGCGGCGCGCAGCGCTGGCTCGATCTCGGCTTCATGCGACTGCAGCCCTCCGAGATCATGAAGCCCGGCATCGTCCTCATCATCGCTGCTTTTTACCACGTGCTCCCGGTCGGAATGATCAACACCTGGCGAGCACTTCTTGTCCCGCTCGGCCTCATCGCAGTGCCGATGGGCATGGTTCTTCTTCAGCCTGACCTTGGAACTGCGCTTGCCATCGCCTTTGGCGGCATCGTGACGATGTTCTTAGCCGGTCTGCCGCAGAAATGGTTCATCGCCGGCGGCGTTGCCGCAGCCATCGCAGCGCCGCTCGCCTATTTCTTCGGCCTTAAGCCTTACCAGCAGCAGCGTGTGCTCACCTTCCTCGACCCGGAGAGCGATCCACTCGGCACCGGCTATCACATAACGCAGTCGAAGATCGCGATAGGTTCGGGCGGAATTTCGGGCAAGGGTTTCGGCGAAGGATCGCAGAGCCAGCTCGATTATCTTCCCGAGCCCGAAACCGACTTCGTCTTCGCCACTATGGCAGAGGAATGGGGCCTGATCGGCGGAATCCTCGTTCTGCTGATCTTCGGCATTGTGCTCCGCTGGGGGCTGACAGTCGCGCGCGATGCGCAGGACCGCTTCTCCCGCCTTCTTGCGGGTGGCCTGACGGCGACAATCTTCTTCTACGTCGCGATCAATCTGATGATGGTGATGGGCCTGGCGCCGGTCGTCGGCATCCCGCTACCCTTCATGAGCCACGGGGGCTCCTCCATGATGACCAACATGCTGTGTGTCGGGGGACTCATGATGGTGGAGCGGTGGAATAGACAGCCCGCCGGCGCCAACTTTTAGCGCGCATCGCACATGCGCTCTTTAACCCGCGCCCGAACTCGCTATATGGACGCCTCCGCGCGATTCGCCGGTATGGACGCATAGCTCAGTTGGTAGAGCAGCTGACTCTTAATCAGCGGGTCCTAGGTTCGAGCCCTAGTGCGTCCACCATATCTTTTAAAGATTACTCTAGGCGGTTTACTGTCTGCGCGAAGAGCGATGGCGGACTGACTTAATCTCCAGGTCGGGCTAATCGTTCGTTTCTCGCGACTGGCGGGGTGCGGAGTTAGCAGAAGATATCGCTACGATCCGTGAGGAAGAACGCGCATGCCTGTGACATTGCCACATCTATGCTGTTGAGCGATCTCGCAGATGCGATGTCCTCAGTTGATCTGCGTCCGGAAAATGATCGCTATGCTTGCGCCGGGTGATAGCTGAGCAGCACTCGCGCGAACTTCACCGCTCGAAAGAAACTGCGCGCCGACCGGGTCGCTTTCATCGGCACCTGCCGCGTCGTCGTCTTCAACTGTCTTCGCACCGGAGCAAGTGGCGCCAGACCGGATAGAGCCGGGGACGTAGGTCATTTGCGGAGGGATGACGTCATTCATGCGGATATCGGTCGCGCGCGATTGGCCGGTGTTAGAAGTGACGAGACAGTATTCCACGATCGCACCGGGAATATGGAAATCGGTATCGCCGATATCGACCGGATCGCTAAGCAAGCGACTGGTCTTGTCGACTGTCAAGGTCGTTGTGGGTCGGCAGAAAGTAATGTCGTGCAGTGCAACGCCCTGATTGCCAGGATCGGCAGGAGCGGCCGCGTGATTGCCATATCGAATGATAATCGTATCGATAGGCTGCGAGAACGTCACCGTGATGTTGCCATTGGCCTGCGTATCGCTCGACGAGCCATCACCCCGCGCCTCATTGCCGACGATATAGTTTGCCGAGCCGTTGGTAAGTACGGGCTGCACGGTCGCGCCCTGCAATCTCCCTTCCACTTGCACGCGATCTGCAAAGGAACCTGAAGAGTCTATGTCAAATACTTGGAACTGTGCACCCCGCATGACGTCCGGAAGTGCGATTGTAGTGGTGGCTTCACTCGCGCGATCTGGCATATTGGTGTGGTACACGAGTGATCGACCGCCTCCCGCCAAGCCGCCATTGATCGTGCTGGATAGGCCGGGGATGTCCCCGCCATAGTCCGCTTTGGCCACAAACGTGCCCTGATTGGTGATCGAAAATGAAATGTTGCCGAGGCTACCCAGAGCGTATGTGTTGTTGAGCGAACCACGAATCCAATTCACGTTATCCCAATCGAACACGATCGACTGGTTGGGACAGAACAGCGCTGGGGGCGTGCCAGCCGCTCTCGTTCCGCCAACTGCAAGCGTTGCGGAGGCAAAATCGTCTTCGCTGGTGACACCATTGTTCGGCGTGGAATCTGGGTCGGCCTGATCGCTGGCGGAAACCTCCGCACGGTTGGTCAGCACTGCACCCGAGGTCGCATTCACCGTCCCCGTGATCTCCATGCTCACATTCTGGTTTCGCGCCAATGTGCCGACGTTCCAGATTCCGGTGGCCGGATCGAACGTACCCGTGCCGGTCGATGATGTGTAAGCAAAGCCTGCGGGAAGCGTGTCGCGCACCCGGACACCTGTCGCGCTCAGGCTGGAGCTTGCGGCATTGTTCAAAGTCAGGCGGAACGTCGCGGCGCTACCGTTCGTCGGCGATGGCGTGAGCAATAGCTTCGTCAAAGAGAGATCGGCGAAAGCGCGGTTGAAGGTGAGGTCGCTGATGCCGGACACCTGCCCCCCCGGATCGCCCGTGCCTGTGTAGCTGAAATAGACAATGCGCACCCGCTTGACGAGCGTGGTGCCGAAACTGAAAGCTATATTGCCCGTCGTCTGACTGGCCGCCACATTTGCAGTGCCGCGCCAGCCATTCACGGTGGCGTTGTTGGTGCGCGTCGCGGCGCTTCCTGCGGTATAGAACGAAGCCGTCTCGGCCACGTTGCGCCAGGTGCCGTCCCCATTGTCGTAGAATACCTCGACAGCATCCACCCAACTGGACGTGTCGATATCCGTGAGGATGAACTGCAGTCCGGTGACGGACCGATTCAGGGTAATCTCAGTGGTCAGCTTATCACCGGGATCGTAGGTGGAGTTATCGAAATTCATCAGCAGGGTGCCGGCAAAGCCACCGAAACTGGGATCGTAATAGCTGACGAATGTGTCGAGCAGCGGAACGAACGGAGTGCCGTTGGCGACGGTCGAATAGCGGACGGTTGCCGTCGTCGTGCCATCGCTCGCGGTGGCGGTCGATGGGTTGGGCAACGCCCCAGTGCTTGGAGCCCCAAGCGTCGTCCAGTCAACGGTGGCAGTGCTCTGAGCGGTCGCTAGATCCGGACGCATGAGTCCGAGCACGACGATTGCCAGCAGAGCGACGAAGATGCGATGAGCTCTCATCGGCCAAGCCCCAGGAAGCCGAAAGTGTCGGCATCGATCTTCATGCGCACAGCAGCGAAAATACCCTCATCGATATTGCGCATGGCAGAAAAGTCCGGATCGTCGAAGCCCGCAACATTGTAGCCCACGGTTAACAGCACGCCTTCGACCGGCACGAAGCCGACATTCGGCCCAAACGCGTAGCTCGTATAGCCACCTTCGAGATCGGTGCGAAGAGTCGCGCTGGCACCCACTTCAAAGCGTTCGCCAAGGCCGATACGCGCATCGAGGCCGGTGAGGAGGGACGTGCTGGAAAGATCGAAACCTTCGAAGCGATCGAAATTGTGACGCACCGCCAGGAAGGCTCCGAACTCGCTGCGACGTGTGAACATCGCCTGTTCATCGTTGTCCCGATCTTTCTCGGCACGCGGCGACCAATTTGCAGAAACGCTGCCGATAAGTCGGCTGGCACGGGCATCGCCTTCCACCGTCAGCGCAGTGCGACCGACGGGGCCGGCTTCGCCCGCACTGGCATTACGCACCTCGTCGCTGCGGTATTCGACCTTGCTGAGGAAAGCGAATTCGGAGTCAGCGGGGCGATGCGCCCAGGCCAGCGCCGCATCCAAAATTTCGGTTTCCGTACCATTGGCACCGCTGGCGCGCGTCCACGTCAGGCCGGAACCAAGCACGCGACCTTCGCCCAATTGTCGGACAAGACCGGCAGTAAAGCCGGTACGATCGGCAAATTCGCCATCGCGATATTCGCCGCGAGCCGTGGCGCTCCAGCGCTCGCGACGCCATGCCGCGCCCGCGGTAACGGCGGTGAATTCTTCAAAAAGGCTCCCGCCCGGACCGAACTGCCCACCACTGGCAACCGGCTGGAGCGTGTTGACCACATCCGCGACGCTCGGTTCGCCGTCGATCGTCCAGTTGCTGTCGAAGGTCGCATCGACGCTCAGTTCCGCATTGACCTGCAGTGTCTGCGCGAGGCCGAAGGCAGCAAAGCTGCGCGTGCCGAGCTCGGAGATGTCCTGCTCGCCCACGCTGGCATTGAATTGGCCGCCGAGCCATGGTGTGAATTCCAGCCCACCGCGGAGCGAGGAACTCGTGAAATCCACACCATCGGCGAGTTCATATTGACCGACGATGCGCACATCATCGGTGATGGCATAGCGAGCGCCAAGGCGATGGCGGGCCGGCAAATCTACTGATTCCGCATCGTCCAGCGCGATGCTGGTGCTGGCACTTAGCTCGAGGCGATTATCCATGGCGCGCTGCGTAACGCCGCCCTCGATTACGGTCGACGTATTCGTCGTTCCGTCCGGAAGGCGATCATTGAAATGGCCGAGACCGAGACGGAAATCCGTCGCTTGCGTGGTGTAGCCGAGTTCGACCTGCGCGGCGCGGCGACGTGCGGCGTCGGCGAGGCTGTCATCCTGCCAAAGGCTGGCAAGCACCGTCAGATCGTCGCCGAAGCGGACGCGGCTATCGACGCCGAGCTTCCGGCGGCCAAGTTCTACGCCATTCTGTTGCCCGACGCCATAATCGGCCTCTGTTTCGCGAGCGTAGGCGATGATGTCGAGCGAGCCAGTCTGATGCTGCGCCTCGATCAGCCAGCCCGTTGCCGTATCGCCATCGGTCTGGCTGGCTGCCAGCTCGGCGCGCAGTTCGGTATTTGGATCGAGTTGTGCTTGAAGATCGACGCCGCCCATCAGCGTCCGCGCACCGTCCCCGCGGTCGGTGACAGCCGTAGTGCCGACCTGAACGGCTCCGTCCCGGCTTGTCCATTCCGCACGAATGCCTGCATTGATCTCACCATCACCCAGCTCATCAACTTCATAAGCAATTACAATGAATTGTGGATTGAGATTGAAGTCGCGACTTAACATAGGCTCACGAAACCTGATCGTACCGGAAAGCAAGTCGATGTCGTAATCGGCAAAGCGCGTCAGCGTGCGGCTGTCGACGATGATTTCCGAGCGGAAGCGGTCCCGGACTTCGAGAGTTACGGTCTCGCTATTCGGGATAATCGCGCGGCTGGAAAGCGTATAGGGACCGGAGATACCCTGCCCCTGTATCTCATCACGGCGGAAGCGCGTGCCGATTTCTGCACCGAAAGCGCGCAGGCTTACCTGACCCTGACGCGCTTCTGCAGAAATACCGGTGGCAACCCGCTGGTAGCGAAGCAGGCGCGTATCATCGAAGCCCGTTTCAAAATCGCCATACAGCGCGTTGAAGCTGGCAGTTTCGATGCGAACGTAGAGCTTTTCGCGTGAAGCGGCATCGAAACGCCGGCTCGAACCATCGGCGAAAACGGTGTAATATGCATTCGGGTCGAGCGTGCCGAGCAGGCGAGCATCGTCTTCCTGCGCAGCGCTATCGTAAGCAAGGGTGACGAGGTAGCGGCCGAGGATGCGGCCCTTGGCGTACAGGGCCACGCGGGCATCGTCACCGAGGTCGCTGTCGAAACTGCCGGTTCGCTCCATGTTGTCGGCAACCGAGCGTGCACCGATCGTGCCTTCGGCAAGGCCGATTACGGTCCATTCGATATCGCCGGGCACGATCCAACCCTCGAGCTGCTGCTCGCGGACGATTTCCCCGTCGTCGAAGCGGAAATCGAGACTAAGTGAACCGCTTACCATTGTTGGGGCGAGCTCGATGAAGGCAATCCCGTCTGCGCCGGTAACCGTCCAGCGCGCCGAGGCCGGTCCGCGACGGGTCAGCTGGTCGAGCTGCTGGCGCGCGACCTGCTCGGCACTCTCGTACGGTGCACCGATTTTGAGTTCCCCCGAAACACCTTCACGAATGGGGCGCCCGGCGGCATCAAGCACGCGAACAGCGACCACCGGTGCAGTCCGCCCGTCGGCGACAAGGGCCGATTGCTCAGGCACAAGCTCCACTCTTGCCGGGATCGTGGTGAAGAATACCTCGCGTTCGAGTTCCGCGACGACTTTGCCGGCTCCGCTCATGATGTGAGCGGTCAATTCGGTTCGTCCTCCCGCCAAGGAGATGCCGCGCCAGTGGCTGACTTCCCAGCGTCCTTCGGCAGGGCGCATCACGCCTTCGAAGGAAAGCGGGCTCACTTCTTCACCATCGACGAACAGTGTCACCGTCTGTCCGCGGCGATGGCGGATGGCGACCCTGATGGATGGAACGCGGGGATTGGCATCGATGGCTGGAGCCAGCCAGTCGATTTCGCCATCGCCGAAGGAGAGCCAATCGAACCGATCGGCATCCTGAAGCTCTACTGCCTCAACGGTCCCGGCCAAGTCTGCAGTGCTATCCGTTTGTTCTCCTTCGATGATTTCGAAACCGGCATCTTCTATCGTGACAATCGGAGCCGTGATGGCACGAAGGGTCCCAAGAGTGTCTGCCGGAACGGTTGCGTGATAATCGACGACTGCCAGCGAGCCACCCCGGCCGGTCACGAGCCGGGTGATTGCGCTGCCCTGGCTACGGCTCGAGCGCGTGCAGTCGGTAAATTCGCCGCCTTCGGGCAAGGTCATCCGCGACGCCTGGACGACATGTGTTCCCGGAACCACGCCGTCAAAGTGGTAGCGACCATCGATATCGGTGATGGCGAAGCTGCCGTCCTCCATCATCACGCGCACGCCGGGAATACCGATGCGGTCCATATCGTCGGTCAGCGAGCACGGACCAGCTGTTACGCGGCCGATAATCGTCATGCGTCCCGCAATCGTGTCGCGCAAGACTTCAACCGATGCGCTGGTTTCGACGCGGCGGCCGATGGAATCGATAGCAAAAGCAAAGTTTTCGGCGTGACCTGCGGGTGCATCGGGTAGTACCGTCATGGCATATGTCACGCGGCGCTGCGCACCTGCGGCGAGGTCGCCAAGGTTAAGCGCGATCGTCCGGCCGTCATCGGAAATGTCGATGACGTCTCCTCCTGCCTCTTCTCCATCGATGCGGATCGTATCGCGGCGCAATCGCAGATAGGGGGACGCAACGTCAGTCAGGACGACGCCGTTCTTCGCTGCGCTGTCTGGATTACGAACGGTAAGCGAATAAAAAATCACGTCGCCCGGCTGCGCCTGATCGCGCGACGCCGTCTTGACCAGCGAAACCGAAACGCCCGGCCGGTCGAGCGGGATATCGACCTGAACGGGAATCGGGCTGTCCAGCCTGAACGTGTCGCCATAGGAGGCGTCGCTGATCACGAATGCGCGCCCGTCCGGGCGAGTTATGCGTGAAAGCTGATCCGGCGTCGCTGCGGACGGCGCTGTGTAGGGCGCCGGAGGCGTGACCACGAGGCGATATGTGCCAAGGCTGGTCAGGGGGAACCAGAATTCGCCAGCGTCCATTTGAGTGACGTTTCCGGCAGCATCCGTGACTGGTGCGCCGGAGATGACGGTGGAGGGCCATGGCGTCACGCCATCCGCCGCAAAAACCCGTGCTGGCTGACCAGTGATTGCGTCGACGAGAGTTACGGTCGCGCCGTCTACCGGCTGTCCGCTTTCGCTATCGAAAACGACACCGAAAGGATCGGCGAGCACATCCATCGTCGTCGTGAGGATGACAGAGCTTCCATCGCGCGCGAGCACGTCGATGACGATCGCATTGCCGTTTTCGAGGCTCAGACGGCAGTCGCCCCGAACGGGGGCCGGCGGCATCCGCCGCGTCGAGATGCTGCCCATAAATACGCCGGAATTCGCCGATGTTTCGTAGACGGTGAGTTCCTCGCGGTCCCCGCTGTTACTGGAGAGGACGACATCGACAGTTTCGACGGCCGATGCATCGAGATTTGCCGCAGGCAGTTCGACCGCAAACAGCAGATCCTGTCCTGCAACCAGGAGGCCGGTTTCCACGGCATTTGCTCCGACGGCGGCGCCGCCGGATGGCGTGGCAGTTCCGCCGGACGCCGCGCAGAAAGAAGGGAAATACGTGAGAGGGGTATCGGTGCCCGGAACATAGGTCCGGACTCGCGATGTCGTGCGATCAGTCCGCAATTCGACCAGATTGGACCGGCCGGTGAACGAACGACCTTCATGGTCCCAGCGCGCTTCAGCCACATTGGTGATTGTCTGCGCGCTGGCCGATCCTTCGAGCACAACAAACGACAGCAGCGCTATGAGTAGCGCTGCTGCCGCCTGAAGCATCGAGGACCGTATGAAGGTCATGTCGTTATCCGGTCAGTCCGTTCCAGCCCGGATCAATCGATCGTGACCGTGAAATAGAGCGTGCGTGTCTGGCCGCCGGCGATATCCGACATGCTTTCGTTCACGTTCGTATCGGCCGTGGTGTATCCGTCGACCTCGCTACCACCGGTGCAAAGGCCACCGCTGAGCGTGCCGTCGACGATGACATCGCCGGTCGTGCCGTAGGCGTCAGGGAAGAACGTCACCTCACCAGGCAGGTCGTCGTCCACGACCACGTTCGTGGCCGTCGCCGCACCCGAAGCGTTGGTGACCGC
Source organism: Aurantiacibacter aquimixticola (assembly GCF_003605475.1). NCBI lineage: Bacteria > Pseudomonadati > Pseudomonadota > Alphaproteobacteria > Sphingomonadales > Erythrobacteraceae > Aurantiacibacter > Aurantiacibacter aquimixticola. The sequence continues at coordinate 539,698 of NZ_RAHX01000001.1, read as the reverse complement.
GATGCAGTACTGCACTCGGGCACCCGGGATGGCTTTAGGATTGGTCGTCATATTGACGGGGTCCCACACGACCGTGCTGAATTTCTGCACGCTCATATCGGCCGCATTGACCGCAACTGTGTGACTGTCAGCATGATCGCCAGCATTCGCTGCGTCGACGCCGGCAACGCCGATGCCGTCGGCGAGCACGGTGTCGATCGCATCGGGATCGTTCGGACCGGTGGTCGCTTCGATCTCAGCGCCGATGGCACCCGTGTCGGCCTCGTGTGCATTGGCTACGAGGATGATGTCGGTCGCCTGCCCATTCGTTGCCGTGTTCGGAACGTCGAACTTGACCCAGACATTTCTGGTCTCATCCTGGCCAAGCGTGTCGATGAAGGTAATTTCTTCACCGGCATCATATTCGCCGTCGCCATCGATATCGTCAAAGATGACGACGTTTTGCGGTATGTAGCCGCCGCCTGCTGCACCCTGCGCCGTAAGCGCGAAGCCGACAGTGGCGTTGGAGTCGTTCGTAACGGTGAACTGGCGAACGACGCCTGTCTGCCCGGCGGAGACGTTCGGTGATGCGCCGACCGACGCCACGGTCACGTCGATCTTGCGATCGACCGTAAACGTGTCGCTATCGGTGACAGCCGTCTGCGCGACGCCGCCGACCTGGAAGTCGACCGTCACTGTGTTGGTAATCGTGGAACCGGCGGCGGTCTCCTGAGCCATCGCCGGCGTTGCTATGAGGCCAGCAAGCACAATCGCACTCGCCGCCCCAAGCAATTGCCTGTTGCTTTTCATTGTTCTGGTCCTCGGAATGTGCCCTGCAATCAGACCGCCCGCAGGGCTCGGCGGTTATCGGCCGCTGGTCAGCGGATGATTGCGGGATATTCGAGCCGACCCGATTGGCCGGGTTCGACCACGGACAGGGTCCAGCGAATATGCGTTACATCGCGATGCTCGGCAGCGCGGGACGAGCCGTCGTCCGCCGCTACCGTCAGATCGGCAAGCCGACCGAAGCTCTCGCCGCCGTCCACGGAGACGATGAGCGCAGGATCGGCATCGGGCGCCAGACGAACAGGTGCCGGCAGCGGATTGGTCATCACGAAGGTTTCCACCGGCTCACCGCCAGTGTTGGAATAATTGGTGCCGAAGACCAGGCGATCGCCGGGGACAATCGTGCCCGGCTCGACCAGCTCGATCTGAACGGCGCCGGTATCGTCGATTGTTTCGACGACAGCCTTCACGTCGCCTTCCAATGTGATTGGCTGATCCTGTGCAATCGCTGCCGGAGCGCTGGAAAGGAGCAAAGCGCAACATGCGAATTTCGTAAAAAGGTTCATGACTTGCAGACCCATCTTTTTTAATATTTGAGAATTAATCGACCACGACATCGAAGGTGGTTACCTGCGTGGTCCCGCCTGAAAGCGTACCGAGCTCAACGACAATCCCGCTCGCCGTCACTTCGCCCGCGTCATCGCCCGCCGTATCGGTCAACGGGGCGCCTTCGAGCGTGATCGTACTGGGAGAGTAGGTCGTGCCAGCGGGAAACGCGTCGGTAATCGCCAGATCGCTGACCGTGCCGCTGCCCGATACCGTTGCCGTAATCGTGTATGTGATCGTCGATCCAGGAACGACGGTGGATCCACCGAACGGATCGGCGACGGACTGGCTCTTCACGAGTTCGACGGTGGTTATGCCCGCAATGAGCGAGCCCAAGGCCGTTGCCGCGGCGCTGGTATTGCCCGTGACCGCATCGACTCCGTCGACTCCCTGGCCTGCAAACACAGTGCCCGGTGTGCCGGTGCCGGTCACGGCATCCGCACGAAGCTCGACATCGCTTTGCTGGCCGTCGGTTACCGTATTCGGCACATCGACGACGACGAAGACGGTGAGAGACTCATCCTGCGCCAGAATCTGTGTCGTTTCCGGGCCCGTCAGGATTTGATCGATGCCATCGTCGTAAACGCCATTGCCGTTCCGATCGACCGCGATGAAATCCACGACGGTGTCGAAGTCGTTGCCTGCCACCGAAGGGTTTGCCGTCAGACGAAAGGCTTCCGGGCCATTGCCCGTATTGGTCAAATCGAATGTCAGCGTGGCGCTGCCCGGCGTCGCTCCAATCGGAGCGCCGTCGAGGGACGTCAACGTCACATCGAGCAACTCGTCCACGGCGAGTTCGACAGTGTTGGAAGTTACCGTCGCTGCGCCGTCATCGGTAGTATAAGTCGCCCGCGCGGTGTTCTCGATGATCGTCCCGGCCTCGACGCTCTGTGCGGCGGCGGGGAGCGCTATCAATGACACAAGCGCTGAAGCGGAGGCGAGACCCAAGCGGTTGTATAGTTTTTCCATAACTGCGGATTAGGGAAAACTACTTTTAAAAAGGTTAACAACGCTTCGCGGATTTCTCACTTTACGGCTCACTCGTATATGTCCTGTTTACCACCTTTTGCCCCAGCCACAGGCGGGCGCGCCGCGAGGCGAGCTCATTATAGTGTCGGCCTGCGGCAGAGATCGTCCGTTAAGCTTTTGGGATCGAGAGCCGCTCCACTCCCGACGATCAAGGAGGTGCGTCGGCTTGTCCGACAAGGTCCAGATCAAGACCATACCTGCTGCATTCGCTTGATCCGCGGGCTGATGCTCGGCATCCCTCTGGCATGGGGTTCTTGCTGAACACACTGGTAGCGATCATGCCTTTAGTGTCGCTCGCCCAGGCCGCGCCGATGCAGGATGCGTTGGCGACACAGGATCTTCGCTTGGCCGTCTTGGCGGACCGCATGCTTGAAGCGAATGCGGGTCTTTGCGCTAGAACCATGCCGCTTCCTGGCATCATCCTGCACAGCGTTGACCAATATCGCGGCGAGGGACGGTCGGATGGCTTTGCCAATGGACCAATCGAAATTCTCGTCGTGATACCTGGCTCTCCAGCGGCCCAAGCCGATCTGCGACCGGGCGATGCCATCGTGTCGATCGGCGACACGCCGGTGCCGCAAACCGCCGCATCGGGTAAACACCTAAGGGAGACCGCCTTCGATCTAATCGCGCGGCAACCTGGCGATGCCGCACTTGCTCTCAGGATACGACGCGACGGGGAAATGCAGGATCATCGTCTCGACACCGCGGTGGGATGCCGCGCCCTGGTCGAGATCACCGCCGCCGATACGCCGCGCGCGCGATCGGATGGGCAGGTCATCCAGATACGCATGGATTTCGCGAGGTCGCTTACAAATGCAGAACTCGCCGCCGTTTTCGCGCACGAACTGGCGCATTCCATTCTCGACCACCGCAGGCGAAAAGCCGAGTTAGGCGAAACCACAACCGCTGCTCGCGCGGCGGAAGTGGAGGCCGACCGCCTGTCCGTCCATCTTCTGGCGAATGCAGGACTCGATCCGATGGCAGCCGCGCAATTCTGGCGTTCGGGAGCGAGCGAACCTTTCGCCAGCGGCCTGCCCTTTCGGTCCGATCATCCGCGCCGCGAGCGGCGCGCGGAAATTATCGAGCGCGAAATTGCAATATATCTGCCGACGGCATCCGGCCCGACCTGGCCCGGACATTTGCTGGCGCTGCGCGAGCTCCCTCTGGACTAGCCCCGCCGATCCCGCTGCGGAGCTTCGCTGATATCGATGTAGTTGCGATCGAAATACGTCAGCGGTGTCGCATCCTGCCGATGGTTCGCTTCCAGTACGGCGCCGATGAAAATCGTGTGTGTGCCGAAAGTATGCCGGTCAGCGACTTCGCAAATCAGGCTGGACTGCGCAGAGGCGAGGACGGGCACGCCCTGATGCTCCTCCCATTCGCCGACGGCGAACCTGTCGGCAGCGGACGCCATGAAATGATCGGCGACGTCGCGATTGCCAAGTCCCAGCACGTTCACGCAAAATTTCTCGGCCTGCGCCATCGGCTCATGCAGCGAAGCGTCGCGATTGATGCAGGCCAGTAGCGACGGCGGGGAAAAACTGAGGGAGCTGACCGCAGTGGCAAGGATGCCCCAATGATGCCCCTCATGGCTCGTGGTGACGGCATAGACCGTCGCCGCGACGTGGCGCATGGAATTGCGGAAGGCCTCGATGAGCGCAGGATTGGCGGATTGGGGCATGTGCATGAACGCGTGTTTCGAATGCTCTAGATGGCCGTCAGCGCCCCTTAGGTGTCCCTCAGGTGCCCCTTGCCTCTCCTCAATGGGGTCGGATTGGTGTGAGGGCAAGGAGATTATTGCGACACTGGTGTGATATGATGGCCTTGCGATCACATTTTGATGTGATATGTGAGCCGCATGAGCGATACAACAATTAACAAGGTGCGCGAAATTATTGACTCGGGCAGGCTCACCAAAGCCGGCCTCGCCCGCGCGTCCGGTCTTCATGCGAACACGCTACGCGATTGCACGGAGCCGAACTGGAATCCGACGAGCGAGACGCTGAGCAAGCTCGACCGCTTTCTGACCGAGAACGACGATACCCCCGTCCTCGTCGGGATCGAGGAGATCATCGAGGAAGCGCGCAACGGTCGCATGTATATCCTGGTCGACGATGAGGACCGGGAGAATGAGGGCGACCTTATCATTCCGGCCCAGATGGCTACCCCGGCTGCCGTCAATTTCATGGCAACGCATGGCCGCGGCCTGATCTGCCTCTCGCTCGACCAGAAACGCGTGAAGCAGCTTGGCCTGCAGCCGATGAGCCGCAACAATCGCGAAAGCATGCAGACCGCTTTCACCACGTCGATCGAGGCGAAGGAAGGCGTGACTACCGGTATTTCCGCCGCGGACCGGGCGCGCACCATCTCGGTGGCCATCGACAGCGCGAAAGGCTCGGACGATCTCGTGACCCCCGGCCATGTTTTCCCGCTGACCGCGCGCCCGGGCGGCGTGCTAGTGCGCGCCGGGCATACCGAGGCGGCGGTCGATATCTCACGGCTGGCTGGCCTCAATCCGAGCGGCGTCATCTGCGAAATCATGAACGATGACGGGTCGATGGCTCGCCTGGACGATCTGATCGCTTTTGCGCGCAAGCACGACATGAAGATCGGCACGATACGCGACCTGATCGCCTATCGCATGCGGCACGATCACCTGGTCGAACGCGGCGAGGAACGCGCTTTCGAGAGCGATTACGGTGGCCAATGGCGGCTGACGACTTATCGAAACAAGGTCTCCGACAACGAGGCCTATGTCCTTCAGAAAGGCCGCGTGACCGAAGGCGAGGCCACCCTCGCCCGCGTCCATCCGATCTCCGTCTTCGACGATGTGTTGGGTGAGCCGGGCCCGCGCAAGCGCACGTTGCAACGCGCCATGCAGGCGGTGGGCGATTACGGCTCAGGCGTGATCGTCATCCTGACGGGCCGCGTCGGCGCGAGCCGCAACTGGTCTGCCGATGACGAGTTGCGCAATGTCGGCATCGGTTCGCAAATCCTTGCCGATCTCGGCGTGCACGACATGATCCTGCTCACCAATTCCCAACCCAATGTCGTCGCGATCGAGGGCTATGGCCTCAACATCGTCGGCCACCATCCCATTCCGGAGTAAGAACTTGGCCCATTTCCTGATCGTGGAAGCGCGCTTCTACGCGCATTTGAACGATATGCTGATCGACGGTGCCAAGGCGGCGCTCGAAAAGGCGGGACACAGTGCCGAGGTCGTCACAGTGCCCGGCGCGTTGGAGATCCCGGGAGCGATCGCGCTCGCTGCCGAAAATGGTCAATATGACGGCTTCGTCGCCATCGGCGTGGTGATCCGGGGCGAAACCTATCATTTCGAGATCGTCGCCGGCGAAAGCGCGCGGGCGATCATGGCGCTGACGATGGACGGAATCGCGATTGGCAACGGCATCCTCACCACGGAGAACGAAGACCAAGCACTCGTTCGCGCCGATCCCGCGCAGAAGAACAAGGGCGGCGAAGCGGCGCAGGCGGCGATCCGGATGCTGGAACTGCGCGAACAGTTCGCATGATCACATCGGATCACATCGAAATGGCATGGCGTAGAGAAGCACAGCCATCCCACTGCGGAAAAATGGTCCCATGAGGGGTAGGCAAGGGACAGGTAAGGGACAGGCACGGGCCGAGGACGCATATTCGGCAGGCAGAACGGTGGGCGCAAGCGGACTGTCCGCGCTGCCGGACGGACCGATCATTCTGTTCGATGCCGAATGCGTGCTCTGCTCCGCCAATGCCGAGTTCATCCTGACCCATGACCGCGCCGAGCGGTTCCACCTCGCATCGATGCAGGGCGATGTCGGCGCGGCGCTGTTTCGGCGTCACGGTATCGATCCGCAAGATCCGGAAACCCTGCTGCTGGTCGATGGCGACCGCGTGCTGAAGAACAGTGACGCGGTGCTGGCGATCTGGTACGGCCTCGGCTGGCCGTGGAAGATGGCCGGCCTTGCCCGCATTGTGCCGCGGGCTATTCGCGATCCGGTCTACCGGCTGGTCGCGCGAAATCGCTACCGCTGGTTCGGCAAGCGGAAGATGTGCTGGATGGCGCCTCCCGAATATCGCAGCCGCGTGCTCTGAAGCCCGCTGCGTCAGGCCAGGCGGCCGAAGCAGCCTTTCCCGGCGTAAAAGGCGCTGTCGCCCAGTTCTTCCTCGATCCGGATCAACTGGTTGTATTTCGCCAGCCTGTCCGAACGGGCGAGCGAGCCGGTCTTGATCTGTCCACAATTGGTGGCGACGGCGAGATCGGCGATGGTCGCGTCCTCGGTTTCTCCACTGCGGTGGCTCATCACCGACGTGTAGCCCGCGCGGTGGGCGATATCGACGGCCTGCAGCGTTTCGGACAGCGTGCCGATCTGGTTGACCTTGACGAGCAGAGAATTGGCGAGGCCTTTGTCGATGCCCATCCGCAGTCGGTCGGGATTGGTGACGAAAAGGTCGTCGCCCACGAGCTGCACCCGATCCCCCACCATGTCGGTAAGCGCTTTCCAGCCTTCGAAGTCGTCTTCGCCCATCCCGTCCTCGATGGACTTGATCGGATAATCGCTGGCCAGTTTGGCGAGATATTCCGCCATTTCATGCGGGGATAGGGAGAGGTTCTCGCCCGAAATCTCGTACTTGCCGTCGCGGAAGAATTCGGTTGCCGCGCAATCCAGCGCCAGCACCACATCCTTACCCGGCGTAAAGCCTGCCTTCTGTACAGAGGCCATGATGAAATCAAGCGCATCGCGCGTGCTGGCGAGATCGGGCGCGAAACCGCCTTCGTCGCCGACGGAAGTGGACAGCCCCTTGTCCGCCAGGCCTTTCTTCAGCGTATGGAAAATCTCGCTGCCCCAGCGCACCGCCTCGGCCAGGCTGTCGGCGCCGACCGGCATCACCATGAATTCCTGCACATCGATGGGATTGTCGGCATGCTCGCCGCCATTGACGATGTTCATCATCGGCACCGGCAGCGTATGGGCGGAAACGCCGCCGATATAAGCATAGAGGGGCATGCCGCGCGCAGAGGCGGCGGCCTTGGCCACCGCCATGCTCGCGCCGAGAAGGGCATTCGCACCCAGCTTGCCCTTGTTGGACGTGCCGTCGAGCGCAATCATGGCGAGATCGATATCGCGTTGATCCTCGGCGTCCATTTCCAGCAGCAGATCGGCCACCGGGCCATTCACCGCGGCGACTGCCTTCGTCACTCCTTTGCCAAGATAACGCGCGCCATCGCCATCGCGCAATTCGACCGCTTCGTGAGCGCCGGTGGACGCACCCGACGGCACCGCTGCGCGGCCCATGCTGCCATCTTCCAGCAGCACGTCGACTTCCACTGTGGGATTGCCTCTGGAATCGAGGATTTCGCGGGCGTGGACGTCGATGATTGCTGTCATGGAAAGAAGGCTCCTGTCGGGTCGTGTTGGCCGTTGTTTCGCGTGTCCTAGAAGCCGGAACCTTGCACTGCAACATGCGTTGATTTCTTGAAGACGGGTGTATTGTGTCTATAATACATTACCGTGGACAGACACGAGGCGGGGGACACGACCCTCGCAAAGAAGGGAAAACGATATGGCCGCCAAGAAGCCCACCACCAAAGCGAAACAGCCGACCACCGCGACAGTCGCGGCGACGGACGGCGCGACCGAGACGGTCGCCACCACAGACGCTTCGCCCCCCTCCCCCAACACTGCGGAAGCCAAGTCGCGCTTCAATGCCGCGCTGGACGAAGCGAAGGCCGGCGCGGCTGCGCTGGGTGATGAAGCCAAGCTGCGGGCGAGCCAGTATCGCGACGAAGCCAAGCATCGCGGCGAAGACTGGTCGGCAGAAGCCAAGACCAAGGGCCGTGAGCTCGCTGATGAAGGCAAGCACAAGGCCAGCGAAGCGCTTTCCGGCCTGTCGCGCGTGATCGACGAAAACGCGCCGACGCTCGATGAGAAGTTGGGCGCAAAGTATGGCGATTATGCCCGCAGCGCCTCGAAGAGCCTGCAGGACAACGCCCGCAAGCTCGATGAAAAGAGCCTGGACGAACTGGCCGACGATTCCCGGGAAGTTATCCGTAAAAGCCCGGCGACTGCTGTCGGCCTGGCGGCGGTTGTCGGCTTCTTCTTCGCTCGCCTCTTTCGCTAAGTCGAGGTGGCTTCGCCACAGGACACGGCAGCCGTGAGGCCGCCGGACGATGGCACTGTCAGTTTGCCTGATCCTCCGGACGACGCTTCGTCGACTATCGCGGAAGACGATGTAGCCCCAGAGGTCAGGCATTCGCTGTTCGACGATATCGAAGCTCTGATCGACGATGCGCGCACTTACGTCTCCGCCGAGCTGACATACCAGAAAACGCGCGCGGGCTTTGTGACCGATCGCGTTAAGAAAGGCATCGCGTTCGGAGCGGTTGCCGTTTTCTGCGGTGTGCTCGCGACCATAGGGCTGACGGTCGGCCTGATTATAGCACTCACCCCTCTGGTGACTGCGTGGGGTGCGACCGCGATTGTCGTTTTAGCGTGGCTGCTCTTTGCGTTTCTTTTGGCGCGCCGCGCAGCACGAAATTTCAGTGAGGCATCGGCTGCCATGAATGAGAGCGACGAGACATGACCGATTTGAAGGCGCAGCTGGAAGCGGATCGTGCGATGCGCGACCTTGCCAAGGGATTGGTCGAGAATGACGTCCGCAATCTGCGGGGCGATGTCGAAGAGGAGAGCGTCGGTTCCCGCCTCATGTCTCGCATGCGCGAAGGCGCGGATGGACTGGCGGAGGAAGCAAACGAGTTCGTCTCCGACAATTCGGGAGCGGTAGGCAGCGTATTCGCGCTCGCGATCGCGGGCGTTACAGCCTGGATTTTCCGCGATCGCATCGAAGCTGCGCTGGACCGAGTGCTGCATGGCGAGGAGCCGCAGGGCCTGGCGGAACAAGTCAGGGCGAAAGCCCGTTCGATCAAAGACACATTGCATTCCGGAGATACGCTATGAGCGATACGAAAACGAAACCCGAAGATCTGACCCCCACCACCAAGACGACACCGACCACCGAGGAAAAGCGCGAGGAAATTAAGGCGCGCATCGCGGCGGCGCAGGAACGCGAAGCTTCACGCTCTCGCTCCTACACCGAGCGCGCGACCGAGGTCGCTTCCGATGCTGGCGAGGCTTTCACCGATTTCGTAAAGAAACACCCTATCGCATCGGCCGTCGGCGGCGTCGCTCTCGGCGTACTGATCGCCGGCATGTTCAAGGGTCCGCGCCAAGCCGCAGTGCGTGGCGGAACGAAAGCCGTCGGCCTGGCCGCCGTGGGTGCCGAAATCGCTAGCGGTTTCGCCTCGCAACTGATGGATGACGCGCAGGATCTGGGGCGCTCGGGTGCCCGCAAGGCTGAAGATCTCGCCGATACCGCCGGAGATCGTGCTCGCTCGCTCAAGCGCAGCGCGAAACATACTGGCGGAGATGCAGCGGATGCCGCCCGCATCGCGCGCCGCGAGACGGGCAAGGCCATCGCACGGGCCTTGGGTCGCAAGTAAGCGGCGCCTTTCGATCCGATAACCACTTGCGCGCCCTGTCGGCTTTCCCGATAGGGCGCGCAATTGCTTCCAGTCACGCCGAGGGAATTTGCCGATGTCCGACGATCAACAGCTGCTGCACCTCGTGATGGGCGGCCGGGTCACCGATCCGCGCAGCGTCGAATTTCAGGATCTGAAGGACATCCACGTGGTCGGCTTCTTCCCCAACTTCGCCGAGGCCGAAGAGGCATGGCGCGGCTGGGCGCAGCGCACCGTGGACGATGCGGAAATGAAATATGTGATTGTCCACCTGCACAAGCTGCTCGAACCGAGCCTGCCCGGCAAATAACGCAGCAAAGATACAAAAAAGCCCCGCTTCTGCGGGGCTTTTCGTATCCGACATTCGTCTGCGATCAGACGAACTGGATCTTCTTGATAAGGTAGAACTTGTCGCCGCTGGGCACGGTGACTTCGACCTCGTCGCCTTCGCTCTTTCCGATCAGCGCTCGTGCGAGCGGGCTTTCGTAGGAAATACGCCCCTGCTTGGCATCGCTCTCCGCCTGGCCGACGATCTGGTATTTCAACGGCTTGTCGTCCTCGTCCAGCACGGTGACGGTCGCGCCGAAGACAACGCGATCTCCAGATAGCGTCTTGGGATCGATGATCTGCGCGCGGCTGGTCTTGTCTTCCAGCTCGGCAATCTGCGCTTCGACCTGGCCCTGCCGTTCCTTCGCGGCGTGATATTCTGCATTCTCGGAGAGATCGCCATGCGCACGCGCTTCCTCGATCGCATCGACGATCTTCGGGCGCTCCGCGCGCAATGCCTTGAGGTCCGCGGTCAGCTTTTCGTAGCCCTCCGCCAGCATCGGCACTTTCTGCATTGGTCTTCCCGTCTCTGTCTGGGCATCCCGTCAAAACGACCCTTGCCCGCGCATTGCGCGGGTCGTCAGGACCGAATGTGGAGGGGAGGCGAGGTTGTTATTCGCCGCTATAATAGTCCTGCAGGCTCTTGACTGCAAGATCATCCGCCGAAACCGATACGATCGCCTGCGCCGCCGCCGCCGAAGCCGCTGCGGTGGTGTAGTAGGGGATCTTCATTTCGAGCGAGGTGGCGCGGATAGGCTGGCTGTCCTTGTGGCTCTGCCAGCCCTCGGTGGTGTTGAACACCAGCGCAACATCGCCATCGCTCATCCGGTCGACCACATGCGGGCGGCCTTCGGCAACCTTGTTGATCCGCTCGACATCCAGCCCCTGTTCGTCGAGGTAGCGCTGCGTGCCGCCGGTCGCGATGACCTTAAAGCCATGCTCGATCAGCTGGCGGACCGGCTCGACGATATGCTGCTTGTCGCCGTCCTTTACCGACACGAAGAGCGTGCCCTCGCTCGGCAGGTTGGTGCCTTCCGCGATCTGCGCCTTGGCATAGGCGGTGGCGAAATCGGCATCGATGCCCATGACTTCGCCGGTGCTCTTCATCTCCGGCGTCAGCACCGGGTCGGAGCCAGGGAAACGCGCGAAGGGGAACACCGCTTCCTTCACCGCCGTGTAATCGAGCTGGCGGCGCACCTTTGGAAGGTCCACCAGCTTCTCACCCGCCATCACACGCGCGGCGATCTTGGCGATTTGCGATCCGGTGGCCTTCGCGACGAAGGGCACAGTGCGGCTGGCACGCGGATTGACCTCGATCAGATAGACCTCGTCATCCTTGATCGCGAACTGCACATTCATCAGGCCGCGCACCTTGAGCGCGCGCGCCAGGGCTTCCGCCTGGCGTTCAAGCTCGGCGACAATCTCGTCGGAGAGGCTGTAGGGCGGCAGCGAGCAGGCGCTGTCTCCGGAGTGCACGCCGGCTTCCTCGATATGCTGCATGACGCCCGCGACCACGACATCGTCTCCATCGCAGAGCACATCCACATCGCATTCGATGGCATCGCGCAGATACTGATCGACCAGCACAGGGCTGTCGCCGGACACTTGCACCGCAGTGGCGATGTAATCGTCGAGCTGGGCATCGGAATCGACGATCTCCATCGCCCGGCCGCCAAGCACGTAGCTGGGCCGCAGCAGCACCGGGTAACCGATGTAGTGCGCCCGGGCCAAAGCCTCGTCACGGCTGTAGGCGATGCCGTTGTCGGGCTGCTTCAATTTCAGTTTGTTGACCAGCTTGGCGAACCGTTCCCGGTCTTCCGCCAGATCGATCGCATCGGGACTGGTGCCGAGGATCGGGATGCCCGCCTTCTCGATCGCATCGGCAAGTTTCAACGGGGTTTGCCCGCCGAATTGCACGATCACGCCTTTCAGCGTGCCCTTCTGATGCTCGACACGCAGGATTTCGAGCACGTCCTCGGCCGTCAGCGGCTCGAAATAGAGGCGGTCGGACGTATCGTAATCGGTCGAAACCGTTTCGGGATTGCAGTTGACCATGATCGTCTCGTAGCCCGCCTCCGCCAGTGCGAAGCAGGCGTGGACGCAGCAATAGTCGAACTCGATGCCCTGCCCGATCCGGTTCGGCCCGCCACCCAGGATCACGACCTTTTCGCGATCCGAAGGCCACGCCTCGTTCTCCGCCTCACCGAAGCTCGGCGCCTCGTAGGTCGAGTACATGTAAGGCGTGATCGCCTCGAACTCGGCGGCGCAGCTGTCTATGCGTTTGTAGACCGGCAGCACGCCCAGCTTCTGGCGCAGCTTGCGAACCTCGTCCTCGCTGGTTGCGCCCGCCATCGCCCGAAGCGCGTCGTGCAACAGGCCGGAGCGCTTGGCCTGCGTTTCGCCCATGCCGCCTGCCACGCCGACGGACCGCACGGCGAGCGTCGCCAGACGCTTGTCGGAAAAACCCATCGCCTTCAGGCGGCGCAGGCCATCGGCATCGTTCGGCAAACCATCCTCGCCGATCATCCGCTCTTCGTAGATGATCTCCTCGATATGGCGCAGGAACCACTTGTCGTAATGCGTGATCGCGTGGATCTCATCGACGGTGAAACCTTCGCGGAAGGCCTGGCCGACCTTGAGCAGCCGATCTGGCGTCGCCTTGCTCAGCGCGGCAACCACCACGTCCCGGCTGACATTTTCCAGCTCCGGCATGCGGTTAAAACCGTCCAGATCGGTCTCGAGACCGCGCAGCGCCTTTTGCAGCGACTCCTTGAAGTTCCGGCCGATAGCCATGACTTCGCCGACCGACTTCATCGCGGTGGAGAGCTGGTTGTCCGCCCCCTTGAACTTCTCGAACGCGAAGCGCGGGATCTTGGTGACTACGTAGTCGATGGTCGGCTCGAACGATGCCGGGGTCGCGCCGGTGATCTCATTCTCGATCTCGTCCAGCGTGTAACCAACCGCAAGCTTCGCCGCGACGCGCGCGATGGGGAAGCCGGTGGCCTTGGATGCGAGCGCGGAACTGCGCGAGACGCGTGGATTCATCTCGATCACGATCAGGCGGCCATCCTTCGGATTGACTGCGAACTGCACGTTCGAACCGCCTGTTTCCACACCGATTTCCCGCAGCACATTGATGCTGGCGGTCCGCATGATCTGGTATTCCTTGTCGGTCAGCGTCAGCGCCGGAGCGACGGTGATGGAGTCGCCCGTATGCACGCCCATCGGATCGACATTCTCGATCGCGCAGATGATGATCGCATTGTCCGCCTTGTCGCGGACGACCTCCATCTCGTATTCCTTCCAGCCGAGCAGCGATTCCTCGATCAGGACTTCAGTGGTGGGGCTGGCGTCGAGGCCGTTCTTCACGATGCGCTCGAACTCGGCCTTGTTGTAGGCGACGCCGCCGCCTGTCCCGCCGAGCGTGAAGCTGGGGCGGATGATGCTGGGCAGACCCGTGCGCTCGAGCACTTCCAGAGCCTCGTCCAGAGTGTGCGCCACGCCGCTGCGCGCGCTCTCCAGGCCGATCTTGTCCATCGCCTCACGGAAACGCTGGCGGTTTTCCGCCTTGTCGATGGCGTCAGCCTTGGCCCCGATCATCTCGACACCGTAGTTTTCGAGCACGCCCTGCTCTTCCAGCTTCAGCGCGCAATTGAGCGCCGTTTGCCCGCCCATGGTGGGCAGCAGCGCGTCGGGCCGCTCCTTGGCGATGATCTTGGCGACGATATCGGGCGTGATCGGCTCGACATAGGTCGCGTCCGCCATGTCCGGATCGGTCATGATCGTGGCGGGGTTGGAATTGACGAGCACCACCCGGTAGCCGTCCTCCCTTAGCGCCTTGATCGCCTGCGTGCCCGAATAATCGAACTCGCACGCCTGCCCGATGATGATGGGGCCTGCGCCAATGACGAGGATGGAGGAGATGTCAGTGCGTTTGGGCATTGTTTTTTCTATCGGGCAAGAGGAGCTGACCAGTGGGTGCATCGCCAAAATGGAGCGGGAGGACTAGCTGACCAGTGGGTGCATCGCCAAAATGGAGCGGGAGGACTATTTCCAGTCATCTCTTCAGCCAGACAGCGCCTCCGCGATGAAAACATTTCGGTAGACCGCTCCTTCCAAAGTTCAATCGCCGCAGGTGCGTCAGGCAGAGCTTCGAGCATCTCACTTTGATATCTCGCGATTCCAGAGTCACTCAGTTCGCTACACCTCTTTGCAAGTTCGTCGAAACTCTCAATCTGATAGACCCAGAAAATGCCGTCCGAAGGACCGTCGATGACTTCCAATAACCCGCCTCGAGAGACGCACCCGTCTTGCGCGCTGAACTCGAGAATATAGTTTATCCTTACACCGTAACCGTCGTCTTCGAGCTTCGCTTCGACGTTTCCGTCGCTAGACGTCCACAGCAGTCGAACATGCTTTGTCTCGTTTGCCGAATGCATGATGGGAGGCCCATCACGCGTCCAATGCTCCGTCTCAACCACAAATGCGCCGACCTCCTCTTGGGTTATCTCTGAACCCACGGCTTCAGCGTCGAGCGACAACAGGGTCATGGCGATTGAAATAAGGGCAGGAGTCATTTCAAAATCCCCACGAACTTCTCGAACAAATAGAAGCTGTCCTGCGGCCCGGGCGATGCTTCCGGGTGATACTGCACGCCGAACGCCCTCTTGCCCTTAATCGCGATGCCGCAATTCGAGCCGTCGAAGAGCGACACATGCGTTTGCTCCACGCCCTCGGGCAAGGTCTCCGCGTCGACCGCGAAGCCGTGGTTCATGCTGGTGATCTCGACGAGGCCGGTGCTCTCGCCCCACCCCTCGCCGACGCGCTGCACCGGGTGGTTCGCGCCGCGGTGGCCCTGGTGCATCTTGGCCGTCTTCGCGCCCGCTGCCAGCGCCAGCATCTGGTGGCCGAGGCAGATGCCGAACAGCGGCACGTCCTTGTCCAGCAGCGCCTTGATCACCGGCACCGCATATTCGCCCGTCGCCGCCGGGTCGCCGGGGCCGTTCGACAGGAACACGCCATCGGGTTCGAGCGCGAGGATGTCCTCCAGCGATGTTCTCGCCGGGACCACCGTCACCCGCGCGCCCGCTTTCACGAGATTGCGGAAGATGTTGTCCTTCGCCCCGTAATCCACGGCAACGACATGCGGCTTGTTCCCCTCCCGCCTGCGGGAGGGGTTAGGGGTGGGCGAGGCCTGATCGTCCGTTTCGGGCCCACCCCCGGCCCCTCCCGCAGGCGGGAGGGGAGTATCCTGCGCGTTCCCATAACCCTGCCCCAGCCGCCAGTAACCGCCGCCCCAATTCTCCTGATCTTCCCGGCTCACGCGGCTAGCAAGGTCCATGCCTTCCAGCCCGGCCCATTCCCTCGCGCGCTGGGCCAGCGCCTCCAGATCGAACTTGCCCGAAGGATCGTGCGCGATCACGGCATTGGGCGCGCCGTTCATGCGGATGCGGCGAGTGAGCGCGCGTGTGTCTATGCCCGACAGGCCGATCTTGCCGCAATCCTTCATCCACTGGACGAAATCGCGCTCGCTTCGGAAATTCGATTCCTTCGTCACTTCCTCGCGCACCACGCAGCCCACCGCGCTTTCGACGACGCTTTCCACGTCCTCGTCATTGGTGCCGACATTGCCGATATGGGGGAAGGTGAAGGTGACGATCTGCGCCGCGTAGCTGGGATCGGTCATTACCTCCTGATAGCCCGTCATCGCGGTGTTGAAGCATACTTCGCCCACCGCCGCGCCGCTCGCGCCGAAGCCCTTGCCCCAGATTACGGTGCCGTCGGCAAAGACCATGCAGCCGGTTGCTCCCTTGGGCGCAGAGGAAGAGGCGAGAAAGGCCATGGTGGCTCCCGTGAATCAGTGGATCGGCGATGTGTGCTAAGACCCAGCGGCTAAGGACGCGGCGGCTTCCCGTCAAGCGGAACACTTGGCTTATCGGCGCGCTGGTCTACATGAGGGCCGAACCATCCACAGATTGCGCGCGAGACACCATGCTGAGAGACACCATCAAGACCGAAACCGTCACCGCGATGAAGGCAGGCGACAAGCCGCGCGTCGCCGCGCTGCGCCTGATCGCCGCCAAGGTGAAGGATCGCGATATCGAGTTGCGGACCAAGGGCGCGCCGGACGATGACGATGCGATGGTGGTCGACGTTTTGCAGAAAATGGCCAAACAGCGCCGCGAATCGATCCAGATGTACGAGGATGGCGGGCGCACCGAACTGGCAGAGCAGGAAAAGGGCGAGCTCGTCGTGATCGAGGAGTTCCTGCCGCAGCAGATGGACGAGGCCGAAACGAAGGCCGCCATCGAGCAGGTGAAGAGCGATCTTGGCGCCGACGGCATGAAGGACATGGGCCGCGTCATGGGCGAGATGAAGGCGCGTCACGGCCAGCAGCTCGACATGGGCCGGGCCAGCGGCTGGGTGAAGGAGTCGCTGGCATGAAACGGCTGGCGCTCGCCCTCCCCCTCGCGCTGGTGCTGAGCGGCTGCGGCTCCGAACCGGAGCCCGAACCCACGCCGACACCCACGCCCACCGCCGTCGGTCCTCGCACGCTTGTGGCAGCGGGTTTCGATGATCAGGAGATCGGCCCGAAAATCGTCGGTCCGCAGGGGCCGGAAGTGTCGGCGATCTTCACCTCGGACGCGGGCGATATCGCTGAGATCATCTCCTACGTCGCGTGCCCGCCTGTCGAAGGGCTCGACCTGTCCGAAGAGGACGTGCCCGAGGGCGAAGACCTCGCCGACTTCGCTTCCGAATGTCGCCCAGACATGTGGCCGGAGGGCACGGTCTACACCTATGTCCACCGCGTCACCCCGACACAGACCGCGCAGAGCCCGGTAACCGTGTTCCGCACTGCGCGCCCCGCCACCGGTTTCGCCAACACGATCGGTTTCGATCGCGAGCAGGCCGAGGCGGCGCTCGGCGAGGGTTACTCCATCGGCACGCAGATCGACAACGGCATGCTGGTCTGGCGCATTGAAAAGGGCGATGGCTGGGACGCAGGCGAGGAGATCACCTTCTTCTGGCAGAGCGAATTGCCGCCCGAGGGCCCTGCCGAAGCCTACGAGATCGAAACCACGGCAGGCCGCGCCGAGGCGACCGGCCCGTTCCCGCCCGCCGAAATGCCGGAGGAATCGGGGGACGAGGCGGCGCAGGACTAGGCGCGAATCGCGTCCCGGAGTAGGGTTCGCCGATGGCGCTTTCCCCGCAATGGCTAGACGAATTGAAGACGCGGACCACGCTGTCCGCGCTCATCATGCGCACAACCAAGCTGCAGCGTGCCGGGCGAGAGTGGAAGGCGTGCTGCCCGTTCCACCAGGAAGCCACGCCGAGCTTTTACGTCAACGATCAGAAGGGTTTCTACCACTGCTTCGGCTGTCAGGCCCATGGCAGCGCGATCGACTGGATGATCGAGCAGCGCGGGCTGGAATTCATGGACGCGGTGAAGGAGCTTGCCGCCGAAGCCGGGATGGACATGCCCGCGCCCGATCCCCGCGCGGCGGAGCGGGCCGAGAAGCGCGCCAGCCTGCATGACGTCATGGCGGCGGCGCAGGAATGGTTCGTCCAGCGACTGCGATCAGACGAGGGTGTGGGCGCGCGCGAATATCTGGAGCGGCGCGGCCTTTCACAGCATGTGATCGACAAATTCGGTTTTGGCTACGCGCCGGATGACAAGATGGCGATCAAGCAGGCGCTCAGCCGGTTCGACGAAGCCATGCTGGTCGAGGCAGGGCTGCTCATCTGCGTCGAGGACAAGCTGCCCTACTCTCGCTTTCGCGGAAGGTTGATGCTGCCGATCCAGGACAGCCGCAAGCGCGTGATCGCGTTCGGGGGTCGTATTCTGGAGGACCGGGACGGCGTCGCGAAATATCTCAATTCGCCCGACACGCCGCTCTTCGACAAGGGGCGCACGCTCTACAATATCCACCGCGCCAGCGAAGCGAGCCGAAAGACGGACCGCGTGATCGCCGTCGAGGGCTATATGGACGTCGTCGCTCTCGCCCAGGCTGGGTACGAGGATGCCGTCGCGCCAATGGGCACCGCGCTCACCGAGCAGCAGGTCGAATTGTTGTGGCGGATGGCCGACAAGCCGGTACTGTGTTTCGATGGCGACGCCGCAGGCAGGCGCGCCGCGATGCGCGCAGCGGAGCGGACATTGCCGCTGCTGCGCCCGGGCCACTCGCTTCAGATCGTGCAATTACCAGCGGGCATGGACCCGGACGATCTGGTCAAGCAGAGCGGTCCCAACGCGATGGAGAAGCTGCTCGCCGAGTCGAAATCGCTGCTCGACCTGATCTGGGAGCACGAACGCGACGCCCTCCCCCTCACCTCGCCCGAGGACAAGGCGGGGCTGAAAGCGCGACTGATGGATCATGTCGACGCGATCGAGCATCCGGACATCAAGTCGCTCTACCGCCGTGAACTGCTCGATCGCTATAGTGCCTTTGCTTTTCCCAAACGTGATTTCCAGCGCGGCCGCGCGACTTTCGGCAACCCGCAACCGCTTCGCGCGTCGCCTGAAACCGTGGCGCGATTGAAGCGCGCGACGGCCGGCTCCGTGCGCGATGCGTTTACGCAATCCGTGCTGCACGGCCTGCTCCGCCATCCTGGCGAGGTGCATCGCCACGCGGACAGCCTTCTCAGCCTGGCCGACAGTGATCCGCGCGCCGCAGCGCCGGTGGAATATCTGCTTGAACATGCAGCAATGCTTGAAGCGGGCGAAAATCCGCCCATATCGCCTGAAGACGTCCTGCCGCCGGCGCCGGATAAATCCCGTTTCTCCTTCCTGATGGAAGGCCATGATCCGGGCGCCGCGAGGGAGGATCTGGCCGAAGCCGTTTCGTTGCTGGTCGAGAGACCCGCTCTCGAGGCGGCTATTGCCACGGCCACGACACGTTTCGACAGCGATCCTGAAGGCGCTTTTGCCGAGCAGCAACGCTTGCGCAAACGAAAGCTGGAAATCGACGAACGTCTCGGGCAAATGGCAAGAAAACGCGCCGCCTCCGCGGCAGAGATGGATTCATCGTTCGACTTGGCGACCGCCGCCGGGTGCGAACAGGAAACGGACTGACACGCTGAACATGGCCTCGAAATCGAAGACCAAGCCTGCCGAAGATGCGCCGCTGATCGACCTCAACGAATCGTCTATCAAGAAGATGATCGCGAAGGCGAAGCGCAAGGGCTACATCACGTATGACGAGCTGAACGAGGCTCTGCCCAGCGACCAGATGTCCGCCGACCAGATCGAGGATATCCAGACCGCGATCAGTGACATGGGCGTGCAGATCGTCGAAAGCGCGGAAGAGGCCGAGGATGACGACGGCCCCGAGGAAATCGCGCCGGCCGGCTCCGAATCGCAGGCCAGCGAAGCCAAGCAGAATGTCCCCGAAAAGAAGAAGTCGACCGCTGGCGAAGGCCGCACGGACGATCCGGTGCGGATGTATCTGCGCGAAATGGGCGCGGTGGAATTGCTCAGTCGAGAGGGCGAAATCGCCATCGCCAAGCGTATCGAAGCCGGGCGCGACACCATGATCATCGGGCTTTGCGAAAGCCCGATCACCTTCCACGCGATCATCATGTGGTCCGAAGCGCTCAACAACGAAGAGATGCAGCTGCGCGAGATTCTCGATCTCGACGCCATGCTTTCCAAGGAGCCCCCCGTCGACAAGATGGAGGAAGGCGCCGAGGACGACGATGACGGCGAAATTTCCGAGGAAACCGCCGGTCCTTCCATCCGCGACGACGAAGATTCGGACGAGGACGACGATAGCGACGATGAGGACGGCGAAGGTTCGTCTTCGAAGAGCGACGACGATGACGACGAGGACAACACCATGTCCCTCGCGCAGATGGAAGCCGCGCTGAAGCCCGACGCGCTGGAGCGCTTTGCGCGCATCACCAGCCTCTTCAAGAAATTCGAAAAGCTGCAGGCCGAGCGCGTCGAAACGCTCGCCAATGGCGAGGCTTTCCCGAAGGCCAAGGAAAACAAGTACGAGAACCTGCGCGAAGAGCTTACCGCCGAGGTCGAGAGCGTGCAGTTCCATGCGACCAAGATCGAATATCTGGTCGACAATCTCTACGCCTTCAATCGCCGACTGACCGCGCTAGGTGGCCAGATGCTGCGCCTTGCCGAGCGTCACAAGGTCAAGCGCATCGACTTCCTGCAGTCCTATGTCGGCAATGAACTCGACGATGCGTGGCTGAAGGACAAGGCGAAGAAGGACAAGAAGTGGGCTGCCTTCGCCGACAAGGAAGCCGACGCCGTCGAGCGCATTCGCGCGGAAATCGCCGACATCGCCAGCCAGACCGGCATGAGCCTTGTCGAATTTCGCCGCATCGTGAACATGGTGCAGAAGGGCGAGCGCGAGGCGCGTATTGCCAAGAAGGAAATGGTCGAGGCCAACCTGCGTCTCGTGATTTCCATCGCCAAGAAATACACCAATCGCGGCCTGCAATTCCTGGACCTGATCCAGGAAGGCAATATCGGCCTGATGAAGGCGGTGGACAAATTCGAGTACCGCCGCGGCTACAAGTTCAGCACCTACGCCACGTGGTGGATCCGGCAGGCGATCACCCGCTCCATCGCAGACCAGGCGCGCACCATCCGTATCCCGGTCCACATGATCGAGACGATCAACAAGCTCGTGCGCACAAGCCGCCAGTTCCTGCACGAGCAGGGCCGAGAGCCGACGCCCGAGGAAATGGCAGAGCGCCTCTCCATGCCGCTCGAGAAGGTCCGCAAGGTGATGAAGATCGCCAAGGAACCGATCAGCCTCGAAACGCCCATCGGCGACGAGGAAGATTCGCATCTCGGCGACTTCATCGAGGACAAGAACGCGATCATCCCCGTGGATGCCGCAATTCAGGCGAACCTCAAGGAAACGGTCACTCGCGTACTCGCGAGCCTGACGCCGCGTGAGGAGCGTGTGCTCCGCATGCGTTTCGGCATCGGCATGAACACCGATCACACGCTCGAGGAAGTGGGCCAGCAGTTCAGCGTGACGCGCGAACGCATCCGGCAGATCGAGGCCAAGGCCCTGAGGAAGCTCAAGCATCCGAGCCGCAGCCGAAAGATGCGTTCATTCCTGGATCAATAAGGAGTTCGGTGTGGCCCGTTCCGGGCGCACCATTGATAGGTTGCGTGGCTCACCACTTCGCTTCCAGACGAAAAGGGACGGGGCGGTGAACGACGACAGCGATATTCCGAACAGGAATCCCAGCACCGAGCAGGAAGATCGCGAGATCGATCCACGGACATTTGACAATGGCGGCAACATGTCGCCGAGCGAGTTCCGTCTGGATACCGCTGCGCTCTTCACACAGGCGACCGAGCAGACGCGCATGGCGCTGTGCATGTCCGACCCGCATGCACCGGATGCTCCAATCGTCTATGTCAACGAGGCCTTCGTTCGGCTCACGGGGTATAGCCGCGAGGAAGTGCTCGGCCGCAATTGCCGGTTCCTGCAGGGAGAGGATACTGATCCTGCTTCGGTGGAGAAAATACGTCAGTGCCTCGCCGATGAGGCCGTCGTGGTCGTCGACATCCTGAACTACCGCAAGGACGGCACGGCATTCTGGAACGCGCTGCATATCGGCCCGATCCACGACGAGCATGGCAAGCTGCAATATTATTACGGCTCCCAATGGGATATCACGGAAATCCTCGATCATCGTGAGGAATCGCGCCTGCAGGAAGCCGTGAACGAGGAATTGCGGCATCGCACCGGCAATCTGTTCGCGATCATCAATGCGATCGTGGCGCTAAGTGCGCGCGGCGCGGATGACGCCCAGGCCTTGGCCGACAAGATTACCGGGCGACTGAAGGCTCTGCAGCACGCGCACAGCACGTCCATCGCCGACGATGCCCAGGTCCGGGATCTCTCTGCAATGGTCGACCAGGTGCTCGCACCATATCGCACAGATAGGCAAAACCGCATTGCGCTGGCCGGCGGAGATGTGATCCTCCCGCTCAGCGCCATCACGCCACTCGGCATTTCACTGCACGAGCTTGCGACGAATGCTGTCAAATACGGCTCGCTCAGCAAGCCAGAAGGAACGGTGTGCGTCGATTGGGATCTGGAAGACCAAGAGCTCACCATCTGCTGGATCGAAAAAGGCGGTCCTGTGCCGGAAGACAAGCTCTTGCGGGATGCGTCGGGGACCGGCTCGAGGATCGTCAAAGGGGTTCTTGCGCAAATTGGCGGGACGATTTCGATGAGTTTCAAGGACGATGGCCTCAATGCGACCATCACCATCCCGCTTGCCACGGCGAGCTGACACCGGCGGCGGCGCAACAGCGGTGAATTTCATCCAAGCCTGACTCGCAATCGCGCGTTTGCGGCTTTATGTGATGGGCCATGCGCATCGCCATAGCTTCCGACCATGCCGCCACGGATCTCAAGGCCGAGCTTCGCGACTGGCTCATCGAGGAAGGCCACGAGGTGGCCGACCTTGGGCCTGAGCCTGGCGAGAGCGTCGATTACCCCGATTACGGCCGCAAGCTGGCCGATGTCGTTTCGGAAGGCACGGCGGAGCGCGGTATCGCGCTGTGCGGCAGCGGTATCGGCATTTCGATGGCCTGCAATCGCAATCCCGAAATTCGCTGCGCGCTCGTCTCCGAACCGCTTTCCGCTGCCCTCGCCCGAGAGCACAATGACGCGAACGTTATCGCGATGGGCGCACGGCTGACCGGCGGCGAGATGGCGAAAGCCTGCGTCACAGCCTTCCTGTCCACCGATTTCGCCGGCGGCCGCCACCAGCGCCGCGTCGACAAGCTCTCCTTTCTGGAAAACTGATATGGCCACCCAGCACGACTATACTCCCGACATGTCCCGCTTCTGGAGCGACACGCTCGCCGAGGCCGATCCCGAAATCGCCGCAGCGGTTGATAAGGAGCTGGCTCGCCAGCGTGACAAGATCGAATTGATTGCGAGCGAGAACATTGCTTCGACGGCCGTACTCGAAGCCGCGGGCAGCGTGTTCACGAACAAATATGCAGAGGGCTATCCGGGCAAGCGCTACTACGGCGGCTGCGACTATGCCGACGTGGTTGAAAATCTCGCGATCGAGCGGGCGAAAAAGCTGTTCGGTTGCGAATTCGCAAACGTGCAGCCCAATAGCGGCAGCCAGATGAACCAGGCGGTCTTCCTCGCGCTGCTGGAACCGGGCGACACTTTCATGGGGCTCGACCTGAATTCAGGTGGTCACCTGACTCACGGCTCACCGGTCAACATGTCCGGGAAGTGGTTCAATCCGGTCGCTTACGGCGTCCGCAAGGATGACGAACTGATCGACATGGACGCCGTCATGGCGACCGCCAAGGAACACAAGCCCAAGCTCATCATCGCGGGCGGCACCGCATACAGCCGCGTCTGGGATTGGGAAGCGTTCCGCCGCGTCGCGGACGAGGTGGGGGCGATCCTGATGGTCGATATGAGCCATATTTCAGGCCTTGTGGCGGGCGGGGCGCACCCCTCGCCCTTCCCGCACGCCGATGTCGTCACCTCCACCACGCACAAGTCTCTGCGTGGACCGCGTTCCGGCGTGATCCTGTGGAATGACGAAAAATACACCAAACCTATCAACATGGCGGTATTCCCCGGCATGCAGGGCGGCCCGCTGATGCACATCGTCGCCGCCAAGGCCGTCGCCTTTGCAGAAGCACTGCGGCCCGATTTCAAGACCTATGCCCGCGCCGTGGTCGAGAACGCCCGCGCGCTTGCTGCCAGCATCGAACAGAACGGCCTGCGCGTCGTTTCCGGCGGGACGGACAATCATTCCATGTTGGTAGATCTGACGCCGATGGACGTCACCGGCAAGGCAGCGGAAAAGGGCCTCGATCGCGCCTACCTCACGTGCAACAAGAACGGTATTCCCTTCGACATGCGCAGCCCCTTCGTCACCAGCGGCATCCGTCTCGGCACCCCCGCTGGTACCACGCGCGGCTTCGGCCCGGCGGAATTCCGCAAGGTCGGCGCGATGATCGTCGAGGTTGTGCAGGGCTTGAGCGATAAGGGGGACGAGGGCGATGCCGCTATCGAAGAGCGTGTTCGCCGCCAGGTCGGCGAGCTGTGCGATGCCTTTCCCGTATATCCCGGACGATAAGACATGACCGAACACCGCAGAAATGATCGCCGCGACCATGACGATATCGACCGCTTCATCCTGAAGGACGCCGTCGATGAAGCGAAAGCGATCGGACGCGAGGGCATGAAACATCCCTCGACCAAGCCGGTGCTGACAGGTGCGGCGGTAGGCGCGCTGGTGGGCGGCGTGCTGCCGGTCGTCACCTTGCCGATCGGCCTCGTCGCCGGTGCGGGCTATATGCTCTACAAGCGCATTCGCCCCTGACCGATGAGATGCCCCTTCTGCGCGAATGAAGACAGCCAGGTAAAGGATTCGCGCCCCACCGAAGACAACACCGCAATCCGCCGTCGCCGCCAGTGCGAAGGCTGCGGCGCCCGCTTCACCACGTTCGAGCGCGTGCAGCTGCGCGATGTCAGCATCGTGAAGACCGGCGATCGGCGGGAGAGCTTCGATCGCGCGAAGATCGAGCAGTCGGTCGCGCTCGCCTGCCGAAAGCGCGGGATCGAGCAGGAGCGGATTGACCAGCTCGTTTCGGGCATTCAGCGACAGGTCGAAACCGCGGGCGAAAGCGAAATCCCCGCGAGCCGCATCGGTGAGATGGTGATGGACGGCCTGCGCCAGCTCGATTCCGTCGCCTATATTCGCTTCGCATCGGTCTATCGCGATTTCAGCGAGGCGCGCGATTTCGAGGAATTCGCGAGCACCGTGCAGGCTGCCGCGTCGGACAGCGATGACTGAAGCGCAGCAACCCGTCATCGTGCTGGTGTGTCCGCAGCTTGGAGAGAACATCGGCAAGGCGGCGCGCGCCATGCTCAATTTCGGCCTGACCGAGATGCGCCTGGTCGCCCCGCGCGACGGTTGGCCCAATCCCTCCGCCGGTCCTGCCGCTTCGGGCGCTGACATCGTATTGGAGCGGGCACAAGTGTTTGAAAGTACGGCGGATGCGGTTGCGGATTGCGCGCATGTCTATGCGACCACAGTGCGCAAGCGCGGGGTGACGAAGCCAGTGATGACGCCAGAAGCGGCGGCGCGGGAAGTGCCAACGCAGCCGGGGAGAAGCGCGTTTCTGTTCGGACCAGAACGCTCTGGCCTGGAAACCGACGATGTCGCCCTCGCCCGCACTATCGTCACCGCGCCGATCAACCCGCAATTCGGCTCCCTTAACCTCGCGCAGGCGGTAATCCTGATCGCTTACGAGCTTTCCAAACACGCCGATCTCGCCATGCCGACACAGGAGGAGCTCCTCCCGCCCGCTCCGCAGAAGGAGCTGGAAGGGCTCGTCGAACAGCTCGAGGGCATGCTGGAACCGAGGGGCTACTTCTTTCCCGAAAGCCGTGCAGAGGCCACCCGCCGCAATCTGCGTGGGTTGCTGACGAAGCCGGGATGGAACCACCTGGAGGTCCGCACGCTGCGCGGAGTGCTGTCATCGTTACAACGGCCGGACCGCCCTGCCGACTGACTTCTTTGAGTCCTCCGTCGCGGTGTGATATTATTCTGAGAAACACAGGGAGGACCTATGCGAAAGATCCTATCGTGCGCGGCGCTGGTGGTCATGATACCGACGTCCGCCATGGCGCAAGATGCGCCCGAAGAAGCCGCCGAAACGCAGGAATCTCAAGAAGAGATCGTCGTGACGGGCGAAATCGCTGAGGAGGATCGGACCCGATGCCGCGTGATCCGCATAACCGGGACACGGTTTCGCGAAGAAGTCTGCATGTCGCAGCGAGAGCTCGACGAACAGCGCACGAACCATCGTGATACCGTCAACGATCACCGCTATGCCGGGGCACCCTATGTCGAGGACAATGACAATCAGCCTGGCCCGGATGCCGCGCCCCCTTGATCGCCTTCGCGCGCTAAGCCCGAGACAGCGCTGATGCGCCAGACCCGCGAATGACGAGCTCATTCTACGCGCCTTGAGTCTTGACTTCATCACGTGCGCAGCTACATGCGCGCCTTCGCTGAAATTGGCCCCGCATCCCGGTGAAGCGGTGGCCGCGTCGTGGATTTCGCCGCGGCGGTGCGATGCCGGGTTGAATGGCTGCCGTATGGGCAGTCCAGCAGATGAAAGGACTCGACTTATGTCGAAGCGTACGCGTGCGAAGCACAAACTCGACCGCCGGATGGGCGAAAACATCTGGGGTCGTCCAAATTCTCCGGTTAACAAGCGTTCCTACGGCCCGGGCCAGCACGGCCAGCGTCGCAAGGGCAAGATGTCCGACTTCGGCCTGCAGCTGCGCGCCAAGCAGAAGCTTAAAGGCTATTACGGCGACGTCACCGAAAAGCAATTCAAGGCGACCTACAAGGACGCGAGCCGCATGAAGGGCGACACGGGTATGAACCTGATCGGCCTGCTCGAGCGTCGTCTCGACATGATCGTCTATCGCGCCAAGTTCGCACCGACGATCTTCGCCGCGCGCCAGATCGTCAATCACGGCCACATCAAGGTCAATGGCGTGAAGTGCAACATCCCCTCGCGCCGTTGCGATGTGGGCGATGTGATTTCGCTGGGCGAAAAGGCCAAGGAAATGGCGCTGGTGATCGAGGCGCAGAGCCTGCCGGAGCGTGAAATCCCCGACTACGTAGCCACCGATGGCAACGAAAAGGTGACCTTCAGCCGGGTGCCCTCTCTCGATGAAGTGCCCTATCCGGTACAGATGGAACCGAACCTCGTGGTCGAGTTCTACTCGCGCTGATCCGGCGATCAGAAACGAAAACGGGGCGGTCCTTCGGGGCCGCCCTTTTTCGTTTCGACTGGTCGATTTTTGCTGGAACTCTGCAAGGATTGCGGGTGTTTAGCGCTCATCATGACACAGTATCGCTTCATCACGAGAACCCGTAAGGGCAAGTGGTACGACAGGCTTGCCGATGCGCAGGCTTTCGCGCAGCGCATAGGCGCCGGCTTTCTCGATGCACGCGGTCGCTTCGTTGCCTATCGCGGCACGGTCATGGAAATGCGCGAGAAGCCGCGCACAGCCTAAGCGCGCGTCTCGTCCCAAACGTCGAATTCGTAGGCGATGGAGCCTTCGACCAAGCGTTCCCAGACATCGCCGATAACATCTGCCGGAATGCCGACACGCTCCGCTTCGGCCTTGGCCGCGGCGATCACGGAAGCCTTGCGTTTTTCGTCCCGGACAGTGTCACGGTTCGGCTTTATGCGAGCAGCGGCGCGCATGTAGCCGAACCGCCGCGCCAGCAGTGAGACAAGCTCACGGTCCGTCGCGTCGACGCCTTCGCGCACCTCGGTCATGCTGGTGCAATCGTCGGGCATTTTCGGCATCGGATCAGGCTTCCAGATAATCGGCGCGGAACGTGGCCGCGAAAGCGGCAAATGTGCCAGCGCCAATGGCATCACGCATCGTCTGCATCAACTGCTGATAGAAGGACAAATTGTGCTCGGTCAGCAGCATGGCGCCGAGGATCTCGCCCGATTTGTGCAGATGGTGGAGATAAGCGCGCGAGTAATTGCCGCAGGTCGGGCACGTGCAGCGCGGATCAAGCGGGCCGGTATCCTCTGCGTGGCGCGCATTGCGCAGGTTTATCGGGCCGTTCCAGGTAAAGCCCTGCCCGTTTCGACCCGAGCGCGTGGGCAGTACGCAATCGAACATGTCTATGCCGCGCTCTACCGCGCCGACGAGATCGTCCGGTTTGCCCACCCCCATCAGATATCGCGGCGCTTCTTCGGGCAGCATATCGGGGGCGTAGTCGAGCACGCCGAACATCGCTTCCTGACCCTCGCCCACGGCCAGCCCGCCAACGGCATAGCCGTCGAAGTCGATCGCCCGCAGCGCTTCCGCTGATCGCGCCCGCAGGCCTCGGTCCAGAGCGCCCTGCTGGATGCCGAAAAGAGCGGCGTTTGCGGCATGCTCTCCGCCCGCGTCGAAGGCGTCCCGGCTCCGCTGCGCCCAGCGCATAGAAAGCTCCATGCTCGCCTCGATCTCCGCCATCGGCCGGTCGGCACGCGGACATTCGTCGAAGGCCATAACGATGTCGGAGCCGAGAAGCCGCTGGATTTCAATGCTGCGCTCCGGCGTCAGCATGTGCTTGGAGCCATCGATGTGGCTGCGAAACTCCACGCCCTTTTCGGTCAGCTTGCGCAGGTCCGAAAGGCTCATCACCTGGTAGCCACCGCTATCGGTCAGGATCGGGCGGTCCCAGCGCATGAATTCATGCAGCCCACCCAGCCTTGCCATCCGTTCCGCGCCAGGACGCAGCATCAGGTGATAGGTGTTGCCGAGGATGATGTCCGCACCCGTCGCCCGCACACTTTCGGGCTTCATCGCCTTCACTGTGGCCGCCGTGCCTACCGGCATGAAGGCGGGCGTGCGGATTGTGCCGCGCCGCATGGCGATTTCGCCCGTGCGCGCACGTCCATCTCTCGCCTTCAAACTGAAGGCGAAGCGCGGGCGATCAGAAGCCATAGACCAGCGTGAACCGGGTCAGCGTGTC
Source organism: Aurantiacibacter aquimixticola (assembly GCF_003605475.1). Taxonomy (NCBI): domain Bacteria; kingdom Pseudomonadati; phylum Pseudomonadota; class Alphaproteobacteria; order Sphingomonadales; family Erythrobacteraceae; genus Aurantiacibacter; species Aurantiacibacter aquimixticola. The sequence goes on along the minus strand of NZ_RAHX01000001.1, from coordinate 510,912 downwards.
GGTGCTCACCGCGCCTTCCGGCGGATTGCTGTCATATTCCACCGTGTAGGAAAGCCGGGCGGAGAGATTGTCGCTGATCCCGGCTTCGAGGCCGGTAATCGCGGTCAGGCTGGTGTTGGAGCCATCGACGATCAGCAGTGCCTCGCCTCCTGTCTCAACCGTGGAATTGGCATCCTGCGTCAGCTTCAGGCTGTCGCTGATCCGCCAGTCGAAATCGAGCCCTGCCAGCGCGGCCAGACGGCTGGAGGTGCCCCCGTCCACGAATTCGGTCACGCGATAGGCGGGGCCGGCCTTCACCGACAGCTCCAGCCTGTCATTGTCGACGACGCGATAGCCGATGCCGCCGGAGGCGACGTAGCGGGCGGAGAAGCGTTGCCTTGTATCGCGCTCGAACTGGGTCAGGCCAAAAGCGAAAACGCGCTCGCTGATCTGGAAACGTGGTTCGTACTGGGCGAGGAATTGCTCGCGCGAGGTTGTGCCTTCGACTTCGCGATAATCGGCGGCAAGCCGCAGGCGGTGTTCCCAATCGATCCCTTCGCGTTCCAGCTTCAGGGCCGCGGTCACGCCGAATTCGTCTGAATTTCCGGATGACTGGAAAGCGCCGATCTGGCCTTCGCCGCTCCAATTGTCGAACAGGCCCGCCTGCCGGATTTCCTGCTCCTGCGCGGCGGCCCGCGCTTGCGCAAGGCGCGCCTGCTCCGCCTTATAGGCATCGAAGCGCGCCTGGATTTCCTCTGAACTGTTCGGGAAAGCGGTGCGCGCGGTGTTCACCACGGCTTCGACGGCATCGGCATCGCCGGTTTCGATCGCTGCATCGATCATCGCGCGGGCGGCATCGGGCAACGCTTCCTGCGCTGTGGCGGGGGCCGCGATGCATGCCAGCGGGGCGGCAAATATCAGAGCTCTCATCATGCCGCGCTCGCTAGCGTCTCGCCGCGCCATTCGCCAGCCCCACATGCAAAGAGCCGACACCGCGATTGCGACACCGGCTCTTCGATTTGCAAATAATGTACTTAGAAGCGGAAGCCGACGCCCGCAGTCGCACGCGCGGTGTCGAAGCCGATGGTGTCGACATTGACGCGCAGCATGCTGCTTTCGCCGAGCGGAAACTCGACGCCCGCACCGACGAGGTAGTCGCCCGCAGTGTCGTCGAGACCGACGAAATCGGCGTCGGTCAGTTCTTCCCCATCGATGAAGATGATGTTGGAATAGTCGAGGTTCAGTTCCTGGTAGCCGCCGCGCAGGTAGTACTTCGCTCCGCCCGCATCGACGAAACCGATACGCGCCGATGCGCCATATTCGCTATCGAGCGCTTCGGTGCCGAGGTGGAAGTTCGCTTCCGCGCCGACGAACAGGCTTTCACCGGCCATTACGTCCGCGCCGACGAAGCCGCCGAAAATGAAGCTGCCATCTTCGATGGTGACGCCGTCGAAGATGTCCTCGACTTCATTCTCTACACCCAAGTCGTGATAACCACCGGAAATGCCACCGAAGACTTCGGCCTGCGCGTGCGCGACCGAGGGAATGGCGAGAGCGGCGACCGAAGCGGTGGCCGCGAAAAAAAGTTTCCTCATGATGTTTTCATCCTGCAAATGTTCTCTCGTTCCCGAGACAGTCGGGCGGTGAGCGATCTGCGCTCGCACCGCTTTCTCGATTCTGAACGAATATTACACTTCCACGAAAGATATTTGGCATCCGACCAACGACGAGGTTCGGGGCTATTCGCGCAGGCGCCAGCCCGTTTTGAACACCCATGCGATGATGGCGATGCAGATGAAGAGAAAGAGCAGCGTCATGCCGAAGCTGAAACCGATATCGACTTCCGCGCGGCCGAAGAACGTCCAGCGCAGCCCGTTCACCAGGTAGACGATGGGATTGAACAGCGCGACGGTGCGCCACGGCTCCGCCAGCATGTCGATCGAGTAGAAGGTGCCGCCAAGGAAGGTGAGCGGCGTCAGCAGCAGCAACGGCACGATCTGCAGCTTCTCGAAGCTCGTCGCCCAAAGTCCGAGGATGAAGCCGAACAGGGAAAAACTGGCGGAAACCAGTAGGATGAAGACGAAAGCGAAGAATGGGTGCGCAATCGTGTAATCGACGAAAAGCAGCGCGGTCGTCAGGATTATCGTCGCCAGGATCAGCGACTTCACCGCCGCCGCTCCGACGAAGCCGATCAGCGTCTCGACCACGCCTACTGGCGCGGAGAGCAACTCGTAAATCGCACCTGTGAATTTGGGCATGTAGATGCCGAAGCTCGCATTGCTGGTGCTTTCGGTCAGCAGGGTGAGCATCAAGAGGCCCGGCACAATGAATGCGCCGTAGGGGATGCCGTCCACTTCCTGCATCCGCCCGCCGATCGCCGCGCCGAAGACGATGAAATAAAGCGACGTCGTGATCACGGGCGACAGGATCGAACCGAAGGCGGTGCGGAACATCCGCATCAGCTCGTTCTTGAAGATGGCGAACGCGCCGCGAAGGTTGAGAGTCACGCCGCCTGCTCCTCTTTGTCTTCCACCAGGTCGACGAAAATATCTTCCAGCGTGCTCTCGCGCGTGTCGAGCCCGATGAAAGCCACACCTTCTCGCGTAAGGCGCTGGGCGAGATCGGCGACCTCGCGCTTACCCTTCCCCGTCCCGTCGCCGCCGCGATAGATCAGGCATGTGCCCTCGCCTTCCAGCGTCAGCGGGTAGTCGGAGAGCGCCGCCGGAATATTGACCATCGGCTCGGCCAGCGTGAAATGCGCTTCCGTGCGGCCGAGCTTGGACATGATTGCGCTCTTGTCGTCCACCAGCAGCACCTTGCCCTTATTGATGACGCCCACGCGATCGGCCATCTCCTCGGCCTCCTCGATATAATGCGTGGTAAGGATGATGGTGACGCCGCGATCGCGCAGCGCGTCGATCTGCCGCCACATATCGCGCCGCAGCTCGACATCAACACCGGCGGTCGGCTCGTCGAGGAAAAGAAGCTCGGGGTCGTGTGACAGCGCCTTGGCGATCATCACCCGCCGCTTCATGCCGCCCGAAAGCTCACGGATCTGCACGTCACGCTTGTCCCACAGGCTCAGGCTGCGCAGCACTTCCTCGATCCGCGCTTCGTCCGGCGGGCAGCCGAACATGCCGCGCGAAAAGCGCACTTGGCGCTGCACCTTGTCAAACATGTCGAAGCTGAGTTCCTGCGGCACCAGTCCGATCTTGCGGCGCGCCGTCTTCCAGTGACGCTCCATGTCCATGCCAAACGCCCGGATCATGCCGCCGGTGGGTCGCACCATGCCGCAGACGGCGCCGATCAGCGTCGTCTTGCCTGCGCCATTGGGGCCCAGAAGCGCGAAGATCTCCCCGCGCCGGATTTCCAGATCGACCCCGTCGAGCGCCTTTACGCCGCCGCGATACGTCTTTTCGAGGCCGCGAATGTCGAGGATGGGTTCGTCCATGCGCGAACAGGTGGCCATGAACGCCGCGCTTGGCAAGCGATCAGGGGATCAGCAGGCTGGAATCGCCATAGCTGTAGAACCGGTATCGCTCGGCGATGGCGTGGGCGTAGACCGTCATCATTCGCTCGCGGCCCATCAGCGCGCTCACCAGCATCATCAGCGTCGATTTCGGCAGGTGGAAGTTGGTCATGAGGCCATCCGCCGCACGGAATCGGTAACCGGGCGTGATGAAGATGTCAGTGTCCGCCGCGAACGGCTGGATCACGCCATCTGCATCGGCGGCGCTTTCGAGCAGACGCAGGCTCGTCGTGCCGACCGCGATCAGCCTGCCACCGGCCTCCCGCGCGGCGTTCAGGCGTTTCGCCGTGTCCGCCTCTATCCGCCCGAACTCGGCGTGCATGGCGTGATCGTCCGTATCCTCGGCCTTTACCGGCAGGAATGTGCCCGCGCCGACATGCAGCGTGAGCGTTTCGCGCTTCACCCCTCGCGCTTCCAATGCCTCGATCAGCCGCGGCGTGAAATGCAGTGCAGCGGTGGGCGCGGCAACGGCACCATCCTCCCGCGCGAACATCGTCTGATAATCCTCGCGGTCCCGCTCGTCCGTGGTGCGCTTGCCGGCGATATAGGGCGGCAGCGGCATGCGCCCCGCCCGCTCAAGCATCACCTCGACCGGCTCATCGCCCGCGAAGCCAAGCGTGAAGGAGCCATCGGCATGCCGCTGCTCCGCCACGGCCTCGACATCGCCGCCGAATGCAATCGTGTCACCTTCGCGCAAACGCTTTGCATTGCGGATGAACGCCTGCCAGCGCCTCAGATCGATCCGCTTGTGCAGCGTGGCACCGATCTTCGCTTCTCCCCGCCTGCCTTCCAGCTGCGCGGGGATCACCCGAGTATCGTTGAAAACGAGCAGATCGCCTGGTTCGAGCAGGCCGGGGAGGTCCAGGACGCCGCGATCTTCCAGCGAAGCATCGCCACGCGCAACCAGCAAGCGCGCCGCATCGCGCGGCCGCACCGGGCGCAGCGCAATCAGCTCTTGCGGTAGCTCGAAATCGAAAAGGTCGACTTTCACGAAAGCGCCGCTAGCGCAGCGCAACGCGGATGGCGAGGATTACTCCCCGACCGGCGCGTTCAGCATGTCGAGCGTGATTTCCTCTTCCACCTGCACTGCTTGCGGCATCGCCTGCGGGAGTCCGTCTGCCGCGATGCTCGCCTGCAAGACCCGCGTGGGATTGATGGGCGGCTCACCCCGCGCAATGGCATCCACGGCGGGCATGTTCGAGATCACGCGGCCGAAATTGGTGTAATTCCGGTCCAGCGCGAAGGTCGGGTAGAACACGATGAAGAACTGGCTGTTCGCGCTGTCTTCATCATCGGCGCGCGCCATCGAAACACTGCCGCGCACGTGCGGCAGGTAATTGAACTCCTCCTCCAGGTCGGGCAGCTCGCTATTGCCGCCGCCCGTGCCGGTCGGATCGCCGGTTTGCGCCATGAAGCCGTCGATCACACGGTGGAAGATCACGCCGTTGTAGAAACCCTGACGCGTGAGCGTCTTGATCCGCTCGACATGGTTGGGCGCCCATTCGGGGACGAGGCGGATTGCCACACGCTCGCCTGTCGATAGGTCGAGAAGCAGAATATTCTCCTGCTCCTGCGCCATGTCGAAGTTGACGGTAACAGGCAGGCGCCGCGCCGTGGTGTTTGTTTCGGCCACCGTGTCTACGGCCGGCGTCAGTGCCGTGTCCTGTGCGGCGGCAGGCGTCGAAAAGGCGATGGCCGCAGCGGCGGAAAGCGCGAGGGTGCGAAACATGAGAAAATCCGTCCAAAAATGGCGTTAACGATTGCGCGATGCTCTAGGAGCGGTGGGCTGACAGTTCAATGAACATGCGGGGCAGCGCCGGGGATCAGTATTCACCCTTCCGGCCGATCTCGGCAACACGCTCTTCCACGCGGGCTTTCACCGGCGGCGCGACGAAAGGTGTGATGTCACCGCCGTACAGCGCGATTTCCTTCACCAGCTTGCTGGCAATGGGTTGAAGCGAGATATCGGCCATCAGGAAGACCGTCTCGATCGAATCGTCGATCTGCTGGTTCATGCCGGCCATCTGATATTCGTATTCGAAATCAGCGACCGCGCGCAGGCCGCGAATGATGACGCCCGCACCCACATGGTCGGCGAATTTCATCAGCAGCGCGTCGAAGCCTTGTATCTCGACATTGTCGAGGGCGAGCCGCTCGACCTCCGCGCGCATCATTGCGATCCGCTCGTCGGGCGTGAACATCGGGTTCTTGCTCGGATTGGTCGTGACGCCGACGATCAGCGTGTCGACCAGCTTGCTGCCCCGCCGGATGATGTCCGCATGGCCAAGCGTGACGGGATCGAACGTGCCGGGATAAATGCCGATGCGCCCCTGTGTCGTCTTCGCGCTCACCGATCCCGCTCCACGATGAAGCGAGCGAGCGCGCGCAGCAGGTCCGCTTCCTCGCCATGCTGGGACAGATGTCCGATGGCTTGCTCGGACAGAGCTTTTGCCTGTGCGCGGGCATCATCGATCCCCATCAGCGAAACGAAAGTCGCCTTGCCCGCATCGGCATCCTTGCGAAGCGCCTTGCCCGCCACTTCTTCGTCACCTTCCTCATCCAGCAAATCGTCGGCGATCTGGAAGGCGAGGCCGATATCGCGGGCATAGGCGCGCAGATGCGCTCTGCCCTCTTCGGGCACCTTGCCGAGCACCGCGCCCATTTCGACTGCCGCGCCGAGCAGCGCGCCGGTCTTCAGCTGCTGCAGCCGTGTGATGGTGTGCAGATCGAGCTCGCCCTTCGCGCTCTCAGCAGCGATGTCCATCACCTGGCCGCCCGCCATGCCCTTGTGGCCGCTGGCGGAAGCGAGCGCGTGGACCAGCTCGGCGCGAATAAATGGATCTTCGCTGACCTTCATTCCGCCTAAAATCTCGAAGGCCAGCGCGTGGAGGGAATCGCCCGCCAGCACTGCGATGGCCTCGTCATATTTCCTGTGCAGGGTCGGCTTGCCGTGGCGCAGATCGTCATCGTCCATGCAGGGCAAGTCGTCGTGGATCAGCGAATAGACGTGGATCGCTTCAATCGCGCATCCTGCATAGACCGCCGCCGCGCGGCTCGCCCCGTACATCTCCGCCACGGACACCAGCAACAGCGGTCGCACCCGCTTGCCGCCGCCGATGGCGGCATAGCGCATGGCCTCGACAAGTGTCGCGCTGCTGTCTTCTGGCACGGGCAGCAGCCCATCGAAGGCGTCGTCCACCTCGCGCTGGATGCGCTGAAGTCCCCTGCCGAGCACGTCGTCCGCGATCACTAGCCCCATCAGCCCGCAGCCCTATTCGGCATCGAAGGGTTGTGTGCCGGTCGGCTTGCCATCCGGCCCGGCGACGATCCTCTCGATCCGCGCCTGGGCCGCGTCGAGCCGCGCCTGGCAATGCCGCCGCAGGGCCTCGCCACGTTCGTAAAGCGCGATACTTTCATCGAGCGGCACTTCACCGCCTTCGAGGCGGCGCACAGTGTCTTCGAGAGCTTTCAAGGCCTGCTCGAAACTCATGTCGGCGATATTCGGAGCGTGTTCTCCCATATGGCGACCATTGACGCTGGCGGGCCGCAGGGTCAAGCAGGCGCGAAGGAGCCTGCGCATGTTGAAGTGGATTATCGCCTATATCGCCGCTGCGGTGGCCTTCGGCGCGCTGGATTCGGTGTGGCTGCGCTGGGCGTCGGACAATCTCTATCGCCCCGTGATCGGGGAAATCATGGCGGAAAGCTTCCGCATGGGTCCGGCAATCGCCTTCTATCTGATCTATATCGGCGGGATGACGTGGTTCGCGATCCGCCCCGGGCTGGAAACCGGCAACGTGTTTACCGCGGCGCTGAACGGCGCGATCCTTGGGTTCGTGTGTTACGCGACCTTCGACTTCACCAGCCAGGCGGTGATGAAGGTGTGGGCGTGGCATATTAGCATTGCCGATATCGCCTGGGGCACGTTCGCCACCAGCATCGCAAGCACAATCGCATGCGGGGCCGCGCTCAGACTCGCCTGAGCGGGGAAAATCGCCGCCCGCAGGGCTAGCGCCTCACCACCCTGCTCGCTAAAGCGCGGCGCATGTCAGATATCACCCCCGAAGTGGTCGCCCAGCACGGGCTTTCCGAGGACGAATATGAGCGCGTGCTTCACGCGCTGGGCCGGGAACCGAACCTTGTCGAGCTCGGCATATTCTCGGTCATGTGGAGCGAGCATTGCTCCTACAAGTCGAGCCGCCTGCACCTCAAGAAGCTGCCGACCGAGGCACCATGGGTGATCTGCGGCCCGGGCGAAAATGCTGGCGTCATCGATATCGGCGACGGCCAGGCGGCCATTTTCAAGATGGAGAGCCACAACCACCCCTCCTATATCGAACCCTATCAGGGCGCGGCGACGGGCGTTGGCGGCATATTGCGCGACGTGTTCACCATGGGCGCGCGGCCGGTGGCGAATGCCAATGCGCTGCGCTTCGGGCGGCCCGATCATCCGAAGATGAAACACCTCGTGCAGGGCGTGGTTGCGGGCATTGGAGGATACGGCAATTGCGTGGGCGTGCCGACAGTGTGCGGCGAGACCAATTTCCACCCGGCCTATGACGGTAACATCCTCGTCAACGCGATGACGGTGGGCGTGGCCGATGCGGACAAGATCTTCTACAGCGCAGCGACCGGTGTCGGAAACCCCATCGTCTATGTCGGCTCCAAGACCGGACGCGACGGTATCCACGGCGCGACCATGGCCAGTGCCGATTTCGAGGAAGACGCCGACGCGAAGCGCCCCACGGTGCAGGTTGGCGATCCGTTCACCGAGAAGCTGCTGATCGAAGCCTGTCTCGAACTGATGGCGACCGATGCCATCGTCGCCATACAAGACATGGGCGCGGCGGGCCTGACCTCCTCCAGCGTCGAGATGGCGACCAATGGCAAGGCGGGCATCCGGCTCGACATGAACAAGGTGCCCTGCCGCGAAGACGGCATGACGCCATACGAAATGATGCTGAGCGAAAGCCAGGAGCGCATGCTCATGGTGTTGAAGCCCGGCAAGGAAGCCATGGCGCAGGCCATCTTCGAGAAATGGGAGCTCGATTTCGCGGTCATCGGTGAAGTCACCGATACGCGGCACATGGTGCTCGAATTCCACGGCGAGGTGGTGTGCGATATCCCGCTCGGTCCGCTCGCCGCCGACGCGCCGGAATATGATCGCCCTTACCTTTCGATGGACGACTATCTCGACTGGGCGGGCATCGCCCCCATGACCGAGCGACCCGATACCGACGATATCGGCGGCGACCTTCTGAAGCTGCTCGCCAGCCCCAATCTCGCCTCCCGCAACTGGATCAGCGAGCAATATGACAGCCAGGTCGGTGCGGATACGCTGCAGACCGGCGGCGATGCGGGCGTCGTGCGCGTACATGGCACGAAAAAGGCTCTCGCCATCAGCACGGACTGCACGCCGCGCTACGTCCATGCGAACCCCTATGAAGGCGGCAAGCAGGCAATTGCCGAGGCGTATCGCAACCTCTGCGCCGTCGGCGCGCGGCCACTCGCCGTCACCAATTGCCTCAACTTCGCGAACCCGCAGCGGCCCGAGATCATGGCGCAATTCGTCCACGCGCTCGAGGGCATGGGCCGCGCGTGCAAAGTGCTCGATTTCCCGATCGTGTCGGGCAATGTCAGCCTCTACAATGAGAGTAAAGCGACAGGCGGCGGCTCCGCCATCCTGCCCACGCCCGCCATCGGCGGGGTCGGCCTGATCGACGACTACGATCGCATGATGACCATGCCGTTCAAGGCGGCGGGCGAGACGATCTACCTGATCGCCCCCGAGGCCTGGGCGACCGCCGATCCCGAACGCTCGCATCTGGGCAAATCGCTCTGGCTGCAAGTCGTGCATGGCCGCGACGAGGGGCGCACCCCGCCGACCGATCTCATCCTCGAAAAAGCCGCCGGCGGCATCATCCGCGAACTAATCGCAGACGGGCTGGTGAGCGCGGTGCACGACATTTCCGACGGCGGCATGGCCGTCGCCCTGGCCGAAATGGCGATGGCGGGCGGAATTGGCGCGGAATTGGAAGAAGGCCATTCCAATTACACCGACGCGCAGTGGTGGTTCGGCGAGGACCAGGGCCGCTATGTCGTCACCGTGCCCGATACCGAAGCGTTGAACGAAGCGCTGTCCAAGGGCACCGAGAATGACGAGACGGCCGCGGTGGGCTTCACCCGCATCGGCAAGACCGGCGGCGATATTCTGTTCGGCAAAAGCGTTGCCGAGATGCGGGACGCGCATCGCAGCTTCTTCGTAGAGTGGATGGAGCGCTAGTCTCCCCAGATGAGCGAGAAGCACCACCCCTTCCCCGCTTTGCCCGACTTCACAGACGAGGAGCGCGTGGCCCGCGCCCACGCCGCGTTCGAACAGCTCAGGACACGCCACTCCTGCCGCGATTTCGCCGATACGCCGGTGCCACGCGAAGTGATCGAATACGCCATTCGCGCCGCCGGAACCGCGCCCAATGGCGCGAACCACCAGCCCTGGCATTTTGCCGTCATCGGGTCGCCGGAAAAGAAGCGGGCCGTGCGCGAGGCAGCAGAGGCCGAGGAGCGGCGTTTCTACGGCGAGGAGGGCGACAAGCCCAAGGCGAGCGAGGAATGGCTCGATGCCCTCGCCCCGATCGGAACCGACGCCAGCAAGCCCTATCTCGAAACCGCGCCGTGGCTGATCGCCTGCTTCGCCCAGCGCACCGGCGGGATTGCGGAGGATGGCGAAACGCAGAATTACTACGTCAATGAAAGCGTCGGCATCGCCTGCGGCATGCTCATTTCTACGCTGCACGAGGCGGGGCTGGCTACGCTGACGCATACGCCCTCACCCATGGGCTTTTTGCGCGCTCTGTGTGGCAGGCCGAAGAACGAAAAACCGCTGATGATAGTGGTGGCCGGGCTGCCCGGAGAAGGCGCGACGGTGCCCGAACATGCCATAAGGAAAAAGCCACTGGAGCAGATTTCCAGCTGGCTATAGTTCCTCCCCGGAACGGGGAGGGGGAGAATTACCCGGTAACCCAATCCTTTTCCGGTATCTCGAGCAACTTGAGCAGGCTCGTCAGATCGCCCCGCTCGACCCATCCATTGGCCGCTGCGCGCGCCTTGAGCTTTGCGCGGTAGGCAATGCCGTAAGTCGAGGCCTCCAGCATCGGAATGTCATTCGCGCCGTCGCCCGCCGCCATGCTGACGGCGGTGTCGGCGCGTTTCCCCATTTCTTCTTCGAGAACAGCGCGCTTGGTCCCGCTGTCCGTGATGCCGCCGACGAGACCGCCGGTCAGCTTGCCGCCGGACACTTCGAGCCGGTTGCCGACCACGCGTTCGAAACCGAGCTGGTCTGCCACAGGATCGGCGAAATGGTGGAAACCGCCCGTCACCAGCACGGTGCGACAACCGCGCGATTTCAGCGTCTCGACCAGCGCCCGCGCGCCTTCGGTCGGTCGGATGCGCTCGGCGAGGCAGCGTTCTATCGCGTCCTCTTCCAGCCCCTCGAGCAGCCCCACCCGCTCCCGCAAGGCGCTTTCGAAATCGAGTTCGCCCTGCATGGCGCGTTCGGTGATGGCGGCGATCTGCGGTTTCAGCCCAGCGAAGTCGGCGAGTTCGTCGATGCATTCCTGCCCGATCATGGTCGAATCCATGTCAGAAACGAACACATCGGGCACTCGGATCGCGTCCCGCGCGATGATCGCGTCACTGTGCGGGAAGTGGGCGTCCATCGCAGCGCGCAGGGTGGCCATGTCGTCGCCAGCGATTTCCACTTGAAGCACGTCGCCGCAGAAATCGAGCATCGCCGCACGCGCCACCGGCACTGGAGTGTCGCGCAGCTGCGCGGTCATCGCGTCGAGCGCGCTTTCCAGTGTGGCCGGGTCTGCTATCAGGCGGGCGATGACCACGGGGGAGAACCTTTCGGACAAGAGGCTTGCGCTCATTGCAGGGCCGACCGCAAGCGGCAAGAGCGATCTCGCCGTGCAACTGGCGCTGGCGGTTGATGGCAAGGCCGTCGTCATCAATGCCGACAGCGCGCAGGTCTATAGCGATCTGCAAGTGCTCTCTGCCCGGCCGACCGAGGATGAAATGCAGGGTGTGCCGCATCGCCTGTTCGGCACTTGGGACGCGGCGGAGGCATGCTCTGCGGCGGAATGGGCGGCGGCAGCGAAGCGAGAGATCGCGAATGCTCATCTGGCGAGTGTGCTGCCGATCCTGGTCGGCGGAACCGGTCTTTACATTCGCACACTGCTGGATGGCATTGCGCCGATTCCCGAAATCGACGCGGCTGTGCGCGATGCGGTGCGCGCGCTGCCCGTGGCCGACGCCTTTGCCGCATTGAAGGTCGAGGATCCGGATCGCGCCGAGCGCCTGGCCCCGGGGGACCGTCAGCGCATTGCACGCGCGCTCGAAGTCGTGCGCTCAACGGGCCGGACGCTCGGCGATTGGCAGGCGCGCAAGGAAGGCGGGATCGCGGACAGCGTGGCGCTGGCTCCGCTTGTCCTGCTGCCGGACCGCGAAACGCTCTACGCGCGCTGCGATGCGCGGTTCGAACAGATGATGCAGAACGACGCGGTAGAGGAAGTCGAGGCGCTCCTCGCGCGAGGTCTCTCACCGGACCTGCCCGTGATGCGCGCCATCGGTGTTCCGGAAATCGCAGGCCATCTGCGCGGTAAATGGTCGCGGGAGGAGGCAATCGCGAAAGGGCAGCAGGCGACGCGCAATTATGCGAAGCGGCAATACACCTGGCTGCGCCACCAGCCTCCATTGGAGTGGCCTCGACGCGACCCGAAAGATATTGTCAAGCAGGCGCAGTTTGCAACTATATTTCGTGATCTGCCCTTGACAAGATAGTTTATTTCTATATTCCGGACGTCGCAGAACCCCCAATCTGACCCGGTGCAAGCGATTGCGCCGGGTCGTTTTTCTAGGGGGATGGAGGAATTCGTGTCTCAAGAGCGCAGCGGCGCAGCGATATTGGTGGAGAGCCTGGTGCGGCAAGGTGTCGAATTCGTGTTCGGCTATCCCGGCGGTGCAGTCCTGCCGATCTATGATGAGTTGTTCGGCGATGAACGCCTGCGCCATATCCTCGTACGCCACGAAGCCGGCGCTGCCCACGCAGCGGAAGGCTATGCCCGCTCCACCGGCAAGCCGGGCGTGGTGCTCGTCACCAGCGGTCCGGGCGCGACGAACGCGATCACGGGAATCGCCGACGCCTTCCTCGATTCCATCCCGCTCGTGGTCATCACCGGGCAGGTGCCGACCAATCTGATTGGCACGGATGCTTTCCAGGAAGCCGACACGGTGGGGCTGACGCGCCACTGTTCGAAGCATAATTATCTTGTGAAGGATCCCGAAAACCTCGCCGCAACTATCGAGGAAGCCTTCGAAATCGCCACGACCGGCAGGCCCGGCCCGGTAGTGGTCGACATTCCGAAGAACGTTCAGATCGCCACCGCCATGCTGCCCGATGGCAAGGCGAAGCGGCGCAAGCGTTACGAGCCGAGAATGGTCGGTGCGCCGGAGGAAATCGCCGAAGCGGTGGAGATGATCGCGAATGCCGAGCGCCCGATCCTCTATACTGGCGGCGGCGTCATCAATGCAGGCCCACGCGCCAGCGAATTGCTGCGCCGCTTCCAGCAGCTGACAGGCGCGCCCGTAACCTCGACGCTGATGGGCCTAGGCGCATTTCCAGCGCATCACCCCGACTGGCTCGGCATGCTCGGCATGCACGGCACGTTCGAAGCCAACATGGCCATGAACCAGTGCGACGTCATGGTCTGCGTGGGCGCGCGTTTCGATGACCGGGTGACCGGTCGACTCGACGCCTTTGCCCCGAATTCCAAGAAGATACATATCGACATCGACCGCTCCAGCATCAACAAGATCGTGCCGGTCGATCTCGGCATCGTGGGCGATTGTGCGCATGTGCTCGATCAGCTTGTCGAATGCTGGGGAGATCGCCGGGGCCGCGATCTCGGCGAATGGAAGGCGCGCATCGCCGGTTGGCGCGCGCGCGACAGCCTTGCCTATCCCGACCGCTCCGGAGAGATCATGCCCCAGCGCGCGGTACAGAGTCTGTTCGAAGCGACGAGGGACCGCGATCCGATCATTACCACCGAAGTTGGCCAGCACCAGATGTGGGCGGCGCAATATTTCGGGTTCATGGGCCCGAACAAATGGCTGACGAGCGGCGGTCTCGGCACGATGGGCTATGGCCTCCCCGCCGCCATCGGCGCGCAGCTCGGCAATCCGGACAGCCTCGTCATCGACATTGCGGGCGAAGCGAGCATCCAGATGAATATCCAGGAGCTTGGCACGGCCAGCCAGTTTCGCCTGCCGGTCAAGGTCTTCATCCTGAACAACGAGTATATGGGCATGGTCCGCCAATGGCAGGAACTGACCTATGAAAGCCGCTACTCGAACAGCTACTCGGACAGCCTGCCCGATTTCGTGCAGCTCGCCGAAGCCTATGGCTGGAAGGGCATTCGGATAGAGGATGACGGCCAGCTCGACAGCGGGATCGAGGCGATGCTCGCCCATGACGGCCCGGTGATGGTGGATTGCCACGTGTCGAAAGAGGCGAATTGCTACCCGATGATCCCCTCGGGCGCGGCGCATACCGACATGCTGCTCCACGGCGATCGCACCAGCGGCATCATGGCGGACGAAGCCAAGGCGCTGGTATAGGCTCATGAAAATCCAGCACCGCGAGGCCGAACGCCACGTCCTTACCGTCACCGTCGATAACGAACCGGGCATTCTTGCCAAGATCACCGGTCTGTTCACAGCGCGCGGCTACAATATCGACAGCCTGACCGTGGCCGACATCAGTGAGGACCATGCGATCAGCCGTATCACCATCGTCACCGGCGGTCCGCCGCAGGTGATCGACCAGATCATGGCGCAGCTGGAGCGGCTGGTGCCGGTGCACCGGGTCATCGATCTCACCGAGGAAGGTCCGCATGTCGAACGCGAGCTGGCGCTGGTGAAGGTGCGCGGTACGGGTGAAACGCGGGTCGAGGCGTTGCGCACCGCCGAAGTCTTCCGCGCCAGCGTGGTCGATACCACGCCCGAAAGCTTCGTCTTCGAACTCACCGGCTCCAGCAGCAAAGTGGACAGCTTCATCGTCCTGATGCGCCAGTTGGGCCTTGTCGAAGTCGGCCGCTCCGGCATAGTCGGCATGATGCGCGGCAGCGAAGGCGCCTGAAAACACATACGAACCACGAATACGGGGAATTCACGCAGTGAAAGTCTATTACGACGCCGATACCGATCGCAATCTGATCGAGAGCCGCAACATCGCCATCATCGGCTATGGCAGTCAGGGCCACGCGCACGCACAGAATCTGCGCGATAGCGGTGCAGGCGAAGTGCGCGTCGCACTGCGTGAAGGATCGGTAACGGCAAAGAAGGCGGAGGCCGCGGGCTTCACTGTCATGTCCAATGCGGACGCGGCGAAGTGGGCTGATATCGTCATGATGCTCGCCCCGGACGAATATCAGTCCGAAATCTGGCGCAACGATCTGCGCGACAACATGAAGGAAGGAGCCGCCCTCGCCTTCGCGCATGGCCTGAATGTGCATTTCGGGCTGATCGAGCCGCGCGAGGATCTCGACGTCATCATGATCGCGCCGAAGGGGCCGGGTCACACCGTCCGCAATGAGTATGAGCAAGGTCGCGGCGTGCCTGCCCTGATCGCCGTGCACCAGGAAGGCTCCGGCAGTGGAGGCAACGGCTTCGCTCAGCAGCTCGCCCTCGCCTATGCGGGCGCAATGGGCGCGGGCCGCTCCGCGATTATCGAAACGACTTTCAAGGATGAATGCGAAACCGATCTGTTCGGCGAGCAGGCCGTGCTTTGCGGCGGCATCAGCCACCTCGTCCTCGCCGGGTTCGAGACGTTGGTCGAGGCGGGATACGAGCCGGAAATGGCCTATTTCGAATGCCTGCACGAAACCAAGCTGATCGTCGACCTGATGTACGAAGGCGGCATTGCGAATATGCGCTATTCGATCAGCAACACGGCCGAATATGGCGATTATCACACCGGTCCACGCGTCATCACGGATGAAACGAAGGCCGAAATGAAGCGCGTTCTCGACGACATCCAGCGCGGCAAATTCGTGCAGCGCTTCATGACGGACAACGCGGTTGGCAATCCTGAGATGAAGGCAGCGCGCAAGCGGCAGGAGGCGCATCCGATCGAGGAGGTCGGCACACGCCTGCGCGCCATGATGCCGTGGATCGGCGACAACAAGCTGGTGGACAAGGCGAAGAACTAAAGGTGCTGGACTTGCGCCGCTGCGTCACCACATCCGACGTTCGCAATCCGGGAGACTGACCATGCGCAAAACCATCATTGCCCTAACTGCCGCCGGCTCCGTCGCCGCGCTATCCGCCACCGGTGCCATCGCCGATACGCATGAGCACGGGCAACATGCGATGGATACGAGCGCCATCGAATCCGGCACCTACAGCACCGATCCGGCGCACACACTGGTGGAGTGGCGGGTCAGCCATTTCGGCTTTAATGACTATTTCGGCCTGTTTGGCGATGCGGAGGGCACGCTTGTGCTCGACACTGCCGATATGGCCAATTCTTCCGTCGACGTGCGGCTGCCGATCAGCTCGCTTGCCGTCGTCAGCGAAGGCTTGCGAGAGCACATGCTGCGTCCCGGGGAGGACGGCGCCGCGCCCGATTTCTTCGGACCCGATGCCGACGATGCGCGCTTCGTGTCCTCCAGCGTCGAGCAGACGGGGCCGACCACGGCGAATATCACTGGCGCACTGACGCTCAACGGTCAGACCGGCCCTGTGACGATTGCGGCAGAGCTATCCGGCATGGGCGAAAACCCGCGCAGCCAGGCACAGACCGTGGGCTTTCATGGGACAACCACCATCAAGCGTTCCGAATGGGGCATGGATTTTGCCGTGCCGGCAATCGGTGACGAGGTGGAACTCGATATCACGGTCGCCTTCGAAAAGAACTGACCTTACCGGACTGTCCTACACAGGAGCCGGGCGGCTAGCGATCTGCCATGATCGCACCGCCCGGCCCTGATCCCGAAGGTTACACCCTGCACCGGCAAATCGTGCCCAATATCACGCATTTCTGCGGTTTGGCGGTGAAGTCGCGCAGTTCACAAATTTGCCGTTCTCTGTATCACCTGAAACCGCATTCGCACTGGACGTGGCCCGCGCCGCTGGGTAGCTTCGCTTGCGATGAGCACGGCTTTCGATCTCGATCTGCTGCTTCGACTTACGCGCCCTTAGGCGCGCCATCCGCCCTGCCACGCGCGGGCGAACCGCCTAAGGGCCATCCCGTCAGACCAGCAGGCCAGTCGAAGAAAGCCAAGTCCATGCTCCGCGATCCGAGCGCCAAATACCGCCCCTTCCCGCAAGTCGACCTGCCAGACAGGCAGTGGCCGACGCGCACCATCACCACACCGCCGCGATGGCTGTCGACCGACCTGCGCGATGGCAACCAGTCGATCATCGACCCGATGGACAGGGCGAAGAAAACGCGCTTCTTCGAGCTGCTGCTGGACATCGGCGTGAAGGAAATCGAAGTCGGCTTCCCCGCCGCCGGGCAGACCGAATTCGACTTCATCAACTGGCTGGTCAACTCCGGCAAGGTGCCGGACGACGTGACCGTCCAGGTGCTCACCCAAGCGCGCGAAGACCTGATCCGCCGTAGTTTCGAAAGCCTTGAAGGCGCGCGTTCCGCCACCGTCCATCTCTACAATGCGCTCAGCCCCGCCTGGCGCGATATCGTGTTCCGCATGAGCCGCCAGGAGGTGCGCCAGATTGCCGTGAAAGGCGCGCAGCTGCTGGTCGACGAGGCGGCAAAACGGCCTGACACCAAGTGGCATTTCCAGTATTCGCCGGAGACGTTCTCGACCGCCGAGCTCGATTTCAGCCTGGAGGTCTGCGAGGCGGTGATGAAGGTCGTCGGCCCTACTGAGGACTGGCCGATCATCCTCAACCTGCCTGCCACAGTCGAAGCGGCGACACCGAATGTCTATGCCGACCAGATCGAGTATTTCTGCCGCAACCTGCCGAACCGGGAAGCAGCGGTGATCTCCCTCCACACACATAACGATCGCGGGACGGGCGTTGCGGCGGCCGAACTCGGCCTGATGGCGGGTGCCGATCGGATCGAGGGCTGCCTGTTCGGCAATGGCGAGCGGACCGGCAATTGCTGCATCGTCACCGTGGCGCTCAATATGTATACGCAGGGTATCGACCCGGGCCTCGACTTTTCAGACATCGATCGCGTGATCGAGACGGTCGAATATTGCAACGCCTTGCCCGTTCACGAACGTCATCCTTATGGCGGCGAGCTGGTCTTTACCGCCTTCTCCGGCAGCCACCAGGACGCGATCAAGAAGGGGTTCGAGGCGCAGGGCCAACAAAACGACGATCTTTGGCGCGTGCCTTACCTGCCTATCGATCCCGCCGATCTGGGTCGCAATTACGAAGCGGTCATCCGCGTGAATTCGCAAAGCGGCAAAGGCGGTTTCGCCTGGGTGCTGGAACAGCGCCACGGGCTGAAACTGCCCAAGCGATTGCAGATCGACTTCTCTCGCCATGTGCAGCAGCTGGCCGACCAGCTGGGGCGCGAACTCAACGGCGACGATATCTGGGAGGCCTTTCGCAAGGCTTACTTCCTCGGCGTCGAGAAGCGCCGTTTCCGCCTGGTCGACTACGCCGAGAGCCGCGCCTCCGATGGAACACGCATGTTTGCAGGGACGGTCGAAGTCGATGGCGAAGAGCAAAGCGTGTCCGGGCGCGGCAAGGGGCTGATCTCCAGCGTGCTCGCGACCCTGAGGGACAGTTTCGGCGTTGCGATGGAAGTTATAGACTATTCCGAACACGCCATCGGCTCTGGCGTCGATGCCAATGCGGCCGCCTATATCGAATGGGAAGCCCCCGATGGCCGCACCGGTTGGGGAGTAGGGCTTGACGAGGACGTCGCGACCGCAGGCGTGCGCGCGCTGCTCAGCGCTGCCAACAGTGCAAGCAAGGCGGGCAAAGCGGGCACGAAGGCTAAGTGACATTCCATAGGGCTGCGATTGCGCCGGCGTAGGCAAGCGCGGTCTATCCGCCGCACCATCGAGGGAAACGATGGTGGGTGGGATGATCGAACTTCTGGCTCTTGTCGCAAGCAGCGTTGCGGCGTTTGCCTTTGCCACGCTGTACTTCCGTCAACGGGCGGAGCGGGAAGAAGATGAGCAAGCCGCGCTAAGCTTCACGACTCTCGCCGATGTGGCGCCTGCCGGGATCTGGCGCACGGACGCGCGCGGCCAGTGCATCTACGTCAATCGGGCGTGGGAGGAATCGGCCGGCCTGACCGACTGGGAAGGCGATAGATGGGCGCGCGCTCTTCACCCGGACGATTACGACGATGTGATGAGCGCGCTGATGACGGCGGTCGCGCGCGAAGAGCGAATCGATACCGAATGGCGCTGGCTTCGCCCCGATGGATCGACGGTGTGGGTCAAGGGCATCGGCGCGCCTGAATATGACGAAGATGGCGAGGTCGTCGGCTATGTCGGCATCAATTTCGACATCCAGCGATCCAAGGATCTGGAAGCGGAACTGATGACCGCACGGGAGAAGGCGTTGGATGAGGCCCAAGCCAAATCCACCTTCCTCGCCAATATGAGCCATGAAATCCGGACGCCGATGAACGGTGTCGTGGGGTTCACCGAGCTCCTCATGGAAAGCGATCTGGACGAGACGCAGCGAGACCAAGTGCGACTGATCGCGGAGTCGGGCCGCGCGATGATGCAGCTACTCAACGATGTTCTCGATCACTCAAAAATCGAGTCGGGCCAGTTGCGGATCGTGGCCGAGCCGACCGATGTGCGTCATAAACTCAATCATGCCGTCAAGCTGATGGAGCCGATGGCACGCGCGCGCGGCCTTTCGATGAGCGTCTGGATCGAGGATGACGTGCCCGAGCTGGTTGAGCTGGATCCTCTACGGCTGCGTCAGATCCTGCTGAACCTGATCGGCAATGCTGTGAAGTTCACGGAAAACGGCGGAATCGACGTGGAAGCGCGCGTCGAAACATCCAATGACGGCAAATATCTGCTGATCTCGGTCATCGATACCGGGATCGGTATCGAGGAAGCGAAACTGGAAGCTATCTTCTCGCCCTTCCGGCAGGAAGACGGCACTACGGCACGCCGCTATGGCGGGACGGGGCTTGGCCTGTCGATCTCAAGCCAGCTCGTGACAATGATGGACGGACGCATCACCGTGCATTCCAAGCAGGGTGTCGGAACGCAGTTCACCATCCGTCTGCCTCTGCGAAAGGCCGAGTCGCTGCCTTCCATCCCCGCGGTGGAGATCGTATCGACCGAAGACGCCGCTGTGTCCTCGCTTTCGAACACCCACGTCCTGATCGCCGAGGATCACGGCATCAATCAGGAACTGATCATGTCCATGGCGGAAGCTCTTGGAATAGACGCCGAGCTGGTCGAAAATGGCGAGCAGGCGGTCGAGGCCGTCATTGCCGCACGCGATGCCGGGCGGCCATTTGCCGCCGTTCTCATGGACATGCAGATGCCCGATGTCGACGGTCTCGAAGCGACGCGGCAATTGCGGGCCATGGGATTTACGGCAGAGAGCCTGCCTATCATCGCCCTTACCGCCAATTGCTATCCAGACGACGTGGCCGCGTGCCGCGAAGCAGGAATGCAGTCGCACCTGGGCAAGCCGGTGACGACCGTCGCGCTGGCTCGCGAGCTGGCCCGGTGGCTGGGCGATGGAGACGATGACGATGCGCAGGATGAAATCGTTTCGGAGCGCGCCGATCTTGCCCCGATGACCGGAGGCTTGGTGGATCGTTATCGCGATCGCAAGGTCCAGCTTCTCGCCCAGCTGAAGCAATCGTTGGAGCGATCACCCGGGCAGACGGATTGGGCGGAACTTGCCTCGCAGTTGCACAAGCTCGCCGGTGTCGCTGCCAATTTCGGCGAGCCGGAGCTGGGAGAAGCTTCGCGGCGGCTTGAAAACTGGCTCAAGATGACGCCCGGCCCTGAGGAACGCATGCTGGCCTTGCGGCGGGAATGGCCTCATTTCGAAAAAGCCGCTTAGCGCGTCTCCGTAGAGGCCCACAGCTGGTCGGCCATCGCATCGAGGTCAGCGAAGTCGAGATCCAGGCGAAACGGATCCTTGCGATTGAGAAAGAACGTGCTGCGTCTCAGACTGATGAGCTGCTTGCGAAGGGCACCCTGCAACCATCGCAAGCGCATCAATGCATCACAACGTGCGCTTTTTGGGCATTCTCGCGTGAGCCGACCGCCAGCTGCAATCGATCCGCCCGATCCTTTGAGCAACGAGATCGTTGTATCTACGATGCGGTCCGCGATGGAGAGGTAGCCGAGTTCGCCGCGCCTCTTTTCCCGTACTCGGCAGCAACAGGCCGTTGCGGCGGAAGTCATCGAAGCCGACTGATCCAACGCCAAGTTTTTCAAAGAAAGATGCGAAGCAAGGTGTGCGAAGCAGTTGCAAAGGCAGGAGGTGATGCCGTTGCATGTTGGGCTGGAATTCAGGGGCTCCTCGTCGATTGACGGAGCGGAACGACAGGTACGGACGCGGCTGCGCTGAACGGCCCGTCATGTATTCCCCTATCGCGACCCCTGCACCACCCGTACAATGGTGGAGTTTTCCACAGCTTCCAGCACCAGTGCTTCTCCACCAGGGCCACTGAAAGCAAGCTGCGCGTCGATGCGACCGTGCTCGACAACCCAGTTGATCAAACGCAGCGCGATCTTGGCCGCCCGCGCGCGGTCCGCGCACATGTCTGCCGACAGGGCAAGTTCCTGGCCCGTAAGCAGCGCAAGACCCCTGCTTCGCAACCCGCCATTCGCGTCCGTCTCCAGTGAAGTCAGGCCGAGCCCGGGAAAGGGACCGCCCTCCACCCATGCAACCACGCCGCGCTGGAATATATCGGGCGCGCTGCATGCCCCTGCCGCGTGCCACACGACACCCGACACACCGTCGAGCCCGGACAATCGGGCCGCCAACAAGGCGAGACTGCGCACGACCGGAAACATCGTCGCGCCGCCAGCAAGATGCGGGCCGGGCACGAGTTCTACGGCTTCCGCGGCGTTTCTATCGACGGACGGCGGCACTCCATATGCGTGCTCGAACTTCGGAATCCGGGCACCTTCGGACGGCAGCAGACCCTTGAGGTCGAATGTGAGGCCAGTGATAAGAAGTTCGAGCCAACCCTGCCCTTCGGTATTGCCTGCCGAGGGGTCGAGACTGATGGAGAAATGCCCCGTCGTATCCGCCAGACGCTGCAGATCGGCGACGGTCGGCCGGCTTCCTGCCGCGAAGAGCAGCGAGACACCCGGCATCAGTCTATTCGATTCAAGGTCTTGCGCGAGCGCGATCGAACATCACCCTTCCGTTCCGGTCGGAAAAGTGATGACGCGAAAGCTTTGCTGCGTCGAGTCCCAGAAAGGTCCGTTTTCGTCCTGAAACGGGACTGCGATTGCCCGAAACTGTCGAGAGCGGGCCGCGCAATCTTCCTTTGGCGGCCTGCCGGGGATACTCGTGCAGGCATGACGACGCGCGTATCGGTTTTCGGCATCGACTCCTCAATCAGCGGCAAAAGCTGGCGCTGGCGCGGTGGCAACATGGAAATAGCGTCCGGTATTGGCGGGCTCGAACAGGATATCGCGACGCAGCTCCTGCTGTCGCGCGGGGTGAGACGTGAGGAGCTCGATATGCACCGCGCGCCCTCGCTACGCGCCTTCCTGCCGGATCCATCCGCCTTTGCCGATATGGACCGCGCGGCAGAGCGTATCGCCGAAGCGATTATCTCTCGCGAAACGGTGACCGTGTATGGCGATTACGATGTCGATGGGGCGACGAGTTCGGCGCTTCTCATCCGTCTGATCCGCATGCTCGGCCACGATGCGCGCCATTACATCCCCGATCGCCTGCTCGAAGGTTATGGGCCGAGCGGCGAAGCGCTGCTCAAGATCGGGCAGGATGGATCAAGCCTGATCGTGACCGTGGATTGCGGTGCAATGGCGCATGAGGCGCTGGGCATGGCGCATGATGCGGGGATCGACGTTATCGTGGTGGACCATCATAAATGCGCGCCGGACTTGCCGCGCACTTATGCTCTGGTGAACCCCAATCGGCTCGACGAAGGCGATCTCGCCTCGTCCCATGGCCATCTCGCCGCTGTCGGCGTCGCCTTCATCCTGGCCGTCGCGGTAACGCGCACGCTTCGGGAGCGTGGCTTTTTCAAGGACCGCGCCGAGCCGGACCTGCTCTCGCTCCTCGATCTCGTGGCGCTCGGCACGGTGGCGGATGTCGCTGCCATTCGCGGACTCAATCGCGCCTTTGTCGCGCAGGGGCTCAAGGTTATGGCGCGCCGGGCGAATGTCGGCATGGCCGCTTTGATCGATGCTAGCCGATTGAAGGCCGCGCCCGCCGCCAGCGATTGCGGCTTCGCACTCGGCCCGCGCATCAACGCAGCGGGACGTATCGGAGAGGCGACACTCGGCGTGCGATTGCTCACCACCGAAGATCCGGACGAGGCCCGCGCGATCGCGGAACAACTTTCCACTCTGAACGACGAGCGCCGGGCCATCGAAGCCGCCGTGCAGGAAGCGGCCGAGCAGCAACTGGATGCGCAGCACAATCGCCCGGTCATCATTTGCGCGGGCGAAGGATGGCACCCCGGCGTCATCGGCATCGTCGCAGGGCGCATCAAGGAAAAGACCGGCAAGCCCGCCCTCGTCATCGCGCTCGACGTGGAAAACGGCGAAGGCAAGGGATCGGGGCGATCGATCCCGGGCGTGGACCTTGGCGCGGCCATCATCGGGGCGACCGATGCCGGACACCTCGTCAAGGGCGGCGGGCACGCGATGGCCGCAGGCCTGACCGTGGCGGCGGACAAACTCGCCGGCTTTGGCGACTGGCTGGTCGAGCGCCTGGAAGGGCCTGTCTCACGCGCATCGGCCGAACAGCAGATGCTGCTCGATCTGGCACTGGCACCCAGCGGTCTCACACCGGAACTCGTGCAGACGCTCGACACGGCGGGGCCTTACGGCGTCGGCTGGCCCGGCCCACGGGTGGCGATCGGCCCAGTGACGCTGGTGAAAGCTGATGTCGTCGGGAATGATCATCTGCGCGTCATCGCTGCCGGGCAGGATGGCGGACGATTCAAGGCGATCGCCTTCCGCGCCGCCGAAAGCCCGATGGGCCAGGCGCTGTTGCACGGTGCAAAGGGCCGGAAGCTCTGGCTTGCCGGTCGGGCCAAGATCGACGACTGGGGATCGCGACCCGCCGCGGAATTGCACCTCGAGGATGCGGCATGGGCGGACTGATTTGCGCCTGCCCGGACAAAAGCGGCGAAAGCGCACTTGACCGCAAAGCGCAGCGCCCCTAAGTGCGCCGCTCCATCGCGTGTGGCCCCTTCGTCTAGCGGTTAGGACGCGGCCCTTTCACGGCTGAAACACGGGTTCGATTCCCGTAGGGGTCACCAGCGATGGCGCGCTTTGCGAAGCGCTCTCCGGCATACTGCCCCACAGGGCCCCTTCGTCTAGCGGTCAGGACGCGGCCCTCTCACGGCTGAAACACGGGTTCGATTCCCGTAGGGGTCACCAGGCGGCACGAAAATCGCTCGATCCGTGCTGGCAACTGTCACAAATCTATGTCTATGCGTTCTTCCCATGGAGGGGCGCTTCATCCCGGTCGCAGGCGTGGTCATCGCCGTCTTTGCTGGCGGTGGCATGCTGCTTGCGGGCGTTGACGGCATACTCGTGGCAGCCGTCCTGACGCTTTGGATTGCGAGTTTCTGGATCGCCGTGCCGCCGCCCGTGCCGCAGGCGACCGCTCAGGTCGAAGGTCTGACAATCACACGGGCTGGCATGCGCGATCTGATCGAGCATTCCGGTCTCCCGATGCTGCTGCTCGATTCCGACCGTATCATCGTCGCCAATGCACAGGCGCGCGAGGAGATCGGCAGGCATGTCGTCGGGCAAGACGCCCGCGTGGCACTGCGTCATCCTGCGGCAATCGATCTGCTGGCGCGATCGGAGGGTGGCAGCGCCACGGTGCAGGGACTGACCGGCCCGAAAAGCAATTGGCAGATGACCTATCAGCGCATCGACGAGCGCTACAGCCTCGTTGAATTGGTCAACCGCACCGCGGAGGCCGATATCAGCCGCGCGCATACGGATTTCGTCGCCAATGCCAGCCATGAGCTGCGCACTCCGCTCGCATCGATCATCGGATTCGTGGAAACGCTCGAAGACGAGGGCGACCAGGTCCCATCCGAGCAGCGACAGAAGTTTTACGGTACGGTTCTTCGAGAGGCGCGCCGGCTGAAATCGCTGATCGACGACCTCATGTCGCTAAGCCGGGTCGAGGCCGAAAAGCACGATCAGCCCCGCTCCATCGTCTCGCTACCATTGCTCGTGAAACAGGCCGCACGAGATGGTGCGGGGCCGGAGCGGACCGCGCGCCTGAAATTCGACGTAACCGACAAGGCCATCGAAGTGCGCGGCGACGAAAAGCAGCTGGAACAGCTGGTCCGCAATCTGGTCGACAATGCCATGAAATACGGTTCGGCTGATGAGCCGGTGAAAGTGACTCTGGCCGCTGGTGAGCGCGACATGGCAGTTCTCAAGATCCGCGATCACGGCGATGGCATCGATGCTGAACATCTGCCGCACCTTACCCGGCGCTTTTATCGCACCGACCCCGGGCGTAGCCGCGCAGCTGGCGGAACGGGACTGGGCCTCGCCATCGTGAAGCACATCGTCGAACGGCACCGCGGTCGTCTCGACATCGCCAGCCAGCGCGGCGAAGGGACGACCGTCACCGTGCGCCTTCCGCTGGCACGCCGCGGCTGATCGCTTGTCCACAGCCTTCTTCCGGCCTGTCACATAAGTGTAATGTCACAAATCTAGAGGCCGCGGTCACAAATCGGACAGACCGGGGTCTTTCATGCGTAATATCTATGGATTGCCGCTTGCGGCGCTCGCTTTTGCCGCAGCTCCCGCTCACGCGCAGAGCGATTCGCAGGATACGGAAGTCGCCGCCCTACGCGCGCACGTGGCTCAGCTCACCGCGCAGCTTGCCGAGGTCACGGACAGGCTGGACGAAATGGAGAGCGAAACGGTCGGCGCCGTTCCCGCCTCGCAGACCGCCCAGAGTTTCCCTGCCGTGACGGCCGAAGCGCCGACACAGGTCAGCATGGGCGCCGCGCCCGAAGTCGAAAGCGAAGACGGCTTCAGCTTCAAGCCGTTCGGTCGCCTGATGCTCGATGCCGGCTTGACCGCCCTGCCCGATGGCTTGGGCTTGGATGATGGCTTCGGCGCCGAGGCCCGCCGCGCCCGGCTCGGCGTGCAGGGCGATATTCCTGGCGGCTTCTCCTACAAAATGGAGGTGGATTTCGCTGGGAATGAAGTCGACATCACCGACGCGCTGATCGAATATGGCGCGGGCGACATCGACATCACCGTCGGCCAGTTCAACAATTTCCAGTCGATGGAAGAATTGACCAGCAGCCGCTTCACCTCCTTCATCGAGCGCGCCGCGTTCACCGATGCCTTCGGCTTCAGCCGTCGCCTCGGTGTTGCCGTCGAATATGGCGGAGACGCCGTGCTACTGCAGGGCGGCGTTTTCCACGACAATCTCGGCGATCTTCCCGGCAGCGACCGCGTGAGCGTCGACGGCCGTGCGGTCTATTACCCTGAAGTCGGCGATACCCAATTGCACTTCGGCGGCTCCCTCCACTTCGCCGATATAGGAGAGGACGAGAGCGTCCGTTATCGCCAGCGTCCGCTGGTCCACTTCACATCGGAACGGCTGGTCAACACCGGCAGCTTCGACGCCGAAAGCGAACTCGGTGCCGGCATCGAACTTGCCGCCATTCGCGGGCCCCTGCACTTCGCCGCCGAAGGCTACCGCCAGGAGGTCGGCCGCGGTGACGGCTTCGATGACGCGACCTTCTTCGGCGGATACGTCGAGGCAGGCGTGTTCCTCACTCCGGGCGACAGTCGCGGTTACAGCGGCGGTCGCTTCAATCGCACACGCCCCGCCAATCCGGTGGGCGAAGGCGGCATCGGCGCGATCCAGCTCAATGTCCGCTACGATTATCTTGATCTTATCGATGGTCCGATCGTCGGCGGCACGCAGAATGGCTATCTCGCATCGCTCATCTGGACGAGCACGGACTACACGCGTTTCCAGATCAATTACGGCCGCCTGGAATATGACGACGCGCCGGACGCCCTGCCTTCCGGCGAGACCGATTACAGCGCCGATGTCGTAGGCCTGCGCGCCGAATTCGATTTCTGATAAGACCGGCCCCTTGTTGATAAATAAGACCGCCATGTGACGCAAATCTGTCGCATGACGGTAATAGGGGGCCGCTAGCTCAACTCTTGGACCTAAGGGGCTATGTGAAATGAAGAAGATTACCCTTGCCGCCGTCGCGCTGGCCGCGACCGCTCTCACCTCCGGTTGCGGTGATAACAAGGTCGGTGGCGGCGACAGCCGCGATTCGATCCACGCCGTCGGCTCCTCCACCGTGTTTCCGTTCGCGCGCCGCGTTTCGGAAATCTTCTCGCGCGAGAATCCGGACCTGCCCGCGCCCAGCATCGAATCGACCGGCAGCGGCGGCGGCATCGCGCTGTTCTGCGCCGGCGTCGGCCCGAGCACGCCCGACTTCGTCAATGCCTCGCGCCGCATGAAGGCCAGCGAATTCGCCACCTGTCAGGAAAACGGCGTGGAAGAGATTGCCGAAATTCAGGTCGGCATGGACGGTATCGCCATCGCCTCCGCACAGGGCGGCATCGACATGGATCTGACGCCGGAGATCATCTACCGCGCGCTCGCCGCCAATCCCTATGGCGAAGAGCAGACGGCGCAGAACTGGAGCGATGTCGATCCTTCGCTGCCGAACGAGCCGATCCTCGTTTACGGACCGCCGACCACGTCGGGCACGCGTGATGCGTTCAACGAGCTGATCATGCTCGCCGGTTGCGAATCCAACGAAGAATTCGCTGCGACCGAAGAGGCCGATGAGGACGCGTTCGAGCGCACCTGCACCGAAATCCGCAGCGACGGAAAGTTCGTCGATCAGGGCGAGCAGGACAATCTCATCGTCCAGAAGATCGCCGGCAATCCGAATACGGTCGGCGTGTTCGGCTACTCGTACCTGGACGAGAATTCCGACCAGGTGCAGGGTCTTACCATCAACGGTGTCGAGCCGACCTACGACAACATCGCCAGCTTCGAATATCCCGGTGCGCGTCCGCTCTATGTCTACGTGAAGAAGGCGCATATCGGCATCATCCCCGGGCTCGAGGAATTCCTGGCCACATGGGTCGCGAACTGGGGAGAAGGCGGCTCGCTGTCGCAGATCGGCCTTGTGACAAATCGCGGCGAGGTTATGGAGGCCATGACTTCGGCCACGACCGAACTGCCGAATCTCACGGCCGAACAACTCCAGTAGGGACTTCGTTTCCGCGCAATGTCACCAGTCATACCGCTCCTCCTGGCCCTTGGGCTCGGGCTTGCCGGTTGGCTGGTGGCACGCGCACGGGCCTGGACCTTCAAGCGAGCCGCTCCGCAAGGGCGGCTCGCTTCGCTTCCCACTTACCACGCCTGGTATGCCGCGCTGTGGATCGCGGTGCCGATGCTGCTATTCTTTCTGGCGTGGGACTATGTCTGCAGCCAGCTGATCGTAGCCCACGTCCTGGCCAGTCCGGAGGCGCAATCGCTTCCCGAATTCGGCCTGCGGCGCGGCACCATTCTCAACGAGGCTTACGCGCTTGCCACCGGTGACGCACAGCGGGTTCTGAACGAGGAATCGCGCGCACTGGCGGAGCCTTTCCGCGAAGCGATCTCGCGCTACAACCTTATCGGGATCGTAATCGGTCTGGTCATTGCCGGGGCCGGCGCGGCCTATGCATTTCTCCGCCTGAAACCGGATTTCACCGCCCGCACGCGGGTCGAGCGGCTGGTGCTCATCGCGCTGCTGCTGGCATCGCTGGTGGCCATCCTGACGACGCTCGGCATCTTCGTCACGCTGGTATTCGAGACGATCCGCTTTTTCGGCATGGTCTCCCCGCTTGATTTCCTGTTCGGGCTACAGTGGAATCCGGACCCGATGAGCAATGCCGCCAATCCGGACGGAGACCGCTACGGCGCGATACCGCTCTTCTGGGGAACGCTCTTCATCGGCGCCATCATCGCCATGATCGTCGCCATCCCGCTTGGCATGATGAGCGCGATCTACCTCACGCAATATGCCAACCCGAAGGTCCGGCAGTGGGTGAAACCCGCGCTGGAGATTCTCGCGGGTGTGCCGACCGTGGTTTACGGTTACTTCGCCGCGCTCACCATCGCTCCTGCCATCCGAGACTTCGCCATCACATTGGGCGCGACCAATCCGTCTTCGGAAAGCGCGCTGGCGGCAGGCCTCGTCATGGGCGTTATGATCATCCCCTTCGTATCCTCCATGGCTGACGATTCCATCGCCGCCGTGCCGCAAGCCATGCGTGACGGCTCGCTGGCGATGGGCGCGACCACCAACGAAACGATCAGGCGCGTGCTGGTGCCCGCCGCCCTGCCCGGCATCGTCGGCGGTGTGATGCTGGCGATCAGCCGAGCGATCGGGGAAACCATGATCGTGGTGATGGCGGCCTCGACGGCCGCCAATCTCAGCGCAAATCCGCTCGAATCCATGACGACGGTGACGGTGCAGATCGTTGCCTTGCTTACGGGCGAAGGCAGTTTCGATCACCCGGCGACGCTCGCCGCCTTCGCGCTCGGCTTCGTCCTGTTTCTGGTCACGCTTGCCCTGAATTTCATCGCCCTGCGCGTCGTGAAGAGGTTCCGCGAAGCTTATGAGTGACGCAGCCACCATCGATGCCACGCCGCCCGCCAGTGCGCCGACGCGCACCGCAGCGTTCGAAGCGCGGTTGAAGAAGCGCTACGCCGCGGAGCGCCGGTTCAAGGCGCTGGGCCTGTCGGCCATTATCTTCTCCATCAGCGTTCTGATCTTCCTGCTCGCCACCATGACGCTGAACGGCCTCGGCGGTTTTCAGCGGGCGGAAATGCAGGTGCCGATCGATTTCCCGCAAATGGGCCTCAGCGTCAGCCCGACGCTGGAGGAAGAGACCGAAATCGCGCGCGCCCTTCAGGGACAGGGATTGGTCGAAGTGGTGCAGTTCTCTGCCGACGAAGCGCTGGGCGCGGACGCAGCCGAGCATCTCAACGCGGAAGCCTGGCGCATCGTCGCGCAGGAAGTCGCAGCCAACCCCGGGCTGCTGCGTCAGGAAACGACGTTCTGGCTGCCGACCGACGAAGATCTTGCTAGCGCCTATTCTGGAGATGGCCAGACGGCGTTGCAGCCGCTAGCGCAGGAACTGTCCGAGCGCGGCGTTCTGGAAGAAAAATTCGACTTCGGATTCCTGAGCCGGGCCGACGCCACCGATCCGCAGCTGGTCGGCATCTGGGGGGCGCTCAAGGGGTCGATCCTGACGATGATCGTCACGCTGCTGCTCGCCTTTCCGATCGGCGTACTGGCTGCACTTTATCTCGAGGAATATGCACCGAAGAATCGGTGGACCGACCTTATCGAGGTATCGATCAACAATCTGGCGGCCGTCCCTTCGATCATTTTCGGCCTGCTCGGCCTCGCCGTGTTCCTGGCCATTTTCCCGAGCTATCGCTCCGCTCCGCTAATCGGCGGCATGACGCTGGCGCTGATGACCATGCCGGTAATCGTGATCTCCGGACGCAACGCGATCAAGGCGGTGCCGCCGAGCATTCGGGACGGCGCGCTCGCCGTAGGCGCTTCGCCGGTGCAGGTGGTGTTCCACCACGTCCTGCCACTCGCCCTGCCCGGCATCCTGACCGGCACCATCATCGGCATGGCGCGCGCGCTGGGCGAAACAGCCCCGCTGCTGCTGATCGGCATGCGGGCTTTCGTCTCCTCACCGCCTAGCGGGTTCACCGACAACGCCACGGTACTGCCGATGCAGATCTTCCTGTGGTCCGATGAAATCGACCGTGGCTTCGTTGAGCGCACCAGTGCGGCGATTATCGTGCTATTGGTATTCCTCCTGCTGATGAATGGCCTCGCCATTTATCTTCGCAACCGCTTCGAGAAGAAATGGTGATGAACGAAACTGTCCAGCCCCCCTCGCTCGCCGAAGCGATTCAGGATCGGCCGGAAGACGTGGTCGACGAGTCCACGTCCGAGGTGAAGATGCAGGCGCGCGACGTCTCCGTCTTCTACGGCAAGAAGAAGGCAATCGACGAGGTTTCCGTCGATGTGTTCACAGAACACGTCACTGCGTTCATCGGCCCGTCGGGCTGCGGCAAATCGACCTTCCTGCGCGCGCTCAACCGCATGAACGACACGATCCCCTCGGCCAGCGTGACCGGCACGATCGAATTGGATGGCGAAGACATTTACGCCAGCGGCATGGACGTGGTGCAATTGCGCGCCCGCGTCGGGATGGTTTTCCAGAAGCCCAATCCATTCCCCAAATCGATTTACGAGAATATCGCCTACGGCCCGAAGATCCATGGCCTGGCCGAAGGCAAGGCGGAACTCGACACCATCGTCGAGAAGAGTTTGCGCCGAGCGGGCCTCTGGGACGAGGTGAAGGACCGGCTGCAGGATTCGGGCACAGCACTGTCGGGCGGCCAGCAGCAGCGCCTGTGCATCGCGCGCGCGATTGCGGTGGATCCCGAAGTTATCCTGATGGACGAGCCCTGCTCCGCACTGGACCCCATCGCCACCGCCAAGATCGAGGAACTGATCGACGATCTGCGGGGACGATATGCTATAGTCATCGTGACGCACTCGATGCAGCAGGCCGCGCGCGTGAGCCAGCGGACCGCGTTTTTCCACCTCGGCCACCTGGTCGAGTATGGACATACGTCGGACATATTCACTAATCCGCAGCAGCAGCGCACGCAGGACTATATCACCGGAAGGTATGGATAAGCTTGGAACACACGGTCAAAGCCTTTGACGAGGACATCACCCGGCTTCGCGGCCTGATCGCGGAGATGGGCGGTCTGGCGGAACTTGCCATCAGTGAGGCCCTGTCCGCCCTCGTCTCGGGCGACGAGGAACTTGGCAAGGCCGTGGTGGAGCGCGACGGTCGTCTCGATGCGCTCGAGGCGGAAGTGGACGCGATGGCCGTCCGCATCCTCGCCTTGCGTGCACCGATGGCGGACGATCTTCGTGAAATCGTCGCCGCGCTGAAAATTTCGGGCGTGGTCGAGCGGATTGGCGATTACGCGAAGAACATCGCCAAGCGCATCGGCAAGATCGAGGGCCGCTCGACATTCGAGCCGCTGACGCTGCTTCCCGCAATGGGCGAAGTGGCCGCCGAAATGGTGCATGACGTGCTCACGGCCTATGCCGCACGCGACCCCGTGCTGGCGCGCGAAGTCATCGAGCGGGACGAAAAGGTCGACGCGTTCTACGACAGCATTTTCCGTAATGTCGTCAGTCACATGGTCGAGAACCCTAAGACGATTTCGAGCGCGGCGCAGCTGCTCTTCGTTGCTCGAAATATCGAGCGGATCGGCGATCATGCGACCAATGTTGCGGAGATGGTTCACTATTCCGCGACCGGAAGCTATCCTGACGATATCGAACGCTGAGGTGATCGGGGTGGCGGGGCTTGCAACAAAACTGCCATGAAAATGTCATATCCTGCCTGCGAAACCAGACAGGATCGATAGGCATGTCCGCACCCAAGCTGCTCCTCGTCGAGGACGATTCCGCACTTGCCGAGCTTCTCGAATATCGTTTCGAGAGCGAAGGATACGATGTGAGGATCACCGCTGACGGGGAAGAGGCGATGGTGATGGCGCAGGAAGACGCGCCCGATCTCGTCATTCTCGACTGGATGATCGAAGGCGTGAGCGGCATCGAGGTGTGCCGCCGCCTTCGCCGCGAAAAATCGACCGCGCATGTGCCGATCATCATGCTCACCGCGCGCGAGGCCGAGGACGACCGGGTACGCGGGCTTGAAACCGGCGCGGACGACTATGTCACCAAGCCCTTCTCGCCGCGCGAACTGCTTGCCCGCGTTTCCGCCGTTCTGCGCCGCGTGCGCCCTGCCCTTGCCGGCGAGACCATCGAAGTCGGCGATATGAAGCTTGATCCCGTGGCGCACCGCCTGGAGCGGCGCGGCAAGGAAATGCAGGTCGGCCCTACCGAGTATCGCCTCGTCAAATTCTTCATGGAACATCCCCGGCGCGTATTTTCGCGTGGACAATTGCTCGATGCGGTCTGGGGCACGGGTAGCGAGATCGAGGAGCGGACGGTCGACGTGCATATCCGCCGCCTGCGAAAGGCCATAGCGTTAGAGAATGTGCGCGACCCGATCCGCACCGTGCGATCCGCAGGTTACGCGCTGGAGCCGGTCTAACGGCAGGCTCCGCCGATGACGCCGCGGCCTTGGTCGAAATGGAAATGATCGGCATGGGCGGCGTTGTAGTCTGGTGAAAGGACAGTGCCGAAGCTATCGCACGCCGCATCGCGCACACCGCGCAGGAATTGCGCCTTGGCATCGTCTCCGCCCCAGTCGCCGAGCAGGCTGATCCGGCTGCCGTCCTCCAGCACGAACCCCGCGATATCGATTGCATTGCCCGTGGCATGTTCGCTCCACCTGCCACTATCGGAGCCATACATGCGCCTGCAGCTATAGGTGCCGATCTGGTCGATGCGCGCGACTGGAGAACCGAGCAATTCACGCGCCAAAGGCTGCACATCCTGATCGAGCCAGATGGCGAGCCCGGCTGCCACGCTGCACGTCATTTGCGGATCGGCGGGAGCGAGCGAGAGGTCCGCGGGGATCAGCCGATCCTCGCGGCGGCATTCACCCTCTCCCGTGGCGGGTAGCGCGGTGAAACCCACTTCGCTGCGCTCCAGCACGGCCTGGCATTCCTGCGGATCGCCACGCAGGCTCGCCAGCTTCGCGCCCGTCGCCCAGCCACGCGGTTCGCGCAGGTCGAGCGGAGCCCATGGATTGTGCTGCGGATTCTCGGCAAGCCATGCGCGCCCTGCCACCGCCAGCGCGAATAGCGCGAGCAACCAGGCCAGGCGCGTATCGAAGGGCCGGGCCTTCGGCCATTTGCGCTTCACGCGGCCAGTTCCGCCAGTCGCTCCCTGACCGCAGCCAAATCGGCTGCGAACAATCGCTCCTGCTCGGCCTTGGCCTCGCCATCGAGGCGTAGCAGATAAGACGGGTGAGCCGTGACCCACAGCTCGCTTCCGTCGTCGAGCGGAATCGGCTCGCCGCGCGCCTTCGAAATGCTCACTGTCTTGCCGAGCAGACCGCGCGCCGCGCTCGCGCCCAGCGCCAGCACCAGTTTCGGCTTAACGATCTCGCGCTCGGCCTCCTGCCACCAGCGACAGGTGTCGATCTCTTTCGCGGTGGGCGACTGGTGGATGCGCCGCTTTCCGCGCTGCACATATTTGAAATGCTTGACGGTGTTGGTGACATAGGCGCCGTCGCGCGCAATCCCCGCCGCTTCCAGCCCGGCATCGAGCACCTGTCCGGCCGGACCGACGAAGGGACGACCGGCCTGATCCTCCTGATCGCCCGGCTGTTCGCCCACGATCATCAGGTCGGCATCGCGCGGCCCCTCGCCCATCACCGCCTGGTTGTCGAGATCGCCGATCGGGCATTTGCGGCAGCCATGAATAGCCGTCTCGATGGCGGCGAGCGTCTCAGGCCGTTCCTCGAATTCCAGTTCTCCTGCCGCAACCATTTCCGACTCCCGCTTCTGCGCGCCCGCAATCAGCTCGGGGATGAGCTCCGCCTCGGGCATATTCTTCCAGTATTTGCGGGGCATTTCGCTCAGCATCGCCCCGATCTTCAAACGCGCGGGATTGAAGATGGATGCATAATATTTGCGCCAGAGATCTTCGGCCGGATCGCCGCTGGGCGCATCGGATTTCTGCGCGGGCGGCCCTTCGCGCAGCGTATCGCCGTCCCAGTGGATCGACCCGCGCGGCGTCAGGATGGACCAGTTCATATTGGCGAAACGGCGTACGAAAAATCCGGCTTCGCGCCGCACGATGTGATGGTCGGGCTCGAACCAGGCGACATAGTGCTCGGCCTTTTCGCCATCGGGCCCGTCTTCCTCCACCACGCGAAAGCGCACGAAGGCGTGCATCTTGTGCGCATCGCGGCGGACGTTCTTGTCGAGCTCCTCCAGCCTGCGGACTTGTGTGTCGGCCTTGTCCTCCATCAACCGCGGATTATCCTGCAGGCGCCAGAGCAGATCGTAGAGCAAGGCGAAGCGCTGCGGATCGCTGTGATGGATGGCGGTCTTGGCGAGCGAGAAAAAGCGTTTGCTGACCCGGACCTGCGGCGCATCCTTTACAGGTCTCGGCGGGTCCGCCCCGCCCGTGCTCAGGAGGGAAGCATTACCGCCCGGCTCATTCCAGCTCACCCGCTCCGGCGGGACGCCGCACTGCACCAACGCCCGCGCCCGATTGCGCCAAAAGGCGAAATCGTCCGGCTCGGGCATTTCGACGACATAGCGCGCCGTGCGGTCAGTTTGTTGTTGCGGCATAGCGGAACAAAATAGGACCGCCGCCGTGATTTCTCAATCCATTGCGCTCTGGCGGAGCGAAAAGCTTCACATCTCTCCGCGCTCTCGGCGCAGCGCGAACCATCGCTCGACCGCCTCGTTGTGGCCTTGTAGCGTGGTGTTGAACTCATGGCCGCCACTGCCGTCCGCCACCATGTAGATCGCATCCGTATCCGCCGGGTTGAGCACCGCCTCGATACTCGCGCGACCGGGATTGGTTATCGGGCCGCGCGGCAGGCCGACCATGGAGTAGGTGTTGTAGTCGTTGATGGCTTGGATCTCCGACTGGCGAATGCGGCGGCCGAGCGGACGACCGCGAGTGATCGGATAAATGATCGTCGGATCGGCCTGCAGCATGATGCCTTGCCGCACGCGATTGGAATACAGGCCGGCGACCATGCGTCGCTCTTCGGGGACGCCGGTTTCCTTCTCGACAATGCTGGCGAGCACGACGGCTTCTTCCGGGCTGCTGACAACGGTATTCTGGCTTCGCTGCGGCCAGAGTTCGGCCAGCGTCTCATCCATTGCCCGGCGCATCCGGGCGAGCACGGCAATGCGCTCCTCCCCGCGTTCGAAATCGTAGCTTTCGGGAAGGACGGAGCCTTCCTCCGGCACCGGAATTTCGCCGACCAGCAGGTCTTCCGCCATCAAGATATCGTGCACGATCACCGAGGGCGTGCCTTCCGGAATCGTCACGAAGCGGCGAATGACGTCGCCATGCTGGAAAGTGTCGAGGATTTTCGACGGGCTCGCGCCCTTGGGCAGCAGAAATTCGCCCGCCTTGATCGGGTCGCTGCCGCCAAGCACCTTTGCCCGCAGCAGGAAACCGTCGGAGGAGACGATATGGCCCTCTTCCTGCAGCTTCTTCGCAACGGAAGTCAGTGAGGAGCCGCTCGGCACGATGAAGGCGGTTTCTTCCTCCACTTCGGAACTGCCATACCAGCCCGCAGCGAACCAGCCGCCGACCGCCACCACGGCCAGGACACCCAGCGCGACAAAAGCCGCGAGCAATCTTTTCATATCAGTCCTCGACCCGCTTCATCACCAGCGAGGCATTGGTGCCACCGAAACCGAAGCTGTTGTTGAGAACTGCGTTCACTTTCCGCTCTTTCGCGGTGAGCGGAACGAGATCGACGCCTTCGGTGCCCTCGTCCGGATTGTGCAGGTTGAGCGTGGGCGGCACGATCTGATCGCGCATGGCGAGGATGCAGAAGATACTTTCCACCGCGCCCGCCCCGCCGAGCAAATGGCCAATGGCGGACTTGGTGCTGCTCATGCTCGCGCCGCCCAGATCGTCGCCGAGCACGCGCTTCACCGCGGCGAGTTCGATGGTGTCGGCCATGGTGCTGGTGCCGTGGGCGTTGACATAGTCGATGTCCGACGGTTCCAGCCCGGCTTTGCGGATCGCCATGCGCATCGCGTTTTCCGCGCCCTTCCCCTCCGGATGCGGCGCTGTGACGTGATAGGCATCGCCGGAAAGGCCATAGCCGACCACCTCTGCGTAGATCGTCGCGCCGCGTGCCTTTGCGTGTTCGTATTCTTCCAGCACGACGACGCCCGCGCCTTCGCCCATGACGAAGCCTTCGCGGTCCTTGTCGTAGGGACGGCTGGCCTCGGCCGGGCGGTCGTTGAAGCCGGTGTTGAGCGCGCGGGCCTGGGCGAAGCCGGCAATGCCGATCGGACAGATGGTCGCTTCCGCGCCACCCGCCAGCATGATATCGGCATCGTCGTCCTTGATCATGCGCGCCGCGTCGCCGATCGAATGCGCGCCTGTAGAGCATGCGGTGACGACCGCGTGGTTGGGGCCCATCAGACCATATTTGATGCTGACCTGCCCGCTGATCAGATTGATGAGGCGGCCGTGGACGAAATGCGGAGACACGCGGCCCGGCCCGCGATTGGCGAGATTGAGCGACTCCTCCTCGATACCCGGCAGTCCGCCGATGCCGGAACCGATGGAGCAACCGGCGCGCAGCTTCTGCTCTTCGGTCATTTCGGTAAGGCCCGCATCCTCGAGCGCCTGCCCGGCTGCATCGATTCCGTAGACGATGAATGGGTCCACCTGCCGCTGGATCTTGTGATCCACGCGTTTGTCGGCATCGAAGCCCCATTCGTGATCGGCAGGCTTCACTTCGCCCGCGATCGTGCATTTCTGGTCCGAGGCATCGAACCTGGTGATGGACCCGATACCGCTTTCGCCCGCGATCAGATTCTTCCAGCTCGTTTCGACATCGCCGCCTAAGGGAGTCACGAGGCCGAGACCGGTTACGACAACGCGCCGCATATCTTCTCTCCACAATTACAAAAGGCCCAGCCTTGCCGGCCGAGCCCTTGTGACCCCGTCCGCGTCGGGGGATACCTTCGCGAACGAGGCAGGTCTGATTTTAAGAGGTGTGCTCTTCGATATACTTATTGGCGTCGCCGACCGTATTGATCTTTTCCGCCGCATCGTCGGGGATTTCGACGCCGAATTCTTCTTCGAAGGCCATGACGAGTTCAACGATGTCAAGGCTGTCCGCGCCCAGATCGTCGATGAAGCTGGCGTCCGGCGTGACCTTGTCTTCCTCGACGCCGAGGTGCTCGACAACGATCTTCTTCACGCGTGCGGCAGTATCGCTCATGTAATCCCTCTTTCCTTGGGGTGTTGCAAATTCCCTTTCGCCCTAATGAACGCAGAGCCACAGCGCAAGTGGCGACACCGGATCGACGATGCGTGCCGTGCGAGAGCCGGGTTGGGGATATAACCATGTTCACAGCCGTTGGTGGAGTAACATGCTGAAAACAGGAGATTTCATATGTCCGCCAACACCGTTCTCAAGACGCTCACCGACACGGCGTTCGACTCTGTCGAAGGCTATCGCAAGGCCGCCGAGAAAGCCGAAAGCCCGCAGCTCAAGCAGGCGCTCCAGCAACGCGCGCAGCAGCGTGAGCAAACCGTTCAGCAGATGAACGCTGAAATCGCGCGCCAGGGTGGCGAACTCGTCACTAAAGGCACGATGACCGGCGAAGCGCATCAGATGTGGATGAGCATTACCGATGCGTTCGAGAATGGCGACGAAGCCGCCGCAGAGCGCGTCGAGGAAGGTGAAGACTATCTCAAGGGCAAGTTCGAAAGCGCGCTCGAAGACGACGATCTCGATCCGCAGTCGCGCTCGGTCGTGCAGCAGTGCTATGCCGAAATCAGCGAAGGTGAACAGTTCGGCGACATGATTTCCAAGCAATACGACTGATTGCCCAGCGCAATCGTCGCATAGAGGGCGCGGTTCTTTCGGGAGCCGCGCCCTTTTTCTTGCGGTCAGCCTTCCTGAGGCGGCGCGTCCCGCTTCGCGGCATTCGTGTTGACGTTCGCCTTTTCCGCATCGCTTGCCGCCTTGTGCGCTTCCAGCGCCTCACCGGAAAGGCGAATGTTCACGTCGCGCAGCTGCGCGTTGGAGACAGGCGACGGCGCCCCCATCATCAGGTCCTGCGCGCGCTGGTTTAGCGGAAAGGCGATGACTTCGCGGATGTTCGGCTCGTCGGCGAGCAGCATCACGATGCGATCGATGCCCGGTGCGGAACCGCCATGCGGCGGCGCGCCCAGCTTGAATGCCTCGATCATGCCCGAGAAATTCGCGTCGACCTCTTCCTTGGAATAGCCCGCGATCTCGAACGCCTTGTACATGATATCCGGCCGGTGATTTCGGATAGCGCCGGAGCTGAGCTCGTACCCGTTGCAGACGATGTCGTATTGCCACGCCTTGATCTCCAGCGGATCCTGGCTCTCCAGCGCTTCCATCTCGCCCTGCGGCATGGAGAAGGGGTTGTGGCTGAAATCGACCTTTTTCAGCTCCTCGTCATATTCGAACATCGGAAAATCGACGATCCAGCAGAACTTGAAGCAATCTTGCTCGATCAGCTGCAGGGTCTCGCCGACGCGGGTGCGCGCGGCGCCCGCCAGCTTTAGCGCGTCCTTTTCCTTGCCCGCTGCGAAGAACAGGCCGTCATTCTCGCCGAGGCCGAGCTCGTCGTAGATTTTCTGCATGTTCTCCGGGCCGTGGTTCTTGGCGATCGGGCCGCCGAACTCGCCCTGCTTGCGGGTCACGTAGCCGAGGCCCGAGAAACCTTCCTTGCGCGCCCAGTCGTTCATCTCGTCAAAGAACTTGCGGCTCTTCTCATTCGTGTTCGGTGCGGGAATCGCGCGCACCACGCCGCCGCCGCCCACGATCTTCTCGAAAATGCCGAAGCCGGACTTTTCGAAATGCGCGGTTACGTCCCCGATTACGATCGGGTTGCGCAGGTCCGGCTTGTCGGTGCCGTATTTCAGCATGGTTTCGGCATAGGGGATGCGCGGGAATTCACCCGCCGGGGTGACGCTCTTGCCGTCGGCAAACTCCTCGAACACGCCCGCCAGCACCGGCTCGATGGCATTGAACACGTCTTCTTGCGTGACGAAACTCATCTCGAAATCGAGCTGGTAGAATTCCGGGCTGCGATCGGCGCGCAAGTCTTCGTCGCGGAAGCACGGTGCGATCTGGAAATAGCGGTCGAAACCGGCGACCATCAGCAGCTGCTTGAACATCTGCGGTGCCTGCGGAAGCGCGTAGAACGTGCCGGGATGCAGGCGGCTGGGCACGAGATAGTCGCGCGCACCCTCCGGGCTGGACGCGCCAAGAATCGGCGTCTGGAATTCGGAGAATCCCTGGTCGGTCATCCGGCGGCGCAGGCTGGTGATGACCCGGTTGCGCAGCATGATGTTGGCATGCACACGCTCGCGCCGCAGATCGACGAAGCGGTATTTCAGGCGCGTTTCCTCAGGGTAGTCCTCGGCCGAGTTGACGATGAGCGGAAGCTCGTCGGCATGGCTCTGGACGGTAACGCCGCGGGCGAACACCTCGATCTCACCGGTCGGCAGGTTCGGGTTCACCGCTTCGGCATCGCGCGCCTTCACTTCGCCATCGATGGTGATGACGCTTTCCAGCTTCAGCGCATCGAGGGTCTGCAAGGCGGGCGAATCCTCGTCCGCGACGACCTGCGTAATGCCGTAATGGTCCCGCAAATCGACGAACAGCACCCCGCCATGGTCGCGCTTGCGATGAACCCAGCCGGACAGGCGGACGCTTTCACCGACGGCTTCTTTCGTCAGTTGAGCACAATTGTGGGTACGATAGGCATGCATGGGGGACTCTTTCCAATTCGGGGGCTAAGGCTCTAGGGGCGCGCATCGGTGCGGTCCGCAAGGTCACTTCGCTTACGCGCGCGCTAACAGGGTATGCATGGCGCTTTGTCAAGATTGGCGGGGTCAGGATTGGCAGGCAGGTGCGCAGGTCGGTGAACCGGCCAAACGGACATGAAGAAGAGACGATGGAAATTCATCCCCTCATTACAGATACCGAAGAGCTCGCCGCATTGTGCAAACGGCTCGCCCAGCACGATTTCGTGTGCGTCGACACCGAGTTCATGCGTGAGAACACCTACTATCCGCTGCTCTGCCTGGTGCAGGTGGGCAATGAGGAAGAGGCTGCCGCCATCGATCCGCTGGCGGACGGTATCGACCTCACCCCGCTCTGGGACTTGCTGACAGAGAATGACGAGATCCTGAAGATCTTCCATGCCGGTGGGCAGGACGTGGAGATCGTGTACAATTTCACCGGCAAGACGCCCTACCCCATCTTCGACACGCAGATCGCGATGATGGCCATCAGCCAGTCGGAGCAGATCGGCTACGCCAATCTGGTCGAAAGCTGGCTCAACAAGACGATCGACA
Source organism: Aurantiacibacter aquimixticola (assembly GCF_003605475.1). NCBI lineage: Bacteria > Pseudomonadati > Pseudomonadota > Alphaproteobacteria > Sphingomonadales > Erythrobacteraceae > Aurantiacibacter > Aurantiacibacter aquimixticola. Next base: position 470,053 of record NZ_RAHX01000001.1, on the reverse strand, counting down.
AGGGCGCGCGCTTTACCGACTGGAGCCGCCGCCCGTTGACCGACCGGCAGATCGAATATGCCATCGGCGACGTGACATATCTGGCGAAGATCTTCCCGAAGATCCTGAAGAAGCTCATCAAGACCGAGCGTGGATCGTGGTTGAATGCCGAAATGGACAAGCTGGCCGATCCATCGAATTACGAGAATGCGCTGGAAGAGGCCTGGAAACGCATCCGCGCGCCGGGCCGCAATCCCACGGTGCTGGGGCGGCTGAAGGCTCTGGCTGCGTGGCGTGAACAGGAAGCGCAAGGCAAGGACATTCCGCGTGGCCGGATCATGCGGGACGAGACTCTCGCCGATCTCGCCAGCAGTCCTCCCAAGAAGCAGGGCGATCTCGCCAAGGTCCGAGGCCTTTCCAAGGCGTGGGCGGAAAACGATATCGGCAAGCGCCTGATGCGTGTCCTCAAGAACGCAGAGCCTCTGCCCGACGACGAAATGCCGAAGAAGATGAAGCGCGGGGCGCCACTCGGCAAGGAGGGCGCACTGGTCGCCGACCTGCTCAAGCTGCTGCTCAAGATACGCGCCCGCGAAATCGACGTGGCGAGCCGCCTGCTTACGCGCTCCGACGAGTTGGAGGCGCTGGCGGCGGGCATGCGCAAGCTGCCCGTGCTCGAAGGATGGCGCTACGAAGTCTTCGGCAAGGACGCGCTCGAACTGGTCGAAGGCCGCCTCGCCTTTGCGGTCGAGAAGGGCAGACTGAAAATGGCGCATATCGACGAAGTGCGCGCCGACATGGCGGAGGCGCACGGCAAGTAGCGCAATGTCCACCTACCTCCCCACCATTAAGCAGTTGCAATATCTCGTTGCGCTGCATGAGCATGGCCATTTCGGCCGGGCGGCGGAGGCGAGCTACGTCTCGCAGAGCACTTTGTCTGCCGGGATCCGGGAGCTGGAATCGCTGCTGGGCGTCACGCTGGTGGAGCGCAGCCGCCGGGTGGTCCGCTTCACCCCGCTCGGCAACAGCGTGGTCGACAAGGCGCATCGTCTGCTGCGCGAGGCGGAGGAGCTTTCCGAACTGGTGCAGGCCGCTGGCAAGCCGCTGTCGGGCGAGCTGCGCATGAGCGTGATCCCCACCATCGCGCCGTTCATGCTACCGCGCATCCTGCCGCGCCTGCGCAAGGAACGGCCGCAACTCAAACTCTTCCTGCGGGAAGAGACGTCCGACCACGCGATAGAGTCGCTTCATCACGGTCGTGCAGATTGCGTGCTGCTCGCTTTGCCCTTCGCTACCGGCGATGTGGAGAAGGAGACGATCGCCAAGGACGATCTGTGCGTGGCCTTCCCGAAGGACGATCCGCGCGATCCGCCTGCCGAAATCGCACCGGCCTCGATCGACGAGGGCCGACTGTTGATGCTGGAGGACGGTCACTGTCTGAAGGATCACGCTCTTGCTGCCTGCAACAGGCCCGAATTGCGTGCGAGCGCGACGATGATCGGCACCAGCCTGCACACGCTGGTGCAAATGGTCGATAACGGCCTCGGCCTCACCATGCTGCCGCAAATGGCCATCGATGCGGGTATTCTGCACGACACCGACGTGGTCGCTCGCCCGCTCAAGGGTCGCAACACGAGCCGCGAGATTGCGCTCGTATGGCGACCCAATTCTCCGCGAGGCGAAGAATTTCGCTTGCTGGCCGAGGAATTGCGAGCGGGCTGAATTTTCTCGCGATTTCTCGGATAATATCAGCCCCTCTCTCATTGAATGCATGTGATCCGCGCATTCATCCCTTTCACCGCCCTCACCCTCGCAGCTTGCGACACCGGGGAAGTCCCTCCTCCGCCGGAGACGACGGAACAGGCTGACGACGTCCCTGACGAAGTCGTCGAAGCCGAGGCCGAAGCGCAGGCCGACCCCGCCGTCTCCGAAGCCCGCGATGCGTTGGCAGCCGAGATCGACCGGCTCGCGCTCGATTTCGGTGGATCCGTCGGGCTCGCCGTCGTCGACGTCCAGACGGGCTGGCATACCGGATACGAAGCCGATCAGCTTTTCCCGCAGCAAAGCGTCAGCAAGACCTGGGTGACGCTGACCGCGCTCGACCAGATCGACAAGGGCGAACTCGACCTTGCGCGCAAGGTCACACTGACCCGAGACGACCTTGCCGTGTTCTACCAACCGATCCGCAAGGAAATCCTGCGATCGGGATCATTGACCACCGACGTCGCCGACCTGATCGAACGCGCCATTACGCAGAGCGACAACACCGCCAACGATGCGCTGCTCAACATTGTGGGCGGTCCCGACGCTGTCCGCCAGACGATAGTCGACAAGGGCCTCGGTCAGATTCGGTTCGGCCCCGGTGAGCGCGCGATGCAAAGCCAGATTGCCGGCGTCGAATGGCGCCAGAGCTACGCCTACACGCAGAAGGGCTTCTTCGATGCCCGCGACCAGGTGCCCGATTCCGTGCGCCGGGCGGCTTTCGAGCGATATCTGTCCAACCCCGTCGATGGCGCGACGCCACTCGCCATTGCGCGCGCTCTCGCCAAACTGACGCGCGGCGAATTGCTGTCTGAAACCGCGACCGCCTATTTCCTGACGACCCTGGAGCGCACGAAAAGCGGCCCGCGCCGGATCAAGGCCGGTGCCCCCGATGGCTGGCGCGTGGCGCACAAGACAGGGACCGGCCAGTTCTTCGAAGGACGCCAATCGGGGTACAACGATGTCGGACTGATCACCGCGCCCGATGGCAGCAGCTACGCGATTGCAGTGATGATCGGCGAGACCCGCAAACCAACGCCGGAGCGGATGGCGCTGATGCAGGCAGCGACACGCGCCGTCGCCGAATATCACGATGCAATCTCGAACGCGCAAAGCGACGCGGACGCGTCATCCGGCACCTAGTTTGCTGTCCACAGCCTGCAAATTCCTGTAAACCAGTTTCCAATACCGCTCTTTCAGGCGCGGTATCTTGGGGGAAATGCCATGCAAACAATCGGCTACGCTTCACACGACACCAGCGGCCACATGACGCCTTTCGATTTCGAGCGGCGGGACAATCTGAATGCAAACGACGTGGTGATCGAAATCACCCATTGCGGCATCTGCCATTCCGACCTGCATTTCGCCCGCAATGACTGGGGCATGACGACCTATCCCGTCGTGCCGGGACATGAAATTGTCGGGAAGGTTATGGCTGTCGGCTCCGACGTTGAAAGGCATGCCGCGGGCGATACCGTCGCTGTCGGATGCATGGTCGATAGCTGCCAACGATGCGACCAGTGCCGCGCCGGGGAAGAGCAATTCTGCCGCGAGGGCATGGTGATGACCTACGGTTCGGAGGACAAGCATTCGGACGGCATGACCCATGGCGGATTTTCCAAGCACATCGTCGTGCGGGAGGAATTCGTCCTTCAGGTTCCGGGTTCCATCGATCCGGCTAAAGCCGCGCCACTATTGTGTGCGGGCATTACCACCTACTCGCCGATGAAGCGTTTCGGTATCGATAAAGGAAGCCGCGTGGCCGTCATCGGCCTTGGCGGACTGGGCCATATGGCCGTGAAGATCGCATCCGCGATGGGCGCGCATGTCACGGTGCTCTCGCGCACTCCTGACAAGGAAAAAGACGCAGCCGCGCTCGGCGCGGACGAATTCCTGCTGTCATCGAACGAAGAAGCGATGGAGGCCAAGGCATTCGGGTTCGATCTCATCGTCGACACCGTTCCCGTCGCCCACGATATCGATCCCTATATCCCGCTGCTGGACATCGGCGGTGAGATTGCCATCGTCGGCCAGGTCGGGCCGCTGAACGACCCGAATGCGGCGCTGCTGATGTTCGGCAGGCGAAAGGTCTCCGGATCCTTCATCGGTGGGATTCCCGAAACGCAGGAAATGCTCGAATTCTGCGCCGAAAAGGGCGTGGTGCCCGAAATCGAAATGATCCGAATGGAAGAGATCAATGAAGCGTTCGAACGGCTCGAAAAGGCCGATGTGCGGTATCGCTTCGTGATCGACATGTCCTCGCTGGAGATGCCAGCCGGCTAGTGCATCAATCCATGTGCTTGAGGCCAACGCGCAGGTAATCCCAGCCCGTCACGACGGTCAGGGCGGCAGCGCTCCACAGACTGATCAGGCCGACTGTTCTGATCCACTGTTCCTGCCAAGTGCCGCACCCGGCAGGATCGGTGAGCGAGGCGCATGGCGGGCCGTGGACCGCGCCACCGAGGATCAGTGCGCCGAGAGCCAGAAGCTGGAAAGTGGTCTTCCATTTGGCGAGTTTCGAGACCGGCACGCTCACCTGCAGCCCACCAAGAAATTCGCGGAGGCCCGACACGGCAATTTCGCGGAGCAGGATGATAAGTCCGGCCACCACGTGCAAATCGCCCACGTAGGGTCCGCGCAACATTCCCTGTGCCGTCAGGATCAGGATCACGGTCGCCACCATGATCTTGTCCGCAATGGGATCGAGAAAGGTGCCGAGCTTGCTCACCGCTCCGCTCGATCTCGCCAGCATGCCGTCGAAATAGTCGGTGATGGCGATTATCGAATAGAGCACGAAGGCCGCGTAGTAGCCGAGCGCCCAGTCCGGCCACCAAAGCAGGAAGCCGAGCAGCGGCAGCATGAGGATGCGCGACAGCGTAAGGATATTGGGAAGCGTCCACATGGCGCCTTTCCCTAGCCGGATATTGCTTCAGGAAAAAGCGTGGCCACCCCACGCGATTGGTTATAAAGCGCCGTGCAGGAGAGCGGGCTGCGTGCCCGGGCGGGGAAAAGGCAACCACTTGTACGATTCACGACATCTGCTGAAGGTGCGCAGGTTCCTGCCGCTTTTCGTCACCCAGCTGCTGAACGCCTTCAACGACAATCTCTACAAGACGACGATGGTGCTGTTCGTCGTCTATGCCGTCTACAATTCAGCCGATACGGAGCTGTTCTTTTCCAGCGCGGCGTCCGCCCTTTTCATCCTGCCCTTCTTCCTGCTGTCGGCCATCGCCGGGCAACTGGCGGATATGCGTGACAAGGCGAAGCTGATCCGGCGGATCAAAGCCGCCGAAATCGGCCTGATGTGCGTGGGCGCGACCGGGCTTTTCATGGCGTGGAACGGCATTGCGGTCGACGAGGTCGCGATCCCGCTGCTGATGCTGACGCTGTTCGGGACGGGAACGCAGTCGGCCTTCTTCGGGCCCATCAAATACGCGATCCTGCCGCAGCATCTGGAAAAGGACGAGGTGCTTGCGGGAACAGGCCTGGTCGAAGCCGGAACCTACATTGCCATCATGGGCGGGACGATCCTGGCTGGCGTCCTGTCGGAAATGGTGGAGGTTGCCGCAGCTGGCATCATCCTCTTCTCGCTAATCGGCTACGCCGTTGCCCGGCAAGTGCCGCCCGCCCCGCCGATGGGCGAGAAGGAGAAGATCGATTTCAATCCCTTCACGTCGTCCTGGCGGCTGATCAAGGGGGTCTCTCATCACCGCGAAGTTCTGTTTGCGATAATCGCCATCAGCTTTTTCTGGACAGTCGGGTCGGTGCTTTTCATCCAGTTCCCGCCGCTCGCAAAGAACGTGCTGCTGGCCGACCCCAAGGTCGCGAGCCTGTTTCTGGTGTTCTTCTCCATCGGCGTCGCCATCGGCTCGGTCGCCGTCAACATGCTGTTGAAGGGCCGCGTGTCCGCCCGCTATGCCCCGGCATCCGTGCTAGCGATGGGCGCGATGGTGGCGGTGTTCTACTTCGTCTGCCGCGCCTGGAATGCGGGGTTGCAAGACGACACGCTGATGGATGTGACCACCTTCCTGTCCTACCCGCTCGCCTATGTCGTTCTCGGCAGCCTGCTGCTGATAGCGATCTTCGGCGGCATGTTCGTGGTGCCCCTCTACGCCTTCCTGACCACGAAGGTACCGCCATCGCAGACGAGCCGCGCGGTGGCAGCCAACAACATCGTCAATTCAGGCGCGATGGTTCTGGGCGCGCTCGTGGCACTCGGCCTCGGCTATATCGGAGTACCACTTGCGGAGCAGTTGCTCCTCAGCGCTGCGATGTGCCTCGTCTCCGCATGGCTTGCGCGCATGCTCTGCAAGGCGGAAGCGGCCGCCCCCATGGAGCAGCCGGTCTAGGCGATGAAGGCGAGCGTCGCGACGAAGGCGGCGGTATAGGTCGCCATCACGGTTTCAACTTCCTTGCGCGTGATCGAAAGGCGCTGGCGCCATGGCACGGTGCGTTCGATCTCGTTGGCGCGATGCACCACATGTGGGGGGAGGGAAGCCCGGAAGGGGTGGCGAGCCGATTCATCGGTAAGGACTAGTGCGCGTCTCATGATGCCACCTTAACTATTTGGTAACCAATCAGGGTATCGCACTGTTGTTCCTGTCCACATCCGGGACGCATCGCTTTGATTTGTGGAAGAGTTGCCGCCGCGTTTCGGCCTCGCTAACGCGGCTTTCATGAGCAAAACCGCTGCCCGCCTCCTTGTCGATTGCCTTGCCGAGCAGGGCTGCGACCGCGTTTTCACCGTGCCGGGGGAGAGCTTCCTGCCCGTGCTCGATGCCCTGTCGGATGCGGAGGGAATACAGACCGTGACTTGCCGGCAGGAAGGCGGCGCGGCCTTCATGGCGTGCGCGGACGGGGCGATGACGGGCAAGCCCGGCGTGGCGTTCGTCACCCGCGGCCCAGGTGCGACCAATGCCAGCATCGGCGCGCATGTCGCGCACCAGGATTCGCAGCCGATGATCCTGTTCGTCGGCGATGTCGATCGCGGCATGAAAGATCGCGAAGGTTTCCAGGAAGTCGACTTTCCCGCGTTCTTCGGCCCCATCGCGAAATGGGCAGCGAAGATCGACGACGCATCGCGCATTCCGGAATATATCGCGCGCGCATGGTCTGTTGCGATCTCCGGGAGGCCCGGCCCCGTCGTGCTCGCCCTGCCGGAGGATATGCTGCACGAGGATGGGATCGAAGCGATCGTGCGCCCTGCCGTCACACGGCCCGCGCAGGCGCCCTGCCCCGATACGATGATGACGATCATGCAGATGATCGGCGACGCCGCGTCACCGCTGGCAATCGTCGGCGGTGCAGGCTGGAATGCGCGGGCGCGACATTATTTCACCCAGTTTGCCGAGCGTATTGGCCTGCCGGTTGCCACTGCCTTCCGGCGGCAGGATGCTATCCCGCCTTCGTCCAGCGTATATGCAGGCAATCTCGGCTACGGCCCGAACCCGAAGCTGGTCGAGCGCGTAAAGGCCGCCGATCTGCTGCTGGTGGTCGGCGCGCGCATGGGAGAGGCGACTACGGACGGTTACGCCCTCGTCACGCCCGACCACCCGGACCAAGCGCTGATCCACGTGCATCCCGACCCTGACGAACTGGGGCGCGTTTACCGCACCGACCTCGCCCTCTGCGCCGACATGCCCGAATTTGCCGAGAGCGCCGCGCTATGGGACGATGGCGAGGTGATCGATTTCGATGCCGGGGCAGAGGCGCATGCCGAGTGGGAGGCGTGGAACACTCCCCGCGACGAAGCCGAATACGATCTCGATCTGGCGGTCGCTATGGGCACCGTGCGCCGTCTGCTGCCGGACGACGCCATCGTCTGCAACGGCGCGGGCAATTTCTCGGGCTGGTGGCATCGCTACTGGCGCTATGAGGGATATCCATCGCAACTTGCGCCGACTGCCGGAGCGATGGGCTATGGTGTGCCAGCCGCCGTTGCCGCTGCCCTGCGTCATCCGGACCGGCTTGCCATTGCAGCAGCGGGCGACGGCGATTTCTTGATGAACGGGCAGGAATTGGCGACTGCCGCGCAATACGGGCTCGACCTGCTCGTCATCCTGTTCGACAATTCGAGCTACGGCACGATCCGCATGCATCAGGAGCGCGAGTATCCCGGCCGCGAAGCTGCCACGGGCCTCGCCAATCCCGACTTCGCGATGATGGCCGAAAGCTACGGCGGCTGGGGCAAACGCGTTGCCACCAATGCCGAATTCGACGCCGCGCTTGAAGAAGCGATGCAGCGGAAAGGCATCCGCCTCCTCCACTGCATCACCGATATCGAACAGCTTGCTGCCTCCGGCGCAACCGTCAGCGGATTGCGCGCGAAGGCATAGACATCACCGCATAGTCATGCCGCCATCGACCATGTATTCGGAGCCGGTGACGTAGCTGGCGTGGTCGCTGAGAAGGAACAGCGCAACCTGCGCGACTTCCTTTGCATCGCCCATGCGGCCCAGCGGGACCTGGCTTTTGATCTGTTCGATCATGTCTTCCTTCTGATCGTCTTCCAGTCCCATGCCTTCGAAGAAGTTGGTGTCGATCGGGCCGGGAGCGACGGAATTCACGCGCACCTTCCGCTCGGCAAGCGCATTCGCGTAGGAGCGCGCCAGGCTGAGATCGGCAGCCTTGGTCGCCGCATAGATCGCACCCATCGCCTGGCCGAGATACGGGGCGACCGAGCTGGTGAAGAGAACGGCGCCGCCGTCCTTCACCTCGTCCATCAGCGCCGCCATCTGCAAAACGGGGCCGCGAACATTGGTGTTCATCATGGCATCGAAGGTTTCGGCATCGTTTTTCTGCGGTTCGACAAATTTGCCGTAGCCTGCGTTCAGCCATAGCCCGTCGAGGCCGTCCATCTGGTCCTTGACCTTCTCGGCCAGTTCCTTTGCCGCTTCGGGATCGCTCGCGTCGTTTCGCAGCACGAGCGAACCCGACGGTAGCGACCTGCCGGCCTCGTCGAGATGATCCTGGCTCATACCGGTCACGGCGACTTCGCCGCCTTCCTCGACGATAATCTTCGCCGCCTCAAGCCCGAAACCGCTCGTGCCGCCGGTGATGAGAATGCGCTTTCCGTCGAACCTGTTCATGTCGTGCTCCTGATTTGTGGGGTTGCCGAAACAACGGCTCGCCGCGATGGCGCGTTCCTTCCGCACACAAAAAAGGGGCCACCGATGGTGACCCCTTTTTCGATCCGTAGCTGGCGCGGATCAGATATCGTTGCCGAGCTTGCCTTCGACTTCGCCCTTGAATTGCTGGGCCTTGCCCTTGGCTTCCTGCTTGTCGCCCTTGGCCCGCGTTTCGGGATCGTCGGACTTCTGCTTCATTTCGCCAACGGCTTCGTTGACATTGCCTTTGATCTTGTCGGTGAGTTCACCCATCGGAACATGCTCCTAGTCTCGTGCAGCGCGAGGTTCGCGCCTCTTGCCATAACAACGGAGCAGTCACGTGGATGTTCCGGATCAACCCTCTGACATTCGAAGAATTTCCGTCCATTCGTCCGGGCGTATTTCGGCCACGGACAGCCGCGAAAGTCGCACCAGTTCTATCCCGTCGAGCGTTTCGTTCGCCTTGATCGCCTTCAGCGTCACGAAGCTCTCGAGCGGCCTGACAGGCTTGATCTTCACCGTCGGCCATTTGCCTTCAGGATCGGTGGGATCGATCAGCCCCGCTTCGCTCACCTCGGCGATACCGACGACCTCCAACCCCTTGTTCGAGTGGTAGAAGAAGCACTGATCGCCCTTCTCCATCGCGCGCAGATTGTTCGCCGCCCGGTGATTGCGAACGCCGTCCCAGATCGTCTCTCCATCGCGGACGAGATCGTCCCACGAATATTTGAATGGCTCCGATTTCATCAGCCAGTGATTTGCCATGAGGTCTCCTGTGATTGCGCTGGTCGCCTAGCGGCAGGTGACCGTCCGGGCAAATTAACCGAAAGTTGACTATCTGGAGCGATAGCCGGTCTGTCATACGGCACGGGGGATTTCGAAGATTGGCTGAGACGGCTTCCCAGGATGAGGATACGGCGCTCAAGCGATTGAGCTCGGCAGACCATGACCTGATCGCACTTGGCATCGCCATTGCGGCGATCATCCTGTTCATGGGCACGGGCGGCGCACTGATCCCGAAAGTCGTGCGCTTGTGGATGGGTATCGGCGATGCGCCGGACCTGTTGTTGACCAATGCCGTCCTCCTCAACATCGCGCTGCTGATATTCGGCTGGCGACGCTATAACGATCTCCACGCCGAAGTGATCGAGCGCCGACGTGCCGAGAAACGTGCGCGCGAGCTGGCCGAGCGTGATCCGCTGACAGGCTGCCTCAATCGCCGCAGCGGCCCGAATGCAATCAATGAGCTGATCGCCGATGCCCGCTCCCGTGCGCAGGAAGTGGCGGTGCTCGTCATCGATCTCGACAATTTCAAGCAGATCAACGATCTCAACGGCCATCTCGTCGGGGACGGCGTGCTTACCATCCTTGCGGAGCGCATCGTGAAGCGCCTGCCGAGCGAAGGCCTGCTGGTGCGCATCGGCGGGGACGAATTCGCCTGCGCGGTCGCCTTCGATTATCACGAGCGAAATCGGGTCGACACGCTGACGGAAACTCTCATTTCCGCCGTCTCCGCGCCAATCGAGATTGCCGAGACCCGCGTCGAGACGACCATGTCGGTCGGCCTGTCGCATACCGAACCGGGCAGCGATGGCGAAAAGCTGATGACCGCGGATCGCCTGATCCACCGCGCCGATATCGCCATGTATCACGCGAAAAAGCGCGGACGTAACCGCTATTTCTGGTTCGAATCGCAAATGGAGGACGAGCTGCGTTTCCGCAACGAACTCGAAACCGCCATCCGCGAAGGCCTGAGCGCGGACGAGTTCGTGCCGTATTACGAACAGCAGATCGATCTCGAGACGGGCAAGATCGTCGGCTTCGAAATGCTCGCGCGCTGGCGCTCGGCCAAATACGGTCTCGTCAGCCCGGACATCTTCATCCCGATCGCCGAAGAGATCGATGTCATCGGCACACTCTCCGAAACGCTGATCCGCCGTGCGCTTCTCGATGCGCTCGAATGGCACGAATCGATCACGCTCTCCGTGAACATTTCACCCGTGCAGCTTCGCGATCCGTGGTTCGCGCAGAAGATCCTGCACATGCTCGTCGAAACCGGCTTCCCGGCGCGCCGCCTGGAGATCGAAATCACCGAAAGCTGCCTGCACCAGAATATCGCCGCCGTTCGCTCGATCATCGCCAGCTTGAAGAACCAGGGCATCAGCATCAGCCTCGACGATTTCGGCACCGGCTATTCCAGCCTCTCGCAGCTTCGTTCCCTCCCCTTCGATCGCCTGAAGATCGATCGCAGCTTCGTGAGCGAGATCGCCAGCGAGGATGCGAGCGGAGAGTTGGTTCGCGCCATCGTCTCGCTCGGCAAGGGCCTCTCGCTGCCGGTCACGGCAGAGGGTATCGAGAACGGCACGGTGCTGGAAAAGCTGCGCGGTCTCGGCGATATCAAGGGCCAAGGCTATCTCTACGGACAGCCCGAGGATGCCTATGCCACCCGCGCGCGCCTCGAGAAGCTGGATCTGCTGGCCAATTCCGTCGTCGATATCGCCGACGGGAAGGACGCTCTCGAAGAACTCCGCCGCGCCGGCTAGCGGCGTTCCGGCCATTGCCCTTGTCGCCCCGCGCCCCTAGGTGGCGCGCATGCGCGTTTCCTTCGTCAAGATGCATGGGCTCGGCAACGATTTCATCGTGCTCGATGCGCGGGAGACCGCCCTTCCCGGCGTGCTCGACAATGCGGCGGTGCGCGCACTGGCGGACCGGCGCGAGGGGATCGGCTGCGATCAGTTGATCCTGCTCGAATCGGACGAAGCGGCAGACTGCCGCATGCGTATATTCAACCAGGATGGCGGCGAGGTGGAGGCCTGCGGCAACGCCTCGCGCGCCGTCGGCTTGTTGCTGGGCAAACCCGCCCGCATCGCCACCGCCGGTGGGATCATCGAAACGCGGCCCGATGGCGATGCCTGCTCTGTCGACATGGGCGTGCCTCGCTTCGGCTGGGATGCGATCCCCCTCGCCTACGCGATGGATACGCTCACCATGCCGCTCGGCTGGGAAGAGCTGGAGCAGCCCGCTGCGGTGAATGTCGGCAATCCGCATGTGGTCTTCTTTGTCGAGGATAACGACGCGACCCGGCTCGATACGCTCGGCCCGATCATCGAGCAGGATGAGCTTTTCCCGGAGCGGGTGAACGTCAATGTCGCCACGGTCGAAAATCGCTCCACCATTCGGCTTCGTGTCTGGGAACGCGGCGCCGGCCTCACCCGCGCCTGTGGCACGGGCGCCTGCGCCACCGCGGTCGCAGCCATGCGGCGCGGACTGACGGAGCGCGAAGTCACCGTTCACTTGCCGGGCGGCCCGCTAACCATCCTCTGGGATGAGGACGAGCGCATCACCATGTCCGGCCCGGCGACGGAAAGCTTTCGCGGCTCCTTTGAATGGAGCGACTACGCGTGAGCGCCGAAGTCATATCGCTGGGCTGCCGCCTCAACATCGCCGAAAGCGAACGCATCGCCGCGCTCGTGGCGCAGGAGGACATCGTGGTCGTCAATAGCTGCGCGGTGACGATGGAAGCGGTGCGCCAGACGCGCCAGGCCATCCGCCGCGCACGCCGCGCCCGGCCCGATGCGCGGCTGCTCGTCACCGGATGCGCCGCCGATATCGAGCGCGCCCAGCTCACCGCCATGCCAGAGGTCGATGGCCTCGTCCCTAACCAGGCCAAACTCGACGCGCGCAGCTGGAACGTGCCCGAAGCCGTCGCACCCGCGCCGAAAACGCACACCCGCGCTTTCATCGCCGTGCAAAATGGCTGCGATCACGCCTGCACCTTCTGTGTCATCCCCCAGGGACGCGGGGCAAGCCGTTCACTCACGATCCCGCAAGTGCTGGCGGAGGTCGAGCGCCATCTGGAAGCGGGCGCACCCGAAGTGGTGCTGACCGGCGTCGATGTGACGTCATGGGGGCAAGACCTGTCCCCTACCGTCCCTCTCGGGCACCTTGTAAGAGCAATTCTGGACGCCTTTCCGCAGCTGCAACGCCTGCGCATGTCTTCCATCGACGGTGCCGAACTGGACCCGCTGCTGTTCGAGCTTTTCGCCGAAGCGCCCCGGGTCATGCCGCATCTCCATCTCAGCCTGCAGCATGGCAACGATCTGATCCTGAAACGCATGAAGCGCCGCCATTCGCGCGCCGACGCCACCCGCCTGGTCCACGATCTGAAAGCTCGCCGCCCGGACCTGACGGTGGGTGCGGATATCATTGCCGGTTTCCCCACCGAGACAGACGCGCACCACGCGGATAACCTCTCAATCATTGCCGAGCTTCCCGTCGTTCACGGCCACATCTTCCCCTATTCGCCGCGCCCCGGCACGCCAGCCGCACGGATGCCGCAGGTCGAAAAGCCTGTCATCCTTCAACGCGCAGCCGAGCTTCGCGCGAAGGTTGCAGACCAAAGAGAGGCTTGGCTCACCGAGTTGATAGGCACACCGCAAACCGTCCTCGCCGAGCGCGGCGGCGAAGGTTATGCGGAAAACTTCGCAAGGGTCGCCTTGCCCGCCGACACCGCGCCCGGCACGGTGCTGTCCATCACCCCCGCGACACTCAAGGAAGGTCTTCTCACGTGAGCGAAACCGGCTGGTCCGAAAAACTGCTCGGCGGCTTTCGCAAGACGTCGGATCGCTTGTCCGACAATCTGACAGGCGTCGTCGGGACGGCGAAGCTCGACGCGGCGACGCTCGACGACGTCGAAGACGCGCTGATCATGTCCGACCTCGGCCCGGCAGCCGCATCCCGCATCCGCGAAAAATTGGCGGAAATGCGCTTCGGCCTGACCATAACGGAGCGGGAATTGAAGGAAGCCGTGGCGGAGGAGATCGCCGCGATCCTGCGCCCGGTCGCCGTGCCGCTCGAAGTCACTGCATTCCCGCGCCCGCAGGTGATCCTGGTCATCGGCGTGAACGGCAGCGGCAAGACGACGACCATTGCCAAGCTCGGCCACTGGCTGATGGAAGACGATTACGAGGTGATGCTGGCGGCCGGAGACACCTTTCGCGCAGCCGCCATCGGCCAGCTGAAGATCTGGGCCGAACGGATCGGCGCGCCGATCGTCACCGGCCCGGAAGGCGGCGATCCCGCCAGCATCGTGTTCGACGCAGTAAAACAGGCGACAGGTATCGGCACGGACGCGCTGGTGGTGGACACCGCCGGGCGGCTGCAGAACAAGCGCGAGCTGATGGACGAGCTGGCGAAGATCCGAAAAGTTCTCGGCCGTCTCAATCCCGAAGCGCCGCATGACGTGGTGCTGGTGCTCGATGCGACGAATGGTCAGAATGCGCTCTCCCAGATCGAGATTTTCAAGGAGGTGGCGGGCGTGACCGGCCTCATCATGACCAAGCTAGACGGAACCGCGCGTGGCGGCGTGCTGGTGGCTGCGGCGGAGCAGTACGGCCTGCCGATCCACGCCATCGGCGTCGGCGAGAAACTGGACGATCTGCGCCCCTTCGATCCCGATCTGGTCGCGCGTGTGATTGCAGGGGTGGCCTGATGGCGCAGGACAAACCCAAATCCGGCTGGCTGAATGTCGCCGTGGATTACGGGCCGCTGCTCGTCTTTTTTCTCGTCTACAAATATTACTCGCCGGACGAAGCAGGGGACACCGCGGGCGAGATCATGGCGGTGATCCGCGGCACGGGCGCATTCATCGTCGCGGCTATTGCGGCACTGATCGTGAGCAAATTGCGGTTGGGCAAGATCAGCCCGATGCTGATGCTGTCGACCGCGCTCATCGTCGGCTTCGGCGCGCTGACGATCTACTTCCGAGACGAACGCTTCATCCAGTGGAAGCCAACCATCGTTTACGCGATCTTCGCGGTCGCATTGCTTATCGGCTACGCACGCGGCAAATCGCTGCTGAAAGTGCTGCTCGAAACCGCGTTCGAAGGGCTGGACGATACCGGCTGGCTGAAGCTGTCCCGCAATTGGGGCGTATTCTTCATCATTCTCGGCGCGCTCAACACGGTGCTGATCTACGCCGTCAGTTTCGAGACGTGGCTCGGCATGAAGCTCTGGCTGTTCCTGCCGCTTACCTTCCTCTTCACCTTCACGCAGGTGCCGATGCTTATGCGGCATGGGCTCGCCGTGGACGACAGCAAGGCGGAGGAAGCTGCGGAGGATATGCCACCGCCGGGCTGACAGCGGGAAAGCGAGAGCATTAGGACTTTCAGACCGGCTTGCTAGCGCGGCCTCTCGCGCCTATGTCCCCGGTAGGCTTTCTCACATGCACATTTACGCCAATCCCGCCCGATTCCTGCGGATCGCGTCATGGATGACGCCGCTGCTTCTCGTCGCCGGTATAGCCGTGACGGGGGCCGCATTGGCGTGGGGCTATTCCCAGGTTCCGCCCGACAGGCTGATGGGCGATACGGTGCGCATCCTCTTCGTGCACGTGCCCACCGCATGGCTGGGAATGGGCGGCTGGGCGGCGATCGCCATTGCGAGCCTTGTCGAACTTGTCTGGCGTCATCCGCTTGCAGCCATCGCCGCGCGCGCGGCCGCCGTGCCGGGTGCCGTGTTCACGGCCATCTGCCTCGCCACGGGCTCGATCTGGGGCCGACCGACCTGGGGTACCTGGTGGGTATGGGACGGGCGGCTGACGTCCATGCTGGTGCTGCTCTTCCTCTATCTCGGCTATATCGCGCTCAGTGGCGCGCTCGCCCGAGAAGGGCAGTCGAGCCGCATCGCCGCGATCTTCGGATTGGTGGGCGCGATCAATATCCCGATCATCAATCGCTCGGTCGTGTGGTGGAATTCGCTCCACCAGCCGCCCAGCATCACCGTTGGCGAGAGCGCGATTGACGCGGTCTATCTCTATCCCCTGCTGGCTGCGACACTCGGTTTCTCGCTGCTTTTTGGTGGCGTGGTGCTCGCCCGGATGCGCGCCATCCTCGCCGAAACGCAGGCGGAGGCCCGTTTGCGCCGCAAGGCGCAACAGGCCGAATTGCGCACGGCGGAGGTGGCATGATGAGGGAAGCGCTGGACCAGATGGTCTTCGTTTACGCGGCTTACGGCGTGACCGTGCTCGGCACGCTGGCGCTGATGGCGCAAAGCTGGCTCGCCATGCGCCGCGCCGAAAAGCGGCGGGACGAGGCCAAGCGCCGGTGAGCACATCGCTCAAACCAAAGCATCAGCGGCTCGTGCTGCTCAGCCTCGCGCTGGTTGCGCTTATCGGGGCGACCCTGCTCGCCATCTATGCCCTGCGCGGCACGGCGAGCTATTTTTACGTGCCCGCCGACATCGCCGCAGATCCGCCCGCGCCCGGCCAGGCGATCCGCCTCGGCGGCATGGTGGAGCAAGGCTCCCTCGCGCCACAGGAGGATGGAATAACCGTTTCCTTCGTCGTCCATGATGGGGAGGCGCGCGTACCCGTCACTTATACCGGCATCCTGCCCGATCTCTTCGTCGAAGGATCGGGCGTGGTGGCGGAAGGGCGCATGGGCGCGCAGGGCGTGTTCGTCGCCGACACACTACTCGCCAAGCATGACGAGAACTACATGCCGCGCGAGTTAGAAGGCATGAGCACCGCGGAAATGCGTGAGGAAGTGCAGGAAACGGTCGAATGATGGCCGAGCTCGGCCTGGCCGCCCTCTGGCTGGCGACGGCGCTCGCCGTGCTGCAACTCGTTGCCGGCTTCAGCGCTGCAAGAGCGGACGGTTCGCCGCTTGCCGAACTCGCGCGCCCGGCAGCGTGGCTGCAAGCGCTCTTGGCCTGCGTCTCGTTCATTGCGCTGCTATACCTCTTCGCAGTGACGGATCTGTCCGTAAAACTGGTCGCGACCAATTCGCATTCGGAAAAACCCTTCATTTTCAAACTGTCGGGCGCATGGGGCAATCACGAAGGCTCGATGCTGCTCTGGGTCACTGTAATGGCGCTGGCAGGTGGCCTGATCGCGCTGGTCGAGCGACGCCTGCCGGAACGCACATTGATGGCGACACTCGGCGCACAGGCCTTCGTCGCGCTCGGCTTCTATGCCTTCCTGTTGCTCAGCTCCAATCCGTTCGAGCGGCTGCTGCAAATCCCGGCGGAGGGCAATGGTCTTAATCCGCTGCTGCAGGATATCGGCCTCGCCTTCCATCCGCCCACGCTTTACGTCGGCTATGTCGGCCTGTCGGTCGCTTTCAGCTTCGTCGTTGCAGCGTTGCTGACGCGGCAGGTCACGCCCGCCTTTGCGCGCGTCATGCGTCCCTGGGTGCTGGCGGCGTGGATATTTCTCACCGTCGGCATCGTCGCTGGTTCATACTGGGCCTATTACGAGCTTGGCTGGGGCGGCTGGTGGTTCTGGGATCCGGTCGAGAACGCCTCGCTCATGCCGTGGCTTGCCGCGACGGCGCTGTTGCACTCGGTGAGCGTGCTCGCCGCCCGCGACGCCTTGCGGACTTGGACTGTGATGCTCGGCGTCGTCGCCTTCTCGATGAGCATGCTCGGCACCTTCCTCGTGCGCTCGGGCATCCTCACCAGCGTTCACGCATTTGCCGTCGATCCGGAGCGTGGCAGCTTCATTTTGGCGCTTCTCGTCCTTTATATCGGCGGCGCGCTGATGCTGTTCGCCCTGCGCGCCGGGACGATTGCGGAGGGCAAGCGGTTCAAGGCGCTGAGCCGCGAAGGCGCGCTGGTTATCAACAATATCGGCCTTTCCGCCATACTCGGCATCGTGCTGCTCGGCACGCTCTACCCGCTTTTCACAGAGGCTTTCGGCGTGCGCGTGTCGGTCGGTCCGCCCTATTTCGACCCGGTGAGCGCGGTGTTCTTCCTGCCGATGCTGCTCGTGCTGATGGTCGGCCCGCTGCTGCGATGGCGCGGCGATGACCCCTCGCGCCTTATCAAACCGGTCGCGCTGATCGCGGCCATCGTGATCACCGTCCTGATCCGCGTTGCCATTCTAGGCGACACGGGCATTTTGCCGCTGCTCGGCATGGCGCTTGCTGCGGGTGTCGCCATCGCCAGTTTCCTGCCGCTTTTCGGGAGAAAGGTGCGCCGCGTGCCGCTTACCGTCTGGGGTATGTGCATCGCCCATTTCGGCATCGCCGTGTCCCTTTTCGGTATGGCGGCTGACAGCGCTTTCCAGGAAGAACGGCTCGTCGCCGCCGCGCCCGGAGATGCGGTGAGCGTCGGCCCGTGGAGCGGAACGCTCGACACCATTCGCCCGATTGCCGGGCCGAACTGGACGGCGATGGAGGCCGATCTGACACTCGCTTATCGCGGCGGGCCTGCCGAAACGGCACAGCCCCAGCAGCGCAATTTCTGGACCCCCCAGATGGAAACGTCGGAGGTCGCGCTCGTCACACGGTGGAACGGACAGCTATACGCCGCCATCGGGAACGAGGTGCAGGATGGGCGCTGGCAGCTCAGACTGTGGTGGAAACCCTTCGTCACCTTCATCTGGTATGGCGGATTGCTGATAGCGCTGGGCGGCGCGATATCACTCCTTGGTCGCATGATCGGCGACACACGCCAGCGCCGTCGCAAGATCTCCCATACCCGGATGACGGACGGTGCGGGGGCCTACGCGCTGTGAAACGGGTTCGCATCATCCTGTGGATCGCCGTGGCTCTTGCCGGGCTACTGTTCGGTCTGCTCGCCTATCAGTTGCAGCAGCCGAAGAACGACTTCGTGAAAAGTGCGCTCGTGGGCCAGCAAATGCCAACATTCGCGCTTCCACCCATCGTCGAGGCGCGGCCCGGCCTCTCCAGCGCCAATCTCGCGGACGGAACGCCCAAGCTGCTCAATATCTTCGCCAGCTGGTGCGTCCCCTGCGCCGCCGAAGCGCCCTATCTCGACCAGCTCGAGCAACAGGGCGCGCAGATCGTGGCGGTGGCGATCCGCGACCGGCCCGAGGATGTGAACCGCTTTCTCCAACAGCATGGCAACCCCTTCACCCGCATCGGCAGTGACGAGATTTCCGAAGTGCAGCTTGCGCTGGGATCCTCGGGCGTGCCCGAAACCTTCGTGGTCGCAGGCGACGGGACGATTACCTACCAGCACATCGGCGACATTCGCGCCGACGATGTTCCGATGCTGCTGGAAGAATTGCGAAAGGCCGGGGAATGAGGCTTTGCGCCCCATTATTGGCGGCCGTTCTCGCCCTAAGCGGCACGCCCCTGGCCGCGCAAGGCACGTTGCCGCCGGCGCCCTACGCCTATCAGCAGCTCGACGATCCAGCGCAGGAGCAGGCCGCGCGGGAATTGATGCACGAGCTGCGCTGCCTCACCTGCCAGAGCCAGTCCATCGCCGATAGCGATGCGGCGATGGCGGGGGACATGCGCCATCAGGTCCGCACGCGCATCGCCGCAGGGCAATCGCCGGACGAAGTGCGCGCGTGGCTGGTCAGCCGTTATGGCGACTATATCAGCTACGAACCGCAGGTCAGCGCATCGACATGGCCGCTTTTCGCCATTCCGGCGTTGCTGGCTCTGCTGGCCGCCGCCCTGCTGTGGCGACGTATCGGAGCGCGCCGCGCGTGACCTGGGTCGCCGCGATCGCGCTCGCCCTCGCAGCATTTGCCCTTGCCGCATGGCGGCTCGACAAGCGGATGTGGACCAGCATGGCGATGGTGCTGGCGCTCGGTCTTGCGGGCTATGCCTGGCAGGCCAGCCCGAACATCCCCGCCGCGCCGAAATCCGCGCAGCGCGATGTGTCGGCGGGCGATCTCGACGTGGCGGCGCAGCGCCGCGAATTTATCGGCGAGCCCTTGCAGAGCCGCGCGGACCTGATGTTTCCCGCCGATGCAATGGCCCGCCGGGGGCGAAGCGCCGAAGCCGCCGCCTTGCTTACCGGCATCACCAAGCAGAACCCTTGGGATTTCGAAGCGTGGGTCGCGCTCGGCAATGCGCTGGTCGATCATGCCGATGGCGCGATCACGCCGCCCGCGCTCTATGCCTATCGCCAGGCCGCCGCCATCGCGCCCGGAAATCCGGCGCCCGCCTATTTCATCGGCGCATCGATGATCCGACAGGGACGTTTCCGGGAAGCGCAGGCCGTGTGGGCGGAAGCGCTCCGCAATGCGCCCGAGGATGCCGTGGGTCGCGACGGGCTCGAATTTCGACTCCGGCGGCTCGACGCGCTGCTCGACGCCGCCTCGCAAGCGCCAGCCGAAGCCGCATCTCAGTGAATCTGCTTGTGCGCCGCACAATGTTGCTCCGCCCTCGCCGCGCTGCTATCGCGCGCGGCTCGCCCTCGTGGCGCGGAAACATGAGTCGTAAACCCGCATGAACGCAGCCGAAAAGGACCGGGACTCTGCCAAGCTGAAGCTGGCGGCAGGTGCCATCGGCATCGTCTTCGGCGATATCGGCACCAGCCCGCTCTACGCTTTTCGCGAGACCTTCCGCGGTGCGCACAGCCTGCCGATCGACAATCTGCACATTCTCGGCGTTGTCAGCCTGATCTTCTGGTCGATGACGCTGGTGGTGGCGATCCAGTATGTCACCATCCTGATGCGGGCGGACAATAACGGGCAAGGCGGCAGCCTCGCCCTAGTCGCGCTGCTTTCGCGCAATATCGGCAAGACCAGTTACGGCTGGCTCGTCGTGTTGCTGGGCGTGGCCGCGACGGCGCTTTTCTACGGCGACAGCATGATCACGCCTGCCATCTCGGTGCTGTCCGCGGTGGAAGGCTTGGCCGTGGTCGATCCGGCGCTGGACGGCTACGTCATCCCGATCGCGCTCGTCCTGCTGGTGTGCCTCTTCGTGCTGCAGCAGCGCGGTACGGAGAAAGTCGGCGCACTGTTCGCGCCGGTCATGATGATCTATTTCTCGGTAATCGCGGTGCTGGGGGCCATTCAGATCTTCGGCACGCCGGAAATCCTGTGGGCGCTGAACCCGTGGTACGCGGTGCAGTTCTTCATCACGGACAAGTGGTTCGCCTTCCTCGCGCTTGGCTCGGTCGTGCTGGCGGTGACGGGGGCCGAGGCGCTCTATTCGGACATGGGCCATTTCGGGCGCGGTCCGATGAAACTCTCCTGGTTCGGCTTCGTCATGCCCTGCCTGCTGCTCAACTATTTCGGACAGGGCGCGATGATCCTCGGCCTGCCCGATGCGGCGGCGGAAGAGGCAATCCTCAATCCGTTCTTCTTCATGGCGGACGAAACTTATCGCCTGCCGCTCGTGATCCTCGCCACATGCGCCACGTTCATCGCCAGCCAGGCGGTCATCAGCGGCGCGTTCAGCATCACGCACCAGGCAATCCAGCTGGGCTTCGTTCCGCGTCTTTCCATCCGCCATACGTCGGACGAGCATTCCGGCCAGATCTATATTCCGGTGGTGAACTGGGCACTTATGGTGGCGGTCATCCTGCTGGTGCTGACCTTCCAAAATTCCTCCAACCTCGCCAGCGCCTACGGCATCGCCGTGACGGGCGCCGTCACCATCGATACGCTGCTAATGGCGGTGCTGTTCATCGGCGTGTGGAAATGGCCGAAATGGATCGCCATTCCGGTGGTACTCGTGTTCCTGATCGTCGACGGGGCATATTTCGCGGCGAACCTGACCAAAGTGCCCGACGGCGGCTGGTTCCCGCTGCTCGTCGGGGCGGTCGCTTTCACCATCCTCACCACATGGTCAAAGGGCCGCAAACTCATGCGCGCCCGTATGACGGAGATGGGGCTTCCACTCGACATCTTTGCCAAGTCGGCGCGCACCAGCACGGCCCGCGTGCCCGGCACCGCGATCTTCATGAATTCCGGAAGCAGCGGCACGCCATCGGCGCTGCTCCACAATATCAAGCACAATAAAGTGCTGCACGAGCGGATCGTCGTTCTGACGGTGCAGATTGCCGAAGTGCCCTATGTCGAAGAGGAAAATCGCTGCGAGATCATGGAATTGGGTGACGGATTCTTCCGAGTCATCCTGCATTATGGCTTCATGCAGGAAACCGACGTCCCCGCAGCGCTGCAGCGCAAGGAAATGTGCGGCGGCCCGTTCGACATGATGAAGACCAGCTTCTTCCTAAGCCGGCAGACCCTGCTCACGGCGGAAAAGCCGGGCATGGCGGTGTGGCGGGAAAAACTGTTCGCCTGGATGATGCGCAACGCGGCAACGCCGATGGAATTCTTCCAGCTGCCGACCAATCGCGTGGTCGAGCTGGGCAGCCAGGTAGAGATCTAGGGCACAAATCGGTGCCAGATCGCGCCGCTGTGCTCGAGGGGCTTAGCCGCGGCCGATCAGTTCCATCGCCATTGCGTCCGCGACTTCGTTCGAGGGGCGCCCGCCCGCATCGCTTTCCTGCCACACGGCCTCGAGCCGTCCGGGGATCTGCGCGATGCGCTTGCGGACTTCGTTTATGTCGCAGGGCTCGCCATGCTGGCGGCACAGATATTCCATGCTGACATTGATGATGCCGCCCGCATTGATGACGTAATCGGGCGCGTAGAGAATGCCGCGCTCGTGCAGCTGACGCCCATGTTCCGGACGTGCGAGCTGGTTGTTCGCCCCGCCCGCCACGATCCGGCAATCGAGCCGGGCGATGCCCTCGTCGTCCAGAATCGCGCCCAGCGCGTTGGGGCTGAAGACTTCGCACTCGACGCCCATGATCGCCTCGGCGGAGACGGCCTCGCCGCCGATTTCGCGGGCGAGCTCTTCTGCGCGGTCGTGATGGATATCGGAGACGACCAACTGCGCGCCTTCCTTGGCAAGCAAGCGCGCAACACCGCCGCCGACCGAGCCGCAACCCTGCAGGGCGACGCGGACGCCCTCGACGCTGTCCTTCTCCAGCTTGTGCGCGACGGCCGCCTTGATGCCGTGAAAGATGCCCATTGCCGTGAACGGGCCGGGATCGCCGCCAGCATCGCCCTCATCCGCGGGAAGGCCGCACACATGCGTTGTGCGCTTGGATATGGCGACCATGTCGGCCTCGCTCGCGCCGACATCCTCTGCGGTGACATATTGGCCACCAAGAGCCTCTACCGCATCACCGAAAGCCGCAAGCATGTCCGGCGTCTTGCGGCGGTTTTCGTCGAGCAGGACAACCGCCTTGCCACCGCCCATGGGCAGGCCGGCCATCGCGTTCTTGAAGCTCATCCCGCGCGAGAGGCGCAGCGCATCGCGCATGGCGTTTTCGGGCGTGGCATAGTGCCAGAACCGCGTGCCGCCAGCGCCGGGGCCGAGATGGGTGGAATGCAGCGCGATGATCGCCGTCAGGCCGGAGTCGCGATCGTGCACGACCTCGACCATTTCATGATCGTCCCAATCGGCTTCGGTCCAGAAAGCGGGCATCGCGGATCCCTGTACAGTTCGGGTCTAATTCACTGCGATGCGGGAGAAATGGGGCGATCGAGGGGTCTCGAACCCCCGACCTCCGGTACCACAAACCGGCGCTCTAACCAACTGAGCTACGATCGCCACACATGCGCAACGCATCATGAGATGCGCGGCATTTACGGACCTGCGCCCACCGGTCAAGCGGCTTGCGGCGCGGGCGCTGGCCTGTTGCACAATCGGCGCGGCAGGCAAAGTAAAAAGTGGCGAGCGGCGGTCCCCTTGCAAGATTGTTGCGCGCCTCTTTTCTCAGAGCAGCGTGGGCGCTACCCCGACGTCATGTCGAATCTCCCTGCGCCATCCGGAGACACCAGCGCCGAATACCTGCTGCGCCATGCCGGAATGCGGCAAGTGCCCAGCCCGCGCGTCACGCTACTTTCGTGCGCGAATTTTCTCTCGGCGGAGCTGTGCGCCGAACTGATCGCGCTGATCGACAAGGATCGCAGACCCTCGACCATCGCCGACGCCAATGGCGACAGCTATTTCCGCACCAGCGAAACCTGCGATCTCGACGGGAACGAGCCTGCCGTTCAGGAGCTGGAGCGGCTTCTGATTGCATTGAACGCTATCGATCCCGCACACGGCGAACCGGTGCAGGGCCAGCGCTATGCCGAAGGGCAGGAGTTCAAGGCGCATACCGACTTCTTCGAGCCGAATGGCGCCGATTTCGAACGCTATTGCGGGACAGCGGGCAACCGCACCTGGACCTTCATGATCTATCTCAACGAAGTCGACGCGGGCGGCGCAACGCGGTTCAAGGTGGTGAAAAAGACGTTCCAGCCGGAGGCGGGCAAGCTGGTGTGCTGGGACAATCGCCGGGACGACGGCTCACTCAACCCCGCCACGCTCCATCACGGCATGAAGGTGCGCAAGGGCGTGAAATACGTGATCACGAAATGGTATCGCGAAGGGGTTTGGGGATAGCCAAAAGAAAAAGGGCGACCCCGCAGGACCGCCCTTTACTGTCTTCGTGAAGGAGCGTGTCAGCCCTTCTTCTTGAGGCTCAGACCGCCGAAACGCTTGTTGAACTGGGCCACGCGGCCGCCATCCTGCAGGCGCTGCGGGCCGCCAGTCCAAGCCGGGTGGCTGGTCGGATCGATTTCCAGGTTCATGGTATCGCCTTCCTTGCCCCATGTACTGCGGGTCTGGAATTCGGTGCCATCGGTCATCTTGACCGTGATCATGTGATATTCGGGATGCGTATCGGCCTTCATGGCAAAGTCCTTTGCTGCGTAGAACCGGTTCCGACCGGTCTTGCAATGTTCGGAAGAAAGCGCGCGGATAGAGGCGTCGCGGGGTTTTTGCAATATCTGATTTGCGGAGCCGCGGATGCGACTTCGCAGGACTAACTGTCCGCCACCATCGCGGTAAAATCGACGTCGCAGGTCACCTTGCCGTCTACGCTCGCTTCGCCGTGGAACTTGCAGATACGCTTGCGCTGCTGGGTGAACGTCACATCCAGCTTGAGCAGGCACCCGGGCTCCACCATGGCGCGGAACTTGGCGTTCTCGATCGCCATGAAATAGACGAGCTGGCCGCTATCGGAGAGGTCCAGCGTCTCGATGCCGAGAATGCCGGCGGCCTGCGCCAGCGCTTCGATCTGAAGCACGCCGGGCATGATCGGTCGGCCTGGAAAATGGCCCTGGAAATAATCCTCGTTGAAAGACACCGCCTTGATCGCGCTGATGCTTTCGCCCTTGGCCAGATCCGTAACACGGTCGACCAGCAGCATGGGATAGCGATGCGGCAGGGCCTTGAGGATGCGCGGAATATCGTACGTTTCGCTCATGGCCCTGCCCCCACGTCTCGTGCTTAGCGACCGCCGGTGGCAGCGGGCTGCTGCTGTGCCGCGTTCTGCTGCTGGATGGCAGCATAGGTCAGCAATTGCTGCAGCTGCTGGAACAGGCCGACAGCGGCCTGGCTCGGCTGCCAGTCGGCGGGCGGCGTGATGGTGGCGGCGGGAACACGCGTGTTGAGCTGCGCGGTGACAAGCTGGGTCACATCAGCGGCGGGATTGGCGTAAACCACCGCATCGGGGCTGATCACGAACTGGATGCCGCGCTCGCTCACGACCTGCTGCAGGGCGGCGGAATATTGCTGCGCGATCTGCTGCACGACATAGACGCGCGCGCGGTCGATCGGCTGCTGCAACTGAGCAAGCTCCTGGTCGATGGCCTGGATCTGGCGCACGGTGGCGTTGTTCGGATCCTGCGCTGCGGCACTTTCGGCCTGGTCGAGCTGCCCGTCATTGTTGCTGTCGAAGCTGCGAACCAGCTGCTGGCGCTGCTGCGCGCGCTGCTCGATCGTGGTGCGCTGAGCCTGATACTGCTGGCCGATCTGCTGATAGCCGTTCTGGAACGCCTGCGTCTGCGCGACGGCAGAGGGCAGATCCACCGTGGCCATGCCGTTGACCTGCGCCGCGGCAGGAGCAGCGATGGCGGTGGTCGCGAGAGCGGCGGCGAGCGCCGGCTTGACAAGATACTTCATCAGAATTGCGTTCCTACATTGAAGGAGAAAAGTTTGGTTTCGTCGCCGCGCTCTTTCAGCAGAGCGTGGGCGATGTCGATCCGGAACGGACCGAAGGGTGAGTTCCAGTTGACCCCGATGCCGACTGTGACGCGCGGGGTCGCGGTATTGCCGAGGAATTCCTCGGTGAACGGCGGCAGCTGGGTGCCGACCGGTGCGTTGTTCAGTCCATCGGGACCGATCGGGCTCGTCGTCAGGATCCTGTCGACGACCGTGCCGTCCGGCCCTCGCACAAACTGGGTGAACAGGGGATTTCCCTCTCCGTCGCGCTGGGCGATGAACAGGCCGGTAGGCAGCGGGCTCTGGGTCAGGTCCGGCGTCGCCACGTCGAAGACGGAGCCGACATCGACGAAAATGGACGGCCGCAGGCCAAGTTCGCGCGCGCCGGAGCCGAGCGGTATTTCGATCTCCGCACTGGCGAGATAATAGGCGTTGCCGCCCAGCGCATCGTCCGAATTGCGCTCATTGTCGAGGTCGAGCAGCTCATCATCGGTCAGCGTGCCGTCGGCGTTGGCATCGACATAGAAGCGGCGCACCACGCGCGGGCCCACGCCGCGAATGTCGAAGCCGCGGATCTGCCCTTCGCCGAGGAAGAAGCGATCCGTCAGCAGCACATCGTCATCGCCCCAGCCATAGATGTACCCGCCCTCGAGCGAGAGCGAACCGATGAAGCCGGAGCCTAGGTCCCAGTAACGCGCCGCATTGGCCGTCGCGCTGACATATTGGGTGTCCCCGCCTACACCGGCGAAGCGCAGTGTGCCGGTGGCCACGGTGCCACGCGTCGGGCGCAAGCGGCTGTTGAGATTGTTGAAGCTGAGCGTCGCGCCCAGGATCGACTGCAGTCGGTCCCCCAGCGCGTCACAGAGATAGCGCCCCGCCAGCAGCGGTTCGCATTGCGCAACCCCGTCACCATCAAAATCGGCGAAGAACTGGTTCTCGTCGATCGTGATTTCCTGGTAGTTCAGCGTGTAGCGGCCCAGCAGGCTGATATATTCGGTGAGCGGCACGCCGACGCGCAGGCCGAAGCCGGTGGTCGTCTGCTCGTATGTTGCCTGGTCGCGGTCAAAATAACCGTTGTTGAAATCCTGCCGGTAGATGTCGAAGCCGAGCGCGATGTCGCGGTCGAACACTTTGGGTTCGGTGAAGCTGATATTGGCCGAGCGCGAGAAGCGCGAATAGTTCACGCCCAGGCCTACCGTCTGACCGCGGCCGCGGAAATTGTTCTGCCGGATCGAGCCGTTGAAAATGAAGCTTTCGAGGCTGGAGAAACCGGCCGACAGCGACAGCTCGCCGGTCGGCTCTTCCTGCACGTTTGCCTGCAGGATGATGCGATCGGGCGCGGAGCCTTCGACCTGCTGGACTTCGAAATTCTCCTGAAAATAGCCCAGCGAGTTGATGCGCGCTGTGGAGCGGCGGACCTGCAGGCTGGAGAAGGCGTCGCCTTCCGCGATACGGAATTCGCGGCGGATCACCTTGTCCTGCGTCAGCGTGTTGCCGTTGACTTCGATCGCTTCGACATAGACGCGGGGCGCGGCGCCGACGGTGAAGGTCACATCCATCGTGCGGGTTTCGGGGTTGCGGACGATGCGCGGGCGCACATCGGCGAAGGCATAGCCGAAGGCACCCGCGGTCTCCGTCAAACCTTCTACCGTGTCGTCGACCAGCTCGGCATTGTACCAGTCGCCCTGCTCGATACGCAGGCCGGCGGTCAGCGCTTCGCTGGAAAAATCGCGCAGCTGGCTGACGACTTCGACATCGCCCCAGCGATACCGCTCGCCCTCTTCCACGACGTAGGTGATGATGAAGTCGCGGCGGTCGGGCGTCAGCTCGGCCACGGCGGACACGACGCGGAAGTCGGAATAGCCTTCGGTCAGGTAGAACTGGCGCAGCAGCTGCTGGTCATACGCCATCCGGTCCGGGTCGTAGCTGGTGTTGGAGCTGAACAGCGCGAAGATGCTATCCTCGCGGGTGATCATCTCGTCCTTCAGGTCGCCATCGGAAAAGACCTCGTTGCCGATGATGTTGATCTGGCGAACCTTCGATTTCGGACCTTCCGAAATCTCGAAGATGACGTCGACGCGGTTCTGGTCCAGCATGACCATCTGCGGCTCGACCGTGGCGGCAAAGCGGCCCTGGCGCTTGTACAGCTCGATGATGCGCGCAACGTCGGCACGCACTCGGCTGCGCGTGAAGATCTGGCGCGGGGCGAGATTGATCTCCGGAATGATCTTCTCGTTGTCGACGCGGCGATTGCCCTCCAGGATGATCCGGTTGATGATCGGGTTTTCCTCGACCGTGATGGTCATGATTCCGGTCGTTTCGTTGAAAGCGATCGCGGAGTCAGCAAAGAGCTCTGTATTGAAAAGGTCGATCAGCGCCTGGTCCGCTGCGGCGGCAGTGTAGATATCGCCCGGGCGCAGCTGGATATAGCTGACGATGGTTTCCGGTTCGAGCCGCTGCGCGCCCGAAACGCTGATCGCACGGATCAGCTGGTCCTGCGCCTGCTGGACGGGCGCGGCAGTCTGGACGTCCTGCGCCGCATCCTCGGCGGCAGCTTCGAGGGTTTCTTCCGCCTGTGGCTGCGCCTCTTCGTCCTGCGCGGCAGCGTTCAAGGGAAGGCCCGCTAGCGCGGTGCAGCCCAGCAGGGCGGCGGCGTAGCGAGGTGCAGCAAGTACTCTGGTTCTGGAACCCATTATCCGTCCACTCTTATCGACGTCAGCGCTCCGGTAGTGCGACCTCTCGGCCCGATCCCGTTCGGGGCCGCATTTTCCGGTAATGCCGAATGGTCTGCAGAGCGAAGACGCGCCCTTGCCCGATGCCGCCTAGGCAATCAAGCGACCATGCCGGTTTTCGCGCTGAAGTGCCTTCCTTTTCCCCGCCAGAGCGCCGTCAGAAGGACAGCTTGGCGATATCGATCACCGTCACGAACAGCATCAGCGCAAGCACGATGGCCATGCCGGTGCGGAACGCGAGTTCCTGACTGCGAGCGCTGGCTGGTTTGCGGCGGACTGCTTCGACCGCGTAAAACGCCAGATGCCCACCGTCGAGGGCCGGGATTGGCAGGAGGTTAATGAATGCCAAGTTAATTGAGATAAGGGCGGCGAAGGTGGCGAAAGACTGCCACCCAAGGCTCAATTGTTCGCCCGAAAACTTGGCGATGGTGATGGGTCCGCCGAGCTCTTCCACGGAGCGGCGACCGCTGATGATCTGCCAGATACCGGTCACCATCATGTCGAGGATTTGGCCGGTCTGGCGCACGGCAAGGCCGACGGATTCCACGGGGCCGACAGGCACGAACTCGCGCGTCTGCGAACCGATGCCGATCCGGCCGACCTGGAATGTGTTGCCGAAACGATCGGCCTCTTCCATCGATGCGATGGTAACGGGGATGCTCAGTTGCCGACTGCCGCGCTCCAGAGCAATGTCGATTTCTTCATTCGGATAGGGTGCGACCAGCCCTGCGACATCGCTGAAATCCTCGACCGGCGCCCCGTCGATGGACACGATGCGGTCGCCCACCTCGATACCGGCCTGGGCGGCGGCACCTTCCTCCACCACGACTTCCACCACTGGCGGCGTGACCGATCGGCCATAGGCGAAGTTGAAGCTGGCGAGGATCGCGATGGCGACGAGGAAATTCATGATCGGCCCGGCAGCGACGATCAGCGTTTTCTGCCAGAGCGTGGCGTGCTGGAAATCGCCGGCGCGGCCAGGCTTGTCCGGGTCGGGCTGGCTGGCGGGGTTCATGTCTCCCTGGAACTGCACATATCCGCCGAATGGCAGCGCGGAGAGTTTCCAGCGCGTGCCGCGGCTGTCCGTGTAGCCCGCCAGCTCCTTGCCGAAACCGACCGAAAAGGCCTCCGCCCCGACGCCGAACCAGCGCCCGACAAGGTAGTGACCGAGCTCGTGCAGGACGACGAGCGGCCCGAGCATCGCCAGGAAACCGACGATGTACATCCAGAAAGGCAGGCTTTGAATTTCCAAGTCAGGCAGGCTCCAGCATGGCGCTCGCATGGCGGCGCGCTTCGGTATCGACGGCGAGGACGTCGTCGAGCGATTGCGGCGCTGCGGGCGCGTAATTGTCGAGAGTTCTAGCCACTATTGCCGAAATTTGCGTGAACCTGATCTGACCGTCCAGGAAAGCGGCCACCGCCACCTCGTTCGCGGCGTTCAGTACGGCAGGCGCTCCGCCCCCGGCATGTGCGGCCTCTCGCGCCAGTTTCGTCGCAGGAAAGCGCTCTTCATCGGGTGCAAAGAAGGTGAGCTCGCCGATCTTTGCGAGGTCGAGCGGTTCGCACTGCGTATCCATCCGCCGCGGATGCGCCAGCGTGGACGCGATCGGCACACGCATGTCGCTCGGCCCCAGCTGGGCCAGTGTCGATCCGTCGCGATATTCCACCATCGAATGAATAACACTTTGCGGGTGGACGACGATCCGCAGGCGATCGAGGCCGACCGGGAAGAGGTGATGCGCCTCGATGAATTCCAGCCCCTTGTTAAACATGGTGGCGGAATCGACGCTGATCTTCGCGCCCATGTCCCAATTGGGGTGGGCAACGGCCTGTTCGGGGGTGACGGCGGCCAGTTCGTCGAGCGATCTCTCCCGCAAGGGCCCGCCGCTGGCCGTCAGCGTGATCCAGCGCACATCTGCAACGTCATTGCCCTGCAGGCACTGGAAGATCGCATTGTGCTCGCTATCGACCGGCAGCAGGGTCGTGCCATGCTCGGCGACCTTTGCCGTCATGACGTCGCCCGCGCTCACGAGCGCTTCCTTGTTGGCAAGCGCGACGGTGTTGCCTTGCTCGATCGCCGCCATTGTGGGCGCGAGGCCCGCACAGCCGACGATGGCGGCGACGGTCATGTCGACGGGGCGCGATGCCGCCTCGACAAGTGCCTCGGCACCGCCGGTCGCTTCTATGCCGGAGCCGGAGAGATGTTCGCGCAGCTCGGGCAGGCAATTCTCGTCGCCCACCACCGCAAGCTTCGCGTCGAATTCGCGCGCCAGCTGCGCCAGCTTTTCCGCCGAGCAATTCGCGCTCAACGCCACCACATTCCAGCTCTCCCGGTCCGAGCGGATCAGGTCGAGCGTGGAGTCCCCGATGGAGCCGGTCGCGCCGAATATGGAAATGGTGCGGGTCATGTCGTCATGCGATCCAGTGAGGACGATACAGCAGCAGAAACGTCCCGACCAGAATAACCACCGGGACGAGCCCGTCGATACGGTCGAAGATACCACCATGGCCGGGAATGAGGTTGGACGAATCCTTCATGCCCGCCTTCCGCTTCATCCAGCTTTCGAGAAAATCGCCCGACTGCGCCACCACGGCGAGCAGCGTTCCGCCGAGGATCAGATAGGCCAGATCGCCACCGAAAAGCCCCTCGCCCAGTGCGAAATAGAGGGCGATTGCCGTCGTCGCCCCCACCGCTCCGCCCAGCAATCCCGCCCAGGTTTTCGACGGACTGATGCGCGGCGCGATCTTCGGGCCGCCGATCGTACGACCGAAGAAATAGGCAAAGGTATCGACGCAGATCACCACGCCGATCAGCAGGATCAGCATCTCGACCGCATCGATCTGCATCAGCAGCCAGGTGGCATAGCCGATGTAGGCGAAACCCGCGGTGACACCGATGAAGCGGGCGTAGGGTCGTTTCGTCGCGCGCAGCACCAGCCGCGCCATCTCAAAGATGCAGGCGAGGCCGACGATGAGGAAGAAGGCATCGCGCACAAAACCACCCGCCCAAAGCGCTCCGCCAGCCACCAGCATCATCACCAGCCCGCTTGCCGCGCGCTTGGGCAAGTCGCTGGTGCGGACGGACAACGGGACGGTGACGGCCTTCTTGGCAAAGGCCTTTATCCGGTCGCGGCGGCGTTCGGGCGAGAGGTCGTCAACGTCCTCCATAGCGGCGCTCCCGGTTGGCAAACTCGTCACAGGCGGCGCGAAGTTCTTCCGGACCGAAATCAGGCCACAGCGTGTCGACGAAGAGCATTTCGGCATAGGCCGATTGCCACAGCAGGAAGTTGGACAGGCGCACCTCGCCGCTGGTGCGGATCAGCAGGTCGAGTGGCGGCAGGTCGGCAGTAAAAAGGTGCCGCTCGATGCTCTTGGCATCGATCGACCCCTCCTCGGACGCTTTCAGAGCCGCCCGCGCGATCTCCTGCTGCGCGCCGTAATTGAGTGCGACCGCCAGCGTACGCTCGCCGTCCTTGGTGCGCTCCAGCGCGTCTTCGAGCTTTGCAACAATATCCGGCTCGAACGCCTTGTAATCGCCAATAATTTGCAAGCAAATGCGATTGGCGATGAATTCGTCAAGATGCTTCGCGATGAAGCGTCGCATCAGGTTCATCAGGTCGGAAATTTCCTCCTGCTCGCGCTTCCAGTTTTCGCTGCTGAAAGCATAAAGCGTCAGGCATTCCAGCCCCAGATCGCCCGCTGCCTCCACGATGCGGCGCACCGCTTCACCGCCCTGCTTGTGGCCGAGCGCGCGCGGCAGACCGCGCTTCTTCGCCCAGCGACCATTGCCATCCATGATGATGGCGACATGGCGAGGATAATTGGGCTGCGACATCGAAGACTTCCCGCAGGGCTTACTGCGTCATGATCTCCTGGACCTTCTTTTCCACCGCGGTATCGGTGTCGGCGACATGCGCGTCGGTCATCTTCTGGACCTCGTCCTCAAGCCGCTTGCGATCGTCCTCGGAAATTTCCTTCTTCTTCTCGTCTTCCTTGAGCGATTCGTTCGCATCGCGGCGGACATTGCGAATGGCGATCTTGGCCTTCTCGCCATATTCGCCCGCCAGCTTGGCCAACTCCTTGCGGCGCTCTTCATTGAGGTCGGGCATGGGCAGGCGGATGGTCTGCCCGTCGGTCATCGGATTCAGGCCGAGATTGGCCTTCGAAATTCCCTTCTCCACCGCGCTGACATTGGCCTTGTCCCACACCTGCACGCTCAGCATGCGCGGCTCAGGCGCGGAGACCGTGGCGACCTGGCTAAGCGGCATCATGGAGCCATAGACTTCCGCCACCACAGGATCGAGCAGCGCCGTATTCGCGCGCCCGGTGCGCAGACCGGACAGATCGCTCTTCAGGCTTTCCACCGCGCCATCCATGCGGCGCTCCACATCGGCCTTTTCATACTTCATGGCTTACTGATCCTTCCTCACTATCGTCTGCACGCCCTCGCCCGCCAGCACGCGCGCGACATTGCCCTTTTCGCGGATCGAGAAGACCACGAGCGGGATGTCGTTATCGCGGCATAGCGCCACGGCGGAGGCATCCATAACCTTCAGATTGTCTGCCAGCACCTTGTCGTAACTGACGGTATCGAAACGCTTTGCGTCCGGGTTGCGCTTCGGATCGGCGTCATAGACCCCGTCCACGCTCGTACCCTTGAGCAGCGCGTCGCATCGCATTTCGGCAGCGCGCAGCGCCGCGCCGGAATCGGTGGTGAAATATGGTGCGCCAACGCCCGCGGCGAAGATGACGATGCGGCCCTTCTCAAGATGCCGTTCCGCCCGGCGACGGATCACCGGCTCGCACACCTGGTCCATCTGGATGGCCGACTGCACGCGCGTGTGGACGCCCAGTTGCTCGAGCGCGCTCTGCATCGCCAATGCGTTCATTACCGTGGCGAGCATGCCCATGTAATCGGCCTGCGCCCGGTCCATCCCCTGCGCCGCGCCCGCCATGCCGCGAAAGATATTACCCCCGCCGATGACGAGGCAGATTTCCAGGCCCGTTTCCTTGGCCGCCTTCACCTCTTCGGCAAGGCGCATGACATAATCGGTGTCGATCCCGAATTCCTGCTCGCCCATCAGCACCTCGCCCGAAAGCTTCAGCAGGATGCGCTTGGTATCGGGCAGCAGCATGTGATTGATTATCCTCTCGGGCGGGTCGCGCTTTCGCCGGGCTGTAGAGGCAGCGGGGGCCGGTGCCAAGTGTTCCCCCGCGCTTTTGGGCGGGGTGCTTGCCACAGAGGCGCTCTCCCCTAGTTTCAGCCGCTATGGTCGGTCTGCTCTCTGCCTGTCGCCGCCGCTGGAAATGGATCGCCTTCGCGCTTCTCCTGCTGGCGCTTCTGCTCGGCTGGAAGGCATGGGTCGACACGATGGACGATCCCGTCGTGCGCCGGGCTGAGATCGCCCTGCCCGGTTTGGCCGAGCCGGTGACCGTCGCGTTGATCTCCGACATCCATGTCGCCGGGCCGGACATGCCGCCATCGCGGCTGGCCCGTATCGTGGAACAGGTGAACGCGCTGGAGCCGGACGTAGTGATGATCGCTGGCGACCTTGTCAGCGAGAAACGCACTGCGACGCATATCTACGCGCCAGCAGAAGTGGTTGCGCCGCTGGGCGAACTGCGCGCCCCGCTCGGCACGGTGCTGGTGCCCGGGAATCACGACCACTGGTTCGACTGGCCCGCCCTGCGTGCCGAGGCGGAAGCGGCGGGCATTCGCATCCTACAGAACGAAGCCGCGGTGATCGGCCCGCTGGTGGTGGGCGGCGTGGACGACGCTTACACGCGGCGGGACGACCTCTCCGAAACACTGCGTCAGATGCGCGGACTGGAAGGTGGGCGGCTGATCCTGACGCACAGCCCAGATGTCACTCCGCAGGTTCCGGCGGACATATCGCTGGTGCTGGCCGGGCATACGCATTGCGGGCAGATCCGCTTCCCGCTGCTCGGTGCCCCCGCCACCATGTCGCGCTATGGCGATCGCTTCGCCTGCGGTGTTGTCGAGGAGGGCGGCAAGACCGTGGTGACCGGAGCGGGTCTCGGCACGAGCCTGCTGCCTATCCGCTTCGGCACGCGGGCGGAGATCTGGGTGGTGGAGTTGGTGCCGGACATAAGCGGCAAAACGTGACCCATGCGGTGTTGATGACCTGAAAACGAAAACGGCGAAGCTGGTAGTGCCAGCTTCGCCGTTCCGTTTTGCGTTGTGAGGATTTTCGTGCGGATCAGTTGCCCGCAGCGGCGGCGACCTCCGCGGCGAAATCCTCTTCCTTCTTCTCGATGCCTTCGCCGAGCTGGAAGCGGACATAGTCCTTTAGCACGATCTCGCTGCCGGCATCCTTGCCGGCCTTGGCAACGACGTCCGCGATGGGCGTCTTGTTGTCCATCACGAAGACCTGGCTCATCAGCGCGTTTTCCTTGGCGTATTTCTTCACGGCGCCTTCGACCATCTTTTCCTGGACGTTTTCGGGCTTGCCGCTTTCGGCAGCCTTTTCGGCGGCGATCTTGCGCTCACGCTCGATCACGTCGGCGTCGAGGCCGTCGGCGGTCAGCGCCTGCGGGAAGGCGGCGGCGATGTGCATGGCCAGCTGCTTGCCGAGGCCTTCGAGCGTCGCCTTGTCGGCATCGCTTTCGAGCGCGACGAGCACGCCGATCTTGCCGAGATTCGGCGCCTGGGCGTTGTGGATGTAGGGCACGACCACGCCGTTGGAGACGCTGACACTCTTCATCCGGCGGACCTGCTGGTTCTCGCCGATGGTCGCGACATTGTCGGTCAGCTTGTCGGCCACCGTGCCGCCGCCCGGATAGGACGCGGATTTCAGCGCCTCGACATCGTCGTTATCGAGCGTGAGGGCGACATTGGTCGTCTCGCGCACGAAATCCTGGAACTTGTCATTCTTGGCGACGAAGTCGGTTTCGGAGTTCACTTCCACGGCAACGCCCTTGGTGTCGGCCACGGAAACGCCCACCAAGCCTTCGGCGGCGGTGCGGCTGGACTTCTTCTGGGCGGTGGCGAGGCCCTTGGCGCGCAGCGCGTCGACCGCGGCTTCGATATCGCCACCGGCCTCTTCGAGCGCCTTCTTGGCGTCCATCATGCCCGCGCCGGTCTTCTCGCGCAGGGCCTTCACGTCGGATGCGGAAAATGCAGCCATTGTCTTGGTCCTTCATCAAATATCGTCAGGGCGCCGTGCCCGAGGGAGCCGGCGCGATGGGGAGAGATTGTGATGCGCGGCCGACAATGCAGCCGCGCGGATCACAGATGCGGTCAGGCGTCGGCCTTGGCCTCTTCGGCGGCGGCTTCGGCGGGCGGAGCGTCCATCGCGCCGATATCGGCTCCCGAATCGACCACGTTTTCGCCCGTGCCGGCAGTCGCCGCCTGGGCGACGGCGTCGCAATAAAGGCGAACCGCGCGGCTGGCATCGTCATTGCCGGGGATCGGGAAAGCGATGCCCTCGGGATCCACATTGGTGTCGAGCACGGCGATTACGGGAATGCCGAGCACGCCGGCTTCCTTGATCGCCAGGTCTTCCTTGTTCGCGTCGATCACGAACATCACGTCCGGCACGCCGCCCATGTCGCGAATTCCGCCGAGCGAAAGCTCAAGCTTGTCCTTCTTGCGCGTGAGGTTCAGCACCTCTTTCTTGGTCAGGCCGCTGGTGTCGCCTGACAACTGCTCTTCGAGGTTCTTCAGCTCACGGATCGAGCCGGAGATCGTCTTCCAGTTGGTGAGCATGCCGCCCAGCCAGCGGTGGTTGACGAAGTGCTGACCGCACGAACGTGCCGCTTCGGCGATCGGTTCGGCCGCCTGCCGCTTGGTGCCGACGAACAGCACCTTGCCGCCCGCGCGGACGGTCTGCTGCACGAAGTCGAGAGCGCGCGCGAACAGCGGCACGGTCTGCGACAGGTCGATGATGTGAACACCGTTGCGGCTGCCGAAGATATACGGCTTCATCCGCGGGTTCCAGCGGTGGGTCTGGTGGCCGAAATGTGCGCCGGCCTCGATCAATTGCTGCATCGTGACGGTAGGAGCCGCCATAGGTAAATTCCTTTCCGGTTATGCCTCTGGAAAGCGGGGAACCGGCCGCAGTGAGAACCACCGCGGACGGCACCGGTATGTGTGCCTTCCATGTGAATTTGCCGAACGTTCGAGCGGGCGAGATTTCGCGTCGCTCTTTGTCCAGCGGGCGCGCCTTTAGCGAATGCCGATCTGCAAATCCAGCGCAAAGTTTGGAACGAAAGCGGAACAAAGCGCTTGACGGCGCGGAACATGAGTGGAACAAACACGGTCGATGGTCCGGGAGACGGAACATTCCAGCTCTAACGGGGGTTGTCCCTCCGAATTCGAGGAAACAGGCAGATGACGCTCACTATCGCGATTTCGATCTTCTTCGGCCTGATGGCTGCGATGGCTGTCATGTCCTGCTTTGCTTCGCTCGCCAAGGCGCGGCGCCAGTATGTTTCGCTACGCGCGGAACTCACGCGTCTCGATGCTCCCCGCCCGGTAGCGAGCGGTCCAGTTCGTCGGCCGTCAGAGGCTTTTGCGCGGGCGGCTCTGGCGGCTTAGCGGCAGCGCGGCGGGCGCGTCTGATCTTGCCAAAGGCGGTGACGGACCAGGCAATGAGGACAAGGTAGATCGCGCCGATCAGCGTCAGCGTCCACCAGGTCTCGATAAGCAATCCACCCACCAGCAGGCCCGCCATCGCGATCACAGCGAGTTTGAGTTCACCCGAGGGACGCAGCGATTTCCAGCTCGGCGTCGCGACGTTGGACACCATCATCAAGGCCACCAGGATTAGCCACGGGCCGACCAGCAGCGGATCGCGGAAGATCGGTTCGTCTGTCGCAATCCACAAATAGACAGGCATAAAGGCAAAGCCCGCCCCCATCGGTGCGGGAACACCCGTAAGGAAGCCCGCGGACTTGTGCGGCTGATCGTCGACATCGATCTGGGCGTTGAAGCGTGCCAGCCGCAGCGCGCAGCAGATCGCATAGGCGAGCGCCGCCAGCCAGCCGAGCCGGGGCATTTCCGCCAGCGACCAGAGATAAAGGACAATGGCAGGCGCAATGCCGAAGCTCGCCGAATCGGAGAGGCTGTCCAGCTCCGCGCCGAAACGCGATTGCGCCTTCAGCAGCCGCGCCACGCGCCCATCCATCATGTCGAGAATGCCGGCGATGATCATGGCGAAGACGGCACGATCCCACTGCTCGGCCACTGCGAACAATATGCTCGTCAGGCCCGAACAAAGCGCCGCGGCGGTGATGGCATTGGGAAGCACGGCGCGCACGGAAAGGCCTTTGCCCGCCCGCGATCGCGTCACATGCTCGTCTTCGCTCGCCTTCGGGCCGAGCCAGGCCGGACCGGGCGTAGCGGTCGCATCGTCATCCAGGTCGTCATCGAACCGATCGTCCCGTCCGCTCACTGATTTACTCCTTCGAGCAGGCCCTGCGTGCCGATCTCGGCCAGCACGGTTTCGCCTGCGACAACCCGCTGTCCCAACAGCACCGTCGGGTCCGTGCCTGCTGGCAGGTAGACATCGACCCGGCTGCCAAAGCGGATCAGGCCTACGCGTTGTCCGGCGGCCACGGTGTCGCCCGGCTTGATGAAGGGAACGATGCGGCGCGCGATCAGTCCGGCGATTTGCGTGAAGCCGATACGCACACCGTCATTGCGCTCGATCAGCACATGCTGGCGCTCATTCTCCTCGCTCGCCTTGTCCAGATCGGCATTCATGAACGCCCCGGGAATATAGACGATACGCTTGACCGTCCCCGCCACCGGCGAGCGATTGATATGCACATCAAACACCGACATGAAGATGGAGATCCGGGTGACCGGAGCAGTGCCCAGCCCCTGTGCGCCATCGCCATCATTGCCCTGCAATTCCGATGGCGGATCAACCTGCGAAATGAGCGTCACCAGCCCGTCTGCCGGGGAAACGATCATGCGCTCGCCCTGCGGCACCACGCGTTCGGGATCCCGGAAGAATGCAAACACGCCCACCGACAGCGCCAGCAGTGGCCAGCCGATGATTTCCCAATCGAGTATGAGAAGGAAAAACAGCGATATTCCAACCGCAATGACGCCATATTTGCGTCCTTCGGGATGAACGGCGGGAAGGCCCCACTCGGTATCCCCGCGTCCGCGATTGTCTCTCAATTCACCGGCCATGTGTCTCCGCCTACGGATTGCGGGCATAGCGCACAAGCGGTTGATGCCGTTTACCCGCCGCGGCATCGCGCAAAGGCCCTTTCCGCGCGCGCCTGCTGTAAGGAAGGCGCCATGCGTTCCCTCCTTCTTCGCTTCATCGCCAAGGGCGCCCGCGCCAGGGCTATGCGCGCGTCGGCCATGTGTTCAGCATCGGACCCAGCGATCTGGCGCGCAGCCTGGGCGATCCCTACGCCAAGGTCAGTTACGGCCAGCAAGGCGAAGACCTGGTTCTGGACCGGATCTCGCGCGTGATGCTGGGCATGGACCCCGCCGAAACGCGCGGGCCGTATCTCGATATCGGGGCGTATCACCCCAAGGCGCATTCGACGACGGCGCTTCTCTAAGAGCATGGCTGGAACGGAATCTGCGTGGGCATGTCGCCGCAGACGCAGGCGCTTTTCGCTCAGCACAGGCCGCGCTACAGGATGCGCGGCGTCGCCATTTCCGACGGGGAAGACGTGTCCGGCCCGATCCATTATTGCAATATCGATGTCGAGGGATCGGAAATGCGCGTGCTGCGCGGGCTCGATTTCGACAGGCATCGCCCGATGGTCATCTCGGCCGAAATCTACGCCGACAATTTGCGCGGCGCTACGCGGAGCGCCGTGCACGAATCGCTCGAAACACAGGGCTATGCCTGCGTCGCCTCCACTGTCATCACCTTTTTCTTCGTCGATCGGCAGGCGCTGAAGCGCGGCTAGCCGGTCGAAAAGTCGAAGGGCACACCGCTTTCTCGGAAACGTGCTGGCGCGATTTCACGGCCCATCGGCGGGGCGGAGCGCGCGATGCAATTCGGCCGATGGCAGAGCCGACAGGCGACACCGATCGGCGTCGGCGCGGTCTTCGCCAGCGCATCGGCATAGGCGAGCTTTTCCAGATGTGCGGCGGAGCAGGCAATCGCGACCGAGCGGGTGACGCTTGGCGCACCGAAGCGCCCGCCCCCACCCGTTACCGTGCGCGCGATCGAGACGTAACGCTCGCCTTCGGACAGCTCGATGAGCTGGGCGTCGACTTCGCCGGGCCGGTCGAACGTGCGGTGCACATTCCAGAGCGGGCATGCGCCGCCGTGGCGGGCGAACGGAAAGCCAGCGCCATCCAGCCGCTTTGAGACATTGCCCGCCCGGTCCACCCGCAGGAAGAAGAAAGGCACGCCTTCCTCTCCCGCGCGGTGCAACGTCGTGAGCCTGTGTGCGGCTTGCTCGAAACTCACGGCAAAGCGTGTCGCAATCGCCTCGACGTCGTAGCGCAGCTCGGCC
This sequence comes from Aurantiacibacter aquimixticola, assembly GCF_003605475.1. NCBI lineage: Bacteria > Pseudomonadati > Pseudomonadota > Alphaproteobacteria > Sphingomonadales > Erythrobacteraceae > Aurantiacibacter > Aurantiacibacter aquimixticola. The sequence goes on along the minus strand of NZ_RAHX01000001.1, from coordinate 430,243 downwards.
GCGGCTTTTGTGAAAGCGCGATAGGGCATGAGCAGAGCGGCGGCCCAGTAGGACTGCAGCGCGCGGCGAACCAGCCGCTCGCCATCCTCAGTTGAGATGCGCCCATCGGCGATGATCGTCGAAATGGCTTCGTTCTGCTCGAGAATGGCGATCTGCAGGGCGGCCTGGAAACGCCGCCCTGCCGGATCGAGCCGCTCGGCGATATAGACGCGGCGGCGGTGGTAATCGTGCCAGCGCAGCGCGCCGTTCAGCAGCCCGTCATCGGTGAGGCGCAGGTCCAATCCGTGCGCGTCAGCGAGATGGTCCCGCATGGCATCGAGGCTGCCGAGTTCGCGCGCCGCGGCGCTCGCGCTGTCGTCGAGATCGGGAAAGCTGTTCCGGCGGGCGGCAAGAAAGGCGCGCGCCTCGCCGATCGGATCGCTCGTGGCCTCCCCCTGCTGCGCACCGTCGCGGCGTTCGGTCAGCGCCAGCTGCTCTTCGCCGAACGCGGTATGCAGGCGAAGGAGCGCTTCGGCGAAACCGGGATAGCTGGTGGCGATGTCCGAAATGTCGAGCGGCTCGATATCGATGTCGGCGAAGATCGGATCCTTGAGCGCCCCCTGAAGGCGAGCGGCGGTCTCGTCGGCATCCTCATCCGCCAGGTCGGCGACATCGATCCGATATGTCGTGGCAAGCTTGATCAGCGTATCGGCCGTGACCGGACGCTGATTGCGTTCCATCAGCGCGATATAGCTTGGCGAGATTTCCAGATCGCTCGCCATATTGGCTTGCGTGAGGCTCAGATCGCGCCGGAGCTTTTTCAATCGCGGCCCGAGATAAAGCGCCTTTGCGGCCATCGGTCAGTCTCCTTACAGCTTTACAAGCACAGTCTGTAAAGTTTGACAAGCTGACACCGCGAGGCGTGGCGTGAATGTGTTTCATCAACCAAACCCGCTCCAGAACTCAGTACGGAGCATCCATGACCTATTTCGCCGAAATCCACCGCCAGACCGGCATCAAGCACCAGCACGGACAAAGCTGGCAGGGCGTCGATCCCGAATTCGCCGCTCGCCTGCGCCTGCAGAACCGTTTCCAGACCGGCCTCGACATTGCCCGATACACAGCGAAGATCATGCGGGAGGACATGGCCGCCTACGACCGCGATCCGGCCGCCTACACCCAGTCTCTCGGCTGCTGGCACGGATTTATCGGGCAGCAGAAGATGATCAGCATCAAGAAGCATTACGGCACAACGAAAGGGCGCTACCTGTACCTCTCGGGCTGGATGATCGCCGCGCTGCGCAGCGAATTCGGCCCGCTGCCCGATCAGTCCATGCACGAAAAGACCAGCGTGCCAGCTCTTATCGAGGAGCTCTACACCTTCCTGCGCCAGGCCGACGCCCGAGAACTGGGCGGGCTGTTCCGCGATTTCGACACCGCACGCGACGCGGGCGACGAAGAAGCTGCGGCGACAGCGCAGAAGGCCATCGACAATCACGAAACGCATCTTGTGCCGATCATCGCCGACATCGATGCCGGCTTCGGCAACGCCGAGGCGACGTACCTTCTTGCCAAGAAGATGATCGAAGCGGGTGCCTGTGCGCTGCAGATCGAGAACCAGGTCTCGGATGAAAAACAGTGCGGGCATCAGGACGGCAAGGTCACCGTGCCGCACGAGGATTTCCTGCAGAAGATCCGGGCAATCCGCTATGCCTTTCTCGAGCTTGGCGTGCCAGACGGCATCATCGTTGCGCGCACCGACTCGCTCGGCGCCGGATTGACCAAGCAGATCGCCTACAGCCGCGAACCGGGCGACCTTGGCGACCAGTACAACGGCTTCCTCGATTGCGAGGAAGTGGACGCAGGCCAGATCGGCAATGGAGAGGTGCTGATCGGCCGGGAGGGCAGGCTGCTGCGCCCCCGGCGCTTGCCCTCCAACCTCTTCCAGTTCCGCCCCGGAACGGGTGAGGACCGCGTGGTGCTGGACTGCATCACCAGCTTGCAGAACGGGGCCGACCTGTTGTGGATCGAAACGGAAAAACCGCATGTCGAGCAGATCGCAGGCATGGTCGATCGCATTCGCGCTGTCGTGCCGCACGCTAAGCTGGTCTACAATAACTCGCCGAGCTTCAACTGGACGCTCAACTTCCGCCAGCAAGTCTATGACACATGGGCGGAAGATGGACGTGATCTAACGGATTACGATCGCGATCGCCTGATGAGCCAGCACTATGACGACAGCGAGCTGGCGAAAGAGGCGGACGAGAAAATCCGGACCTTCCAGGCCGATGCCGCCAGGCGTGCGGGCGTTTTCCATCACCTGATTACCCTGCCGACCTACCACACGGCGGCGCTCAGTACCGACAATCTCGCCAAGCGCTACTTCGGCGAGGAAGCGATGCTCGGCTACGTCAAACAGGTCCAACGCGAGGAAATCCGCCAGGGCATCGCCTGTGTGAAGCACCAGAGTATGGCCGGGTCGGACATCGGAGACGATCACAAGGAGGCTTTCGCCGGTGAGGCCGCGTTGAAGGCCGGCGGCAAGGACAACACCATGAATCAGTTCGCAGCCTGACACGCAGCGAGGGTCCGGGAACGGACAGGAAAGGACAGACAGATGACACAACCCACACTCGCTCGCCCGGTTTTCAGCACCGAGGATTTCAGCCTGATCCGCGCTGCGCTCGCCACCGCGATCAAGGCAGGTGACGACGGCGCGGAGACGCGCAAGCTGGTAAATCTGCATCACCGGCTGGGGCGCTTCGCCCGATGAACCGCTCAGCCCTTGCCGAACGCGAAAGCCATGTGGACCGGCGCGCGGATTATCTGCCACGCGCCGGTCTGCAGGTCGCGCCGGAGCTGGCCGCATTCGTCGAGAACGAAGTGCTTGCCAACGCCGGTCTGGAGGCGGATGCGTTCTGGCAGGGCTTTGCGGAGATTTCGCGTCGCTTCGGTCCGCGCAACCGCGCCCTGCTGCAAAAGCGGGCCGAGCTTCAGGACAGCATCGATGGCTGGCATCGGGCTAATCCAGGCGCGCGCCGCGGCGCGCCTGAAGGCTTTCTGCGCGAGATTGGCTATCTTGTGCCGGAGCCGGCCCCGCTCACGATCGGCACGCAGAATGTCGATCCGGAAATCGCCAGCATTGCAGGACCACAATTGGTCGTGCCGGTGCTCAATGCCCGCTTTCTGCTGAACGCGATCAATGCGCGCTGGGGCAGCCTGTACGACGCGCTCTACGGCACCGATGCGCTCGATGGCACAAAGCCGCCAGCGGGTGAGTACGATGCGCAGCGCGGCGCTTCCGTCATTGCGCGCGCGAAGGCGTTTCTCGACGAAGCCGCGCCGCTGGCCGGTGGCCCTTGGGCGGATTGGACGGGTGGATTGCCGACCCTCGCCAATCCCGCACAACTGACAGGGACAATCGGCGACAATCTCCTGCTCGCCAATAACGGCCTGCATATCGAAATCGTCATCGATCCCCAGCACCCCATCGGCATGACGGACCCGGCAGGCATAGCCGACATCCGATTGGAAGCGGCACTGTCCACGATCGTCGATCTCGAAGACTCTGTCGCCGCCATCGATGCAGAGGATAAGGTCGCCGCCTATCGGAACTGGCTCGGCGCCATTCGTGGCGACCTGGAAGCGCGGTTCGAGAAAAATGGCGACGTGATCGTCCGCCAGTCCAATGAAGATCGCAGCTATACCGACATGCAGGGTGACACCGATGAGTTGCGGGCGCGGAGCCTTCTGCTGGTCCGCAATGTCGGCCACTTGATGACTACGCCCGCAGTGCTGACTGAAAACGGTGATGAGTTGCATGAGGGCTTGCTCGACGCCGCGATCACTGTCGCCGTTGCGATGCAGGACCGCGGCCGAAACAGCCGCCACGGCAGCATCTATATCGTGAAGCCGAAGATGCACGGGCCGGACGAATGCGCCTTCGCCAACGAATTGTTCGATGCTGTCGAGGACATGCTCGGCCTGGCGCGACACACGATCAAGATCGGCGTGATGGACGAAGAACGGCGCACCAGCGCAAACCTCACCGCCTGCATCCACGCGGTGAAAGATCGTGTTTTCTTCATCAATACCGGCTTCCTGGACCGCACCGGAGATGAAATTCACACCTCGATGCTGGCCGGGCCGATGATGCGCAAAGGCGGCATCAAGCAAGCTGAATGGATCGCGGCCTACGAAGATAGGAACGTCCAGATCGGCCTCGCCTGCGGCTTTCAAGGCCGCGCGCAGATCGGCAAGGGCATGTGGGCAGCGCCGGACCGGATGCGCGCCATGCTGGCCGAGAAAGCGGGCCACCCAGCCAGCGGGGCCAGCACGGCGTGGGTCCCCTCCCCAACTGCGGCGGTCCTTCATGCCATGCATTATCACCAGATCGACGTGGCCGAGCGACAGCGTGAGCGGAGCGCCGAAACACTGGTCCCGCTGGGCAAATTGCTAAGCGTCCCGCTTTCGGAGGCCGCAGACTGGTCTGCCGACGACATCGCAGAGGAACTGCGCAACAATGTCCAGGGTATACTCGGCTACATGGTCCGGTGGATCGACCAGGGCATCGGTTGTTCCAAGGTGCCCGACATCCACGATATCGGCCTGATGGAGGATCGCGCTACGCTGCGCATTTCCAGCCAGCATATCGCGAACTGGCTGCTCCATGGGGTGGTGGATCGCCTCTCCATCGATGCGGCGCTGCACGAAATGGCGGCGAAGGTGGATGCACAGAACGCCGGTGACCCAACCTATCACCCGATGATGGCCGACCCGCGCGGTTCGATCGCGCTTGCCGCCGCGCGCGAACTGATCGTTGGAGGGACCGAGCAACCGTCGGGATATACCGAGCCGGTGCTTCATCGGGCGCGCATGCGAGCGAAAGCGATGCTGTAGGGGAGGCTGGCACGAGGCGACATTGCTGCTAGGTAGCGAGCTTCTCCTACCCGAAAGCAGGACACCCTTCGTGGACGCAGAAGCGCGCCTTGCCGCCGCCCAGTCGCAGATAAAGGACGGCGCTTTTGCAGCGGCGCTTGAAACGCTCGCCCCGTTGCTAGCGGAGGAGCCGCCACGACGCGATGCGCTTTACATGCAGGCGGTTGCGCTGCGCTATGCCGCGCGTCCCAGAGAAGCGCTGACGGCCTTGCAGGCGCTGAAAGCGGCGTCTCCCGATTACGGCAGAGCTTGGCAGGAGGAAGGGCATGTGTATCTCGCCACAGGGCGCACGGACACCGCGCTCGAAGCCTATCGCTACGCGACGCATTGCAACCCGACGCTGATCGCCAGCTGGGAGCGGCAGATCGAACTGCTGCGCCAATCGGGCGATGTCAGCGGAGCGCAGGCCGCCGCCCGGCAGCTTGCCCATGTGAAGTCGCTGCCACCGGCCGTGCTCGCCGCCAGCAATCATCTGCATGAAGGCCGCTTGTTGAAGGCGGAGGAGCTCGCCCGCGCCTTTCTCAAACGTCATCCCAGGCACGTCGAAGCGATGCGCGTGCTTGCCGAGGTGGGCGCGCGGCTCAACATTATCGAGGACGCGGCCTTCCTGCTGGAAAGCGCTTTAGCTTTCGAACCTGGCAACGCCGCCGCGCGGCTCGATTACATCCAGATCCTGCGCAAGCAACAGCGTTACGAAGAGGCGATGACGCAGGCGCGCATTCTTCACGAAAGCGATCCCACCAATCCGGTGTTCCAGTCCAACCTCGCGATCGAAGCGATGCACAACAATCGCTTCGAGGAAGCATTCGCGCTGTTCGACGAGGTGCTGGAAAAGCGGCCCGGCGATCCCGCTACGCTGACGTCGCGCGGTCATGCCTTGAAGACGTTCGGCCAGCAGGACGAAGCCGTTGAAAGCTACCGCGCCGCGATCCGTACCATGTCGCAATATGGGGATGCGTGGTTCGGTCTCGCCAACCTCAAGACCTACCGCTTCACCGATGACGAAGTCGCGACGATGGACGCGCAGGAAAAGGCGGAGGGCCTGCCGCATCAGGCGCGCGTGCAGCTGAACTTCGCTCTCGGAAAAGCACTGGACGACCGCCAGGATTACGACCGGAGCTTCGCGCATTACGAGCGCGGGAATGCCCTGAAACGCGCGGCGTCCCGCTATGATGCGGATCAGATGAGCGCCGAATTCCAGGCGCAGCGTGATGTCTGCACGCCAGACCTGTTCGCTCGGCACGAAGAAAGTGGCCACCCTGCCCCCGACCCGATCTTCATTGTCGGTCTGCCGCGCTCGGGCTCGACGCTTCTTGAACAAATTCTCGCCAGCCACAGCCAGGTGGACGGGACGCTCGAATTGCCGAACATCCTGTCGCTCGCGCACCGGCTGCGGCGGCGCAAAAGGGTGACGGAGGTGTCGCAATATCCGCAGATCCTGCACGATCTCTCACCCAATCAACTGCAGACCTTCGGCGAGAAATATATCGAAGATACGCGCATCCACCGTCAGGGCGCGCCGTTCTTCATCGACAAGATGCCGAACAATTTCCGGCATATCGGCCTGATCAAGCTGATCCTGCCGAATGCGAAGATCATCGACGCGCGGCGTGAGCCGATGGCGTGCTGTTTCTCCGGCTTCAAACAGCTCTTCGCCGAGGGACAGGAATTCACCTACGGCCTCACGGAAATCGGCCGCTACTATCACGATTATGTCGAACTGATGCGCCACTGGCACGGCGTGCTACCCGGCGCGATCTGCCATGTGCAATATGAAGATGTCGTCGCCGATACCGATGCGCAGGTTCGGCGCATCTTGGACTATCTGGGCCTCCCGTTCGAAGACGCCTGCGTGGCCTTCCACAAGACCGAGCGCGCGGTGCGCACAGCGAGCAGCGAACAGGTGCGCCAGCCGATCAATACGAAAGGCCTTGCCGCGTGGAAGCCATTCGAACCGTGGCTCGACCCGCTGAAGGATGCGCTCGGGAGCGCCCTGGAAAACTATCGGCTGTAATTTTCGGTGGTGGACAGGGCTGGATTCGAACCAGCGTACGCTTGCGCGGGCAGATTTACAGTCTGCTGCCTTTAACCACTCGGCCACCTGTCCATTCCGGTGCCGGGAGCGCCTCTGGAAAGGGGCGGCTTCCAGCCGAGAGGCGCCCCAATGGCGAAGCGCCGCTTGCCTGTCAATGGCCGCGCTGGCAGGAGCGCGCGCATAGCAGCGAGGATTTATGGCCAAGGGCAAGAAGAAGGGTATGCGCGGACGCGCCGGGCGGATGCAGGGCGGTCGCGGGTCGGGCCGTGCAGCGAAGGGGCAGGTGCGCCTGTGGGGCCGTCACGCCGTCGAAGCGGCGCTGAGGAACCCGCGCCGCCAGCACCGCAAATTGTGGGCGACGCTGGAGGGGCTGGATTCGCTCGACGGCGAATTGCCACCCGATTTTCCGCTCGAACGGGCCGAGGTGACGGACCTTGCCCGCTTGGTGGCGAAGGATGCACCGCATCAGGGCCTCGTGCTCGAATGCGCACCGCTGGACGATCTCCTGCTGGCCGATGTCCTGTCGAGCAAAGATGGAAGGCCGCTGGTGGTGCTCGACCAGGTTACCGATCCGCACAATGTCGGCGCCATTTTACGCTCCGCCGCGGCATTCGACGCCGCCGCGATCGTCACGCAGGATCGCCACGCTCCGCCGGAAAGCGGCGTCGTCGCGAAGTCGGCTTCCGGCGCTCTGGAAACGGTGCCGTGGATCCGCGTCGTCAATCTCGCCCGGGCGCTGGAGGAAATGGCGGAGGCCGGCTATTGGCGCATCGGCCTGGCCGGAGAAGCCGAAGCCACCTTCGCCGAAGCACTGCCGACAGGGCCCGTGGCGGTCGTACTGGGGGCGGAAGGCGAAGGAATGCGCCACAATGTCGGCCAACATTGCGACGCCCTCGCCCGCCTGCCGATCAGCGATGCGATGGAAAGCCTGAACGTCTCCAACGCGGGAGCGATCGCGCTTTACGCCATCGCCACACGCCAGTAGCGCCATGAAAAAGGGCCGCCCGTTCGGACGGCCCTTCTTTATTCTTTCAGCGGAGACCGCGATCAGTTCACGGCGTCCTTCAGACCCTTGCCGGCCTTGAACTTCGGCTGGGTCGATGCCTTGATCGTCATCGGTTCGCCCGTGCGGGGGTTACGGCCCTGCGACGCCTTGCGCTTGGCAGTCGAGAACGTGCCGAACCCGACCAGGCGAACCTCGTCACCCTTGGACAGCGTGTGGGTGATGGTATCGAAAACCGCTTCCACCGCCTTGGTCGCATCGTTGCGCGAAAGGCCGCTGGAATCTGCGACGGCACCGATCAGTTCGTTCTTGTTCATTGTCTGGAGAACCCCCTCAATTTGAATTTTTTGTCAGCAATATGCATCGCGACGCGATTCCCCGAAACAAGCGGGTTTCGGTCGCGCTGTCAAAGCCTATCCCATCCGAAAGCGGGCTTTTTTCGCCGAACCGAAGCAATCGGACGCGAAATGGAAGCAAACTGGCCTCGCAATGGGCCGTTTCTGCACAAATATTGATCGCCGAGCGGAGACGCTCTCCGCCCGGCAAACAGAATCAGTGTGCGGTCGTTGCAGGAGGCACCGAGCCGGCCTGACCCTGAGGCTGGCTGGCAATGTCGTCCGCCTCCGTCCATTCGATGGGCGCTGGCAGCGCGGTCAATGCACATTCCAGCACCTGATCGACATGGGCGACCGGGATAATCTCGAGACCTTCCTTCACATTATCGGGAATCTCGGCGAGGTCCTTCTCGTTCTCTTCCGGGATCAGCACCGTCTTAATGCCGCCACGAAGGGCTGCCAGCAGCTTTTCCTTGAGTCCGCCGATGGCCAGCACACGCCCGCGCAAAGTGACCTCCCCCGTCATCGCGACGTCGGGCCGTACCGAAATTCCGGTCAGGGTTGAAACGATCGACGTCACCATCCCGATGCCCGCGCTCGGCCCATCCTTCGGCACCGCGCCTTCGGGCAGGTGGATATGGACATTCTTGCGCTGGAAGATGCTGGGCTTGATGCCATAGGCCGGCGCGCGCGCCTTCACGAAACTGAAGGCTGCGGCGATGGACTCGTTCATCACCTCGCCGAGCTTGCCGGTCGTCTTGACTTCGCCCTTGCCCGGCGTGGTGACGCTTTCGATCGTCAGCAACTCACCGCCGACCGACGTCCAGGCGAGACCGGTAACGGCACCGACCTGCGGCTCTTCCTCGCCCACGCCGTGCTTGAACTTGCGCACACCTGCAAAATCGCCGAGATTTTCCGCCGTGATGGTAACGCTCTCGGTCTCTTTTTCGAGGATCTTGCGAAGAGATTTTCGCGCCAGATTGGCGATCTCGCGCTCCAGCGTACGCACGCCAGCCTCTCGCGTGTAATAACGAATGAGGTCGCGCAGGCCGTCTTCGGTCAGCGTAAATTCGCCGTCTTTGAGGCCATGATCCTGCACCTGCTTGGCGATGAGGTGGCGCTGGGCGATCTCGACCTTCTCGTCTTCCGTATAGCCCTCCAGACGGATGATCTCCATCCGGTCCAGCAAGGGCTGCGGCAGGTTCAAGCTGTTCGCGGTGGTCACGAACATGATGTCGGAAAGGTCGATATCGAGCTCCAGATAGTGATCCTGGAACTTGTTGTTCTGCTCCGGGTCTAGCACTTCGAGCAGCGCCGATGCCGGATCGCCGCGAAAATCCTGGCCAAGCTTGTCGATCTCGTCGAGCAGGAACAGCGGATTGCTCGCCCCCGCCTTCTTCAGGTTCGACACGATCTTGCCGGGCAGCGAACCGATATAGGTGCGGCGGTGGCCGCGGATTTCGGCTTCGTCCCGCACGCCGCCGAGCGACTGGCGGATAAACTCGCGGCCCGTGGCGCGCGCGATGCTCTTGCCGAGCGAGGTCTTGCCGACGCCGGGCGGGCCGACGAGGCACAGGATCGGCCCCTTCAGCTTGTTCGTGCGCGCCTGCACGGCGAGATATTCGACGATCCGGTCCTTCACCTTGTCGAGCGCGTAGTGATCGGCATCGAGCACTTCCTGCGCCTTGGCGATATCCTTCTTCAGCTTGCTCTTCTTGCCCCATGGCAGGCCGAGCAGAACGTCTAGATAATTGCGAACGACGGTCGCCTCGGCGCTCATGGGCTGCATGCCCTTGAGCTTTTTCAGTTCGCTTTCGGCCTTCTCGCGCGCTTCCTTGGAAAGCTTGGTTTCCTCGATCTTCTTGGCGAGTTCAGCCAGCTCGTCGCCATCCTCGCCGTCGCCGCCGAGCTCGCTCTGGATCGCCTTCATCTGTTCGTTGAGGTAATATTCGCGCTGGGTCTTCTCCATCTGCCGCTTCACGCGGCCGCGGATCTTGCGCTCCACCTGCTGCACGGACAGCTCGCTCTCCATCAGCGAGAACACGACTTCCAGCCGCTTCAGCGCATCGGTTTCGGCGAGCAGTTGCTGCTTGGTGTCGACCTTGGCCGATAGCGCAGCGGCGATCGCATCGGCGAGCTGGCCCGCATCCTCGATCTCGGCAAGCTCGCTTTCGATATCCTCGGGCAACTTCTTGTTGATCCGCGCATATTCGGAAAACTGTTCGAGCGCGCTGCGCATCATCGCTGCGACTTCGGTGCCGCTGGCGGTCGTTTCATCGAGCGCGGCGGTCTGTGCGAGATAGAAATCGCCGTCGAGACGCATCTCGCTCATCTTCGCGCGCGCCTGCCCTTCCACCAGCACGCGAACCGTGCCGTCGGGCAATTTGAGCATCTGCTGCACCTGCGCGATGGTGCCGATATCGTAGAGATCCTCGCGCACCGGATCGTCCGTGGTCGGATCGAGCTGGGCAACGAGCAGGATATCGCGATCATTTTCCATCGCCGCCTCGAGCGCGGCGACGGACTTGTCGCGCCCGACAAAGAGCGGGACGACCATGCCGGGAAAGACCACGATGTCGCGAAGAGGCAGAAGGGGATAGGCGTTCATATCGTCAATTCCATGATGGCGGCGGCGACCGGAAAGGCGCGAGCCGCATGTTGGATTACGATATGGGGCGAAGCCGCGCGGGCTTCAACGGGGGCGAAGGGGAAGGTGTGGATTGGTGGGTATCAGCGCGAACCGTTACTATCTCTGGACCGTCCCGGTGAAGAAACCGAAAACTACGAAGCTGCCCACCGGTTCGCCTGAGGCGTTCGATGCCTGGGTCACGCTACCATCCTCGACGGCGACCTCGCAGAATGTGTCGACGCCGGAACTCCGATACTGCGGAGACAAAGCGCGGCAGGCTGTGATGTCTCCTTCGGCATCCGCGAAAAACAGCAGATAAGCCGAGCCGATCGGCCCATCACGACGCGACGCACGCCGCATTGCCCGGGAAATCCAACGATCATCGTAGTCCATCTCGGCCGCTGCGCTGAGGGTCGTCTGCTCGACCGGATCGAACCCCCATGATGCAACAAGTTGGCTTTGACATTCCCGCATTGCACTTAGCGCCGGATGCATGCTGCCCGTAGCAAGCTGCACCTTGTCGGCAAACACACCTTCGATCGCAAGCCATTCAAGCGCCGCTTCGCCAGCGTCCCGCGGGTCATCTTCGATGTCAAAGCTGCTCCTTTCGCTGAGGCCGAGGGTCGTCGGAAGCTCCGCCCGCACGCCTCGATATTCGTCCAGTTCGATCAATGAGCTGCCACCATTTGAAAGAACGTCATCGATCGGCCCGAAGAACAGACTGGGCCGCATGTCGCTTGCCAGCGGCTCTTTGCGCAGGACGGTAGCAATATATGGAGCGCGCGGCGCATATTGCCGGGTTTCTAGCAGGGTCGGCGCAGCGGCGTCACCGAAGTTTCGCGAAAGCGCGCAGCTATCCTCGGCGTAATCCAAATTCCAGTTCGTCAAAGGCTCCAACGTCACCACTTCGTCCTCCTGCGCAGCAGCAGGTGACGTTGCGATGGATAGCGTGACGGCAGCGAGCGCGAGAGGTTTCCAGTCCATGCGCGCGAAAATGCAAGCGACTGCGCGCACTGTCAAATTGCTCACTGCATCTGGTAGATAACGGACGTCTGCCAGAAGCTGTCGATGGGATCGCCGTTCCGATCCAGCGCCGGTTCGAACCGGGCATGGTCCATCAATTCCCTGCACGCCGTCTCATCGAAAGTGGGGTTGTTGAAATTGCTCTGGACCGCGCAATCGGTCGGGCTCCCTTCGTTCGACACGCTGAGCCGAATGCGGACCACTCCCTGTTCGCCGTTGGCCGCGAGGTTCCGCGGATACCTCGCCTGAATGTTTCGCACCCAGCGATCCATCTCGAGCGGCTGCACTTTGCGCAGAAGCGACCGATGAGCCGCTACATCCACACCCCACTGCACCAGCATATCGTCCGTGCATTGACGCATGGCATTCATCGCAGGGTGCATGGAACCGGTCTCGAGGAAGACGTCCTGGCGGAAAACATCGGATACCTGAAGGCCGTAAATTTCCGCCTCGCGCGCATCGCGGCTGTCATCCGACACGATCAGCGGCAAATCCTGATTGTTCATCAGTTCGCTCGACAAGCCCCGCTGTCGATCGTTCAGCATCGATAGCTGCACCATCACGCCCTCGCCGAAATTGTCGGTCTCCACAGGCATCGGTCGCTGGAATCGCTCCGGCTCTGCATCCGGAAGGAAGCCGATCGTGGCGGGCCGCCGCTGACCGCGCCGGCGAAAATCGTCGCTGGCAATGGTTGTCGTCAGGGCCTCGTCCGGAGCGAATTGACGTAAGGAGAGCAGCACTCTCTGCCCCTCTTCGCCGAACAACCGATTGAGCGCGCAGCTATCGTCGTCATAGACAAGGTTCCAGTTCGTGACGGGCCCCAGCCGGATCGGCTCGTCCTGCGCCTGCGAGTCCGATGAAAACGTCAGTCCGAGTGCCGCCAATCCTACCGCGGCCCAAGTCGCCCCTTGCATACTGAATGCCCCCTTCTCTGCGTCAGCCCATCCCCGGCAGATTGAAGCCCGGCGGCAGCCCCATGCCCTGCTGCATTTCCGCCATGTGCTCGCCCGCCTTGCGATCCGCCTTGTCGCGCGCATCGTTGAAGGCGGCGGTGACGAGATCCTCGAGGATCGACTTTTCTTCCGGCTTCATAAGGCTGTCGTCGATGGCGACGCCGATGATGCGCCCACGTGCACTCGCACGGACCTTCACCAGCCCGCCACCGGAGCTTCCTTCCACCTCGATATTGTCGAGCTGGACCTGTGCGTCCTGCATCTGCTGCTGGATCTTCGCCGCCGCTTCCTGCGCGGCCTTCATCATTTCTTCCATGTTCTGCATCGGTAATTCCTTACGTCGTCCCGCTTGCCTAGCTCATGGCCGGGCAACGGATTTCAAGCACTTTTCGACCAGTCCTCACGCCGCTTCGGCACGTCCGGCTGATCTATCAATCTTGCATCGGGAAAGGCCGAATAGGCCGCCTGCACCATCGGGTGATTGCGGATGCGCTCGGCCTCCGCCTGCCGCTTCGCCTCCTCGATTTCGATCAGCGTGGGCGCACCTTCGACATCGACCTTTGCCACTTCCCACCGCGCGCCGAACACCTGCTGGAAAGCGGTGCGAAGCTGCGGCGCGATGTTCTCGTCATAGCCGCGCGGCTGGTTGTATTCGAGCTTACCCGGCTCCAGCGTCACCACTCGGACCTGCCCCTTCAACAGGCTGCCCAGCGACCATGCGCCCTTGATCCCGGAATTCTCGATCCGCTCGACCACGTCGGGCCAGTGCAGCTTCGCCGTCGCGCCTCCGCCAGGTGATGCGCCTAACTGGCCCGCTGCGCCGCTCAGCGCTGCATCCTTGATCTCGCGCGCAAGCTTTCCGGGATCCGGCATGTCGGCGGCGTGCAACACGCGCAGCAGTGCCATCTGCGCCGAAACCAGCGGATCGGGCGCGGACTTCACTTCGTCGTGACCCTTGAGGAGCAGTTGCCACAGCCGGTGGACCTGCCCGACCGATAGCCGCTGCGCCCATTCGCCGATGGCAGCGCGCTCCTCTTCGGATGGCGCATCCGGCTCGCCGATCTGGCCGACGGCGATGCGGTGGGTGAATTCCATCAGCGATCGCAGGAGCGCCAGCGGCTCGACACCGAGCGCGTATTGATCCGCGACCGCGTCCAGCAGCTTTTGCGGCTCGCCCTCCAGCAGATGCTGGAACAGCCGCCGCTGCGCCCCCCTGTCGGCCAGGCCGAGCATGTCGCGCACCTTGGCCGCGCGCACGGTGGCCGCCGCGTCGCCGCTTTCCATGTCCGCATGGGCGATCGCCTGGTCGAGGATCGAGAGGCCATCCCGCACCGAACCCTCGGCCGCCGCGGCGATCATCGCCAGCGCCTCGTCCTCGGCCTGAACGCCTTCCTGCTCGACCACCCAGCCGAAATGCTTCTCCAGCAATTCGGAGGGAATGCGCCGCAAGTCGAACCGTTGGGTGCGGCTGAGCACCGTCACCGGAAGCTTTTCCACCTCGGTGGTGGCGAAAAGGAATTTCACGTGCTCGGGCGGCTCTTCCAGCGTCTTCAGCAAGCCGTTGAAGGCCGCCTTGGACAGCATGTGCACCTCGTCGATGATGTAGATCTTGAAGCGCGCGGACACCGTGGCGTAACGCACCGCCTCGATGATCTCTCGGATGTCGTCGATGCCCGTATGGCTGGCGGCATCCATCTCGATGACATCGATATGGCGTCCCTCGGCAATGGCGGTGCACGGCTCGCATTGCCCGCATGGATCGATCGTCGGCCCGCCCTGACCGTCCGGCCCGATGCAATTGAGCGCCTTGGCGATCAGCCGCGCGGTGGACGTCTTTCCGACGCCACGAACACCCGTCATCAGGAAGGCATGGGCAAGCCGATCCCGCTCAATCGCATTGGCGAGCGTGCGCACCATCGGGTCCTGACCGATCAGCTGGCTGAAGGTCTGCGGGCGATATTTGCGAGCGAGCACGCGGTAGGGCTGCGATGTATCGGCGGCGGGGGCTGGCGCTGGCGTCGGCGTACTTTGCGGCCCGGCCTCTGGCGGAGGCGCGCTTGCCGCTTCCGGCGGCGCATCGCCAAACATCGAGTTCTGCCCTGCCGCCTCAAGCTCCGCCGTGGACGGGCCAGTGTCCTCCGGCTGCTCCGCATCGTCGGGCGCCCAAGGCAGATCGTCGGGGGAATCACTCATGCGGCAAAGCTAGGCGCTCGCCGCGCGAATGTCATCGCATCAATAGTGTGGAAAAGGAGCCGAGCGACCCGCTGCCATTTACCTGGGCTGCTTCCTTCCGGACCTGACCCGGTGAGCAAACGCGAACGTCCACCCGACTCCCGCGGCGCATATGGCGGCGGTTCGTGCGGATTTCAACTACCGAAAGTTGTCGGCGTAAGCCTGCAGCTTCAGCTTTTTCGGCGGCACTTTGTGCACGCGTGCGGCAATGCCGTGCTTTTCCGCATAGGCCTGCGCGGCTTCGCTGCTGGGAAAGGTCAGCTGCAATTGCTGGCGCGTATCGCCGCTGCCGCTCCAGCCCATCAGCGGATCGGGCTTCTTCGCCTCCGCCGGCGCGAAATCGAGAACCCATTCGTCGATCCGCGCCTTGCCGGATTGCATCGCGCTTTTCGGACGCTTGTAGATACGAGCTTCTGCCATGCAGGCCTCCTAATTCAGCCTTTCGCGTTTTTGAAGGCGTTTTTGGTCTTGAGGCTCGGCGCTTCCCTCCATGGCTCATCGGGCCACCGATGCTTCGGATAACGGCCCTTCATTTCCTTGCGCACGTCTGCCCAGCTGCCGCGCCAGAAGCCCGGTAGGTCGCGCGTCGCCTGGATCGGCCGGCCGGCGGGGCTGGTAAGCTGGATCAGAAGCGGCGTTTCGCCGATCATCGGGTGCCGGTCGAGCCCGAAGAGAGCCTGCACGCGGACTTCGACACTGGGCGCATGTTCGCTCGCATAGTCGATGGCGTGGGTGGTGCCCGCCGGGCTGGTGAAATGGCGCGGGGCGAGGCTGTCCAACCGTTGCCGCTCGCTCCAATCGAGCAGGTTCAAGGCCGCCTCCGCATAGCGTGCCGGTGGCAGATCGAGGTCGCGGCGGTCGGTCAACAGTGGCCGGAGCCAGTCGTCCGCGCGATCCGCGAGCGCGCTTCCCGAAAGCGCCTCGACCTGTGCGAAAACCGCTCGCGCCAGAAGCGCAGGCGGCAGGAGATCAGGGAGCCGTTCGCATGCCTTACGCATGAGGAGGTCCAATATCGCTCGCTTGTCCGGATCGGGGTCCGGACCGCTCGCCAGGGTGATAGCGCCAAGGCGTCTTTCGCGGCGCGCTTCCACACGGCCTTCGTCATCGTTCCAGCGCGCGACTGTCCGCGCCTCGATCAGATGACCCAGATGTTGTTCGACCTGCTGCTGCGAAAGAGCAGCGGCTGCGGTGATGCGCGCTCCCTTCGCCGATCCCTGTGCATCGCCGATGACCAGCCATTCCGATCGTGCGAGTGGTGAGGCAGCATCGAGCATGAAGCCCCGGCCACCGGCAGATTGCCAGCTCTTACCCGAAGGATCGCGGCGACGCGCGATCATGTCGGGCCGACCGGCGGCGAGGAAGATGGCGGGCGGACCGCCTTGCCGGGATTGCTCGGTAGGCTTGGAACCGGCCTTGCGCGCCCAGCCCTCCGCGAGCCGCATTGCTCCCCTTGCGCGCGTAGAGCGATCCATCTCCCACCGAGCCAGCCGCGCTTCCAGATCTTCCGAGCGACCGCCCAGACCGCGCTCTTGTAGAAGCACCGCCAGCTTCGCCGCCAGCAACGCCTCGCCGCGATCGGCCCCGGCAAGCAACATGGCCGCCTGCCACGGCGCCATCGGCAGTGCAGCGATGCGATTTCCCATCGCCGTAATCGCACCATCGCCGCCCACCGCTGCGAGCGCATTAAGACGCTCTCGCGCGCTGGCGACGGAGGCGGCGGGCGGCGGGTCGAGCCATTGCAGATCGGCGGGATCGTTCACGCCCCATCTGGCGAGGTTCAGGACAAGCGTCGCGAGGTCTGCACTCAGCATTTCGGGCGTATCGAATTTGGGCCTGCCTGCATGGCCAGCCTCTTCCCACAGGCGATAGGCGACGCCCGGACCCTGCCGCGCGGCGCGCCCCGCCCGCTGCGCGGCCGCCGCCTGGCTTGCGCGCCCGGTGACTAAATGTGTGGTGCCCGACGCCCGGTCGAACTCGGCCCGGCGCGCAAGACCACTATCGACCACGACCGAGACACCTTCCAGCGTCAGCGAGGTTTCGGCAATGCTGGTGGCGAGCACCACGCGGCGGCGTCCACCGGGATCGCGGCGAATGGCGGCGCGCTGTTGCGCTGGCTGGACCTGCCCATGCAGCGGTAGAAATGGAACGCCCGGCAGTTTGGCCTCCAGCCGCTCTCGCACCCGCTCGATCTCGCCGACCCCTGGCAGGAAGGCCAGGATGTCGCCCTCCTCCTCTCGCCACGCGCGCATGATAGCGGATGTCATCGCGTCCTCGACCCGCATTTCGGGCGACGCGCCGAGCCATTCGATCGCCAAGGGAAAGGCCTTCCCCTCGCTCTCGACCACAGGCGTCACCTCGCCAATCAGCCGCGCAAACCGCGCGCCGTCGATGGTTGCGGACATGACGCAGATTCGCAGATCTTCACGCAGTACGCCCTGTGTTTCCAGCGCCAGCGCCAGGCCGAGATCGCTGTCGAGGTTCCGCTCATGCGCTTCGTCGAACAGCAGCGCGGAAACGCCGGACAGCTCCTGATCCTCCATCAGCCGATTTACCAGAATCGCTTCGGTCACGACAATAATGCGGCTGCCCGGCTTGCCGTCCAACCGGGTGAGATAGCCGACACGCTGCCCTACCTTTTCACCCAGCAGATGCGCGATCCGCTCCGCCGCCGCGCGAGCGGCGACCCGGCGCGGGCTTGTTAGGATGATCTGGCCGGTGCACCACTCCTCGCCGAGCAGCGCGGGCGCGACCGCCGTCGTCTTACCTGCGCCCGGCGGCGCGACGAGTACGGCCGAATTGCCGGAGCGCAAGGCGGCGAGCAAGTCCGGCAGAACGGCGTGAATGGGGAGGTCGGAGGTCACAAGAACGCCGCCTAGCCTGTTTCGTCAGTCCTGCGAAAGCGCGTCAGTAACCCCGGCTCACGGCGAATTGCGCCGCCTCCACCATTGCTCTGCGCGCGGCGGAGTCCGGGAAGATCGACAAGGCGCCGCAGGCGCGCTGCGCGAAGTGGCGGGCGCGTTCGCGTGTGGCGGATACGCAGTCATGCTTGCGGATGAGCGCGACGGCGTGGGCGAGATCCTCGTCCTCCGTCCGGAACCCGGCGATGGCGTCCTGCCAGAAGCGGCGCTCCTCCTCGTCTCCGCGCGCATAGGCGAGGATGACGGGCAGCGTCATCTTGCCCTCGCGAAAATCGTCGCCCCGATCCTTGCCCATCTCGGCGGCGTCGGCATCGTAATCGAGCGCGTCGTCCACGAGCTGGAAAGCTACACCGAGATTGCGGCCATAATCGTCGAGCGCCTGCTCCTCCGCCTCGCCCTTCTCGGCGACCACGGCGGCGATCCGGCTGGCGGCGGCAAACAGAGCGGCGGTCTTCGCGCCGATGATGTGGAGGTAGCGCTCTTCCGACGTCTCGATCTTGCGCTGCGCGGTCAGCTGATCGACTTCGCCCTGCGCGATGATGGCGCTCGCGCTGGAAAGGATCTTGAGCACTTTCAGGCTGCCATCCTCCACCATCAGCTCGAACGCGCGGCTGAACAGGAAATCGCCCACCAGCACCGTTGCCGGATTGCCGTAGACGATGTTGGCGGCGGACTTGCCGCGCCTGGTCTCGCTGCCGTCCACCACATCATCGTGAAGCAGCGTGGCTGTGTGGATGAATTCGACCGCCGCGGCGAGCTTGTGATGGCGCGTGCCCTGATACCCGACGACCTCCGCCCCGGCGAGCGTCAGCATCGGTCGCATTCGCTTGCCGCCTCCGCTGATCAGGTGCCCGGCCAGCGCGGGGATGAGAGGAATTTCGCTCTGCATCCGCTTCAGGATAACCTGATTGACCGAGTTCATCGCGGTGGCGGTGAGCGACAGGATAGGCTGGAGCGTCGGCCGCTCCTCTCCATCCGTGCGCTTCAGGGGGACGACGTTGTCGCTCATGCCAGTCTCAATGGGGCGGCGCGCGGCTATTGGCAAGGCGGCATTTCTGCGGCATCCCGGCGCAGTGAACGACCCAGACGAACCCGCAACCGATCCCCAGCTTGCCGCCTTTCGCCGCAGCATCGACAATATCGATGCGGCACTGATCCATATTCTGGCGGAGCGTTTTCGCATCACGCAGGCTGTGGGTCGGTACAAGGCGCAAACGCACATGCCTCCCGCCGATCCTGAAAGGGAGACGCGGCAGATCGCGCGCCTGCGACAACTCGCCGAAGATGCGGACCTGGACCCGGAATTCAGCGAGAAATTCCTGCGCTTCATCATCGACGAAGTGATCCGTCATCACCGACAGGTTCAGGGTGACTGAAACCTGACCCATGTTAGGTATGGAACCGCCTCGTCTACGCGCGTATTTTGCAGGGGAAGAACGGGTAAGGGAACCATAAGGACATGTCGGACGACGCGCGGTCGGACGAGCACGATCTGTCGGAAACGGACGAGCGGACAAACAGCGAAGCGCCGCGGCACGACCCTGCGCCACAAGCGTTTCGCGCAGCCAATCAGAGCGATCATTTTTCCAAGGCATCGGGCGTCCTCTTCGAGCAGGCGATGGGTCAGACGCGCATGGCCATTTGTCTGGCCGACCCGAAACAACCCGACGTGCCGATCGTCTTCGCCAACCGCGCATTTCGCGAGCTGACGGGGTACGAACAGGACGAGATCATCGGGCGCAATTGCCGATTCCTGCAAGGCCCCGAAACCGATCCGAGGCCGGTCGAGAAAATCCGCGACGCGATCGCGAACGAGGACGTGACCGTCGTAGAGCTGCTGAATTACCGCAAGGACGGCTCCACGTTCTGGAACGCCCTGCACATTGGCCCGATCTACGACGAGGATGGCGAGCTGGTCTATTTCTTCGGCAGCCAGTGGGACGTGTCGGATGTGCGCGCAGCGCGTGCCGAGGAGCAGTATGCCCGAGACATGGCGCGCGAGCTTTCGCATCGCATGAAGAACATGTTCTCCGTGATTTCCGGGATCGTGAACATTACCGGTCGCATGCGCGGGATCGAGGATGAGGCGCGCGAAATAAACGAGCGGGTTCAGGCACTCGGCCGTGCTTATGAAACCACGCTCGATGAAGCGAGCAGCGGCAATATCGAGATCGGCCAGGCGATACGCGGTATTCTGGAAGCCTACGATGTCGAAGGCACGCATCTCGTGATGCATGGCAACGAATATTCCGTGCCATTCGGCGTGGTCTCGAGCGTCGGTCTCGCGCTGCATGAATTGGCGGCAAATGCCACGAAACACGGCGCATGGACGCGCGATGACGGGCGAGTCGATGTCGACTGGCACGTCGAGGAACAGGACGGAAAGCAGATGCTCGTCGTAAAGTGGAAAGAAACGGGCGGACCCGATGTTGCAGAGCCGGAAGGCAAGAGCGGATCGGGCAATCAGATCATCGAGCGCATGGTACGCTATGGCGGCGGTGATACGCAGCGCGAATGGGCCGAGGATGGCCTGATCGCCACGCTGACCCTTCCCATCGGCAAGGCAGGATCGCGATGAGCTGCGATAAAACGATCCTTCTGGTCGAGGACGAGCCGCTCATCATGATGGATCTGGAGTTCGCCGCGCAGGATCGTGGCTGCGGTGTGCTGTGCGCGATCGACGTCGCGACCGCGTTGAGACATCTTGACGGCGACACGCCGGTGGATGTCGCCGTGCTGGACGTGACCCTGAAGAACGAGGAAACCTGCCTGCCCGTGGCCGAGGAGCTGGACCGGCGCGGAATTCCCTACATCCTGCATTCGGGCGATCTCAATCGTACGGACGAGACTGTGCAGCGATTGGGGCGCCAGCACATCCAGAAACCATCGGATTCCCGCAAGGTCATCGCCGCCGCGCTCTCCAGTCTCGAGCGCCAACCGGCAGACGCCGACTAAGGCGCGCGCGGCAGGCTGAGCTTCACGAGCAGTCCACCAAGGTCCTCGCTTTCGGCGAGCGAAACTTCGCCGCCATAAATCTGCACCACGTCACGCACGATGGCGAGGCCGAGGCCGGTGCCGGGCTTGCCGGTGTCCAGCCGCGCGCCGCGACCGAAGATATCGTCCCACTCCTTTTCGGGAATGCCCATACCGTCATCCTCGATCCAGATCTCGCAGATGTCGCTATCGGGCAGCGCATCGACAGTGACGAACACGCTGCCACCGCCATATTTCGCTGCATTCTCGATAAGATTGCCCAGCACTTCGTCCAAGTCCTGACGCTCCATCGCGACTTGGGTGCCCCGCCCGCTATCGATATCGAAACGAACATGCGCATAGAGCCGTGACACGGCGCGCTCCACGCCCTCCACGCTGGCCAGCGCGTCGGCGCGGGCAAGGCCCGTGGCGCGGCGGCCCACGGCGCGCGCTCTGGCAAGGTGGTGATCGACATGGCGCTGCATCACATCCGCCTCGCGCAGCACAGCCTCGTCGAGGTCGGGCGCTTTCGCATGCGCGGCATTGTTGAGCACGGTGAGCGGGGTCTTGAGCGCATGGGCAAGATTGCCCGCATGGGTGCGCGCTTCTTCGGCCTGCTTTTCGGAATGGGCCAGCAGCGCATTCAATTCCTGCACCATCGGCTGGACTTCGAGCGGAAGCGGCTCGGTCACGCGATTGTAACCACTGGTGCGAATGCGCGCGATCGCCTCCCGCACACGGCGTAGCGGACCTAGGCCATACCAGGTCTGTGCCATCGCCATCAGGAACAGACCGATCCCCAGCACCGCGAATGACCATGCCAGCGTAGCGCGCACGGTGCCGATCTGGCTGTCGATATCCTCTCTGTTCTGGGCGACGACGAACTGCCATTGCACGTCGCTGCCCGGCAGCTGGATCGTGCGCTGAACCATCCGCAGTGTTTCGTCGGGGAATTGCTCGGAATCGTAGAAGATCGGTTCGACCGCGTCGACGTCCCGCACCACCAGCCGGTCGTCCCACAGCGAATTGGACGGAAAGGGCTCGTAACCCTCTCCGCTGATCTGCCAGTAAGAGCCACTGCCAGGGTCGAGATAATTCTGATCGCCGAGGATCGAATTGAATTCGACACCCCAACCCGGAACATACTCCGCCGAACGGAGCATGGCGTTGAGCGGGATGAGCAGGCGATTGTCGAATTCGCGTTCCAGCTGATTGGTGAGCACACGATCGAGCGCGACGCCGCCCACTGTCAGCAGGATGAGGATCCAGCCGGCCGCGATCATGATCATGCGGCGGGAAAGGCTTCCGGTGTGCCTTGGCTCTATCGCCGGATCTGCGGCGCGTTCGGCTTCGGGCGCGGCCTCCCCTGCGGAAGGCGCGCCGCCCTCCTGCCGGGTGACATCGCCGCTTTCGCTGCCGCTATTCGCGCGGCTGGTCGTCGGGGTCGTCGAGGCTGTAACCGAGGCCACGGATCGTCGTGATCACTTCTGCGCCGAGTTTCTTGCGGATGCGGGTGACGAAGACTTCGATCGTGTTGGAATCGCGATCGAAATCCTGGTCATAAATATGTTCGATGAGCTCCGTGCGGCTGACCACCTTGCCCTTGTGATGCATGAGGTAGCTCAGCAGCTTGTATTCCTGCGCCGTCAGCTTCACCGGCTCTCCCGCCAGCGTGACGCGGCCCGAACGGGTGTCGAGGCGGACATCGCCTGCGGTCAGTTCGCTGGAGGCATTGCCCGAAGCCCGGCGAATGAGGGCGCGCAAGCGAGCGATAAGCTCTTCGGTCTGGAAAGGCTTGGCGAGATAATCGTCCGCGCCTGCATCGAGCCCGGCGACCTTGTCGCTCCAGCTGTCGCGCGCGGTCAGCACCAGGACGGGGAATTTGCGCCCCTCCTTGCGCCACATGCCAAGTACGGTCAGTCCGTCGATCTCCGGCAGGCCGAGATCGAGGATCACGGCATCGTAATCTTCGGTGCTGCCGAGAAAGTGCCCGTCCTCGCCATCGGTGGAAAGGTCCACCGCGTAACCGTTCTGTTCCAGCGTGGATTTCAGCTGCTGGCCCAGAGTGGGCTCGTCCTCGACAATCAGAATCCGCATAGTCTTTCCCTGCTTCTATCGTGCGCCCTCGTGTTGCGCTTGCAACATGAACGCGTCAAGCGAGCGGGCGGTTTCCAAGGTGGAGAGGATCAGCGCGAAATGCGCAGGACGCGCGCGGTCTGCGCATCGACATCGACCCAGATCATGCGGCCGTTGCGAATGAATTTCAGGCGATAGGCCTGCGCGCGGCGATCGTATTCAAAGCCGATATACTCGTCATCATCGCGCATTTGCGGAATGATGCGGCGTTCGATCTGGCGGATCGGCATATTGCGCCCGGCACGCATTTCCTCGCGCGCGCTGCGCTGGTCGCCGCGATCGCTGCGGTCGAAGCTGCGTTCCTGCGCTGCGGCAGACGTGCACAGCACGGCGGGAGCAGCAGTCGCACCCAGTAATGCGAGGGCCGACAAAAAGGCGAAGCGCGCTTTCATAATGATCGCCTGTCTAAGCCGAAGGCATTGAACAAGGAGTGAATGTTGTCGCTCTGCGCGGTTCAGCGAACCATCTCATAGGTGAAGTTCACCGTGACACCGGCCTGCACCTGGCCCGGACGGACCGGAGTGCTTGGCGCAGAATCGGCCTGAATTCGCGATCCGGTGAGAACGATGCCTTCCATCGGGCGCGGTCGGCTCGCGACGTTCTCCGCCACCTGCAGCAATCGGATATCGGAATAACCCGCCATACGCGCGTAATTCCCCGCCCGCTCCCGCGCTGTGGCAAAGGCCGTGGTGCGCGCCTGATCGATGGCAGGCGCGGGGTCGTCCACATCCCAGCCGATGCCGCCAATGTCGGTTGCACCCACCGACACCAACCGGTCCAGGACCGGCCCCACCTCGTCGATATCGCGCACCGTGATGCTGACGCGATTGGCGACGCGATAGCCGCGAAATTCCTGCTCGCGCGTGGACTGGTTGTATTCGTAATCGGGATTGAGCTGCACTCCGCTCGTCTGGATATCGTCCTCGTCCACGCCGAGTTCCTCGATCGCGGCGATCACCCGGCTCATGGCGCGGGCATTCTCCTGCATCGCGTCCACAGCTGTCAGCGCGCGCGTCGTCACCCCGGCACTGAGATTGGCGATGTCGGGATCCATGGTGACGGTCTCGCTCACGGAAAGCGCCACCACGGGCCCCTGCGAGGCGATTTCCACTTCCACCTGTGCATGGGCGGGCATGGCGACGGTCGCGGCGAGAGCGAGGGGGATGGCGTAACGGATCATGGCGGTCCTCCGATTGGATGCGGGCGCGGTCTGCGCTTTTCCGGATAACGCGCGCCTGAACGCTGCCGTTCCTTGCCAGCCGCGCCGCCCGGCCCTACCTGCCGCGCGTCATGGCCGAACCGCCCATCCTCTCGCTCGAAGGTCTGTCCCTGCAACAAGGCGGGCGCTGGCTGCTGGGCGATCCCGACAAGGGTGATGGCCTCGACCTGCATATCGGCCTGCGAGACAGGCTGGCGCTGATCGGTCGCAACGGTGTCGGCAAGACGACGCTGCTGCGCCTCATCACCGGAGAGATCGAACCCGATCGCGGGGTGCGCAAGACGAAGCCGCACATGAATATCGTCTGGCTCGAGCAGGAGCCGGACTTCGCCGCTCACGCCACCTTGATGGACTTCGCGCTCGCCGGAGATCGTGCCCCGCCCGAACACGGCGTGGAGGCCATTGCCGGCCAGCTCGGTATCGACATGACGACCGATGCGGCGACCGCGAGCGGCGGCGAGAGGCGCCGCGCCGCCATTGCCCGCGCGCTGGCGCAGGAGCCGGACCTGCTGCTGCTGGACGAGCCGACGAACCATCTCGACCTGTCCGCGATCGACTGGCTGGAAAGCTGGCTGACCCGCTACAAGGGCGCATTCATCACCATCAGCCACGACCGGACCTTCCTGAAACGCCTCACTCGCGCAACGCTGTGGCTCGACCGGGGAGACCTGCGCCGCAAGGAAGTCGGTTTCGGCGGTTACGAAGCATGGGAAGAGCAGGTCTATGCCGAGGAAGCGCGCGCGGCGGAAAAGCTCGATGCGAAGCTGAAGATCGAGGCGCACTGGCTGGAACGCGGTGTCACCGCACGCCGCAAGCGCAATCAGGGACGACTGGAAAAGCTGTACGACATGCGCGCCCAGCGCGCAGCGATGATTTCGCCCGGCGGCACGGCAAAGCTCAGCCTGAAGAGCGACGACGATTTCAAGAGCAAGTCCGTCATCGTCGCCGAAGACATCAGCAAGACCTACGACGATCGCCAGGTCATCAAGCCCTTCTCCCTGCGCATCCAGCGCGGCGACCGGATCGGCATTGTAGGGTCCAACGGCGCGGGCAAGACGACGCTGCTCAAAATGCTGACGAAGGAAATCGAGCCGGACAGCGGCACCGTCACCCATGCGCGCACGCTGTCCGGCGTGATGATCGACCAGCAGCGCGCCCTGCTCGATCCGCAAAAGAGCGTGCGCGACATTCTTGCGGAAGGTGGCGACTGGATCGATGTGCGCGGAAATCGCAAGCACGTGCAGGCCTATCTGAAGGACTTCCTGTTCGACCCGTCGCATGTCGATGCGAAGATCGGCACGTTCTCCGGCGGCGAACGCAGCCGCCTGCTGCTCGCCCGCGAGTTCGCGCGCACGTCCAACCTGCTCGTACTGGACGAGCCGACCAACGATCTCGACCTCGAGACGCTCGACCTCTTGCAGGAAGTGATCGCGGATTACGAAGGCACGGTGCTGATCGTCAGCCACGATCGCGACTTTCTCGACCGGACGGTGTCGGTAACGCTGGGCCTCGACGGCAGCGGCACGGTGGACATCGTTGCGGGCGGCTATGCCGATTGGGAAGCGAAACGTAAGAAGCGGCCCGCGAAGAAAGCCACGAGCGGGAATGGCGCCGAGAAGCCGTCACCACCCCCTCCTCCGCCGCCGAAATCGGACAAGCTCTCCTACAAGGACAAGCGCGATTACGAGATGCTGCCGAACAGGATCGCCGAGCTCGAAGCCCTGATAGCCAAGGGTGAAGCTGCATTGGCCGACCCAAATCTTTACGCCGCCGACCCCGACAAGTTCGCCCGCATTTCCAAATCGCTGGAGCTGGCGCGGGAAGAGATCGAGCAGGCCGAAGAACGCTGGCTGATGCTGGCCGAGCGCGTCGAGGCCTGAAGCCCGGGCCAAACGTAACGAACGCGTTAACCACGTCTCCTCAGACCGCATGCACCAAAACGCGGCAAAAGGCGTGGCCATGGGAACCGCCGCTTCCTCCGCCCTTAGGGACGACACCGCATCCGCAGGGCTTGCCTATGGCAGCCTGACGGGCCTTGGCGCACCGCGCAAACTCAAGAAGAAACCGGTGCTGGTGCTAGATCCCGAGGAACTGGCACAGGCCCACGCGATGTTCCACGATGCCTCTGCGGAGATGCTGGGCGAAGACGTCGAACGCGCGCCGCGCCCCGCCACCGTGCTCGGCCTTGCCCCGATGCTGGACGACGATCCGGAAGACATGGGCGCGTCCGACGAAGTCGAAAGCGACGCCGAGGACGATCTGCCTTCGCCCGAAGCGGTGCTTTCACTCACTCACCGCAAGAACGCTCCGCCGGTGGACGACACATTCGCCGCCGAGGATGAGAGCATATTCGCGCCCGACCTGCCGGAGCAGGCGGAGATCGAGGACGGACTGGACCTTAGCACGCGCATCTTCCCGTCCCTACCGCTGCAGCCGGACGCGTCCGATGAAAGCGAGCTGCCTGCCGAGGCCGAAGACGTTGCTCCTCCGGAAACCGGCGACGCCGCGCAGCGCGACGCTTCACTTGAGCACGTGGCCGAAGAGCCCGAAGCGGACATGTCGGCCTTCGACGACACAACTCTTCCAGAGCCCGATGCGCTGTTGTCCGACTACGCCGACCTCACTCCGGAGGAGCCAAAGGTCGATGAAGATCAGGAGGCTCCCGTCGAAGGTCGCGGCACTCACGCCCATACAAGCGATACGGCTTGGGTCGATCCGCTCGATGCGGCGCTGGAGGATGCCCTTAGTGACGAACCGCAAGGCCCGCCGCCCGCACGCTTCGACGAACTGAACCCCGCGAAGAATTACGAGCTTCCCGACGAGGTGTTCGACCTCGAAACGTGGCTTGCCGACCCCGAAGACGCCGATCCGCAGACGCCCAAGCAAGGCGAGCGGCCGGCCCGTATCGACGCTTCGGACCTTGCCGACCACCAAGCCGAGCCGGAGACGAGCCCGCCCATCGAAACGGCCGACAACCGTGTCGACGACATCGCATCGCCGGGCGAGCAAGACGAAAGCGACTCCGACGACGCGCGCTTCACCGTCGCGGAGGACGATGCGGTGGACGGATATGCCTTCATGCGCGATCCGCGCTCGCGCCGCGCCGCCGTCGCCTCCGCCACGCCCGGCCAGCAAAGCGCCCTTCGCGCCAAGCTCCTGCGCGAAAAGGAAGAGGCCGAGGAAGCGGCACGCGCCGCCGAGGCATCGGGTTCGATCCTTCTCAAGCTGTGGAACTGGCTGCGCGGCCTGCTGTCTCGCGATCGCGACTGACCGGGGCGTAAACCACTTCTTCGTATCGACACAATTTCAGGCTATTGCCTTTCGTCTTGCGGAAGATGGAGGATGCGATGTCGATCGAATCAATGGCGAAGGATTTCTTCAACGCGGTCAAGGAAGACCGGCGTGACGACTATCAGGCGATGTGGGCCGACAATATCGTCAGCCTGGAATCGGGCGGCGGCCCCATGTCGCGTGTCGAAGGACGCGAGCAATTGCTTGAGAAGCACGCATGGTGGGAAGACAACACCGAAGTGCACAGCACGAATATGGAAGGTCCATATGTGATCGGCGACCAGTTTGCCGTGCGCTACGAAATGGATGTCACGATGGATGGGGAGCGCAGCCAGATGGCCGAAACCGGCGTATACACCGTGCGGGACGGCAAGATCGCGGAAGAGCGGTTCTTCTATCCGAGTTGATTTGCCACGTCAGGCGATGCGGTAGAAATCGGCCACCCGGTCCAGCGCCAATTTCAACACCAGCTTGCCGCTGCGCGCCGGCCAGGCCAGGGTCTTTTCCGCCACGGGCAGAGTCTCGCCCGCGCATATGACGCGCCACAGCACGTCTTCCAGACCTTTGCCCGCTGCCGCCAGGGCGCGGTCGAAGCGCTGGCGCGCGGCAATCTGGCGCTCCGTCGGATTGAGACCCGCGTCCGGCCCGCCCTTCACTCGCACCGGATCCCAGCGCATGGTCACACTGGCGCTCAGCTGCGCCCGCTCGTAATCCGCGCGCAGTCGCTCGCCCGCATCGAACAAACGGTCGTCGAGATGGCCGCGCGCGTGGAGCCAGGCGAGGGGGCTTTCCGCCGCATTGACGGTGACACTGCGACGTCGCCGCCCGACGCCCTTGCGCCTACGCGGGCCTTCCGGGGTCAATTCACGTTCGACTAGCTGGCGCTGCATCGCTTTTCCTCTTTCTGCTGCAAGAGCGCACTTGCAAAAGCGAATCGGTTGTAGGACAGCGATATTTGCAACCAATTGGGTTAATCAGAGGCGCAGCATGATCAATCGCATTCGCGATATCCGCAAAAGCAAGGGCATGACGCTCGCAGAGGTCGCCGCGGCATGCGAACCGGCGACGACTGCGCAGACGATCGGTCGGCTGGAAACCGGGATGCGCAATCTCTCTCTCGCGTGGATGAACCGTATCGGCGATGCGCTAGGTGTCGATGCTGAGGCTCTCGTCAAAGGGGAAAGCGAGGGGCAGGCGCAGGTCATCGCAAAGCTGACGGCGGCGGGCGCCGAAAGCCTCGCAACCCCGCGCGACGCCATCCTTCCGACCGAGCTGCTCGACAGCGGCGCGCTGATCTGCCTCGAGATAGAGGCTGGTCAGGGCGAATATCGGCCGGGCGATCAACTGTGGATGCGGCAGGTCGCGCCAGATGAGGCGGGCGGCCTGATTAATCGCGACGTGCTGGCCCCGCGATCGGGCGGGCGATTCGCCTTCGGTCGGCTGATCGACCGGCAGGGCGAACTCGTAGGTCTCTTGCCGCCGGGCATAGGCCAGCGGCAGATCGTGATCGACAATCCTGCCTGGCTTGCCGTTGCCGAAATGCTCGTGCGCAAGCTCTGACCCGGGCGCACGCCATGCCGCGCATTCTTTCTCTCGCCACGCTCTATCCGAATGCCGCGATGCCGCGGTTCGGCACTTTCGTCGCGGGACAAATGGAGGCGCTTGCAGCGCGCGATGGGTGGGACGTCACCGTCATCAATCCAATCGGCGTGCCGCCCTTCCCCTTCGGCAAATACCGAGCACTGGCGGCGGCGGCGGCGGTGGACGGCTGTGAGGCGGGCGTGGCCGTTCATCGGCCGCGTTTCACCCTGATCCCGGGGATCGGCGGGCCGGTCAATCCGGCGATGATCGCAAGCGCCGTGCTGCCGCTTGCTCGCGAATTGCATGCGGCGCGGCCCTTCGACCTGGTCGACGCGCAGTTCTTCTATCCCGATGGCCCCGCGGCCATGCGCATTGCGATGGCGCTCGGCCTGCCGCTTAGCATCAAGGCGCGCGGGGCAGATATCTCGCACTGGGGTGGCAAGGGTTATGCGCTTGCCAAGATGCGCAATGCCGCCACGCAGGCGGCAGGCCTGCTCGCGGTGAGCGAAACGCTGAAGCACGACATGGCGGCGATCGGCCTGCAGAAGGAAAAGATCACCGTGCACTATACCGGTCTCGACCGGGAGCTCTTCCGTGTGCGCAACCGCGCGAAACAGCGGCGCAAGGCGGCGGAGCAGTTCGGGCTGACGCTGGCCGATGGCGACCGTCTCGTTGCCTGCGTTGGCGCGCTTATACCGCGCAAGGGTCAGGCAATCGTCCTGCGCGCATTAGCTGGCCTACCGGAAGTGCACTGCCTGTTCGTAGGGAACGGCCCGGATCGCGAAATGCTGGAGAAGCTCGCCTACGAGCTCGACCTGGCACATCGCGCCCATTTCCTCGGAAGCCTCGATCATGGCGCGCTCCCCCGCGTGCTGGCAGCGAGCGAGGCGATGGTGCTCCCGTCGGCTAGCGAGGGGCTCGCCAATGCCTGGGTCGAGGCGCTGGCCTGCGGAACGCCGCTCGTCATCACCGATGCAGGCGGCGCGCGGGAACTGGTGAAGCATGACAGCGCCGGGCGCATTGTCGAGCGCAGCGCGGAGGCCGTCGCGCTCGGCCTGCATGACGTGCTGGCCGCAGCCTATGCGCCTGACCGGGTCGCCGAGAATGCGACCGGCTTCAGCTGGGAAGCGAACGCGGTGGCGCTGGCGGACTACTACCAGCGCCTGCTCGCCTAGACTTCGCCGCGGGCCTTGCGCTCCTGCCGGTCGGCAACGGTTTCCTGCGGCACGAAGCTGTCGCTCGTAACGCCAAGCCAGATCAGGATGGGCGCGGCCATGTAGACCGAGCTGTAAGTACCCACGAAGATGCCCAGCGTAATCGCCGCGACCAGCCCGAACAGGCTCGCCGGACCGAACAGCAGCAGCGGCAGCAACGCGACAAGCAGCGTCAGACTGGTCATCACCGTGCGCGCCAGCGTCTCGTTTACCGAAAGGTCGAGCAATTCGGGCACGGGCATCTTGCGAAACTTCTTCAGATTCTCACGGATACGGTCATAGACGACGATCGTATCGTTCAGCGAATAGCCGATGATCGCAAGGATCGCCGCGATGATCTGCAGACTGAATTCGAGCTGGAACAGCGCGAACATGCCCAATGTCAGCGACACGTCGTGGAACAGCGCGAACAGCGCGCCCACCCCGAACTGCCATTCGAAGCGGATCCAGATATAGGCGGCGATGGCCAGCATGGCGAAAAGCAGCGCATAGACCGACCGTTCGCGGAACTCGCCCGCGACCTTGCCGGATACCGTCTCGTTCGCATCGCGCCGGACGTTGTCGAATTCGGCCTGGATCGTGCCGATCACCTCTTCGCCGATGGCCGTCGCAGCGCCGTCCTGTTCCTCCGCGCCTTCGGGCAAGCGCACGCGGATAGAGATCGAATTGGGATCGCCGAAACGCTGGATGGTCGGTTCGCCGTAACCCAAATCGCCCAGTTCGCTGCGGAGCTGCGCAATGGGCGCTTCCTCGCGATCGACGAAGGTCACGCGCACTTCCTGGCCGCCGGCAAAATCGACGCCGTAATTCAGGCCCTTGGTCAGCACCAATGCCCAGCTTGCCGCGATCAGCAGCAGGCTGACGACGTAGAACGGCACCCGCCACTTCAGGAAGGCGATGTTGGTGTTTTCGGGGACGAGTTTCAGAAGTTTCATGCGATCTCCTCCCTTACACGTTCAATTCGCTGGGGCGCTTGGCCTTCAGCCAGCGCGCGACCCACATGCGGGTGAGCACCACCGCGGTGAACACGCTGGTGAACAGGCCGATGATGAGAACGACGGCAAAGCCTCGAACCGGGCCGGAGCCGAACATGAACAGCAATACGCCGGCGATGAAATTGGTGACATTGGCGTCATAAATGGCGCGGCTCGCTTCCTTGTATCCTGTCTCCACCGCGGCGACCACGCGCCGCCCGCGCCTGCGCTCTTCCCTTATCCGCTCGTTGATCAGCACGTTGGCGTCCACCGCCGCACCGATGGTGAGCACGAAGCCCGCGATGCCGGGCAGCGTAAGCGTCGTGTTCATCACCGCCATGATGCCGAGGATCATCAGCACGTTCAGCACCAGCGCTACGGTGGAATAAATTCCGAAGCGACCGTAGGCGGCGATCATCAGCGCGATGACGAGGAGCGAGCCGATCGCCATGGCGAGGCCGCCCTTGACGATGCTATCGCGCCCGAGATCGGGGCCGACCGTGCGTTCCTCGATCACGGTCAAGTCCACCGGAAGCGCGCCCGAGCGCAGCTGGATGGCGAGATTGTTGGCACTGTCCACGGTAAAGCTGCCGGAAATCTGCGCGCTGCCGCCAAGGATCGGCTCGTTGAAACGGGGCGCGGAGATCACTTCATCGTCGAGAATGATGGCGAAGCGATTGCCGACATTGTCCGTGCTGAGCTGCGCAAAGCGCCGCCCGCCTTCCGGATCGAACTGAATGTTGACCACAGGCTCGTTGGTCTGTGGATCGAAGCCCTGCTGCGCGCCCGTGAGGCTGTCTCCCCGGATGCCGCCCAACCGCACGACGGCTTCCGCCTGGCCTGCAAGATCGCCTTCCGGCGCATACGGCACGATTTCGCTGCCCGGATTGGCCACGCCCTGCACGACGTCGCTCGGCAAGGCATTGGCATCCACCAGCTTGAATTCGAGATTGGCGGTCTGGCCCAGCAGGTCTTTCAGCGCCTGCGGATTGTCGAAGCCGGGCACCTGCACCACGATGCGGGTATCGCCCTGGCGGATGATGGTAGGCTCTCGCGTGCCGAGCGCGTCGATACGGCGGCGCACCACTTCGGTGGCGCTTTCCATCGCATCGGCCACGGCCTCGTCCAGCCCCTGATCGGTCTGGCTGAGGATGACGCGAGTGCCGTCCTCGACCCGCCATTCCCACTCGGCAACCAGGCCGGTGCCATTGATGAAGGTCCGCAGCTCTTCACGCGCCCGATCGAGATCGGCCGGATTCTCGACCATGAAGGAAAGCCGACCGTCGAGCGTCGAGACGTCGCCGATCTCGATGCGCGGTTCCGCGTTGCGCATGGCGTCGCGAACCGTTTCCTCTGCGGATTCAAGCCGCTGCTCGGCCACTTGCTCGGGACTGGCTTCGAGCAAAAGATGGCTGCCACCGGCAAGGTCCAGCCCGAGATTGATTTCCGGCGCGTCGAGATCGTCCAGCGCACCCGAGCCGCTTAGCGCGGTGATGGTCGGCACGGCGAGGACCGCCAGCGCCAGCGTTATCCCCCAGAGGAAGATGCGCTTCCAGAGCGGAAAATCGAGCATGGCCCTACCCTCGCCCCAGCTGTCAGTCGTTCGCCGGCTTGCCGCCGGGCGCGAGGATATCGCCGATGGTGGATTTCACCACCTTGATACGGGTGCCTTGCGCGATTTCCACTTCGGCGTAATCGTCATCGACCTTGATCACCTTGCCGACGATGCCGCCGGCGGTCACCACCTTGTCGTTCTTCTTCAGCCCGCCAATCTTCGCCTGGTGTTCCTTGTGCCGCTTCATCTGCGGGCGGAAAAGCAGGAACCAGAAAATTAGCACCATGCCGATGATCGGCAGGAACTGCACCCATCCGGGAGGCGCATCGCCGCTCGCGGCGGCGGTCAGAATATCAAGCATGTGGTCGGTCCATCCCGAACGTGAATTGGTGTCGCAATACAGGGGAACGGCCGGTGCGATGACGTGTCGCCACACCCCCTCCCCAGCTGTCGGGCGGAGCGCCTAGCAGCATTGCGGGAAGGTGGCAATCGAGGTGCTTGCTATCAAGCCCTGCCCTTTCTATAGGCGCGTTTCCACTGGTATCGGGACGTGGCGCAGTCTGGTAGCGCACTATACTGGGGGTGTAGGGGTCGCTGGTTCGAATCCAGTCGTCCCGACCAGTGGGTTTGGGATTTTTATGGTTCGGAGCGCGCGTCCGCGCGCTCATCCTCGGCGCTGGTCCCTCCGCTCCGCTTCGGGGCGCCTGCGGGCGGCCGTTCGGCCTTGCCAGCCTCGGCTGGTTTCTAGCGCGAACCCGGTCTTTCGATCATTCATCGATATCGCTGTCCTACACGAACCTTATCGGTTCATGCCCTTTCGATTTTAAACCGAAAGGAGCAATTGCAATGGCCATCATCGAATCCCTCATCGGGCCCATCGCCTCAATCATCGACAAGATCATTCCCGACAAAGAAGCGCGCGAACGGGCGAAGATCGAGCTGATCAAGCTCGAAGGCACGCAGGACATGCGCAAGATCGAGGCGCGGCTTTCGGCGATCATCGCCGAAGCGAACAGCAGCGACCCGTGGACGAGCCGCGCGCGGCCCAGTTTTCTCTACGTGATGTATGCGATCATCCTGTTCGCCATCCCGATGGGCGTGCTTTCCGCCTTCTCCGCCGATGCGGCACAGCAGATCGGCGATGGCATCACCGCCTATCTGCGTGGCCTACCCGATGAGCTCTACGCCCTCTTCGGCACAGGCTATCTCGGCTACACCGCCGCGCGTCAGTGGGGCAAGGTAAAGGGCGTGGAGAAATAGCGCCAGGACACTGTCACACCTGTCACACCCCTGTTGGACAAGCAGCTTGTGAACGTGCATGCGTTTGCCCTTGGCCCCGCCCCCCGCATGGGGCTAAGGGCACGCGCATGACCGATACCGTCTTCATTCTCAATGGCCCGAACCTCAACCTGCTCGGCGTACGCGAGCCCGAAGTCTACGGCTCGGAATCGCTGGACGATCTGGCAACGCGGGTGGAGGACAAGGCCAAGGCGCTCGGCCTCGAAGTCGATATGCGCCAGTCTAACCACGAAGGGCATTTGACGGACTGGCTCCACGAAGCACAGGCCGATGGCGCCAAGGCGGTGATCCTCAATGCAGGGGCGCTTACGCATACCAGCCTGGCGCTTTACGATGCGATCAAGTCGATCCGCACGCCGGTAATCGAAGTGCACATCTCCA
This sequence comes from Aurantiacibacter aquimixticola, assembly GCF_003605475.1. Taxonomy (NCBI): domain Bacteria; kingdom Pseudomonadati; phylum Pseudomonadota; class Alphaproteobacteria; order Sphingomonadales; family Erythrobacteraceae; genus Aurantiacibacter; species Aurantiacibacter aquimixticola. The sequence goes on along the minus strand of NZ_RAHX01000001.1, from coordinate 395,575 downwards.
ACCCCGCTGCGCGCGAGGCGTATCGCCACAAGAGCTACGTCGGCATGGGCGCGGTCGGCTCGATCCAGGGCTTCGGAACCTATGGCTACGAACTCGCGCTGGAAGCGGCGGCACGGCTCTAGCGCGCTTGCCAAGGGGCGCGGGCAGGTCTAGCCCCGCCGCCAACGACTGACATCTGATACGGGGAATACATGGCCGAAAAGAAGCCTTCCGCGCCACGCGGCGGCATGAGCGTCGATCCCGCGCTCGTCCGCGAACTGGCTGAAATGCTGTCCGAAACCGGGTTGACCGAAATCGAGGTGGAGGAAGGCAGCAAGCGCATTCGCGTGGCGCGCAATGTCGCTGCGGTGGCCGTCGCCGCCCCCTCCATGGCCGCTCCGGCCCCGGCACCGGCCGCCGCGCCCTCGCCTGCCGCGGCAGCCGAAGAAAGCCCGACGCCCGCCGGCGCCGACAACGCCAACGCGATCAAGTCGCCCATGGTCGGCACGGCCTATCTCGCCCCGGAGCCGGGTGCTGACAACTTCGTCGCAATCGGCGATCCGGTGAAGAAGGGCGACACGCTGCTGATTGTCGAGGCGATGAAGGTGATGAACCCGATTTCCGCTGAAAAGGACGGCACCGTCCAGCAATTGCTGATCGGCAATGGCGAGCCGGTGGAATTCGACCAGCCGCTCGTCATCGTCGCGTAAGGCTGCGCGAAGCATGGGCATCTCCCGCATCCTGATCGCCAATCGCGGCGAAATCGCATTGCGCATTCACCGCGCCGCGCACGAGATGGGCATCGAGACGGTGGCCGTGCACTCGACCGCCGATGCCGATGCCATGCATGTTCGCCTGGCCGATCACGCGGTGTGCATCGGCCCGCCTGCTGCCAGCGAAAGCTATCTCAACACCGCTGCCATCATCTCGGCAGCGGAAATCACCGATGCGGACGCCATCCATCCAGGATACGGCTTCCTGTCCGAAAATGCGCGCTTCGCCGAGATCGTCGAAGCGCATGGCATCGCGTGGATCGGCCCGAAGCCCGAACATATCCGCACGATGGGCGACAAGGTCGCGGCGAAGAAGACGGCGGGTGCCCTCGGACTACCGCTGGTGCCGGGCAGTGACGGCGCGGTATCGGACTTCGACGAGATGCGGGCTGTCGCGGCGGAGATCGGCTATCCCGTGCTGGCCAAGGCCGCAGCGGGCGGCGGTGGTCGCGGCATGAAGGTCGTACCGAGCGAGGACCAGCTCGAAAGCCTTGTTCGCCAGGCGATGAACGAGGCGAAGTCGGCTTTCGGCGACGACACCATGTATCTGGAAAAATACCTCGGCAATCCGCGGCATATCGAATTCCAGGTCTTCGGTGACGGCAACGGCAATGCCATCCATTTGGGTGAGCGGGATTGTTCGCTGCAGCGTCGACACCAGAAAGTGTTCGAGGAAGCACCCTCCCCGGTGATCACGGACGAAGAACGCGCACGCATGGGCGGGATCGTCGCCGATGCGATGGCCGCGATGGGCTATCGCGGCGCGGGCACGATCGAATTCCTTTGGGAAAATGGCGAGTTCTATTTCATCGAAATGAACACGCGCCTGCAGGTCGAGCATCCGGTGACCGAAGCGATCACCGGCGTCGATCTGGTGCGCGAGCAGATCCGCGTCGCCGATGGCAAGGCGCTTTCGGTTTCGCAGGACGAGCTCGAGTTCAAGGGCCACGCGATCGAATGTCGCATCAATGCAGAGGATCCATTCACTTTTGCGCCCTCGCCCGGCGAAGTGACCTATTACCACGCCGCGGGCGGCATGCATGTGCGCGTCGATAGCGGCCTTTATGCCGGATACCGCATCCCTCCCTACTACGATTCCATGATTGCCAAGCTGATCGTCTACGGTCGCACCCGCGAAGGCTGCCTGATGCGGTTGCGCCGGGCGCTGGAAGAGACCGTGATCGAAGGGATCAAGACGAACATCCCGCTCCACGAAGAGCTCGTGCGGGAGCCGGACGTGATCAGCGGAGATTACACCATCAAATGGCTCGAGGAATGGCTGGCGAAGCGGGAGACTTAACGCTTCCGCCGCTGGATGAGCACGAATTCACAAAGCGCCTGCCGGTATGGACGGCGCTGGCGCAGCTCTTCCTCGACACCGAGCATGCGCCCGCCATCCGCGATGGCATGGCGCGCGATATCGCGGCGAGCGCCTACGATATCGAAGCGATAGACGAAATACTGAAATCCGAAGTCGCGCCGATGTTTGGCGGCAATTTGCTATCCGTCGCTGGAGCATGGGAACTGTGGGGCGAAGACCAAATTGCCGCCATCACGCGGAGAGAGCTATTGGAGAGCGGCGGACTCAGCCTTACACAGCGCGCAACTGGGAAACTTGCGATGCGGATGATCCGGGGCGATTGGAAGGGCCTGCGCCAGCGCGTGCTCGCGCAGCGGAGCTGACCCCCTTTGCGCATCTTGCGCGTTGACCGGGCATGACACTCCAGCCCCAGCCCTTCAGCAAGACCAACGATCTGCCCGAACCGCGCGAGCCGGTCGGCCATATCAAGCTCCATTTTGCGGGCGACACCGATGACGGGGACCACCCGATCCACGACCTCTCTGCGTGCGCAAAGGTCGGAATCGCGCTGTTTGTCGCAGGCGACGAGGCGCATGCCGTCGAGCGGCTGACAATCGGCAAGCATGGCTGGCTGACCGATCATCGCTCGTTCAAGCTGAAGGATTTCCTCGATCTGCGCGATCCGGAGGAAGAGGTCGATATCGAAGGGCTAGCCTATATCGACGAATGGCTATGGGTGACCGGCAGCCATTCGCGTACCCGGCACGATCCACGCGATGACGGCAAGGCGCCCGACACAATCGACATCGCGAAATTCGCTGACCTGAAGGACACGCGCCCGCGCTGCGTGCTGGCTCGCATTCCGGTGGTGTTCGACGAAGACGGCCAGCCGATCCTGGTTAAAGAGGCGGGCGACAGGCGCGCCGGGCTTGTTGCGCAGAAAAAGAACCAAGGCAGCACGCTCGGTCGCTATTTCGCCAAGGACAAGCTGCTCGGCCCATCGATGGCAATGGCGGCCAAGGAAGGCGGGCTCGACATCGAAGGCATCGCCGCCGCTGGCGACGGTCGCATCGCGCTCGGCCTTCGTGGGCCGGTTCTGCAGACGTTTGCAGTTCTGGTCGAACCGCAGATCGAGCCAAAGAAAAGCGGCAAGCTGCACCTGTCAGGAAAGCCGATGAAACGCTTGCTCGATCTGGGTGGTCTGGGCATGCGCGATTTGGCATTGCGCGGTGACGACCTGTGGATCCTCGCCGGGCCGACGCAGGATCTGGACGGGCGCTGCGCGATTTATTTCTGGCGCGACTGGGCGAACGAGCCTCCCGAAAACGAACAGGACGTCCGCCTGCATCGGCCCGAAAGGCTGTTCGATCTGCCGGTAAAACTCAATGCCGACCACCCTGAGGGCATAGATTTCTGGGAAGACGGCGACGGCAATGAGCGGCTGCTGGTCTGCTATGACAGTCCGGCCGAAGCGCGCCTCGATCTGGACAAGGGCACCATACTGGCGGATCTCTTCGCCATCGACTAGGCAGAAAGACATGGCTCTGCGCGCTCTTGCCCTTCTGCTGATCGGCCTCGGTACTGTAGTCCTGACCTTACCCTACTGGCTGCCTTCGGTCGCCGAAGTCCGAGTGACGGGTGAAACATTTGCGCGCACCGGACAGGTCGGCGGGGCGATCATTGGCATCGGCATCGCGGTGCTCGTGGTGGCGGTGTTTCGCCGCCGACGCTAATCGAAGCTGAGCCCCTGCGCTTTCGCCTCGGCAATCACTTCCTCGCCCGTTAGCTTTGGATGCTCCCCGGGAAGGGTCGACCAGGCCGCGCGCTCCTCGACGAAAATCTCCCGCTCGACGGGCAGATCGTTCGCATCGGCAAACAATCCGGCAAGGAAACTGCGATTGCCGGTCGGCAGGAATTTGTACCAGAGGTGACTGCCGCACGTCCCGCAAAAGGCGCGCTCGGCCCAGTCGCTGGACCTGTGGACGCGGATCGCGTCCTCGCCCGCAAGGCTGAAGCTTTCTCCCTCTAGCGCCGGATACCAAGCGCCGGTCCACCGGCGGCACATGTCGCAGTGACACACCTCGACATGCTGCTTGGGGTTTTCGAGCGTGACCTGAACCGCACCGCACAGGCAGCGCCCGTCGGTCGTGGGCCCGCTCATTGGTGATCCATCGGCACGCCGGGCTCATGCTTGGCGGTGCGGATGGTCAGGCTCGTTTTGATGCTCGCCACATTCGGTGCAGGCGTCAGCTTGCTGGTCAGAAATTCCTGGAAGCTTTGCAGATCGCGGCTGACAATCTTCAGGATGAAGTCGATCTCGCCATTCAGCATATGGCACTCGCGCACTTCGGGCAGTGCATTGATGTGATCCTCGAACGCGCGCAGATCCTCCTCCGCCTGGCTGCGCAGGGAGACCATCGCGAACACGGTGATCGCAAAGCCCAGCTTCGAAGCGTCCAGATCGGCGTGATAACCCTTGATGACGCCGTCTTCCTCAAGCGCGCGGACGCGGCGCAGGCACGGTGGTGCCGTCAGGCCCACCCGGCGAGCAAGGTCCACATTCGTCACCCGTCCTTCCGCCTGCAATTCCGCCAGCAGTTTTCGGTCGATCGTATCGAGTGTCGCCATCGCTCTCTCCTTCGTGGCGAGCGCAATTTCTGCGCTACGTTCGAGAATGAATGGGCAAGCAAATGCCCGAGTTCCGTACGATTGTTGTGTATGCCCGCAACTGTCCCCTTTTGCAACGCGCGCGCCGCCGCGCATGTGCCCGAGAGACGCCGGAGCTATGCGGTCGGTGGGAAATTCTTAACCACCCGCCTGCCGGAGCTTTCATGCAATTCGACGATCGCCTTGCCACAGTCCTGCGCAACCGCGCAGATGGCGAGCTGGCGGCACGTACGCAATTCCGGCAGCTTCTCGACCTTTTGGGAACTGCCCAAGACAGCGCCGACAGCGAGCTACGCAACGCGGCCTATGCGCGGCTGTCCGAACTGGCCGAGACACTGCCGCAAGAGGAGCAGGCGCGGATCCTTCGGGAGCCCGGTATTCGGCTGCGTCGACCGCGCCTCGTGCGACTGCTCGCCGCGGGCGACGCCAAGACTGCAGCCTCCGCCATGGCAACAGCGCGACTGACGGACGAGCAATGGCTGGCGCTGATACCGGACCTGCCCGTCACTGCACGCGGCTTCCTGCGTCATCGCCGCGACCTTTCCGATGATGTGAAGGCGCTTCTGAAACGTCTCGGTGTGCACGATCTGGCCCTTCCCGAACCGGTGCAAGCCGCAGCGGAGCGGGCCCGCGGTGATCGAGCCGACGGATCGCCGGCCGCCGGGATCGGCGCCCTTCGCCAGCGGATCGAGGCGTTTACCGAGACTCGTCGCAGTCAGCCGCGCGCGCCGCGACTGCCGCTCGGCGACAGGGAGGAAAGCGCACCGCTGACCGCGATCGACTTCGCCACCGACCCCGGCGGAACCGTCATCTGGTCCGGCGGCAAGGCAGCACCCATGATGGTCGGCATGGCGCTGTTGCCCCCGAGCGGCGGCACGCTTGCAACGCTCGCGCCTGCAACCATCGCCGCAGCGCTGCGACGCGGGCCGCTGAACGCAGAAGAGGTTGCAATCGACGCCGCTCCGCAGATTTCCGGCGGCTGGTTGATCGAGGCAGCACCGCTGTTCCATCGACAGACCGGCGGCTTTCTAGGCTATCGCGGCAGGCTGACGCGCGCACCGGAGAAATCCGACACGGGCGAGTCGCAAGGCGATCAGATGCGCCAGGTCCTGCACGAATTGCGCACGCCGGTGAACGCGATTCAGGGTTTCGCGGAGATCATACAGCAGCAACTCTTCGGGACGGCACCTCACGAATATCGCGCTCATGCCGCCGCGATATCGGTCGATTCCGCCAAGCTTCTGGCCGGGTTCGATGAGGTGGATCGGCTGGTGAAACTGGAAAACGCTGTCGTCGCGCTGGACGAAGGCCGCACAGACCTGCGGGCCACCATCACCGAAACAACGCAACGCCTCCAAGGCGTTCTGCGACCCCGCAATGCCGGTTTCGCACTCGATGTGAGCGATGGCGATTTCACCGTGGCGCTGGATCGCGGAGAAGCGCTTGCCCTGTGCTGGCGCTTGCTGGCCACCGCCGCGGGCGCGCTGGCGCCGGGAGAACAGATCGCGCTGAGCCTGCGCTCCGATGGGGCGAAGGTAGAATTGCAGATGGATGTGCCGCGCGCCCTTGCCGAAAATGGCCGCCCGGACACCACATCCAATGCGCGCAGGCGCGCTGTGAGTGCAGGCATTTTCGGGCCGAGTTTCTCTTTCCGCCTCGCCCAGGCGGAAGCGCGCGCCGCTGGCGGATCGCTGACATGCGACGATCACCGTGTGACACTCGTCTTGCCTGCCTTGACCGGGTCGGCAGACGATCCTAGCGCAGAAACGGGACGAGCGAGCGGATAGGATTATCCGCGCGCAAGCTGGAGAGACATCGTGGCGATGCGCAGTCTTCTCGACCCGCCTCCGGCAAGTGCCTTTGCTCGCTTTCGCGATCGCATCCCGCGCTTCCTGCTGACTGTCGATACCGAGGAGGAATTCGACTGGGACAGCCCGCTGAGCCGCGACACGCACGGCACACAGCATGTCCGTCGTCTCGCCAATTTCCAGGAATTTTGCGAGGCCGAAAAAGTCGTTCCCATCTACTTGGTCGACTGGCCGATCGCCAATTCCGCCGTCGCCGCCGACATTCTTCGCGAACCGTTGGAAAACGGCATGGCGGAAATCGGCCTTCAGCTGCATCCATGGGTCAATCCGCCACATGAAGAGGAGGTGACGCAGGCCAATTCCTTCGCCGGAAACCTGCCCCCTCGGCTGGAAACGGCAAAGATCGACACGTTGCGCGACATCATAGAAAGTCGCTTCGGCGTCGCGCCGCTTATCTATCGCGCCGGGCGATACGGCGCAGGCGCGCATACCGCGCAGATCCTCTCCGACGCGGGCTTCGCGCTCGACACTTCTGTGCGGCCCAAATTCGACTACTCCCACGCAGGTGGCCCCGATTATCGCAACCATCCCGCGCATCCCTACTGGGTCGACGACGAGCGCAGCCTGCTCGAACTGCCGCTGACGACCGCCTATTGGGGCATGCTGCGCCGACAGGGCGATGCGATCTATCCCCGATTGTGGCGGGCACCCGCACTGCGCGGGATGCTGTCGCGGCTCGGCCTGCTGGAGCGGGTGCCCCTCACTCCGGAAGGCACCAGCGTGGATGAAGCGATCCGCGGTATCGACATCGCGCTCGACGATGGATTGCCGCTACTGGTCTTCTCTTTTCACAGCCCGTCGCTGCGGCCCGGCGACACGCCCTATGTCCGATCCGAGGACGATCTGGACGAGCTTTACCAATGGTGGCGGCGCATCTTTGCCTATCTCGAGCAGCGCGGCGTCAAGCCTTCCAGCATCAAGGACGTGATGCGCACGGTGGAGCGCTGACGCATGCGATATGGACGAAGGCTGCCGTGGCGCTAGAGTGCGGCGCATGAGCCAGTCTGCCGCCAAGCCGCGCGTCACCAGTTTCGAAGTCGCCGAGCGCGCCGGGGTCAACCAGTCCACCGTAAGCCGCGCTTTGTCGGGCGATCCCTCGATCACGGAGCAGACGCGGGAGCGGGTGCGCGAAGCCGCCGATGCGCTGGGCTACCGCGTCGATGCCCGCGCCGCACGCCTGCGCAGCGGCAAGACGCGCACGATCGCCATCGTCGTGATCACCCGGCCGGGCATGGGTGCGACCGAGATCAATCCGTTTCATTACAACCTGCTCGGCAGCACCTGCGCCGCGGCATCGGACATGGGATATCAGGCGCTCGTCTCCTTCCAGTCCGAAGCCGGACATTTCGACGGCGACTATGTCGAGACGCGGCAGGCCGATGGAGTGGTGCTGCTCGGCACGAGCACGAACGACGCGGCCTGGGATTACCACCACGCCATGCTGGGCCGCGCTGATGTCGCAAGCTGGGGTTCGCCCTTCGTCGATCACCCTCGCGTCGACTCGGACAATCGCCAGGGCGCGCGGCTGGCGGTCGAGCGCCTCTTGGCTGGCGGGCACCGCCAGATCGCATTCATCGGCGATACGCGCGAGATCCAGAACCAGTTTCGCGAGCGTTACGACAGCTATTGCGATGTCATGGGCGCCAACGAGCTTGAGCATGGACCGCCAGTCTGGGTCGAAGGCAAAACCCGGGTGGAGCAGGGTCGCCTGTCCGCTGCTGCGCTGATTGACAGCGGTCGCCGCTTCGATGGCATATTCTGCTCCTGCGATGCGATGGCGCTAGGGGTGCTCGAATTGCTGCACGAACGCGGCGTCGGAGTGCCGGACGAGGTCGGCGTCATCGGTTTCGACGGACTTGGCAGCGGCGCGTACTCCAACCCCCCGCTCACCACCGTCGAGCCCGATTTCCGCCAGGCGGGCGTACTGCTCGCAGAAGCTGCTCTGGGCGAAAGTGACGCGGCAAAGACCCGGCGCGTGCCGGTGCAGCTGGTCGAGCGGGAAAGCGTGCGCAAGACGCGCTAGCGAGCCGATGAACGCGTCGTGGTTCCAGATGAATTGGTCGGGGAGACAGGATTCGAACCTGCGACCCTCTGCTCCCAAAGCAGATGCGCTACCAGGCTGCGCCACTCCCCGACCGGGGTACCGCCGAAGCGGTCTCTTGCACGAAGGGCTGGTGGGCCCGGCAGGATTCGAACCCGCGACCTAGCCGTTATGAGCGGCCAGCTCTAACCGCTGAGCTACAGGCCCGTGTCGACCATTCGTGCGGTTGCAGCCCCTAGAGCGCTAGGGACGAGGCTGCAAGCGCGCTCATTCGCCCGCGACTATCCCTCCGCCCGCTATCGAGCCTGCCTCGTTCGCCAGCACCTGCGTCACGGCGGTCCACACCGCGACATTCTGCGCCAGGTCGAGCGGAGAAACCTTGTCGAGCGTGTCGTTCTCGGTGTGATGCAGGTCGAAATAGCGGCTGCCATCCTGCTGAAGATCGATGATCGGCCCACCCTGATCGCGCATGATGTTGAGGTCCGCACCGCCGCGCGCGACGATATTGGGCGCAGGCACGACGCCGTAGGGTGCCGTGGCTTCGGTCAGCCGTTCGAACAAAGCTGGATTGGATTGCGAGAAATTCGTTTCCAGCCGCCAGATCGGTCCGGCGCCGAAATCGCTTTCCAGACCCACACCCATTTCCTCATTCGTATGCGCAGCGGAATAGGCGCTGCTGCCCCACAGGCCCGTTTCCTCTGCCCCGGCGAACAGCACGCGGATCGTGCGCAGAGGCTGGCCACGCTCCGCCACGCGAAGGGCGGCGGTCGCTGCGATGGCGCAGCCGGAGGCATCGTCCACGGCGCCGGGTGAATTGTCCCAACTGTCGAGATGGCAGGCCAGCAGCACGGGCGGCAGGGAAGGATCGCGCCCGACGATCTCCGCCGTTACGTTCGCGCTCATCACTTCGCCCAGGAAGCGCGGCGTCAGCACCAGCTCCATCGCGATGGGCTCGTCCGAGCGGCGCAGCATGCGTTCGAGCTGGTCGGCATCGGGATTGCTGAGCGCGGCGGCCGGGATCGGGTCGACGCCATCGGGCCAGCTTGTCGCGCCGGTATGCGGCTGCCGGTCGTTATCGGTGCCGATCGAGCGAATCACGATGGCCGCTGCGCCCTTCTGCGCGGCGATGCCGGGCCCTTGCCGCCGCGGCGATCCGAAATATCCGTAATGTGATCCATCCTGCGTGGCGCGCATCGCATTGCCGATATAGACGATCTTGCCGGCGACTTCGCTTTCCGGAGCATCGCGCAGGTCCGCTATGGAGGCAAAATGCACGATCTGGCCCGTTATTCCTTCAGCGCCGGTCGCGTCGCTGAAGCCGAGCGCGGTCAGCACCATGTCCTGCGGGAATGGAGCGACGATCCGCGCGCGCTCTTCGCCGCGCACCCAACCGTCGATGGGGAACGGCTCTTCGACGATGTTCTGGAAATTGTGCGCGCGCAGCCACTCGATCGCCCAGGCGCGCGCCCTTGCTTCATCCGGTGTGCCAGCCAGGCGCGGGCCGATCTCGGTGGTCAGGCCTTCGAGGAAATCCCAGGCGATCTCGTCATGCGCGCCCGGTTCGAGGCCATAGCGGCTGTCATAACGCTGGGCGGCGGCGGTGGTTGGAATGGCGAGTGAAAGCGCGGCAAGCGCGAGCAGAGATGTCTTCATGGGCGCATTGGCTAGGCGAAGCCCGCGCGCCTGCCAAGGCCTCACCAGAAGCGGCTGCCCGGTACGCCCTTGAACGGTCCGGCCACCTTGCTCGTGATCCAGCCGCCATAGAACTGACCCGGTTGCGGAATGACCTCTTCGCCATCGACAAGGCAGCGATCGAATGGAGCGGCGTAGAATGCGACGAAATCGGCGAGCAGCCTGAAGCTCGGCGTGGGATTGGGATAGGACCAGCCGACCTTTTCCAGTACATCGTCACCGGCAAGCACATCCCAATATTTCGCTGCGCCTTTCCATTCGCACATGGATGAACCCGCAGCGCGCCGCAAAACGCCGTCGGCGATGTCGGCGGGCGGAATGTAGTAATTGGGCGGATGGCTCGTTTCGAGCACGCGAACCGCATTACGCGTATCGGCGACCACGACGCCGCCATGCTCGATGACGATATGGGCGCGGGTCGGCTCTGCGATCGCGGGTCGCGGATAGTCCCAGACGCTTTCCTGGCCGGGACCGACGGGATCGGGATCGGGGCGCATCATGTGCGCGATGCCAAACGCTGTAGCCGTGGCCGGATACGCAGGAAAAGCCGGTACAGTCTCTCGAAAGCGTCGCCGAAAAGCGGCAAGCGGGCCAGCTCGCCAAGCGGCCTTAGCAGTGGGATAGCGCGCCACATGGCGGCAAAGCCAGCCGCGCCGGAGAGCACGTGGTCGCCTTCACGAACGTGGAAGCGCTGTAGAAGATCATCTTGAGACACGGGGCAATTGGCAGGCGAGTCGCCGCTGACATCGACAAAATCGATAGCCCCGCGTCGGTCCAGCCGCCGCAGAAAGGCGATTTCCCGGCTGCAAAGCGGGCATGCGCCGTCGTACCAGACTGTAACGTGAGGCACCTCGCCTCCTCTAGACGGCGTCGTGACCGTAAATATCTTCACGAAATTCGATCCGATCGCCCTGCGGCATGGCCGTGAAATAGGTGATGTAGATCGGCACCGGCGCGACGAGCGGAACGACCTGCTCGGGATCGTCGCCTGCTTCAGGCATCTCACCTTCCATCAGCCAGCGGCCGAGCGCTTCGGGCCGCTCGAGGCGGACGCAGCCCGCACTGAACAGTCGCTCGTCATCCTCGAAGAGATGCGTGCTGGGCGTATCGTGCAGGAAGATACCGAGATCGTTGGGAAACATAAATTTCACAGAGCCCATGCCATTGCCGACACCCGGCTCCTGGCGCAGGCGCAAATCGAGTTCGCCGCTGCGGACCGCGTCCCAGTCGACTTCGCTGGGCTGCAACTGGACGGCATCGTCGCCAAAACCCGACAGGATGCGAAAGCCGGTGCGGTTCAGATAGGCACGCCCACCATTGATAACGCGGCTCGCATAGCGATCGCGCACCAGGTCAACTGGGACATTCCAATATGGGTTGAGCACCGCATGGCGGATCAATCCGGCCATGATCGGCGTCTGCGTTTGCGACCGACCGACGACGACGCGCATCGTGTCTTCCACTTCGCCGTCTTTCATCATGGAAAGATGCTGGGTCGCGATATCGACGAAGACGTAGCGATGGCCGAGAAAATCGGGAAGATCGCGAGCACGGGCCAGATTCTGGTCGAGAATCGCGATATAATGGTCTGCGCCGCGATTGAGCGCGGCGATCATTTCCGCATCGACATGTTCGCCTTGCGACAGGCCGTGCATATCACGGAAAAGGCGCACACGCTCTGCAAGCGCGGCGTCGAATTTTGTGCCGCCGCTGAGGCCGAGACGCGCGCGAAGAGCCGAAACGCGTTCGCCGCTGTCGCCCTCTTCAAGAGCGCCACCGGATGCGATTTGCGTTGTTGGCAGGTCACCCCATTCGGAGCGATACCGCTGTAGAGCGTCGGCCAGATCGCGCTCTACCCAATTGGCCTCCAGCGCAGCTTCGTCAGCATTTGCGGGCATCTGCCCTTCAAAGAGCAGATGAACATCGTCCGCCTGAACGAACAGATCGCTGTCGTCCGGGTTTGATGCAAGCGCTGCTCGCGGGGCGAGGCACATAAGCCCCACCCCGACAAACAATGCAGCGCAGTGCCGCTTCAAATTCTTAGAAAACAACACTGCACAGTTCCTTAGCCACGCTCACCGGTGGTGGGGGCGACCATCTGACGCGGCGGGTTCACCGCACGGGCAGTCCAAACCGCAGTCTGGCAATCGCTGGCGAGGCTGTAAGCACGGCCCGCGACGAAGCGATTGTCGTAATCGTAGCACTCGGTCGCCAGGCTGCTCTGCAGGCAAAGCTCGTCACCGCGCACAAACCAGTTGGCGGTCGCCGTCTGGCCGGTCGTGTTCGAAATGGTGGCAACACCGGTCGAACCGAAGAAGATGCTGTTGCGCGTGCCGTCAGCGAAAACGACATCAACGGTCTGACCGCGCAGCTCGTCGCCGTCGGCGTCCATGTCCTGCGCAACCGCCGGGGTGGCCATCAACATTGCGGCTACAGTAGCCATTCCAGTTACATACTTCATGCGAATACTCCTTCTCGTCACCTTGGTGTTTCGCTCGATCACGACGGAAATCTCACCCTCATTCGATCCCGAGACAACTTTTTTTCTTACCAGACATTCACCCATAAATTATTGATTCTTTTTGAAAATCGGTTCAGAAACCGGTTGACATACCCGGATGAATGTGGTGCTTTTGCAATGCTTCGGGAGCAAAAACGGTTCCCAATCTTTTCAACACTGGGATTATTTGCTAGCCGGTCCCGGAAATTAGAAATTACCAAGCGAGGAAAAATATATGAGCTTTATGAGGACAATGTCTTTCGGTGGTGCGGCACTCGCCATGGCAGCGACGCCCGTCGCCGCTCAGGCGAACTCGCTCTCCGCCTTCTCTTTCCAGCTGAACGCCATGAGTGCGTTTGCCTGCCCGCCGCAGGCTCAGGATTGTGTGCTTCCGGTTCCGCCGGCTGCTCCGGCTCCTGTCCCGGCGCCGGCTCCGGCAGCCGCTCCGGTTGCTGCTCCGGTCGTTGAGTCCGGCGGCGGCCTCGGCTTCCTTCCGGTTCTTCTCGGCGCGGCTGCGCTGGGTGGCCTGATCTTCTTCCTTGAAGACAATGAAGACGAAGATCTGCCGACTTCGCCGTAAGACACGAAGCGATTGTAGATTGATTAGCGGCTCGCCCTTCGGGGCGGGCCGTTTTTTCGTGGGTGGTGGAGATCGCCGGATAGCAGCCCTTGCGGATCGGGCGCTTCAGCCGCCGATAATGTCGGCCAGTTCCCAGCCTGACAGGAAAGCGCATTCCACTCGCGGGCCGAGCAGCCAGTCGCCGCACACGCCGATTCCGCTGGCGGAATTCCACAGGGCACCCTCGCCTGCATTGCCGCTCATGGAATAGCGCCAGCGATGGGCGGAGACGTGACGCGCTAGCGGCACCGCCCCGCCGACCTGCTCCCGAAACGCGTCAAGCAACAGCGTCGCGACGCCATCGGCCTCTTCCTCCAGATATTCGCGGCTCCATTCGGGCGAGCCCTGAATCACCCAACACTCGTTTCCGGCGCGCTGAGGCTTGGCGGAATTGCGCGCAGCCCAACCGATGGAGCCGGCGTGTCGCAGAGTGTCGGGCGCATCGAGCTGACCGTCGAATGCAGCCATCACCGTCCAGCATGGGTCGGACACGGTCCGCTCGGCCAACTCCGCGAAGTCCGGTGCGTGATCCGCCAGCAAAGCGGGCACCTGCTCGGCAGGTGTCGCCACCACCACAGCATCGAAATTGTCATCGCCCACTCGCCAGCCTTCGCCGTCCGCAGTGATCGTCTCGATCCGCGTGGCGAAGTGGACATGCTGTTCGCTCGCCATCGCCTTGATAGGGGCGTTCATGCCCGGCGTGCCGACCCATGCTCCGTCCTTTGCAGCGGGCCACTTCGCAACCACGCCGTCGGCTTCCCAGCGCGCAACCTGCTCGCCGAAGCGATCGTCGCTCACTGTGAGATATTGCGCGCCATGATCGAAGTGCAGAATCTTGCCATCGACCTCGGCGCGCCGCGTCGCCATACGGCCGCCCGGACCGCGGCCCTTGTCGAACAGCTTGACGTCATGGCCCGCTGATTTCAATCGAGCGCCGCAGCTCAGGCCCGCCATACCGGCACCGATGATCGCAATCTTCATGAGCTATTCCCGGCCTAGTGCTTTTCGACGTCGACGCCTTCGAGAAGGATATCGTCCAGCTCGTCGCCATGCAGCACGGAAACGTCACCCGTCGATTCCAGCACGACGGCGCGCACCTTCTCGGTGTCGAGCACATTGGCTTCGCGCAGTTTGGCATACAGATCGCCTTCGGCCACGCGCGTCTGCCGCAAGGCGTTGTGATTGATCTTCCCATTGCGCATCAGAATGACAGGCGAATTCTGGATGAAACTCTCGATCGTATCGGACGACTTGCGCAGCCGTCCGGCGATCACCTGCAACACGAACAGCCCGGTCATTGCCAGGGATATCTGTCCAAATTCGACCCAATCCTTTACCTGCGCCGCGCTGGCAAGGAGCGAACCCAGGGCAACGGTCATGACGAAATCGAAATTGGTCATTTTCGACAAGGACCGCAGGCCGACAATGCGGATCTGCACAATCACCCAAACAAGGCCCAGCATGGCGAGAAGGAAGCCGCGCACCAGCGGATCGAGCGTTTCGTTGTCGATGAACATGCTGGCTTAACCTGCACGGACGCGCTTACGTTCCAACCGCCTTGCCCGATGCGCCGCCAGCGCCTATCTGCGCAGCCGAAATTCCAATCCATAATCGATTACCCGAAGGACAAGCCCGATGGCCGCCCAATACGCCTATGTCATGAAGAACATGACGAAGACCTTCCCCGGTGCGCAGAAGCCGGTGCTCTCCGACATCAATCTGCAATTCTATCGCGGGGCGAAGATCGGCATCGTCGGCCCCAACGGCGCGGGCAAGTCGACACTCATCAAGATCATGGCGGGCATCGACACCGACATCAGCGGCGAAGCATGGGCGGGCGAGAACATCACCGTCGGCTATCTGGAGCAGGAGCCGGAGCTCGACGAGAGCAAGACGGTGCTCGAAAACGTAAAGGATGGCGCGCGCGAAGTCGCGGACAAGGTGGACGAATACAACGCCGTCGCCGCGCAGATGGCGGAGCCGGACGCCGATTACGAGAAGCTGGGCGATCGCATGGCCGAATTGCAGGCGGAGATCGACGCGGTCGACGGGTGGACTCTCGACAACCAGCTTGAAATCGCAATGGAAGCGCTGCGCTGCCCGCCATCGGACATGGGCGTCCAGAGCCTTTCCGGCGGTGAGAAGCGCCGCGTCGCGCTCACCCGCCTGCTGATCCAGAAGCCCGATATCCTGCTGCTGGACGAGCCGACCAACCACCTCGATGCGGAGTCAGTCCAGTGGCTTGAAAACCACCTCAAGGAATATGCGGGCGCCGTGCTGATGATCACCCACGATCGCTACTTCCTCGACAATGTGGTCGGCTGGATCCTCGAACTCGATCGCGGTTCGTATTATCCGTATGAAGGCAATTACTCGACCTATCTCGAGAAGAAGGCCAAGCGCCTGGAGCAGGAAAGCCGCGAGGAATCCGGTAAGCAGAAAGCCCTTCAGCGCGAGCTCGAATGGATGCGGCAGACGCCCGCCGCGCGCCAGACCAAGAGCAAGGCGCGTATCCGCAAGTTCGACCAGCTGCAGGACGAGATGGGCAATCGCAAGCCGGGCAAGGCGCAGATCGTCATCCAGGTGCCCGAACGCCTCGGCGGCAAGGTGATCGAGGCAAAGGGCATCACCAAGGCTTACGGCGACAAGCTGCTCTTCGAAGACCTGTCCTTCATGCTGCCTCCGGGCGGCATCGTCGGCGTGATTGGACCCAACGGCGCGGGCAAGTCCACGCTGTTCAAGATACTGACCGGCAAGGAAGAGCCCGATAGCGGCAAGGTCGAAGTGGGCGACACCGTGCGCCTCGGCTATGTCGACCAGAGCCGCGACCACCTCGACCCCAAGAACAATGTCTGGGAGGAAATCTCCGACGGGCTCGATTACATGAAGGTCAACGGCCACGACGCCAGCACGCGCGCCTATGTCGGCGCGTTCAACTTCAAGGGGCCGGACCAGCAGAAGAATGTCGGCAAGCTCTCGGGCGGCGAACGCAACCGCGTACACATGGCCAAGATGCTGAAGGAAGGCGGCAACGTGCTGCTGCTGGACGAACCGACCAACGACCTCGACGTGGAAACGCTCTCCGCGCTTGAAGACGCCATAGAGAACTTCGCCGGCTGCGCCGTGGTCATCTCGCACGACCGCTTCTTCCTCGACCGTCTGGCCACGCACATCCTCGCGTTCGAGGGCGACAGCCATGTTGAGTGGTTCGAGGGGAATTTCGAGGCTTACGAAGAGGACAAGCGGCGGCGTCTGGGCGACGCGGCGGACCGTCCGAGCCGGGTGCAGTATAAGAAGCTGACTCGGTAAGGATATTGCTGATGCGCTTGCGGAATCTGTTGCTAGCTAGCCTAGCGCTTCTCCCTGCTTGTAGCGACTTGCAAAACGAGGCGAGAGAGGCCGAAAGTGACGGACGCGTCATCAGCAACGAGACGATGGCTGCGATGTATCCTGAGTCCTTTCGACCCGGCCATCCGCAATACCTTGAAAGAGATTTCGAAGCCGGCGCAGACTTCATTTGCGACGAACTGGAACTAAAACATGGGCGTGATCTCTGCTCGGAGCCGGAGATCAATTGGCGGGAATAAAGGTCCAAAACATCGCCTGTAGCTACCCTACACACTCCAACCGCTTCACATCCGGCTCCTCACCCTTCAGTTTCAGCTGCGCCAGGTCATAAGCGACCTGCATTCGCAGCAGCGTATCCGCCTTGACGCCGAATGCCTTCTCGAAACTCAGCGCCATGCGCGCGCTCATTGCGGAGCGGCCATTGAGCAAGGCACTCATGTTCTGGCGGCTCACGCCAATGTGCTTCGCCATCTCTGTCACCGAAATATTGTACGGCTCCAAAAAGGTCCGCAGCATCCACGGGCCGGGATGCGAAATGAGCGAGGGGTGCAGTTCGATACCCATTAATGATAATCCTCAAGATCGAGGTCGGCGACAGTCCGCTCGTCGACCTTGGTAAATGTCAGCCGCCAGTTCCGCGTGACCGTCATGGCGTAAGCGCCTTTCCGATCGCCGGTCAGCGCGTGGAAACCGTAATTGGGCGGCAGTGCGAGTTCATCGAAGCTCCCCGAAAAACGGAGCAGGTCGAGCATATCGGAAATGCGCTGAGGCTCGATCACACCTTTCGGCTTTCCGCTCTCGACAAAGCGCCGCAGCACCTTGTGCCTGATGCTTTCGATTTGCATCTTCTGTCATGTGAGGCATGGACAATGTATGTGTCAAGTGAGGCGTGACGAGTTAACGCTATAACGCTTTCCTACAGGATGGCCGCTGCCGCAGGGCAGGCTCATGCCCGTCACCTCCCCTCCTGAGAGCCAGAAAACCCGCCGCCAGCGCGGCTTTGCGCAGCCACGCAAGTGCCCGGAATTTCTCCTCCAGGACACTGTAACACCTGTAACACTCTTGCATGCCACGCAACACAGCGGCGGGTCAGGGCGTCACCCAGCGCGCCTCGCCAGCGGGCACTTGCAGCACCGCGCGGCGGTGGCCCTCATTGCTGAGATACAGCCAGTCGACCTCGCGCAAGGTCACCAGCAGCAGCGCGAAGTGCTCGCGCGCCGGGGCGACCTGCTCCTCCGTTGGCTGCACGCCCTCCGCCCAATCGGGCAGGCCGGAGGTAGGCGTATCGGAGATAGCGCCCGGCTCGGCTCCAAGATAGCAGCGGCGGGCGAAGTTGGTGCTCGCTGCCCATGCCGCATCGACCGTTTCGCCCTGCGTGGCGATTCGCCCCTCGCCCCGGCAGCGCATCTGCACCTTCGCCTCGCGATCATAGAACAGCACCCCGGCCGGCGCGCCCTCCCCGATCAGCTGCGCCTTCGGGGATCGCGCATCGGTATGGAAACGCAGCGTCCAGCTATCGGGATCGAAGGCCCGCAAGACCATAACGCGCATGTCCGCATCCGCCGTGCCGACGACCGGCGTATGGCACGCGGAACGGCGGCTGGCCGCACCTTCCGCGAGCTGGCGGGCGATGTCTGCGCGGATGTCGGAAAGGCTCTGCGTCACACCGCCTGCCTACGCATCGCGGCGCACAGGACAAGGAAAAGCTCGTTCAGCTTGGAGCACTCGAACATGAACGATAGCCTGACGAGGCGGTTCAGTTACGGGTCAGACCGAGGTGATACAAGTTGCGACATCGTAAAGCATCAGGGCCGCAGCACTCGGGCGGCATTGGTCAACATACAGGAGATGTTGCAATGCAACTCGCAAATCTACTCAAGTCCAGTGCCGTGGCCGCTCTGGCCGCTGCCCTGCTTGCGCCTGCCGCTCCGGCGGTCGCAGCCAGTGCGACGGTCGAAGGCGCATCGGAGCAGGACCGTCAGGATCGCCAGGCCCGCCGGGATCGCCGCGGCAATCGCGAGGCCCGCCAGGAACGCCGTCGTGGCAATCGTGAAGCGCGTCAGGAACGACGCGGCAATCAAGACCGCGCCGAGCGCCGCCGCGCCCCGCGCGAAGATGTGGAACGGCCGCGCGCTCGCCAGGAGCGCCGGACGGAACGTCGTCAGGAAGGTGCACAGCAGGAACGCCGCACCGAGCGTCGCCAGGAACGTGCTCAGCAGGAACGCCGGGCGGACCGCAGTCAGGAACGCGCTCGTCAGGAACGCCGGGCCGAACGCAGGCAGGATCGCGCTCGCGACCAGCGCCGCGATCAGCGCGAAGCCAGCCGTGAGCAGCGTGCACGCGATGCCGCGCGCAGCGTAAGGCGCAATGTCGGCAATCGCGATAGTCGCTATGACCGCCGCAATCGCGATCAGCGCCGCTATCGGGACCGCAACGGCTCGTATCGCGACGGCTATCGCGACGCACGCCGGGACAACCGGAACCGTCGCTATCGCGATCGCAATGGCAGCTATCGTGATGGATACCGCGACGCGCGCCGGGACTATCGCCGGTGGAACCGCCACAACTGGCGCAACGACCGTCGCTACAACTGGAACCGGCACCGGTATAACAACCGTCGCCTCTACAGCCTGGGACGCTATTACGCGCCGTATCGCGGATACCGCTATCGCCGCCTGAGCATCGGTTTCTACCTGGACAATCTGTTCTTCGGAAACCGGTACTGGATCAACGATCCTTGGCGCTACAGGCTGCCGGAAGTCTACGGCCCCTATCGCTGGGTTCGCTATTACGACGATGTCGTGCTGGTGGATGTCTATACCGGCGAAGTGGTCGACGTGATCCACGACTTCTTCTGGTAAGACGATCAACGATCATTGCCGGAGCGAGTGGCCGGTGATGGCCCCTCGGCCCTAGTGGCCGGGGGGTTTCGTCGTATCCTGGCGCACAAGCCCCTTGCCTACGCGGGGCGCGCCTCGATAAGCGGTCCATACGATGACCACCAAAACGAAAAGCGACTATCCCGACAATGCCGACCAGTCCGGCCTGAAGCGCGTGGGCGACAGCGTACGCGAGAGGCTGGCCGCCAATCCCGACGCTTACAAGGTGCCGAGCGACGAGGTCGAGCTGTACGCCATCGGCGACTTCATGACGGCTGCCGAATGCGCGAAGATGATGGAACTGATCGATGCCACCGCGCAGCCGAGCAGGGTCTTCGATCTCGACTATTCGAGCGGGTATCGCACATCCTATTCGGGCGATGTCGATCCGCACGATCCCTTCGTGAAGAAGATCAGCCGCCGCATCGACGATTTGCTCGATATCGATCCCAGTTTCGGCGAGGCGATACAGGGCCAGCGCTACATGCCGGGGCAGGAATTCCAGCCGCACAATGACTGGTTTCATCCCGGCACCACTTATTGGGACCTGGAAATGGGCGCAGGTGGGCAGCGCAGCTATACCGCGATGGTGTTCCTGAACGAGGTGGAGGCGGGCGGCACGACGGATTTCACCGATATCGGCCTCTCGATCGAGCCCAAGCCGGGCGTGATGCTGGCGTGGAACAACGCCTATCCGGACGGGCTGTGCAATCCCAAGACGATGCATGCCGGCCGGCCGGTGCAGGCGGGCAGCAAGTATATCATCACGAAGTGGTATCGCACCAAACGCTGGGGCTGATCAGCGGGCGAGCGCCTCGGCGATCAGCTTGCGGGTGTTTTCCACGCCGTAGAGCGCGATGAAACTGCCCATGCGCGGCCCCTGGGCGGAGCCGAGCAGCGTCTCGTAAAGCGCGCGGAACCAGTCGCGCAGGTTATCGAAGCCGTGCGACTCGACCTTGCCGATCTCGTAGACGATGGTCTGCAGATCCTCCGCCGCCGTCGCCGGGTCGACTTCGGCCAGCCGCGTATCGAGGTCGCGCAGCGCTGCGGCCTCTTGCTCGCTCGGCGCGCGTTTCTGCAAGGTCGGCGCGATGAAGTCGCGATTGTAGGCCAGCGCCTTGCCGACCAGCACATCCAGATCGGGATGCGCTTCGGGCCTCGCATCCTCGACATAATTGCCGAGATAGGACCAGACCTGCTCCCGGTCCGCCTCCGCGCCCAGCACGCCGACAAGGTTGAGCAGCAGGCCGTAAGTGACCGGCAGCGCGTCGCCCGCACCGGCAGGCGGCTGCGAAGGCGCGGCGTCCTTCACGCGCAGCAGGTTCCACACCGGATTGCCCAGCTGCTTGTCGACCGGCTGCTCGGCGAGGCGCTCGCGAAACTGCCAGTAATCGTCGACCGCGCGCGGGATCACGCCGACATGCAGCTGCTTGGCGCTCTTCGGATTGGGGAAGATGTAAAAGCCGAGGCTCTCCTCGCTGCCATAGGTCAGCCATTCCTCGATCGTCAGGCCATTGCCTTTCGACTTGGAGATCTTCTCGCCGTTCTCGTCGAGAAACATTTCGTAGATCAGCCCTTCCGGCTTGCGCCCGCCGAGCACCTTCACGATCCGCCCGGATTGCACGCCGCTATCGGTCAGGTCCTTGCCGTACATCTCGTAGTCGACGCCGAGCGCGTACCAGCGCATCGCCCAGTCGACCTTCCATTGCAGCTTGGACCGGCCGCCCAGAGCGGACTGTTCGACCACGCTGCCATCGCTATCCGTGAAGCGGATCGTGCCTGCTTCGGCATCGATCACCTCGACCGGCACTTGTAGCACATGCCCGGTGGTCGGACTGATCGGCAGGATGGGCGAGTAGGTCTGGCGGCGTTCCTCGCGCAAGGTCGGCAGCATGATGTCGAGGATCTGCTGGTTGCAGCGCAGCACCTGCCGCAGCGCATCGTCGAACCCGCCCGAATTGTAGCGATCGCTGGCAGCCACGAACTCGTATTCGAAGCCAAAGCGGTCGAGAAATTCGCGCAGCATCGCATTGTTGTGCGCGGCGAAGCTTTCATACTTCTCGAATGGATCTGGAATGCGGCTCAGCGGCTTATGGAGGTTCTCCTCCAGCAGCGCCTTGTTCGGCATGTTGTCGGGCACCTTGCGCAAGCCATCCATGTCGTCGCTGAAGGCGACCAGCCGGGTGGGTGCGGGAGAGCCATCACTGCTCGCCACGATCTCGTAGGCTTTGCGCACCAGCGTCGTGCGCAGCACTTCCTGGAACGTGCCGATATGCGGCAGGCCACTGGGGCCGTATCCGGTTTCGAACAGCACGGGTTCACCGCCGGGCTTGCCATCCGGATAACGCTTGAACAGTCGCTGCGCCTCCTGAAACGGCCAGGCCTTGGATGTGCGGGCGGCTGCAATGAGATCGTCGCTGAACATGGCGCCCGCATTCGCGTAAGGCGCGCCATGTTGCAAGAGCGAAGAGAAGGCCGACTTTGCCGGAACCGCAGCGTTTCTGCTCTGTTGGTGCGGTAACCAAAAGAATTCAGGGGTCGGAAATGGACTATCTCAGCACAATCCGCGAACAGGCAATGGGCATGTGGGAAGGCTTCATCAAGCTGCTCCCGAACCTCGCCATTGCGCTGCTCATCATCATCGTCACCTCGGTGGTGGTGAAGATCGCCGTCAAGATCGCCAACAGCGCGACCGAAAAGGCGAATATGCGCGAAGACCTGCGCCAGCTGGTTGCCACGCTGGTGAAGGTGCTGGTTTGGATTTTCGGCCTGATGATCGCGGCCGCGGTGGCGATTCCCGGATTTACGCCGGCGGGCATGATCGCCGGCCTCGGCATCGGCGCGCTCGCCATCGGTTTCGCCTTCCAGGACACGTTCGAGAATTTCCTCGCGGGTGTGCTCGTCATGCTGCGGGAAAAGATGCAGATCGGCGATGTGATCGAGGTGGAGGGTATCACCGGCAAGGTGGAGCGGATCACGCTGCGCGAGACCTATATCCGCCAGCTCTCCAACGAGCTGACCGTCCTGCCCAACTCGATGCTGTTCAAGAACCCGGTCAAGATCTTCACGGACGAGGACATTCGCCGCACCGAGGTCGTCGTCGGCGTTTCCTACGATGCCGACCTACCGGAGGCGAAGGATGCCATCCAGAAGGCGATGGACGGTCTCGATATCATCAAGAAAGACAAGCCGGTCGATATCTTTGCCGAGGAATTCGGCGGCAGCTCGATTAATTTCCTCGTTCGCTTCTGGTCCGAAAGCCGCCCGCGCGATCTTCGTGAAACGAAGAGCCAGGTGATCTTCGCGATCAAGAAAGAACTGGATGCGGCAGGCGTCGGCATCCCCTTCCCGATCCAGACGACGCTCTTCCCCGAAGCTCTGCGTGTCGAGCAAAAAAGCGTCGATCGCTTCAGCACAGAGGACAGCGCCTCCAACGTCTAGAAATCGAAGGAGATGCGTCCGTTCGCAACCGGCGGACGACGCTTTTCGCGCGCCGCCTTTTCCTGCTCGGCGCGCATGCGAGCTTCCTCCTGCGCGCGGCGCTTGGCGGCGGGATTGGTGCTGACCAGCCCGGCCGCGGCGGCGGCGCGATCGCTGGCTTCGGCCGCGCGTGCATTGGGCCTTATCTGCACCAGCGAAGACGGGTCGATCATGCGCGTCGGCTGCGGAGACTTCGGCCCGGAAGCTTCCGTCTTTGCGAATGCCGGATCGGGGACGGACGGTGTCCGAGCGGGTGTCGCCACAGGTTCCGGAGCGGGTTCGGGCTCGGGCGCGGCCTCTTCCACGGGCTTGGGTTCCGCATAGCGTTCGGCGGGTCGGTAAGGCTCGATCCTGTCGACCATCAAATCCTGCGCCGTGCCGCGTCCTCTCCACCACACTACGAACAGACCGATCATCGCCGCCGGGAACAGCAGCGCGAACGCCAACCACAACCAGCCTAGGCCAATGCCCTCGCTTGCTGGCTCGGAAATTTTCGGCGCGGGCGCGGTTTGCTCTGCTTCCGGAAGGGGAAGATCGAAGGACGATGCGCCGACGTCCGGCTGCGAGGTGGGCTCGACCGGCTGCTCCGAGGGTGCGATTTCGGCTGGTGCGGACTGCGCAGTCGCTTGCGGAGTTGATGGGGCACTTTGCGGCGCTGGCGCCGAACGCTGCGGCGTAGGCGTCGCGCTGGCAGTCGGACGCGGCGTCGGCTCGGCTCGCACGGGCAAATCCTGCACCACCGGCGCATTGCGCGGCGCGGCGCTTGGCGTGGGCGTCGGCGTAGAATTCGGTCCCGGCGGCAGCTGGAAATCGTTCGGGATTGTCTGCACGCGGTCGACAGGCGTGGGTTGCGCATTCGGCTGCGGCTGCGCGTCCTGCGCGGCCACGGCCTGCGGCAAGGCAAGCGCGCCGAGCAAAAGGGCTATTCTCTGCGATCCCGTCATCACGGCCGCTGCCATAGACGATCGCCGCGCCGCTTGCCTGAACGATTGTTCATCCTGCGCGCACTCTCGCACTGCCTGTGGCATAGCGGCGACAATCTGCTCCGAAAGCGCGGCAAAGCGAGGTTGGCAGCGATATCCTCGGCTCGGCTCTCTCTCGGCGTTTACTTTTCGTTCCGGTCCGCGATAGTGGGGCTAAATGGCCGCGCAGCCCCTCCCTCTTCCTGCCATTCATGCCAGCCATTCCGGCAGCTGGATTAGCGCCGCCAATGGCGAAACGCGCGGGGTGGCCAAGGGCGAGGCGGTGATGGCAGCCGCCGACACGCCGCACCTGTTGTTGAACGCGCCACTGGTGGCAACGCGGCTCGGCTACCCCGATCTGTCCGGCCTCGACCTGCTGGAATTGTTCGCTTTCATCCACCCTGCGCGCTTTTGCGTACCGACGCCGAAGGGATTGGCGCACGCACTCGATCTCGACGAGCCGGCGGACGGGGCCGACGTGCCCGCTTTCCTTCAGGCGGCGGCGGGCGTGCTGCTGGCGCGGTGTGAGGCGGATGACTGGGCCGAGCGCGAAGGCGCGTGGAGCGTGCTGCAATCGCTGCAACGCCTGCGCTGGCCATGGGCGCAAGTGCTTTCCCCGCATGTGGCCAAGCCGCAGCGGGCGGAAAAATGGCTCTTCTCTCGCCTGCCGGAATGGGAAGAGAGCGCCGAGAGGCCGCAGCCAGCGCAAGTCACGCTCGGCGAAAGCGAAATTCGTGGCCAGCTGGAGCAGCTGACCGGCAGCGATGCCGAACGCCGTGAAGGCCAACGCGATTACGCCGGCGCGGTCGGCGGTATTTTCCAGCCCCGGCAAAAGCGTGATAGACCAAATGTGCTGCTGGCCGAGGCTGGCACCGGCATCGGCAAGACTCTGGGCTATCTCGCCCCCGCTTCGCTCTGGGCGGAACGGTCCAAGGGTACGGTCTGGGTCAGCACCTATACCAAGAACCTGCAGCGGCAGCTGCGCGCCGAAGCGCGTCGGGCGTGGCCGGAACGGCGCATGGATGGCTCGCAGCCTGTGGTGGTGCGCAAAGGGCGCGAGAACTACCTCTGCCTGCTCAATCTGGAGGACGCACTGCAAGGCGGCTTCGGCGGGCGCGCGGCGGTGCTCGCGCAGCTGGTGGCGCGCTGGGCGGCGTTCTCGCGCGATGGCGACATGATCGGCGGCGACTTGCCCGGCTGGCTCGGCACGCTGTTCCGCCAGCGCGCCATCCGCAGCCTGACGGACCAGCGCGGCGAGTGCATATATGCAGGTTGCCCGCATTACCGAAAATGCTTCATCGAACGCGCGGCAAGAGCATCCGCGCAGGCCGATCTCGTCATCGCCAATCACGCGCTGGTGATGGTCAATGCCGCGCGCGGGCGGGACCATGCGCAAAAGCCGACCCGCATCGTATTCGACGAAGGCCATCACGTTTTCGACGCTGCCGACAGCACCTTCTCCGCCGCGCTGACCGGGCAGGAAACGATCGAACTTCGGCGCTGGATCGTCGGCCCGGAACGCGGCTCGAAAGGCCGTCGCCGCGGCCTCGCCGCGCGACTTGCCGATGTCGCCAGCTACGACGATGCAGGCGGCGAAGCGATCGAGGCCGCCCGTACCGCCGCCGAATCGCTGCCGTCGGATGGCTGGCTCGGCCGCCTTGCGGAAAATGCGCCCAGCGGAGAAATCGAGACGCTGCTCGCCGCCGTGCGCGCTCTCACCTACGCCCGCGACGAAAGCGGCGCGATGGATGCGGGCTATGGCATAGAGACCGAGGCCGCCGGGCTGGAAGGTGATTTCATCGACCGCGCGCAGGCCGCCGCCCAAGCGCTTTCCGCCATTCGCATCCCGCTCATCAAGCTCGGCGTCCGGCTGGAAGCGATGCTGGAGGACGCGCCCGACTGGCTGGACGGCCAAGGCCGCGCTCGCATCGAAGGCGCGCGCTTTTCGCTCAGCTGGCGGATCGACACGCTGGCAGCATGGGAAGCCCTGCTGGGACGGCTCGGCGGCGCGCAGGATCCGGAATTCGTGGATTGGCTGGCGGTCGACCGAAACGACGCGCGCGAATTCGACATCGGCCTCTACCGCCACTTCCTCGACCCGATGAAGCCGTTCGCCAACACCGTGCTCGAAGGCGCGCATGGAGTCATGCTGACAAGCGCCACGCTTACGGACCGGATCGAGGGCGGGCGCGACTGGGGCAAGGCCATCGCCCGATCCGGCGCGCCGCATATCGAAGTGCAGCCGCGCACAGCCGAAGCGGAAAGCCCGTTCGATTATGCCAGCAATGCCGAAGTGCTGATCGTTACCGATGTGAAGAAAGGCGACCTGGCAGGCCTTGCCGGAGCATACGCCCGCATCGTCGAGGCCTCGGGCGGCGGTGTGCTCGGGCTATTCACCGCCATCCGCCGCCTGCGCGCCGTGCATGGCCGCATCGCTGACAGGCTCGCGCGCGCCGGATTGCCGCTCTACGCCCAGCATGTCGATCCCATCGACACCGGCACGCTGGTCGACATTTTTCGCGACGATCCGCTTTCCAGCCTGCTTGGCACCGATGCCTTGCGCGACGGGGTGGATGTGCCGGGCGAATCCTTGCGCTGCGTCGTGATGGAGCAGGTGCCGTGGCCCAAGCCCAGCATCCTGCACCGCGCCCGCCGCGCCGCCGGGGGTGGCAGTGCCCATGACGACAGCATCATTCGCGGGCGACTGGCGCAGGCCTTCGGACGACTGATCCGCAGCCGGGAGGATCGCGGACATTTCGTCGTGCTTTCCCCCGCCTTCCCCAGCCGCCTGCTGACCGCCTTTCCCGATGGCGTTCCTGTCATCAGGCTGACGCTGGACGAGGCTTTACAACGCCTCTCCGGCGGTGTTTCTGAAAACGCCCCCGAAACGCCGTCCATCATCGAAGAGGATCTGCCCTTTTGAAACGCCTCGGCCTGCTGCGCCACGCCAAGTCCGACTGGGACGACATGTCCCTGCGCGATTACGATCGCGGGCTGAACGATCGCGGGCGCAAGGGCGCGGCGCTGATGGGGAAGCATGTGCGCGAATACGGGGCGAAGTTCGACGTCGCCCTCGCCAGCCCCGCACAACGGGTGAAGCGCACGCTGGAAGCAAGCGAACTCGATCTCGACATCCGCTTCGACGAGCGCGCCTATCTCGCCGATGCCTCGACATTGATGACCCTGCTGCGCGCGGTCGACGGCCATCCGGAAGCTGTTCTGCTGGTGGGCCACAATCCCGGCCTGCAGGAGCTTGCGCTCGAACTCGTTCCGGCGGAACGGGAGAACGACCTGTTCGGCGAAGTCATGCAGAAATATCCGACCGCGGCATTTGCCGTGTTCGAACTCGACATCGACAGCTGGGACGATCTTGCGCCCGGCTGCGGTTCGCTCGTCCATTTCGCCCGGCCGCGCGATCTCGATCCCGCGCTTGGGCCTGAGGACTAGTCGCTGGTTGCAGGTGCGGATAGCAGGTCCAACTGCCGTTCCACACTGCGCTTGATCCGGCCGGTCCACTCGCTTGGGTCCATTGTCGGGCCGAAGCGTTGCGCGCGCAGCGCGACATGGCCGTGGACGAGCGCGAAGAGATCGGTCGCGATCCGTCGCCCCTCGCCTGCGGCACCCGGTAGGCGCTCGACCAGCTCGACGAAGCGATCGTAATTGGCGAGCGCGATACCTCGTGCCGTATCGGTCGGCTCGAACCCGGCATTCTGCGCGGCAAACATCAAGCGGTAATGCTGCGGCTGGGACCGGGCGAGCGCGAGATATTCGTCCACCGCTTCCAGCACGGCCTCACGCGCGGTGCGTCCGCTCGCCCCGGCGGCACTGGCGGCGGCGCCCAACCGTTCGAAACCGCGCACGAACAGCGCATCGAGCAGGCCCGGTTTGCCCTTGAAATGTCGGTAGATCCCGATGGTGGACTGCTTCGCCCGCCGCGCCACTTCGCGCACGGTCAGCCCTTCGAGCGACACGTCCTCGATCGCCTCGGCGGCCACGTCGATCAATCTGTCGCGATTTTCCATGCCGCTCCTTGTCGCAAGCCATGTTGCGAGGCAATGATAACGCTGTTATCAGAAACGAGCAATGGCAGTGCTGACCAATCTCCTCACCCAGCTTGATTCGGCGAGCCCCCGCGTCGCAGCGCAGGCGGCGCACTTCCTTTTCACCCATCCCCTGCCCCCGGCCATCGGCACGAAGTCGGAAAAGCGGCTCGCCATGCTGGCGCAGCGCAAGCTGGCGGAAGGCGAGCGCGCGGATCTGACCGTCGCCGGCTATCGCATCGCGACGTATCGGTTCGCCGCCACCGCGCCGCGTATCGGCACGATCCTGATGGTGCATGGCTGGACGAGCGCCGCCGCTTTCATGACCGCGCCCATCACTCGGCTGCGTGCCATGGGCTACAATGTCGTCGCCTACGATATGCCTGCGCATGGCAAATCGAGTGGTCGGCGCGCGGAATTGATGGATTGTGTGCTCGCCCTCATCGCCGTTGCCGACCATTTCGGGCCGATCGACCATGTCATCGCGCACAGTTTCGGTGGACCTGTCACCACCCTAGCCCTGACGAGCGAAGCCAGCGCCGGGCTGACCGACGAAACCGGCCTGATCTTCATAGCGTCACCCAACAGGCTGGGCGACGTTACCGAGGGCTTCGCCCGATATATCGGCCTGACGCGAGATGCGCAGGCGATCTTCGAAGAGATGCTGGTCGAGCCTTTCGGCGTCGATCTGGACGCGATGGATGCGAGCCTGATGCTGTCGGACCTGCCGAACCCGCTGACCGTGCTGCATTCCAGGGATGATCGCGAAGTCGCCTTCGACGCGGCTGAGAAATTCGCTGCATTGGGCGAGCGAGTGGACCTGCGTGCCCTGGACGGTCTCGGCCATCGGCGCATTCTTCACGCGCAGCCGAGCCTTTCTGTTTTGATGGAAGCCGTGCAGCCTTAGCTTTTGCTCAAGCCTCTAGCGCGGCGGACAGCCTGTCGCGTATCGCGCGCAATTGCTCCACCGTATCGGAAGCCACGCGCGCTGCGGGGGTCGGCGAAACCGATGCGGCGCTGTCGGCCAGCTGAACGGTCGTGCCGGACGCACCGGCGGACTGGATCGCCTTCTTCGCGCCCTTCAGCGTGTAGCCTTCCTGGTTCACCAGGCGATTGATCGTTTCGACCAGCGCCACGTCTTCGGCGCGATACAGTCGCCGGCCGCCGCTTCGTTTCAGAGGCTCCAGCATCGGGAATTGCTGTTCCCAGTATCGCAGGACATGCGGCTTTATCCCAAGTGCGGAGGACACTTCGCCGATAGTACGCATCGCGCCATCGGCCTTGCCATCGTCGAAAAGCGGCCCTGCACCCGTCATCCGGCGCTTGCGATCCTGTCTTTCAATTTCTGGCTGGCGCGGAACGTCATGACGCGCCGCGGTGTGATCGGCACTTCGATGCCGGTCTTGGGATTGCGGCCGACACGTTCCTTTTTGTCCCGAAGGACGAAACTGCCGAAGCCGGAAATCTTCACATTTTCGCCATCGGTCATGGCGTCGCACATCTTGGCGAGGATATCCTCGACCAGGTCGAGGCTTTCCGAACGCGAAAAGCCCATCTTGTGATTGATCGTTTCGGCAAGGTCGGCCCTGGTCAAGGTTCCGACGGATCGCATCATGTCCACGCGCACTACTCCAAAATTCGACCGACCCGACTCGAAGTAGTGAACCTAAATTTGTTAATATGCAAGGCAGCGCGCCTTGATTCTTATGGACAATTTAGACGCGGAGCAGGCTGGCGCCCCAGGTGAAGCCTCCGCCCATCGCTTCCAGCATGACCAGATCGCCCGGTTTGATGCGGCCATCCTTGCGCGCGACATCGTAGGCGAGCGGTACGGAAGCCGCTGATGTATTGGCGTGGCGATCGACAGTGACGATCACCTTGTCCATCGACAGGCCCAGCTTGCGTGCGGTGGCATCGAGGATCCGGGCATTGGCCTGGTGCGGCACGATCCAGTCGATATCGCCCGGCGCGAAGCCCGCATTGTCGAGCACTTCGCCCAGCACGTCCGCCAGATTGACGACGGCGTGGCGAAAGACCTCGCGCCCCTTCATCCGCAGCTTCCCTACTTCGCCGGTGGTGGATGGACCGCCATCGACATGCAGCAGTGGCGCGTATTCGCCATCGGCATGCAATTTCGTGGCAAGGATGCCTGCGCCGCCTTCGGAGACGTCCCGTGCTTCCACGACGAATGCGCCCGCGCCGTCTCCGAACAAGACGCAGGTGGTGCGATCTTCCCAGTCAAGGATACGGCTGAACGTCTCCGCTCCGATCACGATGGCGCGCTTCGCCATGCCGCTGCGCAGCATCGCGTCCGCCGTGCCCAGCGCGTAGAGGAAGCCCGAACACACGGCCTGAACGTCGAATGCCGGAAAGCCGCGTCCGCCCAGAGCGTGCTGCACGGTGGTGGCGGTGGCGGGAAAGGTCTGGTCCGGCGTCGCGGTGGCAAGGACGATCAGGTCGATATCGCCGATGGCGCAGCCGGCATCGTCCAGCGCTGCCTTCGCGGCGGCGGTGGCGAGCGATCCCGTGGTCTCGTCGTCACTCGCAATGTAGCGCTGGGTGATACCGGTTCGCTCACGAATCCAGTCGTCGCTGGTGTCGACACGCTCCGCCAGCTCAGCATTGCTGACGCATTTTGCCGGCAGTGCGGAGCCGCATCCGGTCACGACGGAGCGGATCATTTTGCTGCCTCGGCCTCGCTCGATGCAGCAGAGCCATTGCCGTTAGCGCCCCCATTCGCACCATGCCGCAGCGTGTCCTCGCCGAGTTCGGCAAGGTCGGCGGCGATGCGCTGGGTGATGTCGTTTTCGAGCAGGCGCGCGCACACATC
Organism: Aurantiacibacter aquimixticola; assembly: GCF_003605475.1. NCBI lineage: Bacteria > Pseudomonadati > Pseudomonadota > Alphaproteobacteria > Sphingomonadales > Erythrobacteraceae > Aurantiacibacter > Aurantiacibacter aquimixticola. The sequence goes on along the minus strand of NZ_RAHX01000001.1, from coordinate 364,597 downwards.
CACCGCGTTCGCCACACCCTTGGCATTGGCGCTTCCATGCGATTTCACAAGCACGCCGTTGAGGCCGAGGAAGACCCCGCCATTGTGATTGTTCGGATCGAGATGATGCTTCAGCAACTCGGTCGCCGGGCGGCTGACCAGGAAACCGATTTTGGAACGCAGCGAGCTCGTGAAGGCATCGCGCAGCAGGTCCGTCACGAAGCGGGCCGAGCCTTCGATGGCTTTTAGCGCGATATTTCCGGAGAACCCGTCCGTCACCACGACGTCCACCTCGCCGCGATTAATCTTGTCGGCCTCGATGAAGCCGTCGAATTGCATGGCGAGGCCGGTCGCGTCGGTCAGTCGCTGGCTGGCATCGCGCAGATCGTCCGTGCCTTTGATGCTTTCGGTGCCGATATTGAGCAATCGCACACGCGGCGTGGCGGTGCCGGTGACGATGCGCGCATAGGCCGCGCCCATGATGGCGAACTGTACGAGATTGCGGGCGTCGCATTCGGTGTTTGCGCCCAGGTCGAGCATGACCACGTCCTGCTCCCCGAGCGTGGGCATGATCCCGGCGAGTGCGGGCCGATCGAGGCCGGGCATGGTGCGCAGCGCAATCTTGCCCATCGCCATCAGCGCGCCGGTATTGCCCGCGCTGACGGCCGCGCCGCATTCGCCTTCCTTCACCGCATTGATGGCGAGACCCATGCTGGTGGTCTTGGCGCGGCGGATGGCGCGGCTGGGCTTTTCATCGCCCTCCACCACTTCATCGGCGTGCAGGATTTCGCTGGCCGAGCGCATGGCGGGATGATCTTCGAGCGCGGCCTTGATCCGCGCTTCGTCACCCACCAGCAGGAATTTGAATTTGTCATGCCGGCGGCGCGCCATGGACGCGCCATCGACCATTACGCGCACGCCTTCATCCCCGCCCATCGCGTCGACTGCGATACGCGGGAGGCTCATGCGCTCAATCCTTCCTGGCGAAGGGGCTTAAAGACCCTTGGGCTCGATCACCTGGCGGCCATTATAATGGCCACAGGCATTGCAAAGCATATGGGGACGCTTCAGCTCGCCGCAGTTGGAGCATTCGTGGAAGGCTTCGACCTTCAGCGAATCATGCGACCGGCGATTGCCCCGGCGATGCGGCGATACTTTTCTCTTAGGGACAGCCATTGCGGCACCTGTTCCTTGAAATCGTTCAAAATCTGTTCGGGTGCCGCCCTAGGCCAAGCCGGAATGGCGCGCAAGCGCGCTGTACCGAAGCCAAAGGATGCGGCGAAGGCGCGCGCTATACCGATTTCTCACGCGCTTGCAAGCGTGGTGGACCGCGCTTACGCACCCGGCTTCGGACGGGAAGGAACACCGACAATGGCAGACCTGCATATTTCGCTGCTGAGCATCGCGCTGGCCGCAAGCCTCAACCTGTGGCTCGCCATCAGATGCAGCAAGGTGCGCATCAGCGACAAGGTGCTGCATGGCGATGGCGGTAATGCGGCGCTCGCCAAGCGGATGCGCGCCCATGCCAATTTCATCGAATACACGCCGATCGGCCTGCTGCTGATCCTCGTGATCGATCTAGGCCACCATCACGGCTGGGCACTCGCCGCCATCGCCCTCGCCTTTCTTGGCGGGCGTGTCCTGCATGCCTTCGGGATGGAAGCGGACAAGCCGAACAAGCTGCGGATGATTGGCACGCTAACGACCTGGATCTGCTACGCTATCCTGATCGGCTGGGCCGTGCTGGTGGCCCTCGGCGTCGCATAGCGCCCGCTAGTCGCCAGCCGCCATCGCGGCATCGCCGACGAAGGGGTTGCTCTGCCGTTCGCGGCCGAAGGTGCTGGTCGGGCCGTGGCCGGGCACAAAGGCGATATCGTCGCCGAGCGGCCAGAGCTTCTTGGTGATCGCGTCGAGCAGCGACTGGTGATCGCTCATCGGGAAATCGGTGCGGCCGATACTCCCTTGGAACAGCACGTCGCCGACGAATGCAAAATTCGCTTCCTTGCTGACGAAAACAACGTGGCCGGGCGTGTGGCCGGGGCAGTGGATGACATCGAGCGTCACCTCGCCGAAGCTCACCGCGTCGCCATCCTGCAGCCAGCGGGTCGGCTCGAAAACCTCGCATTGCATGCCGAAGCGCGGCCCGTCCTCGTCCAGCCGGGAAATCCAGAAGCGGTCGGCTTCATGCGGCCCCTCGATCGGCAGGCCCAGCTCCTTCGCCAGCATACCCGCCTGCCCGCAGTGATCGGCATGGCCGTGGGTGAGCAAAATTTTCTCCAGCGTCACACCAGCCTTGGCGACCGCATCCTTCAGCTTGTCCAGCTCTCCGCCGGGATCGACCAGCGCCCCGCGCATGGTCTTGGTGCACCAGACCAGCGAGCAATTTTGCTGAAAGGGCGTGACGGGAACGATGGCGGCACGGATCGGGCTTTGCTGCGTCATGGATCGCTAGGTGGCGGCGAAGCGCCGCGCTTGCAAGCGCCTACTCGGCCTCTTCGCTCTCGGCAATGTGGTTCACCACATAGATCGCCACCGCGCCCATTTGCGCGCAGTCGACGGCGACGCAGCGATGGTTGAACCACACCTGTCCGTCCCCGATCATGCCGCCCGTATCGCGTTCGAAAATGTCGTCGGGGTCCTGCGCCATGATCGCGGCGCGCGTCGGCGTGTCGAAGATCTGGTCGAAATGCCGTTCAAGATAAGCGCGGCGCTGCACGATGTAGGAACCGTTCGGCCCGTTCACCCGAAGCGGCAGACGCACCATGTCCACCACCGCCTCGCGGTCGTTCGCTTCGAACGCGTCCTGCAATGCGCGGACGAAATCGGCGTACTCGGCGGCGTGAGAAGCGGGAGCAGTCGGCGCAGGTCTGGATGTCGAAGCATCTTGGGCATGAGCAGACACCGCCGCGAGCGGCAGCATCAAAGCCGCAACAATGCAAAAGACGCGATGGATGGTCACTGGCTGCATAATGGTAGAACCCACCGGCAGCAGAAACGTTCTCGCGTTGCAGTGCTAATGATCCAATCTATGGAACGGCTGCTTTCGACCCCAGTTACCGACGCGTTCGCTATGATTCCATTCACCCAAAACCAGACGTCTAGTTTGGATCGCATTATGCCTCATCAGCATTCCGGCGCAGCATGACCTTCATGAAGGGTTGCCAATGGCCAGCTTCGGTCAGTTGCTCCCACTGTCCCGAAAGAACATCTCCACTTTCCGAAAACTGACCGGAGAACCGAAGGTATGCGCCTTCGATGTTCCAGGCCGGTCCCTCAAACCAGCATGAATAGTCGCTAAACGACCCATCGGGATCATAGCTGCGCGAGACAAAACCTTCGCCCGACGGATTGAGCGCGATGACTTCGAAGGATTGATGGCGTTGCCCGCCCATATCGGCGTCCACGTCATGATGAAGAAATTTCCGGTTTGCAGACCAGGAATATACGTCCGTCGCATGTGAGACATCGCCTGTCGCCCCATCCTCTCGGTGCATTGTGATCGTCGTTTTCCAGCTACCGACAAGTCGCGCCAGGCTCTCAAATCGCTTGTCGTTCCCCATTCTTGGCTCCTGCGATGATCCGGACTGTCAGCTGTCGACTACGTTAATGAGATTACCAGCAGGATCGCGGAAATAGAAGCGCCTGAGGCCCCATTCCTCCTTCACCGGCCCGTAAACCACCTCTGCTCCAGCAGCGCGAACTGCGGCCTCGGAAGCATGAAGGTCATCCACACCGATTGAAATGACCGGCAGGTCCGTTCCGGAACCTCCTTGCGAGGCGGTATGCAGCTCGATTTTCTGCGTCGCGTCGCTTGCGAGAAACGAGATCCACCCCTTGTCCAAGGGCAAATCCAATTCGAACACTTCTTGATAAAACTTGGCCAGAGCGATGGGATCGGGCGCGGAAAGATTTGCGACGATCCTGGTGACACCCATAGCTTTAGCCTCCTGCATCTGAGCGCAAACACGAGCAGATTTGAGTATAGTTCGAAAATTACTCACAGATCATAGCATAAATAAGCGTATGTCCGACTGCTTTTGTCACGCTAAAACTGTTAGTCCGCTGACAAGCCGTCATTGACTTTGCACCAACGACCGAGTGCTTTATGATGGAGGTATGAAGTTCATCACTCTCAATCGCGCGTCCGCTTTTCCGCTGATTTAGCGAACCGGTTTCGGCTCAGTCGGCGGCTCTGCCGCCCGATGACACACGCTTATTTGAGAGATTTTATGCAATTCAATTCAGAACCAGCGCTCAGCGCAGATGACATTGCCTCGTTCATCCGCGACGGCTTCGTCCGTATCGACGAGGCTTTCAGCACACACACCGCAGAACAAGCTCGCGCTATCCTGTGGAAGGCCACCGGATGCGACCCTAATGATCGTTCGACGTGGGTCGGGCCGATTGTGCGTCTGGATCAGTTCAGCCAACCCCCGTTCCGGCAGGCGGCGAATACGCCGAAACTGCATGAAGCATTCGACCAGCTCGTCGGTCCCAACCGATGGTGCCCTCGTGAAAGCCTCGGCACCTTCCCAATCCGTTTTCCCTCGGAGGAAATGCCCGGTGACGATGGTTGGCATATCGATCCAAGTTTCGGATATGACCACCCGGACTTCATGGAATGGCGTGCCAATATAAGCAGCAAAGGACGAGCCTTGCTGATGCTTTTCCTGTTCTCTGATGTTGGTGTCGACGATGCGCCGACCCGCATCCGCATTGGATCGCATATCGACATAGCCAGGCAACTATCATCAGCAGGCGAGGCCGGACTTACTCTGCGCGAGCTGGCTGCGGATGGCTTCGCAAGCTCGGCGCAGCGGAGAGAGGAATTAGCCGCGGGAAATGCTGGCACAGTGTATCTGTGCCATCCGTTCATTGTGCATGCGGCGCAGCGGCACCGGGGAACAGCGCCACGCTTCATGGCACAGCCTCCCCTCATGCCGTGTGAGCCCATCAATTTAAGCCGGACGAACGGGCACTATTCGCCGGTTGAGCAGGCAATCTTGAACGCGATCTCACGCCCAAAAGCGTAACGAGTAGCCTGATAGGTCTGTCTGCTTTTCGTTCTTGAGCGCCAAAAGCAGAAGGGCTGCTCACCACCCGATATCCGCCATTCACACCCGCCCGCTCTTCCAAACCACGCGCCCGATGATCTCGAACTCCTCCGCGCCGACCTGGATCGGCGGATAGGCGAGGTTCTGGCTCAGCAGACTGAAATGGCCCCCTCCCCTGCTGGCCACGCGCTTCACCAGCAGGCTGTCGTCCAGCCGCACCACATGGACGCCGTCACGGAAGGGCTGTTCGCGGCGGTCGACCAGCACTTCGTCGCCTTCGCGCAGCAGCGGCTCCATCGAGTCGCCAACGACGCGGATGGCGGAGAGATGCGCGCCATCCAGCCCCTGCTCGGTCAGCCAGCGGCGGGAAAAGCGGAAACTGTCGAAGGGAATCTCCTGCGCGCTCACCGCGCCCGGCCCGGCGCTCGCATCCACATCCAGTCGTGGCACGTCCACCCAGTCGCCCTTGGCTTTCGGAACGTAGGAATTATCCTTCGGACCGCCCAGCGCCGATTCGTCCAGGCCAAGGAATTGCGCTAGCTTCCGGCGGTCTTCCTCTTCCAGCTTTCGCGGGCTGCCCTTGGTGATATATTGCTGAAGATACGTGGAATTACGGCCGATCATCCGCGACAACGCGGCAAGGCTGCTGCCCTTCTCCCGCGCGGCCTCCGCCAATGTCTCGCGTGCGCTCATGCTTTCCTACCCTTCTTTAACGGAACCTTCCTACGCGATGTATTTTTCCTAGACAAGTAGGATTTCAGAGGCTGTCCTGCGTTTTATCGAGTCGGTGCGAGTCGCCAGCTCGAGGGGTTCAACACAATGCCAAGGGTCACGCCGATGCTCATCCGCAAGATCGAAGTCTTTCTCCGCCACACCAGAATGCCGCCCACGAAATTCGGGCGCCTCGCCGCGCGCGATCCGCGCTTCGTGCTCGACCTGCGCAATGGTCGCACACCGCGCGCCGCGATGGAGAGAAGGGTGGAACATTTCATGAACGAATATCGGGAGGCGACCAATGCGTATTGATCCCGCCGTGCTCCCCCCGCCCTTGCGCAAACGCCGACGCGGCGTGCGCGGCAAGCTCGCCGATGCGCTGCTGGAGTTGGCCGGCGGGCACGGCCATATCGCCTCTCACACGGAAAAGGCCTGGGCGAGCATCACTTTCGCCGGGGCTCGCCACCGGGTGGAATTGGTTTTTGCGGGTGAGAAAGCGGTGGAAGCGGGCGAATGCTTCATCGCTTTTCTGCCGGAATATGAATTTGCGATACCGAAGCAGTTGGTCGCCGATGCCGCCGTGGTCGGCGTCGATCATATCGCCCAGCCGCCGGGGCTGACCGTGCGCTGCGAATTGCTTTTGTTGGAGGAGGGTTGAGATCGCATCCGGTCCTTGCACGTCATTGCGAGCGAAGCGTGGCAATCCAGTTACGGCGGGGCTGGATTGCCACGTCGCCTGTGGCTCCTCGCAATGACGTAAATCGAGTCAGTAGTTTCGTTGACACTTGCTGCATGGGCATGTGTTTCATCAACTAACGCCGCCTGATCACCAAATTCCGAATTTCGGTCATGTCCTCCATGGCAAAGCGTATTCCCTCGCGGCCGAGGCCGGAGTCCTTGACCCCGCCATAGGGCATATTGTCTACGCGGTAGCTGGGCACGTCATTGATGACCACGCCGCCGACATGCAGCCTGTCCCACGCATCGAACATGGCGAACAGGTCGCGGGTGAAGATGCCCGCCTGCAGGCCGAATTCGCTGCGGTTCACCTCATCCAGCGCCTCGTCCATCGTGGCGAAGGGCTGGAGGATGGCGAGCGGGCCGAACGCTTCTTCGTTGATGGCCTTGGCGTGCTTGTCCACGCCTTCGAGAAGGGTTGCTTCGAGCATGTTGCCCTCGCACCCACCGCCGCACAGCAGCGTCGCACCTTCGGCCACCGCCTCGTCGATCCAGCCCTTGAGGCGCTGCGCCTCGCCTTCGGAGATCATCGGGCCAATGAAGGTGTCGCGGTCCTTCGGGTCGCCGGATTTGAGAGTGCGAGTCTTCTCGACCAGCATGTCCCTGAACCGGTCGTAGATATCCTCGTGGATCAGGATCCGCTGGACGCCGATGCAGCTCTGGCCGGACTGGTAGAAGGCGCCGAAGACGATGCGCTCCAGCGCGTCTTCCAGATCGGCGTCGCGATCGACCACCACGGCGGCATTGCCACCCAGTTCGAGGACGACCTTTTTCTTGCCGCTCCTCGCCTTCAGCGCCCAGCCGACGGCGGGCGACCCGGTAAAGCTCAGCATTTTGAGCCGCTCGTCCTCGGTGAACAGGTCAGCACCGTCGCGGCTGGCGGGCAGGATGGAGAACGCGCCTTCCGGCAGGTCCGTCTCGGCAAGGATCTCGCCGATGATCAGCGCGCCGAGCGGGGTCTTGCTCGCTGGCTTCATCACGAAGGGGCAGCCCACCGCGATGGCGGGCGCGATCTTGTGCGCGGCGAGGTTGAGCGGAAAGTTGAAGGGAGAGATGAAACTGCACGGGCCGACCGGATAGCGTTTCCAGATCGATTGGTAGCCCTTCGCGCGCTCGCTGATATCGAGCGGCATCACCTCGCCATACATGCGCGTCGATTCCTCGGCGGCGATGACGAAGGTGTCGATCAGCCGCGTGACCTCGCCCTCACTGTCGCCGATGGGTTTGCCCGCCTCGACGCACAGCGCATAGGCGAGCTCGTCGAACCGCTCGCGAAAGCGGTCCACGCAATGTTCGAGCACAGCCTTGCGCTCGTAACTGGCGAGCCGCGCCATCGGCTCGGTCGCATGCACCGCGCCAGCGATGGCTTTGTCGATGATCTCGGGATCGGCCTGCGCGACACGGAAGGCGACTTCGCCGGTATATTTGTCGGTCACCGCTAGGTCGGTGTTGGGCTGCTCGGGCTTGTTGTTGAGATAGAGCGGGTAGGTGTCGTTGAGTTTGGGCATGCAATCTCCTCTCCCTTCCCAACCTCACAGCTTCGCGGACAGTTCCTTGATCTCGTGGTTGAGGATGCGCTCGTTTTCCGAATAATCGACCGGGCAGTCGATCACATGGACGCCGGGCGTGTCGCTGCACTGCCGCAGAAGGACGCGCAGTTCCTCCACCGAACCCGCGCGGTGGCCGTGCGCGCCGTAGCTCTTCGCGTAGTCGACGAAATCCGGATTGCCGAAGGTCAGCCCGTAATCGGCAAAGCCCATGTCCGACTGCTTCCAGCGGATCATGCCGAGCGCATCGTCGCGCAGGATCAGCACGGTGAGGTTCAGGCCGAGGCGGACCGCCGTCTCCATCTCCTGGCTGTTCATCATAAAGCCGCCATCGCCGCAGATCGCCATGACCTTGCGGTCCGGATAGACCATCGCGCTCGCCATGGCCGAGGGCAGGCCCGCCCCCATGCTGGCAAGCGCGTTGTCCAGCAGGATCGTGTTGGGCTGGTACGCCTCGTAACAGCGGGCGAACCAGATCTTGTAGATGCCATTGTCGAGGCAGATGATCCCGTCCTCCGGCATGGCCTTGCGCACCTCGCGCACCAGCGTGGGCGGGAAAACCGGGAAGCGCTCGTCGACGATCTCGTCGGTGTGCGCCTCCTGCGCTTCGCGGTAACGGACCATGCATTGGCTGTCCCAGTCATCCTGCGGCACGATCGCTTCCTTCATTTGCCAGATGGCGTTGGCGATATCGCCGATCACCTCGATCTGAGGGAAGTAGACCGGGTCGACCTCGGCCGTCTTCGTGGAGACGTGGATGACCGTCGCCCCGCCCCGCTCCATGAAGAAAGGCGGCTTCTCGATCACGTCGTGGCCGACATTGACGATGCAGTCCGCCTCTTGCAGCGCGCGGTTGGCGAAGTCGCCGGAGGACAGCGCGGCGCAGCCGAGGAAGAGCGGATGCCGCTCGTCGAGCACGCCCTTGCCCATCTGCGTGGTGACGAAGGGGATGCCTGTCTTTGCGACGAATTCGCCGAGCATCTTGCTGGTGCGCAGGCGATTGGCCCCCGCCCCGATGACGAGGACAGGACGCTTGGCCGCCTCCAGAGCCTCCACCGCCTGCCGCACCGCCTTGTCCTGGGCGGAGGGGCGGCGGGCGAGCGATGCGGGGATCGGCGTGGCGGAGCACTGCTCTTCCGCAATATCCTCCGGCAATTCGAGATGGGTCGCGCCGGGCTTTTCCTCCTCGGCCAGCCGGAACGCCTCGCGCACTCGGCTGGGGATGTTTTCGCCCGATGCCAGCTGGTGCGTGTATTTGGTGATCGGCCCCATCATCTCGACCACGTCAAGTATCTGGAAACGGCCCTGCTTGCTCGACTTGATCGGCTTCTGACCCGTAATCATCAGCATCGGCATCCCGCCCAGCTGCGCATAGGCCCCAGCCGTCACGAGGTTGGTCGCGCCCGGGCCGAGCGTCGCCAGGCAAACACCCGCCTTGCCGGTGTGCCTGCCGTATGTCGCTGCCATGAAGCCTGCACCCTGCTCGTGACGCGTCAGCACGAGCTTGATGCTGTCGCTCTTGGAGAGGCTTTGCAGGAGATCGAGGTTCTCCTCACCCGGCACGCCGAAGATATACTCGACCCCTTCGGCCTCGAGGCACTCGATGAAAAGGTCGGATGCTTTGGTATCTTCGGCCATGCGGTCTCCTTCGATGGAGAGCACGCTAGGCCAGCTTCCACTCCCAGCCAAGCGGGTCGCCGTCCATCACTTCGACGCCCTTGGCGGTGAGTTCGTCACGGATGGTGTCGCTGGTGGCGAAATCCTCCTCCGCTCGCGCGGCCTTGCGGCGGGCGAGCGCGTCCTCGATTTCGGTTTCGGTGATGGCGGCGGATTTGGGACGGATGCGGAGGTCTTCTCGGGTAAGGTCGAGCAGGTCGAGGCCGAGGACGTTATCCATGCGCCCGATGATTGCGATGGCATCTGCCGGCGGGATGGCCTTAACGCCGAGAACCAATTCCAAGACTGCCAAGGCTTCCGGAGTATTGAGATCTTCGGAAATCGCGATGCCGAAAGCATCAAGGTATTTTGAGCTGTCGAAAGTGCCGCCCTGCCCCTCCTCGGCTCGTGCGCGTAGCTTCTCCACCCCCATCACCATCCGCTTGAACCGCGTGAGCGCCGCGCCGAGGCCCTCCCACGAAAACTCAAGCTCGCTGCGGTAATGCGCCTGCAGGCACATCATGCGGTAGGCGAGCGGGTGGTACCCTTTGTCGATCAGCAATTGCAGCCGCAGGAATTCGCCCGACGACTTCGACATCTTCCCCGATCGCTCGACCAGGAAATTGTTGTGCATCCAGATTTTCGCGCCCGAATTGGTCGCTTCCGACAGACCGCCGCATCCGCAAAAGGCCTGATTCTGCGCGATCTCGTTCGGATGGTGAATTTCGCGGTGGTCGATGCCACCGGTGTGAATGTCAAAGGGAAAGCCAAGCAGCTTCTCACCCATGACACTGCATTCCAGGTGCCAGCCCGGCGCGCCCTCGCCCCATGGCGAGTCCCATTCCATCTGCCGCGTCTCGCCCGGCGGAGTCTTGCGCCAGATTGCGAAGTCGGCGGCATTGCGCTTGCCCTCGACCGTGTCGATGCGGCCTTCACCCTCCTCGGTCACGGCGCGGGCCAACCGCCCGTAATCCTCGACCGTCGAGACATCGAAATACAGGCCGCTTTCAAGCTCGTAGCAATGCGCCTCCGCGATACTCTCGGCAAAGGCGATCATCTCGTCGATATAGTCCGTGGCGACAGACCATTTCGCAGGCTCGCGGATATTCAGCGCCTTTACGTCCGCCCAGAATGCCTCAGTGTAGTGCTGCGCGATATCCCAGATCGACTGCGCGCGTTCCGCCGCCGCCTTTTCCAGCTTGTCCTCGCCCGCATCGGCATCGTCTGTCAGGTGCCCGACATCGGTAATGTTGATTATGTGGGTGAGATTATAGCCTTTCCAGCTCAGCGTGCGCCCCAGCACGTCGGCGAACACATAGGCGCGCATATTGCCGATATGCGGGTAATTGTAGACCGTCGGCCCGCAGGTGTAGACCCGCGCCTCGCCTTCATGGACGGGGATAAATGTCTCCAGCTCGCGCGTTAGCGAATTGAACAGGCGAAGATCGGTCTGCGGCATGGGCGCGCTCTTGCGCGATGGCCGGGCGATTTTCAACAGGGGAGACAGCCGATGGAACAGACGAATGCCGACAAGCGGGACGATCCGCTGGCGCGTGTGCTTGGCGGCATCGGCCTTGCCGGCTGCCTGCTCGTTATCGTCGCGGACCTGGTGGGCACGCTGGCCAGCGATCACGTCGGCATCATTCGCGACACGATCAGCGATGCGGCGGCGGGCGGCCGGTTCGACTGGCTCGTCGATCTGGGACTCTACGCTTTCGCCCTGGCCGCTTTGGCCGCGGCCGCGGGGCTGTGGCGGTGGAAGGCCGATGGCTGGGACTGGAAGCTGGGGCAGTTCACTTTACTTGGGCTCTCGATCGCCGTCGCCCTTGTCGCGGGGTACGAGGCGTACAACCGCCCCGAGGGTCTGCCCGACATCCACCGCTACCTGGTCTATGCGCTGGGCGCGCTATTCCCCGCCACCGTGTGGCTGACATCTGACGGATTGGCGGATCGCCGCGACTGGCTGAAGCCGACCCTGCGCGTGCTCGCTGTGGTGTGGTTGATCGCCGGACCGTTTCTATACGCCATTCCAACGGCGTGGGACGGCGCCTATGAACGCGTCCTCGCTACCGCAATGGTAGCCTGGTTCGCGCTCGTCGCGTGGCTCATCTATACCCGCCCGGGCGAGGCCGACTGACCGGCGAATTTGCGCTCCCCTCGATTGCGTGTTATCTAAGCAACACACCAAGGGGATAAACGCGCATGATCAACGACCTTTCGCCGCTGCTGCTGATCCATTTCCTGTCAGCGAGCTATGCGATCCTTGCCGGGGCGGCCATCTTCCTGATGCGCAAGGGCACACAGACGCACCGCGTGATCGGCACGAGCTATATCGCGGCGATGTTCGTCACCGTCCTGTCCGTCGTGCCGGTGCCTGCCACCGTCATGCCTTTCTTCGGCACGCGCTTCGGCTTTTTCCATATCTTCGTGGTGGTCGGCTTTATCTCGCTTCTCTTTGGTATCCGCGCGCTCCGCCGATGGCATACCACGCGCGATCTGGAGTGGCTGCGCGCGCATCAGATCCATCTCGCCTACAGCTATGCCGGTCTGCTGATGGCGGGGTTCAGCCAGATGGCGACCAATCCGCGCTGGCTTGTCGTCGCGCCTTTCGAGACGATGACGCAGTTCTGGATTGCCTTTGCGGCGGTCAACGCCGGTATCTACGCAGTGGCGATCTGGCTGATCCAGACGCGGATTGCGAAAGGCGATCCGATGCGCTGGAAGCGGACGCGCGGTTAGGTAAGTTCGACGCCTGTCAGCAGCCAGCCGAGGCCGTCGCGGCGAAAGATCAGCGTCGGGCCTGCGGTGCCGTCCTCGAAGGTACCGATAGCGCGGAAATAGTCGAAGCTTTCACGTTCGATATTCCAGCCGATGTCCTGTCCGCGCAGTCGCTCGGGCAGGAGACCGCTGGCGAACGCGCCTCCCGCCACCATTGCGCCGACATTCTCCGGTGTGATCGCGCGATTGGCGACCTCGCGCCCCACGCGTTCCGCCACCACGCCGCCGATCCCGTCCAGCAACCCGCCCTGCCCGGCCCGCCGCCGCGTCGCCTCGCTGATCTGGTCCGATGCCGAAGCGCGAAGAGCCGGGAAGTCCACCTTCTCCTCCAGCGCCGCAGTGTCGCCAGCTTGCGCCGCATCGGCCAGCGACTTCATCGCCCACCACGGCGAGGCGAAATACCAGCCGCCTGCGAGGGCGGCGGCGAGGAGGATAAGGGCGAGGAGCTTTTTCATTGATAGCTCGACTGATTCATTTCCTGTTCGAACCACATCTCCACATCATAAGCGACTGAAGTTGAGGTGCCGAAGTCGAGATATTCGGGATGATTTAGCCGCAGCCAAGTCCAGAACTGGCTGAAGCTTGCAGTTTCGTACTGCTTAGCATTCAGGCCGATTTCTCGAGCCCACTTTGTGCAGAGATATCGTATGCCCTGCTCGGCTTCTGGCTTCTTCATTACTCCACCTCGAATAGGTCCGCCAGCTGCTCGATGATCGTGCCGCCGAGCTGCTCGGCGTCCATGATCGTCACCGCGCGCTTATAGTAACGGGTCACGTCGTGGCCGATGCCGATGGCGACCAGCTGGATGGGCGACTGTTTTTCGATCCAGTCGATCACGCGGCGCAGATGGCTTTCGAGATAGCCTGCATTGTTCACGCTCAGCGTACTGTCGTCCACCGGCGCCCCGTCGGAGATCACCATCATGATGCGGCGATCCTCCGGCCGGGCCAGCAAGCGGTCATGCGCCCAGATCAGCGCCTCGCCGTCGATGTTCTCCTTCAGCAGTCCTTCGCGCATCATCAAGCCGAGATTGCGGCGCGCGCGGCGCATCGGCTCATCGGCCTTCTTGTAAATGATGTGGCGCAGATCGTTGAGGCGGCCGGGGTTCGGCTGGCGGCCATCGTTCAGCCACCGCTCGCGGCTCTGCCCGCCTTTCCAGGCGCGGGTAGTGAAGCCCAGGATTTCCACCTTCACCCCGCAGCGTTCCAGCGTGCGCGCGAGGATGTCGGCGCTGATCGCGGCGATGCTGATCGGGCGACCGCGCATGGAGCCGGAATTGTCGATCAGCAAGGTGACGACCGTGTCCTTGAAGTCCTGCTCCTGCTCCATCTTGTAGCTCAGCGAATGGCCGGGGCTGACGATAACGCGGGCGAGCCGCGCGGCGTCCAGCAAACCTTCCTCCTGGTCAAAATCCCAGCTGCGATTCTGCTGCGCCATCAGGCGGCGCTGGAGGCGATTGGCGAGCCGCGTAACCACGCCTGCGAGCCCAGCCAGCTGGCTGTCGAGATAGGCACGGAGGCGATCGAGCTCCTCCAGGTCGCACAGGTCTGTCGCCTCGACAATCTCGTCGAACTCGGTCGTGAAGGCTTGGTAATCGAAGCTTTCGGGGATGTCCTGCCACGGCGCGTTGCGCCGCTGGGGCAGCATCATCTGGTCGCCATCGTCGGCGGGGTCGCCCTCCCCCATCTCGTTCTCGCCGGCGCCGTCATCCTGCTCGTCGCCCTCGCCTTCCTCGCCCTCCGCTCCTTCCGCGCGGGTCTCGGGCTGGTCGGCCGCGTCGTCGGCAGCATCCTCTTCCTCTTCGGGCTTGTCCTCTTCGCCGTCATCCTCGTCGCCCTCTTCGTCGTCGAGGCCGTCTTCCGGTTCCGCGTCCTGCGGCACCATGTCGAGATGGCGCAGCATGTCGAGGCCGAGCTTCTGAAAGGCGGACTGGTCGTGCAGCGCGTCGAAGAGCTGTTCGAAATCGTCGCCGGTGCGGCTTTCGACGAATTCGCGAACCATCTCCACGCCCTCGCGCGCAGCATCCGGGATCGGCTGGCCGGTCAGCTGTTCGCGCAGCATCAGGCCGAGCGCGGTGTGCAGGGGCACGTCCTCGGCATTCTTCGCGCGGGCGATGGCACTGCCCTGCAGGCGCGTGTCCTGCATCGCGGCGAGATTGCCACGCATACCGGCGAAATCGGTCTCACCGATGGCTTCGTAACGGGCACGCTCTATCGCGTCGTAACAGGCGCGCGCATCGGGATCCTGCGGGCGCTGGGCGAAGTGCAGGCTGGCGTCGTGGTGCCGCAACCGCAGCGCGAAGCTATCCGCGAAACCACGCGCTTCCATCGCCGCTTCGGCAGGAACGTCCCGCGGCGGCATGGGTACGCGCACGGCCTTGCCCTGCTCGCTCGCCGTATCGGCGGTGAAGCCGACCTCCACCTCCGCATCGCGCGCGATGGCACGGGTCGCGCCGGTAAGCGCAAGCTTGAAGCGATCTATCGGAGTTTCGTCTGACATGCGGCCTGCTGCCTACCGCACGGCGCGCCGCGCGCAAGGGGGCACGAAAGACCTAGATCGCGCGTGCCGCACCGAATACGCTGATCAGGAGCGGATCGCCGGTCGCGCCGGGATCGCGGCGGATGGCGGCTTCTTCCAGCCCCATCTCGTTCCAGATCGCATTGTCGATGGTGGTGGAGAAATTGCGAGCGACGCCCGAGACATTGACGCCAGTCAGCCCGGAAAGCAGTTCGCCCACCAGCGGCTCCTGCGCGATCCGCATGGCCTCGCCGAGTTCAGGCACCATTGCCTCGACCAGTGTCAGCCCGAGCTCGTCGCGGAGAAAGCCCGTGGCCGCTGTCGGGCCGCCATTGACCAGCGCGGCTGCGGTTTCGAGGCCGACGACGCGCACCGCATCGGTCACGATGGGCGCAGCCCGCTCCGCGCCTTCGATGGCGATGTCGGCAAAGGCATCCTGCAGCCGATCACGGAAGAGGGTGGAGGTGAGTACACCTGCCAGCACGTTGCCGCGTGTGCCGAGCAGATTGTTCAGGCCGATGGCCGCGACCTGTTCGTCCCAGAAACCGCCGGGCGCGGTCAGCCGGGCAAAGGCGCGTTCGCTGGAGATGTAGAGCAGGCGGCGCACCGCATCGACCAGGCCGAAACCCCCGAAGCTTTGGCAGGCAGGGAGAGCGAGCAGCGCTCCGCTGGCGCCGAGACCGGCGATGAAACGGCGACGATCGGGGCGGATTGCGGTCAATTCGGTCATAAATTCAGGTCCTCATCTTGCCGCAAGCGTGCCGCGGCTCCCATATGCATGACGATGACCCTATCGCGCGTCCGGCTACTGGTGATGAACGCAGCGCTCGGCCCGCTCGATTACCGGGTGCCGGAGGGAATGACGCTCGAACATGGCAGCGTGGTGGTCGCGCCGCTCGGCCCCCGGCAGGTGATGGGTATCGTCTGGGAGGAGGAACACCTGCCGACAGACCCCGTTCCGGAGGCCAAGCTGCGCCCGCTTCTGGGCATGGTCGATGTCCCGCCCATCCGCGCGGAACTGCGGCGCTTGATCGAATGGACGGCAGATTATTACATCGCTCCGCTCGCCTCGGTCGCTCGGATGGTGATTGCCAGCGGCGGCGCGCTGCGCGGCCCTGCAACCATGACGGAGTATCGCCTGTCCGGCGGCATGCCCGAACGGATGACCCCGCAGCGCGAGCGCGCCATCGCAGCGCTGGAAGGCGAGCAAGCGACGATCCGTGAATTGTCCGGTCTGGCCGGCGTTTCGGAAGGCGTGCTGCGCGGACTGGTCAATCAGGGCGTTCTGGAACCGGTCGAGGTCGATGTCGACCGCGCATATCCGCGCGCCCGTCACGATCATGACCGGCCCGAGCTGAGCGAAGACCAGGCGTCGGTATCGGCGCGCCTTGTCGAGGCTGTCGGCAGGCAGAAATTCGCGCCGTTCCTGCTCGACGGCGTGACGGGATCCGGCAAGACGGAGACCTATTTCGAAGCGGTGGCAGAGGCGCTGAAGCTGGGACGGCAGGTGCTGGTGCTGCTGCCGGAAATCGCACTCACCGAAGCCTTTCTCGGACGCTTTGAGGCCCGCTTCGGAGCCGCTCCGATCGTCTGGCATTCCTCGCTCAAATCAACCGAGCGCCGCCGTGCCTGGCGCGCCATCGCAAGTGGGGAAGCACAAGTGGTGGTCGGCGCGCGCTCGGCGCTGTTCCTGCCTTATGCCAGGCTCGGACTGATCGTCGTCGACGAAGCACACGAGATCAGTTTCAAGCAGGAGGACGGCGTCCGCTACAATGCCCGCGATGTCGCGGTTATGCGCGCGCATTTCGAGCAGGTGCCCGTCGTGCTCGCGAGCGCCACCCCGGCGCTGGAAAGCCTGCACATGGCGGATAGCGGCACTTACGAAAAGCTCGTCCTCCCAAGCAGGTTCGGCGGGGCGCAGCTGCCCGCCATCAAGCTCATCAATCTCACCGAGGAACAGCCCGGCCGCGGCGCGTGGATTGCCGCGCCATTGCGCGCCGCGCTGGAGGAGCGGCTGGAGCGTGGCGAGCAATCGCTGCTTTTCCTCAACCGCCGCGGCTACGCGCCGCTGACTCTGTGCCGCAATTGCGGTTTTCGCTTCCAGTGCCCCAATTGCAGCGCGTGGCTGGTCGAGCATCGACTGTCGAAGCGCCTCGCTTGCCACCATTGCGGGCACGAGACTGCCCCGCCGGAAAAATGCCCCGATTGCGGCGAGCCCGACTGCCTCGTCGCCTGTGGGCCGGGGGTCGAGCGCATTGCGGACGAGGTGGCCGAAATCTTGCCCGATGCGCGCGTGGCGCTGGTCACGTCGGACACTCTCAATTCGCCCGAAAAGGCGGCCGAGTTCGTCGCCATGGCCGAAGCGAAGGCAATCGACGTGATCGTTGGCACGCAGCTGGTGACCAAAGGCTTTCATTTTCCAGAATTGACGCTGGTCGGCGTCATCGACGCCGATCTCGGCCTTGAAGGCGGGGACCTGCGCGCGGCGGAGCGGACATATCAGCAGGTGGCACAGGTGGCGGGCCGCGCCGGACGCGGGGCGAAGCCGGGCGAAGTGCTGATCCAGACGAGGCATCCCGACGCGCCCGTGATCGCAGCGCTCGAGGCCGGTGATCGCGATGCCTTCTACGACGCCGAGACGGAAGCGCGCCGCCATGCCGGCGCGCCGCCCTTCGGACGCTGGGCGGCGATCATCGTATCGAGCGAAGACGATGCCGAAGCGCGCGAGGCCGCCAACCGCATCGGCAACACGCGCCCGCATCTGGACGATGTGATGATCCTCGGCCCCGCCCCCGCGCCGCTTGCCCTGCTGCGCAATCGCTACCGCTATCGTCTGCTCATGAATGCCCGCCGCACAGCCAATCTGCAGCAGGTCATCCGCGATTGGCTGCGGCAGATAGATCACCCGCCCGGAGTGCGCGTGGGCGTGGATGTGGATCCCTACAGCTTCGTCTGAAAAGGTTACGAAAGAAACCGCATTCGTTCTGGCAATATAACGAGATCGTTATATGCTTATCTCGTCATGCAGCTTGAAGCCGCCTTCCGTGCTCTTTCCGACGCGTCGCGCCTGCGCGTGATGCGGCTGATCACGCAGATGGAATTGTCGGTTGGCGAGATCGCGCAAGTGCTGGCCCAGAGCCAGCCGCGCGTTTCGCAGCACGTCTCCCGTCTGGTCGATGCCGGCTTGATCGAGCGACGCCGAGAAGGCAATTCGGTGTTCCTGCGCGAAGCCGCCCCCACGCCAATGGGCGATGCGATTGCTCGCTTGCTTTCGATTGCGGAGCGCGAGGATAGCGATTTCGCGCAAGCTGCCGAAGCCGACCGCACCCGCCTCTCCGTCATCCGCAATGCGCGTGAGAAAGAGGCGGACCGCTACTTCGCCCGCCATGCCGAGGAATGGGACACGCTGCGCGAAATTCACGGGCCGGAAAAAGCGTGCGAGGAAGCGCTGCTCGAAGTGCTGGCCGATACCCCGCCCGGCAGGCTGCTCGACATCGGCACCGGCACCGGCCGCATTGCCGAACTGCTTGCGCCCCATGCCGAGCATATCGTGGCTCTCGACAAGAGCCTCGACATGCTGCGCGTCGCCCGGGCGCGGCTGCAGGCGCTCGGCCCGGAAAAGGTCGAATTGCAGCAGGGCGATTTTACCGACCTGCTATTCGCCGCACACAGTTTCGACACCGTGTTACTGCACCAGGTGCTGCATTTTGCGCAGGACCCGGAGCTCGCCCTGCGCGAAGCCGCGCGCGTCACTCGCCCCGGCGGTCGGATCGCGGTTGTCGACCTCGCGCGGCATGAGCTCGACGAACTGCGTGAGCGGCATGCCCATGCCCGGCTCGGCTTTTCCGACCCGACGATGGCCAAGCTGCTTGCCGAAGCCGGTTTCGATCCCGCGCCGCCCGTTTCCGTCCCCGGCCGGACCCTCACCGTCAAAGTCTGGTCCGCCACCCGCCTCTCCCGGTCCCACACCGATACCGATCTCAGAAAGGTCGCGTCATGAGCCTTGCTCAGCCGATTCCCGAATTTCTCGACCCTGCCAGCGAGCAGGATCGCGCGCATAAACGCCCGCTATTCAGTGGCTTGCCGGGCGACATTGCCGTGAGCTTCGAATTCTTCCCGCCCAAGAGCGAGAAGATGGAAAGCCAGCTGTGGGAATCGGTGACCAAGCTCGCACCGCTTTCCCCGCAATTCGTCAGTGTCACTTACGGCGCGGGTGGCTCCACCCGGGAACGCACCCACAACACTGTCGCGCGGCTGATCGCGGAGGCGGGGATCCCGGCCGCTGCGCACCTTACCTGTGTCGATGCCAGCCGCGCGGAAACGCAAAGGATTGCAGAGGCTTACTGGGAGGCGGGCGTGCGCCATATCGTCGCCCTGCGCGGTGATGCGGGCGAACCCGGCGCGCCTTTCGTGCCGCATGAGGACGGCTATGGCAGCGCCGCGGAGCTAGTCGCAGGCCTGAAGGAAGTCGCCGATTTCGAAGTCTCGGTCGCCGCCTATCCCGAAGTCCACCCGGACGCGAATTGCCCGCAATCCGATCTCGAAAATCTCAAGCGCAAGATAGATGCGGGGGCGACCCGCGCCATCAGCCAGTTTTTCTTCTCCGCCGAGACATTCTTCGATTTCACCGAGCGCTGCGCAAGGGCGGGTATCGAAGCGCCCGTCGTTCCCGGCATCCTGCCCGTAACCAACGTCGCGCAGGCGCGGAAGTTCGCGGGGCAATGCGGAGCGGTGATCCCCGACTGGATGGACGGCCTGTTCGAAGGTCTCGACGATTTTCCCGGCGCGCGCCAGCTGGTCGCCGCCACTGTCGCCGCCGAACTTTGCCGTCGCCTCTATGCCGGCGGTGTGCGCGAATTCCATTTCTACACGCTCAACCGCGCGGAGCTGGCCTATGCGATCTGCCACATGCTCGGTAAGCGTCCGCAGGAGCAAGCAGCATGAGTGCCCGTGAGCAACTCAATGCAGAAGCCGCCAAGCGCATCCTGATTTTCGACGGGGCGTTCGGCACGCAGATTCAGAACCGCAAGTTGGCCGAAGAAGATTTCGCGGGCGATCTCGGCCTGTCGGCGGATCAGAAGGGCAATAACGACATTCTAGCGCTGACCCGGCCGGACGTGATCGCGGATATCACCCGCGCCTATCTCGAAGCCGGGTCGGACATCGTCTCGACCAACACCTTCTCCGCCAACAGCATCAGCCAGGCGGATTATGCGGCTGAAGGACTGGTGCGCGAAATCAACCTCGCCTCTGCCCGCATTGCGCGCGAATGCGCGGACGAGTTTGCGGTCAAGGCTGGCCGCCCGCGCTTCGTCGCCGGTGCCATCGGCCCGACCAACAAGACGCTTTCGCTCAGCCCCGATGTCGAGGACCCCGGCTTTCGCGAAATCGACTTCGATCGCCTCACCGGCGTATATCTAGAGCAGGCGGAAGCGCTGGCGGAAGGCGGCGCGGATTTCATCCTGATCGAGACGATCTTCGATACGCTCAACGCCAAGGCGGGCATCATGGCGGTGCGCCAGTTATCGGACAAGCTCGGACGCGATGTTCCGATCATGCTGTCCATGACGCTGACCGATCTTTCGGGCCGCAACCTTTCCGGTCACACGGTCGAGGCCTTCTGGAACGCGGTGCGCCACGCCAATCCCGCCACCATCGGCCTCAATTGCAGCTTCGGCGCGGAGCAGCTTCGGCCGCATATCCAGCTGCTGTCCGATATCGCCGACACGCTGCTGCTCGCCTATCCCAATGCGGGCCTACCCAACGAGCTTGGCGAATATGACGAGGCGCCGGACACGACCGCCGCGCTCACCGGTCAATGGGCCGACAATGGCCGCGCCAACATCATCGGCGGCTGCTGCGGCTCCACGCCCGAGCACATCGCTGCGATGGCGAAGCGTGTGGAGGGGCTGGCCCCGCGCGAATTGTCGCAGAAAGACACCAAGATGCGGCTCGCGGGGCTGGAGCCCTTCGTGATCGCTGCGTGACCGACAAATGACGAACCTCTCCACCGCCCGCTTCGTCAATATTGGCGAGCGGACCAATGTCACCGGCTCCGCCGCGTTCAAGAAGCTTATCATGGCGGGGGACTACCCAACCGCCGTCGAAGTCGCGCGCCAGCAGGTCGAGAACGGTGCGCAGATCATCGATGTGAACATGGACGAAGGCCTGCTCGACGCGGTCGAGGCGATGACGACCTTCCTAAAACTGATCGCCGCCGAGCCGGACATTGCGCGCGTGCCGGTGATGATCGACAGCTCCAAGTTCGAAGTGATCGAGGCCGGGCTGAAATGCGTGTCCGGCAAACCGATCGTCAATTCGATCAGCATGAAGGAAGGCGAGGCGCAATTCCTCGAGCAGGCGGGCATCTGCCGCGATTACGGCGCGGCGGTGGTCGTCATGGCCTTCGACGAAACCGGCCAGGCGGACACGAAAGAGCGCAAGGTGGAGATCTGCTCGCGCGCTTACGATCTACTTGTCAGAAACGGCTTCCCGCCAGAAGACATTATTTTCGATCCGAATATCTTCGCCGTCGCCACCGGCATCGCCGAGCATGATCGCTATGGGCTGGATTTCATCGAGGCGGTGGCCGAAATCAAGCAGCGCTGCCCCTATGCGAAGACGAGCGGCGGCCTTTCGAACCTAAGCTTCAGCTTCCGCGGCAACGAGACGGTCCGCCGCGCGATGCATTCGGTGTTTCTCTATCACGCCATTCCTGCCGGACTCGATATGGCAATCGTCAATGCGGGCCAGCTCGACGTTTACGACACTATCGACCCGCAGCTGCGCGAAGCGTGCGAGGACGTCATCCTTGCTCGCCGACCGGATGCGTCGGAACGGCTGGTGGACCTAGCGGAGAGCTACAAGGGCAAGTCGAAAGAGGACGAGAAGGCGGAGGCCGAATGGCGCAGTCTGGAGGTTACCAAGCGCCTAGAATATGCGCTGGTCAAAGGCATCGACGCGCACATCGTCGCCGACACCGAGGAGGCACGCCAGAGCGCGAAGCGCCCCATTGAGGTGATCGAAGGGCCGCTGATGGACGGCATGAACGTCGTCGGCGACCTATTCGGCAGCGGGAAAATGTTCCTGCCGCAGGTGGTCAAATCCGCGCGCGTGATGAAGAAGGCGGTCGCCCACCTCATTCCCTTCATCGAAGCGGAGAAGGACAAGCTCGCCCCGGAAGAGCGCAAGGCCAAGGGCAAGGTCATCATGGCGACAGTGAAGGGCGATGTACACGACATCGGGAAGAACATCGTCGGCGTCGTGCTCCAGTGCAACGGCTACGAGGTAATCGATCTTGGCGTCATGGTGCCGTGGTCCACTATCCTCGAGACCGCTCGCGAACAGGACGCCGATATCATCGGACTGTCGGGCTTGATCACTCCCTCGCTGGACGAGATGGTGACTGTGGCTGAGGAAATGCAGCGCGCCGATATGACGTTGCCCCTGCTGATCGGCGGGGCGACCACCAGCCGCCTGCATACCGCGCTTAGGATCGATCCGGCCTATAAAGGTCCGGTGCTCCACGTACTCGACGCCAGCCGTGCGGTGGGCGTGGCCAGCCGCCTGCTGTCGGACACGCAGCGCGATGGCCTGGTGAACGATACGGCAGGCGAATATCAGGTCATGCGGGACAAGCGGGCGGGCAAGGAAGCGAGCAAGCTGCTGACGCTCGGCGAGGCGCGAGAGAACGGTTTCGCCGCGGATTTCAGCCGTAAGTCCCCCGCCCCTGCACAGCCCGGCCTGCATGTGTTCGGGGACTGGGATCTGGCCGATCTTGTCTCCTGCTTCGACTGGACACCCTTCTTCCGCAGCTGGGAGCTGGCGGGTACCTACCCCGCCATTCTCGATGACGAGGTGGTCGGTGAAAGCGCGCGCGCGTTGAAAGCCGATGCCGACGCCATGCTGCAACTGATCGTCGGCGAGAAATGGCTGATGGCAAAGGCGGTGTGCGGGTTCTGGCCGTGCAGGCGAGACGGCGACGACATCCGTCTGGACAGCGGTGAGCTAATCCCGATGCTGCGCCAGCAGGTCGCCAAGAGCCGCGACCGCGCGAATTACTGCCTCGCCGATTTCATCGATCCGGCAGGCGACTGGATCGGCGGCTTCGGTGTCGCCATTCACGGGATCGATCCGCATATCGCGCGTTTCAAGGCGGAGACGGACGATTATTCGGATATCCTGCTCAAGGCATTGGCGGACCGTTTCGCCGAAGCGCTTGCCGAGCGACTGCATCAGCATGTGCGCACGGATCTCTGGGGCTATGCGCCCGATGAGCGCCTCTCGAACGCGGATCTGATCCGCGAGCGCTATGACGGCATCCGCCCCGCGCCCGGCTACCCGGCCTGCCCGGACCACTCGCTGAAGCCGATACTGTTCGACCTGCTCGATGCCACGAAAAACGCTGGCCTGACCTTGACCGATAGCAACGCGATGCTGCCAACAAGCGCGGTGAGCGGCATGTATTTCAGCCACCCGGACAGCAGCTATTTCGGGGTCGCGCGGATCGGAGGAGATCAGCTGACGGACTATGCCGAACGCAGAGGGATGCCGATTGAAGATGCCACGCGCTGGCTCCGACCGAACCTCGATTAGACCAGGACGAAAGGAGGCTCTTGCACGATGAGCTCCCATCGTTAGGATTGGAGGCGGACTGGGAGATTCTTTTCAAATGACTCGTTTTTTCACAGCGTTCATCACGCTTTTCGCTTTCGTCGTGCCGATGACGGCAGCCAACGCCAACGATTGGTACCGCGCCGAATCCGAACACTTCATTCTCTATTCGAAGGATTCCGAAGCGGACACGCTCGAATTCGTGCAGGATCTCGAGCGGCTGAACGAGGTCATCGCGCTCTTCACAGGCGTTGACCTGGAAGCCGCCGACCTTCCGCCGTCCAGCAAGCTCACCGTGTTCCGCTATGGCACTCAGGCCGACATGTCGGCGCTGGCCGCCGATCGCCGCGATAGTGGAATCGGCGGGTTCTACATTCCACGGGCCGAAGGCTCGGTTGCTTTCGTGCCGCGCCAGCGGAATCGCTCCTACGGAAGAAGCCAGCGGCGCGACAACCAGACGCGCGACCTGCAGCTCGATCCGCGTCACGTCCTGTTCCACGAATATGTTCACCATTTCATGTTCCAGCACGCCGACGCGCCTTATCCACTCTGGTATAGCGAAGGCTTTGCGGAGCTGTTCGGGAATCTGGAGTTCGGTGAAGATTACTTCATCATCGGTGAATTGCCGCCGTCACGCAGTGCTTCACTGGCGCGGGTTTCGATTGATCTCGAAGCCACGCTCGATCCCAAACCCGGTCGTGATCGCTACTATACGGATCGCACTTACGGCCATGGTTGGCTTTTTGCGCATCACCTGAACATCAACCCTGAGCGCCGCGGTCAAATGACCACCTACATGAACGCGATTGCCGCAGGTGCATCACGCATGGACGCTGCAGAACAGGCGTTCGGAGATCTCGACGCCTTTGAAGCCGAGCTGGAGGAATTCCGGACGGGAGCCTCCCGGCCTCTTCGCGTGCCCTATGCGGTCAATCCAAATCCGGAGGTCGATATCCGTCGGCTGACGGAAGCGGAAGAAGCGCGCATGGACCTCATGATCGAGTCCAAGGCCGGTGTCACCGAAGAGGAGGCGCAGAGCCTAGTGGGGCAAGCGCGCCGTCTCCTCGAGAGATATCCCAACGACGAAGCCGTGCTGCTCGCCGCGATAGAAGCAGAATTCGATGCCCGCAATTACGACGAGGCGGAGGCTCTTGCGGAGCGGGCTCTGGCAATCAATCCGGAATCGGTCGACGCGGCGATGTACTTTGCCAATGTCGCGCTTCGCCGTTCTTTCGAAGATCCGGCGCAGATGGAAGTTGCACGCGCCCGCTTCGCTGCGGCCAACCGGATGGAGAACGACCATCCCTTCCCGCTTTACGGCTACTATCTGACACATCTGCACGACGGGGACGACGCACTGACCGAGAACGCCAAGGCCGCGCTCGGTGCAGCTTTCAGTTACGGGCGCCATGATCGCGGTGTGCGGCAGGCACTTGTCCACATGTTGCTGTTGGAAGGTCGCACGGACGAGGCGCGCATCGTGGGTGCGCAGTTCACCGACGGTCGCGGTCGTTTGCAGTGCTTGGTGCGCAAGCAGTTCGACGAATTCGAAGAGGGCAACCGCGAGCCTCTGCTGGAAACTATCCGGCCCGATCACCCCGGTGAGTATCTCGACGACGATGCCCGCGAGGCACGCAGGGAAGAGTTCGAGGCCAAAGTCGAGGCGTATGGCTGCACCGATGGCGGCGAGGACGACGCCTGAGATCTGACAACCATCGCCGTCCAATCATTGGCGGGCGGTGTGCAATCCTATCTTCAGACGGATAGGAACTGCACACCGCCCGTATCTATTTACGCCGTATGAGTGATTCCAAGACCCGCCCCGTTCTCGTGCCCGTTCTGGGCGATCAACTTACCCGCAAGCTCGCCTCGCTACGTGGCCGCACGAAGGACGATACCGTCATCCTGATGATGGAGGTGTGGGACGAGGCGACCTACGTCAAACACCACAAGCAGAAGATCGTCCTGATCTTTTCCGCCATGCGCCACTTCGCGAAGGAGCTGGAACAGGCCGGGTGGACGGTCGACTACGTCAAGCTGACGGACGGGGACAATGCCGGAAGTTTCACCGGCGAAGTCGCCCGGGCAATCGAGCGACATGACCCGCGCGCCATCCACGTCGTCGAGGCGGGCGAATGGCGCGTGCAGCAGGCGATCGAGGAATGGCCCGACAAGTTCGAATGCAATGTCGAGATTCTCGACGATGATCGCTACATCTGTCCACTCTCCGAATTTCGCGAATGGGCGGAGGACCGCAAGACGCTGCGAATGGAGAATTTCTACCGCGAAATGCGTCGCAAGACTGGCCTGCTGATGGCTGGCGACGATCCCGAAGGCGGAGAATGGAATCTCGACAAGCAGAACCGCGAGCCGCCCAAGGACGAGATGGACCCGCCCGCCCGGCCGATCTTCGAGCCGGACGAGATTACGCAGGAATGCATCCAGCTGATCGAGGACAAGTTCGGCGACCATTTCGGCAGTCTCGAAAACTTCGGCTGGCCGGTCACCAGCGACCAGGCGGAAAAGGCAGCCGACGCATTCTTCAAGGAGCGGATCGAGAAGTTCGGGCCGTTCCAGGACGCGATGGTCTGCGGGCAGGACGATCTCTACCACTCGATGCTGTCCACCAGCATCAATCTCGGCCTGCTCGATCCGCTCGACCTCTGTGAACGGGCGGAGAAGGCATACAAGGACGGCAAGGCCCCGCTCAACAGCGTTGAGGGCTTCATTCGCCAGCTGATCGGCTGGCGCGAATATGTCCGCGGCTTCTACTGGCATTTTATGCCGGGGCTGGAGAGCGACAACAAACTGAATGCCCAGCGTGGCTTGCCCGAATTCTACTGGACCGGCGAAACCGACATGCGCTGCCTGTCGGACAGCATCCGCTCGACGCGGGAGAATGCCCACGCTCACCATATTCAGCGGCTGATGGTGCTCGGCAATTTCGCGTTGCTGGCAGGAATCAATCCGAAGGAAGTCCAGGACTGGTATCTGGTCGTTTACGCCGACGCCTATCAGTGGGTCGAACTGCCCAATGTCTCGGCAATGATCCTTTATGCCGACGGCGGAAAACTGGCGACCAAGCCCTATGCGGCCAGCGGAAATTACATCAACAAAATGAGCGATTATTGCGGGGACTGCAAATATTCGGTCAGCAAGAAAACGGGCGAGAATTCCTGCCCCTTCAACTCGCTCTACTGGTACTTCATGGATCGCCACCGCGACCGGTTCGAAAGCAATCAGCGCGTCGGCCGGATTTACTCCAACTGGGACCGGATGGATAAGAGCAAGCGGCAGGACTATCTCGACACAGCAGAGAAATTCCTCGACAGTCTGACGCCCGCCGACAGCAGCTGGGCGCGCGCGGACTAGGTAATGGCTGTAGCCCGCGACTGCGATCACGACGCGCATGTCCTTTTTAAGTGTGTGCGTGACGGCCTGCAGCTCGGCAAAATGTCGCAGCGGCATTGAAACCTGGGCGTTTCTCGCCGAAGTCTGCCTAATGACCACGTATCAACTTGTCGCCATTGCGGTCGCTGTCGGCGTAACGCTGCTCTTCTGCGGCCTTCCCGTGATGATAGCATTTGGCAGGCGCCATCCGGATCGCAGGACGATCGCCAAGCTTTCGCCTCTCGCACTGCTGTCGTTTGCGCTCTGGTTCGCGCTGATCCTCTGGGCGGCGACCGATCGCAAGGACGATTCCATCGTCGCCCGCTACATAGACCGCATCCAGAAACGAAATCTCGGCCCCTGGATCGTCGGCGGACTGGTCTTCATCGGCCTCGCAGGAACGGCGGCCAGCCTTTATCTCTAATAGGCAGTGATGGGATGGCCTTTTCGGCTCCAGGATGGCTTGACGATCCGTCCTCGCCGTGCGGCCAGAACCAGCATCCAGAGGCCCGCACCCGTTGCTACCAACAGCGCGAAGACAGTCGCTTCCAGACCGAAGCCCCCTCCCGCCAGCAATGCGGGGCCACTCATGGTTGCATCGACGATGCCATCGAAGTCGTTGCCCGAAATGGGCACATCCCACATTCCCTGCACGACGTTCCAGCCTGCATGCAGACCTACCGCAAGCCAGAGCGAGCGCGTCAGCATGTAAGCCGCGCCCAGCAGAATTCCCGCTTCGATCGCGATGGCGAGCGAGGAGAAAAAAGTGGCATTGTCATTGCCTGCATGGCCGAAGCCGAAGATCAGCGAGCTGAGCGCAAGGGCAATCCAGCTCCCCGCAAATTCTTCCAGCCAGCGGAAGATCACGCCGCGCAGCAACAGCTCCTCGAAGAACCCCGCATATATGCCCGCCATGAGCACGATGGCTGGCCAGTCGGAAAATGCGCCCATGCCCGAGACCGTATAGACGCCGAAAAGCGCCGCGAGAGCGACGCATATGGTGATCAGCGCGCCGCCCCCGGCGAAGCCGAGCGCCGTGTCCTTTATCGCGCGCAGATCGAGCGGGAGATCGTCGTGCTTTTTGCGGCCGAGATGGCGGATCGCCAGCTTGTAGATGACGAAACTGAGCGCAGTGAGCGTAAGCAGCGCGACCACCTGTTGCCAGTCTCCCCCGAAGGCGTCGGGCAGCAATTCGGTGAACAGCGCGCTCGTCGCTATGCCGGCGAGGACAAGCAGAGCGACCGCGACCATCATCGCGACAAGCGGAAATTGCCAGATCTTCAACCAGATCGAGCGATCGTCCCGTGCTGTTACCTCGCCATTCATGCCATATCTCTTTCTCTGAAGAGGCGGAGGTGCGGCGTACCGTGGTTTTTGGCAAGCATGCCCGCGCTGTTTTCCCTAGTGTGGCAATTTCCTGCGCGCCCCGATAGCCGCGATTACGACGAGCGCGATCCCGATCGATCCGGCGACAGCGATGAGCCGCGAATAGTCGTCGGTTGCCAACCTGTCATAGACCAGGAAGCTCAAGCCCCAGATCGGTGTGAATGCGTAAAAGGGATTTCCGAAGGAGCGAGCGAGATTTAAGCAGATCCACCCCAGTGCGGCAGCGAGCAGCGCGAGCGCCGTGAGTTCGGTGGTGAGCCAGCCGAGCTCGACTGTGAAGACGCGCTCCCAATTGATGAACACAGCGAGCGACGTCCAGCCGGCGAACAGGCCGATGGCGGCAGCGCAGAGTTTTTCGGGCCATTCGAAGCTTGCCCGCTCACGTGAAAAGCGCACCATCGCGACGCAGATTGCCAATACGTAGGGCGTAAAGATGAGCGCTGTGGTCCATGAACGGATGTCGTCGGCAACGTAACTTTCGGCGATGGACCAGGCGCAGGACAGCGCCATCGCCGCCGCCCACCACCAGCCGGTTCGTCGATGCACCGGCATTTTCCGACGCGATGGCAGGGCTTGAATCAGGGCCGCGAGGCCGGTGCCGATAAAGATCGGAAACCAGATGCCGAAAGCGGCCTCGAACGGCACCAGCAGTTGCATTTCACCTGGACTGTTCTCACCGATATCGCGTCCATATCCAAGGATGCGCGGCAGCGCATTCGACAAAGGATATGCGATGGCAAGGATCAGGACGGCGGACTGGCGAATGTAATCGCCCGAGGTTGCAGTACGGCTCATGTCGCAGGCAATGGTTAGGTTAGGCTCGCGTTCCGCTCTCGCCGCAGCAATTCCGATTTGATGCTCAGCCCGTAAGCATATCCTCCCAGCGATCCGTCCGCCGCGATCACCCGGTGGCACGGGATCAGCACGGCAATCCGGTTCGCCCCGTTCGCGCCGCCGACCGCCCGGCTGGCCGAAGGCTTGCCAAGAGTCGTAGCGAGGTCGCCGTAAGAGCGGGTCTCGCCAGCCGGGATGCGTCTTAATTCTTCCCAGACACGCTTCTGGAAATCCGTGCCGCGTATGTCGAGCGGGATGTCGTCGCCGCTTCCGGGCCTCTCTACAGCCTCGGCCACCTGCGCGAACAGGCTGCGATATCCCTCGCCGACCGGGGCCAGCTCGGCCTTCGGGAAACGGGCGCGCAGTTCCGCCTCGCCTTCGCCGAAGGCCAGGCACGTCACGCCCAAGCGCGTTGCGGCGACCAGCATCGCGCCGAGGCTCGTTTCCATGACTGCCCAGTGGATTGGCTCATCCGTCATGTGAGCGACGCTAATACACATGGCAGCGCCCGCTCAACCTTGCCCTGCGCCCCATGCACGGTAGAGATTGCCGCCGATGCTTCGCCTCCTCGCCATCCTCGCCCTCGCCGTCACCGTGTTCGCGGCATTGACTCCTGCAGCGAAGGCCGACCCTGCCGATATCGAAGCGGCGACACGCGGCGTGGCGCGCGTGGTGATCATCGGGCGCGACGGAGAGGAAATCTTTCCGATCTCGCACGGCA
Source organism: Aurantiacibacter aquimixticola (assembly GCF_003605475.1). Taxonomy (NCBI): domain Bacteria; kingdom Pseudomonadati; phylum Pseudomonadota; class Alphaproteobacteria; order Sphingomonadales; family Erythrobacteraceae; genus Aurantiacibacter; species Aurantiacibacter aquimixticola. The sequence continues at coordinate 334,670 of NZ_RAHX01000001.1, read as the reverse complement.
CGGGCTTTGCCGTTTCGCGCAATCGCATCGTCACCAATGCCCATGTGGTGCAGCAGGCGGTCGACGACGATCGGCTCGACATCGGGATCGTCCCCGCGGAAGGCGACAAGGCCGTCTATGCCAGGCTCGTCGCGATCAGTCCGCGCAACGATCTCGCCTTGCTGGAAGCGACCGAGCCGCTCGGCCTCCCTCCCCTGACGATATCGGGCAATCCTCCGCGCACCGGTGCGGTCACGGCTGTGGGCTACCCGCTCAATGTCGACCGGGCGCAGGGGCTTTCCTTTCAGGACATGTTCCGCGCGCAACCGCCTGTCACCGCGACCGGCTTTCTGTCCGGCCGGCGCCCCAGCCGCGATTTCGACACACTGCTGCACACCGCGCCGATCGCGGCTGGCAATAGCGGCGGTCCGCTGGTCGATGATTGCGGACGGGTAATCGGGGTCAACTCCTTCGGCACGGAGAGCCAGGGATCGGATGCCGAGTTCTTCTTCGCGGTCTCAACGCGCGAACTGCTCCCCTTCCTGCGCGCCAATGACGTGACGCCGCGCATCAACGCGGCTGAATGCCGCAGTCTCGCCGAACTCGACGCAGAAGAGCAGGCCCGCCAGAATGCAGCCCGTGCCGATGCTGCAGAGCGCGCCGCTGCGCAGGCCGAGGCGCAGGACCGGCGCACGGCCGAAGTACGCCGAGACGTCGGCTACGAGGTTATGGCGCAGCGGGAAAACCGCTTCGCCCTCGCCTTCCTGTTGCTGTTCATTGCCATCGGTGCGGGCGGCGTCGCGGCGTACGGACATCGGCAGAAGGACTATCGCCTGCGCGCCATCGCGGGTGGGATCGCGCTCATTGCGATCGTCGGGGCGATGATCGCCTGGATTACGCGCCCCGCTTATTCGCAGATAGAGACACGCGTGGAAGAACGACTGCGCGCCGAGATGGATAGCGAAGAAGGCGGCGCGATCCCTCCACCGGCGACGGCGCGCGCAGGCACCTATCAATGCGTGCTCGATGAGAGCCGCAGCCGCGTGACGGGAGGTCCGGCAGAGGACATTGCCATCGAATGGAGCGAGAGCGGGTGCGTCAACGGCCGGACGCAATATGGCCTCGACCAGGGCGAATGGACCCGCATCTTCGTTCCGGCAAATGAGGCCGCCGTGTCGGTCAACAGCTTCGATCCCGAAAGCGGGCGCTTCACCATGGAGCGCTACCTGTTGTCGCGCGAAGGGATGACCGATGCGCGCAGCGCGCGCGGCCAGTACAATGCGCCCTCCTGCGGTGCCGACGAGGGTACCGCGCGCGATCTCGGCGGCAGCCAGAACGCGATCGCGAGCGCGCTGCCAGACACTCCGAACGAGCGGCTGGTGTATGCATGCCGCCACTTGAATGACGAAACTACACGATGAAATCACGCCTTTTCATGATCTGGTCGGCGGCGCTTTTGCTTGCAGCAGGAGCGGTTTGGGCGATCGACGGAGGTGCTTCGCGCCTCTTCGAGGCCGAAGCTGCAACGCATGCCGAGCAGACGATGTCCGCTCCGCAGTTCGCCAAGGCAGAGGCGCTGGCGTCCGCCGCATGCCAATGCCGTAAGACAGGCGGCAGTGACGAATGCTATTCGGAATATGATGCCTTCGTAGAGCCGTTCCTGATCTTTGGAGAAGCTACAGCCTGCGCCCCGGTTTCGACGAAGCTCGACTGCTTCGCGACCAACGACGGAACTGCGTGTGTTGAGATGTTTTTCAGCGTCGGTGCCGACGTCGTCCTTTGCACTCCCGATGAGGCGCGTAGCTTTCAAGCGGTATACGATGCCACCTTTGCGGAGAAACAGTCCCACGAAGAGGCCCTCGCCGCTGCATCCACTGCCGACCTGACCGGCGTGGCCGACCTGGCGTCATCCGGAGGTTGCGTCGGCTAGCGCCGTCCACCCCACACCGCTTGCACTCGCTCCACCCCTTTGCTAGGCGCGCGCCAGCTTTGGAGAGGTGCCTCGCGCACCCGATTCCGCAGCACTCGATTTTTTCCGTTTCTCGGACCCAAGAGGACTCTCGCGCGTGGAGCTTTCCGCCGGTATTCAGGCCAGCCTGGCAGGGCGTTACGCTTCTGCCCTGTTCGAACTCGCCAGTGAAGCGGGGACCGTGACGGCGGTCGAATCCGATCTCGAACGGCTCGACGCCGCGCTTTCCGAATCGCATGAGCTGCGCGCGCTGATCAGAAATCCGGAAATCAGCCGCAGCCAGATCGCTAGCGTGATGAGCGGCATTGGCGATCACCTCGGCCTCAGCGATCTGACCCGCAATTTTCTCGGCGTGCTGGCGGACAATCGCCGTGTGTCCGCCCTTCCCGGCATGATCCGCGCCTTCGCCACCATCGCCGCCGCCCAGCGCGGTGAAGTGCAGGCGGAAGTCGCCAGCGCCCACGCGCTCACCGACGAGCAGATCGCCACGCTGGAAACCAAGCTGCGCGCCCGTGAAGGCCGCACCGTGAAACTCAAATCGCGCGTCGATCCCCACCTTCTGGGCGGGCTCGTCGTCACCATCGGATCGCAGCGCATCGACAGCTCGATCCGTACCCGTCTCAACTCCCTTGCACAGGCCATGAAGACCGCCTGACACTGTCCGCACCCGAAAGGTTCGAATAATGGAAATCCGCGCCGCAGAAATCTCCAAGGTCATCAAGGACCAGATCGCCAATTTCGGCACCGATGCCGAAGTCAGCGAAGTCGGCTCCGTGCTCTCCGTCGGTGACGGCATCGCCCGTATCCACGGCCTCGACAAGGTGCAGGCCGGTGAGATGGTCAAGTTCGCCAACGGCGTCGAGGGCATGGCTCTGAACCTGGAAGCGGACAATGTCGGCGTCGTGATCTTCGGTTCGGATACGGACATCAAGGAAGGCGACACGGTCAAGCGCACCGGCACCATCGTGGACGTGCCCGTCGGCAAGGGCCTGCTGGGCCGCGTGGTGGACGCTCTGGGCAACCCGATCGACGGCAAGGGCCCGATCGAGAATGTCGAGCGCAAGCGCGTTGAAGTCAAAGCGCCGGGCATCATCCCGCGCAAGAGCGTGCACGAGCCGGTGCAGACCGGCCTCAAGGCGATCGACGCGCTCGTGCCTGTCGGCCGTGGCCAGCGCGAACTCATCATCGGGGACCGCCAGACCGGCAAGTCCGCCGTCGCCATCGACACCTTCATCAACCAGAAGGGCGTGAATGCGGGCGATGACGAGAGCAAGAAGCTCTACTGCATCTATGTCGCCGTCGGCCAGAAGCGCTCCACCGTCGCCCAGATCGTGAAGAGCCTCGAGGAAAACGGCGCGATGGAATATTCCATCGTCGTCGCCGCCACCGCGTCGGAGCCCGCTCCGCTGCAATATCTCGCGCCATACACCGGCTGCGCGATGGGCGAATTCTTCCGCGACAACGGCATGCACGCCGTCATCGTTTACGACGACCTCTCCAAGCAGGCCGTCGCCTACCGTCAGATGTCGCTTCTGCTGCGCCGCCCGCCGGGCCGCGAAGCTTATCCGGGTGACGTCTTCTACTTGCACTCCCGCCTGCTCGAACGTGCGGCGAAGATGAACGAGGACAATGGCGGCGGCTCGCTTACCGCGCTGCCGATCATCGAAACGCAGGCGGGCGACGTGTCGGCCTATATCCCGACCAATGTGATCTCGATCACGGACGGGCAGATCTTCTTGGAAACGGACCTCTTCTTCCAGGGCATCCGCCCGGCCATCAACGTGGGTCTGTCGGTCAGCCGCGTGGGCGGTGCCGCACAGACGAAGGCGATGAAGAAGGTTGCAGGCTCGATCAAGCTGGAGCTGGCGCAGTACCGCGAAATGGCGGCCTTCGCGCAGTTCGGTTCGGATCTCGATGCCTCGACGCAGAAGCTGCTCAATCGCGGTGCGCGCCTGACCGAGCTGCTGAAGCAGCCGCAATTCTCGCCCATGCCGTTCGAGGAACAGACCGTGTCGATTTTCGCCGGGACCAACGGCTATCTCGACGATGTCGCCGTGGACCGCGTAACCGAATACGAAGCCGCGATGCTCAGCTTCATGCGCAACGAGCATGCCGACGTGCTCACCGAAATCCGCGAAAGCGGCAAGTTCGAAGGCGACACGAAGGACAAGACCGTCAGCGCGCTCGACACCTTCGCCAAGCAGTTCGCCTGAGCCTGAAACGAGAATCTAGGGAGCCGACATGGCCTCTTTGAAGGAACTCAAGGATCGGATCGGGTCGGTCAAATCGACCCAGAAGATCACCAAGGCCAAGCAGATGGTCGCCGCCGCGAAGCTGCGCAAAGCTCAGGCCGCGGCCGAGGCTGCGCGTCCCTACGCCAATCGCCTGGCGGACGTGATGGGCTCGCTCGCCAGCAAGGTGAGCGGCGACAGCGCGCCCCTGCTGCTGCGCGGCACCGGCAATGATGCCAAGCACCTGTTGGTGGTCGTGAACACCGACAAGGGGCTGTGCGGCGGTCTCAACGCGAATATCGTGAAAGAGGCGAAGAAGCAGGCGAAGGAACTGCTCGCGCAGGGCAAGGACGTTTCCTTCTACCTCGTCGGAAAGAAGGGCCGCGCGCCGATCAAGCGCGATTATGCCGACCGGATCGACAATCACTTCGATACGTCCGCCGTGCGCAATATCGGCTTCGAAGAGGCCGAGGCGATTGCCGACGACCTGGTCGCGCGCTTCGAGAAGGGCGAATTCGATATCGCCCACCTCGTCTACCCGATCTTCCAGAGCGCGCTGGCACAGGACCCGACTACGGTTCAGCTGCTGCCCGTGCCTTCTCCCGAAACCGTAGAAGCGTCCGATGCCGCGGTGGAATACGAGCCCGACGAGGAGGAAATCCTCGCCGAACTGCTGCCGCGCTACGTCAAGACGCAGCTTTTCGGCGCATTGCTGGAGCGTGAGGCGTCCGAACAGGGCGCGTCCATGACGGCTATGGACAATGCCACGCGCAACGCTGGCGATCTGATCGACAAGTTGACCATCCAGTACAACCGCAGCCGCCAGGCCGCGATCACCACCGAACTCATCGAAATCATCGCGGGCGCTGAGGCGCTGTGATATGTACGCAGTGTTTGCCTCTGCTTTGGTTTTACTAACGGCTGCCTGTGCGGCGCATGCGTCGCCAGACGAATCGGTCGTTTCGCCGGAGCCTTCATTTGAGGAGATTGAACACTTCGTAGCGCATTCGATGCGCGAGGACCGAGCAGATCAAAGCTGCGTTTGCGTCGAGACTGGTCAATGCGCAACCGACATCAGAGTGATACCCGAATTCGGTTATTCCGAACAACGGAACGAGACCTGCGATTGGAACGACGAAGCTCAAACATTAAATTGTCGCTACGAGTCTCGGTTTGTCCGTCGGGGTATTCCATTTCCAGCTAGCGACGGCAAAACCGACGGCGGACGCGAATTCGTCGAATATCCTGGCCCTTGGTCGGAACATGAGGTCAAGGCAAAAAGATATACAAAGACCGATGGCACTAGCGATTGGTGCATTGTTTAGGAAATCCAAGGAATAAACGTGAAGAAACTTCTCGCCCTTACCCCCCTCGCCCTCCTCGCAGCTTGCGGCGAAGAACCCGCGCCCGAACCGGTGGACACCGCGCCTGCAGAGCCGGTCGTGTCGCTGCCCGCGCCGGACGAAGCGCTCTTCGCCGAAGTGTTCGCATCCACCTGCCCCGCGGCAGAGCCGGTCAGCACATCCGTCTGCAAGCGCGCGATGGGCGCGGAAACCGTATCGTGTGAATTCGGCCTCGGCGAGGACACCGCGCTGCGTCACGATGCCACGCTGGCGGCGGACGAAAGCGGCGAGAACTGGGTTCTCGACAACGCCGAAGCAATTTGCAGCGAACATGATTCGCACCACGTAGACATTTGACGCCACAGGAAATCATCATGGCAACCGCACCCGCTCTCAATCAGACCACCAACGGCACGATCAGCCAGGTCATCGGCGCCGTCGTCGACGTCGCCTTTCCCGGCGAATTGCCGCCGATCCTCGCCGCGCTCGAAACCAAGAACGGCGATAATACGCTCGTCCTCGAAGTCGCGCAGCACCTCGGCGAAAGCACCGTTCGCACAATCGCGATGGACGGCACGGACGGCCTCGTCCGCGGCCAGGAAGTGATCAACACCGGCGCGCAGATCACCGTGCCGGTCGGCCCGAAGACGCTCGGCCGCATCATGAATGTCGTCGGTCAGCCGATCGACGAGCGCGGCCCCATCGGTGCCGATATGAGCGCGCCGATCCACGCAGAGGCGCCCGAATTCGTCGACCAGTCGACCGAAGCCGACATCCTCGTCACCGGCATCAAGGTCATCGACCTGCTCGCGCCTTACGCGAAGGGCGGCAAGATCGGCCTGTTCGGCGGTGCCGGCGTGGGCAAGACCGTGCTCATCCAGGAGCTCATCAACAACATCGCCAAGGGGCACGGCGGCGTGTCGGTCTTCGCCGGCGTGGGTGAGCGCACCCGCGAGGGCAACGACCTCTATCACGAATTCCTCGATGCGGGCGTCATCGCCAAGAACGACGCTGGCGAAGCCATTTCGGAAGGCTCCAAGGTGGCGCTCGTCTTCGGCCAGATGAACGAACCGCCGGGCGCGCGTGCCCGCGTGGCGCTGTCCGGCCTGACGATGGCGGAATATTTCCGCGACCAGGAAGGGCAGGACGTGCTGTTCTTCGTCGACAACATCTTCCGCTTCACCCAAGCGGGTTCGGAAGTGTCGGCGCTGTTGGGGCGTATTCCTTCGGCGGTGGGCTACCAGCCGACCCTGTCGACCGACATGGGCAACCTGCAGGAACGCATCACCTCCACCACCAAGGGCTCGATCACCTCGGTGCAGGCCATTTATGTGCCTGCCGATGACTTGACCGACCCTGCCCCCGCCACATCCTTCGCGCACCTCGATGCGACGACCACGCTGAACCGCGCCATTTCGGAGCTTGGCATCTACCCCGCGGTCGATCCGCTGGATTCGACCAGCCGCGTTCTCGAACCGCGCGTCGTCGGCCAGGAGCACTACGAAACCGCGCGTAAGGTTCAGGAAACGCTGCAGAAGTACAAAAGTCTGCAGGACATCATCGCGATTCTGGGAATGGACGAGCTTTCCGAAGAGGACAAGCTCACCGTCGCCCGCGCGCGCAAGATTCAGAAGTTCCTCAGCCAGCCCTTCCACGTCGCCGAGGTGTTCACCAACATCCCTGGTCAGTTTGTGCAACTGGAAGACACGGTGAAGAGTTTCAAGGCCGTCGTCGAAGGTGAATACGATCACCTGCCCGAAGCTGCCTTCTACATGGTCGGCGGCATCGAAATGGCCGTCGAGAAAGCCAAGAAGATGGCGGAAGACGCCTAAGTTACGATGGCGGAGTCGGAACTGCAGTCGCAGCAGCTCCTCCGCCGCCTGGCGCAGGCCGGGATCGCGGTATTCCTGCTGATTTCGGCCTTCGACATCCATCGGTGGCGTGTCGATCGCTGGCAGCTGTTCGACGAGGCCTTTGCCGATCTTGCCAATGCGGTGTTCGGCCAGGGTTACGAGCCGTGGTGGCTTTACCTCATCGCCTTTCCGGTCGTCGGCGTGAATTTCGGCTGCATGGTGCAGATCTGGCGAGGCAGGACGCGTGGCATCCTGTGGCCGTTCGTCGGCAGCGCGGCGCTGATCGCACTGGTGCCGCTGATCGCGTGGCAGACCGTTGGCTACGCTATGATATGGGAGCGGATCCTGACCGCGCTCGGCTATTTCATCGGCGGCGCGATTGCCGTTCTACTCTATCTGGGGCTGGACAGGCCCGACACGGCCGCTAGGGACGGCGCGAAACTGGAAAGCGAATGACAATGGCACTGCATTTCGAACTCGTAACCCCATCCAAGCTCGTGCGCTCGGAAGACGTCCACATGGTGGTCGTGCCCGGCAGCGAAGGCGAATTCGGCGTGCTGGAAGGCCACGCGCCTTTCATGTCCACCATTCGCGACGGCGCGGTTCAGGTGTGGAAGACCGAAGGTGGAGAGCCGGAGAGCATCGAAGTGCGCGGCGGCTTTGCCGAAGTCGGCGACAAAGGCCTCACCGTGCTGGCGGAACACGTCGAGGGCTGAACAGGGCTTTGCGCCCGAAACGCGCTCCTTCACAACAGGGGCCGCGCGAAAGCTGCGGCCCCTTTTGTCGTTTTTTGAGAAGGTCGGCAGCGTCAACTTCGTCAGATCTTCGGCCGCCGCGTCGGTGCATGGAAGTCCGGCGGCTTGTCTGCGATCCAGCGCAGGAACTTCGCCATGTCCGCCTGCTCCAGCAAGGGAGCGCGCTCGCCATCCATCCGCGCCAATTCGGCATTGTTGAAATGCGCGTGAATCGTCTTGTGACAGATCGGATGGACGGCAACGGTCTCCCGGCCGCGCTTCGATTTGGGCACGGTATGATGCCATTGCACATTGCGACCGAGCGGCCTTTCGCATAACCAGCAGTCCAACTGTTCATCTTTCGCGCTCATCACCCTATTCGAACCAACGTAGCACGCGTCGTTTCCGAGGGACCATGCAGTGTCACCGCATCAGGGGTGCTCGGTATCGGCAGCGCGCTTTTGCCCCTGCCGCCAGAGCCAGAGACCGGAGGCGATGATCAGCCCCGCGCCGCCGATGGCGATCAGGTCGGGCACCTCGTCGAAGAAGATCCAGGCCAGCGTCGATGCGACGAGGATCTGGATATATGTCATCGGCGCGATGGTCGACGCTCCCGCCCTTTCCGTGCCCATGAAGACGAGCCAGTGCGCGGTGCTGGCGCTGACCGCCACGAATGCCGTGCGGGCGAGGACATGCCATTCCGGCCAATAGAAGCGCAGCTGCTCATAACCGCTGAAATGCCCGATGGCTGCCGCGGTAACAAGCACGGCCGCTCCGCCGATGGCGACGTAAGCCTGCGCCGCCAGCGCGCTTCCCGCGCCTCTCGCCGCGCGGTTGGCCGTCATCAGCACGGCCATGCCGGTCGCGCAGATCAGCGGGAAGACCGCGGCCCAGCCGATCTCCGCAAAGTTCGGCCGCAGGATGATGAGCACGCCAACAAACGCGACGACCGTTGCGCCGAGGGTGCTCGCCCGCAGCCGCTCGCCGAGGAAGAAGGCCGCCAGCAGCGCAGTGATCATCGGTTGGGTAAAGGTGATGGCGACGGCATCGGCCAGCGGCATGACCCACACGCTGGCGAAGAAGGCGAGCGTCGCGATCCCGACGCCGAGCCCGCGCATCGCCTGGATGGCCGGTTTCGGAACGGTGCGGAGGGGTGCGGTGCCTTCCCGCGCCATCAGCAGCGCCGAAAGGCCGACCGCGCCCAGCGTGTAGCGTACGGCCGCGAGCGCGCTTGGCGTCCATTCGTCCGCCATGCTTTTCACCACCGTGTCGCCGATGGACAGGAGGGTGAACCCGGCCAGGGCGAACAGCAGCCCCGCCCTGTCCGATTGTTGCATGTCGACTGTTCCTGCTTGCGTCGCTGAAAGCCGCTTAGGGGGCGCTCCGCATGGCTTCAACGTGTTTGTGCGAAGCTCGGAAATGCCACCGGATCGGACGCGATCGCCAAAATCGCGGACACAAGGTTTGCGATTTATTTACCAAACTCGGCGACACCGCCCTTACGCAATGACTGCATCCGTTTCGGGCGCGGTCGATTTGAATTTGACGAGGGGCAATCGATGAGCGCTTTCGGACGCAAGAATGGCACCGGCGGAATGAGCAAGGGCGCACGCCCGAGCTTCGGTGTTGCCAAGCCGATGCGCGGCGGCGGCGGCAATGGCGGCGCCCCGGATGCGGAAAAGCCCGCAGAAGGCGGAGAGCAATTCCCGCCCGTCCCGCCAGAAGGTGCACCGGTTTCCGCCGGTAATGATCGAAACGCCGATGCGATGGATCGCCTTTCCGAACGCGCCAACGCCATTCACGAAAAGCAGGAAATCGGCGGCTTCGAAGCCAGCGTCCACAAGATCAAGGAACAGGTGCTGCCGCGCCTGCTCGAACGTGTCGATCCCGAAGCGGCGGCGACGCTTTCCAAGGAAGAGCTTTCCGAGGAATTTCGCCCGATCATCATGGAAGTGCTGGCCGAACTGAAGGTCACGCTGAACCGGCGCGAGCAGTTCGCGCTGGAAAAGGTGCTGATCGACGAATTGCTCGGCTTCGGTCCGCTGGAAGAGCTGCTTGGCGATCCCGACGTGTCGGACATCATGGTCAACGGCCCGGACCAGACCTACATCGAAAAGAAGGGCAAGCTGATCGTCGCGCCGATCAAGTTCCGCGACGAAGGGCACCTTTTCCAGATCGCCCAGCGCATCGTGAACCAGGTCGGCCGTCGCGTCGATCAGACCACGCCGCTCGCCGACGCCCGCCTGAAAGACGGCAGCCGCGTCAACGTCATCGTGCCACCGCTTTCGCTGCGCGGCACCGCGATCTCCATTCGTAAGTTCTCCGAAAAGCCCATCACGCTGGACAATCTGCGCGATTGGGGTTCGATGAACGACAAGATGTGTACGGCGCTGAAAATTGCCGGTGCCTGCCGCATGAACGTCGTGATCTCGGGCGGTACCGGCTCGGGCAAGACGACGATGCTCAACTCGCTGTCCAAAATGATCGACCCGGGCGAGCGTGTGCTGACCATCGAGGACGCCGCCGAACTTCGCCTGCAGCAGCCGCACTGGCTGCCGCTGGAAACCCGCCCGCCGAACCTGGAGGGCCAGGGCGCCATCACCATTGGCGATCTTGTGAAGAACGCCCTGCGTATGCGCCCTGACCGGATCATCCTGGGCGAAATTCGTGGAGCGGAATGTTTCGACCTCCTCGCCGCCATGAACACCGGCCATGACGGCTCCATGTGTACGCTGCACGCCAACAGTCCGCGCGAATGTCTGGGCCGTATGGAAAACATGATCCTGATGGGCGACATCAAGATCCCGAAAGAAGCCATCAGCCGTCAGATCGCCGAATCCGTCGATCTGATCGTGCAGGTGAAGCGCCTTCGCGACGGTTCGCGCCGCACCACCAACATCACCGAGGTGATCGGCATGGAAGGCGACGTGATCGTGACGCAGGAGCTGTTCAACTTCGAATATCTCGACGAGAGCGAGGACGGCAAGATCATCGGTGAGCATCGTTCCTCCGGCCTTCGCCCCTATACGCTTGAAAAAGCGCGCCAATTCGGATTCGACCAGGCCTATCTGGAAGCGTGTCTGTAAGCGTTGGTTGATGAAACACATGCGGCGGGCAAGTGTTTGCAAAGGCCGCAGCCAAGCGCGATATCGACAGGTGTGAAAGAGCGTTGCGGTGAAGCTACGCACGCTGCCAGCCTGTAGGAAAGCCCTATCCGCGCAGCCAGCCGATCGCTCCGAACGCCAGCAGCGCCAGCCCGGCAAAGGTGCTGAGCGCGGCGATGTCGCGCCATGGCATTACGCCGACCGCATCGGGGTGCTTGCGGCGCGCACGACGTCTCTCTCCCAAGGCAGCGATTGCCGACAGCACCAGCAGCGCCGCGCCCGCCAGCATGTAGCGGGTCGCATCGCTCGCAAAGGTGATGAAATCGGGCCAGACCATCTCGGCTGCGAAATAGATCGACCGGCCCGCGCCGACAACGCTTGATCGCCCCGCGCGCTGGCCTATGGCGCGGCGGTGAGCCATTCCGTCGCCGACCGGCCCTTGCTGGCCCTTCTCCTGCGCCTTCTCGGCATTGGCGGCTTTGCGGCGATGGCCGTTCTTATCAAGCTGGCGGACGATACCGGCGTGCATTTGCTGGAGATCATTTTCTGGCGCCAGTTCGTCTCCGTTCCCATCGTGCTCGCCTGGGCGGCGATGGCTGGCGGCATGCACCTGATAAGAACCGACCGACCAAAGGCACATGCCGTGCGGGCGGGATATGGCATTGTCGGCATGGTCCTGAATTTCGGCGGCGTGATCCTGCTGCCGCTTGCCGAAGCGACGGCGTTGTCCTTCTCCGCCCCGATCTTCGCCGTCATCCTGTCGATCGTCCTGCTGAAGGAAACGGTCGGCTCATGGCGCTGGTCCGCGGTGATTGCGGGCTTTGCCGGCATCCTTGTCATCGCGCAGCCGGGCGGCAACGACATTCCGCTGTTCGGCGCGATGGTGGCGCTGGGCGGCGCATTCATGATCGCGCTCATCTCTATCCAGATCCGCGATCTGGGGCGGACGGATCATCCCGTCGCCATCGTGTTCTGGTTTGCCGTCGCGACCGTCATCGTCGCCCTGCCCGCGCTTTTTTTCGTGCACGAGCCGCTTACCGCGCAGCAATGGCTGCTGCTTCTCGGCATCGGCATCACCGGCACGTGGGGCCAGGTGCTGATCACGCTAGCGCTGCGATACGGCACGGTGTCGAGCGTCATCGTGATGGACTATTCCAATCTCATCTGGGCGACGCTGCTCGGCTGGATCGTCTTCAGCACCGTGCCGCCCGTCACCACCTGGCTCGGCGCGCCGCTGGTGATCGGTGCAGGCCTGCTCATCACCTGGCGTGAGCGGGTTCTGAGCCGCCAGAGGGCTGCCATCGTGCAAGGCGCTGGCGGAACTTGACCGGTGCTGGTAGGTTTTCACGTCAACAGGGCGTCAAAGCCACGCAAGACCAGGAGTTTGCAATGATCCGCAAGATTATGATCGCCATCGGCGTTTCCGCCCTCGCCGTGTCCGCCACCGCGTGCAACACGATCAAGGGCCTTGGCCAGGACATCGAGTCCGTCGGCGAAGCTGGCGACCGCGCCATCTGATCGATTACCGATTTTGTGCTGAAACGCCCGGCGGAGCGATCCGGCGGGCGTTTTGCTATGCGGACTTGCGATAGACGAGCATCAGATTGTTCGCCGGCATTTCGACGCGGCGGGTTCTGCTCAGCCCCGCCGCGCTCGCAAGCTCGTCGAGCCAGGCGACATCGCGAATGCCCCAGCGCGGATCGCGCGATTTCAGGCTGGCATCGAATGCGAGATTGGACGGCGCGGTTTCGACCTCGCGCTCGAAAAACGGGCCGTAAAGGATCAGCGGCGCGCCCTGATTGAGGAGACGCCCCGCGCCCGCCAACAGTCCCCGCGTCGCCTCGGGCGGGCTGATATGGATCATGTTGACGCACAGGATGGCGGCTGCCTCCTCCCGTGGCCAACCATGCTCGCTCGCATCGAGTGCGACCGGCGCGCGCAGATTGGCCAGAGCCGACTCTTCCCGATACGCCGCGATCGAAGTTAGCGCCTCCTGATCGGGATCGCTGGGTTGCCAGGCAAGCTGCGTGAAGCGGCGCGCGAAATAGATCGCATGCTCGCCCGTTCCGCTGGCGATTTCCAGGACGGTCCCCGCGTCGGGCAGCTCTTCGGCAAGGACGCCGGCGATGGCGGCCCGGTTGCGCTGTGTGGCAGGGGCGTGGCGCTTCAACGCGAGACCCGGCGCGGCCCGGCCGCCGCCCGCGCACGGCGTTCGCGAATTGCGATCCAGACGAGAAGTCCGGCGGGGCCGGCCATCAGCGTCAGCACAAGCACCGGCGCCTGCACCCATCGCGAAAAGCCCTTGTGGTCCGCATCCCTGCCGATCCACAATCCGACGAACAGATCGAAGGCGAGGTAATGTATCCAGCCGATCGTGACACCGCCGTCGGATGCGAACAGCGCCCGCACGCCCTCGATGGTCGTGAAGCCGCCTCCACCGCCCTCACCCGTCGCCGCCGGATCGACCGCGCCGGTCAGCACCAGCGCCATGAACAGCGCGTAGGCGAAGCACAGCAGGCCCGCCCCGGCGTAGAATATCACCGTCTGCACCAACTGCGTGCGCGGCGCGAGGATGAGCACGGCCCACATCAGGATCGTCCAGCCCTGCGCGATATTGAAAGCGAGATCCCAGTTCACTCAGCCTCCTCCGCCACCGCCAGTGCACGCTGAAATTCGCGCGCCAGCCGCATGATCGCATCGTGTTCGTGAATGAACTGCCCGCCCGCCTTGGACGACGCCGCCTGCAAAGCCGCGTCGGCAAGGTCCGGCGCGCGCATGGATCTAAATTTGCTCTTGCCGCCGGAAAGAAACATGTCGGCCATCGGCGCGACCATCTGGCCCAACGCTTCCAGCGGACGAATATCGTTCTCCCGCCGCCCGCGCAGCAGGCCGGGCCGTAATATGTCGAGCCGGTGAAATTTGAGCGCCTTCAGGTCGTGCTCGGTTTCCCCCTTCACCTGCAGGTAGGCGTTCTTCGAATAGCGGTCCGCGCCGACCGAGCTGACATGCACGAAATTGCGCACACCGGCTTCCTTCGCCGCGGTTGCGAATTCGAGAACGAGATCGTGATCGACCTCGCGGCGCGCTTCATTGCTTCCGGCCTTGCGGCGGGTGGTGCCGAGCGCGCAGATCAGCGCTTCGGGCGAAAGCTGCTGGACGACATTGGGCCATTCCTCGCTGGGTGCCAGCACCAGCTCGATCCGCGCACCTTGCGGAAATTTCATTTCGCGCCGTGCCAATGCCTGTAGGACGAGCCCGCGCAAATCTGGCGAGCGGGCGATGACGGTTCGGCCGATCAGGCCTGTGGCGCCGACGAGCAGCGCCCTGATATTCTCAGACATTGGAAAGCCCTTCCGGTGCCGATCCGAAGATCGCCGCATATTGGCGCATGGCGTAATTGTCCGTCATCCCGGCGATGAAATCGGCGATATGCCGCCCGCGTTCCGGCTCGCTTTCGGGGATCGAGGTGGCCCAGCTTGCCGCCATCAGATCGGGCTTCTGGTCGTATGCGGCATAAAGCCGTGCGATCACGTCCTTGGCCAGCCCCGCGGTGCGCAGCTGCTCCTCGTGATGGTAGAGCCGATCGTACATGAAAGCCTTCAGCCGCCTTTCGCGCTGCGCCATCTCGGGGGAGAAAGCGGCAAGCGCGTGCCCGGCATCGCGCACGTCCTGCACGCTATCGACCCCTCTTAGTCCCTCTTCGGTCATTTTCAGCACGTCATTGACCATGATCCCGATCTGGCTTCGCACAAGCTCGCGCAGCAATTCCTCCTGCGACGCGCCGGGAAAGCGCTTTTCGACGTCGCGCCAGATATCGGCGACGAAATCCAGCGTCAGCAGGTCGTCGAGCTCCAGAAAGCCTGCGCGAAGGCCATCGTCGATATCGTGATTGTCATAGGCGATATCGTCCGCCAGCGCCGCAATCTGCGCTTCCAGCGTCGGATAGCGGGTGAGCTCCAACGGGAATTGCGCATCGAGCTCGGCCAGTGCCCATTCGGGTTCCGCGACCGGTCCGTTATGCTTGGCGAGCCCTTCGAGCACTTCCCAGCTGAGATTGAGCCCCGGCATGCCGCAATAGGGGCTGTCGATCCGCATCGCCGTTCTCAACGTGTGGCCATTGTGGTCGAAACCGCCCCGCCTTTTAAGCGCGGCATCCAGCGCGTCCTCCCCGGAATGGCCGAAAGGGGGATGGCCGAGATCGTGCGCAAGGCACAGAGCCTCGGTCAGATCCTCGTCGAGGCCCAGCTGGCGGGCAATGACGCGCCCGATCTGCGCGACCTCGAGACTGTGCGTCAGGCGGACGCGGTAATGGTCTCCATCGGGGGCGATGAACACCTGCGTCTTGCCCGCGAGCCGGCGGAAGGCGATCGAATGAATGATGCGATCCCGGTCGCGCTGGAAAGCGCTGCGGGGCCCGCGTGCGGTGTGGCCCGGCTGATCGAATTCGCGCCCGCGGCTTGTCTCGGGATCGGCGGCATAGGGGGCGCGGGACATGGCCGCTGCGCTAAGCGAGCGGCCACCGGGTGACAACGGGAACAGCTGGGGAACGCGGGCGCTATTCGGCCTTTTCGCCCATGATCCAGTCCGCCGCCGCCCTGGCGTAAATGCCCATGCAATCGTAGATCGGGATGACATTCGCATCGACATCGACGATCAGTTCGAGCTCGGTATTGGCGAGCACCACCGCTTTTGCGCCATCCGCCTCGTAGCGGGTGAACATGGAACGCAGCGTACGGCCGGAATCCTTCTTCGCCTTGCCCACCATCAGCTCTTCATAGATGATCCGGTCCAGCTGTTCGACATGGTCCATGTCCGGCGGGATCAAATCGACATCGTGAGCGACGAGGCGGCGGCGGTAGAAGCTTTCGGTCATGACGCTTTTGGTGCCGACCAGCACCGCTGTCTGCACGCCGTCCGCTTTCATCTTGCGGCCCACGCATTCGGCGATGTGGAGCACCGGTATCTCGACCTGCGCCTGCACCTCGGCATAGGCCTTGTGCATGGAATTGGCCCCGATCACCAGCATTTCCGCGCCCGCATCGGCCAGCCGCTTGCCGGACTCGGCTACGATCCGCACGGCGTTGTCCCATTCCTCGCTGCTCTGCGGGCGAAAGACGCTCGCGAAATCCAGGCTTTCGATGAGCATGGGCGCGGAGGCAGGCGCGCCCGTTTCGCGCTGCACGATACGGTTGACCCGCTCGTAGAAGCGGTGGGTCGAAACCCAGCTCATGCCGCCGATCATGCCTAGCTTGCGCAAATCATTGCCCCTTTTTCGTGTATCCGGTCCGAACGGCGCGCGACTGCGCCCGTTCCCCGCTAGTCGAGCGCCTTGACGATTTCCTCGACCATCTTCTTCGCGTCCGACAGCAGCATCATCGTCTGATCCATGTAGAAGACATCGTTATCGACACCGGCATAGCCCACGCCGCCCATGCTGCGCTTGATGAAGAAGACCTGTTTCGCATTGCCGACATCGAACACCGGCATGCCGTAGATCGGGCTGGACTTGTCCGTCTTCGCCGCCGGGTTCACCACATCGTTCGCGCCGATGATGAAGGCGACGTCCGCCTGCGCGAATTCGCTATTGATGTCCTCCAGCTCGAACACGTTTTCGTAAGGCACCTGCGCTTCGGCGAGCAGCACGTTCATATGCCCTGGCATGCGTCCAGCGACGGGGTGGATGGCGTATTTCACCTCCACGCCCTTCTCTTCCAGCATGTCGGCCATTTCGCGCAGCGCGTGCTGCGCCTGGGCCACGGCCATGCCGTATCCGGGGATGATGATGACCTTTTCCGCCTGTTCCAGCATGAAGGCCGCATCCGCCGCGCTACCCTGCTTGTAGGGGCGCTGCTCCTTTGCCTCGCCGCTGCCGCCGCCGCTATCGTCCGCGCCGAACCCGCCCGCGATCACGGAGATGAAGCTGCGGTTCATCGCCCGGCACATGATGTAGCTCAGGATCGCGCCCGACGAACCGACCAGCGCGCCGGTGATGATCATCGCCGTATTGCCAAGCGTGAAGCCCATCGCCGCTGCCGCCCAGCCGGAATAGCTGTTCAGCATCGAGACCACGACCGGCATGTCCGCCCCGCCGATGGGGATGATCAGCAGGAAACCGATGATGAAGGCGAGCACCGTCAACGCCGCGATGTAAGGCAATGTTGCGTCCGGCCCCGTCGCCATAGCGAACAATGCCGTCAGCACGATAATCGCCGCAAGTGTGCCGAGATTTATGACATGTCGCGCAGGCAGCAGGATCGGCGACCCGCTCATCCGGCCAGAAAGCTTGGCAAACGCGATGACCGAACCGGAAAAGGTGATTGCGCCGATGGCGATGCCGAGTCCCATCTCGATCTTGCTTATGGGACTAATGCCCGTAGCGGTGAGCAAGCCAAATGCCGCGGGATTGAGATAGGCCGCCCAGCCGACCAGCACTGCGGCAAGGCCGACCAGCGAGTGGAACCCCGCTACCAGTTCGGGCATCGCCGTCATGGCGATGCGCCGCGCGATGATGAAGCCGATCGCACCACCGATCAACATCGCCACGCCGATTTCCGGCAGGTTGGCGATATCGTGCGTCACCAGTGTCGTCACAACGGCGATCAGCATACCGACCATGCCGAAACGATTACCGCGGCGACTGCTTGCAGGGCTGGAAAGCCCGCGCAGCGCGAGAATGAAGAATACGCCCGCGATCAAGTAGGCAAGCATCGCCAAGGTCGGCGTGCCGGAACCTGCTCCGCCTTCATACCCGCCAAGGTATGCTGCGGCGGCTGCGAAGAAAGACAACTTCATTTACTTGTCCTTCTTCTTGTACATGGCGAGCATCCGCTCAGTCACCGCGAAGCCGCCGAAAATATTCACGCTCGCGAGTACCACCGCAGCGAGACCCAGCCACTTCGCCACATCACTTCCCGCCTCCGCAGCGGCGATCAGGCCGCCGACGATAATCACGCTGGAAATCGCATTCGTCACCGCCATCAGCGGCGTATGCAGGGCGGGCGTGACCGACCAGACGACGTAATAGCCGACGAAACACGCCAGCACGAAGATCGACAGGATGCTGATAAAGTCCATGAACGACGCTCTCCCTTCAGACTTTTATTGCCGAAGGGGGAAGAGGTGTCGAGGCACGAATATGCGCGGTGCACAAAAAAGGCCGCGCACGTGGCGCGGCCTTTCCAGGGGGATCGATCGACGGTGGCGATTACATCGGCGGCAGGAGCACACCGTTGATGGAATGGATGACGCCGTTGGAGGCTCCGATATCGGCCGTCTCGACAAAGGCGGAACTGCCATTGGCGCCGGTCAGGCGCACGAAATTGCCCTGCATCGTGGCGCGAAGGGTCGCACCATTCACGGTCGTGAGGTTGGCCGTACCGCCACCCGCGGCGATCTGCGCCATGAGATCGGCGGCGGTCACCCGGCCCGACACGGCGTGATAGGTCAGTACCGAACTCAGCAGGTCCGTGTCGTTCATCGCCGCTGTCCGCAGCGATGCGGGAAGCGCGGCGAAAGCGGTGTCGGTGGGAGCGAAGACGGTAAACGGCCCATCGCCATTCAGCGTCGCGGCAAGGTTGGCGGCAACCACTGCCTGTTCCAGCGTGGTGTGATTGGGCGACGCCACCACGATTTCCGTGACGGTCTGGTCGGACATCATCATGCCGTCCGTGGTTGCGCAGCCAGCGGTTGCTACGGCGGCGGCAGCGGCGAGTAGGACGTGAGGAAGGCGCATTGGTGATCTCCGGTTGGTTGTGCTGAATCAACGGCCTGACGATGCGCGATGTTCCGAGATTCACCCCCGCAGGGACCATTGGAGGTAGTCAGGCCGTGTCGTGCAACCTCTCGTTCACGACCTTGCCGCCCTTCGTCAGCCGCACCGCGTCGCCGATCTCCTCGTCCAGCACTGGCTTGTGCTGCTCCTCGTCCCAGAAGGCGTTGAGGAAGTTGAACAGGTTGCGGCTGAACAGCGCGCTTGCATCCGCTGCCAGATGGCCGGCGGTGTTGCCGAAGCCGATGATTTTCACGCCGTGCTTCTCGACGGCCTCGTCGGGCTTCGATCCTTCGACATTGCCGCCTTGCGCAACAGCGAGATCGTAAATCACGCTGCCTTCGCGCATGGTCGCGATCTGCGCGTCCGAAATCAGGCGCGGCGCCGCACGGCCGGGGATCAGCGCGGTGGTGATAACGATGTCCTGCTTGGCGATGTGCGCGCTCACCAGTTCGGCCTGCGCCTTCTGGTATTCCGCGCTCATCTCCGTCGCGTAGCCGCCGCTGCCCTCGCCCTCGATCCCCTCCACTTCTTCGACGAAAACCGGCTTCGCGCCCAGCGACTGGATCTGCTCCTTCGTGGCCGAGCGGACATCGGTCGCGCTTACCTGCGCGCCGAGGCGCTTCGCCGTGGCGATCGCCTGCAGGCCCGCGACGCCGACTCCCATGACGAAGACCTTCGCGGCGGAAACGGTGCCCGCCGCCGTCATCATCATGGGGAAGGCGCGGCCATATGTGTCTGCCGAGGCGATGACCGCCTTGTATCCGGCGAGGTTGGACTGGCTGGAAAGGACGTCCATGCTCTGCGCGCGGGTGATGCGCGGCATGAATTCCATCGACAGCGCCTCCAGCCCCGCCTGGGCATAGGCATCCACGCGATCTCTCTCGCCGAAGGGATCGAATGTCGCAGCAACCCAGGCACCGGGCTTGGCCCCTTGCAATAGCGCCGGATCGGGGGCCTGGACGCCCAGCACGATATCGGCTTCCCTGACGACCGCATCGGCCGAGCCAAGCTCCGCCCCGGCATCGCGATACGCCTCATCCGTGATCGCGGCTCCCGTGCCTGCACCGGCCTCCACGGCGACATCGGCACCAAGGGCGCCGAACTTCTTTACCGTTTCCGGGGTCGCGGCGACACGGTTCTCACCGGTCGCACGCTCCTTCAGGATCGCGATCCGCATCCGCTGCCCGGTCGGGTCAGGCAATCAGGATCACGACGAAGAACGCGATCGCCAGGATCAGCGGCACGGCCCATTTCAGCATGCCGATAAAGCTCGCATACGTGCCGTGCGCTTTTTTCATGTCGTGCGGATTTGCCATCTGGCTTCATGCCCCTTTCGCGAATGTCGATGTCATATTGCGAACGGCTGTATCGCGCCGCTTGCCCGCGCTCAAGCCCCACCCCCTCCCAACATAAGGACAGGCAAGCTTAATGGGCTTTTTACCCCCTGCCGTTAACCGGTTCTCCGATCCCCCGGAAAAGCCGGGCCGAATTGGTGAAGTTGCATGGCCGAGACCGAACAGCGTCTGTTGATGCTGATTGACGATGAACCGGCGCAAAGCCGGCTGATCTCCGCCCTCGCCGGGCGCGAAGGCTGGCGCACGCTTGTCGTCGGCGATTCGGAAAAGGCCATCGCGACGCTGGGCACGCGGCAGGGGATGCAGCTTTCCGCCATCATCCTCGACCAGTGGGTTCCGGGCGACCGCGCCTGCGAGCTCATCGCCGAGTTGAAAGAGCGCCGACCCGCCCTGCCCATCCTGATGCTGACGACCAGCACCAGCCCGCAGCTTGCGGTAGAGGCGATGCGCGCGGGGGCTACCGATTATCTGGTAAAGCCCGTCGCGCCCGATCGCCTGATGCAGGCGCTGCGCAATGCAACTACGCTGGAAGCTCCACAGGACGAGCTGACCCCGCTGTCGGAGAAATTCGAAAGCGATCTCGATTTCGACGCCATGGTCGGCACCGCGCCGCCTTTCCGCGATGCCCTGGCAAAGGCCGCCAAGGCCGCACGGGGGCATGGTCATGTCCTGATCGAAGGCGAAAGCGGCACCGGCAAGGACATGCTTGTGCGCGCGATGCACGCCGCCTCGCCGCGTTCCAAGACCGAATTTCGCATGCTCAACGTGTCGGGCATTCCCGCCAGCAGCATGGAATCGGCACTGTTCGGCCATGAAAAGGGGGCGTTCCCCGGCGCGTTCGACCAGCAGGTCGGGGCCCTGCAGCATTGCGACGGCGGGACGCTTGTCCTCGATGAGGTCGATCGCCTGCCGACGGATCTGCAGGATCGGCTCGCCGACGTTATCGAAAGCGGGCAGGTCAAGCCGATCGGGGCACAATATGCGTTCAAGGTGGATGTGCGCATCATCGCCGCCAGCAATCTGCCGCTCGCCGATCTGGTCGCGACCGGTCATTTCCGGGAGCGCCTGCTTGCCGCCCTGTCCCGCACCGCGGTGGAGCTACCGCCCCTTCGCCAACGCAGCGGCGACGTGCCCGCTCTCACCCGCCATTTCCTGACCCGTATCGGCGATCAGCCGGGCCTGCGTCCGCTCGGCATCACGTCGGACGCCTTGAACCTCCTCTCGGCCTTCGAATGGCCCGGCAATGTGCGCCAGCTGCAGGCGGTGCTCTTCCGCGCGGCCGTGTTCTGCGATGGCGATGCGCTGACCACCGAGGACTTCCCGCAATTGCGCGAGATCGTCGGCGAATGCGAAGCGCCCGATGTGCCGCTGCGTGAGAGCGCAGGCGTCCAGCTCTACACGGCCGACGGCAATCTGCGCCCGCTGGAAGAGATCGAGGCCGATGTGATCCGCCTCGCCATCGGCCATTATCGCGGACGCATGACGGAAGTGGCTCGCAGGCTGGGCATCGGGCGCTCGACGCTTTATCGCAAACTGTCCGATCTCGGCATCGATAACGCAGCCTAAAGTCCAGGGTTTCTGCGGCCTTCGCGCATCGACAGATCGTTTTTCAGCTGCGAGAAAAAGCGGAACGGAAAGAGCCCTTCGCGCGCTTTCCTAACATGCGTCAATATCGTGACATTCTTGCAATTTCAGCCGCCCTGCTTGCCCTGCCCTCGTGCGGACCTTCTGATGATGGAGCGCAATCCAACGACCCGGCAGAGGCCGTTTCGCCTCGGCCCGACACTTCCGAAAGTACGGCGACACTGGGCCACATCACCTATTCCTTCGATCCGCGCCTGCTCACTGCGGCCGATGTCGATATCGCAATACCTCCCGCAAACGACAGGCACCACACGGCCACCAAGCTGATACCTGCGGACCGCGCGGCGCGCATCGGTCAGGAAGGCTGCATGTATGGTGCGGACGACGTTCCGACGCGCTGCAATGCGGAGCGGGAACCCGGCCTTGCGCTTGCCCTGCTTCCCCGTCCAATCGGCGAGTATCGGGGCCATTTCCAAGGACAGTCGGCATATGGCGTCGATACTGTCGAGCGCTCGGGCGTGGAGGGATTTGCCTATCGCTCGCAAGCAGACGCGGTGGTGACCGAATACCTCTTCCTGCCAAGCCGCGATCGTACCATCCTGATAGCGCGCAGCGTTGGCGACAATCTCCCCGACCACGTTGCAAACGAATTCGAAGAGGTGATTTACAGCATCGCGTCCGCCGTGCGCGAGGCGGACGGCGTGGGACGCGCGGCGAGCTAGTCGACCAGCCCGCCAAAGTCGGTGAGCGCGGCATCGCGCATGCCGCGCCAGACATTTCGCGCTTGTACCGTCTCGAAAACATCGTGCACGCGCAGCAGCTGTACGCCCGCATCCATCCCGACCTGGGCGAGCGCGAGTGAACCGCCAATACGTTCATGCGCAGGCGCTTCATTGCTGAGCGCGCCGATCATCCGCTTGCGACTTGCGCCGAGCAATAGCGGCTGGCCGAGCGCATGGAACAGCGCCAGCCCATTGAGCAGCGCAAGATTGTCCGACACCGCCTTGCCGAAACCGATACCGGGATCGAGGACGATCCGCTCCCGCGCCACGCCGCCCGCAACGGCCCTGTCTCGCACTTCGCGCAGCATGTCGAACACATCGAACAGCACGGCATCGTAATCGCCGTCGGCATGCAGATCCTCGCCAGTGCCGGGCGCGTGCATCAGGATGACCGGCGCATCGACCGAGGCCGCCAATTCCAGCGAACGCGGATCGTAGCGCAGCGCCGAGACATCGTTGATGATGTGCGCGCCCGCATCCAGCGCGGCTTCCATCACCGCCGGACGGCGCGTGTCCACGCTGACCACAGCGCCCATGGCGACGCATTGCTCGACCGCGGGACGTACCCGTTCGATCTCCTCGCCTTCCCAGACCGCCTTGGCGCCCGGCCGCGTGCTTTCCCCGCCAATGTCGATGATGGCGGCGCCCGCTTCGTGCATGGCGGCGGCGTGGCTGCGCATCGCCTCGGGATCGTCCATGAACTTGCCGCCATCGCTGAAGCTGTCCGGCGTGACGTTGAGGATGCCCATCACTTGCGGCTGATCGAGCCGGACCGTGCGGTCCCCCAATTGCATCGGCGGATGCGCCATACGCAGGTTCGACCACTGCATCTCGGCCTCCGCGCCCAGCTCGGCAGGCAGCCGGGCAAGCGCCGCCTCGATGCCGTCCGCGGTCACGACCTCGCGGCTGACGACAGCGCCCTCCCGCCGCACGATGACCGCGAACTCGCGCGCATAGACCATACCGCCCGCCAACCGCACCGCGTCGCCTTCGACCGCCTGCGGACCGGACACGGTGGTGAGCGGCTGGATGTAGAGCTTGTCGGTGGTCATGTGTGTGCTTTCAACGGGTTGGCGGTGGGGGTGTGACAAGTGTTACAGTGTCCTGGCGGAGAAACACGATCTGTTACCTTGCGGGCAAAATCTGTGACCCTACGGCTGGAAGGTGTAGCTTTAGCGAAGTTGGCGGCGCCCATCATGCCGCTAGGTAAAGCACAGCGGGATGCCGGTAGGAAACTTCTCGTCGCTCCTGCGCAGGCAGGGGCCTATCCAAGCTGTCTAGTCGCTCCACGGGCGTTGTCTGGATCCCCGACTCCGCTGGGATGACGAAAAAGCAAAGCCGCAATCAATCCTCCGCCGCAAGCAAATACAGTCCCCGCGCCGCGTCGATGGGCTTGACCTCGCCGCCCGCTTCGTAGTGCCAGAAGGTCCAGCCATTGCAGCTCGGCGCGTTCTGAATGGTTTTGCCGACGCCGTGAATGCTGCCGGTCTCCTTGCCACACTCGATCGAGCCATCGGCCCGCACCGTCGCCTTCCAGCGGCGCTTCTTGTCGAAAATCTGCGTCCCGGGCTTCAGCAGGCCCGCCTCCACCACCGCGCCGAAGGCGACACGCGGCTGGCTCTTGCGGCTCTGCATCGTCGTGAGCGCGCTTTCGTCCAGCGGCATTTCCTTGTCGATCCGCGCGCGCGCCACCTTGCGATAGGCCGCCTCGCGCTCGCAACCGATCCATGATCTCCCCAGCCGCTTCGCAATCGCGCCCGTCGTGCCGGTGCCGAAGAACGGATCGAGCACCACATCGCCCTTCTCGGTCGTCGCCAGCAGCACGCGATACAGCAGCGCCTCGGGCTTTTGCGTCGGATGCGCCTTGTGGCCCGCCTCGTCCTTCAAACGCTCCCCGCCCGAACAGATCGGGAAGGTCCAGTCGCTTCGCATTTGCAGCTCGTCATTCAGCGTTTTCATCGCGCGATAGTTGAAGTGATATTTCGCCTTTTCGCCCTGGCTCGCCCAGAGCAGCGTTTCATGCGCGTTCGTGAAGCGGGTGCCGCGAAAGTTCGGCATCGGGTTGGTCTTGCGCCAAACCACATCGTTGAGAATCCAGAAGCCGAGATCCTGCAGGATCGCGCCGACACGGTAGATATTGTGATAGCTGCCGATCACCCACAGCGCGCCATCGGGCTTGAGAACCCGTCTGCACTCGGTCAGCCAATCCCTTGTGAAATTGTCGTAAATCGTGAAGCTGTCGAACTGGTCCCAATCGTCCGTCACGGCATCGACATGGCTGCCATCGGGCCTGTTGAGATCGCCGCCAAGCTGGAGATTGTAAGGCGGGTCGGCGAAGACGAGATCGACGCTGGCATCGGGCAATTCGCGCAGCCGCTCCACGCAATCGCCGGACAGGATTTTGCCCAGCGGTAAGGTGGACGTGTCGACCGGCACGGCCTTTTTCTGGCGCTTCGGCGCGCGGATTTTCGTCAGCTGACCCACGTGATACTCCCCGAGTTATCCACAGGGGGTAGGTTTCGCGGAGTCCGCGGGTCAAGCGGCAATTATGCCGCGCCGCGCCATCGCAGGAGGAGAACGAAGCGAGTCCGGCACAAGATGTTGAGTCCCCTACTGGCCAGTGGACTCCATATGCTGGGGTGTGGCGCTGAGGACTCAGCCTCTGGCGATCACACAAATAGCAGCGCGGTGTTCCCGGCGAACGCGGCCAGCAACAGCAGGCCGAGCACGCGACCGATACGCTTGGCATAGCGGCACAGCAGAAGCATCAGCACCGCCGACGCGGCAAGAACCGGCACCTCGATATCGAGGATTTCGGGTGAGACCGGCAATGGGGCGATGGTCATGGTCGCGCCGCCGATCAGCAGCAGATTGTAGATGTTGGAACCCACGACATTGCCGATGGCCATGTCCGGTCGGCCTTTCAGCGCGGCGGCAAGCGATGCGGCAAGTTCGGGAAGAGAAGTGCCCACGGCCACCACGGTCAGCCCGATCACGGCATCGGACACGCCAGCAATTGTTGCCAGCTCGATCGCACCGTCGACCAGCAGCGCGCCTCCGCCCACCAGGATGCCCAGCCCTACCAGGAACAGCGCGATGGCAGCGAACGTGCCGAGCGGTGGGCCTTCGTCGTCATCGTCGCCCAGTTCGGGCGGGTGGTTGATGCGCCACACGACATAAGCAGCGAGCGCCGCCAGCAATCCAAATCCGATCCATACGGAAGCAAGCTGCGCCGAGGCGATGCCCCAGAACAGGAGCGTGGCCAGCAGGCCGACCACCGCATCGCGTTTTCCCACGCCGTGCATGACGATGGGCGCGACCAGCGCGGTCGCGCCGAGGATCAGCAGCGTGTTGGCGAGGTTCGACCCGACGATATTGCCCCACGCAATGCCGGGCGATCCTGCGAGCGCGGCCTGCACGCTCGCGACCATTTCTGGCATGGATGTCGCTGCCCCGACAATGACGAGGCCGGTGACGAGATGCGAAATGCCGAGCCGGTTGGCGATGGAAACGGCACCGCGCACCAGCAGCTCCCCGCCGATGAACAGGCCGACAAGGCCGCCGACAATGCTTGCGATGAGAATGACCATGGCCGCGCGTTACAGCGCCATTTCCATTTGCGCCACCGGGGCGAATGATCGCCTGTGCAGCGGCGTCGGGCCATGCCGGCGCAGCGCCTCCATATGCTCTTTCGAGCCATAGCCCTTGTTTCGCTCCCACCCGTAATGGGGATGCTCGGCAGCGGCTTCGGCCATCAGCCTGTCTCGATACTGCTTGGCGAGGATACTGGCTGCTCCGATCGCCGGTTCGCGTCCATCTCCGCCCACCACCGGCGTCGCGTCCCAGCGCCATCTTTCGCAGCGGCCTTGCGGCGTGAGGTTGCCGTCGATCAGCGCGGCCAGATCGTGATTGGCGACGGCCTCGCACAATCGCTCCATCGCCAGGCTCATTGCCAGCATGGTCGCGCCGAAGATATTGAGCCGGTCGATATCCTCGACCTCGACCACGCCGATGCCGAAGGCGCAGCGCTGGCGGATACGCGTTTCCGCCTCGCCCCGCGCTTTTGCCGTCAGCTTCTTTGAATCGCCGATGCCTTTGGGTCGCGGCTTGCACAGCAGGACGGCAGCGGCCACAACCGGGCCTGCAAGCGGCCCGCGCCCAGCCTCGTCGACACCGGCGATGAAGGGACCGGGGCCGAGCTCGGCACAAAAATCACAGGAAGGCGTTCCCTGCATCATGCGAAATCTTCTCCTCAGCTCCGCCATATCCCTCGCCTCCATCGCCCTCGCAAGCTGCCAGGGCGGGCAAACCGGGGATACCGCCCCGACCTCGACCACCGCGCCGCAGGGCAATGTCGTCTCCGGTGAACCCGTCGCGCTGCAAGGCAGTTCGCCCTTCGCGGCGAGCAGCCACGGCGAAATGCCCAATCCCTGGGCAATGGCGTTCGAGCCGGGAACGGGCCGCCTTTTCGTGACGCAGCAGGATGGCGACCTGCTGGTCTACGATCCGACCAGCGGCCGCACCGCGACCGTCACCGGCACGCCCGACGTGGTCTATGAAGGCCAGGGCGGCCTCGGCGATATCGCCTTCGCGCCCGACTATGCCACCAGTGGCATGGTGTATCTGAGCTGGGCCAAGGCCTCCGCTGGCGAAACGACCGTCGCTGCCGTGGGCCGCGGCACGCTCGATTGCGACCGCATCGACGCCTGTCGGATCGAAAATTTCCAGCAGGTCTGGCAGCAGAGCCGCGGCGGCGAGCGCAAGGGGCACTATTCGCACCGCATCGCATTCTCGCCCGACGGCCAGCATCTCTATATTGCGAGTGGCGACCGGCAGGAGCAGGATCCGGCGCAGGATTTGAGCAACAATCTCGGCACGATCGTGCGCCTTAATCTCGACGGCACGCCCGCCGCGGGCAATCCCTTTGCCGATCGTGGCTCGCCTACCAATCAAGTGTGGTCCTACGGCCATCGCAACATTCTCGGCCTTGCCTTCTCGCCCGCGGGCGAGCTTTGGGAAATCGAGCATGGCCCGGCGGGCGGCGACGAGCTCAACCATGTCGAGCGCGGCGCCAACTACGGCTGGCCGATCCGCTCCAACGGCGACAATTACGATGGCAGCGACATACCCGATCACACGCCGGACGATGGCTTTGCCAAGCCTGCGATCAGCTGGAGCCCGGTCATCGCGCCCGGCGACATGATCTTCTATACCGGCAGCATGTTCGGCGATTGGCAGGGCCAAGTGCTGGTCGCCAATCTGCGCACCACCTCGATCAGCCGCATTTCCGCGAATGCGGGGGCGAACACCGCCATGGAGGAATCGCGCTACGAATTTCCCGAACGTCTGCGGGACATCGCCCAGGCGCCGGATGGCGCGATCTGGGTGATCGAGGATGACGAGGGTGGGCGCCTGCTGCGCCTCATCCCTGCCGGCTAATCGCAGCAAATCGTTGCGCCGATAGCCGCGCCGCCCTATCGGCGCGCGGCCCATGGACGATACCGCCACCCTGATCCCGCTGGAAGCGGTCGAGCCCGACATGATCGAGGCGCTGCTGGACCGCGCTTTCGGGACGGACCGACATGCCCGCACGGCGTACAAGGTGCGAGACGGCGTTGACTGGCTCCCCGCCCTCAGTTTCGCCGCGCTGGATGCGCACGAAATGCTGGTCGGCACAATCCAGACTTGGCCGGTCGCGCTTACCGACGATCAGGAGCGGCGGCATCCCATGCTGATGGTCGGCCCGGTGGCTGTCGTGCCGGAACATCAGGGTGAGGGGTTTGGCCATGCGCTGATGGCGGCGATGACTGGCGCGCTCGATCCCAAGGCCGCGCTGCCGCAGGTGATGGTGGGCGATCCCGACTACTACAACCGCTTCGGCTTCATCGCCGCACCCGCGCAAGGCTGGACCCTGCCCGGCCCGTTCGAGCAAAAACGGCTGCTGGTTCGCGCGCCCAATCCGGCGGTTCTGCCCGAAAGCGGCACGCTCGGCCCTTGGCGCGGCTGACACGCTCTGCCATCGCGGGAGCCGACGATGCCTTACGATCCCCCACCAGAGCTTGCCGGCCTCTCCCTGGCCCAGATCGCCGAGCAGGTCGCGGCGCGAAACCTGCCGCCGCTCGACACGTGGGATCCGCCCGAAACCGAACACAGCGGCATGCGTATCACCGCCGATGGGCGCTGGTTTCACCGCGATAGCCCGATCACCCGCCCCGCCATGGTGCGCGCATTCGCCAGCCTGCTGCGGCGCGAGGATGACGGGCGCTATTTCCTCGTCACCCCGCATCACAAGCAGGCGATCGATGTCGAGGATGCCGCCTTCATCGCCGTCGACTGCAAAGCCGATGGGGATGCGCTCGCCTTTCGCCTCAACACGGACGAGCTGGTGCTCGCCGGGCCGCACAATCCGCTGCGCGCGCAAGGCGATGCCGATACACCCGCGATCTACCTCTCCGTCCGCCACGGCTGCGAAGCGCGGCTGGACCGGTCCACCTGGCTGCAACTGGCGGATATTGCGTTGGCCGATGGCGGCGATCTTTCGGTCGGCAGCCAGGGCGCGACTTTCGCATTGCGCCCGGCATGAGTGACCTGTTCGACCGCGTTGCGCAGCTGTTCGAGGACAATGCGCAAGTCGGCACGGTCGGGCTGCGCGACGACAGCCAGTGGGCCCCTCAACCCTTGCGCGATGCGGCCGTGCTGATGGCTGTGACGGACGCGCCCGAGCCCGGGCTGCTCCTTACGCATCGCCCGAAAACGATGGCTGCGCATCCCGGACAAGTCGCCTTCCCCGGCGGCAAGCTGGAGCCTGGCGAGGATGCCATCGCCGCCGCGCTCCGCGAAGCGGAGGAAGAGCTCGCCATTCCGCCCGCCATGGTGCGCGTGGTTGGAAGCGCGCAGGCTTTCGCAACCGGCACCGGCTTCAATCTGACGCCCGTGCTGGGCGTCGTCCCGGCAGGCCTTCCGATCACGCCCGATCCGCGCGAGGTGGATGGCTGGTTCGAGGCACCGCTGCGCTTCGTGCTCGACAGGCGCAATCACGTGCGAAAGATGGGCAATTTCGGCGGCTTTGAATTGCCCTACACGGAAATCACGTGGGAGAGCCATCGCATCTGGGGCATCACGGCGGGGATCATCGCCAACCTCTCTCACCGGCTGGTGTGGGAAGACTTGCTCGGATAGAGGCGGCAGGCCCGAACAGGACGGAATTGCATTGGCGACCACTTTACCAAAAGCAGACTGGACCCAGCGCGAAGACCTCGCGCGGCTGGTCGCTGCGCTGGGCGCTGAGCATATGCGCTGGGTCGGCGGCGCGGTGCGCGACACCTTGCTCGGCGACGAGGTGAAGGACATCGACGCCGCCACCACGCTGCATCCGGACACAGTCATCGAGCGACTGGAGGCAGCCGGCATCAAGCCCATCCCCACCGGTATCGATCACGGCACGGTCACTGCAGTGCTCCCCGGAGGGAATGTCGAGGTGACGACGCTGCGCAAGGATGTGGCCACCGATGGCCGCCGCGCCACCATCGCTTTTGCCGAGGACTGGCGGGACGATGCCGCGCGGCGCGATTTCACCATCAATGCGCTCTACGCCCATCCTGATACGCTTGCGATCGACGACTACTTCGGCGGGCTGGACGATCTCCAAGCGCGCCGCGTTCGCTTTATTGGCGATGCGCGCGAGCGGATCCGCGAAGATCACTTGCGCATCCTGCGCTATTATCGCTTCCAGGCCCGCTTCGGCGCGGAGCTCGATGACGAAGCCGAGCAGGCATGCGCCGAACTGGCACCGACCATGAAGGGTCTGAGCCGCGAGCGCGTGGCGATGGAATTGCTGGCGATTCTCGCCCTGCCCGATCCGGCTGAAACGCTGCGGCGCATGCATGATCGTGGTGTGCTCGATGTCATCCTGCCCGAAAGCGGCGATGCCCAGCTGGATGCCCTCGGCGCGCTCATCGCGCACGAGCAGGCCGAAAATGCAGCCCCCTCGCCCCTCCGCCGTCTCGCCGCTCTGCTGCCTGCCGATGTCAAGCTGGCCGATCAGGTCGCAGCGCGGCTGCGTCTCTCCAACAGCCAGCGCAAGCAGCTTGCGCGTCTAGCCAAGCGGAGCGGAGCGCCCGAAAGGCCGCATGCCCTCGCCTATCGCGAAGGCGTGTCCATGGCGCGCGACCTGCTGCTGCTCGATGGGCAGACGACCGCGCCGCTGGCTGGTTGGAAGCCGCCCCGTTTCCCGCTGAAAGGCGGTGCCATCGTCGCGCGCGGTGTGGGAGCAGGGCCGGAAGTCGCGCGAATCCTGCAAGTGGTGGAAACCCGCTGGATCGCGGAAGGCTTCCCAGATGCCGCGCGCGTCGATCAACTGCTCGAAGACGCGCTGTCGGATTGAGCACGCCCCTTCGCACACGCAGCATAAAGGGTTGAAATGCCGCACTGCGCCATGCAGGTAGCGTTCATGGGGATGTGCTACATACCCAATTGACGGGAACGCGGGCCTTCGGGCTCGCGGAGTGTCTACCCCAGCCGGGGTGTGCCGCCCGTTCGACAGATTTCCGACCATGTCGGGGTTACATGAACTACGGAGCCGTTCGCGCAAGCGCGGCCCGGATGAAGGGAAAGATTTGCATGAAGCGTTTCGCTCTTACCGCCGCCACCATCGCCGCTTTCGCCGCCGCTCCCGCGGCGGCGCAGGATGCCGGCGTTGCCATCGTGGGCAATGACGATGCCGAGATCGGCACCGTTCTTTCCAATGACGGCACCACCGTGGTGGTCGATACCGGCACCCACCAGGTTCCGCTCGGCACCGAAGCCTTTGCCGAGCGCGAAGGCGTGTGGACGCTGAACACGACCAAGACCGAACTCGACGCCGCCTTCGGCCAGCTCGTTGCCGAGCAGCAGGTCGCTCTCGAAGCCGCGCTGGTTGTGGGCGCCGAGGTGAAGACTGCCGACGCGCAGGCGCTCGGCACGATCGACGAGATCAACGACAATGGCATCGTGGTGACGCACATGGACCAGCCGATGAACCTGCAGCGCGACATGTTCGCGCTCGACCAGGACGGCGCGTTGATCGTCCTCGCCGAAATGGCCGCGATCATGGAAGCGCTGGCGGCAACCGCCGGCTAAGCCATAACCCGAGCCAATCGGGTCGCAAGGAAGGACCGGCGGAGCGATCCGTCGGTTCTTTTTTGTTTGTTTTGATTGTTCGTTTTGCGAAGCCGCATCCGCGGCTTCGTCCTCAGCGCTGATCCCTTCGCTACGCTTCGGGGCGCCTGCGGGCGGGCGTTGGCCTTTGCCTCG
This sequence comes from Aurantiacibacter aquimixticola, assembly GCF_003605475.1. Lineage (NCBI taxonomy): Bacteria > Pseudomonadati > Pseudomonadota > Alphaproteobacteria > Sphingomonadales > Erythrobacteraceae > Aurantiacibacter > Aurantiacibacter aquimixticola. The sequence goes on along the minus strand of NZ_RAHX01000001.1, from coordinate 302,674 downwards.
CTTCGCTCGGAGCTCCGCAGACTCCTTGTGAAGAAGCGCTGATATCGACGCTTCGGCGACGACAGCGCGCGAATTGCGCGCCCGCAGCTGCCCCGCAGCCGGAACGACGTCCCGGCGGAGGGAATAGCAGCGAGGATGTCCGCGCGGATGCGCAGACTCAAAACAACCAATCCTAAAACCGATTGGTTTTAGGAAACCCCTGCGGCGGCAATCTGCCCGCCGCGCCGCGCGCGACTTTCCACATGCCGATCTCGTTTTCCGTGCGGGTGCGGTCGCCCTTGCCGCCCATCGCCCAGCTCAGCCCATCGGCCAGCGTGAAGGTGGTGGCATCGGACAGGCCGCCATCGCGGTAGCGTTGCAGCGTCACGCCTTGCCCGCGCGTCATCACCGGCATTTCCTCCAGCGCGAAGACGACGAGCTTGCGGTTCTCACCGACCACGGCGACATGATCGTGACTGTCCTCCACGGGCCGCGCGACGGTGAGCTTCGCATCGCCCTTGAGGTTCACCACCTGCCGGCCCTTGCGCGTTTCGGCGAGCAATTCGTCCGTCACGGCGACGAAGCCCTTGCCCAGCGTGCTGGCGAGCAGCACCTGCCGGTCCTTCGCGTGGACGATCAGCGCGATGATCTGCGCGGCGGCATCGATGTCGAGCGTGTTGCGCACCGGCTCCCCGAAACCGCGTGCCCCGGGCAGCTTGTCCGCGCCAAGGGTGAAGAAGCGGCCATCGTCGCCGACCAGCAGCAAGCGGTCGGTGGTCTGGCAATGTACCGCAAAGGCCGGTGCGTCGCCTTCCTTGTATTTGAAATCGCCTGCGCCATCCTTCCCCAAATCGACATGCCCCTTCGCCGCGCGTACCCAGCCCTTCTGGCTGAGGATGACGGTCACCGGCTCCTTCTCGATCATCGCATTGGGATCGAACTCCACCGTGGGCGCAGCTTCGGCAATCGTGGTCCGCCGCGCGCCGAGCGCCGTGTCGGGCCCATATTCCTTGCGCAGCGCCGCCATATCTTTCTTCAGCCGAGTTTTCTGGCGCGCCGGGCTGGCGAGCAGCTTCTCCAGCTCGTCCTGCTCCTTCAGCAACTCATCCTTCTCGGTGCGAAGCTGCATCTCCTCCAGCTTACGCAAGGATCGCAGCCGCATATTGAGGATCGCCTCGGTCTGCCGGTCGGTCAGGCCGAATTCCTTCATCATCACCGGTTTGGGCTCGTCCTCGGTACGGATGATCTCGATTACGCGGTCGAGATTGAGGAAGGCGATGATATAGCCTTCGAGGAGCTCCAGCCGATCCGCGATCTTCGCCAGGCGATGCGTTGTGCGGCGCTGGAGGATCAGCGTCTGGTGCGTGACCCAGTTCTGCAACAGCTCCTTCAGCCCCATTACCATCGGCGTGCGCGTATGGTCGAGCACGTTGAGGTTGAGGCCGAAACGCGTTTCCAGGTCGGTGAGTTTGTAGACGCTTTCCTTCAGCAGTTCCGGGTCGACATTGCGGCTGCGCGGGACGAGCACGATGCGGACGCTCTCGTCGCTTTCGTCGCGCACGTCCTCCAGGATCGGCAGCTTCTTGTCGGATATGGCGGCGGCGATCTGCTCGATCAGCTTGCCCTTGGGCACCTGGTAAGGAATCTCGCTGATGACGAGCTGGTAGCCCCCGCCTTTCTGCCGCTCGATCCCCGCTTCGCTATCCTCCGCACTTTCCGCCTCCGGCGCATGAAACCGGCCACGTACGCGGAAACTGCCGCGGCCCGTCTCGTAGGCGTTGGAAATGGCGTCCGGCCCGTCCACCACCAGCCCGCCGGTCGCAAAATCCGGGCCGTGGAACACCGCCATCAGCTCTTCGTGGGTGACGTCCTTGTTGAACAGCACCAGCTCGGCGGCATCGAGCACTTCGGCGACATTGTGGCTGGGAATGGAAGTCGCCATGCCCACCGCGATCCCGCTTGCGCCATTGGCCAGCAGGTTCGGGAACAGGCCGGGCATAAGCTCGGGCTCCTCCTCCTCGCCATTATATGTCGGGACGAAATCGACCGTGCCTTCGTCCAACCCAGCCATCAGCTGCATAGCGGTGCGGGTCAGGCGGGCTTCGGTGTAGCGATAGGCAGCGGCGTTATCGCCGTCGATATTGCCGAAATTACCCTGCCCCTCCACCAGGGGATAGCGCAGCGTGAACGGCTGGGCGAGGCGCACCATCGCATCGTAGACCGCCGTGTCGCCATGCGGGTGGTACTTGCCGATGACGTCGCCCACCACGCGGGCCGACTTCTTGAAAGCGTTTTCCGGCGCGAGGCGCAGCTGCCGCATCGTCCATAACAGGCGGCGATGGACCGGCTTCAGACCATCGCGCAGATCGGGCAGCGAGCGCGCCGTGATCGTGGACATCGCATAGACCAGATACCGTTCCGAAAGCGCGCTTTCGAAGGGTTCGCGAATGATGCCCTGCCCGTCATCCTCCGGGCCCGCAATGTTGTTCTCGGTCTCTGCCATGCGGCTCGCCCTATCACCGTCACGGCCCACCGGACAGCGCGGAACGCAGCGATTTCCCCATGCGTTATCGGATCAAGGAAACTCTCAAGCGAAGGAATTTGCGACATGCCGCAACGCGTAATGATTTTGGCCACCAACGGCTTCGAACAGTCGGAACTCGAGCAGCCGAAGGCAACGCTCGAAAAGAACGGTTACGAGGTGGTCGTCGTCAGCCCGGAAGAGGACAGCATCAAGGGCTGGGACGATGGAAACTGGGGCGACAGCGTCACGGTCGATCTGACACTGGCCGAGGCAGAGGAAAGCGATTTTGACGCGCTCGTCCTGCCCGGTGGCCAGATCAATCCCGATATCTTGCGGATGGAAGACAAGGCCGTCCAGCTGGTTCGCGATTTCGACGCGGCGGGCAAGCCGATCGCCGCGATCTGTCACGGCCCGTGGATGCTCGCCGAAGCGGGCATCATCGATGGGCGGAGAGTGACAAGCTGGCCCTCCATCCGCACCGATCTCGAGAATGCGGGCGGCGACATCGTGGATGAGGAAGCCGCAGTCGATGGCAATATCATCACCAGCCGCAACCCCGACGATATCCCCGCTTTCTGCGAAGCAATCATGAGCCAGCTGGAGAAGCAGGCCGAAACCGAAAACGAAATGGAAGCTGCCTGATCGGGATATTCCCCTTTCCCTGATATCGGGCTTTGCATGGCCCCGCCGCTGAAGAAGCGGTGGGGCCTTTTGCGTTCCGGGACCGGACCCATCGCAGGATTCGTGCATTTGGCGGGCAAGGGGAATTTCATGACACGCATCGCCGCATCGTTCTTTGCCGCAGTCGCGCTGGCCTTGCTTGCGGCCATATCGATACCTCTCGCCGCGCAGGACGATCGCGACGTGGCCGCCGCGCCGGATCCGTACGTTTACGAAGTCGACACGCTGGAGAATGGCGAAGCGCCGGGTGACAATCCGCTCGACCTCGAAACACCGCGCGGCCTTGTCGAAAGCTTCATGGCGGCAGGCGAAGTGGAAGACTGGCAGACAGCGGCTGCAGCGCTCGACTTCGACGCTCTCGACGATCCCGATCAGACCGCGCGCGAACTCTATGCCGCACAGCTTTACGATCTGCTCCACCGCTCGGTCTCCATAAGCTGGACGGACCTGCCCGATCGCCCCGACGCCGTCGATACGCAGAGCAGCAAGGACGACCCGATGGCGGGGACGCCGCGCCGCTCGCTCACCGTGGCGCGGCTCGCGCTGAACAGCCGCCTATACCCCATGCGCATCGCTCGCCTGCAGCCCGAAGGCGGCGAGCCGGTGTGGGTTTTCAGTCGCCAGACGGTGGACAATGTTCCCGAGCTCTATGGTTATTACGGACCGACAGGCTTCGAGCGCGCCCTGCCCGACTGGGCGCGAAAGCAGGCATTCCTGACGCTGGCCTGGTGGGAAGTCGTTGCACTGCCGATCATCCTGCTGGCCGGCGGATTGGCCGCGGCGCTCACTTACAAGGCCATCTCGCGGCTGCGGGAAGGTGTGGAAGGCGATACCAAGCTCGGCAGCATCCTTTCCGCCGTCCATATCCCGCTCACGCTGCTGGCTTTTGCCGGGACGATCGCGCTTGTTCGCGCGACCTTCTTTCGCCTCTCAGGTCCAGTGCGCGACATTCTCGACCCGCTGCAATTGCTGCTGATCGTCTTTGCGGTGATCGGCATCGTGCTTTCCGTGATGGAGGCGCTGTTCGATCTTGCCACAAGCCGCCGCTCAGCCAAGTTGGAAGCGCCAGAAAATTACGAGGATCGCAATTTCTACACCCGGCTCAGCGCCATTCGCCGTATCATTACCGCGATCGTGATGCTCGGTGGCGTGGGCTTCCTGCTGGTGGCGAGCGACCTCTCGACGACGCTCGGCTTCTCGATCATGGCATCGGCGGGCGTGCTCGGCCTCGTGCTGGTATTTGCCGGGCGCAAGGCGCTGGGCGACATCATGGCGAGCGTGCAAATCGCTTTCGCCCAGACCGCGCGGATCGGCGATGCGATCCATTACGATGGCAAATGGTGCTATGTCGAAAAGATCGGTTTCACCCATTTGCGGCTTCGCACTGCCGATGAAAAGCGGCTGATCGCGCCGGTCAGCGACTTTACCGATGACAGTTTCGAAAACTGGACGCGGCAGGATGCCAGCCTGATCGTGCGCGCCGAGTGCGAATTCGACAGCCGCGCCGATGTCGCGAAGCTCCGCGAGGAATTCTGCGACTTCGCCAAAGAGGACGACGGCGTCATCGACGTGGAAGACGCCGCGTGCGAAGTCATCAGCCACGATGCCCAGGCGATGCGGGTGCGTTTCCTGGCACGGGCATCTGATCCGAAGAGCGGCTGGAAGCTCGAATGCCGCATCCGCGAACACATGCTCGCCTTTGCTGCGCGACTCGACGCTTCGGCGGAGCGCGATATCGGCCCAGCCTTCCTGAAACGGGAGCGCGAAGTGCGGGTGGACCAGCCGCGCGACTAAGCGGCTAACATACTGAATTACGGAAAATATCAGCAGCTCCGGCCGCTCCGGCGCGCGATGGTGCTTGCCATTTTGCCTCGCTTGCCTCAATTATGGCGACAATAAGGCAAAAAGGAGGCCAAAATGCGGCAGAGGATTTTCTTAAGTGGCGTAGCGGTGGCGTGTCTGGCTCTTGCGGCGTGTAGCGAGCAGGCCGAATATGGCGATAGCGTCGACATGGCCGAGACCGACGTGGCGGCTGAAAGCGTGCTGCAGTACGAAGCCGCCAGCGCCCCGCCTGCATCAGCCGATATCGCCACGCTGGAAAGCCGACCGGACATCCCGGTCAATCTTCCGAAAATGTCTTACATTTACGAATACGGCTTTCGCCTTCCCGCCGAAGACATTGCAGACCTGCAATTACGCCACGCCGACATGTGCGAGGCTCGCGGACCTTATGTTTGCCAGATCGTCTCGCAGAGCCATTCCGGCAGCGTGGAGGACGGTTACGCGTCGGGCAGGCTCGAACTCGCGGTGATAGCAGACCAGGCCCGAAGTTTTGGCTCCGACCTCAGCGGCGCGGCGGAAACCGCGGGCGGCGAGCAGGTGACGCATGCGATCACAGGCCAAGACCTCTCGAAGAATATGATCGACACCGAGGCGCGTCTGCGCAGTCGCATCGCCCTTCGCGATCGGATGATGGACGTGCTTCGCACCCGCAATGGCAGTGTCGAAGAGCTGGTCGAGGCCGAGCGCTCCGTCGCGCGCATCAATGAAGAGATCGACCAGGCGCGCAGCTGGCTGGAGGAAATGCGCGGCCGCGTCGCCTACACGCGGATCAATATCGACTATGCCAGCGCCGCCGCTCCCGCGACGACGAGCGAGATACTGGCGCCCGCCGCCAGCGCCATTTCGTCCATCGGGACGGTCCTGGGTTGGATGCTGGCCTTTGCCATCGTCATCGCGACGATCGGTCTGCCAGTTGCTGCCGGTGTGTATGGCGTGCGCTGGGCAAAGGCCCGGCTGAAAGGGCCTGCCGAGGCTTAGAAGCCCCGCGCGTCGACGCTGTCGGACGGGATGCTCACGGTCAGGCCGTCGAGCGTCTCGTCAAGCAGGATCTGGCAGGAGAGGCGGCTGGTGGCCTGCACGTTTGCGGCAAGGTCCAGCATGTCCTCTTCCTCCTCGCTCGCTTCGGGCAATTTGCCGAACCAATCGCGCGCGACGATCACGTGGCAGGTGGAGCAGGCCATCTGCCCCTCGCATGTTCCCTCCAGAGGCATGCCTGCACCCTGTGCCACGCGCAGCAGATCTTCGCCCGCAGTGGCTTCGGCTAAGACCCTGTCCCCGTCGCGCGTGATGAATTGGACCTTCACTGGCTGTTCGCCGCCTTGAGGATTTCGCCGACACCCTTTTCCAGGTCCTCGCGCGACGTATAGCGGCCCCAGCCGATGCGGATGGAATTCTTCGCCGCTTCGTCCGATAGGCCGATGGCTTTGAGCACCTGGCTCGGCTTGCCCGATCCGCTGGCGCAGGCGCTGCCTGCGGAGAACATGACATTGCGGCAGTCGCTCATCAGGCGCGAGACATCGAGGCCCTTGCGCCGGACGTTGAGATTGCCGTGCCAGCGCGTGTCCTCATCCCCGTTGAGCGCCCAATTGCTGGCAAACATGTCGCGCGCCAGCGTCCACAGATCCTCGTGATGCTCGGCGTCCTGCGCCATGCGATCCTTCGCTTCCTTCGCCGCCGCGCCGAAGCCTGCGCAAAGCGCCGGACTGAGCGTGCCGGATCGCACCCCGCCTTCCTGAAGGCCGCCGGTGATCTCCGGCCTGAGCTCGATACCATCGCGCACCCAGAGCGCGCCGATGCCCTTCGGGCCGTAGATCTTGTGTGCGGAGATCGCGATCATGTCCGCGCCCGTCACCTCGATCTTGCCGTAGCTTTGCACCGCATCGCACAGAAACAGCGCGTTTTCCGCCTTGGCCTTGCGATGCCATTCGACCGTCGGCTGGATCGTTCCGATCTCGTTATTGACTTGCATCACGCAGACCAGACGCGTGTCTTTCGGCAGCGACTGGTTGGTGTTGCACTGTCCATTCGCGGCGACGTTAAGGACGTGGCGCTTGCCCAGCGTCTCGGCGGTGTCCCACACCGCTGAATGTTCGATGCCGGAGACGGAGATCGCGCCGCCTTCCCCACCGCGCCCGCGCGTTCCGCGCATGGCCAGATTCAACGCCTCGGTCGCGCTGCCGGTGAAGATCACGCGGCCACCGGCAGGCAGCAGCGCCGCCACCTGATCGCGCGCGAAGTCGATGGCCGCAGCCGCCTGCCTGCCCATGCGGTGCGGGCTGTGCGGATTGCCGAAGCCGCTTCCATCCGCTGTGTCGAGCCACGTCATCATGGCGTCGCGGGCTTCGGGTGCAAGCGGCGTGGTCGCCTGATGGTCGAGATAGATCATGCCAGTCCTGCCCAAGCGTGTGCGAAGGCATCGAGTTCCTGTTGCGTTGTATTCCAGCCAATGGAAACCCGGATCGTGCGCGCTGCAAGTGCGTCCTCGAGGCCCATCGCGCCCAGAACGTGGCTGGTTTTCATCGTGCCGCTGGAACAGGCGCTGCCCTGCGACACTGCAAGACCCAGCATGTCGAACCGCATGACCTGCGCCGTCGCGCTCATGCCGGGCATGGCGAGCGCCGCGACATAGGGTGTGGGGTCGGCCAGCTGGTCTCCCAGCCATGTGCCGCCCAGATCGCGCACGGCTCGCGCCAGGGGATCGAAGCTGGCCGCCGAGTAGTCGCCCCCCACCGCGTCCAAAGCTGCCGCCATGCCGAGTGCGCCCGGCAGGTTCTCCGTACCGCGCCGATAGCCACGCTCGTGTCCGCCGACCGGCTTCAGCATCGCATGATCGCGCACCAGCAGCGCGCCCATGCCGATGGGGCCGCCGAACTTGTGCGCCGAAATTATGGCCATGTCGCAGGGCGGGAGCGGCATCTTTCCGGCGCTTTGCGCGCAATCGGCAAGCAGCAAACCTCCAGCCTCGCCGACGACATTTGCGATGGCCGCGAGGTTCTGCCGATTGCCGGTCTCGGAATTGACATGCTGTACGGCCACCAGCGGCCGCTCTCGTTGCACGGCCTCGGCGAGCATTTCCACATCGAGCGCACCATCAGGCCGCACAGGCAGCCGCTCCGCGTCGGGTACGGTGCCGAGGATGCAGTCATGCTCCACCGCGCTCACCAGCCGCGCTCCCGCCTTTGCGTGGTGCAGGGCCAGCGCCGCCGCCTCGCTTGCGCCGCTGGTGAAGATCAGCTCCCCCTGCCATCCCAGCGCGCCCTTGCAGCGATCGCGCGCATCTTCCAGCGCCGCGCGCGCCTTGCGCCCCTCGGCATGCGGGGAAGACGGATTGGCCCACATAGCAAAGCCCTCCTCCACCGCGCTGCGCGCTTCAGGGCGCAGCGGGGAAGTCGCGGCATGGTCCAGATAGATACGGGTCATGGAAAGGAAATTGCGAAACGCGGCATTATGCCTATATAGCCGCCGACTTCCGCCGCGCCAGTCGCGCGAGAAACCACACACTGCCAAGGCCAAACCCGCCCATGCCGCACGTTATTTTTCCCGGCCCCGAAGGCCGCCTCGAAGGTCGTTTCAGCCCCGGTCCGCGCCCGCGCGCACCCGTCGCCATGATCCTGCATCCGCATTCCCAAGGCGGCGGCACGATGAACGACCGGATCGTGCAGAGGCTTTACAAGACCTTTGTCAATCGCGGCTTTGCGACCTTGCGCTTCAATTTTCGCGGCGTGGGCCGCAGCCAGGGCAGCTTCGACAATGGCATCGGCGAGCTTTCCGATGCGGCCAGTGCGCTCGACTGGGTGCAACAGATTCATCCCGAAGCGCAGGTTACGTGGGTCGCGGGCGTCAGCTTCGGCGCGCTGATCGGCATGCAGCTGCTGATGCGCCGTCCGGAAATCCGCGGCTTCATCTCCATCGCGCCCCCTGCGAACATGTACGATTTCAGCTTCCTCGCCCCCTGCCCCGCATCGGGCATCTTCGTCCAGGGCACCGCCGACACGGTCGTGCAGCCGCAAGCGGTCGAGAAACTGGTCGAAAAGCTGCGCACGCAAAAGCATATCACGATCCATCATGACGAAATCCCGCGCGCGAACCACTTCTTCGAGAACGAGCAGGACGAGCTGATGAAGTCGGTCGACAATTATCTCGACTTCCGCCTCGATCCGAGCTGCCCGATTACCTGACCGGCGCGCGTCGGACAGCGATTTCTTAAGCTTTTCTGCGGCTTGCAGCGTGATTTTCCGCGCAGGCTTGCCTTTGCGAAAATCTCTCGCTAATGTAACAGTATAACATGCCTCGCACGAGCGGGTCGCAGCAAGAGGAGAGTTCGTCATGTCCTATGCCAATGCTACACCTGATGCAGGTGACAGGGCAAAGGCCGCCGTTTCGGTGATCGCCATTCACGCCTTGCTGGGCGCGGGGCTCGTCACCGGCCTTGCCGTGACCGGAGTGATCGCGCCGCCGACGCCGGAATTCACAGGCACCGTGGTGGTCGAGCCATTGCCGCCGCTCCCGGAAGAAACGCCCGAGACGCCGCCCGAGACTTCGCAGCCTCCCTCCACGGTGACCGCGCCCAAGCCGCCCATCATTTTCGACAAACCCACGAATATCCCGGTGGAGCCGATACGCGATTTGCCGACGGAGACGGTGCGCGTGCCGGTGCCGAAGCCGATCCCGACTGCGGAACCCGGCCCGGTCATCACGCCAAGCCCGGCGCCGTCCTTCACGCCGGTCGGCGCCGTGCCGCGCAACGGCCCCGCGGGTTGGATCACCAATGACGATTATTCGAACAGCGATCTGCGCCGCGAGCGTGAGGGCACGGCGCGCTATCGCCTCGTCATCGGCAGCAATGGCCGGGTGAATAGCTGCGAGATTACGCAGAGCACTGGTCATTCGAGCCTGGACCGCGCGACGTGCCGCCTCATCCAAAGCCGCGCGCGTTTCGATGCGGCGACGGACAGTTCGGGCGCGCAGGTGGTCGGCACGTATAATGGCAGCGTGCGCTGGCAGATACCTGAGTAGGCTACTCCTCCCCGGAGGCGGCGGCGTCGGCCAGCGACCCGCCGCTTTCCGTGGGTGCCAGCCAGATCGCGACATTGGCGACCATCACCAGCGCCAGGATACCCATCAGCACCGCCTGCTTGCGATTGCCGCGCTTCAGCAGGAAGACGGCCCCCGCGATCAGGGCCAGCGCGGTGAGGATGACGAGCGAGACGATCAGGTCGAACATGGCGGCGGTGTAACGCGCACGCGCGCTTGACGGAAGCCACGGCTTGGGCGACCACTCCTGTCATGCACAACATCACAGACCTGTCGCTTTCCCGTCGCTCCTTTGTTGGAGCGCTCGGCGCAACCACCGCGCTCACCGTCCTGCCCGGCTGCGCGACCGTGCCTGCCTCGGCCAGTCAGTTCACAGCGGAAGCACTGCTCGATCAGTTCGCGTATAATCTGCTGAGCCACGAGCCGCTGCGGGCGTCGAGCCTCGGCGTCGATACGGGCGATTACGCAGCGCTACGCAGCCGTCTCGGCAATTCTTCCGAAGCCGGGCAGGAAGCCTATGCGGCAACCTTGCGAAACGATCTCGCCCGCGCCCGCGCTTTCGACAAGACCGCACTCGATCCCGCAACGCGCACCAGTTTCGAAGTGGTCGAAAGCGCCTATGCGACAGCCATCGAAGGGTTCGACCTGCCCTTTGGCGACATCCCTGTCGGCAGCTGGCGCACCGCGCCCTACCCCGTCATCCAGAATGTCGGCGCCTATATCGACCTGCCGCGCGCGCTCGATTCCGATCATCCCATCCGGGACGAGGCCGATGCCGAGGCATATGTGTCGCGGCTGGAAGAGATACCCGGCGTGCTTGCCGGCGAATTGTCCCGGATGCAGGCGGCGCGCGCCATGGGCGTCGTCCCTCCCGACTTCCTGCTCGCCCGCGCAATGGACCAGATGGAACGGCAGCTGACCGATGCAATGAAAGGCGGCGCTCTGGTGGAATCGCTCGTGCGCCGCACCAATGAAGAGGGCATTGCCGGAGCCTGGCAGGCGCGCGCGCAGGATATCGTCACCGGCCAGGTCGCGCCCGCTCTCGAGGCGCAACTGGCCGAGCTCCGCACACAAGCCGCGATGGCGGATAGCGCGCCCGGCATGTCGGCCCAGCCCCACGGAGAGGACTGGTATCGCTGGAGCCTGAAGTCCTCCACCACCACCAACCTCTCACCGGATGAGATTCACCAGCTGGGCATCGACACGCTGGCCGATATCCATGCCGAGATGGACCCGATCCTGCGCACGCTCGGCTATACCGAGGGCAATCCGGGCCAGCGCATGATCCAGCTGTCGCAGGACGACCGGTTCAAATTTGCAGAGGGCGATGCGGGCCGCGCGGAGATCATGGAATTTCTCGAGCAGCGCATCGAATATATCCGTGGCCAGATGCCCCGCGCCTTTGCCCGCGTAGTGGACCCCGAAGTGCAGGTGAAGCGCATTCCACCGAACGAGGAGCTTGGCGCGCCCACCGCCTATGGCGGCGCTCCGGCGGTCGACGGATCGCGCCCCGGCACCTTCTGGATCAATCTGCGCGATACCGATCTGCATCGCCGTTACGACTTGCCGACGCTTACCCATCACGAGGCGATTCCTGGCCATGTGTGGGAAGGCGAATATTCGAACCAGCTGCCGCTTATCCGCGCGATCCTCGCCTTCAATGCCTTCTCCGAAGGCTGGGCGCTCTACGCCGAGCAGCTGGCGGTCGAGCTAGGCGCCTACGATGGCAATCCGGCGTGGAAGCTCGGCTATTTGCAGGCGATGGCGTATCGCGCGATCCGGCTTGTGGTCGATACCGGCCTGCACGCCAAGAACTGGGAGCGGCAGCGGGCGATCGACTATTTCCACACCAATAGCGGCGTCGGCGTGGCGGAGACGACCAACGAGATCGATCGCTATTGCAGCTGGCCCGGCCAGGCGACCGGCTACATGGTCGGCAAGCTCGAAATCCTGCGGCAGCGCGACATGGCGAGCCGGGCGCTAGGCGGCGCCTACGACCTGCGCGATTTCAACCTCGCCGTGGTCGAAGGCGGCAACGCCCCGCTCGATGTGCTTGGTCGCAATGTCGAGCGGTATATCGGCCGCCAGAGCGGTTAGCGCTTCGCCATTGCGCCGATGATCGAGCCGAGGATCCCGCCGAGCGGGCCCGCGCCTGCGCCGCCGGGCGTGCCATCGCCCTGCGTCGCCTGCTTGGCGAGATAGCCCGCCACCGCCATCGCCAGGATCGGCAGCATTTTCTTCAGCAGCCCTTCGTCCAGCCCGGTGACGGAGGCGACTTCGCCTGCGACCGAACGGCTGACATCCTTGTTCCCGAAAATTGTGCCGAGAATGTCGTTGCCCTGCTGAACCGGCGTCGGTTTGGTGCCGAGCACCGCGTCGAGCAAACCGCCGCCGCTGGCACCGCCACCACCAAGGATCGCGCCGGCCAGCCCGCCAAGGCCGCCCAGCGCATCCCCGCCCGCACCGCCGGTGGAGCTGCGCCCCATGCCGGCGACGATGGCAGGCAGCAGCGCACCGGCGCCTACGCGCGCGGTCTGCTGATCGATATTCAGCTCTCGCGCCATGCTTTCGATGACGCCGGTCTGCTGCAGGATGTTTGCGAGGCTCATTACTTCTTGCCGAACAGGCCGCTGGCCATGCCGGCGATGTCGTTCAGCGGATTGCCGTCATGATCCTTGTCAAGCATCTGCATGAAGCCGGTCAGCGATCCTTCGCCGCCCACATGCTCCATCACCTGGCTTAGCATGCCCTTGTCGAGACCGCTCTTGTCGGCCGCGACGTCAAGTGTATCGCCCTCGGCCTGATGTCCTTCGGTCAGCGCGGCGATGGCCTTTTCCGCATCTTCCTGATCGATGCCCATCTTCTCCGCCATGTTCTTGACGGTGGGGTGATTGTGGGCGGCGTTCTTGATCTGGTCGAAAATACTCATCGGTCGTGTCTCCTGAATGTCTGCCGGATTGACGTTTGTGCGCGCGAATTGTGCCGAGAAAAAGCCCCGCTCCGGTCGCGAAACCGGGCGGGGCTCTCCTCTCCAAACGTAAGGCCTTGAAATCAGGCGGTCTGCGCTTCCACACCGGGCGCGGCCTGGCGCACGCCCTCGTCGACATGTGCGGCAAAGGGCTGGAAATTGTCCACGAAGAGCTGGACGAGCTTTTCGGCCTGACGATCATAGGCTTCCGGATCGTCCCAAGTGCTGCGCGGATCGAGAATGGACTGATCGACGCCCGCCGCGGCCAGGGCCGGCACGCTGACCGGTACGTCGAAGCCGACATTGGGATCCTTGCGATACTGGACCTTATCCATTTTGCCGTCGAGCGCTGCGTTCAGCAGGGCGCGCGTCGCCTTGATCGGCATGCGGCTGCCCGTTCCGTATTTGCCGCCTGTCCAGCCGGTGTTGAGTAGCCAGCATTGCACACCGCCCTTGGCGATGCGCTCTTTCAGCAGATTGCCATACACGCTCGGATGGCGCGGCATGAACGGCGCACCGAAGCAAGTGCTGAAAGTCGCTTCCGGCTCGGTCACGCCGATCTCGGTGCCCGCCACTTTCGCGGTGTAGCCCGACAGGAAATGATACATTGCCTGGTCCGGCGTCAGCCGCGCGATCGGGGGCAATACGCCGAATGCATCGGCGGTCAGCATCACGACATTGCTCGGCACGGGCCCAAGATTTTCTTCCGACGTGTTGGGAATGAAATCGATCGGGTAGGCCCCGCGGCTGTTCTCGGCGAGCGAGTTGTCGTCGAAATCGAGCTCGCGCGTGTCCGGGTCCATCACCACGTTTTCGAGGACCGTACCGAACATCTTCGTGGTCGCGTAGATTTCAGGCTCGGCCTCTTCGCTCAAGCGGATCATCTTGGCGTAGCAGCCGCCTTCGAAATTGAAGACTGCGGTGTCGGACCAGCCATGCTCGTCATCGCCGATCAGCGTGCGGCTGGCATCGGCGCTCAACGTCGTCTTGCCCGTGCCCGACAGTCCGAAGAACACCGCCGTCTTTCCGTCCGGCCCCACATTGGCGCTGCAATGCATCGGCATGACGCCCTTTGGCGGCAGCAGATAATTGAGAATGCCGAAGACGCTCTTTTTCATCTCACCGGCGTAATGCGTGCCGCCGATCAGGATCAGCCTTTCCGACAAGTTGACCGCAATCACAGTTTCGCCGCGCGTTCCGTGACGGCCGGGGTTCGCCTTGAAGTCCGGCAGGTCGATTACGGTGTATTCGGGATCGAAGCCCTCGAGCTCCTGAGCCGTCGGGCGGCAGAGCATCGTGCGGATGAACATATTATGCCAGGCGAATTGATTGATCACCCGCACGCGTACGCGGTGCTCCGGCTGGGAGCCGCCGAACAGATCCGCGACGTAGAGCGTGTCTTTTTCGCCCAACGCCGCCATGAAGTCCGCTTTCAGCGCGGCAAAGTGTTCGGGCGACATGCTGGCATTGTTGTCCCACCACACCGTGTCCTCGGTCTCCCCATCGCGCACGATGAACTTGTCTTTCGCGCTGCGTCCGGTGTGCTTGCCCGTCTCCACGACGAGCGGGCCATGCTTGGCGAGCCGCCCTTCGCCGTTGGCGATGGCGTGCTCGACCAGCGCGGCGGTGCCGAGATTCGCGTGGATGGTGGCGGCGGTCGCAATGCCTTGATCGGACAGCGAAACGGAAAGCGGAACGGACACGGAAACAGTCTCCTCGGAACGCGGAATCACAGAGCTACGCATTCGTATGCGTGACTTTTCTTCGCCGCGCATAGGGGCCTGAATTTGCCGCGTCAATTTGCTGGACGCGCCAGATCACAATCATCACGACATGTTATCGTTCACATGCAGGCAGACCGGTTTTCCGGTGGGATTGCTGCGTGCGGCGTTGTGAAAACCGCCGCGAAAAGTTACGCCCGTTCACATCACGATGACGGAACCGAATCACGACACCATGCAGGATGGCGAAAGCGCGCCCGACGGGCCCGTGCCCGGCGAACACCAGCGGGTGATCGCGCTGGTCGATGACGACCGCAACATCCTTACCACTCTTTCCATTGCGCTGCAGGCGGAGGGTTACGCCACACGCGTCTACTCCGATGGTGAGGCGGCGCTGGCGGCCCTGCAAACCAACCCGCCAGACTTGGCCGTGTTCGACATCAAGATGCCGCGCATGGACGGCATGGAATTGCTGCAGAAACTGCGCGCCACGTCCGATCTTCCGGTAATTTTCCTTACGAGCAAGGATCAGGAAGAGGACGAGGAAGCCGGCTTGGCGATGGGCGCGGACGACTACATCGCCAAGCCTTTCAGCCAGCGCCTCCTGCTCGCTCGCATCCGCACGATCTTGCGCCGTGCCGCGCCGCTGGAGGAGGGGCACGAGCCTGCCCCGCCCGCTTCCGGTGAAGACAATCCAAGCGCAACGGACATGATCGTGCGCGGTCGCCTGTCGATGGACCCGGCGCGCCACCAGGTGACCTGGGACCGGCGCGCGGTAAGCCTGACCGTCACCGAGTTTCTCATCCTCGAAGCATTGGCCCAGCGCCCCGGCGTCATCAAAAGCCGCAACCAGCTGATGGATGCCGCCTACCCGGACGATGTGTTCGTCGACGATCGCACCGTCGACAGTCACATAAAGCGCTTGCGGCGCAAATTCCGTAGCGTCGATCCCGAATTCGGCGCGATCGAGACGCTTTACGGCGCGGGTTACAGCTTCTCCGATGGCTGACAGCGGCGCGGCGGCAAGTCGACTGGAGCGGCTCGCTTTTCCATTTGGCACGTCGCTCACCAAGCGTATCCTTGCCGTTAATCTGATCCCGTTGCTGGTGCTGGCGGGCAGCCTGTTCTTCCTCGATTCCTACCGCCGCCAGCTGCTCGACGAACGTTTCAAGCTGGCTCGCATCGAGGCGCAGATCACCGCCGAGGCGCTGGCGGGTGCGACGGGAGAGCGTCAGGAGGCCCTGCTCAGCCAGATCGGCCGCGAACAGAGCATGCGACTGCGCATGTACGATCCCGAAGGTGAACTGATCGCGGACAGCTTCGATCTGGACGAGCCCAGCTTCACCTTCGACGATCCGATAGCCGAGCCGTTTCTCGAAGACCTCGCTCGCTGGACGGACAATGCCGTCAACGTCGTGGTCGGCGCGCCATCTGCGCCCGCATATGTCGAGCCGGAAGACAGGGGTGCCGACGCCTGGCCGGAAGTCGCGCGTGTGCGTCAGCAGGGTTTGTCGCAGATCGAGTTGCGCCGCGCGCCGGATGGAACGCCAGTCATCAATGCTGCCGCGCCAGTTGGGGTGAACGGCGCCACGCTGCTGACCACGCGCAACGCGGTCGACATCACTCAGGCCGTCCGCTCCGCGCGCACCAGCCTCATGACGATCATCCTCCTCGCGCTTCTCGTCTCGACCGTGCTCTCTCTCTACCTCGCCAGCACGATCATCGACCCGCTGCGCCGCCTCGTCCTTGCCACAAGCCGGGTGCGGCAGGGACGCTCCCGCGAGGTAGAAGTGCCGCGAATGGACGAGCGGCGGGACGAGATTGGCCTGCTCGCCCGGGCGGTTTCGGACATGACCGCCACCTTGCGCCATCGCATCGACGCAGTCGAAGCATTCGCCGCCGATGTCGCCCACGAAATCAAGAACCCGCTGGCGAGCTTGCGCAGCGCGACAGAATCCCTGTCCAAGGTCGAGGATCCGGAGGTGCGCGCGCAATTGGTCGATGTCGCGGCCCACGACGTGCGCCGGATAGACCGGCTGGTGACCGAAATCTCGGAAGCAAGCCGCATCGATGCCGAACTCAGCCGCGCGACGTTCGCAGCGGTCGATCTGGCGGAACTGTTCATCAACGTCGTCGCTCGCAAGCGCGATCGCGGCGAAACCGGCACTTGCGAAGTGGACGTGCAGCAGGGCGATGGATCACCGCTGGTGATGGGCGTGCCCATACGGCTGGAGCGCGTTGCGGAAAACCTGCTCGACAATGCCGTCTCCTTCTCGCCGGAAGGCGGGCGCATTTTGATCCGCGTCGAGCGCGGCGACGACCGTGTCCGCGCCAGCGTGTGCGATGAAGGCCCGGGCATTGCGGAAAGCGAGCGCGAAAAGGTCTTCCGGCGCTTTCATTCGCAGCGACCGGAGGACGAGGATTTCGGCAATCACAGCGGCCTCGGTCTCGCCATCGGACGCACGATCGCCGAAGCGCATGACGGCTCGCTCAGTGTGGATCAAAATCCATGCGAACTGGGCGGTGCGCGGCTGGTCCTCGACTTGCCCGCCGCATGAGTAGGCCGGATGAGGGGATTTGCGAATGAGCGAAGTGCTCGCCAATGTCAGCTGCGTCGCGATGCGTGGACGCGGCATTCTCATCAGTGGAGAGCCCGGCAGCGGGAAATCCTCCCTCGCCCTGGCCTTGCTCGATCGCGGCGGTGATCTCGTCGGCGATGACGGCGTGAGCGTGGCAGTCGATCCGGACACGCAGCGCATCGTCGCCTCGCCACCGCCCAATACCGAAGGCCTGATCGAAATCCGCAATGTCGGACTGCTGGAAGTGCCGACGACATCCGCGCCTCTGGCGATACTCATCCACCTTACCGCCGATGCCGAACGGCTGCCTCTGGGCGTGGCGGAAGCGACGCTTCTCGGGCAGTCCCTGCCTCAGATCGATCTCTATCCCGACACCCCCGCCCTCGCCCTTCGGACCGAAGCCGCGCTGGAAATCCACGGGATCGACGACGATGCGCAATAGCGCATTCACTTCACTTTTGTTGCAGCCACGCTACATCGCCTGCTGATGGCCGACACAGCCTCTTTGGCGCGGCAGCGCATTCTCCTTGTCACCGGCATGCTCGGCGCGGGCAAGAGCACCGCGTTGCGGGAGCTGGAGGATCTCGGCTGGGAATCGATCGACAATTTTCCCATCCGCCTGCTCGATCGGCTTATCGGACCGGACAGCGAATCTTTTTCGCTCGCCATCGGATTCGATTGCAGAACGCGCGGTTTCGTGCCGTCGGAAGTCATCGAACAAGTCAAAAGCATGGTCGATGACGAGGATATCGCCGTCACCACGCTGTTTCTCGATTGCGCCGGGCACGAGCTGGAACGTCGCTTCAACGAGACGCGGCGGCGGCATTTCCTGGCGCAGGATCTGCCGGTCTCCTCCGGCATCGCGGCGGAGCGCGAATTGCTCAGCCCGCTCAGGCGCTGGGCCGACGCGCTTATCGACACGACCGATTTCACCACGAACGACCTCAAGCAGACGATCCGCGATCAATTCGGCCAGACCGCGCCCAGGGAAATGACCGTCACCGTTTCAAGCTTCGGATTTTCGCGCGGCATGCCGCCGACGGCCGATCTTGTCTTCGACATGCGTTTCCTCGACAATCCGCATTGGCAGGAGGATTTGCGCGAACAGACCGGGCTTGACGCGCCGGTCGGGGAATTTATCGAGAAGAGCGCCGTCTTCGCCAGCACCTTCGACAAGATACGCAGCCTGCTGCTTGAACTGCTTCCCCGCTATGCCGATCAGGGCAAGGCCTATGTCAATATCGCCTTCGGTTGTACCGGAGGGAGACATCGCAGTGTCTACACGGCAGAGAAGATGGCGCAGGTCTTGCGCGATGGGGGCTTTTCGCCCACGGTCCTGCATAGGAATCTGGGGTCGCGCGCGGCGGAACTCGTGGAAGGCACGCAGCATCCGTGACATATCGCCCGGCCCCTGAGAGAGAGTCGCACCCGAAGAGCTGCCAACCCAGATGATCGGCATTATTCTCGTCACCCACGGCCGGCTGGCCGAGGAATTCGTGTCCGCGATGGAGCATGTCGTCGGCCAGCAGGATGCGGTCGCCACGATCTGCATCGGCCCCCATGACGACATGGAACGCCGCCGCAAGGACATCGCCAAGGCGATCAGGACGGTCGATAGCGGCGCCGGTGCGATCCTGCTGACGGACCTGTTCGGCGGGACGCCGTCCAATCTCGCCATTTCGCTGCTGAAAGCGGGCAAAACCGAGGTGATCGCCGGTATCAACCTTCCGATGCTCATCCGTCTTGCCGGTGCACGCAAGGAAATGACGCTGGCGGATGCGGCGCAGGCGGCGCGCGATGCCGGGCGCAATTACATAACGGTCGCGTCGGAGTTTCTGGGACAGCACGCCTGAGGGGGAGCACGAGCGTGAGCGGACACAGCCGGGATCTCGTCATCGTCAACAAGCGCGGGCTGCATGCCCGGGCAAGCGCCAAATTCGTCGCCGCGGCGGCGGAAATGGACGGCAGCAAGGTTGTTGTTGCCAAGGATGGTCACGAAGCGCTCGGCACCTCGATCCTCGGCCTCATGATGCTAGGCGCGGCGAAGGGTGACACCGTGACCCTGCGGGTAGAGGGCGATGCCGCGCAAGAACGGCTGGCGGAGCTTTCCGCGCTGGTCGAAACCGGCTTCGGCGAAGAATAGGCGCGGCGATAATGCGCCGCGAAATCACCGGCTTTTCCAATCCTACGGTCAAATATCTGCGCTCCCTGCGCGAGAAGAAGCACCGCAAGCGCGAGGGCAAGTTCCTCGCCGAAGGGCTGCGCCTGCTGACCGACGCGCGCGAAAGCGGGCGGGTGCCGGAAATTCTGGTGATGGCGCAGGCGCGCGATCCGCATCCGCTGCTCCGCGCGCTGGAACAGGCAGTGGAGGCGTCGGGCGGTGAGATCGTAAAGACCACGCCCGATATTCTCTCCAAGATTACGGGTAAGGACAATCCACAGGGCGTTGTCGGCGTGTTCGCGGAGTTCGACACCTCGCTGACCGCGCTCGACCGCAGCGCAGCGCCCATCTGGCTGGTCGCGCAAGCGCTGCGCGATCCCGGCAATCTCGGCACCATGCTGCGCACCGGCGATGCCATCGGCGCTGGCGGGCTGATCCTGGTGGACGACTGCGCGGACCCCTTCAGCGTCGAGGCTGTGCGGGCGAGCATGGGCGCAGTATTCACGCAGAAGCTGGCCCGCGCACCGTGGGAGGAATTCATCGGCTGGCTGAGAGGCGGCGAAGGACAGCTCGTCGCTGCGAGCCTGCGCGATGCCGTTCCCCACCGCGGCGCGCCCTATACAGCGCCGTGCTTCGTGCTGGTCGGCAACGAGTCGCGCGGCCTGCCGGAGGACTACGAGGCGGCATGCGACCTGCGCGTAACGATGCCGATGCGCGGGCGGGCGGACTCGCTCAACGCCGCTGTGGCGGCGGCGGTGCTGGGGTACGAGGTGCTTGCCTCGCTGGAGAGCTAGTCGCCTTGCACGAAATGTGTGATACGCCAGCGGTCGTTGCGCCGCGAGACGCCCAATTCGTAATCAGCCAGCAAACGCAGGTTTTCGCTGCGGATAAAGCCTTCGCGTGGCCTTCCCGTCCCCTCCTCGGACCAGGTGACCGCCGCCATGCCGTCCGAGGTGTTGTCGACACGCCTAACGGCTTCCCAGGACAAGCGGGCGATATCGGGCGAACTCGCGTCCGGCGCTTCGTAGACTGGAATATCCTCACCGGTAACGATAGCCGTTTCCATCCATTCTCCGGCGATTTCCTGCGCTGCGAAATACGGCATGGTCATGGTCGCACCATCCGACGCGCAGCCGAGCTCGAGCAGGTCGTCGAGCGCACTCCAGCGCTCTCCGCCGCTGGCATCCAGCAATTCCACGAAACGAGCGCGGCCCGCATCGTCCAGGACCGTCAGCCGCACGTCCTCTGCCGCCAGGGCGGCCACGCTTTCGGCATCGCGATCGCGAATGGCACGGCGAAGCTGCGACAGAAATTCTGCCGCGCCCGGCTGATCGGTGCATTCATCGCGCGGCGCGAAGGGGCCAGCTGCTTGCTGAGGCAGGTTCTCCCCTTCGACCTCTTTGACCAGCTCCTCAGCAGCGCGTTCCATCTTGACAGCCGGCGGGTCGGAACGGTCGCAACCGGTGAGCACCAGCGCGATCACCGGAAGCACGGCAAGCAACTTCATTCCGCCGCCTCACGCTTGGGATCTGCGGCGCCGAGCAGCGCGCGGTCCTCCTCGGTCATGTCATCCGCATTGTAGCGCGGCGTCCCCTCGACCAGCGGCACGTCGTCGATCTCCTTCTTGCCGATCTCTATGCCCTTTTCCTGCATCCGCCGCGCGGAGGAAAGGACATTGCGCTCGAAGCTGCCGACGAATTTGTTGTAATTCGTGACGGCCGTTTCAAGCCCGCCGCCCATGCGCTTGAGATGCGCAGCCGCCGTTTCCAGCCGGGAGTAGAGCTCCGCGCCCATTCGACCGATTTCCTGCGCCTCCGCCGCCAGCGCATCCTGCCGCCACACCTGTGCAACGGTACGCGCAATCGCGACAAGATTGGTGGGCGTTGCGAGGAGTACGCGATTGTCGAAAGCGTAATCCCATAGTTCGGGGTCGGCTTCGAGCGCGGCGGCGACGAAATGCTCGCCAGGCACGAACATCACAACGTAATCGGGCGCTTCCTCGAACTGGCTCTGATAGCTTTTCGCGCCCAGCGTCTGCACATGTCCGCGCATGGACTTTGCGTGCAGAGCCATATGCCGCTTGCGCTCGTCATCGTCGTCCGCCTCGAACGCGGCCTGGTAGGCATTGAGCGAAACCTTGGAGTCGATCACCAGCTTCTTCTGGCCCGGGACGTTGACGATGGCATCGGGCCGCAGCCGCCCCTCTGCCGTATCCATCGACTGCTCGAGGTGGAAATCGGTATGCTCGGCAAGGCCGCACTGCTCGAGCAGGTTTTGCAGCGCACGCTCGCCCCAGCGGCCCCGCGCCTTGGGTGCATTGGTCAGCGAATTGCCGAGTCGTTGCGCCTCGCGACGAACCTCTTCCTGCCCCAGCCGCATCGTTTCGATCTGCTGATGAAGCTTGGAAAAGGCATCGCTGCGCTGGCGCTCGAGGCTGCCAACCTGCTCTTCGTACTTCTGCAGCCGATCGTTCACCGGCTTGAGCAGATTGGCGACGGCTTCCTTGTTCGCTTTTTCCGAATTGCCGAAGCGCTCGGCGGCATCCTTGATGAACTTCTCCTGCGCCTTGCCGAGAATGTCGCTGCCCGCCGCGCGGAACTGTGTCAGCAATTCCTCGCGCGCTTCCTTCATCAGGGTCAGCTGCTTGTCATGATTGGCGGCATCCGCCTCCAGCGTCGCGAGCCGGGCGCGCAGCGTCTCGCGTTCCGAGCGCACCGTTTCCAGCTGCTCGCCCAGCGCATCGGCCTTCTGCGCACGAACGCTCGCGCCTTCGAGATCGACGATGGCCTTGCGAAATTTCTCGTCCAGCTCCCGCGCCTCGGCATCGCGGGCGGCATGGCGCTCTTTCCATTCGCCGACGGGCCGCGAGCCTAAGAACCAGCCAGCCCCTGCGCCCAGCAGCAGTGCAACGAAAATCAGCAAAATTGGGGTCGTATCCATGCGAGGAACATAGGCCGAACGCGGCGCGGCTGCCAAGCATCAATCGGAACCAATCCCCCGCCCCGTGCGCTCGACAGGCAAAGGAGATTACCCAAATGTCGATCAAGGAAATGATCCAGGACCACCCGAGCGTCGGGTCCGACTATAACGACGAGCTGGGCGAGGCGGTGAAGCATGCCATGTACGCCGCCGCAATCTGCAATTCGTGTGTCGATGCCTGCAATGCCGAACAGGGCGACATGTCCGAATGCATCCGCAAATGCTCGGACGCGTCCGACATCTGCCAGGCCGTCAGCACGGTGGCCGCCCGGCGCACGCATGGCAATACGGTAGTGATCAAGTCACTGCTCGAAGCGTGCATCATCGCCTGCAAGGTCTGCGCGGAAGAAAGCGCGAAGCACGACAATCCGCACTGCAATCGCTGCGAGCGGATGTGCCGCGAAGTGGTCGAGGATTGCACGAAGGCGCTGCAGGGGATGGTCGAACACGCGCGCAGCTGATCGACGCCAACCGCCAAACAAAAAGGGCCGCCCCGATGGAGCGGCCCTTTTTGTGTGCCGAGCGGATCAGGCCGCTTCGCGCATCTTCTTGAGCTTTTTCAGCGCCATGCCGCGCTTCAGCCGGCTGAGATGGTCGATGAAGAGGATGCCGTTGAGATGGTCCATCTCGTGCTGGATGCACACGGCCATCATTCCGGTCATCTCTTCCTCGTGGCTCTTGCCCTCGAGATCCTGCCAGCGCACGCGGCAACGCGCCGGGCGCTCGACATCGGCGTAGATCTCGGGAACCGACAGGCAGCCTTCCTGATAAGTGCCCATGTCCTCGCTCGGGTCGAGGATTTCCGGGTTCACGAAGACACGCGGATCATTCTTGATCGCTGGGTGGGTATGCTTGTGCCCGTCATGTTCGCATTCGACGGGCTCTGCGTCCGGATCTTCCTCCTGCAGGTCTATGACCAGCAGGCGGATCGGCTCGCCCACCTGGATTGCGGCAAGGCCGATACCGTGCGCGGCGTACATCGTCTCGAACATGTCGTCGACGAGCGTCCTCAGCCCGGCATCGAAGGTCTCGACGGGCTTGGAAATGGTCTTCAACCGGGGATCCGGCGCTTCAAGGATTTCGCGTATGGCCATGGCGATAAATATAGTTCCGTTTGGTCGAATGTTCAACGGGACTGGCCCACCCCTGGCCCCTCCCGCAAGCAGGAGGGGAGCGAGACTTAGCGAGCCGCAGGCGAGGTTAGTCGCAGCGGGGTGGGCTTAGGATAGCGGCCTTCGCGCGCGGAGCGCCTGCGCCAGCGTGCCTTCGTCGAGATAGTCGAGCTCTCCGCCCACCGGCAGCCCATGAGCAAGCTGGGTAATTCGGATAGGCCGATCCTCCAGCCGCTCGGCGATGTAGTGCGCGGTCGTCTGTCCCTCCAGCGTTGCGTTCATGGCGAGCACGACCTCGTCCACCCCGCCCTGCTCCACGCGGCCCATCAGGCTGTCGATCGCAAGGTCTTCCGGCCTGATGCCATCGAGCGCGGACAGACGCCCGCCGAGCACGTGATAGGTCCCGGTGAACAGCCGCGCGCGGTCCAGCGCCCAGAGATCGGCGACGTCCTCCACCACACAAATGCTTTTCGCATCGCGCTTGGGATCGGCGCAGATCGTGCACGGGTTCTGCGTATCGACATTGCCGCAAGTTTCGCATTCGACGAGCTTGTCCTGAACCGCTTCGAGAGCGTGCAGAACCTGCTTCAGCGCCGTTTCACGGTGCTTTACCAGCCACAGCACGGCGCGCCGCGCGCTACGCGGGCCGAGGCCGGGCAGGCGCGCAAGGGCGGAGGCCAGGTTTTCGATCTCTTGCGATGCCATCGCCTGCCAGATAGGGCCGCGCGCTACGGATAGGAAGGCCGGACATGCGCATCATCTTCATGGGAACGCCCGACTTCGCAGTGCCGACGCTCGATGCGCTGGTGGAGGCGGGCCACGATGTCGTCGCCGCCTACACCCAGCCGCCGCGCCGCGCCGGTCGTGGGAAGCAGGAGCGGCCATCACCTGTGCATGTCCGGGCCGAGGCGTTGGGGATCGGGGTTCGCCACCCTGTCAGCCTTAAAAGCGCTGAAGAGCAGCAAAGACTGGCAGCGCTGGAAGCCGATATCGCCGTGGTCGCCGCCTATGGACTTCTGCTGCCGCAAGCCGTTCTCGACGCACCCAAGCATGGCTGCCTCAACGTGCACGGATCGCTGCTGCCGCGCTGGCGCGGGGCGGCGCCGATCCACCGCGCGGTGCAGGCGGGAGATAAGGACACCGGCATCGCTATCATGCAGATGGAAGCGGGCCTCGACACCGGCCCGATGCTGCTGAAAAGCGCGACGCCGATCGCTCGCAAGACAACGGGTGAATTGCATGACGAACTCGCCGCCATTGGCGCTGATTTGATGGTCGAGACGCTTGAGCGGCTGGGCGAACTGGAGCCGGAGGTGCAGGACGATGCCCTCGCAACCTATGCGCCGAAGATCGACAAGGCGGAGGCGCGGCTCGATTTCTCGAAACCTGCCGAAGTGCTGGAACGCGAAGTGCGCGCCTTTTCACCCTTCCCCGGAAGCTGGTTCGAATTGGGCGGCGAGCGGGTGAAGCTGTTGATGGCCGAATTGGTCGAGGGCGACGGCGCGCCCGGCGAGGTGCTCGACGACGACATAACCATCGCCTGCGGCAGCGGCGCGCTGCGACCTGTCACGCTGCAACGCGCGGGCAAGCCGGCGATGGGGCGCGAGGATTTTCTGCGCGGGCGACCGGTGACAGCGGGGACGATGCTCGATTGACCCGCTTTGCGCTTACGCTCGAATTCGACGGCGGTCCGTTCTTCGGCCTGCAACGGCAGGAGAACGGCCCGTCCGTCCAGCAGAGCGTGGAGGAAGCGGCGCAGCGCATCACCGGAAAGGACGTCACACTGCACAGTGCCGGGCGTACCGATAGCGGCGTCCACGCGCTCGCCATGCGGAGCCACCTCGATATCGAAAAACCGTTCGAGCCGTTCCGCCTTATGGAAGCGCTGAACGCGCATCTGCGGCCCGAGCCGGTTGCCGTGACGCACTGCGAGGCGAAACCCGACGACTGGCATGCGCGCTTTTCGTGTATCGGGCGCAGCTACGAATATCGCATCCGCAATCGCCGCGCGCCGCTGACGCTGGAAAAGGGGCGCGCCTGGCACATCGCCAGGCCGCTCGATGCCGACGCCATGGACGAGGCGGCGCAGGCGCTGGTCGGCCAGCACGACTTCACCACCTTCCGCAGCGTGCACTGCCAAAGTGCCAGTCCGGAAAAGACGCTAGGCCGGCTCGATGTCAGCCGCGAAGGCGATGCAGTGCTGATCCGCGCCGCCGCGCGCAGTTTCCTGCACCACCAGGTTCGCTCCATGGTCGGATGCCTCGCACTGGTCGGACAGGGGCAGTGGCGGGTGGAACAGATGCAAGAAGCGCTCGAAGCGCGGGACCGTGCCGCGCTCGGGCTGAATGCCCCACCGGAGGGGCTATATTTCGTCGCCGCGCGTTATCCGGATGAGGAACAGGAGATTTAAATGACCACAACCGGCCGCCAACTCGTATCGACGCTTTCGCAGGACGGCACGCTGGTGCTGGAATTGCAGGAGCACGACTTTCCCGAGCCGACGGGCAACCAGGTGCTCGTCCGCATGGAAGCCGCGCCGATCAACCCGTCCGACCTATTCCTGATGACGACCGGCGCGGATCTGGAGAACGCCGAATATTTCCCCGGCAAGATCGAGATGCAGCTGCACCCGCAGGTGGCAGCGGCGCAGTCGTCGCGGCACGGCAAACCGCAGACGGTCGGCAATGAAGGCGCGGGCACGGTGGTCGCGGCTGGCGATGACGAGATGGCGCAGGCCCTGCTGGGGCAGCGGGTCGCCTGCGTGCCCGGTAATGCCTTTAGCGAATATGCCATTGCCGATGCGATGATGTGCATCCCGCTGGGCGAACACACGGCCGAGCAAGGCGCGTCCAGCTTCGTCAACCCGATGACGGCGCTCGGCTTCGTCGAGACGGCGAAGCGCGAAGGGCATGATGCGATGATCCATGCCGCTGCGGCCAGCAATCTCGGCCAGATGCTGAACCGTATTTGCCAAGAGGACGGCATGGTGCTGGTCAATATCGTGCGTCGGGAGGAGCAGGCCTCGCTATTGAAGGATCAGGGCGCGAGCCATACGGTCAACTCTTCCGATGACGATTTCGAAAAGCAACTCGCAGGCGCAATCGGAGAGACGAAGGCTTTTCTCGGCTTCGATCCCATTGGCGGCGGGACCACGACCGACACCTGCCTGCGCGCCATGGAGCGCGTCGCGGCGAAGGACATGAGCGAATACAGCCGCTACGGCTCCGACCAGGCGAAGAAGATGTATATCTACGGCCGGCTCGACCTATCTCCGACGATCCTGACGCCCAGCTACGGCTTCGGCTGGACGATCTCGGGCTGGCTGCTCATGCCCTTCCTTGCGAGCTGCGACATGCCGACACTGATGAGTCTGCGGACGCGGATCGTCGATGGCCTCACCTCCACTTTCGCCAGCAGCTACAAGGCTCGCGTCGGGCTGGAGGGAATGCTGACCAAGGATGCGATCACGGATTACGCACAGATGGCGACCGGAGAGAAGTATCTGGTGACGCCGCAGAACTAATTCGCCTAAGGCACCGGTTCGGCCTCACGCCGCAACGCCTCCTCTATCCGCCTCTCGGCAGCCTCTTCATCGACCTCGAAAGAAAAATCCCCGTCGCGCACGCCGACTTCGACCGGCACGCCATCGATATCGGTCACGATAATCGCTTCGCCGTCCCGGATGATCAGGCGGCGGCCGTCACCGAGCGGAATGTCCTCCAGGTCGGGGACGTCGAGCGGCTCAACCGGGCCGCTGGGATCGGGTGACGGAGTGGGCCGCGGCGGAGCGGCTTCCGTGCCCAGCGCGCCGCGCATGAAATCGCGCCAGATGCGGGCGGGAAGGCCCCCACCGGTAACACCGTCCAGCGGCGAATTGTCATCGTTTCCGATCCACACGCCCACCACCAGATCGCCGGCAAAGCCTACGAACAGCGCGTCGCGATTGTTCTGCGTCGTGCCGGTCTTGCCGAAATTCGGCACAGACAGCGTCGCCGCGCTGCCGGTGCCGTTATTGATCGCACCGCGAAGCAGTTCCAGCATCTGCTGATGGTCCGATCGATTGAGGCTGCCGCGCCCATCGGCGAGCCAGTCGAACCAGCCCTCTTCTTCCGCGGGGAAGGCGCGCGCTTCGATCGGATAGGCATTGGCGGCGACGCCGGCGTAGGCGGCAGTCAGCTCGAGCAGGCTCATCGTGCTGGTGCCGAGCGCGAGGCTGGGATCGCCCGTCGGCAACGCAGAAGTGACGCCCAGATCGCGCGCGGTCTCGATTACGGCTTCACTGCCCACCGCGTTGAACAGGCGCACGGCGGCCACGTTGGAGCTCTGTGCAAACGCCTCACGGAGCGTCAGCTCATCCGAATAGCGGCTGTTATAGTTGCTGGGGCGATAGCTGCCGCTCGTGAATTCGGTGTTGGCGATCGTGTCGTCGGCATCCCAGCCATCGCGCAGCGCGGCGAGATAGACGAACAGTTTGAAGGTGGATCCCGGTTGTCGGCGGGCCTGCGTGGCGCGGTTGAACGGGCTTTGCGAATAATCCTTGCCGCCGATCATTGCGACGACTTCGCCATTGGTTCGCATCGCGACGAGCGCCACCTGCGCCTCTCCCAGCGGCGCGCGATCGATGACGCGGCGCGCGATGCCCTGCAGCCGCGAATCCAGCGTCGTCGTCAGCGTCTGGCGGGAGTAGGATATATCGGACAGTTCGCGCGCTTCGGGCAGGGCCCAGTCGGCGAAGTAGGTGCCCGTGGGCAAATCGTTGCGTGTTCGCACGTCGAGCGCGGGCACGCGCATTGCATCGGCCTGCTCCTGCGTCAGATATCCTGCCGCGACCATCGCATTCTTCACGAGCGCATATCGCTTTGCCGCGAGGTCCGGATTGCGCGTTGGCGCGAGACGGCTGGGTGCCTGCAGAAGGCCCGCCAGCATCGCCGCCTGCTCCGGCTTCAGATTTTCCGGGTGCCGGTAGAAATAATGCAGGCTCGCTGCGCGAATGCCATACATATTGTCGCCGAAATAGGCATTGGAGAGGTAGCGTTCGAGGATCTCGTCCTTGGTCAGCCACGCTTCCAGCCAGAAAGCGATAAGCGCCTCTCGCGCCTTTCGCGTCAGCGTCTGTTCGGGGCTGAGGAAGGTGAACTTCGCCAACTGCTGGGTGATGGTAGAGCCGCCGCCCACACCGGTGAAGGCAGCGCGCGCAATGCCGCGCGGATCGACGCCCCAGTGATCGTAGAACCGCCTATCCTCGATGGCGAGGAAAGGTTGGATCACATGGTCCGGCAAGTCCGCGATCTCCACCGGCTCGTCCACCATTGCGCCATTGCGGGCGATCGGCGTTCCGTCTGCCGCCAGCAGCGTGATCTGCGGCGGCGCGATCGGCTGGAGCGACTTGTTGAGCGGTGCGGTAACAGCGAGATAGCCGACAAGCAGCATGAAGATCAGCAGGATGGCTGCGATCCAGCGGCTGATCCACCACAGCCACGATCGGTCCCGCACGCGTCCCGGCATGAACCGGCGCCAGCCGCGGGCATAGCGCGAGGGTTCTTCGAATTCGGGCGGGCGACGATCCCCGCGATCCATGTCGTCCAGGCCGTGCAGCGGCGACCATGGCGCATCCTCTAAAGCGAGATCGCGTTCCGACCAGTCACCGCGCAGCTCTTCGCGCGCGCGCTTTTGGAAAGGGAATCGCCACATGCCGGTCACCGGGGCGTGTTAGCAGTGCAACACAGCAGATGCGAGCGCTTTTGCGTCATGGCCTGTCGCTGCCCCGCTGCCGCTGAATATGCGGTGACGACGAATACAAAGGGGCGGTCGCTCCCAACGCCCGCCCCTTCGATTTGCCTGTGCCACATGGCTCAGGCGATATTGAGTTCGTCCACCACCGCGCGGAAATTGTCCGCCAGCTGGTAGCCGAGATCGCCATAGGAAGCTGCGCTCTACTAGCTGTAATAGTTCGGGTCGGAGATGAAGCCGGTCATCAGCTCGTTGGTGTAGGTGTCGTCGTCCCAATGGCCGCACGCGGTGCCCGGCCCGCCATCGGTCTCCACTTCGATCCGGCTGATGCCGAATTCGACGAGCGATTCCGCCTGGGCGAGTTCGCCTGCAAAGCTGTTGTCCGGATTGATCAGGCCAAGGCGATCCCGGATCGTGCCGAAGCCGAGCGCATGGCCCATTTCGTGCAGCACGATATCGTCGAACAGGCCGGCAGCTTCGAAATCGCTGGCATCGGCAAGGTCGAATTCCCGGCGATCAGCGCGGTGTAGAAGTCTGCCGCAGCCACGAAAATATCGTAGAGCGACTGCGTCCACGTGCCTTCGAAGACGATGGTGATGTTGAAATCTGCAGAGGCATCGGCCGGTCCGCTGGTATAAGCGTCGGGCGTGAAACCGCCGCCACCGCCGCCACCCCCACCTTTGCCGGGCTTATCGGCACCATCCGGCTTGGCGTAGAAGAAGTCGTCTTCGGTGGAGGTGTGCACCAGATCGACGATGGTGACGTCGCCATTTGCGCCACGCCGCCCAACTGGCGGCAATTCGCCGCCGCGCCCGACGGCACTTCCCTGCGAGACCAGCCCGTTGGTGGCGAGCTCGAGCCCATCGATCGGCTCGAACTGGAAATCCCTTTTCACATGCGTCCCCGAATTGTCCAGGAAAGTACCGCCGAACCCGGCTGCGAGCATGGATGTTACCGGGCAATCGGGGGCTGGCAATGCCGGGCATGGTTAATATGCATGGAATGGTCCGCGCTTCGCCACGCCCCGTCGCGAACCTTCATAGCCTCGCGATGGCGCGCGCGATCATTTACCGATCGGAACGCGGCGGGGGAAGGCTCGCTCGAAGAAATCACCCGCGTTCCAGGCCGGTTGCGCGTCCATATTGGCGATATTGCGAGTGACGAGATACGCAACGTCGGCGAAGCGACCGAGCTGTTCGTAGTCCACGAGGTCCGCCTCATCCGACACTTTGTGGTAATGTGTGCTCAAGAAAGATTCCTGCGCAACGTCCCCGCCATTGCCGAAGCCGAGCTCGACATAGACGGCCGGAATGCCCGCCTGGACGTAGGAATACTGATCGGAGCGGAAGAAGAACGCTTCGCTCGGATTGGGATCAGGCACCAGCTTCAGGTCATACTCGTTCACCGCGCTGGAGACTTCGCCAAGCAGGTTGGAGCGGTCTGCGCCGAAGGCGACGATGTCCGAAAAAGGCCAGGTCAGCACCGGCATGTCGACATTGACGTTGGCCGCCAGATAGCCCTGCTCAAGTCCGGGATTGGCCGCGTGGTAGGACGAGCCGAGCAGACCCAGCTCTTCCGCGCCCAGTGCAACGAACATGACCGGGCGGCGCTGCGGCTGGGCCGCAAACAGCCTCGCCATTTCGAGCATCGCGGCCGTTCCGGTCGCATTGTCCATCGCGCCGTTATAGATCGGATCGGGCCCCTCGCCATTGGCCCCTTCGTGGTCGAGATGCGCGGTCACGACGATATACTGGTCCGCCACGCTGGGATCTGTGCCGGGCTGGATGGCGATCACATTGCTCGTTTCCAGCATCGGCTCGAATGCGTTTTCGTAAGCGACGCGGGCGGTCATACCGGTCGCGAAACTGGGCACGACGGCGAGATCGTTCGCCTGCGCAGCAGAGAAAGCTTCGTAGTCGAGCGGCTGGCCTTGCAGCAGTCGGCGGGAAAGCTCGGGCGAAGCGATGAGCGAGAATTCCATCCCGCGCGCATCGTCATGGGCAACGCCGTCCGGACCCATCCACGTCACGCCGCCGACACGGCCGATGAAGTTGCGACCGCGTTCCCAATTGATCCGCTCATCCATGGAGGGCGTCCACAGCATGATCGCACCGACCGCGCCGCGCGCGGCGAAGCGCTGCATGGCGGAACGCTGGATGTGGATCGTCTCGAGCGAGTCGAGGCCCTCTGGCACGGCAAACGTCCAGAGTGCGATCTTGCCTTCGAGATCGACGCCGGAAAGATCGTCATAGCCGAGATCGGGCAGGTCGAGGCCGTAACCCACGAAGACCATTTCGGCCGTTACGCTGTCGCCGCTAGCGCTGGCGATTCCGCCGCCGACGAAGTCTTCGCCGAAAGTCGCCTTTATGTCGCTGCCATCGGCACCGCGGATCGAGAGGCGGCTGTCGCGCGCCGCGGAATGACGCACGAGGCCGAAACGCTGATACCAGTCGCCATCGTCTCCGCCGGGCTCGAGGCCCATATCGGCGAAGCGGCTGGCGACATAGGCAGCCGCACGGTCGTAGCCGGGCGTTCCCGCCTCGCGCCCTTCCATGTCGTCATCGGCAAGAACGCGCACATCGCGTTCCAGCGTGGCGCGATCCGTCACCGGATCTTCGGCGAGCGCCGGAGTGGCGGAAGCGGCCAGCGCAAACGCGCCGAGAAGGAGAAATTTTTTCATGAGTTACGCGTGCCCATCTGCGTTGTAATCGGTGCTGAACGGATAGCACCACAGCCGGGGCGTGCGCGCAAGGGCTAGCTCTTGGAAACCACGCTTTCGGGCAGCTCCTTGTTGAACACGCGCTGGTAATATTCCGCAACCAGCATCCGCTCCGCCTCGTCGCATTTGTTGAGGAAGCTGAGGCGGAAAGAAAAGCCGGGATCGCCGAAGATTTCCGTGTTCTGCGCCCATGTGATGACCGTACGCGGGCTCATCACGGTGGAGATGTCGCCGTTCATGAAGCCCTGCCGTGTCAGGTCCGCCACGCGGATCATGTCGGCCACCAGATCATCGCCCAGCGTCGTCTTCGCGGCGACAATCTCGCGCTCGGTCTCCGCGGGCAGGTAATTCAGGCCGACAACGATGTTCCAGCGGTCCATCTGCCCCTGATTGATCGCCTGCGTGCCGTGATAGAGCCCGCTCGTATCGCCCAGCCCCACCGTGTTGGACGTCGCGAACATGCGGAAATGCGGATCCGGGCGGATGACGCGGTTCTGGTCCAGCAGGGTCAGCTTGCCCGCCTGCTCCAGCACGCGCTGGATGACGAACATCACGTCCGGACGCCCCGCATCGTATTCGTCGAATACCAGTGCGACTGGATGCTGCAGCGCCCAGGGCAGCAGACCTTCGCGAAATTCGGTGACCTGCAATCCGTCGCGCAGCACGATGGCATCACGCCCGATCAAGTCGATCCGGCTGATATGCGCGTCCAGGTTGATGCGGATGGTCGGCCAGTTGAGACGCGCGGCGACCTGCTCGATATGCGTGGACTTGCCAGTGCCGTGATAGCCCTGGATCATGACGCGGCGATTGTGGGAGAAGCCCGCCAGGATCGCGAGCGTCGTATCGGGATCGAAGACGTAGCTTTCGTCCGTATCGGGAACGCGCTCGTCCGCCTTCGAAAAGGCGGGCACTTTCATGTCGACATCGACGCCGAAGGTTTCGCGCACGTCCACTTCGGTGTCGGGCGCTGCCATGATGGTGGAGCCGGTTTCGCTGTTCGTCGTCATCTCGTTCATCTCGGCGGCGGTGCCTAGACGTGCTATGGAGGCCCTGCAACACAGTATTCGGGTCGCGGTGGAGGAGAATGGCTATGTACGTTCAGGGTTTTCTTATTCCGGTTCCGGAGGACAAGAAAAACGCATATCTGGCGCTTGCGAAGAAATCGGCGGAGAAGTTCCGCGAATACGGCGTGAGCGAGATCGTGGAGACGTGGGAGGACAACGTCACCGACGGCAAGCTCACCGATTTCCGCAGGGCCGTGAAGGCGGAGGCGCGCGAGAAGATCGTCTTTTCCTGGATGATCTGGCCCGACAAGGCGACCTGCGACGCCGCCGAGGAGAAGATGGAAAGCGATCCTTTCTGGGCCGAAATGTCCGACATGCCCTTCGACGGCAAACGCCTCATCTACGGTGGCTTCTCACCCATTTACACGATGGGGCGCGACTCGTGAGCAAATATACCTTCTTCTTCAATCCGATGAGCCGCGCGCAGATTGCCCATTGGGCTTTCGCCGAGGCGGGGGTCGAGCCGGAGATCGTGCAGGTCGAGTGGGAAGCGAAGCCCGCCGCGCTGCTGGAGGCGAACCCCATGGGGAAGTTGCCGACGATCATCCACCACGCCGATGGCGGGGATCGGGTGATCACGGAAGCGGCTGCGATTTGCCACTATCTGGCCGAGATGGATGCGCCCGACCTGCTGCCGCGTGAGAAAGAAAAGGCGGACTACTTCCGCTGGATGTTTTTCGCCGCAGGGCCGGTCGAGGCCGCCGTCACCAATCATGCAATGGGCTGGGAACCGAAGGGCGCTTAGCAGGAAGGCATGGCCGGTTTCGGAAGCTACGACCGGGTGATGGACACGCTCGATGGCTGTTTATCGAGCCGCGACTACGTTTGCGGGAAGCGCTTCACCATGGCGGACGTCTATGTCGGCGCGGCGGTGGACTGGGGCCTGCAATTCGAGACCATGCCGGCGCGCGACAGCTTTGCCGCCTATGCCAAACGATTGCGCGCCCGCGACGCATACAAGCGCAGCACCGGCGCAGCAGGGGGCTGAAAAGCGCCACCAAACGGACTATATCGCTCGCATGGCCGGTCGCGCGCTTTTCGATCCAGCAGAATTTCTCCGGCTGAAGCTGGTCGAGGGCGTGCGCGGCGTTTTCAACGACACCGCCAGCGGCGAAGCGCCCGTGCCGCCATCGGACGACGCCTATTTCGCCAAGGACACACCGGTCCGCATGGTCCATGCCGATGTGGTGAGCATGATGGTGGGAGGCATGGCCGCTCTGCTGCTGCAGATGCTCCACCCGCACGCGCTGCGCGGCGTTCTGGAATACTCCAATTTCCGCGCGGACATGCATGGCCGATTGCGCCGCACGGCGCGCTTTATCGCCGTGACCACTTATGGCCACCGGGACGCCGCCGACGAGGCCATCGAGCGGGTCAATCGTATTCATAAGCAGGTGAAGGGCACGCTGCCCGACGGCACGCCCTATTCCGCCACCGATCCGCGCACGCTCGCCTGGGTGCATGTGACGGAAGCGCTCATGTTTCTCGAGGCGTGGCTCGTCCATGTCCGTCCCGACATGCCCTTGTCTGAGCAAGACGAGTATTTCCGCCAGTTCGCCCTTATCGCGCGCAAGCTTGGCGCGGACCCGGTGCCGGAAACGAAGGCCGAGGCTCAGGCGATCTTCCGCGACATGCGCGGCGAATTATCCGCCGGACCGGAAGCGCGCGAAGTTGCGGAGCTGATCGTCGAGGGCAAGACACCGGGTGCTGCGGGAGCGATCCAGCCCTTTCTCGCCAATGCCGCGGTCAATCTGCTGCCGCCCTTCGCGAGGACCATGCTGGGGTTGGAGAGCCCGGGCCTCGCCGCGCTGCCCTCTCGCCTCGTCACCAACGGTCTTGGCGGCACGCTGCGCTGGGCGTTCAAGCAGCGCCCCTAGCCGAACGCCGCTGCCCGCCTCAAAAGCTGGTAAGCCTCCACGACACGCTGCAAACGTCCTTCATGACTGCGGTCGCCGCCATTGCGGTCCGGATGATAGCGTCGGACCAGGCTCGAATAGCGCTGGCGCAATTCCTTTCGGTCGGCCTTCGGGCCAAGCCCCATCACCGAAAGCGCTTCACGCTCGCGCGGCGTAAAGCGGCTGTATCGCTCATGCTTGCGACCCGCAGCCGCCCGTCGAACCTCGCCTGCCCGCGCCCCAATGGCATCGAGCGGATCGGCGAAGTCGGCCCAGCGCGGCATGCCGTCGGCGCCCGCGGTGGGACGGAAAGCGGGTATCTCGGTCTGCCAACCGGAGCCGGGCGCTTGCGCCGCATAGATCTCGTCCGCGCTCATCCCGTCGAACCAGTCATAGCCCGCATTGAATTCGCGCACGTGATCGAGGCAGAACCAGCGCCAGTCACCCGGTCCGTCGAAGCTGTTACCCTGCGCGCCGGGGGCGCGAAATTCGCCCGCTTCGCGGCACGTGGGGTGCTGGCATTCGCGCCCGTCACTATCATATCTGCCGTGGAACTTCTGGGAACGCATCGCCATTAGCATGGGGAGCGAACAGCGGTTAGGGAACCCCCATGGCAGGCGAAATGCAGACGGAAATTGAAATGCGGCTGCGCGAGGAGCTGTCTCCGACGCGGCTAGAAGTGATTAACGACAGCGCGCATCATGCGGGGCATTCGGGCGATGATGGCAGCGGCGAAAGTCACTTCACGGTCATTGTGGAATCCTCGCAGTTCGATGGCATGTCCCGCCTCGCGCGCCAGCGAAAAGTGCTCGCTGCGCTGGGCGACATTCCGGGCGAGCGCGTCCACGCCTTCGCCATGAAATGCTACGCGCCGGGAGAGGCCCCGACATGAGCATCGAATTGTGGTACTGGCCCGACATTCCCGGTCGCGGCGAATTCGTGCGCCTGTTCTGCGAGGCGTTCGAGATCGACTACACCGACATGGCGCGCGAGCAGAGCGCCGATGCCATGGTCGAGCATATGCACGGCCTCGAAGGCATTCGCCCTTACGCCCCGCCCTACATCGTCGATGGCGATGTGACGATCGGCCAGACCGCGCTGGTCCTGCAATATCTTTCCGATAAGGAAGGCCACGGCTCCGGCGAGATGGAGACGGATCTTCGGCTGCTGCAATTGCAGCTCGACATCGCCGATTTCGTGGAGGAAGTGCATAGCGTCCACCACCCTATCGCGCATGATCTCTTCTACGCGGACCAGATGGATGCCGCTTTCGAAAAGGCCGGCTATTTCCGCGCCCAGCGCATTCCCAAATACCTCATTCATTTCGACAATGCGCTGGCGGCGAATGGCGGCCCGTTCATGCTCGGGCAGCAACCCAGCCATGTCGACACCAGCCTGTTCCAGATCATGGAGGGCCTGGACTACGCCTTCCCCAATTACATGAAGGAAATGCAGGGCAGCTGGGTGAACCTGGAAGGTCTGCAAGGCGCGGTGCCGGAGATCGAGAGCGTCGCCGATTACCTCGCGAGCGAGCGACGGCTGGAATTCAACGAGGACGGCATTTTCCGCCATTACGAGGAACTGGACGACACATGAGCATCCTGAAGACCGTCACGCCCACCAGCCACGATCTCGGCAGCTTCACCGTGCGGCGCGCACTGCCATCGCGTGAGGCGCGGATGGTGGGGCCGTTCGTGTTCGTCGATGAGTTCGGACCGGCGCAGCTCGATTTGGGCAACGGCATGGACGTGCGGCCGCATCCGCATATCAATCTGGCCACGGTCACCTGGCTGTTCGACGGAGCGATCGATCACCGGGACAGCCTCGGCACCAATTCCACCATCCATCCCGGCACGGTCAACCTGATGACGGCAGGGAAAGGCATCGTGCATTCCGAACGCAGCCCGCAGACCGAACGCGCCAAGGGGCCTTCGCTTTACGGCATGCAGACCTGGCTGGCCTTGCCGGACGGCAAGGAAGAGATAGACCCGGCCTTCGAAGCGGTCAGCGACTTACCGCGCATCGAGGGCGATGGCGCTGCCGCGTGCGTCATCATGGGCGAATTATGGGGCGAGCGCGCGGCGACCACCACCCATGCCGAGACGATCTATGCCGAGATGTTCCTGCAGGAAGGCGGCTCCATCCCGATCGATGCCGAGGCTGACGAGCGCGCAGTGATGCTTGTCGGCGGCGAGGCGCAGCTGGATGGCGAGCCCATCGCGCTTTACGACCTCGTGATCCTGAAACCCGGTGAGGCCATGACGCTAGCTAGCCGCGCGGGCGGGCGCGTGATGCTGCTCGGTGGTGAAGCCTTCTCGACGAAGCGCCACGTCTGGTGGAATTTCGTCAGCAGCGACCGGGAGCGGATCGAGCAGGCGAAGGAAGACTGGCGCGAAGGGTGCTTCGCGAAGGTGCCTGGCGATGCGGAGGAGTTTATCCCACTCCCCGATGGCCAGCCGAAGACCGTGAGCTATCCCTGAGCAACAGCGGCAAGTCGTCATTGCGAGGAGCCGCAGGCGACGCGGCAATCCAGTCCAGCCGGAACTGGATTGCTTCGCTCCGCTCGCAATGACGAGGTGACGGGGCGAAAGAGGCGCGCTATCGCCTGCACCATGACTAAACTCACCTTCCCCCTCGCCGCCCTTCTGCTCGCTACGCCCGCCGCCGCACAGGACGCGCCGGAAGTCGGCAGCCTCGCCTGGCACAACATGCAACAAGCAGCGCTTGCCGAAGCGGCAGCGACGCGCGGATGGACACGGTTGCAGGATGGCGTGATGTTCCGCCGCACCGCTGGCGACGGCTCCGGCCCATCGCCCAGCGTATCGGACGAAATAACCATCCATTATACCGGCAGCTTCGTCGACGGCGAAGTGTTCGACAGCTCGGTCGCGCGCGGTGAGCCGGCGACCTTCCCGCTCTCTCGCCTGATCGAAGGCTGGCAGATCGCCATTCCGCAAATGGGCGTGGGCGACACCGCCGAGATCGTCATTCCGGCGACTTCGGCCTATGGTCTCGAAGGGCGTGGCCCCATCCCGGGTGGTGCAACGCTGAAATTCACCATCGAGCTTTTCGGCATTCCCAGCCGGGATATCGGCGCGTGAGCGATCTCGCGCGGGTCGAGCTGCCAAATGGCATCGCGCTCGATGTCTGGGACAGCGGCCCGCGCGACGCGCCGGCGCTGATCTTTCTGCACGGCTTTCCCGAAAATCACCGCACCTGGCGTTACCAGGTCGAGCATCTGAACACCCGCTTCCGCTGCATCGCGCCCGACCAGCGCGGCTATGGCGACAGTTCGCGGCCCGAGGGGGCGGAGCACTACGAGGCGCAGGCTCTGGTGGGTGATGTGTTCGGTCTGGCGCAGGCGCTGGGCGTAGAGCGCTTCACGGTGATCGGTCACGATTGGGGCGGCGCCCTTGCCTGGGGCGTCGCCGCCTTCGGGCAGGCCAGCGGTGTGGTGGAGCGCGCGGTGATCGCCAACGCGCCGCACCCCGCGGTCTTCCAGCGGCTGCTGTTCGAAGACATGTCCCAACGCGAAGCCAGCCAGTATATGCGCGCCTTCCGCGATCCGGCGAACGACGCGCTGGTTCGCGAACACGGTCTCGCGCCGTTGCTGATGAAGGCGGTGGACTGGACGGGCAAAGTCGAGAACGATCCGGCAGAGCAGAAACTGCTGATCGAGCAGTGGGCCGATCCCGACCGCGCTTTCGCCATGCTGAATTGGTATCGCGCTAGCGGCATTGCCGTGCCGCCGATGCAGGAACCCGTCGGCCTTCCGCCAAGCTACGCCGAACCGG
Source organism: Aurantiacibacter aquimixticola (assembly GCF_003605475.1). Taxonomy (NCBI): domain Bacteria; kingdom Pseudomonadati; phylum Pseudomonadota; class Alphaproteobacteria; order Sphingomonadales; family Erythrobacteraceae; genus Aurantiacibacter; species Aurantiacibacter aquimixticola. Next base: position 263,889 of record NZ_RAHX01000001.1, on the reverse strand, counting down.
CTTTCCCGAAAATCGCCATTCCTACGCTGGTGGTTTGGGGCATGGGTGACGAGGCGCTGCTGCCCGCAAATGTGGATCGCCTTGGCGACTGGGTGGAAGACCTCACTGTCGAGCGGGTCGAGGGTGCGGGGCATTTCATCCCGTGGGAAGCGCCGGACAAGGTGAACGCGGCGCTGGATGGATTTTTGAAGGCCTAGACCAGCCACTCCACCCATGTGCCGTGCGGGTGGCTTTCGGCCAGCATCGTCCACTCAGCGCCGCCTGGCCAGTATCGCACGCGGCATTCCTGCTTGAAGGTCTCTCGATTGGTTTCCGACATGATCCAGGCGAGCGGGCGTTCCGGCGCGGCGTTCGCCCCGGCTGCTTCCATCGCCGCGGTGATTGCATCGCGGGTCGCCTCGGGCAGATATTGCCACATCACGGTATGAAATAGCACGCGGGTGACGCCGTCCTGCTGCTCTGCCGCCAGCCTTTCGGTGACGAAATCGGCGGCGTCCTGGCGCACCAGTTCAGGCGGCGCGCGCTCGGCCATGGCGATAGCGGTATCGAGCCGGGCCATCCGCTCGCTCGCTTCGGGCCAGATATAGGCGCGCAGCCGCTCGGCCTGCGCCAGGTCGGTGAGGTCGATCGGCGCGACATCGCAGCCTTTCGCGCCGACGATCTCCACTTTCTTCGATGGAGGCGGCGATCCACGCCAGTCGGGCGCGATGCGGAGCGATGATAGGCTTGGCCCCGTCGTCACGCCGCCCAGATCGAAGGCGAAGCGCCCCATCATCGTGTTAATGCCCGCGCTGGCCCCGATTTCGTTCAATTCGAAACGCGGCGCGATATGCTCGCCAAGCCACAACAGCGCCGCCATCACCATCGCGGAACGTCCTGCTACATTGGTCTGCGGCGGACGATCGAGCCAGGGCAGCAGCCGGTAATCGAAAGTCTCTACTGTCTCACCGACAAGCGCATCCACCTGCCCCTGATCGGTGATCAGACCGGCATAGATATCGCCCAGGCGATCCTCCTCGCCCGCGAGATGGAGCGAATGCAGCCCGCCCGCGATGCGTAGCGGCATGGCATCTTCCAGCGTGAGCCCCTGCCAGTTGGCCATGCGCCGCCCCACTGCAGTATCGCTTTCCAGCACCGGGATGAGCGCGCGGATCACGCGGGCCGTGCCCTGCGCGCCGGATTGCTCTGCATGATCGGCCTGCCACGCGATGGCTTCCGCCACGCTCCCGATCGCCATCACGCCGCTTTCCGCCATTCGCATTGCCCTTTGTCCGCTTCGCCCCTACATCGCGCGGCGATGACCCACGACAGCGCCGACACCCGTTTCGGACCCCTCATTTTCGCCGTTCCCAAGGGCCGCATTCTCGAAGAGGCGGTGCCCGTGATGGAGCGTGCGGGCGTCGTGCCCGAAGCGGCCTTTCACGACAAGGCGGATCGCTCGCTGAGCTTTGCCGACGAAAGCGGACAGATGCGAATTTTCCGCGTGCGGGCCTTCGATGTCGCCACCTTCGTCGCATTCGGCGCGGCGCAGGCAGGCATCGTCGGCTCCGACGTGATCGAGGAATTCGACTATTCGGAGCTCTACGCACCCGTCGATCTCGGCATCGGCGCGTGTCGCCTCTCGGTGGCCGAGCCGAAGGAGCCGGTCGAATACAAATACGGCAATGCCAGCCATCTGCGCGTCGCGACGAAATATCCGAACATCACCAGCCGCCATTTCGAGAAGGCCGGCATCCAGGCCGAATGCGTGAAGCTGAACGGCGCGATGGAGCTTGCGCCTTATAGCGGCCTTGCGGGACGGATCGTCGATCTCGTCTCCACCGGGCAGACGCTGAAATCGAATGGTCTGATAGAGAAAGACACGATCATGCAGGTCACCAGCCGCCTGATCGTCAACCGCGCCGCATTGAAAACCGATCCGCGCGTCGCTGCGCTGGTCGAATGCTTCCGCAACGCCACAATGAAAGACGCTGCCTGATGCGCCGCCTTTACGCAAACAAGCCCGATTTCGAGACGCAGTTCACACGCATCGTCGAGGACCGGCGCGAGAGCGACGACAGCGTCGAGCGCGACGTGCGCGACATCCTCGAAAGAGTGCGCGCCGGGGGTGACGAGGCGCTGCGCGACCTTACGATGCGGTTCGACAAGCATGCGCTGACGGCGGAGCTTACCAGCTGGCGCATTTCGGCGGACCAGACAAAGGCCGCTTACGATTTCCTCGAACCCGAAGTGAAGCGCGCGCTCGACCTCGCGGCGGAGCGCATCCGCGCCTATCACGAAGGGCAAAAGCCGGAAGACCGCGACTATCGCGACGAGAAGAACGTGCGCCTCGGCGCGCGGTGGAGCGCAGTCGAGGCAGCAGGCATGTATGTGCCGGGCGGGCGCGCGGCCTATCCCTCCAGTCTGCTGATGAATGCGATTCCTGCCAAGGTCGCGGGAGTCGAGCGGCTGGTGGTCACCACCCCCACCCCGCATGGCGAGATGAATGCGCTGATGCTGGCCGCCGCGCATATTTGCGGTGTCGACGAAATCTGGCGCGTGGGCGGAGCGCAGGCCGTGGCCGCGCTCGCCTACGGCACGACGCGGATCAAGCCGGTCGACGTCATCACCGGCCCCGGCAATGCCTGGGTCGCAGAGGCGAAGCGCCAGCTTTTCGGCGTGGTCGGCATCGACATGGTCGCGGGGCCGAGCGAGATCCTCGTCATCGCCGATGAAGAGAACGATCCCGACTGGATCGCCGCCGACCTGCTGAGCCAGGCCGAGCACGATCCCGACAGCCAGTCCATCCTCATCACCGACAGTGCCGCCTACGCCGCCGCCGTGGAGGATGCGGTCGACGTGCTGCTGGCGCAGTTGAGCACGAGGATGACCGCGCGCGAGAGCTGGGAAAATCACGGCGTCGTGATCGTGGTGGAGGATCTGGCGGCAGAGGCCCCCGCGCTCGCCAACCGCCTTGCCGCCGAACATGTCGAGCTCGCGATCGCCGACCCAGAAGCGATGTTCGCGCAGATAAAACATGCCGGCAGCGTCTTTCTTGGCCGTAACACGCCGGAAGCCGTCGGCGATTACGTGGCCGGTCCGAACCACGTCCTGCCGACCGGCCGCCGCGCACGGTTCGCCAGCGGGCTGTCGGTGCTCGATTTTATGAAGCGCACGAGCTTCATCGAACTCGACGAAAAGTCGCTGAAAGACATCGGCCCCGCGGCCGCCGCTCTTGCCGAAGTCGAAGGGCTGCCCGCTCATGCCCGCAGTGTGACGGTGAGGCTCTGATGAACACGCCCGCCCGCAGCCGCGCCCGCTCCGCCGCCCGCCTTGCCGCCGTGCAGGCGCTTTACCAGTGGCACATGGAAAAGACCGCTCTCGCCAAACTGCTGGACGAGTTTCACCAGCATCGCCTCGGCGCGAAAATCGAGGACGACCAGTACGAGGATGCCGAGGTCGATTTCTTCGACGACGTCGTCTCCGGCGTGATCGCTCGCCAGGCCGAGATCGACGAGACGCTGACAGGAAAGCTGGCACAAGGCTGGACCTTGCTGCGGCTGGACAAGACGATGCTGCAGATCCTGCGCTGCGGCGCCTACGAATTGATGGCCCGCTCCGACATTCCAGTGGGGACGGCTATCAGCGAATATGTCGACGTCGCCCACGCCTTTTTCGATGAGCGCGAAGCGAAGTTCGTGAACGGCGTGCTGGACGCGGTGGCGAAGGATGTCAGAGACTAGTCTCGCGCAATCGGGGGGGACGAACATGAATGAAACCGAATTTATCGCCACCTTGCGCGGGCTGATGCTGCATGACGGTGCGCGCGGCCTGGCGGACGATGCCGCCGTCATCGAGATCGGCGCGGAAACGCTGGTGCTTACCCACGACATGATGATCGAAGGCCGTCATTACCTGCCGCAGCAGGACATGGCCGATGTTGCCTGGAAGCTGGTGGCCGTGAATCTGTCCGACCTTGCTGCGAAGGGCGCGGAGCCTGTCGGCATTCTTCTGGGCCACATGCTGGGCGAGAACGATTCGGCGTTCATCGAAGGGCTCGACGAAGCGCTGTCGCATTACGGCGTGCCGTTGCTGGGCGGCGATACAGTGGCAGGCGATGGTCCGCGCGCGTTCGGCCTCACCGCTATCGGCAGGGCGAGCCACACGCCTGTCCCGTCCCGCGCCGGTGCCGAGATCGGCGATGCGGTGTTCGTTACCGGCACGCTCGGCGCGGCGATGCTCGGCTACGAGACCTTGCGCGACGAAACGGATGGCGACACCACCGCCTACGCCCGCCCGATGGCGCGCCTTGCCGAAGGGCGCGATCTCGCCCCGCTGGCCCATTCCATGATGGATATTTCCGACGGTCTGCTTCTCGACGCATTCCGCATGGCCGAGGCGAGCGAGCTATCGATCGCGATCGATAGCGGCGAAGTGCCGGTCGTCGATCCCGATCGTCGGCATGACTGCATGACATGGGGCGACGATTACGAATTGCTCTTCACCCTGCCAGACGGAACCTTCCCGCCCGTGCCTGCCACCCGCATCGGCAGCGTCGAGCCGCGCGGTTTCGCGCCTCTGTTCCTCGATGGCGAGCCAGTGATTAACGCCGACGGGCTCGGCTATCGGCACGCGCCGGACAGCGAATAGCGAGGCTCGACAGGCGAATTTTCCCGACTCGGTGCAAAACTGCGCGTTTTGCGCTTGTGGATGTGCGCCGCCTTGCTAAGCCTTCCCGTCACGCGAACCCGGCAAACCGGGTCGTTTTCATTTTGGGAAGGGGATAGCAAGGTCATGGACCTCGTACTCATAGCTATTGTCCTGGGGCTGCTTGCCGTCGTGTACGGCTTCGTCACCAGTCGTCAGGTTCTCGGCGCGGATGCCGGGAACGAAAAAATGCAGGAAATCGCCGGGGCCATTCAGGAAGGCGCGCAAGCCTATCTGAAGCGGCAATACACCACCATCGCGCTGGTCGGCGTGGTCGTGGCCGTGCTGGTCGCCATATTCCTCGGCTGGCTGAGCGCTGTCGGCTTCGTGATCGGCGCGATCCTGTCGGGCGTGGCCGGGTTCATCGGGATGAATATCTCGGTGAAGTCGAACCTGCGCACGGCGGCGGCGGCGATGAAGGGCCTGCAACAGGGCCTCACTCTCGCCTTCCGCGCGGGGGCAATCACTGGCCTACTGGTCGCGGGTCTCGCCCTGCTGGCCATCGCCGTGTTCTACTATGTGCTGGTCAACGTGATGGGCCTGTCGCTTTCCGATGCCGGAGAGCGGCGGATCATCGTCGATGCTCTGGTGGCGCTGGCCTTCGGTGCCTCGCTGATCTCGATCTTCGCGCGTCTCGGCGGCGGTATCTTTACCAAGGCTGCGGACGTGGGCGCCGACCTTGTCGGCAAGGTCGAAGCCGGCATTCCGGAGGACGATCCCCGTAACCCCGCCGTCATTGCGGACAATGTGGGTGACAATGTCGGCGACTGTGCCGGCATGGCCGCCGACCTGTTCGAGACCTATGTCGTCACCGTCGGTGCGACGATGGTGCTGACGCTGCTCTTGCTGTTCAACTCTGACGCAGACGTTTTCGCCGGGCTGGTCGCCCTGCCCTTGCTGATCGGCGGTGCCTGCATCGTCACCAGCATCATCGGCACCTATTTCGTGCGGCTTGGCGGCGGCACGAACGTGATGGGCGCGATGTATAAGGGCTTCATCGTCACCGCCGTCCTTTCCGTACCGCTGATCTATTTCGTTACGCAATATGCGCTGGGCGACATGAATGCGGTGATCGGCGGCGAAAACCTCGGCGCAGTCGATCCCGGTGCGCCGATTGCCGAAGAAGGCACGTCGTCCATCGCGCCTTTCACCGGCATGGACCTGTTCTGGTGTTCGCTGATCGGCCTGTTGCTGACCGGCGTCATCATCTGGATCACCGAGTATTACACCGGCACGAATTTCCGTCCGGTCCGCTCGATCGCCAAGGCCTCGGAAACGGGCCACGGCACCAATGTGATCCAGGGTCTTGCCATCAGTCTTGAGTCCACCGCTTTGCCGACGCTCGCCATCGTGGCGGGTATCATCGTCAGCTACCAGCTCGCCGGGCTCATGGGCATCGCCTATGCCGCCACCGCCATGCTGGCGCTTGCGGGCATGGTCGTGGCGCTGGACGCATACGGGCCGGTGACGGACAATGCCGGCGGCATCGCGGAAATGGCCGGTCTGGACGAAAGCGTGCGTGAAAAGACCGATGCGCTTGATGCGGTCGGCAACACCACCAAGGCCGTGACCAAGGGCTATGCCATCGGTTCGGCGGGCCTTGCGGCTCTCGTGCTGTTCGCGGCCTACACCACCGACCTTGCGGAGCTGTTCCCGGCAGCCGACGTCGATTTCTCGCTCGAGAATCCATACGTCATCGTCGGCCTGCTCCTCGGCGCGTTGCTGCCCTACCTCTTCGGAGCCATGGGCATGACCGCCGTTGGCCGCGCCGCTGGCGACGTGGTCAAGGATGTGCGCGCTCAGTTCAAGGAAAAGCCGGGCATCATGGATTACTCCGAAAAGCCCGACTATGCGCGCACGGTCGACCTCGTCACCAAGGCTGCAATCAAGGAGATGATCATCCCCTCGCTGCTGCCGGTGCTCGCGCCGATCGTGGTGTATTTCGTCATCCTCGCGGTGGCCGGACAGGAAAACGCCTTTGCGGCGCTCGGTGCCCTGCTTCTCGGCGTGATCGTGGGCGGCCTGTTCGTCGCGTTGTCCATGACCGCCGGCGGCGGCGCATGGGACAATGCGAAGAAATACATTGAGGACGGCAATCACGGCGGCAAGGGCTCGGAAGCCCACAAGGCCGCGGTGACGGGCGATACGGTCGGCGATCCTTACAAGGATACCGCAGGCCCTGCCGTGAACCCGATGATCAAGATTACCAATATCGTCGCATTGCTGCTATTGGCGGCTCTCGCGCATTGATCCGCTTCCCTCGCTAGCGGAGCGCGGACAAATGGCCCCGCCCGGAGACGATCCGGGCGGGGCTTTTGCGTATGGCTTGACGGATGGCCGCGCGCGCCGCCATGGGCCGCAGCCATGGAATCAGCGCAAGCCAGCAATCTGACGCCGGAAAAGATCGTCGCCGACCTCGTCTTCCTGCTCGATCTCGACGCGAAGGGCGGCGATACCTTCATAGGGCGCCGCCGGCCGGACGGCACAGGGCGCGTTTTCGGCGGACAGGCCATTGCGCAGGCGCTCGGCGCGGCGAGCCGCACGGTGGCAGATGGGCGCGATGTGCACTCGCTCCACGCCTATTTCCTGCGCCCCGGCAGCGACGATCTGCCCATCGAATACCGGGTGAAGCGCGATCTGGACGGACGCAGCTTTTCCAATCGCCGCGTCGTGGCGAGCCAGGAAGGCAAGCCCATCCTCAACCTCACCGCCAGCTTCCAGACGCCGGTCGAGGGGCCGCGCCACCAGCATCCCGACATGCCCGATATCGCGCCGCCGGAAGAACTGACGCCGGACGCCGAGATCCGCCAGGATATTGCCGGCAAGGTGCCGGACGGCCCGATCAAGCAATTGCTGCTGCGTCCCTTCCCGGTCGATTTCCGGTCGGTCGAGCCGCGCGACTGGCTTGCGCCGCAAAAGCGCCCCGCCGTCAGCCATGTGTGGTTCCGCACCATTGCTCCCCTGCCGTCGGACCCCGCCGTTCATCGCGCGGCGCTGGCGTTCATCTCCGATTTCCAGATCCTTGCCACCGCGCTGCAGCCGCACGGCAAGAGCATCCATAGCGGCCAGGTCAAGGGCGCGAGCCTCGATCATGCCGTCTGGTTTCACGAGGCCTTCTCGCTCGACGACTGGCTCCTGTTTGCGATGGAAGCGCCGTGGTCCGGCGGCGGGCGCGGCTATTCGCGCGGACAGGTCTTCACGCGCGACGGACGGCTGGTCGCCAGCGTGACGCAGGAAGGCATGCTGCGCCATATGGAATGATGCGGCGGAACGGGCGCGCCGGCACGCCGTTTCCTCCGCATGGATTTCCAGAAACAGCAGGACCGTTTTCGTCGCAGCAAGGCCTCCTGGCTCGGCCGCGGAGTCGAACGCCTCACCCACCCGCTCGGCAAGACGGTTGCCGACATCGTGCCGAAATCGCTGGTTGAGGCGGTGCTTAAAGGTATCGACTCCGCCGTCGGCGCGCCTGCGCTGGTGAACTTCGATCACGACCCCAAAGACATCGCCGCCGCACGTCGCGCTTCGGAGCGCGTATCCCGTGCTGCGCGCGGGATCAGCGGGGCAAGCGGGGCTGCGGCCGGCCTCGGTGGCGTGCTGACAGCCGGGCTCGATATCCCCGCCACCATCGGCATCGCGCTGCGGGTCATCCGCGACACCGGGCGCGCCTATGGCTATGATGGCGAAGGCGAGCGGGAGAAGCTGTTCCGCCTGCAAATCCTCGAACTCAGCGCCATCAACGATCCGAAGGAGCGCAAGGCGCGCATTGCCGCTCTGGAGGCGATGATCGGTCCCCATGGGGATCTCATCATCGCCGATCACAAGCGCATCCTGCCGGTGGTCGACCAGGCGATAGAGCGCGTCTCTCGCGCCATTGCCCTTGCCGGATTCCGCAGCCGGGCGGGAATGTTGGTGCCGGTCGTGGGATCGGCCGTAGGCGCCACCGTCAACATCTCCTTTCAGGGCGATGTCGGCAAGGCCGCGCGCTTCGCCTTTCAGGAACGCCGCATGCGCGCGCAAAGCAATCTCGTGGAGCAATGACATGGCCGATGACATGAAGATCACCGTCACCAAGGACGGCCCCTACAAGGTCGAAGGCCGCGTGCCGCTGATCGAACAGGCCATCGGCGTGAATGCTGCGGGCGAGAGCATTAACTGGCAGCAGACCGGCGATTTCGAGTCCAAGCCCACCATGATGCTGTGCCGCTGCGGCCAGAGCAGCAACGCGCCCTTCTGCGACGGCTCCCACGCGGAAGAGGGCTTCGACGGCACCGAGGTCGCCGACCGCGCGCCTTACGAAAAGCAGGCCAAGCGCATGGAAGGCCCGCGCTATACCCTGCTCGACCAGGAAGATCTCTGCGCCATCGCCCGCTTCTGCGACACGCACAAGACGGTGTGGGAAGAGGTCGAGAAGACCGACGATCCGGAGCATGCGGCCATTTTCCTCGACCAGATATCGAACTGCGTATCGGGCCGTTTGGTCGCGATCGATAACGAGACCGGAGAACCCGTCCACGCCCAGCGCGGACAGCGCATTTCCGTCACGCAGGATCCGGCGGAGGAATGCTCCGGACCGCTCTATGTCGAAGGCGGCCTGCGCGTCGTTTCCGCCGATGGCGAGGATTACGAGCTTCGCAACCGCATGGCGCTGTGCCGCTGCGGCCAGAGCGGCAACAAGCCCTTCTGCGACGGCTCGCACATGAAAGGCGGCTGGAGCGACGGGACGCGGTGAGGCGCCTCACCCGCTCGCGTGGTAGAAGTCATACACTGTCTGCGCGACGCTCTCGCTGACGCCGGGCACGCGTTTCAGATCGTCCAGCGCCGCGGCGCGGACCTTGCTGGCTGTGCCGAAATGCAGCAGCAGCGCGCGCTTTCGGGCCGGGCCGATACCGGGGATTTCATCCAGCGGTGATGCGGTGATGGCGCGGCTGCGTTTCGCGCGGTGGGCGCCGATGACGAAGCGGTGCACCTCGTCGCGCAGGCGCTGGAGATAGAACAGCACAGGCGAATTGGTCGGCAGCGTCTTTTCGCGCCCGTCGGGAAAGTGGAAGACTTCGCGCCCTTCACGCCCATGATGCGGACCCTTCGCGATGGCGATCAGCGGCACGTCGTCGATGCCAAGCTCCTCCAAAGTGTCGCGCACGGAGGACATCTGCCCCTTGCCCCCGTCGATCAGGACGAGATCGGGCCACACTCCCGCCTTCTCGCGATCCGGATCCTCCTTCATCGCGCGGCTGAAGCGGCGCTCCATGACTTCGCGCATCATGCCGAAATCGTCATTCGTCTGCGCGGTCTTGATGTTGAACTTGCGATACTGGTTCTTCACGAAGCCTTCCGGCCCGGCGACGATGAACGCACCCACCGCCTTTGCACCCTGGATATGGCTGTTGTCGTAGACCTCGATCCGCGTCGGCACTTCGGGCAGCTCGAGAAATTCGGTCAACTCGCGCATGACTTTCGCCTGCGTGCCGCTTTCGGCAAGGCGCCGTTCCAGCGCTTCGACGGCGTTGCGCTTGGCCTGCTCCATCAGCTTGCGGCGTTCACCCCGCTGGGGCGTGGAAATGGCCACCTTGCGCTCGGCCAAGCCGCTGAAGGCTTCCTCCAACAGTTCCTGCTCGGGCAATTCACGATCGATGAGGATATGGCGCGGCGGCGGCACTTCTTCGTAGAATTGCAGCAGCACATCGGCGAGCACTTCGCCTTCTTCCAGGTCGCCCGTGTTCTTCGGAAAGAAGGCGCGGTGGCCCCAGTTCTGTCCGCCGCGAACGAAGAAGCCCTGCACCGCGATCTGGCCGCCCTTGGCATGAAGCGCGAAGACATCGGCGTCGCCCACACCGTCCGCGTTGACTGCCTGAGAGCCCTGAATGAAGGTCGCCGCGCGCAAGCGGTCGCGCAGCAGGGCGGCGGTTTCGAAGTCGAGATCCTCGGCCGCCTTGGCCATCTGCTTTTCGATCCGCGCCTGCACCGCGCCCGACTTCCCGCCGAGAAAATCCTTCGCCTCCTGGATCAGCTGGTCATAGCCGTCCTTGTCGATCCGGCCGACGCACGGCGCACTGCAACGCTTGATCTGATAAAGCAGGCAGGGCCTGTCCCGACGACTGAAAAAGCTGTCCGTGCAAGACCTTAGCAGGAACAGTTTCTGCAGCGCATTAATCGTCGTGTTGACGCTGCCGGCGCTGGCGAAGGGTCCGTAATAGCTGCCCTTTGCCCGCCGCGCGCCGCGATGCTTCTGGATGCGCGGATAGTCGTGCCCCTCGCGCAGCAGGATGAAAGGAAAGCTTTTATCATCGCGCAGCAAGACGTTGTAAGGCGGGCGAAATCTCTTGATGAACTGCGCTTCCAGCAGCAGCGCGTCGGCCTCCGATCCCGTCGTGACGATTTCCATGCCGCGGCACTGGCTGACCATGCGCTGCAAGCGGTTGGATAGCGCCTTGATCTGCGTGTAATTGGCCACCCGCGCCTTCAGGCTGCGCGCCTTGCCGACATAGAGCACATCGCCCCGCGCATCGAGCATCCGGTAGACGCCCGGCGTCGGCTTCAGCACCTTCACGACATCGCGAATGGCCTTCACGCCGACCTCGAGATCGGGCTGACTGCTGCCGCCTTTCACCGTGTACGTCGCGCGCTCTTCGTTGAACCGCTCCTTGCCCCGGGGATCGGGCGGAGAACCTGCTTCGGTGCGCGACATGGTTGAGGAGATAGGCGGGGGATGCGCGTTTCTCAATCGCTTGCTTCGCCGGGCGCAGGCGGGCATCTCCCCGCCGATGGACAAACTCACGGCACCGCCGCGCACGGTCGGCTTCTGGGGCACGGCGCTCTTTCCGGTGAACGGCATGATCGGCGCGGGGATCTTCGCCCTGCCCGCCGTGCTGGCCGCAGGCGTCGGCAGCTTCGCCCCGTGGCTGATGCTGGCGGGCGGCGTCGCCTTCATGCCGCTGGCGCTGTGCTATGCCTGGCTTGCGGGGCGGTTCGAGAATAGCGGCGGGCCTGTGCTCTATGGAGAGGCGGCCTTCGGGCGCTTCGTCGGCTTTCAGGCCGGGTGGGCGCGCTATGCCAGCGCCATCGTCACCGCCGCCGCCAACACCAGCGTCATGGTCGCTTACCTCGCCGCGCTGTTTCCCTGGATGGCCGACCCGGTGATGGAGGCAGGCGCGATCGCGACGATCCTTGCGATCATCACCTGGGTGAACCTCGTCGGCATGACGCGTGCGGTCGGTGCGCTGGGCGTGATGACGGTAATCAAGGTGGTGCCACTCGTCGCGCTGGTCGTCTCGGCGCTGTTTGCGGGCAATCCCGGCATCGGTTTCGCCATCCCCGAATTCAGCAAGGTGGAGACGGTTGTCCTCCTCACCTTCTACGCCTTCATGGGGTTCGAGGCGGTGACGGAACCGGCGGGCGAAATGAAGCGTCCGCGCCGCGACATTCCGCTCGCCATCGTGACGATGGTCGCCGCTGTTACTGCGCTCTACATGGCGGTGATCTGGGCCTATCTCGCTATCGCGCCTGCCGTGCCGAACGAGGACAACGCGCTGGCCGGCGCGGCGCTGGAAACGATGGGCGATATCGGCGCGGTCGCCATCGTCGTGGCCGCCGCCTTCAGCATCGCCGCCAACAATTTCAACGGGTCGACCACCCAGCCGCGCCTCATCTACGGCATGGCGCAGCGAGGCATGCTGCCGCGCTGGTTCCTCGGCGTGAGCGAGAAATACGGGACGCCGGCCAACGCTATCCTGTTCACCGGCGGCGCATCGATCCTGTTCGGCGTATGGGAAGGCTTCGCCGTGCTGGCGGTGGCTGGCACGCTGATCCGGCTGGTGACGTACGGCATCTGTGCCGCCGCGCTGCCCACGCTCGAATTTCGTGAGGGCAGATTGAACCCGATCCATCTCGCCTGCGCCATCATCGCCATAGCGGTGAGCCTGTTCGTCGCCCTGCAAGTGAGTGGACAGGCGGTGACCGTCTTCCTCGGAATGGTCGCGCTCGGCACGGTCCTCTATTTCGTGGCGGCACGGCGGGAGCCGGAAACCGCGCTCCCGACCCCCTGATGGCCGAGCATTTCGATGCCATCGTGCTTGGCGGTGGGGCCGCCGGGCTGTTCTGCGCCGCAATCGCCGGACAGCGTGGCCGCGATGTTCTGGTGCTGGAGCGCAGCGATAAGGTCGGGAAGAAAATCCTGATCTCGGGGGGCGGGCGCTGCAATTTCACCAATATCGGAGCGGGTCCGGCCAATTATCTCAGCGCCAATCCGCATTTCGCGAAGAGCGCGCTGTCCCGTTACACGGCGCGCGATTTCCTCGACCTGGTGGAGCGGCACGGCATCGCATGGCATGAAAAGACGCTCGGCCAGCTATTCTGCGACGGTTCGGCACGCCAGATCGTCGACATGCTGCTGGAGGAATGCGCTGCGGGGCCGGGCAAAGTCACGATCCGCTGCCGCGAGGAAGTGAGCGCGGTGGCTCGCGAGGGTGAGCTCTTCTCCGCCACTACGCAGCACGGTCGCTTCACCGCACGGGCTATCGTCGTCGCGACTGGCGGGCCGAGCATCCCGAAAATGGGCGCGAGCGATTTCGCCTACGGCCTCGCCCGACAATTCGGCCTGAAAGTGGTCGAGCCGCGCCCCGCCCTGGTGCCGCTGACGCTGGGCGGCGAGGAGGTGCTGTTCCGCGAATTGTCGGGCGTCGCCGCAGAGGTCGAGGCGAGAGCAGGAAAGACCGCGTTTCGCGAGGCGGCACTTTTTACCCATCGCGGGCTGTCCGGGCCGTCCATCCTGCAGGCGTCGAGTTATTGGAAGCATGGCGAGCCGGTGACGATCCGCTTCCTGCCGGACCGCGCGCCAGGCTGGCTGCTGGAAGCAAAGCGGGACACGCCATCTGTGCATTTGCGCTCGATATTGCGCGATGCCTTGCCGGACAGGCTGGCCGACGTGCTGGTGGATCAGCTCGGTATTGAGGGCGATCTCGGCAATGTGCCGGACAAGCGGTTGCGGGCGGCGGAGGAGCGGCTGAGCGCATGGCGCTTCAACCCGAATGGCAGTGAGGGCTTCGCCAAGGCCGAAGTGACGGCGGGCGGCATCTCGACGGCGGAGCTATCGTCCAAGACGATGGAGGCGAAAAGCGTGCCAGGCCTTCATGCCATCGGAGAGGCGGTCGACGTCACCGGCTGGCTCGGCGGGTACAATTTCCAATGGGCCTGGGCGAGCGGCTACGCGGCGGGAAGCGCTCTCTAAACGTCATTGCGAGGAGCCGAAGGCGACGCGGCAATCCAGTGCAAACGCCGGCACTGGATTGCTTCGCTGCGCTCGCAATGACGAAGCCTAGAACAACTTCCGAAACTCCAGCTCGAATGTTCGCCCGCGCGGATCCAGCAGGAAGGGCTGATAGGCCAGCGGCGTATCGCCATTGCCATCGGTCACGCGCTGGCGCGCATCGAAGATGTTCTCGATATCGAAGCCCACGCGAACATTCTTGAAGAAGGGCACCGCCTCCACCAAGCCGTCGCGCTGGCCGAGATCGACGAATGTGCGCAGGTCAATCCTCACGAAATCGTCGAAGAACAAATCGCTGCTCGTGCCGAGCACGTCCGATCCTGTAATGCGCGATGAACCGGTGTAGTCGCCGAAGATAAACGCGCCGTAGCCGTCATAGAACAGTCCGCTACGCCAGCGCACGCTGTGGCGCGGATTGCCGGTGCTCGACAGGGCGTCTCCATTCAACAGGTCGAGCCGATCGATACCTTCGGCGATCAGTACGGTGTTTTCCAGCGCGACCGTGTAATTGAGATTGGCGAACCAGCGCCAGACAGGTGGGCCATCGCCAGCGCCGAAAATCCCTCGACCGCCGCCACGGCGTCCGCCGCCGCCACCTCGCCGCCCTTCGCCGCGCGCCTGCGGGCCGCCTTCCCCGCCGCCGCGCGCCCCGGCCGGAGGGCCGTCTCCGCTGCAGAAGCGTTCACGCAGCGCATTGAAGCGCTCGGGATCGATCCGACCGTCTTCTCCGGTCAGCCGTTCGAGCAAGCGCGGCGGCAGGCTGATCGGCTCGCCATCCTCGCCCACCGGCGGATCCTCGCCATTGGCAGCGGCATCGGCGGCCGCCTGGAACCGTTCGAGCAGCACGTCCGGCTCGGCTTCGCAGAATTGCGCGCGGATCTGTGCGAACCGCTCCGCATTGGGCGGACCGCGACGGCCCTCACTGCCTCCGCTCCCGGGGCGACCGCGCGCCTCACCAGCCGGACGTTCCTGCGTTTCTTCGTCCGGCTCGCCGAAGGAGCCGCGAAGATTGAGGCCGAAGCGCAGGCTGCGCGTGTCCTGCTCGGCATAGGTCACGAAACGTCGGTCGAGTGCGGTCAGGCGGCCATCATCATTGCGCGTCACACGATCAGCAAACGCCGCCTCGATCGCTGGCGTCAGGAATGGAAAACCGCTCGTGGTGTCCCGCGAACTGTTGTCGAAATATTCGACCTGAAACGTGCCGTTGTCGAGGAAGTCGGCGAATTCGGGCAATTCCCAGATCGCGCGGAAAATCCAGTCGTTCTGCTGCTGCGCGGGCAGATCGGGATTGCCGCCGCTCGTCACCGTGGCCAGCACCGTGTCGCCGGTCGTGAAATCGAAAACGGGGACGTTCTGCGTGACGATCTGCGGCGCGCCAAGCTGGGTAAGCGACGGCGAGCTTTCACGCTCCACATAGGTCGCCGCCAGCGTGATATCGGCAAAAATGCCCCAGGTGATCCCGGCGGACCAGTCGGTCAGCGTGCCGAAATCCGATTGTTCCAGGACACCGCCATTGAGGTTGAGCGAGATGTCGCCGAGCGCGCCGCCGAAACCTTCGCTGCGGCTGGTGATCGGGATGCCGAGATTGATCCCGCCCTGCCAGCGCGTGCGATCGAGATCGACGCTGGACTCGATATCGCCGGTCGTCACGCTTTCGATGCCGTTGGCGCGATATCCGGCGATAAGCGTGGTGGAGAGTTCACCGGCGGGAAGCAGGACCGGATTGCCGCGCGCGGTAACCAGCGCGTTGACTGTGTAGGTATCGCTCTCCGCCCGCTCGAACCCTGCATCGCCGAATGTGCCGAAATCGGCATCCAGCGCGAGATCGCCAGCCGCAGCGGCGAGCACCAGCGCATCCGTGTCGAGCGCAAGATCGGTGAGGCTGAGCGAGTCCGAAAGCGTCGCATCCGCGGTCGCGGTGATTTCCCAATCGGCAATATCGGTGTTGAACGTGGCCGCCGCCGAATAGCTGTCCGTCACGGAATCGACCGCGAGCGGATCGACGGCGTTGAATGTGCGCAGCGCCGTCTCGCCCAGCGGATCGGTCAAGAGCACGCTGTCCAGGCCTTGCAGGCTCAATCGCTCGTCTCGCTCATAGGTCGCGTTGAGGCTGAGCGAGGTGCCGCTGGTATCGAGCGTGCGCACCCAGTTGAGCGTCGCCTCGTAACCGCGTGCATCGGCCACCAGAGTGCGGAAATCGGCAGGGCCGGGATCGGTAGCGAATGTCGGCTGGCTGCCATCGGCCTGGATAATGTCCCGCTCGCCTTCGGTCAGCGGGGACGTATTGTCGAATTCCAGATTGGCGTTCAGGCGGCTGCGTCCATCGATGCGCAGATAGGTGGTCTCCGCTTCCTGCTGCGAGAATCCGCCATCGAAAGGCTGGCTGTATTCCGTTTCGAATTCAATGCTCTGGTAATTGTCCTTGAGAATGATGTTCACCACCCGCTGGTCGGGTGAATAGCCATATTGCTGGGCGACTTCCTCGCTGAACACCTCGGTCCGCTCGATCGCTTCGGGTGGATAGCTGCGCAATTCGCGAAAGGATCCGATGCGTACACCGTTCACGAGGATCACCGGCGCGCCGTCGCCGCGTCCCCTGCCGCTCGTCACCGTCGGGCCCAATTGTTCGAGCAGCTCGGCAATCGACCCGACGCCGTATGCGGCGATATCGTCTGCATCGAGTTCCAGCAGCGGCGGTTGCTCGCTTTCGACCGTGCCGGCCAGCCGCGCGCCGATCACGATGATGGCATCCACCTCGATATCGTCTTGCGTTTGCTCTGGCGCGGGCGAGGGCTCGGGCTCGCCATCCTGCGCCATGGCACTGGCGGAAAAGCACAGTGCACTCGAAATGGCGATAAGGCTGGTTAATCGGGTGCGGCGCAAATCCGTGATCCTTGAACGAAAGTTTTCGGTCCCCACCTGTTTCGTGTCTATCGAGCGCAACGCGCAACAAGGCAAGGTGGTCCTTTGTAACAAGCTGTCGCGCCCGATGCGTGACAAGCCGGCCACAGTTTCCCCGACGCAGGGCGCTCTTCCCTTTTCCAAAGGGTGCCGCTATGCGCGCCCGACACATTTTCTGCATGAATGCAAAAGGACTTGAGATACCGGATGGCTAAAGAAGAACTCCTCGAAATGCGCGGCAAGGTGGTGGAGCTGCTGCCGAACGCGATGTTCCGGGTGGAGCTCGAAAACGGTCACGAGGTTCTGGGTCACACCGCAGGGCGCATGCGCAAGAACCGCATCCGCGTGCTGGTTGGCGACGAAGTGCTGTGCGAGCTGACGCCCTACGATCTGACGAAGGCGCGCATCACCTATCGCTTCATGCCGGGGCGTGGCGGTCCGCCGGGCTATCAGGGCTCCTGATATCAAGGGCATGGCGACGCCGCGCCCTTCTCTCATCCTTGCATCGGCCAGCCCAAGGCGGCGTGACCTGCTCGCGCGCCTGGGTGTCGAGCCGGATGGCGTGTCTCCCGCCGATATCGACGAGACGCCGCTCAAAGGCGAAATCCCACGCGACTATGCGCTGCGAATGGCGCGCGAGAAGGCGGCAGCCATCGATGGTGGCGCCGCGCATGTACTGGCGGGCGATACGGTGGTCGCGGCGGGCAGGCGCATACTGCCAAAGGCCGAGGACGAGGGGACGGCGCGGCGGTGCCTGGAATTGCTGTCGGGTCGCCGCCACCGGGTGCTCTGCGCCATCGCGCTCGCTGCACCCGATGGCTATGTGCGGGAGCGGCTTTCCGAAACGCAGTTGAAGTTCAAGCGCCTCTCCCCGCAGGAGATCGACGCCTACATCGCCAGCGGCGAATGGCACGGCAAGGCGGGCGGCTATGCGATCCAGGGCATGGCCGAAGCTTTCATCCCGTGGATACAGGGCAGCCATTCAGGCGTCATCGGCCTGCCGCTGTACGAAACGCGAACGCTGCTGGGCGCGGCGGGCTTCGATGTCTGACGGCTGGCAAGTCGAACACGGCATCGGAGAGGAACGCGCGATCCTCTATCGCGGGAATCGCGCCATTGCCGCCCGCATCCGCTGGCCAGGCGCTCTGGAAGCGGGCGAGATCGCCGAAGGCACGCTGATCGCAAAGCCGAAGGGGGCACAGCGCGGCCGTGCCCGCTTTGCGAGCGGTGAAGAGGCGCTGGTCGACAAACTCCCACGCGACGCGAGCGAAGGCGCCGATTTGCGCTTCCTCGTCACGCGCAGCCGCATTGGCGAAGCAAACCGCGTGAAGCTGGCGCATGTCCGCCCGACGGACGAACCCCTACGCCCCGCTCCCTCGCTGGCGGACAGTCTCGAAAGCGCAAGACCGATGCGCGCCTTCCCGGCGGGCGACTGGGAAGCGATCTACTCAGTGGCGGCCGAAGGCGTGCTGCGCTTTTCCGGCGGATCGCTGCATTTCGCGCCGACCCCGGCGATGACAGTGGTTGACGTGGACGGTCACTTGCCCGCGCGCGACCTGGCGTTCGCCGCTATCGCGCCTCTGGCAGAGGGTATCGCGCTGTTCGACCTTGGCGGGGTGATCGGCGTCGATTTCCCGACGCTGGAAGCGAAGGCGGATCGCAAGGCCGTCGATGCCGCCATTGAGGATGCTCTTGCCGATTTCGACCATGAGCGCACGGCTATGAACGGCTTCGGCTTCGTGCAGATCGTGTCTCGCTTTGCGCGTCCTTCGCTGCTGCATCTGCTGCGCCACGATCCTGCGGGCGCGGCGGCGCGGCTGCTGCTGCGCCGGGCCGAGCGGCTGGAGGGGCCGGGCAGTGTGGAACTGGCTGCGCACCCTTCGGTGCTGGCGAGACTGAGCGAAGAGTGGCTGGCGGAACTGAAGCGGCGCACCGGAAAAGAGCTGTCGATCAGGCCCGATCCGGCCCTTGCCATCGCGGCCCCGCATGCCCAGCTTATCGCCGCATGACATCACGACCCTGCCCCATCTGCAAGAAGCCTCGCATGGCCGAATTCACGCCCTTCTGCTCGCAGCGTTGCCGCGACAGGGATCTGGCGCAGTGGTTCAACGATGGCTACGCCGTGCCCGGCCTGGCCGCCTCTCCAGAGGATGTGGCGCGGGAGGACTGATACCCCCTTGCCAAGCGCGGCGCGCTTCGCCATAGGCGCGCTTCACTCGCTGGCGGGTCACCCCGAATATCGTCCGCCACGATCATGTGCCTGGGTAGCTCAGGGGTAGAGCAGACGACTGAAAATCGTCGTGTCGGTGGTTCAAATCCGCCCCCGGGCACCATTTTCTTCAAGGAAGAAAATGGTTTGCTTGTTGGCCTCAAGCGCCGGCGGTCGCGTCCGCTCCCTTGGCTTTCCTCGCTTCCGTCCGGCAGAGCCGGACTCGCTGCGGGCGCGCAATTCGCGCGCTGTCGTCGCATAAACGCGACGATAGTGGCGCTATATCTCAAAGGCTTTGCGGAGCTCCGCCGCGAGGCGGCAAGGCCGCACGGCCGCCCGCAGCGGGCGCAGCTTGCTGCGCGTCTAGCGAGGATGTCCGCGCGGAGGCGCGGACACAAACAAACACAGTCTCTCCACTGTCACCGCGAACGTGACCACGAACCTCAGACTTCTTCCTCAACCTTCGCGACATGCGCCCACGCCGCGGCGATCACCACGCTGCCCTCGCCCACCGCGCTTGCGACACGCTTGGTCGAGCCGGATCGCACATCGCCCACGGCGAAAATGCCCGGCGTGGAGGTTTCGTAAGGCGAACCTGCGCCGATATCGTCGCCGGTCTTCACGAAGCCGCGCTCGTCGAGATCGGCCAGCCCTTCCAGCCAGCCGGTATTGGGCGCCGCGCCGATCATGATGAAAAGCGCGCCACAGCTCTGCTTTTCCTCGCCATCCGCGCCCTTCAGCGTCACCGCTTCCAGCCGGACGTCGCCATGCAGCGCGCCGACTTCGGTGTTGTAGTGCACGGTGATCTTCGGATCGCTTTCCAGCCGCTTCGTCAGATATTCGGACATGGAATCCGCCAGGCTGTCCCCGCGCACGATCACATGCACATGGTTCGCCGTGCGGCTGAGATACATGGCGGCCTGCCCCGCGGAATTGCCGCCGCCCACGACCACCGCGTCCGATCCGCGGCAGAACCGCGCTTCCATATCTGTTGCGGCGTAATAGATACCCTGCCCTTCGAATTCCTCCAGCCGGTCCAGCGGGAGGCGGCGATATTGTACGCCAGTGGCGACGATCACCGTCTTCGCGCAGACCTCGTCCTCATTGTCCAGCGTGGCGCAGAATAGCCCGTCCTCGCGTTTCTCGAGCGAGCCGACGCGGCGCGGCATGGCGAAGCGGGTGCCGAATTTCATCGCCTGTATCTCGCCGCGATAGACGAGGTCTGCGCCCGAAATGCCGGTGGGAAAGCCCATGTAATTCTCGATCCGGCTGGACGTGCCCGCCTGCCCGCCGATCGCCGTGTCCTCCACGACGAGCGCGCACAGCCCCTCGGCCCCGGCATAGACGGCGGCCGCCACGCCGCTCGGCCCGCCGCCGACGATCAGCACGTCGAATTCGCGATTGGCGCAGATGTCTAGGTCGAGACCGAGGCGCTGGGCGACCTTGCGCGGGGTCGGCTCCTCCATCACCTGGTTCTTGCCGATGACGACGGCAGGCTCGTGCCCGGTAAGGTTGCAGACCTCCAGCGCTTCCTCGTCCCGCCCGTCGAGATCGTAGCTTTCATACGGAATGCGGTTGCGCCGCAGGAAACTCTCGATGCGCTGCACATTGCCATCCCGATCCGCGCCGATCAGCTTGACCGAGCTGTTCTGCAGCTCGAACTGGCGACGTCGACGGGCGGCAAACACGTTGATGATGTGGTCGGAAAGCTCCGGCACCATGCTCATCAGCTCCAGCATCGCCTCACGCGGGGCGGCGATCACCTTCGTGTCCTTGGCCGCCCGCATCGGCAGGAACCAGCTGCCCGCGTTGAGAAAGGCGATTTCGCCCATGAATTGCGTGGGGCCGAGCGAAGCGTCGAGCAGGCGATTGCCGGACCACGGGTCGACCACTTCGATCTCGCCGTCTAGCACATAGACGAATTCATCCATCGGCGCGCCGACTTCGGCGACCATGTCGCCTTTCGCATAGTCGCGCTCCTCGCCGATCTCGCAGATCATCGCGACATGCTCATCGGCGAGCGGGACGCGCTTCATCGTTTCCAGGTCGGCGGCAATCGATTCCATGCGGGGGATCCTCGGTGAAAAGCTGGCCGACCAATCTGGCGAGGCGCGCGCGGGTTGCAAGTCGCCCGCCGGAACCGTGCGGGTCCGCCCCTCATTGCACCATCATACGCTCACAGCAAAGGATTGCCCGATGGCCCGCATTCTCGTTCTCTACTATTCCTCTTACGGACACACCGCGACAATGGCGGAAGCCGTGGCCGAAGGTGTGCGGGATGCCGGGCACGAGGCGGACATTCGCCACGTCCCCGAAACCGCCCCGCAGGAGGTGGTGGAGGGCGCGGGCTTCCAGACAATGGAAGGCCACGAAGTCATCGAAGGCCCGGACGCTCTCACCCAATATGACGGCATCGTGGTCGGCACGCCGACCCGCTATGGCCGGATGTCGAGCCAGATGGCCGCTTTCTGGGATCAGACCGGCGGATTGTGGATGAAAGGCGCGCTCATCGGAAAGGTGGGCGCCGCCTTCATGTCCAGCGCCAGCCAGCATGGCGGTCAGGAAACGACGCTGTTTTCCATCCTTACCAATCTGCTGCATATGGGCTGCACGATCGTGGGTCTCGATTATGGCTTCCAGGGCCAGATGGGCACGGACGATGTGAAAGGCGGCGCGCCCTACGGCGCCACGACGATCGCCGGCGGCGATGGCAGCCGCCAGCCGAGCCAAGTCGAGCTGGACGGCGCGCGCTATCTCGGAAAGCGCGTGGCGGAAACCGCGGCAAAGCTGCATTCGTAGGGCTCCCGGCTGCACGGTCGGCAACGCTCCCCGGGCGAGCAGCGGAGCATGTGGCTTTAGTCTGTCCTACAGCCGTGTTTGCTTGCTGTACGTGGCGGCATGACGTCCGCGACCAACTCCTTCTCCCGCCGCAGGGTTACAATCGGCGGCCTGGAAGGTCACACCTGCCGGGTTACGGTTTCCCGGCGGAAGGTCACAGCTTCGGCGCGAAGGGTCACAATAACTTGCCTGAAGGTCACACGTTCGCGCCGCCAAGGTCACATATCGCCGTTTCGGCCCTGGACACTGTCACACTTGTCACACCCCCTTCGCGCTCGGCCGGGCCGATTGCCCTTGCAGTCGCGCGGGTGTATAGGCTTTGCCAACCGCGCCCCGGCCACTGCGAACGCGCTTCGCAACGCCGGGGCGCTCGCTTTTGGAACAGCTGAAAGGCCCCGCTGCATGTCCCGTCGTCGCCAGATCTACGAAGGCAAGGCCAAGATCCTATACGAAGGCCCCGAACCGGGCACGATCATCCAGTACTTCAAGGACGATGCCACCGCCTTCAACGCGGAGAAGCGCGGCACGATCAACGGCAAGGGCGTGATCAACAACCGCATCAGCGAGCACGTCTTCACCCGCCTTTCGCATATCGGCATCCCCACCCACTTCATCCGCCGCCTCAACATGCGCGAACAGCTGGTGCGGCAGGTCGAGATCATCCCGTTGGAAGTGGTGGTGCGCAACGTTGCGGCGGGCTCCATAGCCAAGCGCCTCGGCATCGAGGAAGGCGAGATGCTGCCGCACACGCTGATCGAATACTACCTGAAGGACGACGCGCTGGGCGATCCGCTCGTCTCCGAAGAGCACATCGCCGCCTTCAACTGGGCGGGGCACGAGGAGATGCAGGATATCGCCGCGATGGCCATCCGCATCAACGACTTCATGAGCGGGATGCTGGCGGCGGTCGACATCCGGCTGGTCGACTTCAAGCTGGAGTTCGGACGCATCTACGATGGCGACTTCAGCCGCGTGATCCTGGCTGACGAGATCAGCCCGGACAATTGCCGGTTGTGGGACTTCAACACGGGCGAGAAGCTCGACAAGGACCGCTTCCGCCGCGATCTGGGCGGAGAGGAAGAGGCCTATCAGGAAGTCGCCCGGCGCCTCGGCCTGCTCAATGGCGAGGATAAGGGACCCGGCGAAGTGCTGGACATGGACGCGCACCGCTCGCGCCTTCGTCAGACCCCGCCCAAGCCGAAGAAGTAGGCAGATACCGACCCAAAGCCAGTTGTCTCCGGTTCATCGCGGCTGCATAGTATATGCTACGAAGGGGGCATTGCGCGCAGGGGCGCGTGCGACCTCCTCATCCAATTGAAGAGAGAGGGATTTTACCGATGACCATACGCCGCGCGCTTTCCGCAAGCATTTCCACCGCAACCCTGGCGTTGACGCTCGGCCTGGCTGCGCCGGCAATGGCGCAGCAGGGCCCGGTCGAAGGCTGGGGCGTCGAAGCGAGCGACATCGTGCCCGATCCTGCCGTGACGTACGGCACCCTCGAAAACGGCATGAAATACGCGATCATGCAGAACGACACGCCCGATGGCGCTGCCTCTTTCCGCATGCATGTCGATTTCGGCTCCACGGCGGAGGCCGAGAACGAGCAGGGCCTCGCTCACTTCATCGAGCACATGGCTTTCAACGGCTCCACGAACGTTCCCGAAGGCGAGATGATCCCGCTGCTCGAACGGCTCGGCCTTTCCTTCGGCGCGGATACCAACGCCTACACCAGTTTCGACGAGACGGTGTACATGCTCGAAGCTCCCAATGTGGATGACGAGACGGTCGACACCTCGCTCTTCCTCATGCGCGAAGCGGCGAGCGAGCTGACCTTCGATCCCGAAGCCGTCGACCGCGAACGCGAAATTCTTGTCAGCGAGCGCCGCGTGCGCGACACCGCGGGCCTGCGCAACTTCCGCGATCTGTTCGACTTCCGCGTTCCCGGAACGCGCTATGTCAGCCGCTTCCCGATCGGCCTTGATTCCGTGCTGCGCGAAGCCCCGGCAGAGCGTCTGCGCGATCTTTATTACCGCTTCTACCGCCCCGAGAATGTGACCTTCATTGCGGTGGGCGATTTCGACGTGGCTGAAATGGAGGCCAAGATTCGGGACCGCTTTGCCGACTGGCAGCCGCGCGGTGACGCGGGAACACAACCCTCGCTCGGCACCGCGAATTTCGACCGCGAGACCGAATTCGATACTTTTGTCGATCCGACCATCGGAGAAGGCGCCGCAATCTATCAGCTGCGACCCTACACCGATCCCGTAGACTCTGTGGCGGAGCGGATGTCCGGTCAGCTCGAGAACCTCGCGACGATCATCTTCGATCGTCGCATGACCCGCATCGCCAATGCGGAAGACAGCCCGATCCTTGGCGGCGGATTCGGCATCGGCACCGACGATGATGTGGCCGAATATTCCGCGATCAGCGTCAGCACGCGCGATGGAGCCTGGGACCAGGGTCTCGCCATCGCGGAGCAGGAGCTGCGCCGCGCGCTGCAATACGGTTTCACCCAGAACGAACTGAACTACGCGCTCACCCAGGTCGACAGCGCGCTGCGCCGCAGCGCCGAGCAGGCCGGAGCGCGCACCAATTCGCAACTGGCGATGGCGCTGGTGAATGTGGCGACGGAAAACGACTTCGTCACCGATCCGCAATGGCGCTATGATCTGTTCCAGGCGATGCGCCCGCAGCTCACCCTCGAAAACGTCAATGCCGCCTTCCGCGACGCGTGGGACGAAGGCCAGCCTCTGGTTCGCGTTACGGCGAAGGAACTCGAAGGCGGCGACGAAGCGGTCGCTGCGGTCTACAATGAAAGCGCAGCCCTCGCCGTCGCCGAACCGGAAGACACCGCCGCCGTCGCTTTCGCCTATGACGATTGGGGAATGCCCGGCAGCGTTATCGCGGACACGATGATCGACGATCTGGGCATTCGCACCGTTACCTTCGCCAACAATGTCCGCCTCAATATCAAGCAGACCGATTTCGAGCCGGGCCGCGTGCGCTTCTCCGTCAATATGGATGGCGGCTCTTTCGCGCTCGACGACATGAATGCGGCGGCCGCCGGCATCTATCTGCAGCTCGCTTCCGAAGTCGGTGGCCTCGGCCAGCATAGTTCCGACGAGCTTACCGAGATTCTGGCGGGCAAGCAGGTCAGTCGCGGCATCGGTTCCGGCACCGACACCTTCTCGGTCGGCGGCACGACGACGGCCGACGATATCGACACGCAGATGAAGGTCGCGGCCGCTTATCTCACCGATATCGGCCTGCGTCCCGAGGCCGATGCGCGTTTCGGCGCGTTTATCGACACCATCTGGGGCCAGATCCTGTCGCAGCCGTCGCAGGTCTTCGGACTCCGCTCCAGCGAGCAGATCGCCGAAGGACCATATTTCGCCTTCCCGTCGCGGGAACAGCTCGACTCCGTCGATCGCGAAGCACTCAAGGCAGCCGTGCTGGAAGCGGCCACCGATGGCGCGATCGAGATCGGCATCGTCGGCGATATCGATCCGGATGCGGCGATTGCAGCGGTCGCGCAAAGCTTCGGCGCGCTGCCGGAGCGGCAGGCCGAATTCACGGATTACGAAGAAAAGCGCGAAGTCACCTTCGTCGACCTCTCCGGTGACGAAGTGAACGAGTACACCCATACCGGCCAGGCCGATCAGGCGCTGATCGGCAGTATCTGGCGCACGACAGACGATGGCGACTTCCGCGAAGATGTGGGTCTGACGCTACTGTCCGGCCTCATGCGCTTGAAGGCGATCGAAACGCTGCGGGAGGAACTGGCGGCCACCTACAGCCCGCTTGTCTCCAATTCGACCAGCTCCGATTTCGAGGATCTCGGCACGCTCAGCCTCGCCGCGGTCATTGATCCTGCGCAGGCGGACGATGTGCGCGGTATCATTACGCGCCTTGCAGCCGAGCTTCGCGACGAAGCGGTGAGCGATGACATGCTGCTGCGCGCGCGCCAGCCCATCCTCGAAAACATCCGCCAGTCGCGAGAGAATAACGGCTTCTGGCTGGGCGTGGTCAACGATGCGCAGAGCGAAGCCGATCGGCTCGACCGGGTGCGCGAGATCGAAGCGGTGATGAACAGCTTCACGCCCGCGCAGCTGCAGCAGATGGCGCAGACCTATCTCGTGCCGGAACGGCGCGCCGATACGCGCATTCTCGTCGCCGAAGACTGACCCACTGCCAATCGGTTCTGAATAGGGGCGGCCCGGGGATCACCCGCGCCGCCCCCTTGCCGTTCGGCCCGCATCTCGCCATAGGCAGCGGCGCAATTCTCCGCATCGCAAGAGGCCGCTCTGCCATGAAAGTCCGCATTCATATTTCCCTGAAGCCCGGCGTCCTCGATCCGCAGGGCCGCGCAGTGCATCACGCGCTGGAAAGCCTCGGTTTCGGCGGGGTGGAGGACGTGCGCGTCGGGCGGCTGATCGAACTCGACGTGGCCGATGAGACGAGCGACGAGGCCCTGTCACAAATGTGCGAGAAGCTTCTCGCCAACACGGTGATCGAGAATTACCGCATCGAGAAGGTCGCAGCGTGAAGACCGCGGTCGTCACTTTCCCCGGCTCCAATTGTGATCGCGACATGCTCGTCGCGCTGCGCGAAGTGTCGGGTCGTGATCCGTTCCAGATCTGGCATGGCGATGCCGACTTGCCCGATGGTCTGGACTTCATCGCCCTGCCTGGTGGCTTTTCCTACGGCGATTACCTGCGCAGCGGCGCGATGGCGGCCAACAGCCCGATCATGCGCTCCGTCGCGGAAGCGGCCAAACGCGGCGTGCCGGTGCTGGGCGTTTGCAACGGTTTCCAGGTGCTGACCGAAGCGCGCCTGCTTCCCGGCGCCCTGATGCGCAATGCCGAACAGACTTTCATCTGCCGCACGGTGGAACTGGTCGTCGAAAATACGCAGAGCATATTCACAGGCGGCTTCGAGGCCGGTGAGCGGATCCAAATCCCGGTGGCGCATCACGATGGCAATTACTTCGCCGACGATGCCACGCTGGATCGGCTGGAGGGCGATGGCCGCGTGGCTTTCCGCTACACCGAAAACTGCAATGGGTCGCGCCGCGATATCGCCGGCATTCTGAATGCGGCAGGCAATGTGCTTGGCATGATGCCCCACCCTGAGCGCGCAATCGAGGACGCCCATGGCGGCAGCGATGGCAGGCGTTTGTTCGAAAGCGCAATCGGCGCGCTGGCGAGCGCCTAAGCCGCGCGGCGCGTCCGGAAGACCAGCGACTTGGCTTCTTCTGCACCCATCGGTCGGCCGAAGTAATATCCCTGGATCTTCGTGCAGCCGAACGAGCGGATGAGATCGGCCTCTTCAGCGGTCTCCACGCCTTCGGCTGTCGTCGACATTTCCAGCGACTGCGCCATCGCAACAACGGCGCGGATGATCGCGATACTTTCCGGGCTTTCCTGCGCCGCGCCCTGGACGAAGCTGCGATCCACCTTGATTGTGCTGAACCGATTGTTGCGAAGGTAGCCGAGCGACGAATAGCCCGTGCCGAAATCGTCCAGCGCAACGGAGCAGCCAAGCGCGACAATTTCTTCCAGTGTCGCATTCGCCGTCTTGGGATCGCGAAGGAACACGCTTTCGGTAACCTCGATCTCCAGCCTGTGAGCCGGTAGGCCCGTCGCCGTCAGCGCCTTTACCACCGTGGCGGCAAAGTCCGGCTCGAGAAGCTGTTCACCCGAGACATTCACCGCAACGCGAATTTCCGCAGGCCAGCGCATGGCTTGGCGGCAGGCCTCGATCATGACCCATTCGCCGATGGGAATGATGAGGCGGGTATCTTCGGCGAGCGGAATGAATTTTGCCGGGCTGACGAAGCCATGTTCCGCGCTGTTCCAGCGCAGCAACGCCTCGAAACTCGCGACGCCCTCGGTCTTGGCATCGACGACGGGCTGAAAATTCAGCTGCAGCTCGTCATTCGCGATCGCCTTTCGCAGGGCAAGCTCAAGCGTCCGACGCTCTTCGGCATGCGCATGCAGCGAAGGCTCGTAAGTGCAGTGCATCCCGCGCCCGTCATCCTTCGCCCGGTAAAGGGCAAGATCGGCATTTCGCATGAGCGTCTCGACGGTCTGTCCGTCGCGCGGTCCGATAGCCGAGCCGACACTAGCACCGATGAACAGCGTGTGGTTGTCGACGATGTATGGCTTGGAAAGATGTTCGATAATCGCGTCGGAAACGTGGTCGACGACAAGGTGATCGGTCGCGTCGCGCAACACCACGGCGAACTCGTCGCCGCCCAGTCGTCCGCATTGTTCGTTGTCGGTGCAAACTTCCTGCAGGCGCTCCGCGACCTGCTTGAGCAGGCGGTCGCCGACGAGGTGACCGAGCGAATCGTTGACCTGCTTGAATCGGTCGAGGTCGATCATCAGGAACGCGCAGCGCGAACGCCACTGCTCGGAAAAGCGCATCGCTTCGCCCAGAGCCTCGGTGAGCATCAGGCGGTTGGGAAGTCCCGTCAGCGTATCGTAGCGGGCGAGATAGGCGATCTTCTCGTCGCTTTCGCGTTGCTCGGTCACGTCCGAACCCACGCCGCGAAAGCCGATATATCCGCCGCCATTGTCCCGCATCGGCGTCCCTGAAAGCTCCCACCAACGCCGCTGCTCGGCAATTATCACTTCGACCAGAAGGTTGGAAAAGCTCTCGCGCCGTTTCAGGCGTTCGGCGAGATCGTGCAGGCTGCGCGGCACCTGTCCGCTGGTGAAATCGTCGCCCGCGATAAGCTTGATAAAGCGCTCGCCTTCCACTTCCGCGGGGGTGCGACCAAGGGCGAAAGCGAAGCGCGGGCTAACGGCGCGCAGGGTGCGGTTGTTGTCGACCTGCCAGAGCCAGTCGGACTCCTTCTCCTCGAACTCACGCAGCAGCAGCGAAACGACTTCGTCCTTTTCGGCGACACCCGCTTCCGCGATGCGAGCCGATAGATATGTCCGCGCAGAGGAGAGAGCGCCGGCGACCATCGCCAAGACGAATGCGAAGCTGGCAATGGCGAACAGTGCGTCCCCGCTGATGACGAAGGAGCCAGCGCCCGTTACGCCGACGACCAGATCGAACACGATGACCGAAACGGGCGCGGAAGACGAGGTAACGGCGCTTCCCGCGATCAGCATCGCAACCAGCGTCCACAGTCCGAATTGCTGCGCGAGGTTGCCGTGCGGCACGAAGAAAAACAGCGCGAGCACCCACGGCACCGCGCATATTGCGACCGCCCCGGCATGTCGGCAGAATTCCTGATACGACATCGATCGCCGCGCCACGCCGATGAATTGTTGCTCGATCCGGCCGACATAGAAGACGCTTCCGACAACGGACGCCATCCAGATGCCGAGTATCCAGATGGGGATCGATCCGATGAAAAGCGTCAGCACCAATGTCGCCGCGATAGCGTGCGCGAACAGACGGATGCGGGACGCTTTGTGGATATCGGAATATTGCAGGGCGCGCAGGCGCGACCAATCGCCTTCGCTCGGCGAACGCAGGCCAACCACTTCCAATGCGTTGAGACGCAAAGGCAATTTGGGCAATCCGGTCGGGTTCTTGCTCACATTTCGGCCATAGGCGCGAAATGGTTAGGGCCCCGTAAAGCGCCGCATTTTTTGCATCACGTCGCCGATCACTCGACGGTGACGGACTTCGCCAGATTGCGTGGTTGATCAACGTCGGTGCCTTTGGCGACCGCCACGTGATAGGCGAGCAGCTGCACCGGCACGGCATAGACGAGCGGCGCGATCAGCGGGTGCACCTTTGGCATTTCGATGGTCGCCATGCACCCTTCACCGGCCGCCTCGATACCCTTCCTGTCCGATATCAGCACCACCTGCCCACCGCGCGCCTGCACTTCCTGCATGTTGGAAACCGTCTTCTCGAACAGCGGCCCGGATGGAGCCAGTGTGATGACGGGAACCTTGTCGTCGATCAGGGCGATGGGGCCATGCTTCATCTCGCCAGAAGCATAGCCTTCGGCGTGGATATAGCTGATTTCCTTCAACTTCAGCGCACCTTCCAGCGCCAAGGGGAAATCCGCCCCACGCCCGAGATAAAGCACGTCGCGCGCCGGGGCGATCAGATGCGCCATCTCCTTGATCTCTTCATCGTGGTCGAGCGCGGCATTGAGACACGCTGGCGCCTCGAGCAGGTGTTCGACGACCTCTGCCTCTTCCTCGCGATCCATCAGGCCCTTCTTGACTGCGAAATGCGCGGCGAGCGCGGCAAGCACGGCAAGCTGGCAGGTGAAGGCCTTGGTCGAGGCGACGCCGATTTCGGGCCCGGCATGGGTCGGGAGCAGCAGATCGGCTTCACGCGCCATCGAACTGGTCGGCACGTTGACGACAGCGGCAATGGTCTGCCCTTGTTCACGGCAATGGCGCAGCGCCGCCAGCGTGTCCGCCGTCTCTCCGCTCTGGCTGATGAACAGCGCAAGCCCGCCCTCGGGCAGGATCGGTTCGCGATAGCGAAACTCACTGGCGAAATCGATGTCGACCGGGACGCGGGCGAATTGCTCGAACCAGTATTTCGCAACGAGACCGGCGTAATACGACGTGCCGCAGGCGACCAGCGTGATGCGGTTGATCGCGGTGATGTCGAAATCCATTTGCGGCAGTGCGACGCGCTGCTCGCCCGGGCGCAGGTAAGAGCGCAGTGTCTGCGCGACCACCGTCGGCTGCTCAAAGATCTCCTTCTGCATGAAGTGGCGATAATCGCCCTTCTCGATCGCCGCGGCGGACGCGCCGGATGTGCGCACTTCGCGCTCGACCTCGTTTCCGTCCGCATCGCGGATGGCCGCACCGTCACGCGTGATCGTGACCCAGTCGCCTTCTTCTAGATAGGAAATCTCCTGCGTCAGCGGCGCGAGCGCGAGCGCGTCGGAGCCGAGGAACATCTCCCCCTCTCCGTGGCCGACGACAAGGGGCGAACCAAGCCGCGCGCCGATCAACATATCGGGATGATCGCGGAAGGCAATGGCCAGCGCAAATGCACCGCGCAGGCGGGGAAGTACGGTCTGCACCGCCTCTTCGGGCGACATGCCCTCCTCGATCCAGCGCGAAATCAGATGGACGACGACTTCCGTATCGGTGTCGCTTTCGAAGGTGCGGCCATCGGCGCGCAATTCGTCCCGCAACTCCTTGAAATTCTCGATGATGCCATTGTGAACGAGCGCGACGGCCGGGGTGGCGTGCGGATGCGCATTCTTCTGCGTCGGAGCGCCATGGGTGGCCCAGCGCGTGTGGGCGATCCCGGTTTCGCCTGGCGCGGGATTGCTGGCCAGCTCCTCGACCAGATTGTTGAGCTTGCCTTCGGCGCGGCGGCGCAGCAGCTCGCCATCATGCGCGGTGCAGACACCGGCGCTGTCATAGCCGCGATATTCCATCCGCCTGAGACCGTCGACCAGCCGCGCCGCGACATCGCGCGTGCCTACAATTCCTATAATTCCGCACATTGGATCTGCTCCCCTACCGCATCAATGCGGGAAATTGGTGTCGACGAAGCGGTGGGTGAACTCGACCGGATCAAGCTCTTCGCCGCCCATCGCCATGAATTTTGTGCGCCCCTTGGTCCACACTTCGACGATCGACGCATCCATGCCGTCCGGAAACTGCATGCGCTGCGCCACGATATCCCGCCAACCGCCCGAAGCGACGAAGGTTTCACGAAAGAATGGTTCGGCTTCGACCAGCCATTTGCGATTGGCCTCGTCCAGATGACCGATCGTGTCGAGCACGTAGCTGTCGAGCAGGCGCAGGAAGGGCTTGCCCTCGTAGCGGTCGGTCACTTGCTTTCGGCCTTTTTCTTTTTCTTCATGGTGTCGTGGAAGCGATCCGCCCAGCCCGGCTTTACCATCTGCTCGGCGCGCACCATGCGCAGCTCCCCGTCATCGACATCGCGGCTGACGGCGCTCCCGGCGGCGACGATCGCGTCGGCTCCGATCTTCACCGGTGCGATGAGCGCGCTGTTGGAGCCGATGAAGGCCCGATCGCCGATTTCGGTGCGGTGCTTGAAATAGCCGTCGTAATTGCAGGTGATCGTGCCGGCGCCGATATTCGCGCCTTCGCCCACCGTCGCATCGCCGAGATAGGTGAGGTGGCTGGCCTTCGCGCCTTCGCCAAGCACGGACTTTTTCATCTCGACGAAATTGCCGACCTTGCTGCTCTTCTCCATCACCGCGCCGGGACGCAGTCGAGCATACGGGCCTACTTCGCAATCCTCGCCGATGGTCGCGCCTTCGAGATGGCTGAACGCCTTGATATGCGCGCCGCTCGCGACGCTGGTGCCAGGGCCGAACACCACGTTCGGTTCGACCACAACGTCCTCGGCAAGATCGGTGTCGTAGCTGAAGAACACGGTTTCGGGCGCGCGCAGAGTCACGCCCGCTTCCATCGCCTCTTCGCGCTTGAGCGTCTGCCACTGCGCCTCCGCAGCGGCGAGTTCAGCGCGGCTGTTAATGCCGGTGACCTCATCGGGCCGGTCCGTGCTGACCACGGCGCAATTGTGCCCGTCGGCGATGGCGATATTGACGATGTCCGGCAGATAATATTCGTCCTGCGCATTGTCGTTCGAAACGCGCCGCAGCAGCGGAAAAAGGGCTTCGGCGCGCGCGGCGAGCAAGCCCGAATTGCACATCGTGCAGGCGCGCTCCTGATCGGTAGCATCCTTCCACTCGACCATCTTCATGATCCGACCCTGCTGCGCGATCACGCGGCCGTAGCGTAGCGGATCCTCCGGCTCGAAACCTAACACGACGGCGGCCGGTGCATCGGCGGCGTGGAGCCGATCGATCATGGCGCGCATCGTCGCGGTCGAAACGAACGGCACATCGCCGTAGAGAACCAGTACATCGCCGCTGAACTGGCTAAGCTCGCCTTCCGCTTGCTGCACCGCATGTCCGGTGCCGAGCTGCGGCTCCTGCACGGCGAAAGCGGTGCGTTCGCCCAGCCGATCGTGCAGCTGTTCGCGAGATTCACCGACGATGGTGACCAGCTTTTGCGGGCCCAACGCTTCGACTCTCGCCAGCAAATGCTCGATCATCGAACGCCCACCCACTTCGTGCAGCACCTTGTGCGTTGCGCTCTTCATGCGGGTGCCCTTGCCCGCAGCAAGGATGATCGCGGCAATCTGTCTCTTTTCGGTCATGCAGGGGCCAATGCCATCAAACGATTGCGGTTTCCACATCGCTCTCTAATGCGCGTATGCCATGGCCGATTTTCCCTTCGACATCGTCCTTTTCGACCTCGACGGAACACTGGTGGACTCAGCGCTCGACCTTGGCCCGGCTGTGAACCACGCATTGTCACTGATCGACCGCAAACCCGTCCCTCTCGCAAAATTCCGCTCGATGATCGGCGGAGGGACCGACATGATGCTTTCCAACGCTTTGCACGCCACAGGCGGTGACGTTGATCACACGACCTATGAAATCCTCATCGCGACACTTCATCAGCATTACTGGGCAAATATCGCCGAGAACACCGTCCCCTTCCCCGGCTGCAAGGCGGCTCTGGACACGCTCGCGCAGCGCGGATGCGCCTTGGCGATCTGCACCAACAAGTCCGAGAAGCCAGCGCGCGAACTCTTGGATGCACTGGGGATGACGGACCACTTCGCAGCGATCTATGGCGGGGACACACTGGGGTGGGATCGAGCCAAGCCTAAATCCCATATGCTCTGCGCCGCCATCGCCGATTGCGGCGGAGGCCGCGCGGCGATGGTGGGCGATTCGACCTACGACGTGCGCGCCGCCAAGGCCGCGAGCGTGCCAATGGTCACCTGCCGCTACGGCTATCACGACGTGCGGTTGGCGGAATTGGGGGGCGATGCCACGATCGATGGACTGGAAGATTTGGTCGCCGCACTGGAAGCGCTAGGCTGAATGGGTGTATTGACATTGCAACACAGAGACGGCACATTTTCGCCGGGATAAAGACGGGGGAACGTCGATGTATAGTGAGCAGGATCTACGCGACGCTGTCGCGGGCGGAGCGATGACCGAAGATGCGGCAAGCGCGTTGCGCAGCCATGTCGCGCAGATGCGCAAGATGCCGATCACGGATGAAGAGAACTTTCGACTGGTCAGCTCCTTCAATGACATTTTCGTCGCCATCGGTGTTGTCATCATGCTGGTAGCCATGGGCGCCGTCGGGCAGGCGATCGCCGGGGAGGTGGCGCGCGGCGTATACCCCGACCTAATCGATGCGATGAATTGGCGAATGGATTATTCGCAGGAGCAGTGGGAGACATATTACGCCTTCTCTACTCTCCGGAGCGCGCTGACGGCTCTGTTCGGAGGCGTGCTCGTTGCGGCGAGCGCGTGGGGCTTGGCCGAATTCTTCACCCGTCGGCGGCGTATGGCTCTGCCCAGCATCCTTCTGCTGCTCGCCTTTATCGGAGGCGTCGCTGCCACGGCTTTCGGAGTCGGTTGGTCTATTTTTCCCGACATGACGGATGAAGTCGTCGCTCTCGTGCTGGGCGCCGCCGGTCTGGCCGCCGCCGCGGGCGCATGGTTTCACTGGAAGCGCTTCATGGTGCCAATCACGGTCGCCGCAGGCGCAGCGTCGGTAGCGGTCACCGTGATCGCACTTCTCGCCGCAGCAATCGCAACCGTTTTCGAGCCGCAGAATACCGACATGGAGACCATCATCCTCACGCTCGTATTCGCTGCCGGACTTGGCGTCTTCGCTTTCGCCATGCGCTGGGACACGAGCGACCGAGAACGCAAGACCCGCCGCAGCGACGTTGCCTTCTGGCTGCACCTGGTCGCCGCTCCGATGATCGCGCATCCGGTCTTCGCGCTTATCGGCGTCATGGACAATGACCAGCTTGGCGTCGGCGCGGCGCTGGCCGTGCTAGGAGTGTACATCGCGTTCGGCCTCGTCGCCCTCGCTATCGACCGCCGGGCGCTGCTCGTATCGGCGCTCGCTTACGTGCTGATCGCGCTGACCTTCCTGTTCGACCGGTTCGGCGCGGTGGAGCTGACCTTTGCGCTCACCGCACTTGTGATCGGTTCGGCCCTACTTACGCTATCTGCGTTCTGGGCACCGATCCGCACCGCACTGGTGGACCGCCTGCCGGGTTCGCTTCAAGAAAGGCTGCCGATCACGGGATATCTCGCTGCGGCCTGATCAAGCGTCGACGGCTTTTACCAGACGACGCTCAAGCGGGGCAAGAACGCTAGCCAGTTCATGCCCACGCTTGAGCACTTGGCCCTGCTCTCCGAAAAGCGCCCACATGCCCTGTCGATTGCGCAGCGACGGGCGCTTTTCCAAGCGCATTTGGGGCGTATCCGCAGCACGGCGGAAGGCGGCGAAGGTGGCGCAATCCTTGGCAAAGTCCATCGCATAATCGCGCCATTCGCCAGCAGCGACCATGCGGCCGTAGAGATCGAGAATGCGCATGAGCTCGGCCCGCTCGAAACCGACCTGTTGCGGCTGCCGGTTGCCGGGAAACGGAACGACATTTGGCGCGCCTGGCGAAGCGGACATCAACGCTCGGCGCCGCTTTTGCGTTCAGCGAAAAGGTCGGCCTCGCCGCCCTCGGCCCTCTGGTCCGCAGGCAGCGCCTTGCTCATAGCCTCCACCTGCCGGGTGAGCGCAGCGATCTGCTGTTCCAGCAATTGCACACGCTCGGTCGGCGCAGGTTCGCATGGCTCATCGCAAGGCGTACCGTATGGGATGAATTCCCGTATCCAGTCTTCCGCCGGAACGAGCGTGGATCTGGCCTTCAGGCCGATCATGGTCGCGCCCTCGGGTACCTCATCCGTGACGACCGCATTCGCGCCGATGCGCGCCCGCTCGCCCACGGTGATCGGGCCGATAACCTGCGCGCCGGACCCCACGATGACTCCGTCCATCAGGGTCGGGTGGCGCTTGCCGCCCTTTCCATTCGTTGGATTGGTGCCGCCCAGCGTCACGCATTGGTAGATCGTGACATTGTCGCCGATTTCAGCGGTCTCGCCGATCACCGTAAAGCCGTGATCGATAAAGAAATTCCGGCCGATGATGGCGCCGGGATGGATGTCTATCGCGGTCAGGAAACGGCTGAAGTGATTCACCACCCGCGCGAAGAAAAACAGCTCGGCCTCGTAAAGCCAGTGCGCCACGCGGTGCAGACCGAGGGCGATGACGCCCGGATAAATAAGGATTTCCCAACGGGACCGCGGCGAAGGATCGCGCGCGCGAACCGAGTCGAGATAGGAGACAAGCCTGTCGAACATCGTCGTATCAGTTTCCCATCAAAACCGGCCTAAAGCAAGCGCGGCTCCTGCGGGCCGTGGACGGCCTCCAGCGCATCACGCCAAATTCCCAGAGTAGGTGGGGCCTTTCGCTCCAGGGACAAGCGGTCGATCGTGGCCACGAGCCGTTCCAGATCGGCATAGGACCGCGTGGCCCTTGGAATAAGGTAGTCGGCGGCATCGTCTCGCAGCGGGAGCCCGCGCTCGGCAGCGAGGGACAGGAGCAGGTCGCGCGCCAGATCGTCATCCGGCTGACCGATCTCCATCTGCAGCGATCCGCCCAGCCGCGATTTCAGATCGGGTAGCGCGATATCCCACGGCGGCTCTCCGCCAATTATCAGAAGGGACGTGCCCCTCTCCTGCGCGCGATTCCAGCGATGAAAAAGCGCGTCCTCCGGCAGCGTGTGCGCATCATCCACGCTCTCGCCCAGCTCGCTCTCGGCGAACCAGCGCGCGAACAGCGATTTCCCCGAACGCGGCGGCCCGGTGAGGACGGCGGTGCGATATGGCCAGCCTTGCGGAGCCGACAGCGCTTCGGCGACCTTTGAATTCCCGGTTCCGATCACGATCCGGTCCGGCCCGCTGCCAGCCTTCAATGGAAGAGCGATCTGCTCCATGCCGCACCGATCCTGCGCACCTAGCGCGAAATGCCGAGCGCGTTCGATCCCTCGTTCACGGCCCAGCCGCGAGAGCGCAAGGCGGCCGCCAGTGCGGACAGCTCGCCAGAGTAAGTCACGCGAATGATGGAATTGCCGCCCACTGCGGTGGACGTATAGGTCGCGCCCAGAACACCGGGCGTACCGCGAATGAGCGAAATCGCGGTATCGTAGGACTCGCTGGTAGGCGTTGCCACCTGCACCACATAGATCGCGCTTGCCGCAACCAGCGTGTCGGGATCCAGCGCGTTGGGCTCCGACGTTGGCTGCGCAGTCGGCTCGGGAACATCGCGCTCCTCAGCGCGGCTTTCTTCCGCTTCGGCACGACGCGCTTCGTCGAGCAGCGCACGGATCTGCGGACTGAGCTCAACATTGTCGAGGGTAAGCGTCGGATCCGGGCTCAGCGTGCCGCTCTCGAGCGCTTCGGAGAAAATCGCGTCGAAACGTGCCACGGCACGGCGCAACATGGCGGGCAACTGTTCGGCGCTTTCCGCGCGCATGGTAAAGCTTTCGAGAAAACGATTGTCCGGGCCGTAGCGTGCGGTGAAACGTCCCTCCACCGGCCCTCCGGGCCATTCCCAGCGAAGATTGGCGATGGGCACGAGCACGTCTGCCGCGCCGAACTGGTCGAGGATATTGTTCCACCAGGCACGACTGCGGCGACCGGTCTGGCCGTATGTTAGCAGAAGCGATTCACCGCCCGAGCCGGAGGGGCGCACGTAATCGATGGTGCTCGATCCGAACTGGTATTCCGCCCACGCCTGCTGCCATGGATTGCGCACTTCGAACATGGTTTGCGTGCCGCCGGAAATCATGGTCGGCAAAGTGAGCATCGGGGCGGAGCGCGAGCGAGATCCACTCGCACCAAGCAGGGCGCCGGCGCGTTGCCGGTCAAAAATCACCCCAAGCGTGGCGACGTAGCGGCGCGGCCCGATATTTTCCTGCTCGACGACAATGGCCGAGACCAGCGACTCGAGTCGGGAGTCGGGAATATCGGGCCCGTCCAGTTTCTCCCACGCCAGGCGCTGCGCTTCGCGCCATCCATTCTGGCGCGCGTCCTCCGCATTATCGCCGGTGACGTTCACTTCGATCCCGCGCACGTCGATATCGGTGCTGCTCGCGACCGGCGCGATCCCGCGATTGCCGCCCACCTGCGCCACCAGCGCGGTGACCGCAAGCATCGTCGCGAGCACGGCCAGAACCGCGCCGACAAGGGCGGGCGCTGGCGCGTCACGAAGGCGGGAGGGGATGGAAAGCATCGTCATCGGGGAAATCGCCAGCCTTTTGCCCAATGCCGAGTGGAAATCCAAGCCCGAAAGCCTATGGCAGGTGCATGAATTCCGGCAAGCAATCCTACACCTACGAACAGGCGGGCGTTTCCATCGATGCGGGCAACCGGCTCGTCAAGGCGATCGGCCCGCTGGTCAAGACCACGATGCGGCCCGGCGCCGATGGCGAGATCGGCGGATTCGGTGGGTTTTTCGATCCGAAAGCGGCTGGCTACAAGGATCCGCTGCTCGTCGCCGGCAATGACGGGGTCGGTACGAAGCTGAAACTGGCGATCGACGCGAACCGGCATGACAGCGTCGGCGTGGACCTGGTCGCAATGTGCGTGAACGATTTGATCGTTCAGGGTGCAGAGCCTTTGTTTTTCCTTGACTATTTCGCCACCGGAAAGCTCGACAATGGCGTGGCCGAGCGTGTGATCGCCGGCATTGCCGACGGTTGCAGGCAGGCGGCCTGCGCGCTGATCGGCGGCGAAACGGCGGAAATGCCGGGCATGTATGCCGATGGCGATTACGATCTTGCGGGCTTCTGCGTCGGCGCGGTGGAGCGCGGCGAGCAATTGACCGGAGATCGCGTCGCGACCGGCCACGTGCTGCTCGGCCTGGCAAGCTCCGGTGTGCATTCCAACGGCTTCTCGCTCGTACGCCGCCTCGCCGCAGACAAAGGCTGGAAACTGGATCGCCCCGCTTTGTTCGATCAGGATCGTCTGCTGATCGAAGCTCTGCTGGAGCCGACGAGAATTTACGTGAAGAGCCTCCTGCCCGTGGTGCGCGACGGACGCGTGGATGC
This sequence comes from Aurantiacibacter aquimixticola, assembly GCF_003605475.1. Taxonomy (NCBI): domain Bacteria; kingdom Pseudomonadati; phylum Pseudomonadota; class Alphaproteobacteria; order Sphingomonadales; family Erythrobacteraceae; genus Aurantiacibacter; species Aurantiacibacter aquimixticola. The sequence goes on along the minus strand of NZ_RAHX01000001.1, from coordinate 225,025 downwards.
GCTGGCGCACATTACCGGCGGCGGCCTGCTCGAAAACCTGCCGAGGGTTCTGCCCGAAGGCGCCCGCGCCGTGGTCGATGCCGATGCGTGGCCGCAGTCCGGCCTGATGGCTTTCCTGCAGGCGCAGGGCAATATCGAGCCTGGCGAGATGGCGCGCACCTTCAATTGCGGGATCGGGATGGTCCTGGCGGTGACGCCTGGCCAGGCGGACGCCGTGACGGCTGCGCTGCAGGATGCTGGCGAAACCGTCTACCGGATCGGCGAGATCATCGAAGGCTCTCGCGGCTGCACGGTGCGCGGATCGGTCGGAACCTGGAGCGGCAGAGCCGATTGGGAAGTATCGCACGATGCCTGAAAAGGCGAAGGTCGCGTGCCTCCTTTCCGGCAATGGCACGACGATGTCGGCCCTGCTCTTTCATTCGCGCCTGCCAGATTGTCCGTACGAAATCGTGCTCGTCGCCTCGAACAATCCGGAGGCGCCCGGCCTAGGCATTGCCGAAGCTGAAGGTATCGCGACCTTTGCTCACGATCACCGCGGAATGGATCGCTCCGCACACGAGGCGATAATGAACGAAGCACTGCGCAAGAGCAGTGCCGAATATCTTGCGCTATGCGGCTATATGCGGATCCTGACGGAAGATTTCGTGGACGGGTGGGAAGGCCGGATGGTCAACACCCACCCTTCCCTGCTGCCGAAATACAAGGGACTCGACACCCATCAGCGTGCAATCGATGCTGGCGATGCCTTCGGTGGCTGCTCGGTGCACATCGTGACTCCGGAATTGGATGGCGGTCCGCTGCTGGGCCAGCTGCCCGTTGCTATCCTGCCCGGCGATACGGCGGAAAGTCTGGCAAGCCGGGTAATCCTGGCCGAATACCAGCTCTATCCGCGCAAGCTCGCCGAATATGTCGGACGGCATTATCGCGCCGATTGGCTGCTGGAGCGCGCGCGCGAATTGGCCCTGGCAATGCCCGAGGCCGAAGAGCGCGAGAGCCACGGTGCACCGGCCTGGCGGACGAGTGGGAAGAGCGGCAAGTATTTCGCGCATTTCAGCGACACGCATCACGGCAGCGAGCATGTCGCTCTGCTCGTCAAGACGGGCGGCCCTGACGAGGTGGAAAGCCTCGCCGAGACGGCGCCCGACACCTATTTCAAGCCCGCTTATTATGGCGCGAGCGGATGGGTGGGGATAATTTTGAACCGTCCGGGCGTTGACTGGGACAATGTCGAAGACTGGCTCAATCGAAGCTGGCGCATGGTCGCGCCAAAGCGCCTCAGCCAGCTGCAGAGTGCAGCAAACGAGTTCTGACGCTTGAGCAGCCCGCCGCGCCCCCACCCGCTCGCACGCTCCAGCAATGTGGACCGTGCATCCCGTTTCTTCAGCACAGCCTGGGAACGCGGGTGGATCATGCACCCGCCGATCGATGCCGCGGGCCTGTGGGCCATGGCAGAGGAGGCCGCGTCGGACGGTGATGAGCGCGGGCCGCGCACCGAAGAGGATGTCGCGGATTTCCGCATCCGGTTGGAGAGCCTGACCCGCTCCTTGCAGGACGATGCCAAGCTCAGCCCGCTTGGCCACGCCTTCGCCCATGGGCAACTCTGGAGGGCCGTGCGACAGCGCCTGGAACTTGGCGCCCTGTGGTCGCGCGATCCGGAAATATTGGTGACCGATATCCAGCCACCGATCATCGTGGTCGGGCAGATGCGCAGCGGCACGACGCGGATACATCGCTTGCTCGCGGCAGACCCGGCGCATGCGGCCACGCGCTTCTGCGACAGCTGGAACCCGGTGCCGCGATCGCCCGATACGCGGCCGCTCTGGTCCGCCCTCACGCTGATGTGCGCGCGAACGCTCGATCCGTGGATCGACAGCATCCACCCGATGGGTGTCACGCGCCCGGACGAAGAGCTTGGATGGCTGGCTTGCGCCCTCGATCATTGTGCTTATGAAGCGCAGTGGCGCATTCCGTCCTACACCGCTTTTTCCGAAGCGCGCGATCCCGCACCTGTCTATCGCGAGTTTGCTCGGATCCTGCGAACCGATGCCCATTTTCATGGCAATGCCAGCAAACGCCGTGTGCTCAAAGTTCCGCAATTTGCGGAAGACCTGGGCACGTTATTACAACAATTTCCCGACGCTGCCGTGGTAATGACGCGGCGTTGCCAGGACGATACCGCGACCAGCTCCGCCTCGCTCGTTGCCAACCAGATGACGATCCAGTCCGATGACGTCGATCTCGATTGGATCCACGCCGAAACGCGGCGCAAGATCGAGTTACGCAGATCGCGCGTCGAGCAGGCGCTGGACGGTTTCGAAGGTCCGCTTGCGATTGTGGATTTCGATGCGCTGGGAGCGGATTGGGAAGCGGAAATCGACCGCGTTTACGAGGCGCTGGGCCTTGTCCTCTCTACCGAAGCCATAGAGGCCATGCGCGAAGAGCAGAACCGCGCGGCGGAATCTTCGCACTCCGCACATTCGGCACAGCTGCGAGCGTTTGCGCAGCAGAACCATCCGGGCTTTCAGGCCGAAGCCAGCCGCTAGCCGGCAGGCTGCAGCGTTCGATGGAGAAGCAGATGCGCCATGGGGTTCGCGTCGCGGTCCCCGAAGCTCTGCCAGTCCTTCAACAGACCGTTTTCGACGCGTACCGCCCATAGCATGTCATGCTCCAGCCGCGGGTCGGATGCCCGCGTGCGGCCGCGCAACAGCACTTGGCCGCCGCGCACCGTCGCGTCTTTTATCTCTAGGCCGAAATCCTCGTCCATATCCATCAGAGCATGCACAGCCTTGGCGCATCGCGCCTTGCCTTCGATCGCGTCTCCCCGCGCGTCAATGAAGGAAAACTCAGGATGATGCATATGGATCATCGCGCCCGCATCATGCCGGTTGAGCGCATCGATATAGCGGCGGACGATGGCGATGGATTTCTTGCGATTTCGCCCGAACATCGCGCTCAATTCGCAATTCGGATGCTGGGCGTGTCTTCCAGCGGTTCTGCCTTATCGGGCATGAGGCGGTGCGCCAGCGCCGGTGCGCTGCTTTCACCGAAACTCTGCCAGTACAGCAGACGGCCATCTTCGACGCGGGCCAGCCAGAGGGTATCCGTCGCCAGGGAGGCATCCTCAGCCTCCGTATGGCCGCGCAACAGAATGTCGCCGTGATTGTTGGAGATGCCCTCGACATGCATGCGGAAATTGCTGCCGAGTGCCATGAAGGCGCGGACGGCATCCGTGCAGTCATCGATACCATCGATACCAAAGCCGTGGCTGTCGATGAAGCGGCAATCCGGGTGCAGCAAGGCGATGATCGCGTCGGCATCGCGCGCGTTGACGGCTGCGACATAGCGCCGCACCACGTTTTCCGCCTTGTTACGCATCTGCCAGAACAAATTCGGCCTCCCCGATGGAGGTTGCGATCGCGACGAATGCGCGAGTCGCATTACCCCCATGGAGGAGTTACATCAATCTGCCTGAAAAGTCCGGGAAATCTTGATTTCTCTCGAAATCAACCGACGATCTCATTCTCATCGAAGAAGAAATCGATTTCGATCTTGGCATTCTCTTCGCTGTCCGAACCGTGGACGGTGTTGGCCTCTATGCTTTCTGCATAGGTCTTGCGGATCGTGCCGTCATCGGCGTCGGCCGGGTTGGTCGCGCCCATGATCGTGCGGTTGCGAACGACAGCGTCTTCGCCCTCGAGAACCTGGACGACCACTGGGCCGCTGGTCATGAATTCGACGAGCTCACCGAAAAAGGGGCGCTCCTTGTGGACGGCGTAGAAGCCTTCGGCCTGATCCTTAGTCATGTGGATGCGCTTGGACGCGACGACGCGCAGGCCGGCATCTTCCAGCATCTTGGTGACGGCACCGGTGAGATTGCGGCGCGTGGCATCGGGCTTGATGATCGAGAACGTGCGGGTGACCGCCATAAGAGAATCCTTCGAATTGGGTATCTGGAGATTGCGCGCGCCCCTAGCGCCAAGGCGATGGGCGGGCAAGCCCAATGCGCCGCATCGACGCTAAGGCCCTTCGACCCAGCGTCCACCATCTTGCTTCCAGAACTTTCGCTCGATTTCGTTGCGTTCACCCAGCGCTTTCCACGTCTGGCGGGCGGCCTCGATCGTCGCAGCGTCGAAAAGCAGCATGGTGCGCGTGAAAGTGTCTCCCGGATCGCGCCATTCGCCATCGGCGAGGAGCAGGAATTTCGCGCTATTTGCCGGGTCGACCTCGCCCGACAGCAGAATGGGCTGGCGCGCATCGTGCTCGTCTCCGGCGATGCCATTGGCGAGAAATGCCTCTGGCGAAGCTTCCCACAGCGTCTTCGAGATGCTTTCGAGCATGTCGAGATCGTCGGCTACGACCAGCAGCCGCTCCCCAGCCTCGATGGTTTTGCGCGCGAGAAGGGCGATGGCGACGGGCGCGGGATCGCGGGAAAGCTGATAGAAATCGACGCGCATCAACTCTCCTTGCTTTTAGAGCGGCGGCACCGTTCGGAGCAGTAGCGGACGCTCTCCCAGTCCCGCTCCCACTTCTTGCGCCAGGTGAAAGGCAAACCACAGGTCTCGCAGATCTTGCTGGGCAGATCGGACTTTTTCCGCATCCGCCCCATGATCGCTCAGCCCTCCACCGCGTCGCGGATGAAGCGGTCGATCAGGCGCACGCCATAGCCGGTGGCGCCCTTGTCCCAGGTTGCGCCAGGCTTGTCGGCCCAGACCATGCCAGCAATGTCGCAATGCGCCCAATTCACCCCGTCTTCGACAAAACGCTGGAGATATTGCGCGGCGGTAATCGATCCGGCCCAGCGTGGACCGACATTCTTCATATCGGCGATCGGGCTGTCGATCAGCTTGTCGTATTCGGGGCCGAGCGGCATGCGCCATAGCCGGTCGCCACTCGCCTTGCCCGCGGCCAGCAGACTGTCGGCGAGTTCATCGTCGTTGGAAAAGACACCCGCATGCTCGTTGCCGAGAGCGACGAGCATCGCCCCCGTCAGCGTGGCAAGATCGACCAGCGTCTTCGGCGTGTATTCACGCTGCACCCAGGTCATCGCATCGCACAGCACCAGACGCCCCTCGGCATCCGTGTTGATGACCTCGACGGTCTGCCCGCTCATTGAGGTGACTACGTCGCCGGGGCGCTGCGCATTGCCATCCGGCATGTTCTCGACCAGCCCGCAAACACCCACGACGTTCGCCTTTGCCTTGCGCCCGGCCAGCGCAAGCATCGCGCCGGCGACAGCCCCTGCGCCGCCCATGTCCCATTTCATGTCTTCCATGCCCGCAGGCGGCTTCATCGAGATACCGCCAGTATCGAAAGTGACGCCCTTGCCGACGAACACGGTGGGGGTTTCGCCATCCTTGCCGCCCATCCATTCGACGATTAGCAATTGCCCCTCGCGCACCGACCCCTGGCTGACGCCCATCAGCGCGCCCATACCAAGCTCCAGCATCTCCTTCTCGCCGAGCACGCGGATATTAAGGCCGGTGCCCTCATACCTTTTGCGGCAGCGGGCGACGAAGCTTTCGGGATAAATCACATTGGCGGGTTCGGCGACCAGCTCCCGCGTGAATTCGACGCCCTCGGCCACGGCCTTGGCATCCGCCCAGGCATCCTGGGTGCCATTCGGCGCGCCGACCGCGTGGATCGTATCTAGGGTGCGCTTCTGCTCGTCGCGCAGCTTGGTGCGATATTCGTCCCAGCGCCATGCCCTGAGCCGCGCGCCCATAAGTACGGCAGCAGTTTCCTCTGCCGAAAGACCGCTCTTCGCGACGTCGATCGCCAACGCCGTCTCGCCGCTGGTGAGATATTTCGCCGTCAGCGCCGCACCGGCTTTTTCCAGCGCCGCCATCCGTCCGGCATCGCCAGCCTTGCCCGCGCCCACCAAAGCAAGCCGCACGACCTTGCCGCCCGCCTCGTAAAAGCCATCGAAGACCTGGCCCGCCTTGCCGGTAAAGCGGGACGCTTCCGCCCCTTCCCTGACCGTCTTCGGCACGTCCTCGCCCAGCGCTCCCGGCTCGATGACGCGCGCCACGAGACGCGGGGAATTGCTGTCGAAACTGTCGCGAAACTGGATATCCATGGAGGCTCCCGAAGAGAATTCTGATGTCTTGCGATCGGGCCGAAGCCGCCTGCAAAGCGAGCGTTGCAGTTAGGAGCGACCGGTGCGATAGGCAAGCCATGCTGCCCGGCCCGCCTCACGCGTCGCACCGCCCGCTGTGCCCGCTTTCCGGGCGTCTGACGATGAGCAGCTTTGCGGCGTTGTCGCTGACCTGTCTTACCTCACCCGCCCTCGCCCAGAACGGCGAGGCCCCCGGTGTGCTGACGGCGCAGGAACTGGCGCAGGATGAACCCGATCCGTTCGATCCAGAGCAGGAAACGTCGGACCCCGATCCGGACGGGCCCAGCGGCCTCGTCATACCCGAAGTCGATATAGATGGGCAGCGCCAGATCGGCTTCGAAGCAAACACCCTGCAATATGATCAGGACAGCGACACCGTCACTGCGTCGGGAAATGTCATCCTCCGCTCCGGCGATCAGTCTTTGCGCGCCGATGCCGTGTCATGGAACCGCTTCACCGGGGAAATCGTCGTTGAGGGATCGGTGCGGCTGGTGGATGAAAACGGCAACCAGCTCTTCACCGAGCGAGTCACACTGACCGACGAACTGCAAGCGGGCGCGATGAACAATCTGCTGCTCGCCTTCCGACAGGGCGCGCGCCTTGCAGCGGCCAATGCCACCCGCGCCGAAGATGGCGATATCGTGCTCGACCGCGCGGTCTATTCCTCATGCCCGGTGATCGACAGCGACGGTTGCGAGCGCATCCCTAGCTGGCGGATTACGGCCGATCGCGTTTACTATGACAGCGATCGGGAGCGCATCCGGTTCACCGGCGCCTATCTCGAATTGTTCGGCGCACGCATTCTTCCATTGCCAGGCCTCACGGTGCGGGCCGATGGCGGCGCAAGCAGCGGATTTTTCATTCCCGATATCGGCATCACTGCGTCAAACGGTTTCGAGCTGACCGACAGCTATTACCTGCGGCTCGCCGAAAATCGCGACCTCTTGCTAAGCGGTTATCTCTACACCGAAGCGGCGCCGATGGTGTCTGCCCAGTATCGCCAGCTGACCGAGCGCGGGGCCTACCAGGTCACTGGCTACGCCACCTACGGATCGCGGATTCCTCTGAATGCAACCGAGCCGGTAAGCGAGACGGATTTTCGCGGATACATCTTTGCCAACGGCCGCTTCCAGCTCGACGAGAACTGGAGCGCGACCGGATCTGTGCGCGTTGCCAGTGACCGCACCTTCCTGCGCCGCTACGATATCAGCCGGGAGGATCGCATCCGCTCGGTGGTCGAGCTCGAGCGGATTGACGACAATTCCTACGTCTCCATCGCCGGTTGGGCGACGCAGGCCCTGTTGGTCAGCACCGATCAAGGCCAAGTGCCACTCGCCCTGCCGCTGATTGACGCGCGCTATCGGCTTGAGGAACCCGTCCTTGGCGGGCAGGTCGAAGTGCAGGCGAACACGCTCGCCATCACGCGGTCTGAAGGGCAGGATACGCAGCGCGCCTTCGCTCGCGCGCAATGGGATATGCGCCGCATCACGCCTATGGGGCAGGAGGTGACGTTAACGGCTCTGGTGCGCGGCGACGTCTACCATTCGGATGAGAATTTCCGCACCGAAACACCGCTTTATCGCGGGGAAGAGGGCTGGCAGACACGCGGCGTCGCCATAGCGGCGGTCGACGTGAAATGGCCATTCATCGGGGAAGCGTTCGGCGGCACGCAGGTGCTCACACCGCGCCTGCAGCTGGTTGCCGCGCCCGACATCCGCAATCTCGACATTCCGAACGAAGACGCGCGCGCAATCGATCTGGAGGACTCAAATCTCTTCTCGCTCAACCGCTTTCCCGGTTACGACCGCGTCGAGGATGGCGTTCGCCTGACCTATGGCGCGGACTGGCAGCTCACGATGCCGGGCTGGCGGATCGAGAGCACGATCGGCCAGTCCTATCGGCTGGATGACGAGTTCAACCTGTTCCCGGACGGGACCGGTTTGTCAGAGCAATTCTCCGATTTCGTCGGCCGCACACAGGTGCGCTACAACGATTTCGTCAAGTTCACGCATCGCTTTCGACTGGACAAGGACAATTTCGCCGTCCGCAGGAATGAAATCGACGCGACTGTCGGCACCGATGCCACTTATGCGGAAATCGGATATCTGCGGCTGAACCGCGATATCGATTTGAATTTCGAGGATTTGCAGGATCGCGAGGAATTGCGCGCCGCGGGCCGCGTAGGCTTTGCGCAATATTGGTCCATTTTCGGTTCCGCGGTCATCAATCTGACCGACCGCGACGAGGATCCGAGTTTCACTGCAGACGGTTTCGAACCGCTGCGCACGCGCCTCGGCATCGCTTATGCGGACGATTGCCTCGAATTCGGCTTCACCTGGCGGCGGGACTATATCGAACTCGCGGACGCACAGAGCGGCAACAGTTTCCGGGTCTATTTCGCGCTGCGCAATCTCGGACTTTAAGATAGCGGCACAAGCCTTGCGGCACACTTGGCGAGAGCGGATGGCTCAGCTATCGTTAAGCCGCGATTTCCCAAGAGACACTTCAAGAACACCGCAAAATCGGGCGCGCGATAAACGCGCCGACAATAGGATCATGACAACCGTGAAATCTTTCGCCACCAAAGCCTTTCGCTCTACACTCGTCGGTGTTGGCGCCGCCCTCATCGCGGGCTCGCTCACCAGCGTCGCGGTGCACGCCCAAGCCCAGGCGGGGGGCAGCGATGCTTTCAACTTGCCGGACGACATTTCCTTCATCTCGACACCTGCCAATCCGAATGAGCGCCGCGCGACCGCGCGCGTCAATGGCAGCATCATCACCGGTACCGATGTCGATCACCGCGTGGCGTTGATCGTGGCCGCGCAGGAACGCGAACTGCCGGCCGAGGAAGTGGCAAGACTTCGCTTGCAGGTGCTGCGCAACCTCATCGACGAAACGCTGCAGGTGCAGGAGGCGGAGAATCTGGACATCGCCGTCACCGATCAGGAAGTGCAGCAATCCTACGAACGCTTCGCCGTCGAAGCGCGCGGGATGAGCGTTTCCGAGATGGACGCCTACCTCGCTTCGATCGGGTCTTCGCCCAATTCCATCAAGCGGCAGATCCGCGGAGAATTGGCGTGGACCAATCTGCTTCGCCGCAATGTCGCGCCCTTCGTGAACGTCTCCGAAGGCGAAGTGACCGATTTGTGGACTCGTCTGCAGGAATCGCGCGGCACGGCCGAATATCGCCTCGGCGAAATTTTCCTGTCGGCAAACACCGCCAACCGCGAACAGGTCCGCGCGAACGCCAACGAGATCATTTCACAGCTGCGCGAAGGCGGCAGCTTCGTTGCCTACGCCCGGCAGTTCTCCGAAGCGTCGAGCCGCGTCGTCGGCGGCGATCTCGGCTGGATCCAGTTGCAGCAATTGCAGCAGCCCCAGCTTGAAGCGGCCGCCGCGCAGATGGTCCCCGGGCAGCTGGTTGGCCCGCTCGAAATCCCGGGTGGTTTTTCCATCCTGTTGATGATCGACCAACGCCAGATCGGCATGGCCGATCCGCGCGATGCGGTGCTCAGCCTCAAGCAAATCGCCATCGGTTTTCCCGCAGGCACCACGGCCGCCGAAGCCGAAGCACGCGGCGCCGAATTCGTTGCGGCGGTGGAATCGATGAATGGGTGCGGCGATGCCGACGCCCGCGCCGCCGCTATCGGCGCGACGACAGTCAACAATGACGAGATCCAGGTACGCCAGTTGCCCGAGGCGTTGCAGAGCGTGTTGCTGCAGCTCAATGTCGGGCAGGTTACTCCGCCTTTCGGCGATCTGCAGGAAGGCATTCGCGTGCTGATGCTGTGCGGTCGGGACGATCCGGAAGAAACGGCCGGACCGAGCGTAGAGCAGATCATGGCGCAGTTGGAAGACGAGCGGATCAACCGCCGCGCCCAGCGTTATCTGCGCGACCTGCGCCGCGACGCGGTGATAGAGTATAACTAAGCCGCTCGTCGTCTCGCTGGGCGATCCGGCGGGGATCGGGCCGGAGATCATCGCCGCCGCCTGGCTGCGGCGCGAAGAGCTCGATCTGCCCGATTTCGTAGTTGCCGGCGGCGGTCGGATCATGGCGACCGTCATCGTGAGCGATGGGCCGCCCTGCCTCGACGGACCGGACGGCGCCTATCGCCCCGGCCAACCGGACCGCGATGGCGCCGCGATTGCATCGGATTCGCTCAAGCTCGCGACCGACCTCGTGAAGTCAGGCTATTGCAGCGCGCTCGTGACGGCTCCCGTGTCTAAAGCGAATATTGCGCAGATCGATCCCGGCTTCATCGGCCAGACCGAATTCTTTGCCGATGCCTGCGGTCTGGATCACCACGCATCGGTGATGATGCTTGCCGGGCCGAGCCTGAAAACCGTGCCCATGACGGTGCATTGTGCCTTTGCGGACGTTCCGGACCTGCTGACAGTGGAATTGATCGTCGAGCGTTGCAGGATCGTTGCGCGATCGTTGCAGGTCGATTTCGGCATACGAGACCCGCATATCGCCATCGCAGGCTTAAATCCCCATGCTGGCGAGGACGGGCGGATGGGTAGCGAGGAAATCGAGATCATCGCACCCGCCATCGCGCAATTGCGCACAGAAGGCGTGAACGCGAGCGGCCCGCATCCTGCCGACACGCTGTTCGCCCCGCACAAGCGCGGCACTTACGATGTCGCCATTGCGATGTATCACGATCAGGCGCTGGTGCCGCTGAAGGCGCTCGATTTCGACGAAGGCGTCAATGTCACCCTCGGCCTGCCGATCGTGCGCACATCGCCCGATCACGGCACGGCTTTCGACATCGCCGGCAAGGGTATCGCCCGGCCCGACGCCATGATTGCCGCCATTCGCATGGCCGCAGAGATTGCCGAGAGGCGCGCGGCGCTCTAGCAGCGCGGCAATGGATCGGACCGACCTTCCCCCTCTTCGCGAAGTCATCGCGCGGCACGGTCTGTCCGCCTCGAAGGCGCTGGGACAGAACTTCCTGCTCGACGAGCAATTGCTGGATCGGATTGCCGCCATTCCCGGCGATCTCGCCGATGCGGCGGTGCTCGAAATCGGACCCGGTCCCGGTGGCCTCACCCGCGCGCTGCTGAGAGCTGGAGCCCGCGTTTCCGCGATCGAGCGCGATGCGAGGTGCCTCCCTGCCCTTGCCGAACTCGAAGCCGCGTTCCCGGGCCAGCTTCGCATCATCGAAGGCGACGCTCTAGCAATCGATCATGCCGAGCTGATGAGCGAACCCTTTGCAGTCGTTGCAAACCTGCCCTACAATATCGGGACGTTGCTGTTCACACGCTGGCTCACACGGCCCGAATGGCCGCCAGCCTGGACCAGCCTGACTCTCATGTTTCAGCAGGAAGTGGCGCGCCGCGTCGTCGCGAAGCCCGGGTCCGGCGAATACGGTCGGCTCGCCGTGCTTTCGCAATGGCGCGCCGAGGCGAAATTGGCGATGAAAGTTCACCGCAGCGCCTTTACGCCGCCACCCAAAGTGATGAGCGCTATTGTTCATTGTCTACCCACCGAGCAACCGAATGACGTCGCGATCGCTACGCTGGAGCGTGTGACGGAAGCCGCCTTCGGACAACGCCGCAAGATGCTCAGGCAGAGCTTGAAAGGCGTATCCGGCGCCCTCGCGGCTCTTGAAACACTCGGAATAGATGAAACCCGCCGCGCGGAGACGCTGTCGGTCAACGATTTCGTCTCCGTCGCGCGTGAAATCGGCACGATTTGACACTTGGCCCTGTCGCAGTCAGTGCGGTTGCCGATGAAACAGCTTTCCAAGACAGAGACGCAGCTGCTCGAAGGCATCGATCAGAAGCGCATGCTCGAGCGGACGCAGGAATGGGCCGCTATCAATTCCGGCACTTCCAATCTCAATGGCCTGGCGCAGGTCGCCGATCGACTGGCCGATGCCTTTTCGAGCCTGCCCGGAGACGTCAATCTGCGCGAACCGGCCCGGGTAATGGTGGTGAATGCCGACGGGAAAGAGGTCGAAAAGCCGCATGGGCAGCACATGGTTTGCTCGGTCCGACCGGACGCGCAGCGCCGCCTGTTGCTGACCGGCCATATGGACACCGTCTTTCCGGCCGATCACCCCTTTCAGGAGCAGACCTGGCTGGACGACGAGACGCTGAACGGTCCCGGCACCGCCGACATGAAAGCAGGCCTTGCGATTATACTCGAAGCGCTGACAGCTTTCGAGACCAGCGATGCCGCCGCCTCGGTCGGATATGATGTCATGATCAATTCGGATGAGGAGACGGGTTCGCTCGCTTCCGCCGCGCTGATCGACGAGCTCGCGCGCGGTAAGCTTGCCGCGCTGACTTACGAGCCGTCGGCCCTGCCCGACGGAACACTCGCTCACGCCCGCGGCGGCAGTGGCAATTATGCGGTGACCTTCGCCGGACGCTCCGCCCATGCCGGTCGCAATCCGGAGGACGGGCGCAACGCTGTGGTGGCGGCGGCCGATTGCGCCGTGCGCCTGAAGGCGATGCAGCATGCAGAGCTGCCCATCAATCCGGCCAAAATCGATGGCGGCGCGGCGAATAACGTCGTGCCCGATCATGCCGTTTTGCGGTTCAACATTCGTCCGAAAAGCATCGAGGCTGGCAAACGTTTCGCGCTGGACCTGCAAGCGATGCTGGCGGAGCTCGAGAAAGCGCATGGCGTCTCAGTCCACTTGCATGGCGGCATTTCGCGGCCACCGAAACCGGTGGACGAGCGGGCGCAGAAGCTGTTCGATCTGGTGCGAGACAGCGGTGCGGCGCTTGGCCAGACAATCGGCTGGAAGAGCACGGGCGGCGTTTGCGATGGAAACAACATTGCAGCCAACCACGTGCCCGTGGTCGACACGATGGGCGTTCGTGGTGGCAAGATACACTCGCCGGACGAATTCATGATCGTCCCGAGCCTGACTGAACGCGCGCAGCTCTCCGCTGTGGTTCTCCATCGCCTGGCCACAGGAGAGGCTTTGTGAGCTTCGTGATGCGCGCTGCCACGGCAGACGATCTCCAGCCGCTCTACGAAATGGCGAAGTTGACAGGTGGCGGCTTCACGAACCTCCCACCGGATCGCGGCTCGTTGACCGGAAAGCTGGCTGGATCGGACGCTGCCTTCGCCCGTGTCGGCGATGATGTCTCGGCAGAGACCTACGTGCTGGTGCTCGAAAATACCGAAAGCGGAGACGTGCGTGGCACGTGCCAGCTCTTCACCGCGGTGGGTGACCAATGGCCATTCTACTCTTACCGCATCACGACCTTGACGCAGCACTCGCAGGAGCTCGATCGCACTGTGAAGGCGGAACTGCTTAGCCTGGTCAACGATCTGGGCGGGTGCAGTGAAGTCGGCGGACTATTCCTGCACCCCGGCGAGCGCGCAGGAGGGCTCGGCATGCTGCTCGCACGCAGCCGCTACCTCTTCATTGCCGCGCATCGGGAACGGTTTGGGGACCGCATCTTGGCTGAGCTCCGCGGAATCATCGACGAGCGCGGCGGATCGCCCTTCTGGGACGCGATAGGCGGCAAATTCTTCGGCATGTCCTTTCAGGAAGCCGACGAATTCAACGCGATCCACGGCAACCAGTTCATCGCCGACCTGATGCCCAAGCACCCGGTCTACATCGCAATGCTGGGCGAGGAGGCGCGCAAAGTCATCGGCCTGCCTCACCCTTCCGGAAGGGCCGCGATGCGCATGCTGGAGAATGAAGGTTTCGCCTATCAGGGCTTTGTCGATATTTTTGACGGCGGCCCGACCATGCTGACCCAGACCGATCGCGTGCACACTATATCGGAGGCCCATGGCGGATCCATCGAAGCGACCGATCTCGACAAAGGTGAGAAAGCGCTGATCGCTGCCGGTCGGCTCGCCGACTTCCGCTGTTGCTATGGCGCGAGAGAGCTGCGCGGCGATGGAGTCGCCATCGACGCCCAAGCAGCCGACCTTTTGCGGGTATCACAAGGCGACACCGTATGGAGCATCCCGTGATGAGCGTCGTCGAGATCAATTTCGACGGCATTGTCGGGCCAAGCCACAATTATGCCGGGCTCAGTCTCGGCAATCTCGCCGCGACGAAAAACGCTGGCGACGTCTCGCACCCGCGCGCTGCCGCGCTGCAGGGCGTTGCGAAAATGCGCCGCAACATGGCGATGGGGCTTGCGCAGGGCTTTTTCCTGCCCCTGCCACGCCCGAATGCCGCCTGGCTCGATGCGCTCTCAGCGAACGAAGCAACCGACCCGGCCCTTATCGCCGGCGCGTGGTCCGCGAGTTCGATGTGGACGGCGAACGCCGCCACGGTGAGTCCGGCGGCAGATACGGCAGACGGGCGTTGTCATCTGACCGTCGCCAACCTCGTCACCATGCCGCACCGCAGCCAGGAATGGCCGGACACGCTGGCGCAGCTTCGGCTCGCTTTTGCAAATACTGCGCATTTTGCGGTGCACGAGCCGGTTCCACCCTGCTTTGGCGATGAAGGTGCCGCAAATCATATGCGGTTTGCTTCGCAACACGGCGAAGCGGGTCTCGAAGTGTTTGTCTACGGCCGCAGCGGCGGGCCTTTTCCAGCGCGCCAGCACGAGCAGGCGAGCCGGATCGTGGCGCGCCGTCACGGCGTGGAGCATTCACTTTTCATCGAGCAGAACCCGGAAGCTATCGCCGCCGGCGCATTTCACAACGACGTGGTGGCAGTTGCCAACGAACATGTGCTTTTCACCCATGCGCAGGCCTTCGTGGATCCGCAAGGCACCTACGATGCAATCAGAGAGCGCTTTGCAGGCGTCGAGGTGGTCGAAGTACCTTCCGAAGCCGTGAGCCTTGCCGATGCTGTCGGCTCGTATCTGTTCAATGCACAACTGATCACGCCTCCCGACGGCGCGATGACGCTGGTCGTGCCGGAAGAATGCCGAGATAACGACGCCGTATGGAACTGGCTGCAGACGATGCAGGAAGGCCATGGCCCGATCAGGCGCGTCGAAGTCGTCGATGTGCGGCAGAGCATGGCCAATGGCGGCGGCCCGGCATGCCTGCGGCTTCGCGTTGTCGCCGATCCGCTAGCCGTGGATCCGCGCTTCGTTCTCGATAGCGAGAAGGCCGACCGGATCGAGGCGGTGATCGAGCAATGGTGGCCGGAAAAGATCGCTGCGGCGGATGTGGGGGACGATCGGCTTGCCGACACCGTGCAGACGGCTCGTGCGAAACTGCTGGAAGCGCTCGAACTTTCCGGACTTCTTTGAAAACCGACACTTGGCGTCGATTTGCTTTACAGGCGGAGCCAGCTTAACCATGCACAATCGCGGAACTGCGTGCTTGGCACGCCATTTGCTCTGTGGGTCGTTAAGAAAGGTTTCGCATGTTTCGCAAGGTCGCACGGCTGTTCGTAATCAAGACGCGCTGGGAAGCGTTTCTCATCATCTACGCCCTCGCTTTGGGCGCGACGAGCCGCGGGGCACAATATCTCGAGCAGTTCCCCGGCTGGGGCGGATACGCACTGTTCCTGGCCTGCACCGGTGCGGTATTCCTCGCAGGCGCGAAAATTCTCGACGCATTGCGATACGAAAAGGCAGAGCGGAAAACCGCGCCAGTTGAATAGAAGGGTAAGGTGAGGGTTTCTGTTGCTAGCTACCCTCGGAGCCCCGGAATCCGCTTCTGTTGCCCGGTGGGTCCAACCGCGCTTTAACTTTGTAAATTCAGTCCGTTAGGACATCACATTACGCAGCAATAGCGAGTGCTTCGTTATCGTTGGCACTTGTGTGTTTTGAACAGTTTTGCGGGATACTCAGCCCGGGCAAAAACACCGTCTTTCAGCACACGTCGATCCTGGTTCGGCCCCGTCAGAAGTGGCGAAAACCCGCCATTTTTGGTGGAGCCGCCGGGTACTGCCCCCGGGTCCGCTGTACCTATTGCACGGCGCAATTTATCGCCATAGCCCGCCGAAACGGGCCATGTCGATATAGGTGAGCCGACCCGGTTTGTGAAGTCCCGCAAGGGGCAGGCAAGGGACAGCAAGGGGCACATGTCCTTCCGTGCCCTCCCCAGATCGCCCGATCAGGGCCGCTTTTTCAGCTCGTCGCGAATTTCCTTGAGCAGGTCGATCTCGCTCGGGCCGCTTTCCTCTTCGGTTTTCTTCTCTTCGAATTCCGCCATCACCTTTTTGGCGTAGCGGACCAGCAGGAAAATGATGAAGGCGAGGATCAGGAAATTGATGATCGCGGTGATGAACGCGCCGTAGCCGATCATCGCTGCGCCGGCTTCTTTCAGGGCCGCGTAATCGCTGGTCGACCCGGCATAGCCTTCCGGCGTGCCGAGCAGGATGAAATAGTTGGAGAAATCCGCGCCGCCGAAAATCGCGCCGACGACCGGCATTATAATGTCGTCGGTCAGCGAGGTGACGATCGCGCCGAATGCCGCCCCGATGATGACAGCCACGGCCAATTCCATGACATTGCCCTTGGCGATGAATTCCTTGAAATCGTTCAGCATCGGCGTCCCTCCCGAGTTGATTGTCGTTAATGTCTGCCAAAAACCAAAACTGGGCGCAAGCACGCGGCTTTGCCTTGTGCCAAACGTCAGCCGTGCTATATAGGCAACACACCACGGATTGGAGGAACTTCGCATGCTCGCTCGCCCACTCGCTTCCCTTGCCAGGCTCATGGCCCTCGTGATCGGCAGTCTTGTCATCGCCTCGTGTGGGATCAATTCCGTGCCCGCCGCCGAAGAGGCTGCGAAGGCGCAGTGGGGTAATGTCGAGAGCGCGCTGCAACGGCGCAGCGATCTGATTCCGGGTCTGGTCGAAGTCGCGCAGGCCGAAGCCATTTCGGAGCGGAACATCCTGACCGAAGTGATCGACGCCCGCGCCAGAGCCACGGCGATCAACATAACGACGGACGATCTTTCCAATCCCGAGACGTTCCAGAACTTTCAGGCCTCGCAGAACCAGCTGACGCAGGCGCTCGGCCAGCTGCGCACGGTGATCGAAAGCTATCCCGAAATCAGCAGCAGCGCCGCATGGTCGGATCTGCGCGTGGCCCTCGATGAAGCGAACAATCTCGTGAACACCGAGCGCGTTCGGTACAACGAGTTGGCGCGGGACTATAACACCGAAATCCGCACCTTTCCGTCCACCATCGGCGCCAACATCATTCACGGCTCCGAGCCGCTGGAATATTTCGAGGCGAGCGACAGCGAGAATCCCGATGTCGATCTCTCGCGCATCATTGACGAGGGTCAGGGCAGCGACACGCCTGCCGCCAGCAACGACAACACGCAAGAGGACCGCGCCGCGGCTGCCAACTGAGCAGTCCGGTGACCTCTAGACTACGCTCCATCGCGCTGACACTGGCGGCGCTGCTGGCCGCCATCGCCCTGCCCGCGGCGGGGCAGACTTACGACTTTCCGGAGCGCCCGGATGGCCCTGTCTATGACGGAGCGGATATTCTGTCGGCTGCGACGGAGGCCGATCTCGATCGGCGGCTGAGCGATTACAATCGCGAAACGGGCAATGCCATCATCGTCGCGACGGTGCCGTCTCTGAACGGCTCAAATATCGAACCCTATGCGACGGCGCTGTTTGGCGAGTGGGGCATTGGCGGCGAGCAGCGCGATACCGGACTGCTCCTTCTGGTGGCACGGGATGACCGCAAGATGCGCATCGAGGTCGGCTATGGGCTGCATCCCTATTTCGGCGGCATCATGGCCGGCCGCGTCATCAACAATGTCATCACGCCGCGTTTCAAGGCGGGGGATTTCGATGGCGGCGTCACGCAGGGTGTGGACGCCATCCTGGATCACCTCGCCAACAGTCCCCAGGATGCGATCGCCATCGAAGAGGCGGCAGAGGCCGCCGCACAGAACCAACGGCGCAGCGAGGGCGGCTTTCCCATCGGCACGCTGATCTGGCTTGGCTTCATATTCTTCTTCTTCGTCCTGCCCATGCTCGGTGGACGCGGTCGCAAGCGGCGCTATCGCCGCGGCGGCATGGGCGGCGTCGTCGGCGACATCATTCTGTGGGAAGCGGGCAAGGCAATCGCGCGCGGCCTTTCTGATGGCGATGATTGGGGCGGCGGTGGCGGCTGGGGCGGAGGCGGCGGTTTCGGCGGCGGCGGTGGAGGCGGCTTTGGCGGCTTCGGCGGCGGCATGTCGGGCGGCGGCGGCGCGTCGGGAGGCTGGTGATGGCGTATCTGAGCGAAGAGAAACACAAACTCGTCTCCGGTGCGGTCAGTCAGGCGGAAAGCACCACCAGCGGTGAGATCGTGCCGGTTATCGCCGATGCGTCCGACAGTTACACCGATGTGGCGCTGACCTGGGCGGCGGCGGTGGCCTTTACCGCGATGAGTCTGTTCGCCGCTTTCCCGCAGCCCTTCCTCGATTTCTGGGACGGGGCATTCGCCGGTTGGGGCCATGAATGGTCAACCGGAGAACTTGCCAGCATGACCATCGCGCTCGGCCTGATCGCCTTCGTGTCAACATGGGCGTTGTTCCTGATCCCGGCCCTGCGTTTCGCCCTTACACCCGCCCCACTGAAGGCGCAGCGCGTTCGCCGCCGAGCCGTGCGCCATTTCAAGGTGGGCGCGGAGGGCCGCACGCATGGCCGTACCGGCGTGCTGCTGTATCTTTCCATGCGCGAGCACCGCGCCGAAATCGTCGCCGACGAACCGATCGCGGTGAAAGTGCAGGCCGAAGTCTGGGGAGAGGCGATGGCCGACATGCTTGCGGAAATCCGCAAGGGCTGCATCGCCGAGGGGATTGCGGCGGGCGTTCGCGACGTAGGCGTCGTGCTGTCCGAGCATTTCCCGCGTGGCAGCGAGGACAAGAACGAACTGCCCGATCGCTTGATCGAGCTCTGACCCTCCGATAGCGCCCCACCAATGCCCACACCCGATGCCGATGCGCCCGAAGAGATCGTCTGGAAAGGCGACTGGATCACCGCGAAAAAGCGGGGCCGCTGGGAATATGCGACGCGCAATGAAAACGTCCGCGCGGCGGTGATCCTTGCCGTGGAGGATGGCCACATCCTGCTGGTCGAACAATATCGCGTGCCGCTGGGCTGCCGGTCCGTGGAACTCCCCGCCGGGCTGATCGGCGATGACGATGGGGGAGAGAACGACGATCCTCTGAGCGCCGCCAAACGCGAACTGGAAGAAGAAACTGGCTACCGCGCAGAGTGCTGGGAAGAAATCGGCGATTTCGTGTCCTCGCCAGGAATGATCGATGAGGGCTTCACGCTGCTGAAGGCGACCGGCCTATCGAAAGTCGGGCCGGGAGGCGGCGTGGGCGGTGAAGACATTACCACGCACCGCGTCGGTCTGTCCGACTTTCCCAGGGTTATTGCAGATTTCCGCGATAGGGGCGTGGCTATCGACACGCGCATGCTCGTGGCGCTCGGCCCGCATCTGCTCGGCTGACTCTTCGAAGCGACCCGAAGGGCATCGCGGCCGGAGAGGTGGGATGGAGGGAGCGAGGCGAGAGGGGGAGAACAGCCCCGCGCGTCCGGCTGCGATGCAGGTTCGGCTTACGCCGTTGGTGCATAAACAAAAGATAGGCTTTGTGCCGTGCGAGCGCGTGGCGGCTTCAGACGCCCGCTTCGACCGCCAGGCGGATCATGTCCGCGCTGCTTTGCGCGCCGAGCTTTTCCATCGCCAGGCCCCGATGCATCTTGACCGTCTTTTCCGACAGACCGAGTTCGTAGGCGATCTGCTTGTTGCGCAAGCCTGCGGCAACCATCTGCAGCACCTCGAACTGGCGCTTTGAGAGGTCTTTCAGCTTCTCCGCAGCGCGTGCGCGGCGCGTGACCATGGGGCTTTCCGCACCTTCCTCAAGCTCGATCTGAGAGCCATGGAAATAGGCCAGCTCGCCATCGTCATCGAAAACCGGCGCAACGACGACGGCGTTGCGGAAAGGCGTGCCGTCCTTCTTGTAATTGAGTATTTCGACCAGGACCGCCTTCTGCTCACGCACACCTTCGCGGATCGCCTCGGTCAGCCAGGGCTCAGTGCCGGGGCCGGACAGAAAACGGCAATTGCGGCCGATGATCTCTTCCTCTGAATAGCCGGTCAGATCGATAAAGGACTGGTTGCATGCAATCAGCGGATTGTCCGGCAGGCGCGGATTGCTGACGACCGACGCGATCGGACTGTGACAGATCAGATCCCGAGCTTCCGGGTCCGCCGTGTAAATGTCTCCATGCTCCACAAAGCGCTGTCTAGCGGCCTCCTGCGCGCAAGGCAAAGGCCTTTGCGCGCTCGCATGGGGACAGTCAGTCGCGCTCTTCACGCAGTCGCGCCCGTCCATCCGCCACTTCGATGCGCATATCGGCATAGCCCACGGCGTTGAGCGAATGAGAGACCATCAGGATGATGCGCTGGCCGATGCTCTCGCGCAGGTTGCCGATGATGCGCCGCTCAAGCTCCGGATCCATGGCCGAAGTCGCTTCGTCCAGCACGAGCAGGCTGGCGGGGCGCAGCAGCGCGCGGGCGATGCAGAGGCGCTGGCGCTCTCCGCCCGACAGGCGCGCGCCACCATCGAGAAGCTCCTCATCCAACTGCGTCGGCAGGCGCCGCACCAGCTCTGCCGCAGCGGCTTGCTCGAGTGCATCCCAGATCGCCGCGTCGGTTGTATCGAGATTGGGCCAAGTCAGGTTTTCTCGCACCGTGCCGTCGAACAGGAACGGCTCCTGCGGCGCAAATGAGACCTGCTGTTGCCATGCGGGCCGCGTGTCCGCAGTCAGCTCCACACCGCCGCGCGAAAGCGATCCGGTTGCGGGCAGATGCAGCCCGGCCGCCAGCTCCACCAGCGAGGATTTGCCCGCCCCCGAAGGTCCGCCGACATGGACGAGCATGCCCGGCGCGATCTTGATTTGCGGCGTCGAGACGAGCGTGATGCGCGCGCCATCCTCGTTGACAACTTCGACGCTCGCTTCTTCGAGCGTGAGGCCGGCATCCGTGGCAATCGAGGCGCGAATGCGCTCGCCGTCCCCGCTGGCGACGGCCATGCGCGCAACGAGCTCATCCTCAACGGCGCGTATCGCCTCGAATGCGGGCAAGGCATGCGCCATCTGCTGGAGATTCGAGAAAGTGCCGACGAGACTCGGCGCGAGGCGCAGGACGATTGCGGCCATTACGAGTAATTCGCCGCCCGACAGGTCGAGCAGGCCGTAACCGCCGAGCAAGACTGCCATGGCGCCGAATGCGCCCGCAATCTGGACCGCGTTGCGCAAACGCGCCTGCTGCGCGACAAACTGCACGTCGAGCGCGCGCGTTTCGGCGATGGATTGGGCGAAGCGTGCGCTCAGCTCGTCTTCCGCCCGAGTAGCCTTTGCCGCTTTCAGCCCGTCCAGGAAGCGGGTCGTTTCATCCATGGCGACGGTGTTGGCGCGCGTCAGCTGGCGACCGAGACGATGGCTTCGGCGAGTCCAGAGGACTGCGCTGACCATTCCGATTGCCGCAAGCAGCAGCATCGCCAGCCCCAGCATGGTGTCCATCACGAAGGCCGCGACCAGATAGGCCAGGCCCATCGCCAGTGTGATGGCTCCCATGGAAAGCGCGTGAACGATCATTGCCAACCGGCCGATATTGATCGTCATCGTGTTGAGCAGCTGCGACTTGCGATAGGTCTTGATGACGGGCCAATCGCTGCGAGCGAGCAGGGCGAAGAAGTCGCGCCTGATATGATCCACGAACCCCTGCGAAAGCTCCGCCATCATGACGTCGCGCCGCATCAGGATTAAAGCGCGCAATATCGCCAGAAGCAGGAACCCCGCACCGATCAGCGCCAACTGGCTCGTCACGCTGCGAAAGCCCCAGCTTTCCAGAAGCGCGACCAGCTTTGCTGTCAGCCCATCCTGCGCCGTCCCGTCGGAGAAAAGAACTTCGACCACCGGCAGGATGAGGACGAGCCCCACGCCTTCCAGCAACGCCGCGGCAAGCACGACGGCGCCTGTCGTCAGCAGCGTCCAGCCCGCGTATTGCCCGATGGCGCGCATCAGCTGCCGCATGGCGGCCCCCGGCGCGAGAGTGGCGTCAGTGTCGATCGTGTGGGCCCCGTGCCTCAGGTGAAAGCCGGCGCGCGAACGCAAGGTGATCGTCCTTCACGGCTCCGCCGGTGACGACTCGGTCGCCGACCATCAGCCAGGCATGAAAACGGTGCGGATCATCGCCTTGCGCGGGGCGCGTGCCGATGACGGTGCGCGATGGGATGCCACGCCGCGCCAGCACCCAGCGAGCCGCCATCGCGCGCGGCAGGCACAGCGCCTCAAACCAAACTCTCGACCCGACACGTTCGACTTGCCGCCCGATGTCGCTCGCCTGTTCGAGCATCGCCAGCGACAGGCCGGCGCCGTCCTGCGCATGCCCCTCTCCGTCGATCGGCCCGAGCAACCCGCGCCATCGTCTGAACGACACGAATCTGACCAGCACGCGCGCCCAGGCGAGCGACAGCGTGATCTCGGTGAAGAGGATCAATCGTTGGAAGCGGCGACTGGGCGACATGCGAGTGCATCACCTACCAGAACTGCCAAAGACATGGCGATGCTGCGGCGCCGCCTCAGTCCTCCCACCAATAGGGCGCGCGGCGCGTATTTCCGGTGACGACTTCGTTCAACGTCGCCGCGTCGTATGCGCGCCCGCCGAGTACGACCGTCTGCACCGTTTCGGTGTTGCGGATATTCTCCAGCGGATTGCCGGTGAGGATCACCATGTCGGCGAGCTTGCCGACTTCAAGCGAGCCGATTTCCGCATCCATGCCGAGCGAGCGCGCCGGGGCGATGGTCGCGGCTTCGAGCACTTGCAGCGGCGTCATGCCGCCACGCGCGAAGCTCCACATTTCCCAATGCGCGTCGATCCCCGCCTGCTGGCCGTGGCCGCCGATGGAAACCTCCACACCGCGCTCGGCCAGTTTGGCGGCCTCGCGCGCGATATCGTCATCGACGAAATCGCCTTCGGGCGCGGTTGTACGGCGGGCGTTCTGCGCGCGCAGGATACGCGGCGGCGTGTGCGCCATCAGCAGCGGCTGCGCGAAGACATCGGTCGCCTGCCGCCAATACGGATCGCCTGCCAGGCCGCCATATCCCACCACCAGCGTCGGCGTGTAATTCGTGTCCGCCGCTTCCATGAACTGCAGGACGTCTTCGTAGATATACTCGACAGGCAGATTGTGCTCGAGGGTCGAATTGCCGTCGGCAACGAGGTTCAGATCCATGCCGTAGAGCGAGCCGCCCTCGGCCACGACGAGCATGTTTTCGCGCCGTGCGGCTTCCACCACCATCTGCCGCTGATCGCGCCGTGGCTGGTTGTAATTCTTGACGCTGGGCGCACCTTCCGCGCGCAGGCGGCGGACGTGATCGAGTGCATCTTCGAGACTGTCGATCTGCGCATAGGCGTAGGGATTGCGCGCCCCGTAGATGATGCGCCCGGTCGAGAACATGCGCGGCGCGAGCAGCTGGCCCGTGCGCTGCATGTCCTCGGCCACGAAAAACGGGCTGTCGCTGGAGGGATCGTGGATGGTCGTCGTGCCAAGCGCGAGAACTTGCTGCAGGCTCCAATTCTGCTGCGGAACGACGCCATCGGCATCAACCGGGCCGTGCGCATGGGCGTCGACGAAACCGGGGACCACGGTTCGCCCGCTCCCATCGATGGTCGGCGTGCCAGGCGGGATGCTGATCTGCGAGGCTGGGCCGATGGCGGCGATGGTGTCGCCATTCACCAGCACCGTGCCATTCTCGATGATGCCGCCATCCTCGCTCGCCATCGTAACAATGCGCGCACCGGTGATGGCGAGCATGCCCTCATGCTGATCGGCAGCGACGCGGCGCAGCATGGAAACGCCGTTGGTGGGCTGGACATAGCCCGCGCGATCCTCGCCCTCGGCCGGTGGCGCGGAAGGGAGAAGCTGCGATGTTGCGGCGGTGTAGAGCGTCGGACCCAGCGACCAGTGCAGTCGCTCCCCGCCGCTCGCCCAGTGCACGAAATCGGCTCCTGAGTCCGAAACCTCGACCACCGGTAGCGCATTGGCCGAACCCGATACGCTCACCGTCTGCCCGCCGGGCATGAGCGGCATGGCGAAGGCGTCGTAATTCTCGGTGAACGCAACGTGGCGACCGGTGGGCGACACGTGGTAACTGGTGACCAATTCGCCGGTCGCATGGGTGCGCACAGCCTCGCCATTCAGGTCGGTCGAAACGAGGACCTGCGAGCCGCCCTCGCTGCCCGTCATGTAGATGCGATCATTCGCCGCGCCGAAATGCGGGCGGGCATGCTCGCGGCTCACCAGCGTCATCGCGCCGCCATCGGCAGACATGCGGTAAACGCCTGAATTGTCGCTATATTCCGGCGCAGTCAGATAGCCGCCCTCGCCCTTCTCGAACACGATGGTGCGGCCATCGGGAGAGAATTCGGGGCGAGCGTAATGGCCCGGCTGACTGGTCACTGCGCGATCGTTCCGCCCGTTCGGCGCGGTGGTGCGGATCTGGCCGAGCCCGGCATCGGTCCAGCGAACATAGACGATGCGCTCACCATCGCGGGACCAGCTGGGAAAGAGCTCGCGCGCATCCTCGCCGTCGCTGGTTAGACGCCGCATTGCGCCGCCGCCTGCGGGCATGGTGTAGAGACGGCCGAGGCTTTCGAAAACGACCGTGCGCCCATCCGGGGACACTTCGGCGAACCGCGGCATGGTGACATCCACCGTGTCGCTCGCCACCGGAATGCGTGGATGCGGCGCAGGCAGGATACCGCGCGTATCGCTAACCGCAAAGGGGATTTCCGCAAGGTTTGAGCCGTCCGCATCGATGCGCCGGATCTTGCCGCCTGCCCAGAAAACGATGGAGCGGCTGTCGGGCGTCCAATCCATATTGGGATAGACGCCGGTGACGGCCCAGGTCTCCTGCACGTCGCGATCCAGATCGTCATAGATGCGCCGTTCCTCACCGGTCGCAATATCGCGCACGTAAAGGCCGGAATTGATGTTCTCGCGCTGCACGAAAGCGATCATCGTGCCGTCCGGCGAGGGCGCCGGACGCACCGCGCCTCCAAGTCCGCCGACTGCTGTGGTGATTTCTCCGGTCTCTATGTCGTAGCGCTCGATATTGAATAGCTCGCTATTGGAGTCCTGCGCATAGATAAAGGTGCCGCCGGGCGTGACGTTGCGGGTGTAGTAGATGGCGCTGCCATCGGGCGCGTAAGTCGGTTCGCCCAGCTCCTTCTGGTGCTGCTCGTTCGGGCGCTCGACCAGCTGCACACCGCCACCGCCGCTGATGTGGTAGAGCCACACCTCGCCTGTGCCGAGGCTGCGACCGGTCGTGAAATGCTTCTTTGCCGCGATGAACTGACCGTCCGGTGACCAGGTCGGCTGATTGAGCAGTCGGAAATCCTCATCAGTCAGCTGGCGCTTGTCCGTGCCGTCGGCATTCATCAGCCAGATATTGTCGCCACCGCCACGGTCCGAGGTGAAGGCGATCCGGCTGCCATCGGGGGAGAAGCGCGGTTGCACTTCCCAGGCCAGCCCTTCGGCAATGCGCGTCGGCGTGCCGCCGGTGATTGGCATGGTGTAGATATCGCCGAGCAGCGAGAATGCGACCATGCGCCCGTCGGGCGAGACGTCGACATCCATCCACGTGCCCTCGTCCACGCTGATCGGCACCTGCGTTACCCCAACGCCGGGCGGATTGTTCACATCCCAGTCGCCGCTGTCGATGGCCGGATCGGCATTGGCGACCTGTGCGGTTTCGGCCGACTGCCCCGGTGCCGGATCAGCGGGTGGGGCAACGCGGGTGTTCTCGTCCTCGGTCACCTCCGTCTCTTCCGGCGGCTGCGCCTGATCGGCGGGCGGCTGGACCTGCGCTTGCGCCGTGCTGGCGAGCGCGAGGAGACTGGAGGCGGCGAGAAGCGAGAAAGTGCGGAGCATCGGCAATCCGTTTCATCTGAAAGAAACCGCCTTCATACCGCGCGAAGGGCGCAGCGCAATGCGGCTACCAATCGACCTTCGGGAAATTGGTGGCGCAGGCAGCCAACATCTGCTGCGTGATGGCCGGATCGGCCGCACTGCCACCGGGCGGCAGCGGCTGCATCTTCGTGGGCGGAGGAAAGGTGCCGTAACCTGCGAATAGCGCGTGCCAGCTCATCGGCGCATAGGCCTGCACCTTGTAATTCTTCGCATTGGCGTCGGCGATATCCTGATGCGTGAACCACGCGGTGAACATCGCCTTCAGCCCGTCGGAGAGGTTCTGGTTGGCCGCATTGTCGCGCCAGAACTGCGTATCGCTGCGCTGGTTCAGCCGATAATGGCCGACGATGTAATCGCGGATCGCTTCGTATCGGGCGGCGATATTGCGATTGAACGTGTCCCGATGCTGCGGGGTGTACCCACCCTGCTCGAACGCTTCGGCGAATTCCAGCGCAGTGGCGATGACGATATGGAGCGCAGTCGCTTCGAGCGGCTCTATGAAGCCCTGCGCCAGCCCCGCGGCAAGGCAATTGCCGCGCCAGCTGTTTGCCATGCGCCCCACTTTCATCTGCAGGAAGCGCGGTGCCACCTCGTCCGGTGACAGACCGACCGCCGCGAACAGTTCCGCAGCAGCATCCTCGTCCGAGATATAGCGCGAGGAATAGACGTAGCCATTGCCGGTGCGCGTGGTGAGCGGGATGCGCCAGCGCCAGCCATTCGACATGGCCACCGCCTCGGTCTGTGGGCGGAAGGTTTCGACGCGCGGGGTGGGTGCCACCACGGCTCGATCGGCGAAGAGGTTTGCGGCGAAACTCAGGAACTCGCCACCCAATGCCTCGCCCGCGATCAGCGCGCGAAAGCCTGAACAATCGACGAAGAGGTCGCCGTTTACGCGCTTTCCCCCTTCGCAAAGCAGCGCGGCCACTTCGCCCACCCCTGCCAGCTCGACCTGCTCGACCTTGAGCGAGAGATGCTCGACCCCGCGCGCCACTGCCCAGTCGCGCAGGAACGCGCCCAGTTTGTAGGCATCGAAATGGTAGCCATAGCTTGGCGCGAACGGGAAGTTCTCGCCAGGATGCGGCGCCCGTCCAGTCTCGGCCAAAGTGGTCGCAAGGAACCAGTCATCGGGATGCGCAGGCACGGTGAAGCCGCGGCGCGCGAGCATGCAATTATGCGTGAAGCTTGGCTCGGAATGCAGGTCCACCGGGCCGGGGAACGGATGGAAATAGCTGTCGAAGCCTTCGCGCTCGCTCCAGCCCGTAAACCGGATGCCCAGCTTGTAGGTGGCATCGCAGGCTGCCATCCATTCCGCCTCGGCGATGCCGAGATGGTCGAACATGGCCTTGAGTTGCGGGGTCGATCCCTCGCCCACGCCGATGATGCCGATGTCCGGACTTTCGACCACCGTCACCCGCCCACCCCGCGCGCGCCAGCGGTGGTGGAGCAGGCAGGCGGTGATCCATCCGGCGCTGCCACCGCCGAGGACTACGATATGCGGCGGCGTGGCCTCGGTCATTCCTCTGCCAATAGCCAAGTGAAGATTTCGGGCAAGCGCGCCGCCCACGCATTCTCCTCATGCTCTGCACCGTCATATTGCTCCGAACGGAAGTCTTCGCCTTCCACCCAGCCCTCAGCGCGGAAATCCTCGTCGATCGCCGCCTGATAGGGCGGGTAGAAGGCATCGAGCGTCGCCGTGCCGTGGTCCATCCAGATGCGACGACCGGCAGGAGTGCCGAGATTTTTGGCGAGATATTCGCTCCAGATGCCGAGGACCTCCGTGCGCCGCGCATCGGCAGCTTCCGGCATGATAAGAGGCCAATGCGAGCTGACGCAGGCGGCCCGGCCGAACAGGTCCGGTCGCTCGACGATCGCCCAGCACGACATGATCCCGCCCATGCTCGAACCGGCGATGGCGGTATCGGCGGGTCCGGTCAGCGTCCGAAACTCGGCGTCGATCTGAGGTTTCAACTCATCAGCGATCCACTCGAGATAGCGCTGCGAAACCACGGGCCCGCCAGCCAGCTCCGCGATTGCTTCCGCAACCTCCCCTTCCGCCTTTTCGGGCGCAAAAGCGGGCAAATACTGCCGATAACGATCTTCGCCCGGCGGCCACATGCCCACGATGATATGCGGCTCCGCCACGCCGCTGGCGGCAGCCTCCAGCATCGCCTTGTCCGCAGCCCAGACCTTGTTGAAATTGCTGACCGCCGGATCGAAGAGGTTGTGCCCGTCATGCATGTAGAGCACCGGATATCGGCGCGCGCCATCGTCATAGCCGGGCGGCAGCCAGATCGTCAGCCGCTGGTCGGGCAGTCCCTCGACCGTGAACGGTCCGCGTTCCACGAAGCGCCCCTCACCCGCTGGAACGCCGGTGCTCGCGCAGGCGGCGACCAGCAGCGCTCCGAGCGCGGCGAAGAGCCGTGCGATCACTCGCCCGCCGGCACCAGTTCGACCGCGAAGCCGCCTGCGCGGCCCATATGCAGATCGAGAGTGGAGCCGCGCTGCACACGCACTTCGCGCACCGTCATGTCGTGGCGATCCTCGCCAAGGCCATCGGCAGCGGGGCCGTCTTCCCAGACGGTCGCGACATAGTCGGTATCCGCCGGCAGGAAGTCGAGCGACACCGTGACATCGCGCGGCATTTCGTCGGTGACGCCGCCAAGGAACCAGCTGTCATCCTCTCGCACCTGCCGCGCGATCACGGCGTATTCTCCAACGCTCCCTTCGATCAGACGGCTGTCTTCCCAATCGACCGCTACGCGGCGCACGAAATCGAGCGCACGCGGATAGGCGGCGAGGTTCTCCGGCAAGTCCGCGACCATCTGGATCGGCGAATAGATCGCGATGTAGAAGGCCAGCTGCCGCGCTAGGGTCGATGGCAGGTCCGGCTCGGTCGCGCCGCGCCCTTCGAGCGAGAACACGCCGGGCGTGTAGTCGAACGGGCCGGACAGCATGCGGGTGAAGATCAGCTCCGGCACGTGGCCCGGATCGTTCTTTGGTACTGCCCACGCATCGTATTCCGCCCCACGTGCGCCCTCGCGGCTCACCCAATTGGGATAGGTGCGGCGAAGGCCCGTATCCTTGATCGGCTCGTGCGGATTGACTGCGATGCGGTGCTCGGCTGCCTCCTGCACTACGCGCAGGTGATGGTTCACCATTTCCTGCCCATCGTGCCAGACGAACGTCTCTCCGCCCTCGCCATCGGGCGCGATCACGCCGCCCGCATCGGCGACATAGCCGCTCTTGACCGCATCGATGCCCAGGCTCTCGTAGAAGGCCATCGCGGCGTCGAGCTGGCGTTCATAGACGTCGATATTTCCCCCCGTTTCGTGGTGGCCGATGATGTGGACGCCGCGGTCTTCGGCGTATTCGGCGACCGCCTCGATATCGAAATCGGGATAGGCCTGGGTGAAGCTGAATTCACGCCCATTGCCGAACCAATTGCCGTCCCAGCCCAAGTTCCAGCCTTCGATCAGGACGCCCCGAAAACCGTTCTCGGCAGCGAAGTCGATCGCTTCGCGCGCACGCTCGGTGGTTGCGCCATGCTTCTCACCCGACGCCCAACTGTGGGTGTCGAGATGCATTTCCCACCAGATGCCGATATACTTGTGCGGCTCTACCCAGCTCACATCGCCCAGCGCATTGGGCTCGTTAAGATTCAGGATCATGGCGCTTTCGAAGAGACCAGCCGGCCCGTCCGCGATCTGAATCGTGCGCCACGGTGTATGGAACGCGCCTTCGCGAACGACCTTCGGCCCGCGCGGGCTGGGCGCGAGCTGGGCGCGGAAGCGTGTGCCTTCCATGCGCCGCAGCCACATGCCGGAATAATCGACTAGCGCTGCCTCGTGGAAGGAGATGTGCGTGCCGCTCTCCAGCACCATCGTGACGGGCGTGTGCACCGTTCCCAGCGCGCTGATCGGTGTGCGCTCATAGAGATATTCGTAGCGATTCCAGTCGCCTGCCGGAATCGACCATGCCTCGCCATCGCTGGCAATGCGGAATTCGGTCAGCTCCTCCGCGATATTCGCGACGGGCTGGCTGGCCTGCTCGGGAAATTCTGTGCGGAAGCCGATGCCATCGTCGAACACCCGCATGCGGACGGTCATCTCGCGCGCGTCGTCGTCGCGCTGGCGGAAGGTGACGGCGAGCTCGTTATGCTCGTCGTCGATCAGCCGTCGCTCGCCCCAGGGCTGCTCCCATTGCGTATCGACGCTGTTCGTCTCCTGCGCGACGACCTCGAAATTGCGCCGCATCGGGTCGGCATCAGTGAAGTTGAACCCGATGGTGGAGCGCTCGATGATCGGCTCCCCGTCGAATGTCACGGTGTAAGCCGGAATGCCCTCTCCATCGGCCTCCAGCGTGGCGACGATGCGGCCATCGGGGGAGGAAACGCTCTGCGCCGCGGCGGTGGTGGACAGCAAAAGGGTGGCGAGGGACAGGGCGGGACGAAGAAGGGTCATGTTTTCACCACTATGGCTGCGAAGGGGGGAAGTTTTTCAAGTGTAGCACCGTTGACGGACGCGAGCGTTTCGCCAGTCGCGTCGATGGCGATGTTCTCGTCGCCGAGATTGGCGAAAACGCGGATCGTCTTACCTTTGGCGCGGCGTTCGAGGCTGAGCAGGTTGCCGTGCACTTCGCAGCTGGCGACTTCGCCGTGATGCAGCGCCGGGTGAGCGTTGCGAAGTGCGAGCATGTTGCGGGTATGAGCGAGCAAAGAGCCGCTATCGGCCTCCTGCGCTTCGACCGCGCGGGCGAGGTTCTCCTCGCCGACCGGGAGCCATGGCGTATCGCTGCCGAAGCCGCCGCAGCCGCATTCCGCTTCCCACGGCATCGGGGTCCGGGCGCCGTCGCGGCTGAGGGTGAGTGGCCAGTTGGCGATCGCTTCGGGATCGTGGAGCTGGTCGAACGGAATCTCGACCTGGGTCAGGCCGAGCTCTTCACCCTGATAGAGGATGATATTCCCGCGAAGGCAGGCCAGCAGGAGCATCTTGAGCCGGGCGAAGGCCTTGCGATCCTGCGGCTCGCACCAGCGGCTGAGCGCGCGGGGCGCATCGTGGTTCTCGAAGGCCCAGCTCGGCCAGCCCATGCCCAGCTCGTCCGGCCATTGATTGAGCGCGCGGCAAATCAGATCGGGGGTCAGTTTCTCCGCATAAAGAAAGTCGAAGCCATAGGCGGAGTTCAGGTGCTCCTCGCCGCTTGTGAACAGCTTCATCTCCCGGTCGGCATCGTCTCCGCCCACTTCGGCGACCGTGAAGGTGCCGTCATATTCATCGGTCAGCGCGCGAATGCGCTCGATGAATTGCGGGATATCCGGATGCGACTGGTTGTGGATGCGCAGCTGGAAATCGAAGGGGCGCGTGCGCTGACGATTGGTGTCCGGCGCGGGCGGATTATCGCGCAATTGCGGATCATGCATCGCGAAATTGAGCGCGTCGATGCGGAATCCGTCAACGCCGCGGTCCAGCCAGAAGCGCATGACACCCAGCACCGCATCTTGCACGTCGCGATTGTGCAGATTGAGCTGCGGCTGGCTCGCGAGGAAATTGTGCAGATAATACTGGCCGCGCCGCGCGTCCCACGTCCAGGCTGGTCCGCCGAAGACGCTCTGCCAGTTCGACGGCGGCGAGCCATCGGGCTTGGGGTCGGCCCAGACATACCAGTCGGCCTTCGCATTGTCGCGGCTGGCGCGACTTTCGGCAAACCAGGGATGCTCGTCCGAACTGTGCGAATAGACCTGGTCGATCAACACTTTGAGGTCGAGCGCGTGCGCCCGCGCGACCATAGCGTCGAAGTCTTCCAGTGTCCCGAAGATGGGATCGACATCGCGATAGTCCGCCACATCGTATCCAAAATCCTTCATCGGGCTGGTGAAGAAAGGGCTGATCCAGATTGCATCGACGCCGAGCGAGGCGACGTGATCCAGGCGCGAGGTGATGCCCGGCAGATCGCCGATCCCGTCGCCATTGGAGTCCATGAAGCTGCGCGGATAGATCTGGTAGATCGCCGCGCCCTTCCACCAGGGCAGGGTTTCGCCCGCTCGGCTCATTCGGCAGTCTCGCTGACCCGGCACACGGCCCAGCCGAAAGCAGGCACGCTGAACGCGGCGCTGCCGGGTGCAGTGACGGCGGCGGGGCAAGTGCCCGCGAGCGTTTCAAAGGACCGGGCATCATAACCGAGCATGACATTCGCATCGCGCGCCTGGCCTGACGTGTTGAACACGGCGAGATATTCTGTGCCGTCACCGGGATCGAACCTGCTTACCGCGAAGATACCCGGCTCCTCCTCATAATGGCGAAGGGTCTGTAGACCGCGAAGCAGCGCCGGATGCGCGCGTCGTAGAGCGGAAAATTCACCGATCAGGCGATAGAGCGGGTGGTTCGTGTCGAAATTCGCATCCGCCGTCGTCGCATCGGTGCCGATGAGGTCGTTGTCATTGTATTCGGCGGTGCGGCTCGGGAAGAGCGGCTCACGCGCCATCTGGTCGTTGCCGTCGCCGACAAAGCCCTGCTCAGCGCCGTAATAAATCGTCGGCGAACCGCGCAGCGACAGCATCATCGCATGGCCGAGCATCACGCGGCTCAGCAGTTCGTCCTGCGAAATCTCCGGTATGTCCTGCTTGATGAGGGTCGAGAAGCGCCCGAAATCGTGGTTGCCGAGAAAGGTCGGCAGGTTGAGCGCGGCATCCGGCCCGCCCTCGTACAGCCAGTCGCCGTCGAACAGGCGGTTCAGCACCGCTGTTCCCTGCCCGCGTCCGAGCACCTCGCGCATGGCGGAGGCAAAGGCGAAATCGAGAACGGCGGGTAGCTCGTCCCGGCGCGTATATTCCGCGATGTAACCGGCGGTCGGTTCCTCGGCGAAAACCTCTCCGAACATATGAAAGTTGGGGATGTCTGCCGCTTCGGAGCATTGCTCGAGCGCGGGCACGAATTCGCGCCAGAAACCGGGATCGACATGGCGCGCGGTATCGATGCGGAACCCGTCGACGCGCGAGGTGGTAACCCAGTTGCAGAAGATCTCGATCATCCCGGCACGCACGCGGGGATGCTCCGTAAAAAGGTCGTCCAGCCCGACGAAATCGCCGAAGCGGCTGCTCTCGCCGGTAAAGGTCGTGTCGCCGCGATTGTGGTAATAGATCGGATCGTTGAGCCAGGAGGGCACTTTCACATTGCGCTCGGCTTCCGGCACGACGGGCGTGTAGGCATAGGTCGGATCGACGAGCCGGGCGAAGTTCGCCTCGCTGCTGTCCTCCGGCCCGGTGAAACCCGGATTGATGGGCTCGCCATCCACGCCGCCACGGCGCGAATAGGGAAAGTCGCCCTGGTTGCGATAGACGTAGCCTGTCGCATCACCCTCTTCATAACGGATGACGTCGGCTGTGTGGTTGGTGATGATGTCCATGTAGACCTTCATGCCGCGCGCATGTGCCGCTTCGACGAAGGCGGTGAATTCTGCCAGCGTCCCGAAATGTCCGTCGGGCCGTGTAAAATCGGTCACCCAGTAACCGTGATAGCCCGCGCTCTCGTCTCCGGGAGGGCCCTGCACCGGCTTGTTCTGGAAGATCGGCGCGAACCAGATCGCGGTGACGCCGAGGCCTTGGATGTAGTCGAGCCGCTGGGTCAGGCCCGCCAGATCGCCCCCCTGATAGAAACCGCGCGCAGTGGGATCGTACCCGGTGACCAACCGATCGCCCGAGAAATCGCCGGTGTCGTTGGTCGGATCGCCATTCTCGAACCGGTCGGGCAGGACGAAATAGATGATCTCTTCGCTGGGCGCGCGCTGGAGATACGACGTGTCGCTCGCGGCAGCGGGAGCCGCCGGTGCCGCGTCCTGCGCCGTTGCGCATCCGGGCAGCATGCCTGCCGCAAGTGCCAGGCCGAGCGCGCGGGTTATGGTCGATGCGGGTTTCATGCAGGTAACTCCTGAGGGGTGCGGGTGCCGATTGTCGATTTGATCACGTCGATGTGATGCGCCATCGGCCTGACCTCGGCGGCGATGGCAGTTTCGGTCTGCTCGAGAAGCTGGCGAAGCTGCGGCTCCGGCAAGGCGTCGGCGATGGGATTGCGACCCTGTGCCTCCACCCCCTGCCCGGCAAAGACCTGGAACCAGGCGACTTCGGTAAAGAGCTCTTCATGCTCGCGGTGAATGTGCCCGTTGGCGCGCCAGGCCTCGATCTTGGCCTGCAGCGTATCGGGCAGCTCGATGGCGCGCATGTGATCCCAGAAAGGCTGACCCTCGCGCGCATTCGCAGTGTAATGCAGGACGAGGAAATCGCGAATGCGCTCCCACTCGAAGCGGGACTGTGCGTTGAACCAATCCCGCGTTGCTGCGCCCCCACGCCCGTTCGGCAAGACGGAGAGAAAGCGGCTGATCGCGCTCTGGATCAAGTGGATGCTGGTCGATTCCATCGGCTCCATGAAGCCTGCCGACAGGCCGACAGCGAGGCAATTGCCCTTCCAGTGTGCGCGGCGCGTGCCGGTGGTGAAGCGGATGGGGCGGGGATCGCCGAGTGGCTTGCCATCGAGATTGGCGAGCAGCATTTCGGACGCTGCATCGTCCTCCATGAAACGCGAGCAATAGACGAGGCCATTGCCGATGCGGTGCTGGAGCGGGATGCGCCATTGCCAGCCCGCCGCACGCGCAGTGGCGCGGGTGTACGGCGTAAACTCTCCGCCATTCTCGCAAGGAACGGCCACGGCACGGTCGCAGGGCAGGTATTCGCTCCAATCGTCGAAGCCCGCTGCCAGCGCGCCCTCGATCAGCAGGCCGCGAAAGCCGGTACAGTCGATGAAGAAATCGCCTTCGATCCGCTCTCCGCCGTCCAGTTCGAGCGCAGCGATATCGCCGCTTTCGCCATGCTGCGCGACGTTGGCGATCTTGCCCTCGACGCGCCGGACGCCGCGCCCTTCTGCGAATGCGCGGAGAAAATCGGCGTAGAGCCCCGCGTCGAAATGGAAGGCGTAGGGCATGGGCGGCCCGTTCTGCGTCGGGCCGCGGTGCATGCGGATGGCGCGCGCCGCCTGTTCGTTCAGCGCATATGCCGCGGTCGGCTTGGCAATGCCAAGAGCCTGTGCGCGAAGCCAGTATTGGTGGAAAGGCATGAGCCCATGCCCGCGCCCGACAGAACCGAAGGCGTGCATGTACGCCTCGCCTTCGCGCAGCCAGCCGTCGAATTCGATGCCGAGCTTGAAACTGCCCTTCGTGGCGCGCAGGAAATCGCCTTCGTCTAGGCCGAGCGCCCGATTGAACAGGTGGATCTGCGGAATGGTCGCCTCGCCCACGCCGACCGTGCCGATGGCATCGCTTTCGACCAGCGTGATCGACGTGCCCGGTGGAGCGAAGCGCGCGAGCGCAGCTGCACTCATCCACCCGGCGGTGCCACCACCGGCGATTACATAGCGGGTTGGAGAACTCTCCGTCATAATATCGCCTGTTTGCCTGCCGGGCGGCCGATTGCCGCCCGGAACAGGTCAAGCAGGTCCGGGCGGCAAGTCAAACCGGCGGGAAGCAAAAGGGAGGAGCTGCTCCCCGCCGGCAAGGCCCGTCAGAAGCGGTAGGTGAACCCGGCCAGGAAACGGCGACCGTATTCCTGATTGTCGATCACTGCCTCGTCCACGGGAACGTCGAATTGCGAAACGAACGGCTGGTTCGTCAGGTTCTGGCCCTGCAGATAGACCGAGAGGCCTTCCAGCGCACCGGCATCCCAGTCGTAACCGATCTGCGCGTCGACGATCGTTTCACCTCGCGCGATACGGCGCGTGGGCGATCCGCCGAAGCCGGTGAAGTCGGCCAGGAACTGCGAACGGTACCGGACGCTGGAGCGGGCGTTGAAACCTGCGCGCTCGAAATAGACGGTGCCGTTGGCAACCCACTTCGAATAGCCGGGAATCTGATCGGCGTTCCCGTTCGCATCCTCGACCTCGGTTTCGGTATAACCCACACCGCCGGTAAAGCCGAAGCCCTCAAGGGCGGGGGTCACGATATCAAACGGGATCGTTGCCGAAAGCTCCGCACCGTAGAAGCCGCCGCCGCCGGTGTTCACTTCGGAATCGAGGAAGCCGATCGTGGTGGCGGGCGGCAATCCGGCCGGAACCGGCAGCCCGTCATAATCGAAGATTGCACGGTCGCCGTCGATGTAGCTGACGATGTCCTTGGCGAAGAGCTGCAGCGCAATCACGCCCGACCCGTTGGCAAAATACTTCTCGACATTCAGGTCGAGAGCATTGGCGCGATAGGGACGCAGGAGCGGGTTGCCGCCACCGCCGCTGATGAATGGAATGAGGCCGGTCGGGCTTTCACCGCGATTGTTGTTGATGCCGTATCCGATCGCAGCACGCAGATCGTCCAGCTGCGGACGCTGAATCTGGCGCGAGAAGGCGAAGCGGAACACCCAGTCGCTATCGAAACGCAGCGAGATGTTCGCGCTCGGCAGCACATCCCAGAACGTATCGCCAAGCACGACCGGCGTCTGCACACCGTTCGGGAAGGCGATGCCCGAGGATTCCTGATCGGTGCGAATAGCCTGGACGCCGACATTGCCCGTGGCCACACCGCCATCGAAATCGCGCTCGATGTCGAGCTGCACGTAGCCGGTCAGCAGCTTTTCCTCGATCGTGTAGGCCTTGGCCGGAATATCGTTCGATTCATTGCGCTCGAGCACCAGCAGACCGTCACTGATGATGTCGCGCGCATCATAGCTGACGACCGGGCCGAGGCCGAGATAGCCGAGATCCGTCGGCGTCAGCAGGCGATCGGCGGGAATGGGAATTTCTTCCGCGCCATCGGCCGGGATGATGAAGAACTCGTCCGGCGTCAGGCTCTTGCTGCGATCGGTGTAGGCAAGACCCACGCTGATGGCTTCGAACACATCGCCGCCCAGTTCGTAGGTAAGGCCGGCACGATATTGCATCAGCTCGTCTTCGAGGATGCGATTGTTGAAGTAGCCCGCCTGGATGCGGTCACCACCCCAACCGAGCGGGTCGGTCAGGAAGATCAGGCTCGGATCGGAATAATCGAGCGTCGGCGAGAAGCTCGTGCCTTGGTCGTCAGAGAAGAACTGGATCGTGTCGTTCGCGCCTTCGAGACGGTTGTACTCGGTGCCCGAATAGCTTTCGAGGCTCAGCTCGTTGCGATCGGTGCGGGAGTAGCCGAAGTCCGCGAAAGCACTCAGGCCTTCGCCGCCATCCCAAGCCAGATTGATGCCGCCCGAATAGAGATCGGCACTGCGCTGGAAGATGTCGTTGCGAACGACGCCCTCGACGTTCTCGAAGGTGCCGGAAGTGGCGAATTCTCCGAAGGGCGTCTCGATCGTGGTCGCCGTGTCGGGGTCGAAAGTCGTGCCGAAGAAGCCACCGAAGGCAAGCGGAAGCTCAATGCCACGCTTGGTCGATTCATCGTCGAAGTTGGAATAGAAGCCATCCACCGTCAGCATCAGGGCAGGCGAGACTTCGAACTGCAGCGTGCCGTTCACACCGATCCGCTCCAGCTGGGTCGAAGTAACGAAGCTCTTGCTGCCGCCGATTACGAACGGATTGTCGGACTCCCCGCTTCCGGCATAGCCCCACGCGTTGAATTCCTGCAGCTGGTAGGGCTCATTGGTATAGGCCGCCGCGAGCGCGACGCCGATGCGATCGTCTGCGAATTGATCGACGAAGGTGGCATTGACGCGGTAGCCGAATTCGTTCGAACCGGCATTCAGTGCGCCGAGATCGGCGTACGAACCCTTCGCACCGATGGCGAGAACGCTTTCATCCGCTTCAAGCGGACGAATCGTGCGGATGTCGATCGTGCCGACGAGGCCCTGGCCCACGAGGCTGGCGGACGGGCTCTTGTAGACCACGACCTGGTTCACGACTTCCGAAGGATACTGGTCGAACTCGACGGCGCGGTTGTCACCGGTAGAGGTTTGCTCGCGGCCATTCAAAAGCGTCTGCGAGAAGTCAGGGCCGAGGCCGCGAATGGCGATCACGTTCGCGCGGCCGTTCAGGCGCTGCGAGGTGACGCCGGGCAGGCGGGCGATGCTTTCGCCGATCGAGTCGTCGGGCAGCTTGCCGATATCTTCCGCCGTAACGGATTCGAGGATCAGGTCGCTTTCGCGCTTTTCGTCGATCGCGGCATCAAGCGCGCCGCGGAAGCCGGAGACGATGATGACGTTCTCGTCCTGTGGATCGACTTCGCCATCATTGTTGGCTTCGTCATCCTGCTCGACCTCGACAGGCTGGGCCTGTGCAAAGGCTATGCCCGGCAGGGCGATGGCGGCGATGGCGAATGCGGTGGTGCTGGCACCGGCGCGCAGCGTATTGCGGAATGTCATACGGTGGTGTCCCCGATCAGGCGCTGCCGGGCCCGATACGGTCCCAAGCAACTATGTCCTCGTCCAAAACTCACGGGCTGACAGGTCGGACCCTGCGCCTCGCGTGCATTCATCTACCTGTCATATTTGCCGACGCGGAAGAGAGCATACGTATACGCAAATGCCGCTCAGCGACCGCGTGGTGAGGAAATGTCACACTTTCAAACCCGCCCTTCGGCCCGTGTTGGCAAGCGCTCCCTGCATCTTTACACAAGTGTAAGCCGCTCGGATGAGGAGCCCGGGCGGCGGGAGATGATATGGGACGCGCCCCGAGCGGTCGGCCGACCAGTTTCGACATTGCCTACAAGGCTGGTGTGTCCCAGCCGACCGTCAGCCGCGCCCTTCGCGGGGACAAATCCGTTAGCGAAAAGACGCGCGAACGCATCAAGCAAATCGCCCGCGACCTCAACTACACCGTCGATAAGAACGCCTCCTCGCTGCGCTCCCAGCGCTCGAACACCATTGCCCTGCTCTTCTTCGAGGATCCCACGCCCGACGAAAGCATGATCAATCCGTTCTTTCTTTCCATGCTGGGCAGTATCACCCGTGCGTGCGCCGCGCGCGGGCTGGACCTGCTGATTTCCTTCCAGCGGATGGAGGACGACTGGCACACGCAATATCAGGACAGTCACCGCGCCGACGGACTCATCCTTCTCGGCTATGGTGATTACACGCTCTACGAAGCGCGGCTGAAGGAATTGCAGCGGCAAGGCACGCATTTCGCGCGCTGGGGATCGGTCACGAGCGACCATTCCGGCTCCACCATCGGATCGGACAATTACGGGGCGGGCTGCCTGGCGGGCGAACATCTGATCGCGCAGGGTCGGCGCAAGATCGCTTTCCTCGGCCATGCCGACGGGCATTACCCCGAATTTCACCAGCGCTATCGTGGTTTGCGAAAGGCGCTTGGCGAAGCGGGCCTTTCGATCGACACCACGCTCCAGCGCGATGCCATTACGACCGAGGAGGCGGGCCACGCCGCAATGGCGGACCTGATCGCCAGCGACGCCGAATTCGACGCGCTTTTCGCAGCCAGCGATCTAATCGCCATCGGCGCGATGCGTGCGCTGGCGGAGGCTGGCCTGAGCATACCGGGAGACGTCGCCGTGATCGGCTTCGACGATATCCCCGCCGCCAGCTTCACCAATCCGCCGCTCACCACGATCATGCAGGACATCAAAGGTGCCGGAGACCGGTTGGTGGAAACGCTGCTGGCCAAGGTCGAGGGGCGCGACGCGCCGGACAATCGCCTGCCCACCCGGCTGATCAAGCGGGCCAGCACAGGCCTCTGACAGCGACGAAGCGACCCTCACGTATTCGTATGCAACTTGTGAGGCTGCACCAATCGTGCCAGCCTTCGATCTTGAGCGTGAGAAGGCGAAGATCCTCCGCGCGTCGGGATTGTTGGGCAGAGGACTTTCTATGGCATCGGTTCAGGGCGTAGCGCCCGCAAATACACCTGTCGGCACTCCGGCGCGCAAGCCGCATATGGGCGCGGGCGGTCTTGCCAATATCAGCTTCGGCTTTTTCGGCATCCAGATCGGCTTCGTGCTCCAGAACGGCAATATGAGCCGCATTTTCCAGACGCTGGGCGCGGAGATGGGCGATCTTGCGATTCTTTGGGTCGCAGCACCGCTGACCGGCCTGATCGTTCAGCCGATCATCGGCCACCTTTCCGACAACACCTGGAATCGCTTCGGTCGCCGACGCCCCTATTTCATGACCGGAGCGCTGCTCGCCGCGATTTCGCTCATCCTGATGCCGCTCGCCCCGACCTTCGCCGCGCCGCTGCTTTTTGCCGCCGCGCTGCTGTGGGTGCTCGATGCCAGTCTCAACATCGCGATGGAGCCGTTTCGCGCATTCGTGGGCGACATGCTCGACAAATCGCAACACTCGACGGGTTATGCGGTGCAGACCGCCTTTATCGGCGCGGGCGCGGTCGTGGCGGCGATCTTCCCGTGGCTGCTCGAACAGTTCGGCGTCAGCAATGTCGCCGCCGCAGGGGAAATCCCCGCGACCGTGCGCTGGAGCTTCTGGGCAGGCGCGGTGGCGTTGTTCTGCGCCATCGGCTGGACAGTGTTGACCACGAAGGAATATTCGCCCGAGCAGATGGCTGCGTTCGAAGCCGAGCGCGAGGTCGAGCAATCGGCAGGTGTCGATGCGCTGGCGGCCAAATCATACGCCGGCCCGATCGCCTGGCTTGCCGCAGGCTTGCTGGTGGCGCTGAGCGTCGAGCCGCTGGGCCTGGAAAAGGAAATCTATCTGCTTGGCGGATTGCTGGCAACTTACGGTGTCCTCTCCGCGCTGGGGATTTCCATGGCGAAGCAGGGCAGGAAAGCGAACATGCTCTCCAGCATCGTGGGCGACTTCTCCGGCATGCCGGACACGATGAAGCGGCTGGCGCTGGTGCAGTTCTTCAGCTGGTCCGCGCTCTTCATTATGTGGATCTATTCCGGCCCGATCGTCTCGCAATATTTCTACGGCAGCGCCGACCCTACCACGTCCGCCTACAATGAAGGCGCGAATTGGTGGAACCTGATCTACACGGTGCAGAACGGTGTCGCTGCCGTTGCCGCATTGTTGCTGCTTCCCCTGATGTCGAAGAAGATCGGCAAGGCGCGCACGCACATGACCTGCCTGCTGCTCGGTGCGGCGGGCTTTCTCGGCTATTTCTTGCTGCGCGATCCGAACCTACTGATCGTTTGCGAGATACTGAAAGGCATCGCGTGGGCCTCCATCCTCGCCATGCCATACGCCATTCTCGCCAGCAGTCTGCCGCAGAAAAAGCTCGGCATTTTCATGGGGCTGTTCAACGTCTTTATCGTCGTTCCGCAGCTGCTCGTCGCCACGGTGATGGGCAGTGTGATGAATGCCTTTTTCCCCGGCGAACCGATCTGGACGATGCTGTTCGCTGCCGCCGCCTGGACCCTTGCCGCTTTCGCCATGCTGCGCGTGACGGTGCCCGGCGAAGCCACGGAGACTGCCAATGCGTAACCTTGCCCTGACCGCCCTCGCCGCCGCCCTGCTCGCCGCGCCCGCTGCCGCGCAGAGCGATCCATGGCAGCCGCAGCCTTACGTCCAGATCGAGCATCCGGACTGGAGCCGCGATGCCGTGCTCTACCAGATCAACACGCGCCATTTCACGCCGGAGGGTACTTTCGCTGCCGCTGAAGAAGAGCTCCCGCGCCTGCGCGAATTGGGCGTCGACATCTTGTGGCTGATGCCGATCCACCCGATCGGCGAGGTCAATCGCAAAGGCACGCTCGGCAGTCCGTATTCGGTGCAGGACTATTATGCGGTGAACCCGGAATTCGGCACAGAGGCCGACTTCCGCAGCTTCATGGAAGCGGCGCACGCGCAGGGCTTCAAGGTCATCCTCGATCTCGTCGCCAACCACACTGCCTGGGACAATGCCCTCGCGAGCGAGCATCCCGATTGGTACGAGAAAACGTGGGATGGCAATTTCCGCCCCACGCCGTGGTGGGACTGGTCCGACATCATCGATCTCGACTGGACGAAGCCGGGCGTGCGCCAGCATGTGGGCGAGGCGATGGAATACTGGGTTCGCGAATTTGGCGTGGACGGATATCGCGCCGACGTTGCCGGCTATGTCCCGGTCGATTTCTGGGAGACGATGCGCGCCAGACTCGACGCGATCCGCCCCGTTTTCATGCTCGGCGAAGTGCAGGAAACCGCCTTCCACCGCGCCGCCTTCGACGCAACCTATGCCTGGGACTGGCACAACACCTCCAAGAACATCGCGCAGGGCAATGGCAATGCCACCAGCTGGTATGGCTATTACGCCGAGAATGAGAGCCTGTGGCCGCGCGAAGCCATGCGCATGACCTATATCGAGAACCACGACAGCAATGCGTGGGAAGGCACGATATACGAGAACTACGGGCCCGCGCTCGATGCGATGACGGCCCTCAGCTTCACCGGCGAAGGCCTGCCGCTGATCCATAACGGGATGGAAGCGTGCAATGCAAAGCGCCTCGAATTTTTCGAGCGCGATCCAATCGACTGGGACCAGAACCCAGACTGCCGCTATGGCGAACTGCTCGTGGACCTGATCGATTTCCGAAAAGCCAATCCCGCGCTGGAAAACGGCCAGTGGGGCGCGGTGATGCAGCAGGTGGTGACCGACCAGCCGCAGCAGATGTTTGCCTGGGTGCGGCAGGAGGAAGGCAACAAGGTGGTCGGCCTGTTCAACTTCTCCGCCGAACCGGTAACAGCGACGCTCAGCGATGGCCTTGCAGCCGGAAGCTATAGCGAATTTCGCAGCGATGCGCCGGTGACGCTGGCAACGGGCGACAAAGTCACCTTGCCCGCCTGGGGCTTCCGCCTTCTATCCGCGGGCGGCGAATAGCGCGCCGATTGCCTTTGCCCGGCCACGATGCCATCACGCGAACGTGAATTTCGAACTCAGCGAAAAGCAGCGCGCGATGCGCGACCGGGTCAAGGCGTTCATGGAGCGCGAGGTCCGGCCGCGGCAAGATGATTTCCACGCGCAAGTTGCCGAAGGCGACCGCTGGGATGCGCTTCCTCTGATCGACGAGTTGAAGGATAAAGCCCGCAGCGAAGGCCTGTGGAACCTGTTCATGCCGCCCTGGGACGGGGACGATCCGTCCGATGACGGTTTCGAATTCGAAGGCGAG
Organism: Aurantiacibacter aquimixticola; assembly: GCF_003605475.1. Classification (NCBI taxonomy): domain Bacteria; kingdom Pseudomonadati; phylum Pseudomonadota; class Alphaproteobacteria; order Sphingomonadales; family Erythrobacteraceae; genus Aurantiacibacter; species Aurantiacibacter aquimixticola. The sequence continues at coordinate 182,009 of NZ_RAHX01000001.1, read as the reverse complement.
CAGCTCACCAATCTCGAATATGCGCTCTGCGCGGAAGAGATGGGCCGCGTCGAATGGGCGAGCGAGGTCTTCAACTGCTCCGCGCCCGACACCGGCAATATGGAAGTGCTGCTGCGCTACGGCTCGCGCGAGCAGAAGGAGCAATGGCTCGCCCCGCTGATGCGCGGCGAGATCCGCTCCGCCTTCCTTATGACGGAGCCCGATATCGCCTCCTCCGATGCGACAAACATTTCATGCTCTATTCTGCGCGACGGCAATGAATATGTGGTCGATGGGCGCAAGTGGTGGAGCACCGGCGCGGGCGATCCGCGCTGCAAGCTCGCCATCGTGATGGGAAAGTCCGATCCCGAAGGCTCGCGCCACGGTAGCCAATCGATGATCCTCGTCCCGCTCGATGCCGAGGGCGTTACGAAAGAGCGGATGCTCACTGTTTACGGTTACGATCATGCGCCGCATGGCCATGCCGAGTTCACGCTCGAAAAGGTGCGCCTGCCAGCATCGAACATCCTGCTCGGCGAAGGGCGCGGGTTCGAGATCGCGCAGGGACGGCTCGGTCCGGGACGGATCCATCACTGCATGCGCACGATCGGGGTGGCGGAGGAAGCGCTCGAAGCGATGTGCCGCCGCCTCACCAGCCGCAGCGCCTTCGGCAAGCCGATCTACAAGCATTCCGTCTGGGAAGAGCGCGTCGCGCACGCCAGGATCGAGATTGAGATGTGTCGCCTGCTCTGCCTGAAGGCCGCCGACGTGATGGACCGTGCAGGCAACAAGGCCGCAAAGACCGAGATCGCGATGATCAAGGTGCAGGCACCGAGCATGGCGCTCACGATCATCGACGATGCCATCCAGGCGCATGGCGGCGCGGGCGTGAGCCAGGACACGTTTCTTGCCGGGGCGTGGGCAAGCCTCAGAACGCTGCGGCTGGCCGACGGTCCGGACGAGGTCCATGCCCGCACCATCGCGCGCCACGAATTCGGGAAATATCTCGAAGGCTAGAAAACGCCGCCTATGCCGGTCGTCATGCCGCCATCGACCACCATCATCTGCCCCGTCATCCATGCGCCGGCCGGGCTGGCGAGATAGACGGCAGCACCCGCAATGTCGCGCGGTTCGCCCAACCGCTTCAGAGGCGTCGCGGCAGCGGTCGCTTCGTGCAGCTTGGGATTTTCCCAGAGAGCCTTGGCGAAATCCGTCTTCACCACGCCCGGCGCGATGGCGTTGACGCGGATATTGTCCGGCCCCGCCTCCAGCGCGTAATTCCGCACGAGCTGGAAATCCGCCGCCTTGGAAATGTTGTAGGCCCCGATCGTGGTCGAACCGCGAAGCCCCCCGATGGACGAAACGATGATGATCGCGCCATCTTTCCTCGCCCGCATGTCTGGCAGCGTCATCTGAATCAGCCAGTGATTGGAGAGGACATTGTTATCGAGGATCTTGCGGAAGGCTTCGTCATCGATGCCGTCCATCGAGCCGTAATAGGGGTTGCTGCCCGCATTGCAGACGAGAATGTCGATAGGTCCGAGCTGGTCACACGTCCGGTTGACGAGATCCTCCAGGGCCGCCTTGTCTGAAATGCTCGCGGCGACTGCGATGGCGCTGCCTTCGCCATGCTCGGCATTGATGGCTTCGGCGACTTCCTCGCAGCTCTTCTGCTTGCGACTGGAGATTACGACGCGCGCGCCGCGTGCTGCCATTTCCTCCGCAATCGCGCGGCCGATCCCGCGAGACGAGCCGGTGATCACGGCCACTCTGTCGGTGAGATCGAACAGGTCGGACATCCTAAGCCTCCTATGCGCCTGCCCGCTTGGCGAAGCCCCAGGCGGCCTGCGCAAGCGGCTCGACAAGAGCGGCCTTCTGCTCCGCATCCGCACCGGAAGCGTTGCCGTCCGCGATGCGCTTGCGAATGCCCTGGAGAATGCCGACCAACCTGAACAGATTGTAAGCGAAATACCAGTTGAGATCGGGCAGGTCGCTGCGCCCCATACGCTCGCAATAGCGGGCCGAAATCTCCTCGAGCGTCGGAATGCCGAGCTCGGCCAAGTCGTAACCGCCCAATTGCGCACCGCCATATTCTTTCGGCATCGCCCAGTTCATCGCGAGATAGGCAAAGTCGGCGAGCGGATCGCCGAGCGTCGACAGCTCCCAATCGATAATGGCGAGGGCGTCGGTGTCGTCCTTCGCAAAAATCAAATTGTCGATGCGGTAGTCACCATGAATGACGGAGACGCCCTGTTGCGGCGGCAGCGTTTCGGGCAACCATTCAATCAGCCGCTCGACCTCCGCGAGCTCGCCGGTCTGCGCCGCACGGTACTGCTTGGTCCAGCGCCTCACCTGCCGCTCGAAATAATTGCCCGGCGCGCCGTAATCGGAAAGGCCGACGCTGTCCGGATCGACCGAATGCAGATCCGCGAGCGCATCGATCATGCTGCGATAAATACCCCTGCGCTCTTCGCGGGTGCATTCGGGCAGGCCACCGTTCCAGAATGTGCGGCCTTCTACCATCTCCATGACGTAGAACGGCGCGCCGATGACGGCATCGTCCTCACAAAGCGCCAGCGTTTTCGGCACCGGAACCGGCGTTTGCTCCAGCGCCGAGATGACCCGATATTCGCGGTCGACAGCATGGGCCGATGGCAAGGTCGGGCCGAAGGGCTTGCGGCGCAGCACGATGTCGCCCTTCCCCGTGGTGACGCGATAGGTAGGGTTTGACTGGCCGCCCTTGAACTTCTCCACGCGCGCGATGTCGCGATGCTCGGGGGCTTCCGTGGCCAGCCATTCGGCGAACTTCGCGGTGTCGAAATCGGGAATGTCACTCATCGCCTGCGACCATGTTGGAAGCGCCGCGCGATGGCAAGCTCACGCATTGCCATAGGCGCGGCAGAACACTTTAACCGCCCCCGCGATCCGCTCGGCATCGCGCTTCTCGTCCCTCGGCATGCCGAAGCGGCGGTCCAGATCGCCCATGCCCTTGCACATCGCGGCAAATTGCTCGGCCGCGAGTTCGGGATCGTCGACCGCGATTTCGCCCGCATCGTTCATGGCTTTCAGCAATTCGGTAAAGCCGCGCTTCATGCGATGCGGCCCGGCGGCGAGAAACGCCTCGCCAATAGCAGGATCGCGCTCAGTCTCGGCGGCGATACGGCGTTCGAATTGCACCATTTCCGGGCGAGAGAGAAAAGCGGACATGGCCTCCCCGATGGCGGTCAGCCTGTCGCGAAGGTTCGCACCTTCGAGATTCTCGATGCTGAAATGCCCGCGCATCCGCTCGCATTCAGCTTCGACCGCAGCTGCAAAGAGCTCCGGCTTGCCACCGAAATGGTTGTAGATCGTCACCTTGGACACACCCGCTGCCGACGCGATCTGCTCGATCGAGGAGGCGGCATAGCCATGCTCGAAAAAGCTGCGCACCGCTGCCGCGACGATTGCCGCACGCTTCGCCGTATCGGCGGGGCGACCGGGGCGCGAGGCGGATGGGGTTGACAAAGTGAACGGCTCCGTTCAATTAAACGATACCGTTCAAGAATGGCGCTTGCGACTCGAAAGTGCAAGTCCTCCCGGCAGCAGAAGGTTCCCCCACCAATGCAATGGATCGCGATCCGGATGCTAACCGGCGACAAACAGAAGTTTTACGGGCTGGTGTTCGGTATCGCGTTTTCAACCCTGCTCATCACCCAGCAGCTGACGATCTTCGTCAATCTGATCGAACGCGGGGCAAGCGCGGTCTACAACGTACCGAGCGCCGAAGTCTGGGTGATGGACGAGGTCAGCCGTACGACCGATGTGAACTTCCCCATGCCCTCAACCGCGCTGGACGCGGTGCGCTCCGTGCCCGGCGTCGAGTGGGCGGTGCCGCATCTGCGCGCCGGGGCGAGCGTGCGTACGCAGGATGGCGACCTCGAAGGCGTCAGTGTGATCGGCGTTGACGATGCGACGCTGATCGGCCTGCCCAGCCGGATGCTGGAGGGCGACACCAGCGTCCTTTCCATGCCGGACAGCGTTATCATCGACGATGTCGGTGCGCTTCGAATGTTCGAAAACGGGGCGGACCCGATCGGCGAACGGCTTGAGCTGAACGATCAGCGCGCGGTCATCCGTGGTATTTCGGACGCCATCCCCAGCTTCACCAGCCAGGTGACCCTCTACACCAAATATTCGCGCGCGCTGAATTATGTGCCGGGCACCCGCAACAGGATGAGCTTCGTGCTGGTCGGCGCATCGGATGGCGTTACGGCGGAGGAGCTGACGCAGCGCATCGAGGATCAGACGGGACTGCGCGCTCGCACGCGGGATCAGTTCGCTCGTGACGGGGTCGATTTCATCATCCAGAATACGGGCATTCCGCTCAATTTCGGGATCACCGTGGCGCTCGGCTTCATTGTCGGCATCGCTATCGTAGGGCTGACTTTCAGCCTCTTCATCCGTGACAATATCAAGCAGTTCGGTGCGCTCAAAGCGATCGGCGTCACCAATTCCAAGATCCGCGGCATGGTCGCCTCGCAAGCCGGACTGGTCGGCTTGATCGGCTACGGCCTCGGCGTGCTCGGCACGGTATTCTTCATCTGGGGCTTTTCAAGCGATCCGACGTTCAAGGGCTTCTACATCCCGTGGCAGGTTCCGCTGATCAGCCTGATCGCGGTGACGCTGATCCTCGCGCTGACGGGCTGGCTGGCGCTGCGCAACGTCCTGAAGACCGAGCCTGCGGCGGTGTTCCGATGAACGGCATGAACGGCAACGGGGCCGCCATCACCACGCGCGGGGTTACGCGCGATTTCCAGGCGGGCCAGCAGACCATCACCGTGCTGCACGGCATCGATCTGGATATTCGTGCGGGCGAGCTGACCTATCTCGTGGGCGAGAGCGGTTCGGGCAAGACAACGCTGATTTCGATTATGTGCGGCATTCTCTGGCCGACCGAAGGCGAAGTCGAAGTGTTTGGAACCGACATATACGACTTGTCCGACACGGAACTGGTCGAATTCCGGCTCCAGAATATCGGTTTCATCTTCCAGCAGTACAATCTCATCCCCTCCATCGATGCGGCCAGCAACGCGGCCGTTCCGCTGATCGCGCGCGGGATGGATCGCGGCGAAGCGCGAGAACGCGCGGTCGCGATGATGGAGAAGCTCAATATCGGCGATCAGGTCGACAAGCTTCCGAGCCAGCTTTCGGGCGGCCAGCAGCAGCGCGTCGCTATTTCGCGCGCGCTCGTCCACGAACCGCGCCTAGTGGTCTGCGACGAGCCGACCGCCGCGCTGGATGCCAATTCCGGCCGCAGGGTGATGGACCTGCTGCGCGAAGTCGCCGTGGCGGAAGACCGCGCCTGCATCATCGTCACCCATGACAACCGCGTTTTCGATCTCGCCGACCGTATCCTCGTGCTCGAAGACGGCAAGATCACCCATGACGGCAAGCAGATGCCGGAGGACCACTAATGTCTTTGCTCCCAGAAAATTTCAGCTTCGCTCGCAAGGGGCTGCCGATCCTGGCGATTGTCGGCCTCGTCGCCGCTGCGCTTTTCATCTTCTTCGGCATGCCGGAGCGCGACCTGGAAGAGCCGGAGCGCGATCCACCGCGGGCAACCGGCGATCTTGCCGATGAACCGCGTGTGGCCGGTGCGGGCGTGGTCGAACCGTCCAGCGAGACGATCGAGGTCGGCACTGCGCTGGCGGGGCTGGTGACAGAAGTGTTCGTGCAGCCGGGCGATTATGTCGAGCGAGGTCAGCCGCTCTTCACCGTCGACCAGCGCGCCATCCGCAGCCGCATTCGCGAAACCGGTGCGGCGGTACAGGAAGCGCGCGCTGCCTTGGCCGAAGCCCAGGCGTCCATCGCCGAAGCGCGGGCTGCCGAGAACACCGCCTCGCGCCAGCTCGCGCTCTATCGCGACGTCGATGATCCGGCCGCCGTAAGCCGTGCCGAGGTCATCCGCGCAGAAGGCGATGCCAGCGCCGCGCGCGAACGCCGCCAGTTGGCCGAGTCCCGTCTGTCGGCTGCCCGGGCCCGTCTCGAAAGCGCTCAGGCACAGGTCGGAACCGCTCAGACCGAGCTCGGACGCGCAACGGTGCGGGCACCGATCACGGGTGAAATTCTCGCAGTGAATATCCGCCCGGGCGAATTTCTTTCCACGGGCGGTGGCGGTGGCAATGCCGAAAGCTTCATCGAGATGGGGCAGACGCGGCCGCTCTATATCCGCATCGATGTCGATGAGGAGCAAGCCCCCCGCGTCGACCTTGGCGAGCCAGCGCTAGTCTCCCCACGCGGCGCGGCAGAGCGGCAGGTGCGCGCAACATTCGTGCGGGCCGAACCGCAGGTCGTGCCCAAGACGTCTCTTACTAACAGCGCCAGCGAGCGGGTCGACGTCCGCGTGCTTCAGATCATTTATGAGCTCCCCGAGGCCGATGGGCTGTTCCGGGTCGGCCAGCAGGTCGACGCCTTCATTCCCGCCACGAACGGGGCGGACGAATGATGCGGCGCGCCGCGTCCCTGTTGCCCGCGCTGGCGCTTGGCGCCTGTGTCGCCGGGCCCCCGCCCGAAATCGCAACGCCGACGCCGGTGCTGCCGGAAAGCTTCGCTTATGCGCCGGATGCCGCAACGGGTACCGCGCTCGCCGCGCTGCTGCCGACAGGCGACCCTGCATATGAGGATCTCGCCGCGCTGGCCCTATCCGATGCACCGACGCTGGCGCAGGCCGTCGCGCGGATCGAAGCGGCCCGCGCCGGAGCACGCCGTGCCGGGGCGGAGCGTCTACCGAACGTCACCGCCGATGCATCCATTGTCGGATCGCGAACCAATCCCGACCAATTCGGCGGCGGCCTGCCGCCCGGCATCTCCATCGACACGGAGCGCGTGCAATATGCCGCAAATATCTCGGCAAGCTGGGATCCCGACCTGTTCGGTCGCATTCGCGCGCAGGAGGAAGCCGCACTCGCGCGCGTAACTGCCGCCACTTTCGACGCAGAAGCCGTGCGCAATGCGCTGCTGGCCGAGATAGCTACATCCGTCATCGACTGGCGTACGTTGGCCGAGCGACAGGCCGCGCTGGAGGAGGACCTTGCTGCTGCCGAAGAACTCACCCGACTGGCGGGCGTGCGCGAAGACGCGGGCATTTCACCCGGCTTCGACCGTGTGCGCGCAGAAAGTGCCGCCGAAGCCAGCCGGAGCCGCATTGCCGCACTTGCGAGCGAGCGCGCCCGGCTGACTGGACGCCTCGTCACGCTGACCGCTCTACCCGCGCACCGCGTGCTCGACACATTGCGCCAGCCCGCCCCGCTGCCCGCCCAGCCTGCGCCACCTGCGGCCCTGCCGAGCACCTTGCTGTCCGACAGGCCGGACGTACTCGCCGCCGCAGCCAGTCTCGCCGCCGAGGATGCAGAGCTCGCAGCCACCGCTGCGCAGCGTTTCCCGCGTTTCACGCTGTCCGCCGTGCTCGGCCTGCTGTCCTTCGATCTAGGCGATTTGTTCGATGAGGACGCGATTGTCGGCTCCGTAGGCGGCAGCCTACTTGCGCCCCTCCTCGATTTCGGGCGTATCGAAGCCGAAATCGATGGCGCAGCAGCAGAGAAGCGGCTGGCTTTCGCGCAATATCGCGATGCCGTCTTCACCGCACTCGGCGATGCGGAGACCGCTTATGGCTTGGTCGCCGCCGCCGATCGTGAACTTGCGGCGGCAGAGCGCGAATTCGAGACTGCCGAGCGTGCCGCGCGGCTCGCCGATACGCGCTACCGCGCAGGTCTCTCCGATTTCCTCACCGTCTTGGAAGCGCGCCGGTCTGCCGACGCTAGCGGCGAACGCGCCGCCGCCGCCCGAGGCCGCTCGGCCCGGGCTCGCGTACTTCTGTGGCGTGCTCTGGGGGGTGGGTAAGTGCCCGCTCATTCAGCGCGACGAGCCGTTCGTCCACGCGGCTGAGCATCCCGGTGTCGAAGAGCTTTCGTAGAGCGTAATCACGCGCGCGCTTGGCGTGGAAGGCGATTGCGGGATTTGCCTCGCCCGCCTTTACCGGCTCGTCGGCGAGCTTCGCATGCACCGCTATACGCTGCGCCTCGATCGGACCGGGAATGCCCTCGAACCGCGCGAAGACATCACGATCGACCAGGAATTCACGTGCACGTCTCTGTTTCGATCGCGGTCCGCAGCTGATGGAATTCGCGTGAATGCGATAGCCGGACATGACGCGCGGATCGAACCGGATGGCGCCATGCTGAGACACCAGCAGAAAGATCCCCTGATCGCCTGCATGAACCGTGTCGAACCAGCTGGGAAACAGCAGCGCTTCACGCCGGAAACAGAAGCTCGAGCCTTGGACGTAATTGTTGTCCAGCATGGTGCGCGCATCGAGATCGACCGGCGCATCCGCTTTCCGGCCGGACTGTATTGCGCCTTCGTCAGGGGTTGCACACGCTCCCCGTCGGCAGACATCAGGAAGGCGTCATGCGCTGTTCCCGCATATGCGGGATTGGCGTAGAGAAAGTCCGCCTGGCGCTGCAGTTTGAGCGGATCGATCCAAACATCGTCCCCGTCCAGCAGGGCGACATAATCACACTCGCAGGACGACAGGTTGGTGATGTTGTTGACCCGACCGGCAATGCCGCCGGGATGTTCGGGCTGGAAATTGAGAACGACGCGATCGGGATATTTGCGGCAATGGGCGCTGAACCACGCGAAAGGGGATCAAATCCTTATCTTTCGCAATCACTAACTTGATGAGTGGCGGAGAGGGAGGGATTCGAACCCTCGGAACCCCAGAAGGGCTCAACGGTTTTCGAGACCGCCCCGTTCGACCACTCCGGCACCTCTCCGCGAGATGAGCGTGCGGGCAAGCCCGCTTGGCCTGTTGGGAGCGCGGCGGTTAGCGGATGGCTTTTGCGTTGCCAAGACCCTGTTTGCGCGAACTAGGACGAAAACCGGTGATTTGCTAGACGTTCAGCTTGTTGAAGTGCGTCGGGTGCCTATATTTCACCTATGGATCGCACCGAGTTCTATTCATCCCAGGCGGGCCGCATCGTCGATGCCCCGCGTAGCTCGCGCGCACGTTTCGCCATCGGGGATGTGGTGACGCACAAGCGTCACGATTTTCGCGGCGTGGTTTTCGATATCGACCCGGTCTACGCCAATTCGGAAGAATGGTACGAGCAAATCCCCGAAGGCCAGCGGCCGCGACGGGATCAGCCGTTTTATCACCTTCTCGCCGAAAACGACGAGAGTTCCTACGTCGCATATGTCAGCCAGCAGAACCTGCTGATGGACCGCGACGGAGGTCCGATCGATCACCCACAGGTCGCGCAGCTGTTCGAAGAATTCCGTGGCGGGCGGTATCGACTTCGGCGCGCCCTCACGCACTGATACTCAACTCTTGATCTTCCAGCCGCTGCGCAGAACGCGGTAGGTCACGAAGGCGAGCACGATGTTGAGAGCGCCCACTCCGACGGCCGCGCCCAGAACGGCTTCGTTGGTGTTGCCGATATCGCTTTCGCCCAGGAATCCGTATCGGAACCCGGAGATCATGTAGAAGAACGGGTTTGCTCGGCTGATCGCCTGAAAAAATGGTGCGAGGTTCGAGATGACATAGAACGTCCCCGAAAGCAGGCTTAACGGCGCGACAATGAAGTTGGTGATGGCGGCGTTATGATCGAATTTCTCCGCCCAGATGCTGGCCAGAAAGCCGAACAGCGCCAGCATCAGCGCCCCCATCAAGCCGAACCAGACGATTGCCCAGGGATGCACGATGTTCAGCGTGACTCCGGGATAGAGCCACATGGCAAGAGCGACCGCTCCGCCGACAAGCACGGCGCGGGTCATCGCCGCGGCGACAATGCCCAGCATGAGTTCGGCATTTGAAAGCGGCGGCATCAGCAGATCGATGATAGTGCCCTGCATCTTGCCCGCCAGCAGGCTGAAGCTGGAATTGGCGAAAGCGTTCTGCATCATCCCCATCATAATGAGGCCCGGCGCGACAAATGTGCCGAATGGAACGCCCAGCACTTCGCGCCCCTCTCGCCCTAGTGCGACGGTGAAAATAACCAGAAACAGGAGCGTGGTAACCGCAGGTGCCCAGATCGTCTGCGTCTGCACCTTGAGAAAGCGGCGGATCTCCTTAATATAAAGACTCCACAGTCCGATCCGGTTGAAGCCGGTGATCTGGGGCTCTCCCTTTGGCGGGAAAATGCGACCGGCCTTCGCGTCGGTATCGACGAAATCGGCGGGACCACGCGCCCCGGCGGCTGGATCATTCGCTTGTTCTGCCATACGGGCGCGCCTATCTGGAGCGGAGCGGGCTGGCAAGAATATCGGCGCATCCCGCGCATCGCAGAATAGGGCACGAAAACGCAAATGAGCTGGACCGACGAACGCATCGCGACATTGAAGAAGATGTGGGAAGGCGGATCGACCGCCAGCCAGATCGCGGAAGAGCTCGGAGGTGTCTCTCGCAATGCCGTCATCGGAAAGGCGCATCGCCTCGGGCTGAAAGCCCGGCCGAGCCCGGTGAAAGCGAAGGAAAAGACAAAGACACCCGCCAAGAAAAAGGTGGCAGCGCCGCCCAGGCCAGTTGCGAAGAAGGCGGCCAAGCCCGCTGCGCCCAAGCCGGCGCCCGCGCCGAGCCCCAAGCCTGCCGCGCCGACAGGGGGCGCGAATGCCAGCCAGCCGATTCCAAACAGGCAGGAAGGGCTGCCCAAAATCGTATCTTACGGCCCCGGTGGGTTCCTGCGGCAGGGTCCGGGCGATCAGCAGCCGCCGATCCCGCCCGCTCCGCCGCGCCGGCTGGTTCCCGCCAAGCCGAGCCCTGACATCGCCGACAAGACCAGCCTGCTAGACCTGAACGACCGGGTGTGTCGCTGGCCGATGGGTCATCCGGGTGAGCCCGACTTCCATTTCTGCGGCGAGAAGGTGAACCCGGGCTTCCCTTATTGTGTCGAGCACTGCGGCCGGGCTTACCAGGCGCAGCTGCCTCGCGGTGCGCGCCGCCCCCCTCCCCCCCTTCCCTTTGGCGGGCCGCGCGTTCGCTGATAATTGCATTGGAAAGGCCCGTGTCGAAAGGCGCGGGCCTTTTTCATTCGAAGTGGCGCGCCCCGGCGCTTGAACCAAGTGCGATACGCTGGCAGCACAATTGCCGCGGTCGCACGCATATGCAGGAGCCAACCCGCCATGTCCGTCTCGCTCTACGAAGCCACGATCCCGACGATGATCCAGATCCTCCAGGCAGGCCAAGGCTGGGTGGAGAAGGCGAAGGAGTGCGGAATTTCCGAAGAGGAACTGGCGGACAGTCGGCTGATCGAGGACATGCTTCCCTTCGGTTATCAGATCAAAAGCATGATCGCGCACTCGGTCGGTGCTGTGGAGGGGGTTCGCAAGGGTCTGTTCTCGCCCGATCTCGACCCGTGGGCGGACAAGCTAGAACAGATGCGGCTCAATCTCGGTGCTGCCGAAAACACGCTCCGCGCGCTCTCCAAGGGAGAGATCGACAGCTTCGTGGGAGGCGAAACGCGCTTCGTTTTCGAGAAGGCAAAGATCGATCGGCCCTATGCCAGCGAAGATTTTCTGCTGAGTTTCAGCCAGCCCAATTTCTTTTTCCATGCGACAACGGCCTACGCCATCTTGCGAAGCAAGGGAGTGAAGCTGGGGAAGGGCGATTTCCTCGGCCAGTCGCGCGCATTGCCGCAATAGGCGCTATCTGACCCGGCGAGCGAACCAGATCGTGTGATGCGGGCCCTTATTGTTGGGTCTCGCCCGGACGGTCTGCACATCGACCTTGAGCCCCGCATCCTTCAACCGCCCCGTGAATTTGTGATCCGGCGCTGCGGACCAGATCGACAGCACCCCGCCGACATTCAGCGCATCGCGCATGCGGGCGATGCCAGTGCGGGTGTAGAGCCGCTCGTTCCCGTCGCGCACGATGCCATCGGGCCCGTTGTCTACGTCCATCAGGATTGCATCGTAGCGCGGCGTGGTGCCGTCGACCGCATCGTCCACCAGCGCCGCGACATCTGCCAGCACGACCCGGCCACGGGGATCATCCAACGTATCGCCGGTCAAATGGGTTAGCGGACCCCTCGCCCAATCGAGGATTTCAGGTACCACTTCGGCAACCACGACTTCGCCGCCATCGGGCAGGCCGGATAATGCCGCGCGGAAGGTAAAGCCCATGCCGTAGCCACCGATCAGAACGCGCGGTGTCGGCGCTTCCAGACGTTGCAGCGTCAGGCGCGCGAGCTGCTCTTCGCTGAACTGCATGCGCGTGCCCATCAGCTCGTCCCGGCCGAGCATGATGATGAAGTCGCGCCCGTGGCTGACCAGCGTCAGCGTGTCGCCGCCGGGAATTTTCGCCGTTGCCAGCGTTTCGCGTGGAAGCATCGTCTTCGCTCCAAGACAAAAGGGCCGCGATTGCTCGCGGCCCTCTCGATTAGCAGATTTGGAAGGATCAGTCCTTCAGGAAGTCGGGAAGGTCGTTGCCGCCGCCACCGTTTCCTCCGTCACGGTCGCCGCCACGGCCACCGCGATCGCCACCGCGACCACGACCACCGCCGCCACCGCGCGGGCCACGACGATCACCGCCACGGCCGCCGCCGCTACCGGAGCGCGGCTCACGCGGGGGACGGGTGTCCTCCAGCTCTTCACCGGTTTCCTGGTCGACAACGCGCATCGACAGACGGACCTTGCCGCGCTGGTCGATCTCAAGGACCTTGACCTTAACTTCCTGTCCTTCGGACACCACGTCGGTCGGCTTCTCCACGCGCTCGTTCTTCATTTCAGAGACGTGGACGAGGCCGTCCTTGCCGCCCATGAAGTTCACGAATGCACCGAAGTCGACGATGTTAACGACCTTGCCGTTGTAGATCTTGCCAACTTCCGCCTCTTCGACGATGCCTTCGATCCACTTCTTCGCGGCCTCGATCTCGTCGGAATTGGAAGAGCTGATCTTGATCGTGCCTTCGTCATCGATATCGACCTTGGCACCGGTTTCGGCGACGATCTCGCGGATCACCTTGCCGCCCGTTCCGATGACATCGCGGATCTTCGACTTGTCGATCTGCATCGTCTCAATGCGCGGAGCGTGCTTGGACACTTCACCGCGGGCACCGGACAGCGCCTTGGTCATTTCGCCAAGGATATGCGCGCGGCCGGCCTTCGCCTGCTCGAGCGCCTTGGTCATGATTTCCTGCGTGATGCCGGCAACCTTGATGTCCATCTGCAGCGAGGTGATACCCGCCTCGGAACCCGCGACCTTGAAGTCCATGTCGCCCAGGTGATCCTCGTCACCCAGAATGTCCGACAGAACGGCGAAGTCGTCGCCTTCGAGGATCAGGCCCATGGCGATGCCCGAAACCGGGCGCTCGATCGGAACGCCGGCATCCATCATCGACAGACAGCCACCGCACACCGTCGCCATTGAGGACGAGCCGTTGGACTCGGTGATGTCCGACAGGATGCGGATCGTGTACGGAAAATCTTCATGCGTCGGCAGCACCGGGTGCAGCGCGCGCCAGGCAAGCTTGCCGTGGCCGGTTTCGCGTCGGCTGGTGAAGCCGAAGCGGCCCACTTCGCCGACCGAATAGGGCGGGAAGTTATAGTGCAGCATGAAGTGGTTGTACGACAGTCCTTCCAGACCGTCGATCATCTGCTCGGCATCCTTGGTGCCCAGCGTGGTGGTGCAGATCGCCTGCGTCTCACCGCGGGTGAACAGGGCCGAACCATGCGTGCGCGGCAAGAGGCCGACCATCGCTTCGATCGGGCGAACCTGATCGAGCTTACGCCCGTCGATGCGGGTGCCGTCCTTGATGATTGCGCCGCGGACGATTTCCGATTCCAGCTTCTTGATGATCTTGTTGGCGGCAGATTGCGTCTGGCCATCCTCATCTTCGTACTTCGCCTTCACCTTTTCGCGAGCGGCATCGATACGATCGCGACGCTCCGACTTGTCGGTGATCTTGTAGGCAGCGGCGATATCGTCGCCGATGAGGGCTCGGATATCGTCCTTCATGCCGGACAGGTCGTCGGCCTGCTCGATTTCCCACGGATCCTTGGCAGCCTGTTCGGCCAGATCGATGATGGCACCGATGACCTTGCGGCTTTCCTCATGCGCGAACATGACGGCGCCGAGCATTTCCTCTTCGGTCAGCTCCTTGGCTTCGGACTCGACCATCATGACCGCGTCCTGCGTGGCGGCGACGACGAGGTCGAGGCGACCTTGTTCACCAAGTGCATCCGCGACTGAAGGATTGAGAACGTATTCGCCGTCGCTGAATCCAACACGTGCTGCGCCGATCGGGCCCATGAAAGGCAGGCCGGAAATCGTGAGCGCGGCAGAAGCGGCGATCATGGCGACGATATCGGGCTCGGTCTCACCGTCGTAGGAAAGAACCTGTGCGATTACGTTGATTTCGTTGTAAAAACCTTCCGGGAAGAGCGGCCGCACCGGGCGGTCGATCAGGCGGGAGGTCAGCGTTTCCTTCTCCGTCGCGCGGCCTTCGCGCTTGAAGAAGCCGCCCGGGATACGGCCCGCGGCGGAGAATTTTTCCTGGTAGTGCACGGTCAGCGGGAAGAAGTCCTGCCCTTCGCGAACACTCTTGGCGGCGGTCACGGCGCACAGCACCACGGTTTCGCCATAGGTGGCCAGCACGGCGCCGTCTGCCTGACGGGCGATCTGGCCGGTTTCGAGGGTGAGGGTCTTTCCGCCCCACTCGATCGATACGGTTTTCTTGTCGAACATATTTATCCTTCTGAACCCGCGACGCCTGATTGCGATGCGGGGCCTGCATTATCCGGGAAATCCGGCCCGGTCCGGTGCGGGGCCTGTCTAGCCCCCAAGCCCCTTCACCGAATTGCGAAGGATGCCAGATGTGCGAAGGGCGGCCCATCGAGCCGCCCTTCACGAAACTCTTACTTACGAAGACCCAGCTTCTGGATCAGGTCGTTGTAGCGGCCCAGATCCTTCTTCTTCAGATAGGCCAGCAAACTGCGACGCTTGTTGACCATCTTGAGCAGACCACGACGGGAATGGTTGTCCTTGTGGTGATCCTTGAAGTGCTCGGTCAGGTTGCGGATACGCTCTGTCAGGATGGCGACCTGTACTTCCGGCGAACCGGTGTCGCCCTTTCCGACGGCGTTGTCCTTGATGATTTCGGTTTTCTTTTCGGCGGTTACCGACATGTCTTTCTACCTTATCTGCAGTATCGCTTAGAAATTGAACCCCCGCACGACTTTCATCATGCCCCCGTCGAGTTCCACCAGCGCCACCGGAGTGTCCTCCAGCTTGGCAAAGTACAGCCCGTCGGGGTGGGGCAGATCAGAAACGACCCGGCCTTGTCTGGCCGCCTGCGCACTGTTCTGATCGAGAGCGAGAGCCGGGATACCGTCCAGCCCCGCCTCCAGCGACAGGAGGTGGTCTTGAAGTGGCGCGCCCTTGCCGATTTCGTTGAGATTGTCCAGCGAAATCGCCTGTTCCTCAAGAAACGGCCCGGCCTTCGTGCGACGCAGATAGGTAACGTGGCCGACCGTTCCAAGCGCGTGCGCGATATCCCGTGCAAGAGAGCGGATATACGTACCCTTGCTGACCTTGGCGATGAGCGTGACACTGTCGGCCAGTTCGAGCGGCGCTTGCGGGTCGTAGGGGTCGGGTCGGCCGAGCGTGGTGGCGAAGGTCGAATCCACCCGCATGGCAGGTCCGCCGCCCAGCATCTCCAGCGAATGGATCGTGACCCGCCGCGTCTCCAGCTCGACCTCCTGCCCCGCCCGCGCCAGATCGTAGGCGCGCTTTCCATCGACTTTCAGCGCCGAATATTTGGGCGGCACCTGATCTATCTCGCCGGTGAAATGCTCGCAGATAGCGGCAATGGCAGCGCGCGGCGGTCGACGGTCCGACCGGGCGACCACTTCGCCTTCGGTATCGAGCGTATCGGTTTCCTCGCCGAACTGGATGGTGAATTCGTACACCTTGTCCGCATCCAGCATCCGACCGCTGAGCTTGGTCGCCTCGCCCAATGCGATCGGCAGCACGCCTTCGGCCAGCGGATCGAGCGTACCACCATGGCCGACCTTCGTCTTCGCATAGCCGCCTTCACGCAAATTGCGCTTCACCGCACCCACCGCCTGCGTCGAGCCGAGCCCGCGCGGCTTGTCCAGCACCAGCCAGCCATGCGGTTTCCCGCCGTCGGTCATGCGATGGCCGTTAAGGCGAGTGTCAGGCGGGCTTGCGGAGAATGCGGCACAAGGGCCAGATGGGGAAGGCGACGCCGCGGGTAAAGACCTGCCGCGCTGCGCATGTTACGCCGGACGGCGAATCGAGTGGAGGGACAGGATCGATCATGGCGACAACGGCTGACGCGAGCACGCAGACTCAGACCGGATTTCTCGGCTGGGTGGAGCGGACCGGCAACAAGCTGCCCGATCCGGTTTTCATCTTTTTCTACCTCATCCTGGCGCTGGTCGCGATTTCGGTGATCTGCGCGCTGGCAGGCGTCTCTGCCCTGCACCCCACAACGGTGGACGAGGAAACGGGCACCGCCAGCGTCATCCAGGCCACCAGCCTGCTGTCGGCGGAGAATATCCAGCGCCTGTGGGTGGAGATGCCGACGACCTTCACGCACTTCCACCCGCTGGGTTACGTGCTCGTCGTGATGCTGGGAGCGGGCGTGGCGGAGCGGTCGGGCTTTTTCGCGGCGGGCATGTCCGCTGCGGTCAAGAGCGCGCCGAAATCGCTGCTGACGCCGGTGGTGGCGCTCGTCGCCATGCTCGGCAATCACGCGGCGGATGCCGGATATGTGGTCCTCATTCCGCTGGCAGGCATCCTCTTCGCCGCCGCCGGGCGTCATCCGCTCGCCGGTATCGCAGCCGCATTCGCCGGTGTTTCGGGCGGTTTCTCGGCGAACATCTCTCCCGGCCAGCTCGACGCATTGCTGTTCGGCATCACTGAGGAAGCCGTCGGCGCGAGCATGCTGGATCCGACCTTCACGACAAATATCGCGGGCAACTGGTATTTCATCAGCATGATGACGTTCATCTACCTGCCGATCATCTGGTATGTCACCGACAAGATCATCGAGCCGCGCCTTGGCGCGTGGAAAGGCGTCGCGTCCGCCGGTGCGGGTGCTGCGGACGATACCAGCCCCGATCCCGACGAGCACACCGGTCCCGCCGCGAAGAAGGGCTTGCGCTGGGCCGGCCTCGCCGCGCTGGCCGTGGTGGCGCTGTGGGCGGTCATGGTCTTCGCGCCCGGTACGCCGCTTATCGACGAGGCGGCCTGCCTCGCCGATACCGGCGCCGCCGTGCCGGATTGCTCGATCCACACCGAACTCGATCCGTTCTACAAATCGCTGGTCGCGGCGTTCTTCGTCCTCTTCCTCGCCACCGGCTGGGCCTATGGCAAGGCGGCGGGCACGATCGAGACCCACCGCCATCTGGTCGCCATGATGGCCGAGGCGATGAAGGACATGGGATATTACCTCGTCCTCGCCTTCGCCGCCGCGCATTTTGTTGAAATGTTCGAGTGGTCAAATCTCGGCCTCATCTCCGCCGTTCACGGTGCGGACGCGATCCAGTCGACTGGGCTGCCGCTGCCGCTGGTGATCGGGCTGATGGTGCTGTTCGCGGCGCTGCTCAATCTCTTCATCGGCTCGGCGAGCGCCAAATGGGCGCTGCTCGCGCCGATCCTCGTGCCCATGCTCATGCTGCTCGGCATCAGCCCGGAAGGCGCGACGGCGGCCTACCGCGTGGGGGACAGCGCGACCAATATCATCACCCCGCTGATGGTCTACTTTCCACTGATCTTAGTCTTCGCCCAGCGCTGGCAGAAGGATTTCGGCCTCGGCAGCCTGACGGCGATGATGCTGCCTTATTCGATCTGGTTGCTGATTTCGGGCGTGGCCCTGATCGTCGCGTGGTTCTATCTTGGCATACCGCTGGGGCCCGATGCGCCGGTGGGCTACGAGCTGAACGCCGTGCTGGAACCGGCTCCGGCGCAGTAACCGGCGGCGCGGGGGCGGACAGGTGAGCAGCACGACCGCGCCAACAGCGCAGCAAGGCTTTCTCGGGTGGGTCGAGCGGACGGGCAACCGCCTGCCCGACCCGGTGCTGCTCTTCGTCTATTTCATCGGCGTGCTGGTGGCGCTGTCCGTGATCGCCAGCCTCGCCGGATGGTCCGCAGCCCACCCTGCCGAGATCGACCCGGAAACCGGCACCAACCGCATCGTAATTGTGGAGAGCCTGCTCTCGACCGAGAACCTGCGCCGCCTGCTCACTCTCGTTCCCGAAACCTTCACCCACTTCCCGCCGCTCGGCATGGTGCTGACCGTGATGCTTGGCGCTGGCGTGGCGGAGCGTTCCGGCCTGTTCGCCGCGGCGATGCAGGCGAGCGTCGCCAAGGCACCGCGGTTCTGGCTCACTCCGGCTGTCGCTTTCGCCTGCATGATGGCGAACCACGCAGCGGATGCGGCCTTCGTCGTGATGATCCCGCTGGCTGCGATCATCTACCATGCCGCGGGCAGGCACCCGCTGGTCGGCATCGGAGTGAGCTTCGCCGCCGTGTCGGGCGCGTTCAGCGCGAATTTGATGCCGGGCCAGCTCGACGCGCTGTTGCTGGGCATTACCGAGGCGGCGGTGCAGACCGTGTTCGGCGACTACACGGTCAACATCGCGGGCAACTGGTATTTTATCGCGGCGATGCTGTGCGCTTACCTGCCGGTGATCTGGTATGTAACGGACCGCGTGGTCGAGCCGCGGCTGGGCACCTATGATAGCGCGCTGGCCGGGGACGATGCGCCGACCGAGGATGGGCCGGAGGACATCACTGCCGGGCAGAAGCGCGGCCTGCGAAATGCCGCATTGGCTGCTCTCGCGCTCTCGGCGTTGTGGGTGTTTCTCACCATCGGGCCGGTCGCGCCGCTGGTCGATCCCGACGCTCCGGCAGAAGCGCAGCTCAACCCGCTTTACCGCAGCCTGCTGCCCTTTTTCCTGCTGGTCTTTCTGGTGCCTGGCTATGTCTACGGCCGCGCGGCGGGAACGATCGGCGATCATCGCGACCTGATCGAGATGATGTCGGGTGCGATGAAGGACATGGCCTATTACCTCGTGCTCAGCTTCGTGGCGGCGCATTTCGTCGCGATGTTCGACTGGTCGAACATGGGGCTGGTGCTGGCGGTGACGGGGGCGGACGCGTTGAAGGCCAGCGGCCTGCCGATGTGGGCGATGCTGGTCGCGATCCTGTTCTTCGGCGCGGCACTCAACCTGCTGATCGGCTCTGCCAGCGCCAAGTGGAGCGTGCTCGCCCCGGTGCTGGTGCCGATGCTGATGCTGGTCGGCATCTCGCCGGAAATGACTACCGCGGCCTACCGGGTGGGAGACAGCGCGACAAACATCGTCACGCCGCTGATGGTCTATTTTCCGCTGATCCTGATATTCTGCCAGCGCTGGAATCGCCATTTCGGCCTGGGCAGCCTGACCGCGATGATGATGCCCTATTTCATCGGCATCATGGCGGCGGGCGTTGCGGTCACCGTCACGTGGGTGGTGTTCGATCTGCCTCTCGGCCCGGGTGTCGGCGTGTTCCTGGATGCCCTTCCCGGAAGCGGATGAAAACGCTCCTGATCGTCTGGTACAGCCACACCGGCGGCTCCCGCCAACTGGCTGAGGCAGCGCGAGATGGCGCAAACGAGGCTAGCGGTGTCGATGTGCGCTTTCTCGAGGCGGAGGACGCACAGTCCGCTGACCTGCTAGAGGCCGATGGCTACATCTTTGCCTGCCCCGAAAACCTCGCCGCCATCGCCGGAGTGATGAAGGCGTTCTTCGACCGGACCTATTACGAGGTGCTTGGCCACATCGAAGGCCGACCCTACGCCGCCATGATCTGCGCCGGATCGGATGGCAGCAACGCCCAGGCACAGCTGGAACGGATCGCCACCGGCTGGCGACTGAAACGCGTGGCCGACACGAAGATCGTCAATGTCGGCGCGCAGACGAAAGAGGCGATCCTGGCGGACAAGACAATCGACAAGGCGGACCTTTCATCTGCGCACGAACTCGGCCAAACGCTCGCGGCCGGGCTGGAAATGGGCATGTTCTGACGCGCCGCAGCGGAACCGCCACTCTCACGAAACATTAAATTCACGCCGATCCCGCGCGTCGAGCGCGAAAGATCGGCGCATAGGAGAGAGCATATGAAGAAAATTCTTACCGCCCTTGCCCTTGCCGGAACCGCTGCGTTCCTGCCCGCCTGCAACACCATCGACGGCGCTGTGGAAGACGTCGAATCCGTCGGTGACTGCGCCGATGGCGTGGAAGGCAATTGCTGAAGCCGCCACTGGCCGGAACAGCATAGCGAAGGCGCTGCCCACGGGCGGCGCCTTTGTCTTTTCTAGCGATACATGCCGAGTTGCTCTGCGAAATGGCGGCGGCACAAAGCGACATAGCGCTCATTTCCGCCGATTTCGGTCTGCCTGCCCTCGCCCACGGCATCGCCGCTCTCATCGACGCGCAGATTCATCGTCGCCTTGCGCCCGCAATGGCAGACCGCCTTCAGCTCGACGAGCGAGTCAGCAATCCCCAGCAGCACGGCGGAGCCGGGGAAGAGATCGCCACGAAAATCGGTGCGAAGGCCGTAGCATAGCACCGGGATGCCCGCCTCATCCGCCAGCCGCGCGCATTGCCAAGCCTGCAAGGCTGTGAGGAACTGCGCTTCGTCGATCAGCACGCAGGCGAGCGGGTCGTCCTCGTGCCGGGCGGTGACTTCGCGCCACAGGTTGGTGCCGGGGGTGAAGCGGCGGGCATCGGCGGAAAGGCCGATCCGGCTTGCGATGGGCTGCTCGGATCGATTGTCGATCGCGGCGGTCCACAGCATCGTACTCATGCCACGCTCGCGATAATTGAAATCGGCCTGCAGCAACGTGGTCGATTTGCCCGCATTCATGCTGGCATAGTAAAAGTAGAGCTTTGCCATATGCGGAGGCATAGCTGCCTTGCGTCATTGCGAGGAGCGAAGCGACGCGGCAATCCAGAGTTTTGTAGCGCATGGGACTGGATTGCCGCGCGACCTACGGTCGCTCGCAAAGACGGCTCTCTAGCCTTCCTCCAAATCCCGCCGCACTTTCGGATCGTCGAGCAGCTGATCGATGCGGCTCGCCTCGTCGAAGCTTTCGTCTGCGCGGAATTGCAGCTTGGGCGCGAATTTCAGGCCGAGGCGCTGGGCGACCTCGCGCTGGAAGAACGCCGTATTGCCGCGCAGCGCCTTTACCACCGTCGCCTCGTCCTCGCCCAGCAGCGGCTTCACATAGACCTTCGCATTGCGCAGATCGGGCGACATGCGCACTTCGGTGACCGATATGTTGGAAGCGCGCAGCACATCGTCATGCGCTTCCCCACGCGCGAGCAATTCGGACAGAATGTGCCGCACACGCTCTCCCACCTTGAGGAGGCGAACGGACTGGTCTTCGGGGGCGGTATGGCGGGGCATCAGGCGTCCGGCCCCTTTTCAGCTCCCGGCCAGCCGGTCATCATCGTGGTAGCCGTGGCGCGGGCGCAGAGCTTGCCTTCGTGGTCGAACAGTTCGGCCTCGACGAAGGTCACGCGGCGACCGGTCTTCACCGCCTTCGCCTTCACCGTGATGCGCTCCATCGGCACGGGGCGCATCAGGGAAAGATTGATGTCGAGCGTCAGCTGCAACCCGCCATTGGTCGCCGCATAGACAGCCGCGCCCATCGCTTCGTCCATCGGACCTGCCAGCAGGCCGCCCTGCACCGATCCGCGCATGTTTGCGAACTCGGCGGGCGGCGTGAACGCCATTTCCACCGTGCCGCTCTGTTCGTCCAATGAGACGAACTCGGCGCCCATCAGCTTTGCCGAGGGCCATTGCAGAATATTTGCCGGGCTTTCCATAACTAACTCCATCCCCTCCCATGAACGGGAGGGGCAGTGAGACTTGGTGCCGCGAAGCGGTGCCTAGTCGCAGCGGGGTGGGTTCGGACGGCTCGGGACTGGCCCACCCCCGGCCCCTCCCGCAAGCGGGAGGGGAGTTTCCATCAAAGCGTCCGCTCTTCCTCGTTCACCTCGAACACCTCGAGCTGGTCGCCAGCCTTGATGTCGTTCGTATCCTCGAGAACCACGCCGCATTCGAGGCCGGCGCGCACTTCGTCGACATCGTCCTTGAAACGGCGAAGGCTCGCGATGGTGGTGGCGGAGACAATGACGTCCTCGCGCGTGAGGCGGGCGTGCAGGCCCTTGCGGATGACACCTTCCTCCACCAGCAGACCGGCGGCCTTGTCGCGCTTGCCGGACTTGAAGACCTCCTTGACCTCGGCACGGCCGACCACGTTTTCGACCTTGAGCGGGCCAAGCTCGCCCAGCAGGTCCTTCGTGATCTCGTCGGTGAGGTGATAGATCACATCGTGATACATCATCCGCACGCCGTCGCGCTTCACCAGTTCGCGCGCCTTCGCGTTCGGGCGCACGTTGAAGCCGATGATCGGAGCCTTGGAAGCCGCCGCCAGCGTTACATCGCTTTCCGTGATGGCACCCACGCCCGCATGCAGCACGCGGACCTTGATGTCGTCATTGGAAAGATTGTGCAGCGCGTTGGTAATCGCCTCCACGCTGCCTTGCACGTCGGCCTTCACCACGACCGGCCATTCGATGACCTTGGCGGTGTTGAACATCGTGTCGAAGCTGGTCGGCGCGAGAGCGGTGCGCTTTTCTGTCGCCTTTTCCTGGCGATATTGCGCCACTTCGCGGGCACGCTGCTCGTTCTCGACCACGGCGAGCGTTTCGCCTGCGGCAGGAACGCCGCCAAGGCCCAGAACCTCGACAGGTGTCGACGGCCCGGCTTCCTTGATCTGCTTGCCGGCATCATTGACCAGCGCGCGGACCTTGCCGCTTTCCGTGCCGACGACGAAGGTGTCGCCGCGCCGCAAGGTGCCGCGATTGACGAGCACGGTGGCCACGGGCCCGCGGCCCTTGTCCAGCTGCGCTTCGACCACGGTGGCCTCGGCATCGCGATCGGGCCGCGCCTTCAGTTCGAGCAGTTCGGCCTGCAGCGCGATCTTCTCGATCAGATCGTCGAGACCCGTGCCCTTGGTCGCGGAGACTTCCACGTCCAGCACATCGCCGGACATTTCTTCCACGATCACCTCGTGTTCGAGCAGGCGGGTGCGAATGTTCTGCGCATCGGCTTCCGGCTTGTCGATCTTGTTGATCGCCACGATGATCGGGACATTGGCCGACTTGGCGTGATTGATGGCCTCGATCGTCTGCGGCATGATGCCGTCATCCGCGGCCACCACCAGCACGACGATGTCGGTGACATTGGCACCGCGCGCGCGCATTTCGGTGAAGGCGGCGTGGCCCGGCGTGTCGAGGAAGGTGATCTTTGACTTGTCCTTCGTCGTCACCTGATAAGCGCCGATATGCTGAGTGATGCCACCCGCCTCGCCGCGCGTCACATTGGTCTTGCGCAGCGCGTCGAGCAGGCTGGTCTTGCCGTGATCGACATGGCCCATGACGGCCACGACCGGCGGACGCGCCTTTTTCGTCTCTTCGGGATCCTCGTCCACCGTCGTGTCGATATCGACATCGGCTTCGGAGACCTTTTGAATATTGTGGCCGAACTGTTCGACCAGCAGCTCCGCCGTGTCCTGGTCGATCGTCTGGTTGACGGTGACCATCATGTCGAGATTGAACAGCTCCTTCACGAGGTCCGCGCCCTTCTCGCCCATCCGCTTGGCGAGCTCGCCCACAGTGATGGCTTCGGGCACGATCACGTCGCGAACCTGCTTCTCGCGCGGCTGGCTGGAGCCGCCGCCCTGTGCACGGCGCTCCTTTTCACGCGCACGCTTGAGCGCGGCGAGACTGCGGGCACGGCGGCCTTCGTCCTCGTTCAGCGCCTTGTTGACGGTCAGCTTGCCGGAACGGCGCTTGTCCGGACGTTCTGCCGGGCCGCCACGCTTGGGTTTCTCTTCGCGCTTGGGCGGACGCTTTGGCTCCGGCCGGGCAACGGGCGTGAACCTGCGCGCGGCGGGTGCCTTCGCATCATCGGCAGGCGCGGCAGACGCATCGGCAGCCTCGTTCGCCGCAGCGGCCTCGGCCTTCGCCTCCGCCTTGGCATCGACCTCGGCCTGCTTTTCGGCCTGTTCCTTGGCCTTGGCGTTGTCCTCGGCGCGCTTCTTCTCGTCCTCGGCAGCCTTCTTGGCCTGCTGGTCGTCGCGCTTGCGCGCTTCTTCGGCCAGACGCAGCCGCTCTTCCTCGGCTTCGCGCTGGAGGCGAGCGACGCGCTCCTGCGGCGTCTCGTCGGAGGCGGCGGGCTTCTTCGGCGCAGGCTTCGCCGCTGCCGGAGGGGGCGGCGGGGGAGGCGGCGGCGGGGGCGGCGGCGGTGCGGCTTCGCCCGGCTTCACGAGCTTGCGGCGACGCTTCACTTCCACCGCGACCTTGTTGGTGCGGCCATGGCTGAAGGTCTGCTTGACCTCGCCACCATCGACCGAACGCTTCAGCCCCAGGGGCTTGCGAGTGCGTTTCGGTGTGTCGTTCTCTTCGCTCATAAGCTCTTCAAGTTCCTACAAATATCAATTCATGCTTCGGCGCGGGCAGCATCATCGCCACCAGCACCATCGCTAGTCCCTGCCGCCAGAGCGGCCCCCAGAAAGGTCTGCAAGCGTCCCAGCGGGATCGCGACCCGTCCGGCCGATTTCGCATCGACCAGCGCCAGGTGGACGACATTGTCGCGGCCCAATGCCACAGACAGGGCCTCCCGGTCCAGTGGCAGGACGGTGCCGCGAAGGCCGGAACCTTCTTCATCGCGCCCTACCCGCCAGGCCTGGTCCAGCTTGCGCCGGCCGTCCTCGCTCGCATCGCTTGCGTGAAAAAGCGCGGCGACCTTGCCCATCCGCGCGTCGTCCCGGATCCTGTCGGATCCCAAGATGATACGTCCCGAGCGCATTTCCAGCCCTAACCGCTGAAGAAACGCCTTGGTCAGGCCTTGCTCGGTCAGTTCCGCGAGCGTTTCCGGGATGGAAAGCTGCCCTGTCTTGAATGCACGCGAAAGTGCACCGCGCAGCTTTCCGCTGGCGATCGCCTCGGCCAGTTCGGCCTTGGTGACGCCGATCCATGCCCCCCGCCCCGGCGCCTTGGCCAGCGGATCGGGCAGCACATCGCCATCGGGCGAGAGCGCCAGGCGCACGAGCTCGTCGCGCGACCCGTTGTTCCCGGTCAGCACGCAGCGCCGCTCGCTCCCCTTTTCGGAAGAGCGCGCGTCGTCGGCTTTAGGCGAACCTAATGGATCATTTGGAGGATTCCGCATCTGCGGCCTCCTCTGCTTGGGTCTCGGAAGCGGCAGCCGGAGCGGCCTCTTCCTCGTCCTCGGACCCCCCAGGAGCCGCCTGCGGCTCCTCGTCTTCGAACCAATGCGCGCGGGCGGCCATGATGATCTCGTTGCCCTGCTCTTCGGAAAGACCGTAGGCGCCGAGCACGCCGCCCTTGTCCTGCTCTCGCATCGGGCGATCGCGGCGCATGGGCGGGCCGGCATCCGGCGACTGCCGGCGGCGCGGCGCTTCGCGCTTCTTTGCGATCAGCTCGTCGGTCGCGAGATCGGCCAGATCGTCGAGATCCTTGATCCCGGCCTTGCCCAGCACGACGAGCATTTCCTCGGTCAGGTGCGGAATATCCGCCAGCGCATCGTCGACGCCCAGCTCGCGGCGAGCGGCACGGTGCTCTTCTTCCTGACGGTCGAGCGCTTCCTTGGCGCGGCTCTGCAACTCTTCCGCCAGTTCGTCGTCAAAGCCTTCGATCGCGGCAAGCTCGTCGAGCTCGACGTAAGCGACCTCTTCCAGCTCCACGAAGCCTTCGGCGACGAGCAGCTGCGAAAGCGTTTCATCGACGTCCAGCTCTTCCTCAAACATCTTGGAACGCTCGGCAAATTCCTTGCTGCGCTTCTCCGAAGCTTCTTCCTCGGTCATGATGTCGATCTGGCTGTCCGTCAGCTGGCTGGCGAGGCGCACGTTCTGGCCGCGGCGACCGATGGCAAGCGACAGCTGATCGTCGGGAACAACCACTTCGATGCGGCCTTCTTCCTCATCAAGTACCACGCGGCTGACGGTCGCGGGCTGGAGCGCGTTGACGACGAAGGTCGCCGTATCCTCGCTCCAGGGAATGATGTCGATCTTCTCGCCCTGCATTTCCTGCACGACGGCCTGGACGCGGCTGCCCTTCATGCCGACGCAGGCACCGACGGGGTCGATACTGGAGTCGTGGCTGATGACGCCGATCTTGGCGCGGCTGCCCGGATCACGGGCTGCGGCC
This sequence comes from Aurantiacibacter aquimixticola, assembly GCF_003605475.1. NCBI lineage: Bacteria > Pseudomonadati > Pseudomonadota > Alphaproteobacteria > Sphingomonadales > Erythrobacteraceae > Aurantiacibacter > Aurantiacibacter aquimixticola. The sequence goes on along the minus strand of NZ_RAHX01000001.1, from coordinate 155,750 downwards.
TTGATCTCGATGATGCCATCGTAGATTTCGGGCACTTCCTGCGCGAACAGCTTGCGCATGAAATCGGGATGCGCGCGGCTGAGGAAGATCTGCGGACCACGATTGTTGCGCTCCACCTTCATGATCAGCGCGCGGATACGTTCGCCGACACGGGCGGCTTCGCGCGGGATCTGCTGGTCACGGCGGATGACGCCCTCGGCGCGGCCGAGATTGACGATCACATGGCCGAATTCGACCGACTTGATCACGCCGGTGATGACTTCGCCGCCGCGATCCTTGAATTCCTCGAACTGGCGCTCACGCTCGGCATCGCGGACCTTCTGAAAGATCACCTGCTTGGCACTCTGTGCATCGATGCGACCGAGATCGTCCATCGCAGGCAGCGGATCGACGATGAAATCGCCGACGCTCGCGCCGTCTTCCAGCTTCTGCGCCTGCTCCAGATCGACCTGCTTGAAATAGTCCTCGACCTCTTCGACCACCTCGACGACGCGCCACAGGCGCAGATCGCCGTTGACGGGGTCGAGCTTGGCGCGGATGTCGTTTTCCTGGCCGAAGCGCGCGCGGGCGGCCTTCTGGATCGCTTCTTCCATCGCTTCGATCACGATGCTCTTGTCGATCATCTTTTCCGATGCGACGGCATTCGCAATGGCGAGGAGTTCCGCCTTGTTTGCCGAAATGGGGCTGGCCATCAGTCCTGGACCTCTTCTTCGTCTGTTTCTTCGATATCTTCGACGCCCGACAGGTCGAGCGGCTGCGTAGCGGCGATCAACTTGTCCGTCAGGATAAGCTGCGCCGAATGAATGTGTTTGCGCGGCACGTCTACACGGCCGGCACTCTTGTCCTCTATCGTAACCGTTTCGCCTTCGATGCCGATCAGCTTACCGGAAAGCTTGCGGTGGCCGTGCACTTTCTCGGAAAGCGAAAGCTTGGCGTCGTGCCCCGCCCAATCGGCGAAATCCTTCGCGCGGGTCAGCGGACGATCGATACCCGGGCTGCTCACTTCGAGATTGTAGGCACCTTCGACGAGGACGATGCCCTCCTCTTCAAGTGCGTCCAGCTTTTCCGAAATGCGGCGCGAAAGCTGCGCGCATTGTTCGACCACCAACTGCCCGGTCGCCGAATCTTCCGCCATCACCTGGAGAGTGCGCTCATCGCTGGAGCCGGTCATCTTCACGCGCACGAGTTCGAAGCCGAGCGCTTCGGCTTCGGGTCCGATCACTTCTGTCAGGCGCGCAATATCGGCCACTCGGTCTCCGTTCGGTTGGCATTGCGGGAACAGCTTTCCGGTGCCGGCCCCTCTCGGCGCCAGCCCTTCAGTGTCACGACAATGCCGGGATGAGCGCTATGTAGGAGCCGGTGCGCGCAAACGCAACAGCAATTACACTGCCTCAGCCATCGTCCTGCATAAGCCCGTGTTTCTTGATGCAATGGCGCAGCTGATCGTAGCTGAGGCCCAGCGCCTTGGCCGTCTGGCGCTGGTTCCAGCGATTGGCGCCAAGTGCGTGCTCTACGATAGTCCGCTCATGCGCGTCGACCGCGCCGCGCAGGTCGTCGATCTTGTCGAGGCGCGGCGTGGGTGGCGTCGGCGCGGGGGACGTGGGTTCGCTTTGCTGCGGTCTCTGCGCGGGCGAGGTCAGCGGCTTCCACGGGCTGTCGAACGGGTCGAACACCACCTCACCGATGGGGTGTTCCCAATTGTCCCAGCGATAGACCGCGCGCTCCACCACATTGCGCAGTTCGCGCACGTTTCCGGGCCAGGGATGTTGCTCCATGTCTTTCGCGATATGATCGGCAAACCCGGGCCACTGCTCCCAGCCGAGCTCCGCCGCCATCCGCCGACCGAAATAATCGGCGAGCACTTCTATGTCGCCCTCCCGCACGCGCAGCGGCGGAAGAGTGATGACTTCGAAACTCAGCCGGTCGAGCAGGTCGGCGCGGAATTCGCCACGCTCGGCCTTGGCCTGCAAATCCTCGTTTGTTGCCGCGACGATACGGACATCGACGCGGGTCGGGCGGCTGGAGCCGATGCGCGTCACCTCGCCATATTCGACGGCCCTCAGCAGCCGCTCCTGCGCGCCCATCGAGAGTGTGCCCAGTTCGTCGAGAAATAATGTGCCCCGGTCGGCTTCCTCGAACCTGCCCTCCCGCGCTCTGGTAGCACCGGTGAAAGCGCCCTGCTCATGGCCGAACAGTTCGGCCTCGATCAGGGTTTCGGGCAGCGCCGCGCAATTCATGATGACGAGCGGTTCTTCCCAGCGATCGGAGAGGCGGTGAAGACGTTCGGCGATCAGTTCCTTGCCCGTCCCGCGCTCCCCGATTACCAGTACGGGGCGCGCCATCGGCGCCGCGCGACTGGCCCGCTCGACCGCGTCGAGAAAGGCGCCGGACTGGCCGATGAATTGGCTTTTCTGCTCCACGACCTAAGATGTAGCGAAATTTCCCACATCTTGGCAACAGAAACCACGACGCATTTTCGCTGTCGAGCAAAAAACCCCGGAAATCCGCCAATCCTGCAAACTGGCACACCCGTTGCAAACCATGAGACAGCAAGGGTTTCAGGAGGACCAAGACGATGTTCGATGGCAGTTTCTTCACCAGCAAAGTCGGCCATGCCGCACTGGTCAGTGTCGTCGCGATGATCGCATTCACCGTGTTCGCGCAGATTCAGCAGGATGTCGCGGGAGCCGACACCATGCTGAGCGCTACCGCTTCGGTGGCACTGGCGTGAGCGATAACAAGAACCCCCTCACGCCGGTGGGCGACGGGCTGAAGCGCGTGGGATCGAAGCTCGATCAGGAGATCGACCGCCTGCGCACCAGCCCCACCCCCACCGCGCGCGCTCTTAATACCGGAGGTAACTGGATGGGCATTTTCTCGCGTACCCGCGATATCATCGCTGCCAATTTCAACGAACTGCTCGATCAGGCGGACGATCCCGCGAAGATGATCCGCATGATCATCCTCGAAATGGAGGAAACGCTGGTCGAGGTCCGGGCGAGCGCCGCGCGTACCATTGCCGATCAGAAGGAAATGCAGCGTCACGCTGCCAAGCTGGACAGGCTGCAGCTGGACTGGGCGGACAAGGCCCAGCTGGCGCTGAGCAAGGATCGCGAAGATCTCGCCCGCGCCGCGCTTCTGGAAAAGCGCAAGGCGACCGACATGATCGACCAGCTGAAGCAGGAGATGGCGGTTCTCGACGATGCGCTGCGCGCTTACGAGCAGGACATCGCCAAGCTGCAGCATCGCCTGCGCGAAGCCCGCAGCCGGCAGAGCCAGATCGCGGCTCGCCTGGAAAGCGCGGAAAACCGCGTGAAGCTGCGCAGCCTGATGACGAATGAACGCGTGGACGAGGCGCTGACCCGCTTCGACCAGCTCGAACGCCGGGTCGACTACGCCGAAGGGCGCGCCGACTCGCTAAAGATCGCCGATGGGACCGGTGGCAACAGCCTCGCCGACGAATTCGCTGCCCTCGAAGGCGGCGACAAGGTGGACGAGGAATTGGAGGAAATGAAGCGCGCGCTCGGTAAGGGCAGCGACGCTTCGAAGAAGGAAGGCTAACGCATGTTTCCCAGCGAAATCATTATTGTACCGGCCATTTTCATCGGTTTGCCGTGGTTGATCATGCATTATGTGACCAGATGGAAAACTGCCGCCACCATCACGACGGACGATGAGGCCCTGCTTGAAGATCTCTACGGCCTCGCCAAGCGGCTCGACGAACGGATGGACACGGTGGAGCGGCTGGTCGCGATGGACAATCCCGAATTCCAGAAGCCGCGCATCCAGCACGACAAGGAAACGGACAACGTCCAGCTGCGCGAGCTTGAGGACATGCTCGCCGAGAAGAAGGAGGCCCGCCGATGAACAGCCCGCGCACCACGCTTTACCGCGACAAGCAGAATGCAAAGCTGATGGGAGTGTGCTCCGGCATCGCCGACTATACCGGCGTCAATGCATTCTGGATCAGGCTTGCGACCGTGTTCGGCACTCTTGCCTTCCTCGGTCCGCTCATCATCCCGATCTATATCCTGATGGGCCTGTTGCTGAACAAGAAGCCCGCGCACCTTTACTCCGCCGATCCGCAGGAGACGCAGTACTGGCAGCGCGTACGGCAGAACCCGAAGCGCACCGCCCGCGAAATCCGCGGACAGATGAAGGACGTCGATCGCCGCCTGGCCGAGGTCGAGAGCTACTATGTCAGCTCCAATCCGCGCCTGACGCAGCAGATCGAAGAACTGCGCTGAAACACGAATTCAGGGAGGACTAAATGGAAGGTATACTCGCACTGATGATCCCGCTTGCGCCGTTTATCATGGTGCTGGGGATCGTATGGATTTCGAAACGGAGCAAGCTTGAAGAGAAGCGGCTCGAGGCCGTCAGCAGTCAAAGCGCAGAGAAAGCGGCACAATATGCAAGTCAGATCACCGCGCTGGAAGACCGCGTCCAGGTGCTCGAACGCATTGTCACCGATCGCGGCTACGATATTGCGACGCAGATCGAAGCGCTGCGCGACACCAAATCGGTCGAGGACCGCAGCAGCGGTGTGCCGATGGACTTCGCCAAGAAGGAGCAGGTGTAATGGACTTCGGTGGCCCCGCATTCGTGATCGCGATCATCGCCCTCAGCACGGTTGGGTGGCTGGTCAACAATTGGATCCGCGCGAAGCACGGCTATTCGCTCGAAGACGAGTGGGGCGGCAAGACCGAGCGCGCCGACAGTGCGGAGACCAGGCGCCTGGAAGAACAGAACGCCAATCTGCTCGAAACGATGGAGAAGATGCAGGACCGCATGGTCGTGCTCGAACGCATCGTCACAGACAAGGGTTACACCGTTGCCGAGGAAATCGAAGCGCTGCGCGATACGCCGCGCCCCCGTGCCGAAGATAGCGGGATACCGCTTGAGCTGAACAAGAAGGAACGCGCCTGATGCCTGATCTCATCACGACAGAATTGCTTACCGTCATCGGAATCGCTGGTGTGGCGGGATGGGTTTTCACTACCTGGATCCGCGTGAAGAATGGCTATCCGCTGGAGAACAGCTGGGGTAAGGCCATCTATCCCAAGAACGATCAGGCGATCGAGCGGGTGAAGCTGTTAACCCAAGAAAATGCAGAGCTGCGCGCCGAGCTCGGATCGATGAAGGATCGCCTCGCCAATGTGGAGCGCATCGTCACCGATAGCGGCTACCAGCTGACGCACGAGATCGAGAACCTGCGCTCCGGCAAGGACGCCAACTGATGTTCGGCCCGGACACCGCCCTTGTTTTCGACGCGCTGCAAATCGCCTCGCTGGCCGTAGCGGCAGGTGCGGGTGGTGCCTGGCTGCTGATGAAGCGGCGCGCATCGCGCAATTTGCGGATCATCGATGAAGGACAGACCGGCTCGCTGGAAGAACGGGTCCGCGTCCTCGAACGCATCGCTACGGATCGCCCAACCGAACTCGCCGAAGAGATCGAGGCGCTTCGCAGCAAGTCGATGGAGACCAGATGATGGACCCAAACCTGATGGGCATCTTCGCCTTCGTCCTGATCGCCGCCGCGATTGTCTTGCCCTTCGCCTACCTCGTCAACAAGCGCGTCCAGGAGCACGCCGAGCGCAAGCTCGAACTCGAGGCACGGATCGAGGAGGCAAAAGCGCAGCAAGCCGCGCTTCCAAACGAGACGCAGCAGCATCTGGAAGACCGGATGCGCGTGCTGGAGCGGATTGTCACCGACCCCTCCACCGATCTTTCGCGTCAGATCGAGAATTTGCGCGAACTCAGCAATGAAGGAGAAGCCGCACGATGAGTTTCTGGACCATGCTTTTCCTGCTGGCGCTTGCCGGGATAGCCTACTCCATCTGGACCCGGCGGCACGATTCCGCGCAGGGAATCGTGCGAGACAGCCGCGGCGATCCGCTGCCACCTGCCAATACCGAGCGCGAGGCGGAATTGCAGAACGAGGTCGAGCAGTTGCGAGAGCGTGTGAAGGTACTGGAACGGATCGCCACCGATCCCTCGCGCCGCACCGCGGAGGAAATCGAGAAGCTGCGCGACAAGGACTGAGCGCACTTACGTCACACTGGCCAGGGAGGCCCTGAAAATGCAGATCGACATGATTTTGGCCGCAACCGCATTGGTCGGGCTGGTAGTGCTGGCAGGCACCATGCTGCTCGGCTGGCAAGGCTGGCTCGCGCTGAAGAACCGCGAGCTGGAGATGCATCGCCTGCCGCGAGAGCTTGAAGGCGGATCTCCCGAAGGCATGGCCCGCATCGAGATCGCCGACCTCAAAGAACGCATCCGAAAGCTCGAAGCGATCGCCAGCGGGGTGGACCTCTGATGAAGAGACACTAAGTGCGCAGCCATGCGCACTCTCCAGGACATTCACGAAGAATACAATTTTCTCGAAGGCGATGAACGCTATCGCCTGCTGATCGAGCTTGGCCGCGAGCTGGACGAAATGCCCGATGCGCTCAAGACGGAGAGCACGCTGGTGCGCGGATGCTCAGCACAGGTCTGGGTCTATCCGACCGGCGACATGGAAAAGCTGCACTTCCTGGCCGACAGCAATGCGGCGATCACCAAGGGCATCGTGGCGCTGGTGATTGCCGCCGTGCAGGACAAGCCTGCACCCGAGGTCTCGCAGATGGACATCGCGGAGGCGCTGTCACCTTTCGATCTCAAGAATCAGCTCAGCAGCAACCGGACCCAAGGGGTGCCGAACATGATTGCGCTGGTGAAGGATCATGCCGCGCGGATAGCCACCGGCTGATCCACCAAGACGCGAACAAGGGCGAGGTTGCCCCCGCCCTTGTTCGTTGCAGGTCGGGCCGACGTCCTGGCTGTCAGTCGAGCGCTTCCAGCATGATGCCCGCATCCTCGTTCGGAATTGCCCTCGCTTCCATGCCCTCGCTCAGCGTCAGCGTGTAATTGCCTCCGGATCCGCTGAAGGCCCTCACGCGAATGCGCAGCATGTCGAGCAGATCGGGATGGTCCGCCAGCGTGCCGAGATCCAGCGGCAACATGGCATCCAGCGTGCCCGACCCATCATCATCGGTCGCGGCGACGGCGAAGCCCAGCGGCGTCTCGAAGCCGACTTCGACATAGGGATCGATCTCGCCGCCGAAATCCGGATCGGCGGCCTCCACCGCGTTCATGCGAATGGTCACTTCGCCATTGCCCCTGCGAATGGCGGCCTTCGCCGCGTCGCTCAGCTGGTAGTCGATCTGCGAGGGCATGAATGCCGAGGTGTCGTTCCAGCTGGAGCCGAGTTCGCCGCTCGCCTCATCCTCTATGCCGATGACCTGCAGCGGCAGTTGCGCGCTGCGCTCGCGGCGATCGCGGACACGAAGCGTGTATTCGCCCTGGCTCTCGCCGAAGCCTTGCGCAGCGATGGTGTAGGTTCCGGCATTTTCGAAAGTGTGCACCAGCAGGGAATTGAGGCCCTGCCCGCCATCGTCATCCGAGGCGATGGTTTCGCCATTGCCGTCGCGCAGTTCGAGATAAGGATCGAGGTCTCCCTCGGACAGCAGCGCCACCTCGATCATGTCGCCCGCATCGGCCCGGAAGGTGAAGAGATTTTCTTCGCCTTCCACAGTGCCCGTTTCGCGGGCGCCATAGGTCACCGCACGGGTGACGGGAGCTACGAAAGGTTCGGTGTCCAATGCCAGCCGGAAGGTGCCGCCATAAGTCTCGCCGTCTTCGAGCCAGTCGGCGTCGAAGCTGTTGACCACGATATTGACCCGGCGACCGCTTTCTCCGCCGCGGATGCGCAAACGCGAATTCAACTCGTCGCCGCCATCGTCGTCCTCGGCAATGAATTCTTCGGTCGCGGCATCGGTGATCGTCACCATCGGATCGAGATCGGAGGTCGAGATCACGTCGATCTGCGTTACGCTGTTGGCGGGAATGGTCAGCGTATAGCTGGCGGCGGCGTTATCGAGCGCGCCATCGTAGCTCGCTTCACCCGTCGCGGCCGTGCCGAGATCGCGCGACTGGGCGTGCGCTGCGGTCGGCGCGATGAGCATGGCGGCACCGATCAGCAGGGCCGCTTTTGAAATTGTGAAACGCATCTTTTCCCCCTTCGTGAAAAACCGTGCAGCGGATGATACCGCCGCGATATCGCCCTTGCTAGGGCGCAAATGCTTAATCCGCGATTTCGCTCGTGCCGTCCTTCGTGAGGTGCGCGACCAGCGTTTTCACCTTGGCCTGCCGCCATTGCGGGCGCGGCGCGACCAGCCAATAGGCGCGGCGGCAATCCTCTTCTTCGCTATGCGCTTCGAGCCGCCCTTCGGCGAGCGCGTCCGAAACGAGCGGGAGGGGCAGCCAGACGCGGCCCAGGCCGGCCAGCGTCGATGCCAGAGCCTGCCCGGAATTACCGACTTGCAGCCCGACCTTGGCGCCTTCGGGCGCTTCGTATGTCGGCCAGCTGATCCAGCTATCCGGCGCACCGGGCGCCGCAACGGCGACCTTGCAGCCATCGGTCAGGCGCACGCCTTCCATGTCGCCCGGTCCATCCACCAGCCGCACCGCGAAATCGAGATTGGTCTCGGCGAAATCGGCATTCTCGTCTGCAGTGAGCTGGATGCGGATGTCGGGATTGGCTTCACGGTATCTTGCGAGCCTCGGTGCAAGCCATTGCGCATAGAACTCGCGCGGGGCGGCGATGGCGTAATTGGAACTCGATTGCCCCGCCTGCATCGCCTGCACACTTTCCTCGAAGCGAAGAAAGCCTTCGCGAAGCGCATCGAGGCCTGCCGCCGCTTCGCCGGTCAGCTCGAGGCCTCTGGATGTGCGCCGAAACAGCACCACGCCTAACACATCCTCCAGCGCGCGGATCTGCTGGCCGACCGCGGCCGGCGTCACCGCAAGCTCGTCCGCCGCACGGGTGAAGCTGAGATGCCGGGCTGCGGCATCGAAGACGCGCAAGGCGTTGAGAGGCAGGTGCGTGCGTTTCATCGGTAAATCTGCTGTCGCCTGTATGGTCGAGCGCGCAGGGCTGCAAGCCGCTTGACCACGGCGTGCTGCCTGCGCACACATGCCGTTCGAGGGATTCCCGCCTGGAGATACGAATGATCCGTCCGATACTGGGCCTCTTTGCCGCCGTGACCGCCCTGCTGGCCGTTCCGGCAAGCGCGCAAAGCTTTGTGGATGGCGAGTTCGATGCCGCCATCCCGACGCTGGAAGAGGTCGCCGGGCACCGCACGGGCGAGCAGATCACGCGGCCCGATGTCGCGCTTCGCTATATGGAAGCGCTGGCGGCGGCCGCGCCCGACCGGATGCGCATCGTACCCTACGCGACGAGTTGGGAAGGCCGGCCTCTCGTCTATGCGATCCTGACGAGCACCCAGAACATGGCGCGGATCGACGCCATTCAGGCGGACATGCAGCGCATCGCGCAGGGCGGTGCGCCGGGGCCGGACAGCCTGCCCGTGACATGGCTGAGCTATGGCGTTCACGGGGATGAGATCAGTTCCACCGATGCGGCGCTGGCAATGACTTATCATCTGCTGGCGGCGCGTGGGAATCCGCAGGTGGACGCCATCCTCGGCAACAGCATTGTCATCATCGATCCCAACCAGAACCCCGATGGCCGCGCACGCTTCACCAGCAGCTACTATCAGCAATTGGGCATTGCGCCCTCGCCCAATCGCTACACCGCCGGGCATGATCAGCCCTGGCCCGGCGGGCGGTACAATCACTACCTCTTCGATCTCAATCGCGACTGGTTCGCCCTCACCCAGCCGGAAACGCGCGGCAAGGTGGCGGCGGTGGCCGCGTGGAACCCGGTCGTGCTGGTCGATGCGCATGAGATGGGCGGAGATCAGACCTATTTCTTCCCACCCAGCGCCGATCCGTTCAATCCCTACATCACGCAGGAACAGCGCGCGAAGCAGAACCTGCTTGGCCGGAACAACGGTGCCGCGCTCGATCGCATCGGCGTGCCCTATTACACGCGCGAAATCTTCGATGCGTTTTACCCCGGCTATGGCGACACCTGGCCGACGCTGAATGGCGCCATCGCCATGACATTCGAGCAGGCAAGCGCACGCGGCCTCGTCTGGGAGCGGGACGAGGGCGACCTGCTGACCTATGCCGAAGGCGTCCGCAATCACTTCATCACATCGCTGGCAACCGCGGAAACCGTGGCGCGCAACGCCGACACATTCCTGCGCGACTATGCCAATTACCGGCGCAGTGCAGCTTCGGGGGCCGTGGGCAGCGGCTATTTCGTGATCGACCTGGCGGAAAGGCGCTGGAACGCCGAAGCGCTGGGGCGGCGACTGGCGGCGCAGGGCATTGCCGTGGGCCGTGTAAGCGGCGCGGCATCCGCCTGTAGCCGCAATTATCCCGAGGGTTATCTTTCTGTGTCGATGCGGCAGCCGTCCGCGCGCCTCATCCGCAGCTTGCTGGACCGCGATGTGGAACTTCCCGCCGACTTCATCGCCGAACAGGAAGCGCGCCGTTCGTCCGACCTACCGCACGAAATATACGACACGACCGCCTGGTCCGTCGGCCAGATGAGTGGTCTGGATATTGCCGAATGCGGTTCGGTTTCGGGCGGCACTGCTCTTGCTCCGGACGCGCCTCTGCCCGCGCGCGCTTCGGCACCGGGCGCATTTGGCCTAGCGGTCCCATGGCACGATAGCGGGCAGGTCCGACTGGTTGCGGAAGCGATGAAGGCAGGGCTGCGCGGCCGCGCGACGGACACGGCCTTCACCGTCGAAGGCGTGACCTATCCACGCGGAACCGTGGTTTTCACCAATGCCGATAACAATGGGTCGCTCGCGTCCCTGACAGCACTGGCGCAGGAGATCGGTGCTGAAACACGCCCCCTCGCTTCCGGCTGGGTCGATGACGGGCCCAATCTCGGCTCCAACAGTTTCGTCCAGCTTCGCACGCCACGCATCGCGATGCTGTGGGACGGGCGCGTCTCGCCGCTCTCGGCAGGGGCAACGCGCTATGTGATCGAGCAGCGCTTCGGTCTGCCCGTCGCCCCCATCCGCGTCGACACCGTGGCGCGCGCCGACCTGTCGGAATTCGACGTGCTGATCGCGCCTGACGGCTCCGGCCTTGGAGATGGTGAGCGTGGCGCGATTGCCCGCTATGTGCGCGGTGGCGGTGTGCTGCTCGCTTACGGCGATATGCTCGCAAGCCTTGCCAGCGGGGACGACGCGCTGTTCGCCACGCGCCGCGAGACCGTGCTCGGCGGCGAACCGAGCGAGGAGGATGAGGACGAAGGCGAGACCGCACCGGGCACCGCAATCGAAAGCCTGGCCGATTACCGCGCTGCGATCCTCGATGACGGCCGTCGTCCGGATACGCTGCCCGGCGCATTGCTCAATACCGTGATCGACGGCGAAAATTTTCTTGCCGCTGGATATGACGGAGCGCCGCCGACGGTTTTCGCTGATGGCGCGCTGATCCTGACGCCGCTGACATTGTCGGACGGCGTGAATGTGGTGCGCTATGCCGGAGCGGACGAACTGGTCGCGGCGGGATATGTGTGGGACGAGAACCGCCGCCAGATGGCGTTCAAGCCTTACATGATCGCGCAGCCGAGTGGACGCGGCCTTGCAATCGGTTTCGCGCACGACCCGGCGGTGCGGGGATATCTCGACGGCCTCGACCTGCTGCTGGCAAACGCCGTGATCGTCGCGCCCAACCGGGTGCGATGAACTCTAACGTGCCTGTTCGGCGGGCGCGGCTAGAGGGAAATGCGGGATGCGCACCTCGAAGGGAGATCCATCGGCGCGGGTGAAGGTGTAGAACCCTTCCATGTTGCCCATATTTGTCGTCAACTCGCAGCCCGAAACGTAGTCATGCGTGTCGCCCGGTGACAGCACTGGCGTTTCGCCGACCACGCCTTCGCCATCGACGATATTCACCATGCCGTTCGCATCGGTGATCCGCCAATGACGCTTTTGCAGCTGGACGCGCTCATCCGACCCGTTTTCGATACGGATATGGTAGACCCAGAACCACCGTCCGGCGCCAGTGCGCGACTGGTCCGGCATGAAATTGACCGAGACACGCACAGTGATGCCCGCCGTGATCGCGGCGTGCTGGAACAGAGACTGGATCGCATCGATCGCCATGCCCGCAAAGGTAGCGCGTCTGCGCCGCCCGGCAAGGGGTGATGGCTATTAGTCCGCCGGATTGTGCCGATCGAGGAACGAGACGACGGCGTCGTAATAGGCCTGCTCATCCTCGGGATTCCAGAAACCGTGTCCCGAATCCTCCAGCACCAGCGTTTCGATCGGAATGTCCGCGCGATTGGCGCGGCCAACCATCAACTCATACTGATCGAATGGTACGCGATTATCCTTCTCACCATGCACAAGCAGCAGAGGACGAGCGAGACGACGGACCTGTACCGCCGGCGAAACGTCATCGAGATCGAAATTTGTCTGATCGCCATCGACACGGTCCCAATGACGCCCCCGATTGCGACCGAACAGGTAGTCCTTATCGTGTTTCAGCTGTCGCTCGAAATGGGTGACGCCGGCAAAACTCACGCCGCAGCGGTAGATGTCCGGATTGCGAATAACCCCCCACATGGCGGCGAACCCGCCATAGCTCGTCCCGATCATGCAGACCCGCGCTGGATCGACGATGCCCTGCATCACCAGATGCGCCACGGCGTCGTCGAGATCGTCCTGCATCGCTCGCCCAATCTGGCCGTGGCCCAGCAGCTCGAAATCCTCCCCATAGCCGCCGGAACCGCGGAAATTCGGCTGGATCACGGCGTAACCGCGATTTGCCAGAAGCTGCACCATATCGTCGTAATCGTCCCAATCGCGCACGCCGTATGGCCCGCCATGCGGATAGACGATCAACGGCAGGTTGGACGCCTCGCGCCCGCGCGGCAGCGTCAGGTACCCATGGATCGACGTGCCATCGCGCGCGTCGTAGCGCATCGCCTCCGGCGAGCTCAGCGAAGCGGCTGGAATGTTCGGGCGATATTCGGCGAAGAGAGACAGGTCGCGACTTTCCGGCGTGAATACGTAGAGGGCGCCTGGATCGGCCGGACCCGACTGGAGAACGAGCATCCGATTGAGATCGTCTGTGATGTCGAGGATCGTCACCGCGCTTCCAGGCAGAGCCTGTCCGAGCAGGTCGCGCCAGCGGCGGATTTCGGGATCGAGCCATTCGCGCCGATATCTGTCACCTTCGTAGCCGACGGCGATCGGGTTGCGATCCGCGTCGAACACCACCGACGACACGTCCTCATCCGCCGACTGGAAAACCACATCGCCGAGTTGGCCGGTGGAGAAATCGAACTGCATCAGCGCCCGGCGGTTGCCCCCCTCGGGGACCGTGATGGAATATCCGGTATCGCTTCCTGCGCGCAGCCCCATGAAATCCCACTTTTCGAGCGCATCCTCATCGTCGACGCGGACCCTTGCGACCGTTTCCCACTCATCGTCGGCGCTGCTGCGATAGCGCATGCCGATGCGACCATATCCTCGCGCGCCAAGGCCGATGCGCACCGTGCCGGTTTCATCGGCGATCCAGGCGGAAACATTGGGATGCCGACTTTGCATACGCTCACCGCGAATCTCGTCATCGCGCTCCTGCGAATTGAGATCGAAGCGCCAGACGTCCGGCTCTCGGCCCCACCCTTCCGACATGGAGACCAACACAAAACTGCCATCCGGGCTGGTATGAATGATATTGTCGCCGTCGAAGCTCATGCGGCCAAGGGCGAGCGCGCGGAACTGGCGCGTGCTGATGTCGAAAGACAGCAGCCTGCTGTAATATAGCCCGTAGCGGTCATCCTGGCCGATGACCGAAAACAGCATACGGTCGTCATTGACCCAGCGAAACCACTTGAATTCATCCGGATCGCCGAGGTTGAGACCATCGACGAGCTGGCGCGTCTCGCTGTCGTAAATGCTCAAATAGAGGTTTTCTTCCCGCAGCACGGTGAAAGCAAATCGGCTACCGTCCGGAGACAGGCGCGCGCGACTGAATTCCGATCGACCGGCGAACGCCTCGGTGGGTATCTCATCGGGAATATCGGTGGTGCTCGCCGATACGGGCGCGACGTCGTCTTCCTCTTGCGCGATGGCAGCGGATGGAAGTGCGAACGCGACTGCGGTTAGCACACCGAGCGAAACGAGAGCCAAGGCCCTCCCGTGAAAATTTTTCATGATTGACCCCCTTGTCGCGCAAAATCTGCCAACAAAATGCGTCAATCGCAAGTCACGTTTGTTTACAGACCGATACGGCCCAGAGCCCGCTCCAGATCCTCGATCAGGTCGAACGTATCTTCGAGCCCGACATTGAGCCGCAGCATGCCATCCGCAATGCCCGCCTCCGCACGGCCTTCCTCGCCCATATTGTAATGCGTCGTGCTCGCCGGATGGGTGATGAGCGATTTGGAATCGCCGATATTGTTGGAGATGTCGATAAGCTCGAGCGCATTACAAAGCGCCATCGCTTGGCGCTGACCGTCCGGCGCGAAGAAGGCAAAGATCGGACCTGCCGCGCGCATCTGGCGTTGGCAGAGATCATGCTGCGGATGGCTTGGCAAGCCGGGGTGCAGCACGCGTAGCCCCTTATCTTCCAGGAAGGCGGCGACCTTCATCGCGCTCTCGCTTTGCGCAGGCGCGCGCAGCGGCAGCGTCTCCAGCCCTTTCAGCACGTTCCAGGCATTGAACGGCGCGCAGATCGGGCCGGTGTTGCGCTGGAAGGGGCTGAGAAATTCCTCGATCCAGTCACGGCTCGCGCACACCGCGCCTGCCATGACGCGGCCCTGCCCGTCCATCAGTTTGGTCGCCGAATAGGCTATGACATCCGCGCCGAAGTCCATCGGTCGCTGCAGCACGGGCGTGGCAAAGGCATTGTCGACCACGGTGGTGATCCCCTTCGATCGCGCCAGGCCGCACACGAATTCGAGATCGACCAGGTCCATCGTCGGATTGGCGGGCGTTTCGAAGAAGAAAGCCCTGGTGTTGTCCTGCAATGCCGCTTCCCAAGCGGCATTGTCCGTCCCGTCGATCGCCGTGTGGGTGATGCCGAAGCGATTGAGCACATTGTCGAGAATCCAGCGGCAGCTTCCGAAGGCCGCCCGGCCCGCCACCACGTGATCTCCCGCCGACAGCATGCATAGCAGCGAGCTCGTCATCGCCGCCATGCCGCTCGCTTGCACCAGGCATGCCTCCGCGCCCTCCATCGCGGCGATGCGGTGTTGCAGCATCTCGACCGTGGGGTTCTTGAAGCGGGAATATTGCATCCCGTCGGCCTCGCCCGCGAACCGCGCCGCGACTTCCTCGGCGCTGTCATAGGTGAAGCCGCTGGTGAGGTAGAGCGCCTCGCTCGTCTCTCCATGCTGGCTGCGCCAAGTGCCTGCGCGAACGGCCTGCGTGGCGGGCCGCCATGTCGCGACTGCCGCGGGATCGATGCCTGTATCCTTCTTCATCGCGGCCGGTGTTAGGGTGACAGGCGCGCTTTGCCAATTGCCCTTGAGTGCCGCGCCGGTTACGCCTCCCTCCCGTCCATGAGCGCCGTCCCCGACCACCCTCGCGATCCTTTCGGCTGGAATGTCGTTATCGCACTCGTCTTCGCCGCGCTGTCGCTCGTTCGCCTGACCGTGCCCGGCGAACCCTACTTCGACGAAATCCATTACCTACCCGCCGCGCGCGCAGTCCTCGAACTGGACGTCGCGATGAATGTCGAGCACCCGCCGCTGGCCAAACAGGTCATCGCACTCGGCATCTGGCTGTTCGGCGACGGGCCGTTCGGCTGGCGCTTCCCGAGCGTCATGTTCGGAACGCTGGCGCTATTCGCATCGATGCGCGCCATATGGTTCGTCAACCGCACCCGCCTGGCGAGTATGCTGACTGGGCTCTTCGTCGGCACCAATTTTCTGCTTTTCGTGCACGCCCGCATCGCCATGCTGGATGTCTTCATGGTTGGCTTCCTGATGCTGGCACTATGGATGCTTGCAGGCGCGGTGCGGGAGAACGAGACGGGCCGCGGGCGGCTGATCATCTGCGGCGTGGCGCTCGGCTGCGCGATGGCGAGCAAGTGGAACGCGATCCCTCTCGCCGTCCTGCCAGGCCTCGCCTTCCTGGCGGCGCGCTGGAAGGCGGAGCGGCGGCGGCTCCTCGTCTCGCGCCGTGGCTGGCCTGTGGCTGGCATCTCGCTCCTGGAAGCCGGGCTGTGGCTCGGCCTCCTGCCGCTTGCGGTCTATGCCTTGACCTTCTGGCCCTTTCTGTACTGGGATCTGGAAGGCAGCGATGCGCGTGGTCTCTTCGCGCTGCACGGCTATATGCTATCGCTGCAGACGCAGGTGCCCGAGCCGCATCCCTATCAAAGCGCCTGGTGGCAGTGGATCGCGAACAGCCGCGCCATCTGGTATCTCTACGAGGACGTGGACGGTGCAATGCGCGGCGTCATGCTGATCGGCAATCCGGTGACGATGTGGTTCGGCCTGATTGCGATGAGCTGGTGCGGCTGGGCAGCGTGGACCCAGCATCGCCGTGACTGCGCCGCAGTGCTCGTTCTTTACGTCGCCAGCCTCGCCCTGTGGGTTGTCGCGCCAAAGGCGGTGCAGTTCTACTTCCACTATTTCCTGCCGGGAATGTTCGTTTCCGCAGCGCTGGCGCTGGGTGTCGAGCAGCTCTGGGAACGCGGCGAACGGCTGATCCCCTGGGCGATGATCCTCGGCGCGAGCGCGTGCTTCATCTACTGGTTCCCCATCCTAACCGCCGCCCCGCTCAGCGATGGTCAGGATTTCCTGAAATGGGCGTGGTTCGACAGCTGGCGGTAGGGCCTAGCGAAATCGCCCCCAGACGAACCTGCTCGACAGGGCGTAATTCCAGACAGAGCCGATGGCGACGCCGGTCAGGGCCGCGATCCACCACGCCAGACCCTGATCTTCGAGCACGGTGGCGACCGCGACATTGGCAAATGCACCCACGGCACATGCCCCGCAGAATTTCAGCCATCCGCGCAGCATCTCGGCGGCGCCGGAAAGCTTGCGATCACGATAGGTCAGCAAATTATTGAGCCAGAAATTGAACGTCATCGCCACCAGGGTCGCGATGGCCTGTGCCCAGCCGAACTCGATCCTTTCCGGCCAGTAGATCGCCGCCAGCACCGCCATGTGTACAAAGACGCCGAGCCCGCCGACAAGGCCGAACAGCACGAAGCGGGTCGGGATCCAGCGACCGAAATATCGCTCCACCAATCCGCCGAGGAAATCGAGCACGACGGCATGATCGAGCTTGCTTTCACCGGCGCGGCGCGGCGCGAAGGCAAGCGGAAATTCGCGTACGCGCAGCGGCGGGCTGGCCGTAGCGAGAATGTCGAGCATGATCTTGAAACCGATGCCGGAAAGACTGCTCGCCTGTTTTCGGACCTGCTCGGTGCGCAACAGGAAGAACCCGCTCATGGCGTCGGTCAGTTCGCTCCCGGTCAGCTTGCGGGCGAGCGCATTGGCAATTTTCGATCCACTCTCGCGCCGCGCAGAAGGCAGACCATGGGCATTTCCACCGACCGCGAAGCGGCTGGCATAGGCAAGATCGCAGTCACCCGACTTCACCGCTGCGATCATGTCTTTAAGCAAGGCGGGATCGTGCTGGTGGTCGGCATCCATCACCGCCACGAAGGGGGCGGCCGTCGCGCACATGCCCTCGATCGCAGCGCTTGCCAGCCCGCGGCGGCCGATCCGCTCGATCACCCTTATTCGCGGATCGGAGCGCGCGATGCGGCGCGCTTCCTCGGCTGTTCCATCGTGCGAATTGTCGTCGACGAAGACGGCTTCCCAACCTGTCGATCCGAGAGCCGCCTGCAATCGGTCGACCATCGGCGCTATATTCTCCCTCTCATTGAGCGTTGGCAGTACGATGGCCAGTTCGAGCGGCTGGGACGCGGTCACGTCAGAGCCGTTCGACCACCGCGCCGCCGATTTCCCGCGTGCTCGCCGTGCCTCCGAGATCGGCACCGCGTATACCATCCGAAAGCGCTGCGGACACGGCCTGCTCGACTCGCAATGCATCGTTCTCGCGGCCGAGCGAATGACGAAGCAGCATGGCAAGCGAGAGGATCATCGCCATCGGATTGGCTTTGCCCTGCCCGGCAATATCCGGCGCGCTGCCGTGGATCGGCTCGTACATGCCGAATGTGCCGAAATCGGTCCGCCGCTCACCCAGCGCGGCGCTCGCGAGCAGGCCGATCGATCCGACGCACATGCTCGCCTGGTCGGAGAGGATATCGCCGAACAGATTGCCGGTCACCATGACATCGAACTGGCCGGGATCGCGGACCAGCTGCATGGCGGCGTTGTCGACATAGATGTGATCGAGAGCGACATCCGGATACTCGCTCGCGACCTCCGTGACGACATCGCGCCAGAGCTGGCTGGTCTCGAGCACATTGGCCTTGTCGACGCTGGTCAGGCGATGGCCGCGCCTCTGTGCCGCGCGAAAGGCGATATGTGCGATGCGCCGAACTTCGTCTTCGGCATAGGACATCGCGTCCCATCCTTCGCGCCGTCCGTCCACAGTTTCACGCATTCCCTTGTCGCCGAAATAGACGTCGCCATTCAGCTCACGCACGATCAACAGATCGATTTCCGAAGCGATTTCAGGGCGAAGCGCGGACATATTTTCAAGTCCCGCAAAGGTCTTCGCGGGGCGCAGATTGGCAAACAGACCAAGCTCGCTGCGCAGGCCGAGGATCGCCTGTTCGGGCCGCAAGTGGCGCTCCAGCCCATCGCAAGACGGGTCTCCGACCGCGCCGAACAATACGGCTTCGGCAGCCCGCGCCATCTCCAGCGTCTCTTCCGGCAGAGGATGGCCATGACGTCGATAGGCTGCGCCGCCGACATCGCCTTCGAAGATCACGAGTCCGGGCAGATCGAGTCCATCCAGGACGCGGCGCGCCTCCGCCATGATCTCGGGGCCGATCCCATCTCCTGCGAATAAAGCTATCTTCAACTCATGCCTCGTCATTGCGAGCGAAGCGAAGCAATCCAGTCCCGTATTGGCTGGATTGCCACGTCGCCTGCGGCTCCTCGCAATGACGAGGGAGCTAGGCGATCCGTGCCAAAAGCTCTCTTAGTCTCGAACGCGCCGACATAACATCGCCGCGACGGTCGGCAAGCAGGTAGTGATGCAGCGGCTCTGCCAGGGCATCCATCGCTTCGATTACCTGGGCAAGTTCGCCCTGCGGCCTACCCCCTGCGCCGCCATAACCGAGTTCGCGAAGCATCAGGGCCTCGTAACCGACAAGCGCGGAGGCCCAGCCGCGGGCCGAGGGCGCATGGCATATGGCGTCCAGTGCTCCACCAAGCGCCTCGTAAAGGGTGGGATAGGGCTGGCGTTCAGGCAGTGCCGTCGCAGTGAGCGCCGTCGCCCAGCCGATTGCGGCAGCGGGCAGCGGCTCGGCAAGCCAGGGGCCGCGGCTGTCCACCAGCTCCACTTTCGCGAAGGGCAGTTGGCTGTCCGACTTGGCAGATAGCTGCAGGTCGATCCGATTGCCGGGGATGACGACCGGGCGCAGCTGTCGCCCGCGCCCTCCGGCGACATAGCCGGCGATCAGGCCATATTCGAAGGTCAGAAACCGCGCGACCACCGCGGTCTCGCCATGCTGGCGCGCGGCGACGAGTATGGCAGGAGCGCGAAGATGCATAAAGTCGCGCGCGCTCTGGAAAGGTCAGTCCTTATCGGACCCGATCTTCGCTTCGAGCGCCATGATTTTTGCTTCGAGGACATCGACCTTTTCGCGAGCAAGGCTGGCCATGTCCTTCACCGCGTCGAATTCCTCGCGGCTGACGAAATCCATGCCGCCCATCGCTTCCTTCATCCGCTCACGCGCATTCTCGCGCGCCTCCCGACCCATGCCGGCCAGCGTGCCGGCGGCGGAATTGGCGACTTTCACGAAGTCGGCGATGATTTTGTTTTCGCTCTGCATGCAGGGAATGTGGGCAGCGCAGCGGTGCTTGGCAAGAATTTTCGTTTGCGAAGCCGCCTCCGCGGCTTCGTCCTCCCGGCGATTCCCTCCGCTGCGCTGCGGGGCCGGTCCGGGCGGGTGGTCGCCTATGTCGGTCGCTACCGCGCCCGATTGCGAGGCAGTTTTCCTATCACAGTTCGAAAGTCTGCACCGCGCCGCTCTCATCGACATCGCCGCCATCCGGATTGAGCTGGAGAAACTGCCAGTTGAGCACAGTCGCAAACAGGATCCAGCCGAGATAGGGCAGCATTAGCCAGCCTGCGAGCTTGCGCACGCGGAAGAACAGGATGGTGGTCAGAACCGCCAGCACATCCACCGCGATCAGAACATAAAGCGCCGCTTCGAGCTGCTGCTGACCGAAGAACACCGGGGTCCACGCCAGATTCGCCGCCAGGTGGACGAGGAAGGCGACAATCGCCCAGCCGCGAATGCGCGAACCCCAGGCCGCGCAGACGACGGCAAAGGCAAAGCCGATCATCGCGTAGAGAATGGTCCAGACGATCCCGAAAGTCGCGGGCGGTGGATAGATCGCAGGCTTGGTGAGCGACTGGAACCAAGCGCTGTTCGAATCGCCGCCGACCTGGCCTGACAGAAAGCCGAGCAACATCACGGCGGGCACGATAAACAGCGACCAGCGGATCAGGCTGGCGCGCAACTGGCCGGGGGACGCAAGGCGGGTCATTCACTCTCCACTGGCGAGGATTCGCAAGACGCCACGTTCTGGCGAGGCAGCGGCGCAAGGGCAAGCGGGCGCGCTGGCGCTGTCCGCAAGCGGTTCACTCCGCATCGCCACGAATGGCGCAGACGAGAAATTCGACATTGCCCTCGGTGCCGGTGATCGGGCTCTCGGTAAGCCCGGCAATGCGCCAACCCTCACTCTGCAACCATGCCGTCACCTCGTCGCATACGCGGGCATGCAGCGCCGGATCGCGGACGATACCGCCTTTGCCGACCTCGCCCTTCGCCACTTCGAATTGCGGCTTGATAAGCGCCACGAGCCGCGCATCGTCGGCAGCCAATCGCAGCGGCACTTCGAGCACTTTTGCCAGCCCGATAAAGCTTGCGTCGCAGACCACCCAGTCGCACGCGCGGTCGATCTGAGCGGACGTTAGCGCGCGGGCGTTGGTCTGCTCCAGCACCGTGACGCGATCGTCCTGCCGCAATTTCCACGCCAGCTGGTTGGTGCCGACATCGACAGCGAAGACATGCGCTGCGCCATGATGCAGCAACACTTCGGTGAAGCCACCCGTGGAGCTGCCGATATCCATCGCCACCGCCCCTTTTGGGTCGAGCGCGAAATGCTCGATCGCATGGGCGAGTTTGACACCGCCGCGCCCGACCCATGGGTGATCGCGCCCACGCACCTCTATTGCCCAATCGTCAGTAACTTGCTGGCCGGACTTGCCGATCCGCTGCAGCTTGTCCCCCGGGCCGGCGAAGACCAGCCCGGCCATCACCAAGGCCTGCGCGCGGGTGCGGCTTTCCGCCTCCCCGCGCTCGACGAGCAGCTGATCGATCCGTTTGCGCGAAGGCTTGCCCTGGGCCATGGATCCAGCGATAGATCGGCGGAACCGGCAGGGCCAGTCGCTTGTTGGCCGATCGGATGGATATGCAATTACTCGGCAGGGGTTCCTTACCGCTCATGCGAAACACTCTCGCCATTTCAGCGCTTGCTATGGCGCTGGCGGCATGCGGTTCGGAAAGCGAAGAACCCGAACCGCAGCGGGCCGTCGTCGAAGCGCCACAGCCTGTCATGACGAGCGCTCCCACGCCCATAGCAGCGGCGGACGGCACGCCGATCGAGCCGGGCCAGTGGTTCGTCACCGAGGATGCCGAAGGCGCGCGGGCCCTGTTCGGTGCGCCGCGTAGCGACGGCAAAATGATCCTAAGCTGCGCATACGGCGCAAGCCAGGTTCGCTTCGCGCTTGAATCTGATGCCAGCGAGCCGCAGTCCTGGCGTCTCGACGCCGGGGGCGAAGCGGCGCGGATCGACCTGGAGCCATCCGACGGGGAGCTTCCTCAGCTTGAGGCCTATGTCGATCAAGGCCTCGCTATCATCAATGCGCTGGGCGCATCGGGCCAGACATTCGCGCTGACATCGCCCGACGGCCAGCGCCGCCAGTTCCCGACACATCCGGGCATCAGAAGGGTTATTGCCGCATGCACCTAAGCCGAATCCGCCTCTTATCCGCCGCTGCCACAATTTCTGGCGCGCTGGCAGTTGCGGCGTGCATCCCGCCCGCTCCCGAGCCGACACCTGCACCTTCCCCGACCCCTGCCGCTCAACCTCAGCCCGCCGCCGCACCGCCGATGGTCGTGACGCCGACCTACGATAATTGGCAGGACGCGCCCGCCACGCCGGGCAATTGGAACTATGTCGCCGATCCAAGCGAGACGCTGGCAATCTTCGCCGTGGGCCGCGCGGCGGACACGACCGAATTCATCGTGCGCTGCAATCTTGCCGCACGGCGCATCTCACTCGCCCGCGCCGGTATAGCGCAAGGCCAGGTTGAAATGCTCGTCCGAACCGAAACGCAGGATCGCCTCCTGACAGCGAGCCCCACCAGAGGCGCGGCCGATCTTCTGGTCGCGGAGCTATCGCCCAACGACAATCTGCTCGACGCCATCGCCTTTTCCAAGGGCCGCTTCGCCGTCGAAACCGGCGCAACGCTTCCCGTCTATCTGCCCGCCTATCCCGAAATCACGCGGGTGATCGAGGATTGCCGAAGGTGAAACAGAAGCACCGCTCACCCCACCTCTGTGAAAAAGAGAAAATAGGGGCTTGTCTAACGCTCGAACCCGATTCACATATGCCCTCAAGACCCGCGAAGCACGCAGGTCTTGGACCCCGGTGATACGAGCGGTCCTGGCTCTCAAAGCGCGAAAGGAGGTGATCCGATGTCTCATGGTTCAGCAGGGAGGTCGGTGATGACCCATGCGGAGCATATTCGGTAATTTCCAATTCGCCGAGTAAGGCTTCGTGGGCGGTCTAACTGACCGCTGACCATGCGGAGGGCGGTGTCTCGCAAATGCGAGGCCCGCCCTTCTCATTTGTGGGGTCCGCCACCTCTTGCCTCTCCTTTCGCCGCGGCCTAATCGCGCCCCGGAGGAGAGAGCAAAACAATGGCCGAATTCGAGTTCACCCGCCTGCCCCATCCCGCGCCTGTCCCGGGCGCGACACGCGATCAGGCGATCGCCGATCCGGGTTTCGGCACGGTGTTCACCGATCACATGGTGTCGATCGAGTACGACGCCCACAGGGGCTGGCATTCGGCGACGTTAGGCCCGCGCGGACCGATCAAGCTCGATCCTGCCGCTAGTGTGCTTCATTACGCGCAGGAAATCTTCGAAGGGCTGAAAGCCTATCGCCTGGCGGACGGCACGATGGCGTTGTTTCGTCCGCAAGCCAATGCCGCCCGCTTCAACCGCTCCGCCGCGCGCCTCGCCATGCCCGATCTGCCGGAGGACGTCTTCGTCGAGGCGATCCGGCAGGTGGTGCTGGCGGACAAGGATTGGTTTCCCGGCGTCGAGGGCGGTTCGCTCTATATCCGCCCCTTCATGTTCGCGAACGAGCATTTCTTGGGCGTGCGTCCGGCGAAGAAATACAAATTTCTCGTCATCCTCAGCCCCGCCGGCAACTACTTCAAATCGGGCGCGCCCGCCGTCAGCGTGTGGGTCAGCGAATATACCCGCGCAGCGCCGGGCGGTACGGGCGAGGCCAAGTGCGGCGGCAATTATGCTGCCAGCCTTGTGCCCACGGGCGAAGCGTTCGAACGCGGGCACGACCAGGTCGTTTTTCTCGATGCCGCAGAGCGGAAATGGATCGAGGAGCTCGGCGGCATGAACCTTTTCTTCGCCCTCGACGACGGTCGCCTCATTACCCCGCCTTTGCGCGGCACGATCCTGCCCGGCATCACGCGTGATTCCATCCTGACGCTTGCCAGGGAACAGGGCCTCGACGTGCGCGAGGAGATGTATTCGCTCGACCAGTGGCGCGCTGATGCGGAAAGCGGCAAGCTGCTGGAAACTTTCGCTTGCGGAACCGCTGCGGTCGTCACCGCGGTCGGCAAGGTGGCCAGCCGCGACGGCGAATTCACTATCGGTGGCGGGGGGCCTGGGCAGCTGACCAATCGCCTTCGCGAAGAGCTAGTCGGTATCCAGCGCGGCGCGATCGAGGATCGCCACGGCTGGGTGATGAAACTGGACTAACTCTCGCCGCCCATCGTCACGACGATCTTGCCCTTCGCGTGGCCGCGTTCGAGTTCTGCCATCGCGTCGGCGATTTCTGCGAAGGCATAGGTGCTGTCTATCACCGGGCGAAGCTTGCCACATTCGACCATGCGCGCCAGCTCGGCGAGCTCGCTTCCGCCGGGATGCATGAAGAGGTAGCGATAATCGACGCCCGCCAGCCGCGCCTGCATTCGGTATTTCGCGCTGGCGACCCAGAACAGAGCTACGAGCGCGGAGCCGCCATCCATGTCCTGTCTTGCGGTGCGCGGCTCGGGCATTCCGGCGACAGAAACGACGCGACCACCCTTCTTCACGATTTCGAAACAGCGGCTGAGCGTCGTGCCGCCTACAAGGTCGAATGCGCCATCGACCGGTGCGATCTCATCCTCAAACTGGACATTCTCGTAATTGACGACCTCGTCCGCACCGAGGCTCTCGACCAGTTCGCGCCCCCGCGGTGAAGCGGTGGTGATCACGTGCGCGCCAAGCGCCTTCGCGATCTGGATTGCGAACGTGCCGACGCCGCCAGCGCCGCCCGTGATCAGGAGACGGAAGCCCTGTCCCACCTGCAATTCATCGCGGATCGCCTGCAGCGCCGTCAAAGCGGCGAGCGGAATGGCAGCGGCCTCAACGAAATCGAGAGATTCCGGCATGGCGGCGAGATGGTCTTCATCCACCACGGCATATTCCGCAAATGCGCCCAGCGCATCCTTGCCGGTTCGAGCATAGACCTTGTCACCGACGACGAACTTCTTGGCAGCGCTGCCTACCGCTTCCACCGTTCCAGCAAGCTCGTTGCCGGCGGTGGCGGGTAGATCAGGCCGCAGCACCGTGCGCAATTGTCCTTCGCGAATCTTCCAATCGACCGGATTAAGCCCAGCGGCAGCGACTCTGACCAGAACCTCGCCCGCGCCGGGCATAGGTTTCGGCATGTCGCGCAATTCGGTATTCTCAGGTCCACCGTACCCGGTCAGGACGAATGCGCGCATCAGGCGGCCTCCAGCAATTCCTGCGCGCTCGGGGACATGTCAAGCAATTCGAGCAATGCGCGCTCCCACTCATTGGCATGCGGCAAAGCACGCGGCAATTTCAAGCCGGCCCGCCATTCTTCCTGTCGGCCGATCAGCTCGATCACGGCCGGGTGAACGTAGCTCTTGCGGGTCACCGCGGGCGTATTGCCGAGATGGTCGGCTACCTGCTCCAGCACGGCCTTGATCGTCAGCTTCTCTTTCGCCTCGCCCAGAAGACGCAGCGCCATGACGCTGGCATGCCAGGTGCGGAAGTTCTTGGCGCTGAAAGTCTCTCCCATTGCGGTGCGCAGATATTCGTTCACATGGCCGGAATTGACGTCCTGCGGTGTGCCGTCGTCACCGACCCAAGCGAACAATTCCTGCCCGTTCAAGTCCTGCATGCGCTTCACTACGCGGGCGAGCGAGGCATCGGAGAGCTTCACGTCGCGCTCCTTTCCGCCCTTGCCGGTGAAGCGCAAACGCAGCGTTCGGCCGGTGACCTCCGCATGGCGGTGCTGCAATGTCGTCGCGCCGTAACTCTTGTTGTGTTTCGCATATTGCGTGTTGCCCACGCGGATCGCACCCAGGTCCAGGAGCTTGACCAGCGCCGCGACTGCACGATCCCGCCCCAGTTTCGGGGAACGCATGTCCTTGATGACCTTCTCCCGCAGCGCGGGAAGCGCACGCCCGAACTCCGCGCAGCGATCGAATTTCTCGCTTTCGCGCCACACCCGAAATTCGGGATGGTAGCGATATTGCTTGCGCCCACGCGCATCCATGCCGGTGGCAAGGATATGGCCGTTGCAATTCAGGCAAAACCAGGCGTTGCTGTAGGCGGGCGGAAGGGCGATGGCGTTGAGCCGCTCGCGCTCCGTCCTATCGCCGATCAGGCTACCATCGGGCATGTAATAGGCCCACCCCTTCCCCGCACCCTTGCGCGTGATTCCGGGCTGGGTGTCGTCGACATAGATCAGCTGGTGCGGGGCGGAAGCCATGGTGGCTGTCAAACCGCCGACAAGGCATTGGAGTTCCTGCCGGAATGCTCTGCCTACCAAGTTCAGCTTCGCTTTGGGCAAGAAATGCTGGCGGTTGCAGGCGCGCGCGCGTCGCTCCATTTCATGCATCGCACGACCACATTAAAGGAGCACACCGCGCATGGCCGATCCGACCTACACCCCGCCCGAAGTCTGGCAACCGACGGAGAGCGGCGGCAAATTCGCCAACATCAACCGACCCACGGCTGGCGCGCGTTTCGACAAGGAGCTGCCGCAGGGCGAGCACCCCTTCCAGCTTTATTCGCTGGCGACGCCAAACGGGGTCAAGGCGACGGTCATGTTCGAGGAATTGCTCGAGGCGGGCCATGCGGATGCCGAATACGATGCCTGGCTGATCGACATTTCCGAAGGCGACCAATTCTCAAGCGGCTTCACCGCGCTCAATCCCAACGGCAAGATCCCCGCCTTGCTCGATCGCAGCGGCGACACAGAGGTCCGTGTCTTCGAAAGCGGAGCGATCCTGATGCACCTGGCGGAAAAGTTCGGCGCATTCCTGCCGACCGACCACACCCGCGCCGAAGTGCTGAGCTGGCTGTTCTGGCAGATCGGCAGCGCACCTTTCATCGGTGGCGGGTTCGGACATTTCTACGCCTATGCTCCGGAGAAGTATGAGTATCCCATCAACCGCTATGCGATGGAAACCAGGCGGTTGTTCGATGTCGCGGACAAGCGGCTTGCCGAAACGCGCTATCTCGGCGGCGAGGACTATACCATCGCCGACATTGCCACACTCCCTTGGTTCGCGCCCTTCGTGACCGGCGATATCTATGGCGACGCGCAGAAATTCCTCTCGATCCATCAATACAAAAACGTCGCGCGCTGGGCACAAGAACTGCTTGAACGCCCGGCAGTGAAACGTGGTCGGATGGTCAATCGCACATGGGGCGAGGAGGACGCGCAGCTTCGCGAAAGGCATTCAACCAGCGACTTCGACGGCAAGCTCTAGTGCTCTTGCGCCGTCGGCACGGGCCGCTATATCGGCCCGCACCTGCTGGGGTGTAGCCAAGTGGTAAGGCAGCGGTTTTTGGTATCGCCATTCGCAGGTTCGATCCCTGCCACCCCAGCCACTTCTTTCAGTTCTTACGTACCGCGCGGTTTGCGAGTACGAAGCCGGTAACGCTGAGCGCGCTTGCAATCAGCACAGCCATCGCCGCCCCTGCGGCGCCGAAGTTACCCACCAGCCAAGGCAGCGCGAGCAGCGCCGCCGCAGTAGGCGCCGCGCGCAGCGCGAAATTCAAGATGGCCTTGCCGCGCGCGACCAGTAACGCCTCAAGGCTCGCCCCGGCCAGTTCCAGCGCGGCGGCAGCGCTCAGCAGGATCATGGGCCAGTAGGCGGCAAGAAATGCGCTGCCTGCTATGGCTAAGATCACCCACTCGCCCGCCAGCATGGCAAGCATCACGACGGCAATGCCGGTGAAGATGGCGATGCGGGTGATACGCCCCGCCAATTCGCGCGCCTTGTCGGGCTGGCGCACCAGTTCTGGATATACGGAGCGAAGCAAAGCCTGTGCGAGCTTGAGCAGTCCTTCGCCGAGCTGAGCCGCCACGCGGTATATCCCCGCCAGCGCCGCTCCGCCCAGCACACCGACCAGCAGCACCATCAATTGGCGGCTGGCTATCGTCAGCATGGCGGTGAGACTGGTGCCCGCGACGAAACTCCACGCGGTCTCGCCGTCTCTGGACTGTTCCCGCGGAAGACGCGTCAGGCTGAAGCGGCGCCAGTGGATCGGCTCGGTCCGCGCAGCGAGCCACCAGTAAATTGCCGCTGTTGCGACTTCGGCGGTGCCCCAAACAATCAGGAAGCTCTGAATGCTCGGCTTTACGAATACCACGATGACCGCGCCCACGACGCGGATGATCGATGTCGTGGCATCGGCGATGGCGGCCCTGTCATAACGATCGTGCAGGCGCAACAGGCCTGTTGGCGTGGAGCGGATCGAAACGAGCGATGCGAGAGTAAACAGGTATGTCGGCACCACCATCTTGTCCGGCAGCAGCAGCACGCCGTGGAAATTAAACAGCACTAGCGCAGCCAAGATTGCGCCGACCACAATCGTCAGGCTGTCCAGCGCCAGCGCAAAGCCTGTCGCCGTCTTCCGGTCGTCGCTGTCCTGGCCCCAGCGAATGATGGCCTGCCAGGTCTGGAAGCTGCAGAAACCAACCACCAGCTGGGCGAAGGTGAAAGCGATGACGAATATGCCGAAACGTTCCGGCCCCAGCTCTCGGGTTGCGATGGCGAGGTAGACGAGGCTGAGGACCGCATTGATACCGCGGGCGCCCATCAGCCAACCGGTATTGGTGAGAGCGCGGCGGATCATGTTTTCGCCCTGCCCCAGCGCGTAATCAAAGGCCAGAGCCTAGCGTGCGCTTTCCAGTGCGGGCTGCGGATTGTTCGGAGTAAGAATGAGTTCGCCCTGCTCGATCCGCACCGAAGCGAGGCGATTTAGCAAGTTCATGCCGATGACATTCGTTTCGCCAAGTCCCGGTGCAATCACCGCATCGAGACCGCGCGCCGCGACATTTCCGAAACGCATTTCATCGATATTGGTCATGTAAGCCGCAACCGTGCCGTTGGCGGTGTTGAGGCGGATCGGCAGGCCGCCATCGCGCTCTTTGAGGCCCGCGGCATCGGCCGTAGACTGTGAAACGGCAGTCAAAGTCGCGCCGGTATCCACAAGGAATGCGGCGCGGTGGCCATTGATCTCCGCCTCCAACCAATAATGGCCGTCGACATGCCTCGGAATGCGCGTCTCCGCCCCCTCGACAATCTGCTCTGGCAAACCGATTTCGGGCACCGCGAGCGAAAAGCGCGGATCCATGCGCGACAACTGCAAAACGACCAGCAGCAATACGCCAACAAGGCAAAGAGTACTGCCCAAGCGCAATATCCGCCCAAGCGCTGGCACGCGGGTCATCAGCGCCGATCCGATCACGCCAGCGATCATCGCGCCGACGGCGGCCAGCAGCAGCCCCGATTTCGGCAATTCGCGCACCGAGTGAGCGAGCTGGTCGAAGACGGGCGCGAAGTCCATGCGGGCTATATAGGGCGGGATTGCACGGTTTGCGACCTGCCCATCAGACCGTCTGCGCCGGACTGCCGTAGCTGGGCTGCCTTACGGCGCAATCGGTTGGCCAATCGAGCCGCTCAGCAGCCGCATCGTATGTCGATTGCAGGAAGGCCATCAGCGCAGCGTCGGGATCGTTCGAAGCTGCCACATCGGCGTAGGTGATGACGAATTCGCCGAGATCGGCGTGCCAATAGGCGCTCTCGGGAGAGGCAGCCGCGTCGCCCAATTCATCCGGCGATGGATAAGCGTATGCATAGAATGCGGCCTCATCCACGCCGCCGCCACCGGGCCAGAAGCCTGCGCTGATCACTTCGTGACTATACGCCTCGCGTGTCACGTGGTCCGGCAGATTGGGAAATCCGCCTGGATGCGGCGGAGCGCGCCGTCCCGAAAAGCGCGTCACGGCTAAGTCGAAGCTTCCCCAGAACATATGGCTGGGAGACGATTTGCCGAGATACAGACTGCGAAACGCGTTGAAGACCCGGTCTGCCGCCGCGAAGGCACCATGCAGACGGAGCGCGGCATCGGCGTCCCAAGGCCGCGCGGTATCGTCTCTGGCGAAGAGCACGGCGTCGATTACCTCGTTCGGTCCACCGTGCAGTGGCGCGGGCAGGCTCGCGTCCTCGAGCGTCTTGCGGAGATCCGATTGCAATACGGCGATCGTCTTGCCGACGAAGCCGACCTGCCAAGCGCCGCCATTGTCGCAGGCGATCCGAAGGCAGCCGTCGCGCATGTCTATCTCGACCGTGAAACTCCGACCGTCGCCTGCTGGCATGGATCGCGTAACGAAGCCGCGCGGACTCACCCGCAACGCGACGTGCCAGCCGTGATTGACCCATGGGTGCAAGCGGGTGGGCAGTTTGCCGACCAGCTGCGATACCATGTGACAGCTCTCGATTGTCGGCCTGTCGGCGGTGTAATCGAGATGCGGCCAGGCTGTCATGGTGCGCTGCGGGCAACGGTCGCTTCGGCCAGCAGGATCGAGAAGCGCTCCTGGCTGTCGGTCCAGCGTTCAAGCGGCGTCCAGTGCCCGGCGAGCAGCAGCGTGTTGGCGCTGCGCTTACCGAATTTGTGGCTGTTTTCCGTGTGTATGCTCTCACCGTCGCGGATCGAGAAGTCGCGCCCCGAAATTGTGAAGTTCACGTCCCGCTCTGCCACCAGATGCATCTCGATACGCGCGAACATATCGTTCCAGCGCGCTTCGTGGCGGAAAGCGTCTTCCGGGATATTTGCGCCGAGCTCCCGGTTGATGCGCGTGAGCAGATTGAGATTGAATGCCGCCGTCACGCCTTCGGCATCGTCATAGGCGGCTTCCAGCATCTTGCGGCCCTTGATCAGATCCATGCCGATGAGCAGCGACGCGCCGTCGCCCAATATTTCTCGCATATTGCGAAGCAGGTCGACCGCCGTTCGCGGCACCATGTTGCCGATCGTGGAACCAGGGAAAAAACCGAGCTTGGGCATGTCCGCCACCTGATTCGGCAGTTGCACAGGCTTGGTAAAGTCGGCTTCCACCGGATGAACCGGCAGTTCCGGAAACTTCTGCGCCAAATCGGCGGCGGCGGCCCGAAGGAATTCGCCCGAGATATCGAGCGGCACGTAAGCGCCGGGCTCGATTGCAGAAAGCAGCAGCGGAGTTTTCACCGAGGAACCAGAGCCGAATTCCACCACCGCGCGGCTCGGTCCGATAAGCTTCGCAAAGTCTTGCCCTTGCTCGCGCAGGATCTCGGTCTCGGCGCGGGTCGGATAATACTCCTCGACCTGGGTGATGTCCTCGAACAGCTGCGAGCCACGTTCATCGTAGAACCAGCGCGCCGGAATCGCCTTCTGCTCCTCAGACAATCCGGCGATAACATCGGCCCTGAAAGCACGGTCTACACCATCCTCGTCTAGATCGACGAGACGGATACCTTCGGCTTCGGTCATCAATTGTCCTTTGCGAGCCGCAAGCCGGTGAACTGCCAGCGCTGTTGCGGATAGAAGAAATTCCGGTAACTCGCGCGCGAATGCCCGCGCACGGTGGCACAGCTTGCGCCCTTGAGCACCCATTGCCCGGCCATGAACTTGCCGTTGTATTCGCCAACTGCTCCCGGTGCGGGCGCGAAACGCGGATAGGGCAGATAGGCCGAGCGAGTAAACTGCCAGACATCGCCGAACAGCTCGCCCGTGCCCGTGGGCGCTGGCGGCGCAGCCTCGTCCAGTTGGTTCCCCGCGTTCGCGTCGAAGCGCGGGCTCTCCTCGGGCGCGTCCTGTCCGCGGGCAATCGCTTCCCATTCGAATTCGGTAGGCAACCGGTGCCCCGCCCATGTAGCGAAAGCATCCGCCTCGTAATAGGAGATGTGACTGACAGGCGCGTCGGCATCACGCTCGCGCCAGCCCGTGTGCGTGAAATGCTCTTCCTCGCGCCAATAGAGCGGGCGAGAGATATTGCAGCGGGATAGCCAGGCCCATGCGTCGGACAACCAGAGGCGATGATCCGAATAGCCGCCATCGGCGATGAATTCTCCCCACTCGCCATTCGTCACCAAACGCCGGGAAAGTGCGAACGGTTCGAGCAGCACGCGATGCGCCGGACCTTCATTGTCGAAGGCGAAACCGACCGATTGCTGGCCCACGCGGGCGATTCCACCGGGATGATCGATCCAGCCCCTCTGCTGGCCGGACGAGGCGCGCTGCGCGTCCTGCCACATCGCCGGTCCGATTGGGTTCTTGCTAAAAGCGTGCTTTATGTCGGTCAGCAACAATTCGATATGCTGCTGTTCGTGAGCGATGCCGAGCGCAATCAGATCGCCATGCGCGGGATCGTCCAGCAACCGTGCCATCGCTTCATCGACGTGAGCGCGCCAGTCCATGACCTCAGCCATGGTGGGCCTCGTTATCAACCCCCTTCGTCCGCGCAGGATGCGATCACCCTCGGCCTCGTAATAGGAGTTGAAAAGGAACGGAAATTGCTCGTCGAACAGCGCGTAGTCGGGAGCATGATCGCGCAGCAGGAAGGTTTCCCAAAACCACGTCGTATGGGCCGCATGCCACTTGGCGGGCGACGCATCTTCCATCGACTGGATCGTGGCGTCGGCCTCGCTTAGCGGCTCGATCAGCGCCGCCGTGAGCGCGCGTGTGGCACGATAGCGGTCGGCAATCGAGCCTGTTTCTTGCGATACCGGGCGGGGATGGGCGTGGGGCAAAGCCCTCTCCTATAGGCGATTACGATCCGTCGCACATCAGCATGGCAAATGGCGCGCGCGAATGTAACCCCCTGCGAACTCGGGACGTTCCGACCATGATGCTCAGGCAGCGCGGCGAACCTGATTGCGCCCATGCTCCTTCGCTTCATACAGCGCGGCATCGGCGCGCGCGAGGAGTTGATCACCTGTGTCGCCGCACTGAAATTGCGCCAGCCCGATGCTGATCGTGACATTGGGCAGCGTAGAGCCCTCGAGCCCGCTTTCCACTGCACCGCGCAGTCGTTCCGCAAGGCGTCTCGCCGCCGGGCCACCGACACCCGGCAGGAGCCAGACGAATTCTTCGCCGCCAATCCGTCCGACGACGTCGCCGTGCCGCGCTTGCCTGCGAGCGAGTTCCGCCACCTGCACGATCACCTCGTCACCGGTCTGGTGACCATACGTGTCGTTGATGGTCTTGAAGTGGTCGATGTCGAACATCAGCGCTGTGAGCGGCGTGCTACGCTGTCCAGCGAGATCAACCATCGTCTTCAGCCGCGCAAAGGTGCAGCGGCGGTTGGGGAGACTGGTGAGCGGGTCGGTATTGGCAAGCTTCTGCGCTTCCGCTGCCAGCTTCACGGCACGGCCTCGGGCAAGATCAAGCGCCTGTTCGCGCTGCACCTGATCGGTGACGTCCATCGCAACGCCGAAAAGCGCCACCCTGCGCCCTTCGATATCGAATTCATTCAGGACAGAGATGCGCAGGATTTTCTCCGCATTGCCGGCCAGCCTGAATTGGTAATCGAAGGAATAGGTCTCCCGCGCCTCTCGATTAGCGGTAATCTCGCTGAAAAGCGGGCGCGCGCGATCCGGGAGGAGGTCGCGCACATCGCCCGGATCGGGAGCAAGATCGGGCGAAAGCCCGCACAGTTCCAGCATGCGCGGCGTCCAGTTCTGTTGGCCAGTAACCATGTCGAAGCGCCATCGCCCGATCCCGGCGAGCTCCTCCGCAAGATCCAGCAGCATCAAATTTTCGTGCATGCCCGCATTGCGGCCAATCAGCTGCAACTGCAGTTCTTCCCGCTTCATCAGCATCGCCGCGACTGGAAGCGTGGTCGCCATCATTAGCAGCATCCAGCTTTGTACGGCCAGCGTGGCATCGCGAACGGACAGATCCGCACCGGGCGCAGGGCTGTTTCCGCCGGTGCTTAGAAACGTTGACATGGCACCGAAGGCGAGCACGCAAAGTGCTGAGGACGTATGGCCGAAGCGAAAGGTAATGAAGACGGCGGCGGTAACTACTGCCGGGGCAAGAGCGACAGTGCCAGCCACAAGCACCGCCGTGCCAAGCACTGCCAGGCACAACACGGCAAGGATTGTCGGCAGAATGCGATCATAGTCGGCCTCATCGCTCTCCTGCAGCAGACGACGGGCCCGCAGGATTAGGGGTGTTGCGACCAGAATGCCGATCACATTGGCGGAAAACCACCAGAAGAATTCCGACAATGTCTGATCTGCCCGGATCGGCAGCGCCAGCGCCGCACCGATGAGCGCAGCCGTCACGGCGGCCCCAAATATACCAAGAACTGCCGCAAAGCGCGCAGGTGCACGGTGCTGTCCGCCGAGGGCACGCAGGCCCAACCCAGCAGCTATTATCGCCTGCACAATCGCGATTATCGAATACGAGAGCGCGTCGCTCCAGCGGGATCCGAACACCAGCGATAGGAAGATTTGGGCGGCGAGCATGGTCAGAATGAGTATCCACCACCGCTTTACCGGAACGACGGTGAATGCCGCCGCCGCCACGCCCGATGGCAGCCACAATAGCACCGCGGCCTCGCCATAGGCGCGCAGGGCCATGCTGGCTGCCGCAACCACGATCCAGGCGAGCGCGAAAAGCACCGGCTCCTGGCAGTGGCGGCGAATATCGTGCAGCAAAATGGTCCCCCCGGTGTGGTGTCCGCGGGTTTAGGGCGATTGCTGTAAGAGCCGCTCTAGAGCCGCTTAGGGACAATGCCCTAAGTCGGCAATCACGAATGTTCAGGCTGCCGCGCGATTGCTCTCGCCAAGCTCCATGTTGAGCATTTCGGCAAGGAGGAAGGCAAGCTCCAGTGACTGCGCCGCGTTGAGACGTGGATCGCAATGCGTACGATAGCGGTCGTTCAAGCCCTCATCCGTGATTGCCGCCGCGCCGCCAGTGCATTCAGTCACGTCCTGTCCGGTCATTTCGAGATGGATGCCACCAGCATGGCTGCCTTCGGCGCGATGTACCGCAAAGAAACCGCGCACTTCGGCAAGGATGCGCTCGAACGGACGCGTCTTGAAGCCGCTTTCGCTCTTGACGACATTTCCGTGCATTGGATCGCAGCTCCACACCACCGGCTGGCCCTCGCGCTGGATGGCGCGCACGAGCGGCGGCAGGCCTGCTTCCACCTTGTCGTGCCCGAACCGGCTGATAAGCGTGATCCGCCCAGGCTCTCGTACAGGATTAAGCGTGTCGAGCAGCCCAAGCAGAACATCGGGATCGAGGCTCGGCCCGCATTTGATCCCGATAGGGTTCTTCACCCCGCGCAGAAATTCGACGTGCGCGCTGCCTTCGAAGCGGGTGCGATCGCCAATCCAGAGAAAATGCGCGGAGGTGTCGTACCAGTCGCCGGTGATCGAATCCTGCCGCGTCATCGCCTGCTCGTAAGGCAGCAGCAGGGCTTCGTGACTGGTGTAGAAACTGGTGCCCTTCAAATGCGGATCGTCCTCAATATCGACACCGCAAGCCTCCATAAAATCGAGCGCTTCGCCGATGCGGTCAGCGATCGCCTGATACTTGTCCGCCCACGGACTGCGGCCCATGAAATCGAGAGTCCAGCGATGCACCTCGCGCAAATTGGCATAGCCGCCGCTGGCGAAGGCCCGCAGCAGGTTCAGCGTCGCGGCGCTTTGGCTGTAGGCGCGAACCATGCGCTCGGGATCGTTGTATCGGCTTTCGTGAGAGAACTCGATGCCGTTCACATTGTCGCCGAAATAACTCGGCAAGGTGACGCCGTCCTTCGTCTCAGTATCGGCGCTGCGCGGCTTGGCGAATTGCCCCGCCATGCGGCCGACCTTCACCACCGGCAGCTTGCTGGCGAAGGTGAGGACTGCGGCCATCTGCAAGATGACGCGAAACGTGTCGCGGATGTTGTTCGGGCTGAACTCGGCGAAGCTTTCCGCGCAATCGCCACCTTGCAGCAGGAAAGCTTTGCCTCTCGCCACGTCGGCTAGATCGCCCCTCAAGCGCCGCGCTTCTCCGGCGAAGACAAGCGGCGGAAATCCGGAAAGCGTTTCGGTCGCTGCGGTAAGCGCTTCTGCGTCCTCATAGGTAGGCAGGTGCTTCGCGGTAAAGCGATCCTGCTGCCAGCCTGCCGGTGTCCAATCCTGTGCCACGTCCATAATCCATCGCCTGCCCGCCCCGCCGGGCGCGTTGTCGAAACCTTCGATGCGGGGTGATCGGCGGTTACTACCTACGCCGGGCACCCCACGCAAAGGTTACTTGCGAAACGGATCAGCGCCCCGCGTCGCGGCTCTCAGCAGGCACGATCTGCAATTGCCATCCCGGCGAGGACAGATAACGCTGCGCCAAAGCCTGCATTTCCGCCACTGTCGCCTCGTCGTAATCGGCGTAGATGCTGGGCAAATAGGCGAGACGATTGGCATCGAAGGCGGCGCCTTCCAACTGGTTGAGCCAGAAAGTGTGGCCGGTCTGAGCGCGCATCAGGAACTGGCGCGCGGGTTCGACCACGCGCTCGAGCTCGTCGGGCGTGGGGCCATTCGTGGCGAGATCCTGTGCGATTTCTTCCGCCTCCTCGAAAAAGGCAGGCAGCAGTGACGGCTCGATCTGCACGAGACCAAAAAGCACACCGCCGCTGTTCACGTCGAGGGGCCAGCTGGAGGTCACGAACGGCGAATAAGCCGCACCGGCACGCTCGCGCAGCCCATCGAGCAAGCGGTTCGAAAAGATTTGCGAGAGCAGGTCGAGCTTGCGCCGCTGCACGATGCCTTCCGAACCGCCGCCAAGCTGCCATGCAACCACGGCTGCGGCCTGATCCGCGTCGCCAAGATGAGTGAGCGTCTGCGGACTGTCGGTGATTTCGGGAAAGCCGATTGGCTGCGCTCGAATGGCGGCAGGCACGGGCTCGCGCGTTTCCAGCGCGCCAAAAGTGCGGCCCAGCGCCGCAATGGTGGCATCGGGATCGATATCGCCGAAAACGGCAACCTCGATATCGCCTTGCGAGAGCAGTCGCTCCCACACTTCGCGGAAACGTTCCGGCGTTGCCGTGCGCATTTCCTCGGGCGATGGCGTAGCGTAGCGCGGATCGTCGCCGCGCAGAAGGTAATCGAGATCGCGATTGAGCACACCGCTCGGATCGCGGTTATAGCTGTCATAGGCGATTAGGGCAGAAGCGCGGGCGCGCTCCACCGGATTCGGATCCCAGCTTGGCATGGCGAGCTTTGCCGCGAACAGATAGAGTTGTTCCTCCAGGTCTTCCTGCCGGGTCAGCCCTTCGAATTCAAACACACCATCCTCGATACTGAAATCAAAGCTGAGTTTGCGGTCCGCAGCGATGCGATCGAGATCGTTCTGCATCAGCGGGCCGATGCCCGAATTGACGAGGGCCATCGGACCGAGTTCGGCGTAGACAGCCTCGTCCTCGCCAATGGCTTGCCAGCCTCCGCCAAAACGTACTCGCACGGTGACCCGTCCAGGTTCATTATTGCGATCCATCAGCAGCGCGCGGACGCCATTTGGAAAGACCACCTGTTCGAGGTCGAGCACGCCGAGCTGATCGCGAGAGATCGGGCTGGCGGGTTCACCCACGGGCGGAAGGTCCGCAAAGTCGATGGCTTCGGCATCGTCGCGGGCGATTCCGTTAGCGGCCACTGGAGTGGCCAGTGTGGTGCGCAGTTCTGCCGCAGTCGCTTCGCCTGGCTCGGGCGTCAGCATGATCGCGCGGATAACGTCGCCTTCGAACAGTTCCTGCGTCGCGGTGAGCACGTCGTCCGGCGTGAAACGCGGCGCGACGGAGCGGAACACCTGCAGAAAGGTTTCGGGGCTGGCGACAGCTTCCCTGATGTCGACCGCACCGACGATCTGATCAGCGAGATCGCTTCCGGCCTGAATGCGCGATTGTTCAACCATGTCGACAAAGGCCACATCGAACTGTGCGACGGCCTGATCAATTTCGGACTGCGCCGGCGGCTGCGACAGCGCATCGGCGATGACGCTGCGCACATCGTCCAATGCTGCTTCCCAGTCATCGGTCAGCGGCGCAAGCGATACGAAAGTCCCGTCGGCCGAACGACTGATCTTGTCGCGCCCGATACCGGCGAAAAGGAAGGAACCCCCGGCACGCGCACGGTTCTCGAGACGACGATTGACGACCGCTGCGGCCACCTGACCCAGCAGGTTGCGGCGATTGTATTCGATATTGTCGACGACCTCGACCCACGGGCGAAGCACGGCATAGGTCAAACCGCGCGGCTGGCCGGGTTCGACGATCACATCGACTTCACCCACCGGGTTTTCCGGATTGGCGCCCGCGGGCGCGACGGGATCGCCGAAATCCGGTGCCGGGACAAAGGGGCCCTCGCCTTCCCAATCTGCAAAATGTCGCTCGACCGTCGCCGCGAGGACACGCGGGTCGGCATCGCCAACCAGCACCACGACGGCATTCTCGGGTCGATACCAGCGCGCGTGGAAGGCCTCGACCGCTTCCGCCGTTGCGCCCTGCAAAGTCTCGACCGTGCCGATCGGGCTGCGCTCTGCAAGGCGTTGTCCGGCGAAGAACGTACCCGTCGTCGCCTCGGCCACGCGGCGCTGTGCGCCCGCCTGCTCGCGCCGCTCAGACAGCACGATCGGAACATCCTGGGCGAGATTTTCCGGCGAAAGTACAGGCGCGGTGACCATTCCCGCAAACCGTCGGACGCTATCATCCAGCGTCTGGCGATTGGCGTTGGGCAGATTGAGGTTGTAGGTCGTTGCCGTCGGGCTGGTGGAGGCGTTGGTGTCGAAGCCGAAGCTCGCACCTAGCCGCTGGAAATGCGGGATTGCCTCACCCGGGCCGAAAGTGGCGCTTTCGCGGAACACCATGTGCTCCAGCAGGTGGGCGAAGCCGCGCTCATCGTCTTCCTCGTGCAGAGAGCCGGCATCGATGCGAACCCGAAGTGAAATCTGGCAGGGCGGCACATCGTTCTGACGCACGGCGTAGCGAACGCCATTCGGCATCTCGCCGAACAGCCACTGTTCATCGACCGGGATATCCGTACCGCGATAGATCCAGGGATCGTCCGGACGGGCATACGCCGGCTGGTCGGCCTGCGTAGCCTGGATGACGCAATCCTGCGCCAGCGCGGGAAGCGGAGCGAGGAGTGCGAAGGAAACGAGGGCGATCGGCGCGCGGTGGAGAAGGTGCATGGGGACTCAACTGTCGGGAAAGGAATGAAGGTCCGGTGAATGTTTACCACGAAAACCTGCATTGCCCATGCGCGGCGCGCTCCCTACATCGCAAGGCATGTTCATAGAGACCGAAACCACGCCGAACCCCGCAACGCTTAAATTCGTGCCTGGGCGGCAGGTGATGCCGTCCGGCACACGCGATTTCGCCACGCCTGAGGAGGCCGAAGTGAGCCCGCTGGCGCAGGCCCTGTTCGATACGGGCGAAGTCACCGGCGTGTTTTTCGGCCACGACTTCGTTTCCGTTACCGCCGCACCGGGCGTTGCCTGGCCGGACTTGAAACCGCAAATCGTCGCGGTCCTGCTCGATCATTTCGTTTCCGAAGCACCGCTTTTCGCAGGCGGCGATGCGAGCGGAATTTTCGTCCCGCTGGAGGCCGAAGAAGAGCATCTTGGCGATGACGAGGGCACGGAAGACGTGGTTGCCCAGATCAACGAATTACTGGAAACCCGCGTGCGCCCGGCTGTCGCCAGCGATGGCGGCGACATTCGCTATCGCGGCTTTCGCGACGGAGTCGTCTTTCTCCAGATGCAGGGCGCATGCTCGGGCTGCCCCAGCTCGACCGCCACACTGAAGCACGGGATCGAAGGTTTGCTGAAGCACTACGTGCCCGAAGTGAAAGAAGTGCGCGCGGCCTGACTTGTGAACAAATGCCCTTCCGCTGCGTAGTGGCGATAAACTATCTTCCTGCAACGGAGCAGCAATGACCGACACACTTTCCGATGACGCCCTCGATCTGATTTTTCGCGAGGCGCGCAGCTACAATGGCTGGCACGACAAGCCCGTAACCGAAAAGCAGATCCACCAGATCTACGAGCTCGTGAAGATGGGCCCTACATCGGCCAACCAGCAGCCCGGTCGCTTCATCTGGTGCACATCCGACGATGCCAAGAAGCGCCTCTCCGAATGCGTGAGCGACGGCAATACCGACAAGGTGCTTACTGCGCCGGCCGTCGTCATTATAGGCTACGATCTCGATTTTCACGAAAACTTGCCTTGGCTCTTTCCGCACACCGACGCGAAGAGCTGGTTCGAGGGCGACGAGGAAGGCCGCAAGGAAAGCGCGTTCCGCAATTCCGCATTGCAAGGTGCCTATCTGATGATCGCCGCTCGGGCACTCGGCCTAGATTGCGGGCCGATGTCGGGCTTCGATCAGGACAAGACGACGAAGGAATTCTTTGCCGATCAGCCGCGCTACCGCGCCGACTGGCTATGTGCGGTCGGCTATGGCGATCGCACCACCATTTTCGATCGCAGCCCGCGTCCTGAATTCGACCTCTTCAACAAAGTCATCTGACGCGCTAGGCGCTCTCGCGATGAGAGTGCTGGCAATAGATTGTGCGACGGAAGCCTGTTCGGCGGCGCTGTTCGAGGATGAAATGCTGCTCGATGGGCGCTGGGAAATCCTGGGTCGCGGTCATGCCGAGCGGCTCGTCCCCATGATTGCCGAATTGCCGCGGCGTGGCCGGGCGGATCGCATCCTCGTCTCGCTCGGCCCTGGCAGCTTCACCGGCACACGCATCGGCATTGCAGCCGCACGTGCGCTGGGTCTCGCGTGGGGCGCGCAGGTTCTGGGCTATCCGACATTGGCCCTGGTCGCAGCCATGGCGCAGGCAAAACGACCAGGCCCGGTCACCGTGTGCATGAGCGGCGGGCATGGCGAGTATTTCGTCCAGGATTTCGCCGAGAATGGCTTTCCGGCGGGCAATGTCCAATCGCTCGCACCTGCGGATGCTGCCGCACGCGGCGGTA
Organism: Aurantiacibacter aquimixticola; assembly: GCF_003605475.1. Taxonomy (NCBI): domain Bacteria; kingdom Pseudomonadati; phylum Pseudomonadota; class Alphaproteobacteria; order Sphingomonadales; family Erythrobacteraceae; genus Aurantiacibacter; species Aurantiacibacter aquimixticola. Next base: position 115,043 of record NZ_RAHX01000001.1, on the reverse strand, counting down.
ACGAAACCATCGCCGGTAGCAAAGCCGATGCGCTCGATGCGATGCTGAGCACGTCTCATGACGCCTTGCACATTCTTCCCGACGCGCGTGAAGCCGGAAACCTGCCGCCGTCTTTGGCAATCGCCGACCTCAAACCGATTTACGGCCGCGCGCCTGACGCACGCAAACCAGCCGCACCATGACCATCGACGCGCTCGACACAATCATGGCGGTGATGCATGACGCGTTCGAACCGCGCTATGGCGAGGCGTGGACGCGCAAGCAGGTGTCAGACGCTCTTATCACTCCGAACACGCATTACCTGATTGCCGGCGGGTCGGCGCAACATGTCGTTCCAGAAGATGCAAAGGGCTTCGTCCTGTCGCGGCGGGCGGCCGACGAAGAGGAATTGCTGTTGATCGCCGTGCGTCCGCAATTTCGTGGACAGGGTGTCGGTCGCAGGCTGCTGGAGGAGTTCGCCACACGCGCCGCAGCAAACGGCGTCACCCGGCTTTTCCTGGAAATGCGCGAGGGCAATCCTGCAGAGCACCTTTACACGCAGTTCGGCTTTGCTCGTGTCGGCACCCGGCGTGGCTACTATCGTGGCGCGGTCGGCGGCCCGATCGACGCGATTACTTTTGCGCGCGAAGTGTAACCAGCCAATATTCTGCCCCAAACTGGCGTGATTTGCGCAATAGTTTCAAGCGGCATTGAATTTTGAACACTTATCCGGCAAAATGCGTAGCACACGGTCACTTGCAGGCCGAACGAAAAGCGGGATGCAAATAGAAAACGAAATGGAAGTCATGGAAAACGATACGAACGAAATGCTGATCACGCTGACCGCGGACATCGTAACAGCGCATGTCGCGAATAACGACGTCGAGGTCGATTCTGTGCCGTCCCTGATACAACAGGTGTATGGCGCGCTGTCGGGTCTGGGTGAGCAGGATAAGGAAGAGGAACGGCCCGAGCCAGCCGTTTCCGTGCGCGCATCGGTAAAGCCGGACTACATTGTCTGCCTGGAAGACGGCAAGAAGCTTAAAATGCTGAAGCGTTATTTACGCACGAATTACGACATGACCCCCGAGGAATATCGCGAGCGGTGGAACCTGCCCGCCGATTATCCGATGGTCGCGCCCAACTACGCTGAAAAGCGCCGTGAACTCGCCAAGAAAATCGGCCTGGGTCGCAAACCGGGCGAAAAGGTGAAGCGCAAGCGCACCACACGGAAGAAGGCGAGCTAATCGCCACGGCCCTTCCAGCGATCCGGGACTTCGTTCCGGGTCGAGCTTGAGTGAAGCGCCTCTGGCCGATAAGGCTTCGGGGCGCTTTTCTCTTGCGCGCACCGATCGAATTGAAAAGGTGGACGAAGCAGCACGATGATCGACCTTGAAGCCCTTTGCGCCGAACGCGGCTTGCGCATCACCGATCAGCGTCGGACGATTGCGAAAGTTCTGTCCGAGAGCGATGATCATCCCGATGTCGAGAAGCTTCACGAGCGCGCCTCCGCGATCGATCCGAAGATTTCCATCGCCACCGTCTATCGCACCGTGCGCCTGTTCGAAGAGGCGGGTATTCTCGATCGCCACGATTTCGGCGATGGCCGTGCGCGTTATGAAGCTGCGCCCGAAGCGCATCATGATCACTTGATCGACGTGGAAACCGGCAAGGTTGTCGAATTTGTCGATCCGGAACTTGAAGCGCTTCAGAAAGTCATTGCCGAGCGGCTCGGATACCGCCTCGTCGATCACCGGATGGAGCTTTATGCCGTCCGCCTCGATCGTGAAGAGAAAAAGGGCTGAGCGCACCCGCAATGTCGAAGGCCGTTGCCGCTCAGACCGCTCACATCTCACTCATCGGCTATCTTCTGATCGCGCTCCGGTTGCCGCTGATGCTGGCACTGCTGCTGATCTGCGTGCCGCTGCATTATCTGTGGCGGATGCTGGGGCTGGACCGGACTTGGCCGCGCGTGTTCCTGACCGGCGTCGGCTTCGTCATCGGTCTTCGCATCCGTCGGCAAGGCAAGCGTGTGCCGGGCGCATTATTGTTGGCCAACCATGTCAGCTGGATGGACATCCTGGCCCTCTCGCAAGCCGCGAACAGCGCCTATGTCGCCCATGATGGCTTGGCACGGTTCGGCTTCCTGAAATGGCTGTGCGAGATGAACGAAACGGTCTTCGTTGCCCGCCATCGCCGCGCCGAGGTTTCCAAGCAGGCCGTTCAAATCCGCGCCGCGTTGGACCACGGTGGCACTCTGACGCTGTTCCCCGAAGGCACCACGGCGGATGGCACAGTTCTGCTGCCCTTCAAATCCAGTCTGCTCGGCGCGCTGGAACCCCTGCCCGAGGGCGCCAGCGTGCAGCCCGTCTTGCTCGACTATGCCGATGCACCGCAGATCGCCTGGGTCGGAGAGGAGCCGGGGCTCGACAATTTCAAGCGAATCCTCGCGCGGCTTAAACCGTTGCGCATCGATGTGCATTTCTTTCAGCCGCTCGAAGGTGAGGAACTGACCAATCGCAAGACCATGACCGCTGCCGCGCGTGGGCAGATCGAGCGGGCACTGCTTTCATCACGCCGCAATTTATCCTAAAGACGTGGGCCTCATGAAAAGCACGGACAAACCACGGACCTACAGGGTCAAGAGCTTCGGCTGCCAGATGAACGTCTACGATGGCGAACGCATGGGCGAACTGCTCGAAGCGAAGGGCATCGCACCCGCACGGGAAGACGAAGATGCCGATCTGGTCGTGCTGAACACCTGCCATATCCGCGAAAAGGCGACTGAAAAGGTCTATTCCGATGTCGGTCGCATCGAAAAGGCGGGCCGCCTTGCCGGAAAGACGCCGATGATTGCCGTGGCAGGCTGTGTGGCGCAGGCAGAGGGCGAGGAAATCATGAAGCGCGCGCCGGGCGTGGGCATGGTGGTCGGGCCGCAGGCCTATCATCGCCTCGGCGATATGGTCGATCGCGCCGCCTTGGGAGAGCGCAGCACCGACACAGACATGCCGGAGAATGCAAAGTTCGCCGAGCTTCCGTCGCGCGGCACGCGCTCCCCGACCGCATTTCTCACCGTCCAGGAAGGGTGCGACAAGTTCTGCACCTATTGCGTGGTGCCTTATACCCGCGGCGCGGAGATCTCTCGCCCCTTCACAGAGCTGGTGGACGAGGCAAAGCGGCTGGTCGATCAAGGTGCGCGCGAAATCACGCTGCTGGGGCAGAACGTGAATGCGTGGTCGGGCGAGGACGCCATTGGCCACGCGCAGGGTCTCGATGGGCTCATCAGAGCGATCGCCAAGCTGCCGTCATTGGAGCGCATCCGCTATACAACCAGCCATCCGAACGATTTCACCGACGGCCTGGTGCGCTGTCACGGCGAGGAGGAGAAGCTTATGCCATTCCTCCATTTGCCGGTGCAGAGCGGGTCCGACCGCGTGCTGAAAGCCATGAACCGCAGCCACACCGCAGAAAGCTATCTGCACCTGCTCGACCGCGTACGCGCCGCGCGCCCCGATATCGCGCTGAGCGGCGATTTCATTGTCGGTTTTCCTGGCGAAACGGATGCCGATTTCGAAGAGACGCTGAAACTCGTCGATACGGTCGGTTACGCGCAGGCGTTCAGTTTCAAATATTCTCCTCGCCCCGGAACGCCTGCCGCCGCGATGGACAGCCAGATTCCGCGCGAGGTCATGGACGAGCGGCTGCAGCGCCTGCAGGCCGCGCTGAACCGCGATCAGCTGGCCTTTAACGAAGCAAGCATTGGGCGCGCCTGTGATGTGCTGGTCGAGCGCAAGGGCAAGCTATCCGGGCAATGGCTCGGCAAATCGCCCTGGCTGCAATCGGTCCATTTCACTGCCGAAGCCGCCATCGGTGACATGGTCCGCGTAGAGCTGGTGGAAGCCGGTGCCAATTCGCTCGGCGCGCGCGCTTCGGAGCCGGTTTCAGCTCAATCAACGAGTTCGCGGTAATCCGGATCTTCCGAGATCAGCACGTCGCCGCGACGACTGGTGCGCTCTGCCGGGGCGACGGTGGGATTGCCGGGATAGGAAAGTCCGTCGAAGCGCATCAAGGCGCGGCCATAGTCCCTGCCTCCACCGCCATAGGCGACGACGAGGTCGGACCAGCCGCGTGTCTCGCTGTCCAGCACGGCTATAGGCGTACGCGTTACGGTCGCGTCCATGACGATGCGGTAGCCGTTGAAATCGGGCGTCAGCACCAGCGCGTTGCAGCCGCCTGAGCCGCAGTAATAATTCGAGCGGATATGCACGATGGCTTCGTCGCGCCCATCATCATCGAGGTCGTATGAAACCATCGCGTAGTCGATCTCCCCCTCGCGCCCGAACCTTTCGATAAGCGCGTCTTCAATTGCGCCGCGGTCGACGCTGCGATCGTCGTCTCCACCAAAACCGATGGTGGAACAGCCCGCGAGCAGAAATGCGGGCAAGCTAGCGACGAGGACTTTGAAGAAGTTTGTTTTCATGCCTTCTCAAGCCGCGCGGGGATAGCCGGTTCCGAAGCGGCCCTATTCGTCGCGCTCATACTCTCGCGAAACCGCCCTTGCGAGCTGAATGGCGGGTGCATTCGGCCTGAGCGAATACAGCGCGGTCAGATAGGCGCGGTCGAAGCGGGAAAGCCACTGCGCCCCACCTTCGTTCGGAAATGGTGCGGTCACGCTGGAGGGATCGGGAATGCCATCGCGAAGCGGCGCAAGGTCGGGGGCGAGCAAGCGCATTGTGGCATAGTCGGCAAGACGATCCGTCTCCATGCCGACCGCGGCATCCGCGTCGATTACAACGGCCGCGCTCACGACCCCGCGGCTATAGGACAAGGACGTGCGGCTTGGCCTGCCATAGGTGTTGACGCGGGTCTGGACATTGAGCGCCGAAGCCGAACCCCCGGTTCCGACAATATCGCTGGAATGCGCCACCCGGCGACCGCCCTGGTCGCGGTTCTCCTCATTGTGCCAGACGATGACCGGTTCGTCTCTCGCAATGGCTGCTTCGACACTGTTGCGCACATCGCTGGGCAAGATGCCGGGCTGCTCTTCCGTGATACGCGCTATGACCGCTGCCGGATCGCTCCATACGACGACCAGCGCGTTCACACGGCATCCCTCCGGCTGAACCTCCAAGCCGACATCGCGCGCATTGTCTGCGATGCGGTCCCGGATAAGTGCATAGCCGGTCGGGTTAAGGCCGGTGACGGACACGCAAAGCGCATCGAAGTACCGGGTTGCAGGAGTATCTGGGCCGTGCGTATCGGCAAGGCGCTGCACCAGGCTCCGCACGGTGCTCGCTCCTCGAGCCGCTCACCCTGCACCACGATCTCGGCACTGTCGGCTTCCTGTGCGGTAGCCGCGCTGGCGCAGGCGAGCGTGGCGATGGCGACGCAGCCGAAAATTTTGCGAGCGATTGGCACCGTCAGTCTCCTTCCCTGCCGACCTGCGGCTTTCCACCACGCAGCGGCGGACTTGGTCTTGTGTCGCGTCGCAGGCAGCGTATCTTGCGTTTGACCAAAGCGAAAGGAATCGATGGCCCGCAAATCGACCAGTGCCGGCACCCGCAGCAGCGACCATCCGGCATTCTTGAACCGTTCCGCCTCGGGCGAGCCCGGTGCCGGACGGGCACGGATAGAAATCGGCTTCGATGAACAGGCCGTCCTCGGCGCATTGTTCGGCGAATTCGACACCAATCTTGTCCAGATTGAAAACCGGCTCGGCGTGTTTATTGCAGCGAGAGGCGATAAGGTGTCCATCGAAGGGCCTGCTGAAGAAGTCGCCCGTGCGCGCGACGTGCTGATGAAAATGCACGAAAAGCTGCTGACGGGCGAGGAAATGGACGCCGGCGCGATCGAGGCGCTGATCGCCATGTCCAATGAACCGACGCTGGAAGGCATCATTACCGGCGATGCGAAAGCGCCGCCAATCATGATCCGCACGCGCAAAAGAACCATCACGCCGCGCAGCGCCATGCAGGGTGAATATATGCACCTGCTGGCGAAGAAGGACGTCATATTCGCGCTCGGCCCGGCGGGCACCGGCAAGACCTACCTCGCCGTTGCGCAGGCGATCAGCCAGCTTATCACCGGCAGCGTGCAGCGCCTGATCCTGTCGCGCCCTGCGGTCGAGGCGGGCGAGAAGCTGGGCTTCCTCCCCGGCGACATGAAGGAGAAGGTCGATCCCTATCTACGCCCGCTTTACGATGCGCTCTACGATTGCATGCCGCCAGAGCAGGTCGATCGGCGTATCGCCAGCGGAGAGATCGAGATCGCGCCCATCGCCTTCATGCGTGGTCGGACGCTCGCGGACGCCTTCGTGATCCTGGACGAAGCGCAGAACACCACGAAGGAACAGATGAAGATGTTCCTGACACGCTTCGGGCAGAACAGCCGCATGGTCGTTTGCGGCGATCCGCGGCAGGTGGACATTCCCGGAGGCGACCGCATGAGCGGCCTTGCCGACGCGGTCGAGCGGCTGGAAGATGTCGAAGGCATCGGCGTCACGCGCTTCACCGCCGCCGACGTGGTCCGCCACCCGATCGTGGGGCGTATCGTCGAGGCGTATGAAGGCGAGGATGCAGCGCCCTGAGGGCGGAAGATGCAGATCGAAATCGACATCGAGGAATGGCCAGATGGCAACTGGCCGGACCTGGCCAAGCGCACTGCCGATGCTGCTGCGCAGGTCGCGCCGGAGCTCGCCAATCCGCGTCTGGTCGCCAGCCTGCTCTTCACGACGGACGACGTGGTGCACCAACTCAATCGCGAATGGCGCGGCAAGGACAAGCCCACAAATGTGCTTAGCTTTCCCATGGTCGAGCGCACCGATCTCGTGCATCTCGACCCCGATGAAGGCGCGCCGGAAATGCTCGGTGATATTGCTCTTGCGCATAAGACCTGCGCCCGGGAAGCGCGCGAGAAAGAAATATCACTGGAGGACCACGCAGCGCATTTGATCGTCCACGGCATGCTTCACCTCGCCGGTTACGATCACGAGACATCCGATGCCGATGCCGAGGAAATGGAGGCGATGGAAGTGAAGGCGCTTGCACTTTTGGGCATCGCGAACCCATATACCGCTCACGAAACCGAATAAGGACTAGCGACAGGGCGATGCCCGACACCGAAAAACCGGACGGCTCTCAATCGGGAGACGCGGACAGTAGCAGCGGCGGCGGATTGTGGAACGCGATCCGCGGCCTGTTCGAAGACGATGCCGACACCTCGCTGCGCGCGCAGCTGGAAGAGGCGATCGACGAGCATGAGGACGAGGCCGCGCGCAATGGCGGCGAGGAGGCGGATGGCAGCGATCTGTCCTCCGCCGAGGTCGTCATGCTCAAGAACCTCCTGCATTTCAGCGAGCACGATGCCGATGACGTGGCCATCCCGCGCAGCGAGATCATCGCCATCGACGCCGCCGCCAGCTGGGACGAGATGGTCGCCGCCTTCGCGGAACACGGCATCAGCCGCATGCCGGTATATCAGGGCCAGCTCGATGAAGTGATTGGCATGATGCACATCAAGGATGTGTTCGCCTATCTCGCCAGCGGTGAAAAGCCGCCCGAAGAATGGTCCACGCTGATGCGCCAGCCGCTCTACGTACCGCAGGCGCGCGGCGCGATGGATGTGCTGGCCGACATGCGCGCGCGCCGTACGCATCTGGCTATCGTGGTCGATGAATTTTCCGGCACGGACGGCATTATCACGATCGAGGATCTGGTCGAGGAAATCGTCGGCGAGATCGAGGACGAGCACGACGACGATCCGATCGAGCATCTGATCGAAGTCAATCCCGGCATGTGGGATGCCGACGCCCGCGCCGAACTGGATGATGTGGCCGAAAAGGTGGGCGACAAGCAGCTGGCCGAGGTCGAGCAGCCGGTCGACACGCTGGGCGGCCTCGCCTTTCTGCTGGCCGAAGAGGTGCCGCAGCCCGGCGCCGTGCTCGATCATCCCAGCGGCTGGAAGATCGAGGTGATGGAGGGCGACGAAACGCATGTCACGCGCCTCCGCCTTCATGCCCCGCCCGAAGCGGGCGACGACGAAGACGAGTGATCGGGCGCATGCATGCTGCGATGCAGCGAAAAATTGCGTGTCATTTGCGATTGCCTCTCGACACCGGCCCCCGCGCTGGCGACATAGACAGCCGTGCGTCGTCTTCCGCCCTTACGCGCCCTGGAGGCTTTCATCCGCACCGTGCGGCTCGGCTCCGCGCGTGCGGCGGCGAATGAGCTTGCGCTGAGCCCTTCGGCCCTTTCACGCCGGATTACCAATCTGGAAGAGTTTACGGGACGCAAGCTATTTTCCCGCTCGGGACAGACCATGCGGCTGACCGATGAAGGCCGCGCTTTCTACGATGCGGTCGCCCCGCAGCTCGAGGCGCTCGCGGCAGCGGTCGAGACGCAGAGCGAGAACCTGCAGCTGATGCGCTTGCGACTGGGCGTGATGCCGCTTTTCGGCACACAGCGCCTCTTCCCACGGCTTGGCGAGCTGCGCGCCAGCCATCCGCGCCTGCATCTCGATATCGATACCGGCCCGCACCTGATTGACCGCGTCGGCGATACGCTCGACGCGGCGATCGGGCTTACCGCGGAGCCGGATCCCTCGCTCTACAGCGTTCAGCTGGATCAGAACACGATCCACGCCATCGCCAATGTCGAGCTCGCCAAGCAGCTTGGCGACACGCCCGATGCCGAGGCGCTGGCAAAGCAGACCTTCCTCGTCCACACCGACATGCCTGCCAGTTTCGAGGCATGGAAGGCGGCACTGGGTCTGAAAGGCATGCAGCCTGCCGCAATCGATCACTACGATTCCGGTCAGCTCATCCTGGAGGCGGCGGCGCAGTCCATCGGCATCGCCATCATGCATGACGACCACTTGGCGCGGAACAAGGACCCCCGTCTCGCGCGGCTATACGACCAGCGCGTCGAAAGCCCCTATTCCTACTGGTTCATGTGTCGCCCGGCGGACCTCGAGGCCCGACCGGTGCGCATCTTCCATGACTGGCTGGTGCAGGCGGGGCTCTAGCGCCCCGCCCGCAAGCCGGATCAGCCCACGGTCGCTTTCACGATCTTGCCCGGATTGGCGGGCGGCTCGCCCTTGGGCAGCGCGTCGACATGGTCCATGCCGCTCTCGACTTCGCCCCAGACGGTGTATTGCCGATCGAGGAAGCGGGCATCGTCGAAGCAGATGAAGAACTGGCTGTTCGCGCTGTTCGGATCCTGCGTGCGGGCCATGGAGCAGGTGCCGCGCGTATGGGCGTGATCGCTGAATTCCTGATCGAGATTCGGCTTGTCGCTGCCGCTCATGCCGGTGCCGGTCGGATCGCCGCCTTGCGCCATGAAGCCGGGGATCACGCGATGGAACACGACGCCATCGTAGAAGCCGTCCTTGGCCAGTTCGGTAATCCGCTCGACATGCTTGGGCGCAAGGTCCGGCCGCAGCTTGATGACCACGTCCTTGCCGTCCCCATCGCCGGTGTCGAGGGTGAAGGTGAGTGTCTGGTCAGCCATATGCGGTGTCTCCTGATTGCGTTTGCGCGCCTACATAGGGACTTGGGGGGCAATGTCACGGCTCGCTTGCTTTTGCGGGAGAGCGCAATAGACCGCTCGCCATGAGCGCAACCGATCTCCAGGACCGCGACGTCGAGACACCCGTTCAGGGCGAAGGCGAGCAGTTCGACGAGGAGAACCGGCTGAAGCCTGAATTCGTCCGCCAGGTCCGCGAGAGCCTGCGCGACGACAATGAGGACAGCACGTATGACCTCGTCGAGCCGCTCCACCCGGCCGACATTGCCGACCTGTTCGAGCTGTTCGAGCGGGAAGATCGCACCATGCTCGCCGCCGCCATCACGGATCTGATGGGCAGCGAGGTGATCGCCGAGCTCAACGACTACGTGCGAGAGGACATGCTGGAGGCGCTGCCGCCCGAAGCGGTCGCCGACATCGTCGAACAGCTGGAGACGGACGATGCCGTCCAGCTGATCGAGGACCTCGACGAGCCGGACCAGCGCGCCATCCTGTCCCAAGTCGAACCCGGGGACCGCGCCGCGATCGAGAGCGCCCTCACCTATCCGGAGGAGAGCGCGGGCCGCCTGATGCAGCGCGAGCTGGTTGCCGTGCCAGAAAGCATGACGGTGGGGGATCTCATCGACTATCTGCGGAAGAGCGACGACCTGATCACCGAGTTCTGGGAAGTGTTCATCGTCGATCACCGCTACCACCCGGTCGGATCCTGCCAGCTGAGCTGGACCCTGCGCACCCCGCGCGACATCGCCCTGACCGACGTGATGAAGCGGGACCAGACGCTGATCCCCGTGGGCATGGACCAGGAAGAGGTCGCGCTCCGCTTTCAGAAGTATGCCCTGATCTCCGCCGCCGTGGTGGATGAGAGCGGGCGACTGGTCGGCCAGCTGACGGTCGACGACATCGTCCACATCATCCAGGAGGAAGCGGACGAGGACGTCATGCTGCTGTCGGGCGCGGGCGAAGGCGATATCAATGAGCCGCTGCGCGACGCATACTCCGCCCGCGTGCGCTGGCTGATCGCCAATCTCGGCACCGCCGTTGTGGCCAGCGCCATCATCGCTTTCTTCGGCGCCGCGATCGAGCAGCTGGTGGCGCTCGCCATCCTCATGCCCATCGTCGCCAGCATCGGCGGCAATGCCGGCACGCAGACGATGGCGGTGACGGTGCGCGCCATCGCCATGAACCAGCTCACCCGAAGCAACACGAAGCGCATCCTGCTTCGGGAGCTGAAGGTGGCGCTGATGAACGGCGCGACGGTCGCCGTGCTGATCGGCATCGCGACCGCCTTGCTGTTCACGCCGCAACTCGGCGCGGTGATCGCGGCGGCCATGATCGTCAACATCATCGTCTCCGGCATGGCGGGCGTGCTGGTGCCCGTCGCCTTCGAGCGGCTGGACCAGGACCCGGCGGTGGCGAGCAGCGTGTTCGTGACCATGATCACCGACTCGATGGGCTTCTTCGCCTTCCTCGGCCTCGCCGTCCTGGCAGGCCTCGCCACCGTGTGAGTGTTGCACCAAACGCAAGGGTGTTACAGGTGTGACTGTGTCCTGAGGAAGAAATTCCCGGCACACGCAGCGCGGCTGTGAGGGGCGTAAATACTGAGCTAGCGGGCGGATATGCATGGACGGGAGGGGCTGGCACGGCGGTAATGGTGTAGGACAGCAAAGCGCCATCCGAAATCACAGGGTGCGCGCTCTGATTTCCATCTTCCTTGCATCGGAGCAGTGTATGAGCGACCAACCCTCTCGATGGAGAAGCTGAACCGATGAGAAATACGCTACTTGCCCTGATATTGTTCGGCGCGCTCGCCACGACGCCATCGGTCAGTGCTGCTGCCCAAGATGAACAACAAGATGCGGCCGGTGTGGTCATGTCCGAGATGGTGCGTATCAGCGAGAGTGAAATGGCTCTCAAGCAATCGGTGATCGTTGATGCCGACCTCGAACAGACGTGGGCGTTTTTTACCGAGCCGAGCCAGGTCATGCGCTGGATGGCACCTGTGGCCGATGTCGATCTGAGGACTGGGGGCACGATCCGAACGCACTACGATAGCTGCGCTTCCATCGGAGATGCCAATACGATCGAGCTTACCATCGTGAACTTCGTGCCGCAGCACCTGCTGACCCTGCAATCGAACCTCGACACCGCGCGCGAAGCAGAGTGGATGAACGAGGAAATCTACGCGCGGCGCGAAAATCTTTACAATGTCATCGAGTTTACGCCGCTTGATCGCGATCGAACGCAAATCACCAGCTGGGGCCTTGGTTATGGCGATGGACCGACATGGCAAACCATGTTCGATTTCTTCATCCGGGGAAACGAATGGTCCTTCGGACAATTGAACAGGGCCATCGCTGGCGAAGAGGTATGGCCAGACTGCGCCAATTGAGCACAGGGTAGGAGATGACTACCACGTGCTTCATTCGTAACCGATCCGAGCGACTGGGAAGTGTTCCTGAGATCGGCCTGTAGTCTCTTCCTTCGAATACACGACTGGCACCGGCAAAAAGGCCGTTTGAGATGAGCCAGTAATCGGACCCCTCACTCGACCACCGTCAGCGGCGACACCCGTCCATCTTGCGTGAACGTCGCACCGACTATCTCGCCATTCTCCTCGGCAAACGCCACTTCGGCATTCACGGCGCGGTAGAAGAATTCGGTCTGAGAACGCGGATAGATCGGCAAGGCGGCCTGGCCCGTCACCGCGGCCATCAGCTGATCGCCTTCGCGCGTGATGACGAGATCCACGCCGGGGCCGAAGCGATAGGTGCCGACGACGCGGTCCAGCTGGGCGGTGGTGAGGGTTACTTCGTCGCGCGCCACTTCGACGGGCGCATCGGGCACGGGCTGCGCCTCGGCCAGGGGCGCGCCGGCCAGCAGGTGCAGCGCAATGTCCTGCGTCGAGGGCTCTATGGCGCTGTTGGTCAGTACCACCACGCCGCGCCCGGTATTTTCCTGAACGGCGACATGCGCGCGAAAGCCGCCCGTGCCGCCGCCATGCATGGCGATCATGCCGCTCGGCGTGTTTGCCACCATCCAGCCCAGTCCGCTGCGATAGCCCGGCGCATCGCGCAGGTCCGACAGGGCAAGCTGCATGGCGGGCGCGATCGCCGATTGCGGGTCCATCGCGGCGTGGGCGAATTTGAGCAGGTCGGTGGCGTTGGATTTCAGCGCCCCGGCGGCCGACAAGGCGTTCATGCTCCAGGCCAGCGTCTCCCGATTGTATTCGTCGCGCCCGGTGGCGAAGCGCGCCTGCTGCTCGTCGCTGAGCGTGATCGCAGTATCGGTCATCTCCAGCGGATCGAGGATGCGCTGGCGCAGCAGCGTTTCGAAATCGGCACCGCCCGCCCGCTCCAGCGCGTAGCCGAGCAGGCCGAAGCCGAGATTGGAGTAGGCATATTCGCTGCCGATATCGCGGGTGAGCTCGTAGCCCGAGAGAAATTCGAGCAGTTCCGCCTCGCCATAATCAACATAGGGATCGCGAATGTCTGCCGCGGCCATATTATCTGGCAAGCGCGGCAGGCCGCTATCGTGGCGGGCAAGGTTCTTCAGCGTGATCTGCTGGCCATTCCGGCTCGGCATGGTTACGCCGTCGGGCAGGTAGTCGGCCACCGGATCGTCCAGCGAAACGGTGCCGTCGAGCGCCATGTCGGCAAGCAGCAATGCGGCGAAGACCTTCGTGATGGAGCCGATTTCGAACAGAGTGTCCGCATCGTAGGGCGTGCCCTCGCCCGGCCCATTGGAGACCACGCGGATGCCGTCGGGCGTCAGCATGCCGACCACCATGCCGGTGCCCGGCCGCATGGCGAGCCGCTCGCCCACGATCTCGGACACCGCATCATTCGCCGGGATCGCCCAGTCCGCCGGGAGCGCAGGCTGCGCGGCAGCGCTGCGCTCGGGCCGTGTGCCGGGGGTGAGAGCAAGCGGCAGCGCTTGCCCGCCCTGATTGAAGAAGCCGCGCCAACCCTGCTGCGCCGCGTCCCACTCCGCCTCGTATCGGCCGCCGATGACGGGTACGGTGATGGTCAGGCTGTCGCCTTCCTGCACGATCTCGCCGACCGGAATGTCGAAACTGTTCTGCGCCGGGCTGTCGAGTGTCCCGGTCAGCGTGCCGTCCGCGGCCCGCTCGATATTCACGCCGATGGGCAGCTGCACCGTGCCCGCATCGAGCATGCCTTCCCAATAGCCGACTGGATCCTGCGCCGCGGCGGGCGTCGCGATCACGAGTGCGGGTGCGGCAAGCGCCGCGGCCAGAGTGTAACGCATGGTGTCATCCCTTCCTGTGTCCAACCCGCCACGATGGCGTTTCCGATCGGACAGTCATCTCGCATGCCGAAGTCTTACAGGATTTTTGGGAAACGCAAATCCGTGCGGGTTTCAGGCGACTTGCGCAGTGCTTGAGGATCGCGCCGGCGACCCTATCTCTCACCCCATGCCGCTGCATCTGACCAAGATCGCTTTCGGAGCGAAGAGCTTCGGCGATATCGAGCGGTGGTATGCGGGGCGCAGCAGTCCTCATCTGACCACCCGCTATCGCCCGACGCGGTGGGAGGAATGCATCGGCGGATCGCTCTTCTGGATCCACGATCACAATCTGGTCGCCCGTTCGCCGATCCTCGGCTTCTCTCAGACCGATAATGGCCGCTGGCGGATCGAGATGGAGCCACGCCTCATCCGCGTGCTGCCGCGCCCGAAGCGCGCGCATCAGGGCTGGCGCTATCTGAAAGGCGAACCCCCGCGCGATCTGGAGGACGGCGAGGATGTGGGCGATCTCATCCCCGGCCGCCTGGCGGGCAAACTGCAACGGCTGGGATTGATCTAGCGCGCTGCCGGCTGATCCGGGCACATCAGTGTCAGCGTCTCTTCCTCGAAATCGTAGGCGATGCTGGCGCAGTGGCCGATCGTGTCCAGACCGACATACATGCGCTGGCGCGGCATGTCGTCGTCGCGCGCGGTGACGACGATCTCGTCCGGATCGGGCGCGCTCTCGCCGATGGTCGATGAGCTGCCATGATCGCTGGTTCGCACGGCGATGTTGCGGATTTCCAGCTCGCCAAGCATCAGCGGTTCACGCAAGGTCAGCGGGCGGACGGGGCGTGCCACCTTGTAAAGGATATCCATCTCTTGCGCTTCCCCGTCGAAGTAACCGCCTTGCCCCTCGGCAATCAGTGCACCGCCGGTCGCGCTGACGAGCGTTTCCGGTCTGTCGAAGCTGAAGGCCACGTGGATCGGCACCCCGCCGACCTCGATCCGCGTTCCCGCGAGCGTACGCCCCATCTTGTGCAGCGGCAGGACGATGGCACGGTCATCGCTCGTCTGCGCGCGCAGGCGCAGCGTCACGCGCTCATGCGGAAAGCCGGCCGGGCCGACAACTCCGTCCGCGCCGTCGACGATGATCGCTTCGCTGAAAGCGGTGCGGCGGCGAAATCGCTCGCCCTGCGCCTCGTAGCGGATTGTGTCGGTGCGGAAGGGCAGATGGGTCGGGCCGATCACGAACACGAAGTTGAAAAGGCTGGGCTCCAGCCCAAGCCTCTCCGCCGCCGCAGCGTTTACGGCGGGTGCCTGCACGGCGTCTGGCGCGATCAGCATCCGCACCGGCTGGCCGTTGACAAGAATGTCGATCGGTTCGCGCGCATTGGCAACCAGATGATCCTGCGCCTGCGCCGCACCGGCGACTGTCAGAGCGATGGCCGCGGCGAGAATGCGAAAAGTCATAAATGCTCCGTGCTGGCGTCGCGCAGCCGAAGCCAAATCGCGATGAACGGCGCATGTATTCGGAACGCCTGCCCGCCCTCGCCCGTTGAAAAGGCAAAGGAGATTACAATGCCAGAACGCCAGAACCGCCATCCCGACAATGAACTGATCGACAGCATGCAGGACGGTCTTTCGCCCTCGCAGGGCAGCCGCTCCGGGGGCGAAGTGCCCAAGCAGGTCGGCACCAGAGGTGAACTCAATCGCGCGACCGATCCGGAAAATCGCGAACCCGCCGTGGGCAGCGACAATCCGCAGCAGGACGCGATGAAGGGTCCGAAAACGCTCGCCGCGATGCAGGATTCGCGAAAGAGCTGACGAAAGAAATTAGTGATCGAGAAAGGCGGGTAGCGCATCGGCGTTGCCCGCCTTTCTCGTGTGCGCCACTAACCTTTTATATCGAGCCACCAGGCGAGCAGCGTGTGCGCAATCGCTTCTGGAGGAGGCGCGAAAAAGCTGGTCGAGCCGCGACCCCTCGCCATGGCCTCTTCCACTTCGGATTGGCTGAACCAGCGCGCATCCTCCAGCTCCGTCTTGTCGAGAACGATATCGCGATCCAGCGCAAAAGCGTGGCAGCCGATCATGAGATTCGATGGAAAAGGCCAGGGCTGGCTGGCGATATAGGTCACGTCCTGCACACGCACGCCCGCTTCTTCCAGCGTTTCACGCGCGACGGCTTCCTCGATATTCTCGCCCGGCTCGATAAATCCGGCCAGCGCCGAATAGGCCCCTTCCGGAAAACCAGCGCCGCGGCCGAGCAACAGATGGCCGTTATGCTCCACAAGCATGATCGCGACCGGATCGGTGCGCGGAAAATGCGAAGCGCCGCAGCCCGTCGATCCATCGCAATTGCGCTGCCAGCCGCCCTTCGCGAGCGTGGTGGGTTGGCCGCAATTGGCGCAGAAGCGATGGCGCGCGTGCCAATCCACCAGGCTGCGAGCACCGGCGTAAATCGCCAGATCGCGTGCGCCCAGCCGCATAATCAGCGCGCGGGTCGGGCGTTGCTCGTAAGCGGGGCGGGTGTCGCCCTTTTCGGTCAGCGCGGCGAAGATCGGCGCACCGTCCTTCAGGCCGAGATAGACCAGATCGTCCGCCTCGCCTTCCAGAGGACGATAGACCAGCGCGTTCTCGTCCAGTTCGGGCAGCAGGCCGTCCATCGCCAGCAGCTTCGCATCGGCGCGCTTCCGCATGGCCTTCAGCCGCTGCGGATCGGCGCGCGTATGGTCATCCCGGTCCATGCCATGGCCGGTCAGCGCAGGAACGGGCGCGGCGGCGTTCACGATGGGAGCATGCGCATCGCGTCTTGGGCGACGACGATGGGAAAACGCTGCTGCACGTCGTAATTTTCGGCCGGCATATATTGCGTCATCAGCGTATGGCGCAGGCCGACGCGCATATTGACGAGGCCTGCCGTGCCCGCCGCGCCGAACCAGCCGAACAGACCGTCAGCCTCGCCCTGCCCGACTAGCCCTGCCGCCCCGAAGCCGAAACTGCGCCCGTCGCTTGTGGTGAAACGGCCATTGGCGGCCAGCGTTTCGGGAAAGAGGTCGGACGTGCCGAGCCGGACTGCCGCTTCGCTCATCACGCGCTGTCCATCGATCTCTCCATATCCGGCGAGCATTTGCAGGAAGCGGTCGTAATCGCGCGCGGTGGAGACAAGGCCCGCGCCGCCGAAAGGGAATGCCGGCTCGTCGAGGAAGACGGAGCTGCCGGGCAGGTCGATCGGCACGGGCACGCCGCCCATCAGGAAATAATTGCCCGAAAGCCTGTTCGCCTCGCCCTGCGGAACGCGGAAGAAGGTACTGTCCATGCCCAGCGGTGTGAAGAAACGCTGTTGCAGGAAAGCGGCGAAGTCCATTCCGCTGGCAACTTCGATGACGCGGCCCAGCAGATCGGTCGCCACCGAATAACTCCAGCGCGAGCCGGGCTGGCGAACCAGCGGCACTTGGGCAAGGCGGTCTGCGAAGGCCGCGAGAGAGGGTGCGGGAGTCCCGCCCAGCAGATCCTGAGCGAGCGCCATGCGGCTGGCGGAAAACGGCACCAGTCCGGCGCGCGAATAGGCGGCCTTGATCGGCCCGTTCTGGACGATCGTGTAGCCGAGGCCGGCCGTATGCGTGAGCAGGTGCCGGATGGTGATCGGGCGCGCTGCAGGCTCCAGATTGTCCGCCGTGATCGGCCCGTCATACTGTTTTTGTACCTGCATGTTGCGGAAGGCGGGAAGGATTTCGTGCAGCGGCTGGTCCAGGCCGAGCGCGCCCTCATCCACCAGCATCATCACCGCCATGCCGGTGATCGGTTTGGTCATGGAATAGATGCGAAACAGCGTGTCTGGGCCGACCGCATCCGCGCCGCCGAATGTCCGCGCGCCTTCCGACAGGAAGTCCGGGGCGCGCTGGCCAAAGCCCATCGCCGCCACCATGCCTGCGACCTTTCGCGTATCGACATAACTGTCGATGAACTGCGCAACGGAAGGCCAGCGCCCTGCGGCAGAAGCGCTCTGCGCGAAAGCAGGCGCGCCCAGTGGCAGCGTGGTTGCAGCCATCCCCGCGCCAAGAGCGATGCCGCCGCGAATTGTGGTGCGACGGGATAGGGGGGTGGAGACGAGATCGGAAAACATCGGGGGGGTGTCCTGCTGGGAATGCGGCCTGGCCGTAAGCTGTCGAACCTAGGCAGCGCCGGGTGGCACAGCAAGGTTGCGAAACGCCACTGTGTTATCTATCTATAACGCATGCTGAACGTCGTCTCTATCCTCATCGGCCTGCTTTCGCTCGTCATCGTCATACCCTCGCAGATTCCGTTTCTCGGCTGGGGCAATTGGTTCGCTCTGCCGCTGGTCGTCGTGGGCATCGTCATAGGGCAGCTCTCCAGCAGCAATTCAGGCCGCAACTTCTGCCTGATCATCGCTGCAATCGCCGCGATTCGCCTGATCCTGGGCGGCGGTTTCATCTAGCGGCGAGCACCAGCCGCGCCGCCTTGGCGAAAAGGGTCGGCAGGCCCGCATCGTCGAGCCGGTCGAGCGGCCACCATTCGCCCGTGCCCTGCGGCTTGGAATCGCCCGCATAGACAGCAACGCCGAGTTCGAGATCGGCATGGGTGAAGCCGTGGCGCACCACGCCCGCTGCTTTCCAGGCGCCTTCGACCGGCGCTTCGCCGTCGCCATCCTTGCGCGCGCTCCAGCCGTCGTCGGGCAGCGCGCGCATGCCCGCGAGCATCCCCTTGCCGGGCCGTTTGATCAGCCAAACCGCGCCATCCCGCTCTATCCAGAAGGCAGTGCCGCTGCGCTGCGGCTTCGCCTTTTTTTTCGCCTTTACCGGCAGCCGCAATGGATCCCCGCTCGCCCGCCCTTCGCATTTCGACGCCAGCGGACATAGCAGGCATTTCGCATCTCGCGCGGTGCAGATGCTCGAGCCTAGGTCCATCATCGCCTGCGCGAAATCGCCCGCGCGTTTATCCGGCGTGATCGCATCGGCTTTTTCGCGGATCGCCTTGCGCGCACCGGGCAGTGGTTGCTCAATGGCGAACAGCCGAGCGACCACTCGCTCGACATTGGCATCGACCACCACAGCGCGCTGGCCGAACGCAATCGCGGCGACAGCGGCAGCGGTATACTCGCCCAGCCCCGGCAGCTTGCGGAGCTCCGCCTCCGTTTCGGGAAAGCCACCCATTTCGGCCACCGCCCGCGCGGCTTTCACCAGATTGCGAGCACGCGAATAGTAGCCGAGGCCCGCCCATGCGGCCATCACCTCGTCCTCCGGCGCGGCGGCGAGCGCCTGCACATCGGGCCAGATTTCGGTGAACTTGGTGAAATACGGTTTCACCGCCGCAACCGTCGTCTGTTGCAGCATCACTTCGGACAGCCAGACGCGATAGGCATCCGTCGGCGAAGCACCGGGCGGCGCACGCCAAGGCAGCGCGCGGGCGTGGCTGTCATACCAGTCGAGAAGCAGGTCTGAGACGGTGGCGGACACACCGCGCCTATGGCATGAGGGCGCCTCTCATGGAACGCGACGACAAACCGAAATCGGGGAAGACCCCGCGTGCGCCTGCGAAAGACGGCGCGAAGGGCAAGGCAAAGCCTTACCGCCGCCCGCGTGGCGGCCCGGCAAAGCCCGTCGCCGAGCTGGTCCCGCAGATCGGGCGCGCAGCCTTTCGCCGGTTCGGCTTCGTTCAGTCCAGCGTCGTCACCCGCTGGCCGGAGATCGTCGGGCCGCATCATGCCAAGGTCTGCACGCCCGAAAGCATCCGTTTTCCGCCCGGCGAAAAAAGCGACGGCATCATGCAGCTCGTCGTCGCGCCCGCCCATGCGCCGCTGATCCAGCATGTGATCCCGGAAATCATGGAGCGGGTGAACCGCTTTTTCGGCTACAAGGCGGTGGCGAAGGTCAAGATCCGGCAAGGCGCGGTTAAGCCGCCTCCTGCTGGAGAAAAACGCGCCGCGCCCCCTTCTCTCAAGCCCATCCCGATGGACCTTGGCGAAGGCTTGCGCGATATCGGAGACCCGGAACTGCGCGCGGTGCTGGAATCGCTCGCCCGCAGTGTGGCGAACAAAGAGGAAGAAACCTAGATGATCCGCATGGCCCTGGCCCTGCTTGCCGCCATAGCAATGCCCGCGATCCCTGCGGCAGCGCAGAACTGGAACGCGACTTTCTCCGCGACCGATGGCGGCGGCCACCGCGTTGGCAATCCGGATGCCGATACCCAGCTTATCGTGTTCAGTAGCTACACCTGCCCGCACTGCGCCACGTTCGAGCGCGATAGCGAGGCGGAGCTGCGCTATTTCCTCGTCCATGAGGGGCGCGCCGCGCTGGAAATGCGCCACATGATTCGCAATATCGTGGACGTTGCCGCCGCGCTGGCGACCGAATGCGGGCCGGAAGACAAATTCTTCGCCAATCATCGCACCATGCTGGCCTCGCAGGAGGACTGGCTGGCGCGCGGCCGAGACGTCTCTCCGCAGCGGCAGCAGCGCTGGAATGGCGGCGATTTCGGACAGCGGATGCGCGCGATCGCAGGCGACCTCGGCTGGTACGACATCATGGAGCGGCGCGGCTATTTGCGCAGCGAGCTCGATGCGTGCCTGTCCGATCGGGCAGCGGCGGATGCCATCGTCGCGGCCTCTCAAGCGGGCGCGGCGCAGTACAATGTGCCCGGCACACCCAGCTTCGTCCTGAACGGACAGCTGATCGACGGAGTGCACAATTGGCTCGCCCTGCGTCCTTTGCTGACCAATTTGCCTGCCGAAACCGTCTTGGAAGGCGGCTAGACCCGCCTAAATGGGGACAAGCCTGTGCAAAAGCGCCATCCTGCGAGCCGCGGCGCTTTCGGCTTTCGCCCTGCAATGTCTAACCTGCCGGTTCGCAAAGTGACGGAAAGACCCTGACATGAACGCCTCACGCCGTATCGCCCTCGCCCTTATCGCCGCCCCGCTCTCGCTGGGCCTGGCCGCCTGCAATGGCGATGCCGAAGGTGGAGAGGTTGCCGAAGGCGAAGCGCTCGATCCGATCGCTGCACCGGAGGGCCAGCAATGGACCGATTTGGTACAGGCAACGGACGAAGAGGGGTATCTGCTGGGCAATCCCGACGCGCCGATCAAGCTGATCGAATACGGCTCCTTCACTTGCGGTGCCTGTGCCAGCTTCGTTCAGAACGGCGTCGACGAGTTGAAGGAAGACTACGTCAATACCGGCCTCGTATCCTTCGAGCTGCGCAATTTCGATCGCAACGGAATCGATACCACGATCAGCAGCATCGTGCGCTGTGGGCCGGACGAGATCTTCCACCCGCTGGCGGATCAGGTCTGGACCAATTTCGACACGGTGATGACGGGCGTGCAGAGCGCGCAGCTCGAAGGGGTGGAGAACCTGCCCGAAAACCAGCGCTGGGTCGCCGTGGCGAGCGAGACAGGGCTGCTCGACTTCTTCGCCTCGCGCGGGATCAGTCGCAACCAGGCCGCCACCTGCCTTGCCGATGCGGATGCCGTCCAGGGTTTGAGCGAGCGCACCAACACCACGGCGGATGAGCTCGGCGTAACGGGTACGCCGACTTTCTTTGTCAATGGCAATCGGGTGGACGGAACCACCTGGGACGTTCTCGAACCCGTGCTCCAGCGCGCCGGCGCCCGGAGCGAGTAAGAGAGCGCGGGGGCGACGAGGCATGGAGTTCCGCAAGCTCAGGCTGAGCGGCTTCAAGAGCTTCGTCGAGCCTTCCGAACTGCGCATAGAACCGGGGCTGACGGGTGTCGTCGGCCCGAATGGCTGCGGCAAGTCCAACCTGCTGGAAGCCATTCGCTGGGTGATGGGCGAGAACTCGCCCAAATCCATGCGATCGGGCGGGATGGAGGACGTCATCTTCGCGGGCACGGCCGGCCGACCGCCGCGCGATTTTGCCGAAGTGGTGCTACATGCGAAAGACGATAAGGGCGAACCGCTCGACGTCACGCGCCGGATCGAGCGCGGCGCGGGCAGCGCCTATCGCTTGAACGGCAGCGACGTGCGGGCGAAGGACATATCGCTTATCTTCGCCGATGCGGCCACCGGCGCGCATTCACCCGCTCTCGTCAGCCAGGGAAAGATCGCGCAGGTAATCGCCGCCAAGCCGACCGAGCGGCGAATGATGCTGGAAGAGGCTGCGGGAATTGCGGGCCTCCACGTCCGCCGCCGCGACGCGGAATCGAAATTGCGCAGCACGGAAAAGAACCTCGAACGGCTCGAGGATCTGATGGCCGGGCTCGACACGCAGATGGCCTCGCTCAAGCGGCAGGCTAAGCAGGCCGAACGGTACAAGAAACTGACCGACGACATCCGCATGGCGGAGGCGCGGCTGCTGTTTGCGCGCTGGCGCGATGCCGCATCTGCGGCGGAAGCAGCGCGCGCCCAAGCCAAGGAAGCGGACGAGAAGGTCGCGGGCGCGCAGCAAACCGCAAAGGCGGCGCAGGCCGCACAGCACAAGCTTGCCGCGCGGCTCGCCGAACTGCGCGACGAACTTGCCGATCGCCGCGACGATGCAAGCGCGCATGGCCACCGCATGGCCGCTCTTGCCAGCCAGCTGGAAGCGGCAGAGCAGCGGCTGAAGGATCTCGACCGGCAGAAGGAACGGCTGGAAGAGGATCGCTTCGAGGCCGACCGCATGACGCAGGATGCGGCGAAGGCGCTGAAGCAGCTGGAAGCTGCGCTCGCCGAGGGCGAGAAGGTGCTGGAGGCGGATGAAGCCGCGCGCCCCGATCTGGCAGCAAAGGTGGAGGACGCGGAGCGCGCGGGTCGCGCGGCGGAACTGGCACTGGCAAAAGCGACGGCGGATCACGCGGGCGTCGAAGCGGATTGGCGCGTGGCACAATCCGAAATAGCCCAGGCCGAGGCGCGGCTGGAACGGCTCGACGGTGAAGCCCGGCGCATCGCCGAACAGCAGGAGGCGCTGACTGGCGAAAGCGATCCCGAAAGGGAAGTGGCTGACGCGCAGGCTGCCGTTGTTTCGGCGCAGGACAAGTTGTTCAGCCTGCGGAGCGAGCTCGAAACGGAACGCGCACGGAAGGACGCGCTGACCGAGGCCCGCGATGCGGCGGCGGCGTCGCTATCGACTGCCCGAGCCGAACTGGCTGGCGTGGAGCGTGAATTTCAGGCGCTCGACCGCGATCGGCAGGCGCGCGAGCGGCAGAAGTCCAACAAGCACGGCTTGCCCGCCGCGCTCGATCGGGTCTCGGCGGAACCGGGCTTTGAGCGGGCGCTCGCTGCCGCGCTGGGCCGCGATGCCAAATCGCCACTTGGCTCGCCCGATGGGAAGGCTGAAGGACGTTTCTGGACCGGGTCTGCCACGCCCTCGCCCGTCACGGACAGTCTGGCGAAGCATTTGCGCGATTGCCCGCCGGAATTACAGGCGCGCCTCGCCCTGGTGCACGTCGTTGAGGCAGACGATGGCCGCACCCTTTCACCTGGCGAATGGCTCGTCAGCAAGGACGGTCTGTTGCGCCGCTGGGACGGTTTCGTCGCGCGCGGCGAAGGCGCTGCGGAAGCGGCGCGGCTGGAGCGTGACAACCGCCTTGCCGAGCTGGAGAAGCACCTTCCCGATCTGCGAGCCGCCTCGGAAAAAGCCGAGGCCACGCAGCGTGAGGCGCACGATGCGCTTGCCGCGCTCCAGACCGATCTGGTCGCGCGCGAGCGGGCGCTGGCCGAGGCCGCCGATGCGGAGCGGCAGGCCTTGCGGACACTCGATCAGACCGAAGCACGGCGCGATCGCCTCGCCACACGCCGTGAAGAGCAAGCAGCCGCGCTGGCCGATCAGGCCGGACAGCGCGAGGCCGCCGAAGCGGAGCTCGCCGGGGCCAGGGCGAAGCTGACCGAGCTGCCCGATCCCGAAACGGGCCGCGCCGCGCTCGATGCCGCACGCGCCAGGCATGAAGCCGCGCGCGAGAGCGTCCAGGCCGCCAATGCCGCGCTCGCCGCGCATGACCAGTCGCTCGCCGTGCTGCGCGAGCGGGTGGCGGCGCAGCGGTCGGATATCAAGGGCTGGCAGGCGCGCGCGGGCGATGCCGCCAGTCGCCTTGCCGGCATGGCCGCCCGCTTCGAGGAAATCGCCGAGGAGCGTGCCGTCATCGCGGCCAAGCCCGAAGGGCTGATGAAAGAGATCGAAGGCGGCGAGGCAGTGCGCAAGCGGCTGGGCGAAGAGCTCGCCAAGGCCGAAGAGGCCGTGCGCGCGTCCGAAAGCGAAGCACGCGAGGCCGAAGCCGCACTGTCGGATCTGAACGAGGCGCTGTCCGCCACGCGAGAGCAGCGCGCCACGCTTTCCGCGCGCGCCGAGAACGAGGAGCAGCGCCGCGAGGAAATGGCGCGGATTTCCGGCGAGCGATTCCAGGCGCCCCCCTCGATGCTCCCAGGCCGGTTCGACTTCGATGAGGACGCGGTGAAGAATTCCGGGCTCGAGAGCGAAGAGATGGACCGGCTCACCGCCAGTCGCGAGCGCATCGGGCCGGTAAATCTCGTCGCAGCGGACGAGTTGGCGCGGATCGAGCAGGAGCACGGCAGCAGCGCCGAGGAACAGGCCGAACTGGCCGAAGCGGTCAGCAGGCTGCGCGGCAGCATCGGCAATCTCAACCGCGAAGGCCGCGAACGGCTTCGCGCCGCGTTCGAGGAAGTCGACGGCCACTTTCGAGAGTTGTTCAGCCGCCTTTTCGAAGGCGGACAGGCGCATCTCGCAATGATCGATTCCGACGATCCGCTGGAAGCGGGACTTGAGATCTATGCGCAGCCGCCGGGCAAGCGCCTGCAATCGCTCAGCCTGTTATCGGGGGGCGAACAGGCGCTAACCGCAACGGCATTGATATTTGCGTTATTCCTAACCAATCCAGCTCCTATTTGCGTGCTGGACGAGGTCGACGCGCCACTCGACGATGCCAATATCGAGCGTTTCTGCGACCTTCTCGACAGCATGGTTCGCGAAACCAGGACGCGTTACCTCATCGTCACCCACAACGCCGTCACCATGAGCCGGATGCATCGCCTGTTCGGCGTGACGATGGTCGAAAAAGGCATCTCGCGTCTCGTCAGCGTGGACCTTGGCGAAGCGGAAGCTTTGGCGGCGGAATAGGGAACCGCGCTCGGGCTTCGCCCATTGCCCCCTCACACGCATGAGAGGAGACAGGCATGGCGCATTACTACGTGAAATCGGAGGCGAACGATCGAGGCGACCATGTCGTGCATTCGGAAGAATGCCAGTTCCTGCCCAATGAGGACAATCGCAAGGCACTCGGCGATTTCGCGAAATGCGAAACCGCCATGGATCATGCAAAGGAGCATTTCGACCAGGTCGAAGGCTGCCAGACCTGCTGCCCCGATTGCCATTCGGGCTAGTTCGCAAATTTAATCCAGCACCGCGCGCGGGCCTGGGCCTTTCAGGCCCAGCTTGTCGTCCTTGTTGTAGAGTTGGCATTTGGTCAGGCTGAGGCAGCCGCAGCCAATGCACTGGTCCAGCTGACTGCGCGTCCGCGTGAGCAGGTTGATGCGCGCGTCGATCTGCGCGCGCATGGCGCGACTGATCTTCTGCCAGTCGGCAACGGTCGGATTGCGGCCATGCGGCAGGTTCGCCAGATGCGCCTCGATCTCTCCCAGCCCCAGTCCAAGTTTTTGCGCGATGAGGATAAAGCTGACCCTGCGGATATCGCCCCGCAGATATCGTCGCTGGTTCCCTGCCGTGCGGATCGGATCGAGCAGCCCCTTCTCCTCGTAGAAACGCAATGCCGACACGGCGACGCCGGTCCGTTTGGCAAGATGACCGATCGTGATGAGACTCGGTGCGGCCATGCTGCGCGCTCCTGCAATTTCCGGATAAGGCTTGACCTCAACTTAGCTTGAGGTTGCATGAGTGTGCAAGTCGCGATTCGCTGCGCTGTTTCAGCAGCAGACGGATCGCTGCAGAAGCAATGCTTTGGAAGAAGGACTTGCCATCTTGAAACAGCTTAACCTCGCTGCTCGTGTCGGACGGGTGAACGGTTTCGAGGAGGCGGACCATGAATGAGATCGTGCCGCGCGAACCGCTATTTCCGCCGCCGCGCAATCCACGGGAAAGGACGCGGGAGCCGCAGGAGCGCCCGAACCCCGCTCCGCCGCAGCGAGGTGCGCTCCTCGCTTAAAAGCTCTCTTTGTAAATGCGCGAGATATCGCCGCCCCATTCGCCGTGAAACTTGTCGAGCAGCACTTGTGCAGGGACTTTGCCGCTTTCGACGATGCGGCGGAGCGGGCCGAGAAAGCCGGTTTCGTTGTCGCCCATCGAATTGAGGCGCGCTCGCGCTGCCAGCCCGGCATGGGCGATGTCGAGCACTTCGCTCGCCAGATCGCGCAGCGTGCGGCCACCCGGGATCGGCGCGCCCAGCGCTTGTTTCGGCACGGCATTGCGCAGCGCCTCGCGCTCTTCCATCGACCAGTCCTTGACCAGATCCCAGGCGGCATCGAGCGCGGCATTGTCATAAAGCAGGCCGACCCAGAATGCGGGCAGCGCGCAGATGCGATTCCACGGACCACCGTCGGCGCCGCGCATTTCGAGAAAGCTCTTCAGGCGCACTTCCGGAAAGGCGGTGGAAAGATGATCCCACCAGTCGCTTTGCGTAGGCAGCTCGCCCGGCAGCGCGGGAAGCTCCCCTCGAAGGAAATCGCGGAAACTCTGGCCGGCAGCGTCGATATATTTGCCGTCGCGGAAGACGAAATACATCGGCACGTCGAGCATGTAATCGACCCAGCGTTCGTAGCCAAAATCATCCTCGAACACGAAAGGCAGCATGCCCGTGCGATGCGGATCGGTATCGGTCCAGATATGACTGCGATAGGAAAGAAAGCCGTTGGGCTTGCCTTCGGTGAATGGCGAATTGGCGAAAAGCGCCGTCGCCAAGGGCTGCAGAGCCAGGCCCGTGCGGAACTTTTTCGCCATATCGGCCTCTGAACTGTAATCCAGATTAACCTGAATGGTACAGGTTCGCAGCATCATGTCGAGCCCGAGATTGCCGACCGTGGGCATGTGCCGCATCATGATGGCGTAGCGCTGTTTCGGCATGACCGGCAGATCGTTGCGTGTCTTGTCCGGCCACATGCCCAGGCCCAGAAAGCCGATCTTGCAGTCTTCTCCGACGCTTTTGACCTGTGTGAGGTGGCGACCGGTTTCGGCGCAGGTCTGATGGAGCGTTTCCACCGCCGCACCCGACAGTTCCAGCTGGCCAGCCGGTTCGAGGCTGATCGTTCCGTCGGCCCCCGACATGGCGATGACGTCCACTTTGCCGTCCGGTCCGGCCTCCTCGACCGGCTCCCAGCCGAAACAGCGCATGGACATCAGGATATCGCGGATGCCGCCATCCTCGCCATAGGAGGGGGCGCGGTGGTCAGTGGTCTTGTAGACGAGCTTTTCATGCTCGGTGCCGATGCGCCAATCGCTCTTGGGTTTCTCGCCCTTCTGCATCGGTTCGACCAATTGGTCGCGACTTTGGATGCGGGGTTCCTCGCCGGAGGATGTGGTGCGTGTGCTCATCGGCAATTCCTCATGGAGCAGGCGCTTAGGCGACGGCCTTGCCGCGCGTCACGCAAATTTTTCCTGGCAGCGCCCTAAGCGCGCTTCGCCCAGTCCCCTGCGACACCCATCCAGAGAGCCATCGCGGCCATGGCGGCTGTCTCTCCGCGAAGGATACGCGGGCCGAGCGTGATGGCGCGGGCCTGCGGCAAAGCGCGGATAGCGGCGCGCTCGCTATCGTCGAAGCCGCCTTCCGGGCCGATCAGTAGCGCGGCTGGCTCTCCCGCTTCGGGGAATGCTCCTGCGGCAGCCTCGCCGCCCTGCTCGTCGGCGAAGAAGAGCGTGCGGTCCTTCGGCCAGTCCCGCAGCAGCGCGTCGAGCCTGGTCACCTCGCCAAGCTTCGGCAATGCGGTGCGGGCGCATTGCTCGGCCGCTTCGGTGACGATGCTGCGCGCGCGATCGGGATTGAGCTTGTCCGCAACGCAGCGCCGGGTCAGCACGGGCTGAATGCGCGCGGCCCCCAGCTCTGTCGCTTTCTCAAGCACGAGATCGAAGCGATCTTTCTTCAGCAGTGCCGGGCAAAGCCACAAATCGGGCACCGCTTCGCGCTCCCGCAAACGCTGCTCGACTCGCAAATCGACGCGCCGCTTGCCGACCTCGGCCACCCGTGCCGTCCATTCACCGCTAATGTCGTCGCACAGAATGACCGCGTCCCCCTCACCCACGCGCATCACGCGGGCGAGGTAATTGGCCTGGTTGCCCTCCACGGCGATGGTGCGCTCCGCGGCAAGTTCGTCCTCGACGAATAGGCGCGGCGCGGAGCGAGGAGGCCAGGCTGGCGTGGCGGGCATGGCTAGGCACTAGGGGCAAGCGCCGCTAACAGGCAAGCCGTGACCGCCGAGACAATCACGCCCGACAGCCAGCATAAGTCGCTCGCCGAGCGCCTGCCGCAGCCGCTGCGCGATTATGCCTTGCTGGGTCGCTTCGATCGACCGATCGGCTGGTGGCTGCTTTTCTGGCCATGCGCATGGGGTGTGTGGCTGACCGGCGCGGGCTTTCAGTGGGCGCTGATCGGATGGCTCCTTCTGGGTGCCATCGCCATGCGCGCTGCGGGATGCGTCTATAACGATATCGTCGATGCCGATCTGGATCGAAGGGTGGCCCGCACCGCCGCCCGGCCTATCGCCAGCGGTCGAGTAAGCAAGCGGGCGGCGTGGGGCTGGTTGGTGACGCTGTGCCTGATTGGTCTCGTCGTCTTGCTTCAGCTGCGGCTGACGGCACAGCTTGTGGCACTCGGCAGTCTCGCGATGGTTACCGCCTATCCCTTCATGAAGCGGATCACGTGGTGGCCGCAGGCGTGGCTGGGGCTCGTCTTCAACTGGGGCGTGCTCGTCGGCTGGACGGCGCTGCGGGCCGACAATCTCGGGGCCATGCTGGCGCTTTATGCCGGCGCGGTGTTCTGGACCGTCGGTTACGACACCATCTACGCGCTGCAGGACCGGGAAGATGACGCGCTGGTCGGCATAAAGAGTTCGGCCTTGCGGTTGGGCGGCAGGGTCAAGGCTGGCGTTGCGATGTTCTACGCGCTGGCGATAGGCCTTTGGGCATTCGCTTTCTGGCTGTTGCGGAGCGATGTGGTGGCACTGCTGGCTCTTGCTCCCGCCGCGCTGCACCTGTTCTGGCAGGTGGCGACGCTCGATATTGCGGACCCGGACAATCCGCTTGCCCGGTTTCGCTCAAATCGCCTGGCCGGGGCGCTGGTGGCTGCCGCCTGCTTCGTCGTAGGCAATGCTGGCGGGTAGCTATTCCGCGGGCTGCACAGCGCCGCTCATGCCCTTGCGCGGATTCATCCGATCGAGCAGCCGGGCAATCCGCGATGTGATGGCGCCGTTTTCCTGCATCCAGTCCCAATATTCCCGGTATTTCTCATCCTCGAGCAACAAATGCGCTTCTTCCGTCCTTGCGCGCCAGTAATAGATACCGCTGACAAGAGCGAGGAAGGCGGTGTTGCGGATCATGTCCACCATCGATCCATTCGTGACGAGGAATGGCAGGACGGAACCCCACCAGAAAAGGTTTTTCGCCACGTAGGCTGGATGGCGTGTAAAACGATATGGTCCATTCGTCAGGACGCCGCGATAGGTGAGGTTCGAGAATCGAATGCCAAAGGCGACGGTCGCCCAGGCGTAGATTGCAGTGAGGAACACCAGCCAGCCTGCCCACAGCCATAGCAGCGCAGGATAGTCCGCCAGCCAGTAAGCCCAGTCCGCCGTGTTCACCTCATACTGAAGAATGTTGCCGAGCACGCCCCAGGCGAGCGGGGGATAGCAGACAAGCGCCGCCAGCCATCCCGCGAGGAATGGGTTGCCGCTCCTGATATGAGCATCGAGCGGGCGGAAAGTCAGAAGGTATCCGACCGTCCCGATCTGCACATCGATGACAAACAGAAGCTCGAAAAGCAGTACGCCCAGTCGGACCGGATCGCGGACAATCTCCGTTACATCGGAGTCGACCACCGCTGCGAAGCCGCTCGGGAGGATGGAGATCATGAAGGCGGAAAAGAACCCCTTGATGATCCAGGCGCGCCAGTGCTTCTTCACCAGTTCCACGTCGAAATTTTCGCGCCCGATCAGCATCGCGCCGAAATGCCAGGACTGGTCGCGCGGATCGTCCATGACCCGGTCGATCCAGATCACGTAGGGTACGGAAAGAAGCACCAACGGCACGACTGCCGCGCCCATCACCTGCATTGCGAAGAGGTAGGCACCATCC
This sequence comes from Aurantiacibacter aquimixticola, assembly GCF_003605475.1. Taxonomy (NCBI): domain Bacteria; kingdom Pseudomonadati; phylum Pseudomonadota; class Alphaproteobacteria; order Sphingomonadales; family Erythrobacteraceae; genus Aurantiacibacter; species Aurantiacibacter aquimixticola. Next base: position 85,041 of record NZ_RAHX01000001.1, on the reverse strand, counting down.
CAATACCAACGACCGAGGCAGTACAGCCCGGCTATGATGAACCACGTCGCCCAAAGCCCGGCGAGCTTGGTAATCGAGTCGTTCAGAACGTCGGCGACGGGGCGGCGGCGATCCCAGTCGATCCCGGTCGATGGGTTGCGATGCACCTTCTCGACACATACGGACCATGCCGCCATCGCACCACCGGTGAGAACCATTGCGAGCAGCGCAGAATACGGGCCGGACAGCCGCCCGAGATCGTTTTCGAACCCCAACGCTGCGCTGATTTCGGGAAAGCTACGCGCAAACAGGATGTAGCTCAGCAGCGTTGCCAGGCCGATCAAGCCGACCCAAGGCGAAACATCGCTAGCGGGTAGCCGCAAGGCAGTGTCAGAGCGAACGTCCATGGTACCGGTGGTCTAACCGCGAAGGGTTAAATGGCGGGTAACGCCTCTCGCCACTGTGCCGCCACGGGACGGTGGCACCCGATCCTTAACGGAAGGCGTGGATCCGTCCGCGATCGTCGAGGATGTAAAGCATGTTGTTGGCGACCACGGGCGGCAGGGTCACGCCGTCTTCCAGCTGCGTCAAATCCGCCACGGTGCCGTTCATCACATCGACCGATTTCACGTAACCCTGCGAACTGGCTATCCACAGGCGATTGCTGGCCAGGACCGGGCCGGTCCAGAAGATCGGGCCTTCCTTGTCCTTCACATCGCGCCACTGGTCGAGCTGGGTCATCCAGCGGATGCGCCCGGAGTTGCGCTGGATCGCAAGGATGCGCGCATCGTCGGTAAGGGTGAAGACCCATTCGCCGGCGATAGTGGGCGTGGAAATGCCCGCCAAAGTGAGCTCCCAGATGCGCTGGCCGGTCAGCAATTCATACGCAGCCATGCGGCCGCCCTGCCCCAGCGCATAAACGCGGCCCTGATCGATGATCGGATCGGCGTCGACGTCGGTCAGCGTGCCGACCTGCGTGGAGATGGAGGTACGCGCCAAAGCGTCGGACCACAGCTCGCGCCCGTTCTCATACCGATAGGCGACGAGCTCGCCGCTGGAAAAGCCTGCCAGAACGGTGCCTTGCCCAGCCGCGGGAGCGGCGACGCCGAACACGCCCTGCTGGCCGATGGCAGCGGCTTTCTGCCAGTTCACGTCGCCGTCTTCGGCCGCGAGCGCGAAGATCTGGTTGTCCTGCGTCATCACGAAGACGTTATTGAACGCCACTGTCGGCGCGCCGCGCAGCGGGCCGCCCGGCTTTACGCGCCAGATCTGGTTGCCGGTCGCCGCGTCGAGCGCCACGACATCGCCGACACCATTGGTGGCATAGATGCGTCCGTCGGAATAACTCGCACCGCCACCAAAGGTCGCATCTTCGAGATCGCCGGAAACTTCGATGCGGTGACGCCAGCGCGGTGTGCCGGTCGCTGCGTCGAAGGCGTGAACCACGGCCGACGTATCGACAGCAAATACCATACCCTGCGCAACGACTGGCGCTGCTGCCAGCCGGCGCGTATTGGTCGTGCCGGCGATCGCGGCGGTCCAGACGCGCGTCGGCGTTGCAGACAGCGTCACGTGGCCCGACACCTTGGACGCCGTTCCCCCGGCCTGCGCCCAGGTTTCGTTCGTCTCCGCCGGCGGCACGACCACGGCCGTGCCAGCGAGCGCGGAATCGGCGACTACTTCCGTTGCGATGCGGGACAGGATCGGCTGGCGATTGCCCAGCGTCGGCGTTTCGTCTTCCTTGTCGTCACCGCCCCCGATGCCCAGCGTTTCGCACGCGGAAAGCGAGAGCGCGACGCCGAGCGCAAGGGCGGCACGAGCGATGGATATGGCGGAGCGGGATACGGTCTTGGTCATACGGTAGTGGTCTGCTTTCATTCGGCCGGCTGAGCGGCCGTTTGCTGCGCCGCGCCGGGCGCACCCGGTCCGTCACCGACAAGTTCTGCCAGCGCGGCATCGACATCCTCGATAGCATCGAAGCCGATCGAGCCGGCAAGCTGGCGCGTGCGGCTACGGATGGATTGCGGCACGTTTTCATTTTTGGAAATCGCTACGAGAAGCGGCCCTGCCTGATCGCGCTGGCCGAGCGCGAGATAGGCGTGCGCGACGAGCTCTCCCGCGCTGCCGTAATAGGGATTGTCCGGCTGGGCGAGCGGCCCGAGACGGTCGATCACGGCCTGCGGCTGAAGATCGTCATATTGCGCGGTGACGGCGCGGATCGCGGCGATGTCGCGGATTTCCGCTGGCAGTTCGCCATTGTCGGCGACAGCGTTGAACAGCGTCGCCGCTTCATCGGCTTGCCCGCGCTCCGCAGCGATGCCGGCCCGCATCATGGTTGCCATCGCAGCGGCGCCATCGTCGCCATCGGTGAGAGCCGACAGTTCGGTATCGGCGATGCCGGCATTGCCCGCTTCCAGTTCGTCCAGCGCCTGCACGAGACCTTCGGACTGCCCCTGCAGACGGCTCTCCGTCTGGTTCTGCCAGAAGAGATAGCCCCCGAATGCGGCGAGCAGAAGGACGATGGCGATCCCGAGCGGCACGCCGTACTTCTTGGCGAAAGTGGTCGCCTGGTCCTGACGCACGGCCTCGTCGACTTCGCGCATGAGCATTTCCTGCTCGCGATCGGGTTTGCCGGGAGTCTGGACGGGTTTCGCGGGTGTGGAAGCTTTGGCCAAGGCTGTTCGTCTGTCTATCTATCGGTTTGGTTCGAACTGGCGCGCTGTTAGGCGCTGCTGACGCCCTTTTCAATCGAAGAGGAGAGAGTGTCCCCGCTCCGGTGAATGGTGGCTTAAGCTTCCCGCGCCGGAGCGGAGGCTGCTGGGCGCGGATATTTGTCCATCAGCCCCCAGTAAAGGCCCCGATACCGCTCGATCATCTTGCGCTCGTCAAATTCCTCGCGCGCCTTTTTCTTGTTCGCCGCGCCGATGCGCTTGCGCTCCGCCGGATCGGCGGCAAGCTGCGCGAGCGATCGTTCCAGCGCCCGCTCGTCACCCGGATCGACCAGCAAGGGGCCGTTCTCGCTCGACACCATCGCACCGATATCGCCGACGCGCGGCGCGACGATCGGCAAGCCAGCCGCCATCGCCTCGACCACGGAGATGGGAAACTGTTCGGACTGGCTGGACAGTGCGAAGACATCGAACAGGCCGACGAGTTTCTGCGGATCGGACACGAAGCCGGGCAGATGAACGCGGTCCTCCACGCCGATGCGCTCGGCCTCGGCCAGCAGCACCTCGCGCTCCGGCCCTTCCCCGGCAATCACGAGCTGCCATTCCATCGGCAGACCTTCGATCGTGCGCACCAGCATGTCCTGCTGCTTGACCGCGCGCAGGCCCGCGAGCGATCCAACCCAGAATTCGCCCTTGCGTTTAAGCAGGCGCGGCAGGATGTCGCGCTTGGGCGGCGCGGCAAAGGCGCGGGTGTCGATCCCGTTGGGAATGCGCCTCACCCGGCTGCGCGGCTGGTCCCAGACATTGAGTGCGATATCCTCCAGCGTCGCCGACGGCACAACGAGCGCCGCCGTCCGCCCCAAAGCGATGCGCCGATACCAGTTCCGGCGACGCTTCAGCCGCCCCGCCTCGTCCTCGTTGAAGCCGTCCTCGTGATGCACGAGGGGCGGCAACTTGTACGCATCGGCAAAGATGGTGTGCGCCATCACCGCGTCGATCGCGCCCCAATTGTATGTGCAGATCAGGTCATACCCCGCCATCGCCTTTGCAATCGCGGCCAGCCGACCCGGCGTGGGCCTGCCAGTGAGCGACGGGAATTTCGGCCAGCGGACCTTCACCTTTTTGGCGATCATGTATGCGGCACCGCGCCTGTCCAGATCGCCCGAAACAATCGAATGCTCCGCCGCCTTGCCCCATTCGTTCATCAGCCTGACGCTGCGCAGCTCCTTGCCGCCTGCATCGAAGGTGGAGTGCAGGTGCAGGATCCTGGGCGATTTGGTCATGCGACTTTCCCCAGCAGGCGAGCAATGGCGGCCTGAGCCTCCGGCTCCTCGAGCGTGGGCGCATGGCCGACGCGGGGCACGGTTACGGCATCGACATTCGGCAATTCGCGCTCCATCCGGGCCAGCGTCTCATGAGAGAGAATATCCGACAGCTCTCCGCGCAACGCCAGCACCGGTGTGTCGTCAAGTTTCGCGTAGACGGGCCACATGTCGAAAGGCTCGGCAGGCGGATCGGAGAACGGTTCCGCAATACGCATATCGTAATCGAAGGTAATGCGCCCGCTACCGCCCACCACCATCAGTCGCTTTGCCAGCCGCAGCCAGTCCTGTGTCGCGTAATCGGGATAAGCGAGCAGGTTGGTCTCACGCAGAGCGCGGGCGGCGTGCATCCAGGTCGGGAAGCTGCGGCCCTGGCCAACATAATCGCGAATGCGAGCAAGGCCCTCTTCCTCGATCGTCGGCCCGATATCGTTCAGCACCACGCCCGCAAATCGCTCGGGGGTCTGAGCGGCCCACAGCATGGAGACGATGCCGCCAAGGGATGTTCCGACGGCCACGACACGCTCCAGCTTCTCCTGCTCGAACAGCGCGGCAATGTCCTGCACGTACTGCGCAGGCGTGTAGCTGGCGGCGTCCTTCGCGTAATCGCTCTTGCCCCTGCCACGCAGGTCCACGCAGATGATCCGCCATTCGCCGGCAAAGGCTTCGGCAACCGGCTCGAAATCGCGGACGTTGCGGGTGAGGCCGGGGATGCAAAGAATCAGCGGACGGTCGTCACGTCCCGGATAATCGCGGAAGTGCAATGTCAGCCCATCGCCGCTCTGCCAGCTGCCATCCCGATAGGCTTGATCGCCCACGCTCGCTCCCTCGCGCAAAAATGCCCGGCTTGCGGGCCGGGCCTTCGAGGGCCACTAATGATGGCATGCGCGCCGAACCGCAACCTTCAGAATATCGCCCAAGCATAAAAGTTCGCAAGGTGGCGGGTTTTCTCGCCGATCCGGTTGAAGCGGCGCAGTTTCCGCAAACCGAGCTACGCTTTCGCAATGACAGGTGGGACGAGGCTGTCGGTCTTGGTGCCATGCCGAACACAGACTTTGTCCGCCATTTCGGTAAGTTCATGCCATTGCCGGACAATCTGCCTCAGCCGCTCGCATTGCGTTACCACGGGCACCAGTTCCAGACTTACAATCCTGAAATCGGCGACGGGCGCGGCTTTCTCTTCGCACAATTGCGGGATGGGCAGGACCGGCTGCTCGACCTGGGCACCAAGGGAAGCGGGACGACGCCCTATAGCCGCTCGGGCGATGGCCGGCTGACGTTGAAAGGGGCGGTGCGCGAAATCCTTGCGACCGAAATGCTGGAGGCGCTGGGGGTCTACACCTCGAAGACCTTTGCCGTTGTCGAGACCGGCGAAGAGCTCTGGCGCAATGACGAGCCCTCGCCCACCCGCTCAGCCGTCCTGACCCGGCTGAGCCACGGACATGTCCGTATCGGCAGTTTCCAGCGATTGATGGCGCTGGAAGAGCATGCGGCGCTGGCAAAGCTTGTCGATTACTGCCTCGAAGCATTCCCTGGGCCGCCGCCGCCCGCCGATGCGCCCGGCAGGGACGAGCCCGCCATCATATTGATGCATCAGGTGACCGAGCGCCTAGCCGATCTTGCCGCCAGCTACATGGTCGCCGGCTTCGTTCATGGCGTGCTCAACACCGACAACATGAATATCAGCGGCGAAAGCTTCGATTACGGGCCGTGGCGCTGGCTGCCGGAATGGGACCCCCGCTTCACCGCTGCCTATTTCGATCAGACGGGTCTCTACGCCTTCGGTCGCCAGCCCGACGCGATCCGCTGGAATCTCGGCCAGTTCGCCATCGCCCTGCGTCCCTTGGCGGAGAGCCAGCCTTTAATCGCCGCGCTGGAGCGTTTCGGGGCGCTCTACGGCGAAGCGATGATGCGGCGCTTTGCGTGGCGATTGGGCGTCGAACAGCGTGGGCCTGCGCGCGACGCGGCACTTATCGAAGCTGCCGAAGTGACGATGCGCAAAGAGGGGATCGGCCCGGACCATTTCTTCCACCGCCATCGCGGCGGGCGCGGTGCAGCCGGAAAGCTGGCCGAAGCGCTGGAAGGGTACGCAGATGTCGGCAGCGAGGATAGCTATTGGAATGCGCACGATCCGCAAGCCATGCTCATCGACGAGGTCGAAGCGATCTGGGCCGCGATCGACAAGCGCGACGATTGGCAGATGTTGAGAGACAAGGTCGCCGCGATAAGGCGGTTGGGCGATGCACTGGGGGAACCGCCCGCACCGCGAGGCCATGCGTCCACAATGTGACTTTGCTTCCCTTCTCGCTTCGCTCTAAGAACTTGCGCCAAAGATAATGGGAAGGTCGCCGATTTTGGCATCACGACAGGAATTGGTCTCTTTCGAGCCTGCGACAGGCACGGAATTGTGGCGCGGCGAGCATGGCGATGTCGATGCGCTGGTCGCGCGCGCACGCAAGGCCTGGCCGAAATGGGCAGCTCTGCCGCACGCCAATCGTATCGAGCTCGCCCGGCGCTTCGCCAATGAAGTGCGCAAGGACGAGGATGAGCTTGCCGACCTTATTGCGCGCGAAACCGGCAAGCCGCTTTGGGAGGCGAAAACCGAAGTCCAGGCCGTCATCGCCAAGGTCGAGATCTCGATCACCGCCTATGCCGAGCGGACCGGACAGCGAAGGCTCGACAGCGCATTGCAGGGCGTCGCTGCGCTACGGCACAAGCCGCACGGCGTGATGACGGTGCTAGGGCCATACAATTTCCCCGCGCATCTGCCCAACGGCCACATCGTGCCCGCCCTGATTGCGGGCAATGTCATTATCTTCAAGCCGTCTGAAAAGACCCCCGCGGTCGGAGAAAAGCTGGTTCAGCTGCTCAATCGCTGCGGACTTCCCGAAGGCGTCGTGCAATTGCTGATCGGCGGGCCCGAAGAGGGCAAGGCGATGGTCGCGCATGACGATGTCGATGGCGTGCTGTTTACCGGCTCCGCCCAGGTCGGCATCGCAATCAATCGCAAGCTGGCGACCGAGCCGGGCAAAATCGTCGCGCTCGAAATGGGCGGCAACAATCCGATCGTGGTCTGGGACACGCCGAAGGTGAAGGATGCGGCGGCGCTGATCATGCAATCGGCCTTCACCACCGCTGGTCAGCGTTGCACCGCCGCGCGGCGGCTCATCGTGAAATCGTCCATGTATGACGAGGTAATCGCTGAAACGAAGAAGCTGGCGGACCGGATGATCATCGGCGGGCCGTTCGAAGAACCCGCACCTTTTATGGGCCCGGTGATCGACAATGCGACGGCCGATCAGCTGACCGAAAGCTTTGTCTACCTGCTTAGCCACGGCGGCAAGGCAATCAAGCATATGCGCCGCATCGAGGACGATCTTCCGTTCCTGACGCCCGGCCTGATCGACACGACGGCGATGGCGGAGCGGCCTGATGTCGAACTCTTCGGCCCGCTGTTGCAGGTGATCCGCGTGGACGAATTCGACGAGGCTATCGCCGAGGCGAACGATACGCGCTTTGGCCTTTCCGCCAGCCTCGTAGGCGGAACGCCGCAACAGTATAATCGCTTCTGGGCCAATATCCGCGCCGGCATCGTCAACTGGAACCGGCCGACCAACGGAGCGTCAAGTGCCGCCCCGTTCGGCGGCATCGGCTTGTCGGGCAATCATCGTCCGGCCGCCTATTACGCAGCCGATTATTGTGCCTACCCGGTGACGAGCACCGAAATGCAGCAACCCCGCGCCAGCGTTGGGGTGGGCTTCACCGAGAAGTGAGATTTGAAAAGTTCAAGGCGCCCGTGCCGCTAAGCACGAGCGCCTTGGCGCGACCCCTCACAAACACGACCCGGGGGCCGCGCAGCCGGAGCGATCCAACAGGGGAAGACCGCCCGGAAACTCTATCTCTCTATCGGAGCTTGCCGCCGCTTATATCGTGGCCATGCTGAACCCACCGCAACTGCGCGGAAAGCTTGTGGGCAGCCACCGATATGTCTAGCGGCGCACGGATGACGGACGGCGACATCTCCCGCGGCAGAGCGCTCGCCTACGGGCTCGGCGCTCACCTGTTCTGGGGCTCCATGCCGCTATACCTGCTGCTGGTGCAGGCCGTGCCCGCTGGCGAGTATGTCGCGTGGCGCACGCTCCTGACATTGCCGATCTGCCTTGCCGTCGTCTGGCATCTCGGACGCGCTGAGCACCTCAAGAAATGCCTCACCGATCGCACGACTTTGCTGAAATTGCTCGCCAGCTCCGCGCTGATCGCGATCAATTGGTGGGTCTATGTCTGGGCCATCCAGTCCGAGTATGTCTATGCGGCGAGCTTGGGATATTACATCCTGCCGATCGTCATCATGGTGCTCGGCCTCGTGTTTCTCGGAGAGCGCTTGTCGCGCCTGCAATGGTGCGCCGTAGGGCTGGCGGCCATCGGCGTCGCGGCGCTGGCGAGTGGGGCGCTTACGACCCTGTGGATCAGTCTCGTCCTCGGGCTCAGCTTCGCTTTCTACGGTCTCATCCGCAAGACTGTCGCCGCTGGCCCGCTGGAGGGATTGACGGTGGAGGCGATCATCCTGCTGCCACTCGTTCTCGCCTATCTAGGCTGGAGCGCGGCAACGGAAGATGGCCTCGCCTTCGGGCGCGATGGCTGGGAAACGGTGGGCATCCTTCTCGGCGGTCCGATGACGGCAATCCCGCTGATCCTGTTCGCCGCCGCCGCACGCGCCTTGCCCTACACGACGATCGGCTTCATCCAGTTCACCGCACCGACACTCGTCTTCCTGCTCGGCCTGACAGTGTTCGACGAGGCGCTGAAGCCTGCGCAGCTTATCTGCTTCATTGCAATTTGGAGTGCGGTTGCGATCTTCAGCTGGGACATCTGGCGAAAATCGCGCGCGTCCCGGCTCGCGACGGCTCAGCCGGTGTAGGTCCAGCCCAACGTCTCGCCCGCGTGGAAGGGCACGAGCCGAACTTCTCCCGCATCCACAATGTCTGGCACGGCACAATCGCGCTTTTCGAGCGTGATGGTGTTCGCATTCACCGGCAGACCATAGAATGCCGGACCATATAGCGAAGCGAAGCCTTCAAACCGCTCCAGAGCGTCTTCCTCCTCAAACACCGCAAGATAGCTTTCGAGCGCGTAGGGCGCGTTGAAGATACCCGCGCACCCGCAGGCGCTTTCCTTGGCTTCTCTCGCATGGGGCGCGCTATCCGTGCCAAGGAAGAATTTCGGATTGCCAGAAGTCGCTGCCTTGCGCAGAGCCAGACGGTGCTTCTCCCGCTTCGCAACCGGCAGGCAATAGGCGTGCGGACGGATGCCCCCCACTAGCATTGCGTTGCGGTTGATATGAAGATGCTGCGGTGTGATCGTCGCCGCGACGTTGTCTCCCTGCCCTTCCACGAAGCGCACCGCGTCCTCGGTCGTAATGTGCTCGAAGACGACCTTCAACGCGGGCAAGTCGGCCAGCAGCGGCGCGAGAACGCGTTCGATAAAGACGGCCTCTCGGTCGAAAATGTCGATGTCGGCGCTGGTCACCTCGCCATGAACGCACAGCACCATGCCGATCTCGGCCATCATCTCCAGCACGCCGCGGATGTTCGCGACATCGGTCACGCCGCTGTCTGAATTCGTCGTCGCGCCAGCCGGATAGAGCTTGGCGGCTGTAAAGACGCCTTCGGCGAAGCCGCGCCGTATGTCAGCTGGGTCGGTCTTGTCGGTCAGGTAGCAGGTCATCAACGGCTCGAACGCCATGCCTTCCGGCACCGCCGCGAGGATCCGCTCTCGATAGGCGCGCGCGGCATCGGCTGTCGTCACCGGCGGACTGAGATTGGGCATGACGATCGCGCGAGCAAACTGGCGCGCGGTATGCTCGGCCACGCCTTCCAGCATCTCCCCATCGCGCAGGTGAACGTGCCAATCGTCGGGACGCCTGATGGTGAGCGATTGGGTCATGAATCCTCTTTCTGCTTGGCCAGCCAGGCTTCGCCGTCACGCTCGCCCTGGTCCCACGTATCGGTCACTTTGCTGGCATCGGTGAAGTCGATCTTGTCCGCTGCCACTTCGCGGCTCGGCTGGACATAGGTGCGATGGCGAGTCTGCGGCAGGTTGCGATAGCGGCTGGTGAGCAGAACGAGCGTTTCGCCACGGCTGCTGCTCGGCAATGGCGCCTTGTCGAACATTCCGCCGTCGAGGACGCGTTTGCCATCCCAGTCGGGCACATCGAATACGGGCGGGATCGTCGCCGCGGCACAGATCAGATCGACCAAACGGCCGTCTCGCGCCGCCTGCCGGGCATCGACGCACAGATGCTGTAGCCCCGCCGCAGTGGTCATCGTGAGGTGCGGCGTGGATCGCACTGCCTGGTCGAGCTTGTAGAGAACGCCGTAAAGCGCCGCTGCGGCACGCGGGGCGACGTGCTTCGGAGGGACGGAGAGGTATACCTCATAGACCGGCCCTGCCATGATTCGCTCGATCGCTTCCTGGTCGAGCGTCACCTCCACCACGGCACGATAGATTTCCTGATGCGGCGTGAAATTGCTGCTGTCGGCATCGACATTGGACGAATTGTGGCGAAAGGCTTCGCTCATCACGGCAAGCAGATCGGTTTCTCGCCCGCCGATCCAGGTCGCCGCGCTCAGCGCGCCGCCCGATGCGCTGCTGATCCGGGCCGGACGCACATCCTCGAAATCGCCGACGACGCTCATAAATCCGCCATGCCAGAAGCAGCGAATGCCGCCCCCGGAAAACACCACCTGATCGTATGCGCGCATCATCGCATTGCCTATGTCGCCACCCGCCCTATCTGTCACCCATGAATCAGGCCAGATTGACCGATCGCGCGGTGGTGCGCGTGTCTCCGCAGGACGGCGCCGAGGATAGCGCGGCTTTCCTCCAAGGCTTGCTGACCAATGACGTGACAGGTGAAACGCCCGTCTATGCCGGATTGCTTACGCCGCAGGGCAAGGCGATGTTTGACATGTTCGTCTGGCGCGATGGGATGGACATGCTGCTCGATTGCGAAGCCGCCCACGCACAGGAACTGGCCAAAAGGCTGTCGCTCTATCGGCTGCGGCGCAAGATCGCGATCGAGGTCGATCCGACACTTGCGGTGTATTGGAGCGCTTCGCCCGCAGAGGGTTTTGCACCCGATCCGCGCCTGTCCCACCTCGGTTTCCGGCGCATCGGCGCTGTGGAGGAGATCTCTGCCGGTGACAACGATTACCGCGCACATCGACTGAAGCATGGCGTCGCAGAGGGACAGGGCGAACTCGGCGACATCCTGTGGCTGGAAACCAACGCTGCGGAACTGAACGGCGTGAGCTTTTCCAAGGGCTGCTATATCGGGCAGGAAAACACAGCGCGGATGAATTGGCGGCAAAAGGTCAACCGCCGGCTCGTCGTGGTGCCTTTGGATCGATCGGAAGAGAAACGGTGCAAGGCGGAATATCCCGATCTGGGCCTCGCCGTCGATCACCTGCGCGTCGTCGATATCGCGCCGGATCTTGTCCCGGACTGGATGCAGCTGGAGACCGAAGCCTAGACCGAGACGCCATTGCTCAGAAAACCGGCGACGAGGATTTCCTCTGCCCGTTCCCGCGCAACCGAACGCTTGACCGACAACGTCTCTGCCAGCTGCTCTCCGACCAGCGCGTCTCCCAACGCCAGCAGGACGATGGTGAAAGTCGTCTCGTGCATTTTGAGCTCGCCGGAAGCGTGGGTCTCTTCGGGGTGGAGATCGTGCACCAGTTTGTGAATCGCCTCGATTATCGGGTCGAGCGCGTCCTCATTGCCCGAGGCGAGCATCCAGCTGGCCAAGGCCCCTCCACCCTCGCGCCCGAAGGCATCGAAAGTCAGGTCGACGACTTCGCGCGGGCTGCCGATCCCGGCGCGGGTTGCCTCGACCGCATCCATGATGGAATTGCACACCGTCTGCGCCAGGTGGCGGGCAAGCTCCTTCTGCAGCCCGGCGGCGCTGCCGAAATGGTGCAGAAGGTTGGCATGCGTGCGCCCCACCCGGCCCGCGACGGCTTTCAGCGTCACCGCCTGTGGGCCCGCCTCGATCAGCAAGACCCGCGCAGCTTCCAGCGCAGCGGCGCGGCTTTCCTCGGGACTCAGACGCTTCCTTGTTGACATGAGTGTCAGTTTCCTATTTACACTGCTGTCAGTCCAGCATGTGTTACAGAGGCGAGACTATGACTGCGCATCCCCACTGGCAAGCCGAGCGCCGCGCCGAAACGACGCTGACCGTGCGGAACCTGCGCTTTGCGCGTGATGTGAGGAGGGAGCGTGGCCTGGATCCCGTCGCTTCGGCCTGGTTCGCCGCGCTTTCCGCCAGCTTCCCGCGCGGCGAAGCCATGTTCATCGATGCCGTGAAGCTGCACCGCGATGGCGTATCCGAACCGCTGGCGAGCGAGATCCGCGATTTCGTCAAGCAGGAAGTCAATCACTCGCGAGAACACCTCGCTTTCAATCGCGCGATTGCCGATGCCGGTTACGAGATGGACGTGATCGACGAGCGCATCGCCGATCTTGTCGCCGATACGCACAAGGCGCCGCCCATCGTGCAGCTCGCCATCACAGCCGCGCTCGAGCATTTCACGGCGATGTTCGCGCACGAATTCCTGAAATCGCCGGATCGCCACATCAGCCACGGCATGGGTGATCCGGAACTCTGGGCTTGGCACTCGGTCGAGGAAATCGAGCACAAATCCGTCGCTTACGACACCTGGTTACACGCGACACGCGATTGGCCCGATCGCAAGCGGTGGCTTTTGCGAAACATCGTCATGCTGCGCGTTACCGTCCGGTTCCTGCGTAATCGCATGCGCGACGCGCTCGATCTGCTGGCGCAGGACGGCATCACCGGTCTCGGCGCGCGACTGCGGTTGATCCGTTACCTGACAGTAAGCCCCGGCATGCTGCGCCGGATCGCCCGGCCATGGCTCGCCTGGTTCAAGCCAGGCTTCCACCCGTGGGATATCGACGATCGCGATCTGATCGAGCGGTGGGAAAGCGCTCAGCAGCGCGAAACCGAAACCGCCTGAACGATCATGCAGCTTGTGGATGCGCCATCGGCATCCGGCGGATATAGCGCCGCGTCGGCACTTGCTCTCCGCCTCGTCCCGCACAGGCTGTCAGACGCACCTCTCCAGTTTCCGCGAAGCCCAGCTTGCGAAGCACACGGCCGCTCGCCGGATTGTCGAGAAAATGACCCGCGCCGACTGCCTCGATCCCAAGTGCATCGGTGATTGCCAGCACACCGTGCGCGGCCTCTGTGGCGTAGCCTCGCCCCTGCCACGCCTCCCCTATCCAGTAGCCTAGCTCGAAAGCACCTTCCTCGTCCGGGTCGAAACCGATCAGCCCGATCAGCGGTGCTTCGCGCGTTTCGGGAAGGGTGATGGCGAAGCGATGCCCATCGCCATCGGCCGCTCCTGCGCAAAAGCTGCGCGCGTCCTCCTCGCCATACGGCCAGGGCGCGCGGGCAAGATTGCGCACGATGCCGGGGACCGCGATGCCGCGAAAGACGCCGCGCCAGTCTTCGGGAAATATCGGCCGCAGGAACAGCCTCTCGGTACGCATGAACATCTTGCTTCTCCCTCATGCCCCGGCGCCCGCCTCCATTGGGCTGCCGATGCGTCAAAACGAGGAAAGAGAATCAAAAAAGGAGACGGGGCGGCCCCATCTCCTTCCAGCTTTTCGGATTGTCATGTTCCGAAAGGGGCCATCCCGGTGGACGGCCCCTTCATCGGATCGTCCGTTTATTCGGCAGCTTGCGCCATGGCATCGACCGAAACGTATTTGCGGCCAAGCTTGCCATCGTGGAATCGCACGACGCCTTCGACGAGCGCGAACAGCGTGTGGTCCTTGCCCATCCCGACATTGCTGCCCGGATAGAACTTGGTGCCGCGCTGGCGCACGATGATGTTGCCCGGAATAACTTCCTGGCTGCCGAACTTCTTCACACCGAGGCGACGACCGGCCGAATCGCGACCGTTACGCGATGAACCGCCTGCTTTCTTATGTGCCATCGTTCGTGATCCTTACTTCTTGTCGGCCGACTTGTCGGCACTCTTCTTGGTTGCGGCGGCCTTCTTGGGCGCAGCCTTTTTGGCGACCGGCTTCTTGGCAGTAGCTTCCTTCTTGGCAGCGGCCTTCTTCGCTGGAGCCTTCTTCGTTTCGGCCTTCTTGGCCGGAGCGTTCTTCGCCTCGGTCGCGGCTTCCTTCTTGGGAGCCTCTTCCTTCTTCGGCGCGGCCTTCTTGGCGGCAGCCTTCTTGCCTTCGCCGACACCCACGATGCGCAGCAGCGTCATCTGCTGGCGGTGGCCGTTCTTGCGGCGATAGTTGTGACGGCGACGCTTCTTGAAGACGGTGACCTTCTCAGACTTGGCCTGAGCAATGATTTCCGCCGAGACCGTGACCTTGGAAGCATCCGCCATGTCGGCGCCCTCGCCGGCCAGCAGGACATCGCCCAGCGTGATCGTCTCACCAGCGTCACCCGCCAGTTTCTCGACTGCGATCTTGTCTCCTTCGGCGACGCGATACTGCTTGCCGCCCGTGCGCACTACTGCGAACATGGTGCCTAATTCCGTTTATCTGGTGTTCCCGCACCCGCATCAGCGGGGCAACAACAAAAAGGGCGCCCATAAGGGCACCGCGAAGAACGCCGCCGTTACGCCAAGCGTATTGGGCTGTCAACCGCTCGCTGGGCCGAAAACGCGTCATTTGCGCGCTGGATAACGCTCCTTTGGCGATGTAGGGCCAGGAGGTGATGATGCAAGCGCGCCGAGCCATTCAATGCGCTCTTTTCGGAGCCCTCCTGCCACTTCTGGCAGGCTGCGCCGCACCCGACGGCGAATATCCCTCGCTGGCGATTCGCGATGCCGAACGCATCACCGGCACTATCGAGCCGGAGCCGTATGTTCCGCCGCCACCTGCGCCGGCGGTGCTATCGAGAACGGAGGATTTGGTCGACGCAGCGCGGGCAGCCCACGGTCGTTTCCTTGCCGCCGTACCGGAAGCGCGCCGCCGTGCGAACGCCGCGCAAGGCGCCGGGATCGGAAGCGAAGCGTGGTCCGTCGCACAGGTCGCGGTGGCCGGCCTGGAAACGCATCGCGGCGAGGTGATGATCTCGCTTGCAGACCTCGACAGGCTCTATGTCGCAGCTTCGAGCGAAGGCGAAGCCATCGCGCCCATCGCCGATGACCGCGCCGCCGTTGCCACGCTGGCCGAAGAGGAGGATGCGGTGATCGCCGAGTTGCTCGCCGCGATCGGACGATGAGCCTTTCCTGCAGCACGTGCCCGGTGCGCGACAGCGCCGCCTGCGCCGTGCTCAGCGAAGAAGAGCGTGCCGAACTCGCACATGCCGGAACCGCCCGGCAGCTTGGCCGCGGAGAGACGCTGTTCAGGGCGGGAGACCGGGATGCGGCCTGTGCGACGCTGATCAGCGGCGCGCTGAAAGTCACGAGCTTCGATGCCGAGGGCAAGGAGCGCATCCTGGCGCTGATACACCCCGCAGGGTTTGTCGGCGAGCTTTTCGCGCCCTTTCCATCGCATGACGTCGTTGCATTGACCGATTGCCGCCTGTGCGTTTTCGCCCGTACGAGCATGGAAGCGGCTCTGGACAAGCATCCGGCGCTATCCCGGGCGTTGCTTCGAAGAGCGCAGGACGATCTGCATGCCGCCCGCGACCTGCTCGCGCTCGGATCAGGCTGCAGTGCCGATGCGCAGGTCGGTGCGCTGGTGCTGGCCATGGCCCGTGCGGCAAGCGATTCGCCGTGCCATCCGGCAGCGCGTTTCGACCTTCCGCTGACGCGCTGCGAGATGGCCAGCATGCTTGGCCTGACGATAGAGACCGTGAGCCGCTCGCTTTCGCGGTTGGAAAAGGATGGAGCCATACAGCGCAAAGGAACGCGTGGGATCGAACTGCTCGATCCCACGCGTTTGGAGGAGTGACGCCCAACGGGCGGGTCGCACAAGACCCGTCAGACGAGGGCGGCTATCGTCACCGCGATCACTCCCCACAGAAAGATCAGCACCGGCAGGATGAGCACCTGCACCGTCGCATCGCGGGCGCTGGTGCGGCCGAATGGAGTCATGATGCCGTCCTGCTTGAAGCGCGCCCAGCTCGTGGCCCTCGCAGGGTTCTCCGGCGCGAGCCGCGTCCATATCCCCGGCACGCCGAAGCCGGCCACCACGAACAGCACGAAAATTGCCGCGGGCAACACCATTTCGGGATGGGCGAAGCCTTTCGCCATCAGCGCGATATACGCCAGGAACAGCCCCACGGTGGCGACATACAGCCTCGTCGGCAGTTCGAATGTCCGATCGATGGGTGCATTGCGGATGTAGCGCGGTGGGACCACGTGAATGTCGGCAGCCTCGGCAATCTGTTCGCGGGTGAGTTGTTCGGCCATGAGAGGTCTCCTTCCTGTGAGGAGCCTACTAGACCGATTCGCGCATCCGCGCCTTGATCTGGATCAAATCTTCCAGCGCGCAAGATCGGCGCGGTCCTGATCGCGCGGTTCTATCCAGTGCCATGCGCCCTGCTGCCCGGTGCCGCGGCGCTCGCGTTTCCAGAACCAGCTTTCGGACTTCAGGTGATCCATGCAGAAATCGACCGCTTCGAAGGCGTCCCTCCGATGGCGCGCGGCAGCGGCGACGAGCACGATCGGTGAGCGCGGCCGTAGCTTGCCCACACGATGGTGGATCAGCAGCCCGTCGAGCGCCCAGCGCGCCTCCGCCTGCTCCGCCAGCGCTTTCATGCCAGGCAGGGTAAGCGGCGCATAGTGCGTGATCTCGAGCACCTTGACGTCACCATCGGGCCGCACCTTGCCGACGAAGCTGGCGATCGCGCCCGCTTCCGGATGGGCCTTCGCAAACAGGCCGAGCGCCTTGCCGGGCGAGAAGCCCGTTTCCAGCAATTGCACATCGCGCATGGATCAGCCCCCGCTGACCGGCGGCAGCAGCGCGACCTCCGCGCCTTCACCCGCATCGAGCGCCGTCTTGTCGCCCAGCACATCGCCATCGACAGCGACGCGGACCGTATCCTGCCGGGCGGCATCGGCAAGCTCGGGGCCGAGCGCGTCGAGCAGCCGCCGCCAATCGACAGGCGCGTCCAGTGTCATCCCCGGATCGTCCGCCAGGTCGGCCAGCTTGCCGAGCAGGATCACGCGCACCGCCATCAGCCGCCGGTCACCGACATGTGTCGCCCGACAGTCGGTGCGACACCGGGCGCGATGCGGAAGTGGTGGCGTTCCGGCTTCAGCCGCATTGCCGCGTCCAGCGCCCCGTCCAGCCGCGCATCCGGTGCGTCGGAGCGTAGCGCCGCACGCAGATCCACGCTCTCCGCGCCGCCCAGGCAGCCATAGAACTGGCCTGTGGCAGTGACACGCACGCGGTTGCAGGAGGCACAGAAGTTGCGCGTGAGGGGAGTGATGAAGCCGAGTTGTCCGCCCGTCTCCGCCACCTTAACGTAGCGCGCAGGGCCGCCAGTGCTCCCTGCCAGTGGCACAAGTGTGAAGCGTGCCTCCATCGCATCGCGGACCGCGGTCAGTGGCAGGTAGTGCTCTGCGCGTTCGCCATCCACCTCGCCCAGCGGCATCGCTTCGATCAGCGTGAGATCGTGGCCCTCACCATGCGCCCATTCCATCAGCGATGGGAGTTCGGCTTCGTTCAACCCCTTCAGCGCGACCGCATTCAGCTTGACGCGCAGGCCAGCCGCCTTCGCAGCGGCAATGCCTTCCAGCACCCTCACCAGCGCATCGCGCCGTGTAAGCCGGGCGAACAGCGCGGGGTCGAGAGTGTCGAGGCTGACATTGACGCGCTTTACACCGGCCGCCGCCAGCGCTTCGGCATGTTCCGACAATTGCGTGCCATTGGTGGTGAGCGTCAGTTCCTCAAGCCCAGTACCCAAACGGCGGCCCAAAGCGCGCACCAGGTCCATGACATCGCGTCGGACCAGCGGTTCACCGCCGGTCAGCCTGATCTTGGTCACGCCGCGATCGATGAAGGCGAGCGCAAGGCGGTGCAGTTCCTCGAGTGTCAGCACTTCGGCCTTGGGCAGAAAGCGCATGCGTTCGGGCATACAGTATGCGCATCGCAGATCGCAGCGATCGGTGACCGACAGCCGCAGGTAGGTGACGCGCCGGTCGAAGCGGTCGATCAGGGGAGCGGGCGCGGTCATCACCACCCTTGTGCCGGTCCCGAGCGCGCGTGGCAATCGGCAAGGGTGTGACAAGTGTGACAGTGTCCTGGAGCCAAAGTTTTCTGCGGTTTTCCTGCTTGGGCCAGGAGCGATGCGATGAGAGTGGTGGGAGCCATTCATGCGCCAGCGATGGGCGAACCGACACGCTGTAGGAAAGCGTTCAGGCGAGAGAGAAGATCTGTCCCGTTACGCCAGGTGCGCGCTCGAGGTAAGTGGCGGCCTGCTCCAGCCCCTCGCCCGCAGGCCCGACCACCGCATTCACCCTGCCTGGAACGCCTTCGCGCGCCAGTTCCTCCACGGCCGCGCGGCGCCAGCTGTCATGCGTATGGTCCGCATGATCGAACAGTATCACGAGATCGCCCGGCGCCAATGCCCGCGCTTCGGCAACTAATCGCGTGGAAAACGCCGCAGCGGCATCGAGCGGCGCTTCTGGCAGGCCGCGCGCTTCCAGTCGGTGCGCACTCACCCGCGCCGCTCTCGCGTAAGGGTGATGCCGATGCGCTCATCAGCCTCGCTCAGTGCCAGCTTTACGATCTTCACCTCCACCTGCTCGATCCGCTTGTCCTGCAGGAACAGCGTTTCGCAGACATTATCGGCCACGGCTTCGATAAGCTTGTAATGCCGATCGCCAAGTGCCTCGGAACAGGCGAATTTCAGGTCCATGTAATTCTTGCTCTCGTCCAGCGATGTATCGGCGTCGTAGAAATCGAGCGCTTTCAGCTTTGCCCGCACCGTGAAGCGCAAGGGTTGCGGCTTGCCGGTTTCCTCCGAGTAAATCCCGGTATGCACATCGTGCTCGAAATCGGCGAGTTCGAGGTAGAGACTGTCGGACATGGCGGCGGGGCATGACAGCGGGGCCGAAGCTTGGCAAGCGGGAGCCTATTGCCCGCGCAGCGCGTTAGAATTTGCACGATCGCCGCTGCGAGCGCATCGCCGACAGCGACACAGGGAGAATTTCGTGAACGAGACCACCGACACAACCGCCACCGAACCGGCAGGGACCAGCAAGGGAAAGAGCCGCATCACGCAGCTGATCGGCAAGTTCGCGCTTGGCGGCGCGCTTCTCGTGCTGCTGATCGGGATCGGCTCGCTGATCCTCGCGCGCTACGGCCTGATCGACAAAATCACCGGCTTTCGCGGTTTCATGTACATGATGTGGCCGATGATCGCCCTGTTCGTTGTCGCGGTCGTCGGCATTGTCATGGGTCTGCTGCGCAAGCGCGGTGCGGGCTGGCGTTCGCCAGTGGCCCTCGTGCTGAGCGTAGTGACGCTTGGCGTCATCTACACGCAAGTGATTGCGCCGGCACGCGCGCACCCGCCGCTGCATGACATCTCGACCGATCTCGAGGAGCCGCCCGAGTTTCGCCAGCTCACCCTGCGGGAAGACAATCTGGTCCCGTTCAACAATATGGAGGAATGGCGTTCCGCGCACCGCGAAGGTTATCCCGATATCCAGCCCGTCGTGATCGACCGATCGCCCGAAGCCGTCCTTGCCAATGCGCGCACGCTGGCGGAGGAGCGAGGCTGGGAGATCGTCAATGTCGATCCCGCACAAGGCGTATTGGAAGCGACCGCAACGGCAGGCTTCATTCGCTTTTTCGACGATGTCGTCGTGGAAGTAACGCCCGTCGCCGATGGCAGCACACGGGTCGATATGCGCTCGGTCAGCCGCGTCGGCGTGTCCGATCTCGGCTACAATGCCGAGCGGGTGAGCAGCTTCCTCGCCGACTTGCGGAATATGTGATCAGTCGTTGCGCCAGCGCGCGAAAATGGCGGTAGGCAGCAGGCGTCCGTCCGGACCGTCCTCCTGCACCGCCAGCTCGCCGCACTCGATGTGGCCGGGCAAGTCCGCAAAGGCTTCGGTCAGCAGGCCGCCGATCGATAGCGCGCTCATCCGCACGGCATAGACGGTGAGGAAGAGAAAGCGGCTGTCGCCATCCAGCAGTCGGCGGCAGTCGCCGATCAGGCCCGGCAGGTCGTCCTCCAGCCGCCACGTCTCGTTCTTCGGACCGCGACCGAATTTGGGCGGATCGAGGATGATGCCGTCATACCGCCGCTCTCGCCGCACCTCGCGCGCGGCGAACTTGGCCGCATCGTCCACCAGCCAGCGGACAGGCGTGTCCTCCATGCCGGAGAGCCCGGCATTGTCGCGCGCCTGGGCGACCGATTTCTTGCTCGCGTCGACATGAGTAACCCGGCCGTGGCGCGACAGCGCCAGCGAGCCGACGCCGGTGTAGCCGAAGAGGTTGAGCGTTTCTGTATCCTCGCGCCCCGCTAGCTGCTCGCGCATCCAGTCCCACACGGGCGCCATGTCGGGAAAGAAGCCGAGATGGCGGAAGGGTGTGCACTGGGCGGTGAAGCGGACCTCGTTCCAGCCAAGCTGCCAGCCATCGTCCGGCACGCGCTTCTGGTAATGCCAGCGTCCGCCGCCATCCTCGTCGCTGCCGGGGATGAACTCGCCATGCGCGTCCCACTCGCTTGTCGCCAAGCGAGGCTGCCACATGGCCTGCGGCTCGGGCCGGATGAAGCGATAGTCGCCGTACCGTTCCAGCTTTCGGCCATTGCCGCTGTCGACGAGGCCGTAATCGGACCAGCCCCTGCCGGTCATGACGATGGGACTGGCGGCCACCCTAGCCATCAGCGGCTCGGCGTTGCACGCTCGGCAACGTAATCGCGCACGGTGTCGTAATCGCCCGGCAGCGTGTCGTAGCGCTCTTGCAGATCGAACAGATTGCCGATGCGGGACGGCAAGTCCGGGCGCTGCCCGATGGCGCGCTCCACGGCGTCGGGGAATTTCGCAGGATGCGCGGTGGCCAGCGTGACAATAGGCACCGCTAGGTCGAGATCGGCCGTGCGCGCTGCGTGGAGACCGATGGCGGTGTGCGGATCGAGCACTTCGCCGCAACGCTCTGCCGCCCAGCGCATTGCTGCCGCCGTATCCTCCGGCGTGGCGCGCACGCTGGCGAAGAGGCCCGCCGCACCTTCGCGCTGGTTGTCGGTCAACTGCATGGCGCGTTCGGCATCGAAACCGCGCATCTGCTCCGCCAACGCCGCGCCGTCGCGGCCGCCGAGATCGAAGAGCAGCCGCTCGAAATTGCTGGATACCTGAATATCCATGCTGGGCGCGTCGGTGGGAGTGACTTCGCCCGCAGAATAGTCGCCGCTGGAAAGCGCACGGTGGAGTATGTCGTTGACATTGGTGGCGACGATCAGACGCTTGATGGGAAGTCCCATGCGCGCGGCGACATAGCCCGCGAATACATCGCCAAAATTGCCCGTCGGCACCGAGAACGCGATCTGGCGCTGCGGCGCACCCAATTGCAGGGCGGCGGCGAAGTAGTACACCACCTGCGCCATCAGCCGCGCCCAGTTGATGGAATTGACCGCGCCGATACGAAAGCGCTCCGTCAATGTCGGGTCGACGAACATGCGCTTCACCACGGCCTGCGCGTCGTCGAAGCTGCCGTGGATCGCGATATTGTGGACGTTCGGCGCGTGCACCGTCGTCATCTGGCGGCGCTGGACATCGCTTACCCGGCCCCGCGGATGCAGCATGAAGATATCGACGCCCTCGCGCCCGGCCACCGCATCGATAGCGGCGCTGCCCGTGTCGCCGCTGGTCGCGCCAACGATGGTAAGGTGGTCGTCGCGCTGGCTCAGAAAGCGTTCGAAAAGCCGCCCGAGCAATTGCAGCGCCACGTCCTTGAAAGCGAGCGTGGGGCCGTGGAACAGCTCGAGCAGGTGATGACGATGGTCGAGCTGGACCAGCGGGGTCACCGCCTCATGCGCGAAGGTGCCGTAAGCGGCCTCGCACAGCGCGCGCAGCTCGTCCTCGGTGAGCGACCCTGCGGTGAATGGCGCCATGACGCGCACGGCAAGTTCGGCGTAGGGCAGGCCCGCCATCGCGGCGATCTCGTCAGGGGCAAAGCGCGGCCATTCTTCCGGCACGTACAGCCCGCCATCGCTTGCAAGGCCGGCGAGGGTGACGCCCTCGAAATCAAGAACAGGCGCGGAGCCGCGGGTCGAGACGTATTTCATGCTGCGCTGCGGCGTAGCGAGCGCTGCGGTGCGCGGCAAGATGGCTAATCCCGCTCGCGCCACTTCTTTCGTAGCGCGAAGCCGTAGATCAGCAATGCCGTCAGCGCGAAAAAGAACCACTGGCCCGCATAGGCGAGGTGGTTGTTCGGCAGATCGCTCGGATCGGGACGAGCCAGCGGCTCAAGATCGGCAAGCGGCGGGTCGGCGACGACTTTGCCATTTGGGCCGAGGATTCCTATGACGCGGCCGCCGGCCCACTCCGGCGACTGCGGTCTGCGGGAAAAGCCAAGCGCCGCCTCGACGGTTTGCGGACCGACGTCGAAACACTCGGCGACATGGGCAAAGCCCTTCGCCCCTTCCGCACTGGTGCCCGCCGTGCTGCGAATGCCTAGCGGACGATTGCAATCCAGCGTGACCGGCGAATAAAGCTGCTCGCCATCGAGCACACCTTCGCGTGTAAGCTCGCGCGGTGCGACACTTTGATCGGTCTGCGAATATCGCGCGATTTGCGCCGTCTTTTCATCCGCACGGCCAAGTTGCCAGAAGCCGAGCGCGACCATGACAGCGGCGGCGGCAACCACCACCACGGTCGGGATGATCGGAATGCGGCGCTGCGTCATGCGCGCCCTTCCCTTATCAGTGAGTCTCTGCGCCCCAGCCGCCCCAGACATAGACGGCGATGAAGAGGAACAGCCAAACCACATCGACGAAGTGCCAGTACCAGGCCGCCGCTTCGAAACCGAAATGCTGGCGGGAGGTGAAGTGCCCCTTATAGGTGCGGGCGAGGCAGACAATCAGGAAGATCGTGCCGATCAGCACGTGGAACCCATGAAAGCCCGTCGCCATGTAGAAGGCGCTGGAATAGGTGTTGCCACCGAATTCGAAGGGCGCGGCGGCATATTCGTAAGCCTGGATGGCCGAGAACAGCACGCCGAGCGCGATTGTCAGCCACAGGCCTTTCTTGAGCCCGTCCCGGTCGCCATTGATCAGCGAATGGTGCGCCCATGTCACCGTGGTGCCGGAGCACAGCAGGATGATGGTGTTGAGCAGCGGCAGGCTGAACGGATCGATCACCGCCTCGATCCCGGCGGGCGGGAACTGGCCACCAATGACCTCGACAAGGTCCGTCGGGAACAAGGCGAAATCGAAGAAGCTCCAGAACCAGCCGACGAAGAACATGACTTCGGACGCAATGAACAGGATCATGCCGTATCGCATATGCAATTGGACGACAGGCGTGTGATCGCCGCGCTCGGCCTCGTTCACCACCTTGGAGAACCAGCCCCAGAAGGTCGCGATCAGGCCGGCAATGCCGATGCCGAGGACAATGCGCCAGCTCTCACCGAAATAGTCGGCGTGCATGAACATGACCATGCCACTGGTGAACACGAGCCCGGACAGCGCGCCGATCAGCGGCCAGATGTCGGGATCGAGAATGTGATAATCGTGGTTCTTGGCGCCGGCCATGTGTCTGTCCTGATCCTAGAATTTGCCCTGCCCCATAATCGCCGCACCGGCGCGGGTCCAGAGCCTTAGCTGTCGTTATCGTCTTTGATGGCTTCGTGGAAGGTGTAGCTCAGGGTGATCTGCTCCACCCCTTCCATGTTCGGGTCGTCCAGTGCTGCCGGATCGACGTAATAAAGGACGGGCATGCGCACTTCCTCGCCCGGCTGCAGCGTCTGCTCGGTGAAGCAGAAGCATTGGATCTTGTGGAAATAGCGGCCCGCCTGCTCCGGCTCGACGTTAAATGTGGCGGTGCCGGTAATCGGCTGGTCGCTATTGTTGCGAGCGGTATAGGTCGCCATGTCGCGCTGGCCGATGGCGACCGTATCGGTCACCTGCACGGGCTTGAATTCCCACGGCAGGTCGCGCGCGGTGTTGGCATCGAAACGGATCGAATAGCTCGCTCCGCCCGCGCTCGCGGCAAGGCGCGCGGCAATATCGGCCTCGGCCTCGCTCGCCACCTGTGTCGTCCCGCCGAAGCCGGTAACGCGGCAGAACAGGTCGTAGAGCGGCACTGCGGCGTAGCCCAGGCCGAGCATGCCCAGCGCCAGGCCGAACATCGCCAGCATCGTCTTGCGGTTGCGGCTTTCGAGTGTAGGGGCGCTGGCCATCAGTCGCCCATCCTCACGATGGTGATGGCGTAGAACAGCACCACGAAGCCGAGCAGCACGATGCCGAACACGGCGTTGCGAGCCTTCCGGCGGCGCTTGAATTCTTCTTCGTCCTGCGGCGTCATGCCAGCACCATCCGATCGACGACGAGCGCCGCAAAGAGCGCGAAGAGGTAGAGAATGGAAAAAGCGAAGAGCCGCTTTTCCGGCTTCATCCTGTCGTCCTCGACTGCACGGCGCGTACCGACGGGGACGGACAGCGCGAGGAACACCGCTGACAGCGCCAGCGCCGACACACCGTAAATCGCACCGGTGCCGCCAATGAACCAAGGCGTACCGGCGAGCGGCAATAGCAGCGCCGAATAGACAAGGATCTGGCGGCGGGTCGATGCTTCGCCAGCAACATTGGGCATCATCGGAATGTTGGCCGCGGCGTAATCGGGTTTCGCCCAAAGCGCGAGCGCCCAGAAATGCGGCGGCGTCCACATGAAGATGATCGCGAAGAGCAGGACCGGCATCAGCGTGATCTCGCCCGTCACGGCGATCCAGCCGATGAGCGGCGGGAAAGCGCCTGCCGCACCGCCGATGACGATATTCTGCGGCGTGCGCGGCTTCAGCCACATGGTGTAGATCACGGCATAGAAGAAGACGCTGAAGGCGAGGACGGCGGCGGCGAGCCAATGGACGGCAAGGCCCATCGTCATCACCGAAAAGCCGGAGAGCACCAGACCGAAATCGCGCGCATCCTGTCGACGCAGCGCCTTCATCGGCAGCGGCCGACCCGCAGTGCGCTTCATCTTGGCGTCGATGTCCGCTTCCCACCACTGGTTGAGCGCACCCGCTCCGCCTGCAGCGAGCGCGATGCACAGGATCGCGGTAAAGCCGATGACCGGATGAATGCTGCCCGGTGCCGCCAGCAGGCCGCACAGCGCCGTGAACACCACAAGCCGCATGACCTTGGGCTTGGTGAGCGCGAAGAAATCGCGCCAGTCGGCGGGCATGGTGGCCTGTGCCGGATTGGTGTTCGGGGCGGAAATGGCTGTCATCATCCTTCTCTTTTGCGCGAAGGGGCGCTCCGTTGCCGGCGCGCCCCTCCCCTTGTTCGTATCCCGGCGAAGGGCTGTCGTCAGGCGGTGGCCGGACGTTCGCTCAGGTGATCGTCCGCCGTGTGGTGATCCTCGATCACCGGCAGCGTTTCGAACTGATGATACGGCGGCGGGCTGGAAAGGCTCCATTCCAGCGTCGTTGCGCCTTCACCCCAGTAATTCGCCGCGGCGCGCTTGCCCGCGAAGAGGGCGAAGAACGTGTTGCCCAGCCACACCACGACCGATGCGGCCATGATGATGTAGCCGAAGCTCGCGATCTCGTTCCAGTAGGCATAGGCGGCGGTGTAATCGGGATAGCGACGCGCCATCCCCTGCAGGCCGAGGAAGTGCATCGGGAAGAAGATCCAGTTCACGCCGATGAAGAACAGCCAGAAGTGGACGTGAGCGAGAAATTCGCTGTGCCAGCGGCCGCTGATCTTGGGGAACCAGTAATACCAGCCCGCGAACATCGAGAAGACCGCGCCCATCGACAGCACATAGTGGAAGTGGGCCACCACGTAGTAAGTGTCGTGCAGGTTGTCATCGATGCCGCCATTGGCCAGCACCACGCCGGTCACACCGCCCACGGTGAAGAGGAAGATGAAGCCCAGCGCCCAGACCATCGGCGACTTGAACTCGATACTCCCGCCCCACATCGTCGCGATCCAGCTGAAGATCTTGATGCCGGTGGGCACGGCGATCACCATGGTAGCAGCGGTGAAGTACATCTTTGTGTTCACGTCGAGGCCGACCGTATACATGTGGTGCGCCCACACGATGAAGCCGACCACGCCGATCGCGACCATGGCGTAGGCCATGCCGAGATAGCCGAAGACCGGCTTGCGGCTGAAGGTCGCGACGATCTGGCTGACCATGCCGAAGCCCGGCAGGATCATGATGTAGACTTCGGGGTGGCCGAAGAACCAGAACAGATGCTGGTAAAGCACCGGATCGCCGCCGCCCGCCGCATCGAAGAAGGTCGTGCCGAAATTGCGGTCGGTGATCAGCATGGTGATCGCCGCGGCCAGCACCGGCAGAGCCAGCAGCAGCAGGAACGCGGTGACGAGCACGGACCAGACGAAGAGCGGCATCTTGTGCAACGTCATGCCCGGTGCGCGCATGTTGAAGATGGTGGTGATGAAGTTGGTCGCGCCAAGGATCGAACCCGCGCCCGCGAGGTGCAGCGAGAAGATCGCGAAGTCGACCGCGGGGCCGACCGAACCGTTGGTCGATAGCGGCGCGTAGACCGTCCAGCCGACGCCCGCGCCCAGCCCCGTACCACCCGGAACGAAGAGCGAGAACAGCAGCGAGCAGAAGCCGGCCACGGTCAGCCAGAAGGAGATGTTGTTCATGCGCGGGAACGCCATGTCCGGCGCGCCGATCATCAGCGGCACGAACCAGTTGCCGAAGCCGCCGATCATGGCGGGCATCACCATGAAGAACACCATGATCAGGCCGTGCGCCGTGATCAGCACATTCCACATGTGACCCTGTTCATCGAAGCTGGCACCGTTGCCGCCAAGGAAATCGACCAGATAGCCCATATGCTGCAGGCCCGGCGCAGCGAGCTCGGCGCGCATGAACCCCGAAATCGCACCGCCGATGATGCCCGCGATGATCGCGAAGATCAGGTAGAGCGTGCCGATGTCCTTGTGGTTCGTGGACATGAACCAGCGGGCAAAGAAGCTCGGCTTGTGATCGGCATGGCTATGCGCGTGATCGTCGCTGTGAGCCTGGAACTGGTCTGCAGTGGTAGCCATTGCTGTGGGACCTTATCGTCTAATCGTATTCGGGAAATCAGGTGGTGGCTTCGGCTTCGGCGGCATCCGCCTCGGCCTCGCCCGTCGTATCGCCTGCTTCGGCAGCATCTTCCGCGCTCTCCGCATCTTCCGCCGCAGCATCGGCCTGCGCAGCTTCTGCAGCGGCGGCGGCCTGGATCTGCGCGCGGGTCTGGCCGCCCGGCTGCGCCTGGACCCACGCATTGTAGTCCTCGAGACTACGCGCTTCGATGGCGATCGGCATGTAACCGTGACGAGCGCCGCACAGCTCCATGCACTGGCCGTAATAGATGCCCTCTTCCTTGATCGTGATCATTTTCTCGTTGATCCGGCCGGGGACGGCGTCGAGCTTGAACCAGAGCGAGGGGATACCGAAGGAATGGATCACATCCGCGCCATAGGTCTGCAGGCGGATAGGCACGCCGACGGGCACGACCATGCGATTGTCGACCGCAAGCTGGTGCGGCTCACCGGCGTCGAGCGCCTCGGCCTCGTCCAGCATGTTCGAGATCACCTCGAACCCGCCATTGTCGACATATTCATAGCCCCAATACCACTGATAACCATTGGCCTTGATCGTGATCGCATCCGCCGGGGGCGTTTCATACTGCCGCGCCAGCAGCGTGATCGAGGGGACGGCGATCACCACCAGGATGATGACCGGGACGACCGTCCAGAGAACCTCGATAAGCGTGTTGTGGCTCGTCTTCGACGGCACGGGATTGGCCCTGCGACGATATTTGGCAATCACCCACAACAGCAAAAAGAGCACGATAAGACTGATACCAGTGATGACCGGTATCAAAACATAATCGTGCATCCACAGCGCGTAATCGCCGTTCTCGGTATATTGCGGCTGAAAGGTCATCGACTGGATCGCATCGTCTTCGAACGCGGTCGGCTGGCCCTTGATCATGTCGGGGCCGAACGGCTCGAACGGCGCGGCGGTGTCGGTGACGACCGGCGCATCGACGGCGGAAAAGTCCTGCCCCGTCGCGGCCTGCGCGTCCTGCGCCGCCTCGTTCGTTTCGACCGGGGAGAGGTTCTCGTCGATCTGCGCCATCGCGCCTTGCGGCATTGCCGTAAAGGCAAAGGCCGCCAGCAGCATGGCGAGGAGAGACAGCTTCTTGCGGACGATATCGCCGAAATTCATTGCGTCGATGCTTTCCATTTGTCGTACCGGACACAGGGCCCGCGCGGCCTCAGGCAGTGGGTCGCATTGCGCGCGCCTATACGCGCGGTTGCCCGATGCCTCAAGCGCATCTAGGGATTTTTTCCAGAAGCTGCCATGCAGTCCTTCGTCCCCTGTTGCCGTATAATCAGAGAGGTAATGCGCGCTTCCCATGACACAAGACGAGGTGCTTGCCGAATTCCGCAAGAGCGGCGCGCTGCTGGAAGGGCATTTCAAGCTCAGCAGCGGGCGCCATAGCGGGCATTACCTGCAATGCGCGCGTGTGTTGATGCACCCGCACCGCGCCGCACTGCTGGCGGAAGCCCTTGCCGAGCGCATTCCCGGCGACATCGTCGATTCGCTGGACGCCGTGGTCAGCCCGGCAATGGGCGGCATCATAATCGGCCATGAAATGGGTCGGGCGCTGCATCTGGATGCGATGTTCCTCGAAAGGCCCGAAGGCAAGTTTCATCTGCGCCGCGGCTTTTCTCTGGCACCCGGTGCGAAAGTGCTGATGGTGGAGGATGTCGTCACCACGGGCCTTTCCAGCCGCGAGGCCATCGCCGCCGTGGGTAGCGAGGGGGGCGAGGTGCTGGCGGAAGTCGCGTTGGTCGATCGCAGCAATGGTTCTGCCGATCTGGGCGTGCCATTCTTTCCTCTGATCGACATCGATTTCCCGACCTATGCGGAAGGCGACGTGCCGGAAGATCTTGCAGCCATCCCCATAACCAAACCGGGCAGCCGGAAGTGAAGCGATCGCTTCTCGCGCTGACGGCCGTGCTGTCGCTCACCAGTTGCGCATCGTTGGAAAACGCTCGCGCGGACATGGATCGGGGCCCCTTCGCCGATGCACTCGACACGCTGGATGCCGCCGGTTTCGCTGGTGATTTCGCCATCATGCTGCCGGGCGAAGTCGACCAGGTGGTGTTCGGGCATGCGGGCGGGGATATCGATAGCCGCGCGATCGAGGGCTGGCCGTGGGCATCGGTAACCAAACAGGTGATCGCGGTGCTGGTGATGCAGAATGTCGAGGAAGGTCGCCTGGCATTGGACAGCGATGTCGGCGCGATCATGCCCCGACTGGCCGGGCGCGGCCTGACTGTCGAAGACCTGCTGCGACACCGAAGCGACCTGCCGAATCCGGACGATACTTCACCAGATACGGCGGGTGTTCCGTCGTTCTACACCACCGAGGCCGAGCCGCTGGCTTTTTGCACCGGCACGGCAGTCGAGCGGCCATCCGATCAGGCGTGGTCCTACAACAATTGCGATTACATCGTGCTCGGCGCGGTGCTGGAGATGGTGTCCGGCGCAAGCCTCGATCTGCAGATCGCGCAAAGCGTCGGCCTGGCTTCGGGTTGGATCAACACGCGATTGCTCGACGCGGACGATTTGCGCGAATTTGCCGGCGCGACCCCGCAAACGGCCAAGCGCATTGCGGGTTATGGCGCTTCGGCGGGGCTTGTCGGTCCGCTCGACGACATGATCGCCTTCGATGGCGCATTGCTGCGCGGCGAACTTCTCAGCGATGCATCGCTGGCCATATTGTGGGAAGGAGATCCGGCGCAGGGGTTCATGGCTCTCGGCCAGTGGGTGTTCGAAGCACCGCTCGCCGGATGCGACACGCCGGTTCGCGTGGTCGAGCGGCGCGGCGCTATCGGCGATTATCAGGTGCGCAACCTCATCCTGCCGGATCGCGGCATCGCGATTGCCCTGGCGACCCGGCAGTCGGAATGGGAGTTCGGAGAAATCTGGAGAGGCTCCGGCCCATCGCATGACGTGCTGTCCGCCGTCGCTTGCGGCTGAACGGCCAAGCGAATAGAGGCGCGGGCATGGCGAACCAACCTCGTAAAAATCCGCTCCGGCTGGGTGTGAACATCGATCACGTTGCGACGATCAGGAATGCCCGTGGTGGCGATCATCCCGATCCGGTCCGCGCGGCGCAGATCGTCGCCGAATGCGGCGGGGACGGGATCACGGCTCACCTTCGCGAGGACCGGCGCCACATTCGCGACGACGACCTCAAGCGTATCCAGGATGCGACCGATCTGCCGCTGAATCTCGAAATGGCAGCGACCGAGGAAATGCTCGCAATAGCACTGCGCCACAGGCCGCACGCCGCCTGCATCGTGCCGGAAAAGCGCGAGGAGCGGACCACTGAAGGTGGGCTCGATGCAGCCGGATTGCACAACACACTAACGTCCATCGTTGGCCCGTTGCAAGACGCAGGTATCCGCGTTTCGCTATTCATCGAGGCTGCCGACCGACAGCTCGATGCCGCCTTGCGCCTGGGCGTACCGGTGGTGGAATTTCACACAGGGGAGTATGCGCATGCCGGGCTCGATGGCGATGCCGAGCGGGTCGCCAGCGAGTTGAAGCGCATCGCCGACATGGCCGCGCTCGCCGCGAAGAACGGGGTCGAGCCGCATGCGGGACATGGCCTCACCTATGACAACGTCCAGCCCATTGCCGCCATCCCGCAGCTCGCCGAGCTGAATATCGGGCATTACCTGATCGGCGAGGCGATCTTCGACGGGCTGGAGCCCGCCGTGCTGAAGATGCGCGAACTGATGGATCTGGCGCGGTGATCATCGGCCTCGGCTCTGACCTCTGCAATATCGAGCGGATCCAGAATTCGCTGGAGCGATGGGGCGATCGCTTTCGCCAGCGCAGCTTCACCGATATCGAGAACGCCAAGGCCGCGCGCCGTCCGCACACGCAGGCAGGCACTTACGCCAAGCGCTTCGCCGCCAAGGAAGCCTTCTCCAAGGCGGTCGGCACCGGGTTCAAGCGCGGCGTTTTCATGAAGGATATCGGCGTGGTCAACGCGCCATCGGGCGCGCCTACGCTTGCCTTGACGGGCGGTGCGGCGGCAAGGCTGGCGGAACTCACACCCGATGGACACGAAGTGGTCGTGCATCTCACGCTTACCGACGACCATCCCTGGGCGCAGGCCTTCGTGATCCTGGAAGCGAAGCCGGTCCGCTGATGGCGAAGGGCGATGCAGACAGGAAGCCGATCGACTGGTGGGCGGAGATACGCTGGCTGGCACTGATGCTGCTCGCCGTGCTCGCCTTCCACACCTTCATCGCCAAGCCGTTTTACATCCCCAGCGCCAGCATGGTGCCGAACATGATGGTGGGGGACCGGCTGGTGGTCAGCAAATATCCCTATGGCTGGAGCTGGGTCTCGGCGAGCTTCCATGTGCTGCCGCGCGGCGACTGGCGCATAGCGCCAGCAACGCCCGAATATGGCGATATCGTGATCGCGGTGCCGCCCAGCAGCGATGAGGATTACATCAAGCGCGTCGTCGCCCTGCCCGGCGATACCATCGCTTTGGTCGACGGCCAGATCATCCTGAACGGAGAGCCGGTCCCGCAGGACATGGAGCCCGCAGTGCGATTGCCGAGCGAACATGACAACATCTGTTCGGGAGCTTTCGGCGAGCCTGTCGAATGCCTCGCGGAATTCGAACCCTACGCGGTCGTGCTGGAGAACGGGGCACGCGTCTATGAGCCACCTACCTATCGCGAAACTCTGCCCAATGGCGCGAGCTATCTCATCATCGACCACATGGAGCAGCGACTGGACAACATGCCGCCCGTTACCGTGCCGGACGGCCACGTTTTCCTGATGGGCGACAATCGCGATCATTCGTCCGACAGCCGCGCGCCCGCATGGTCCGCCGAAACACCGTTCAGCAACGGACTTGGCGGCCCAGTGCCGATTACCGATATCGGCGGGCGAGCGGAATTCGTCACCTTCTCGCTCGACGGATCGGCGACTTACAACCCCCTCAGCTGGTGGGGAGCCTTGCGCGAGGGCCGCGCATGGGACAGCTTGCGCCCCGAGCGCAGGGGAGAGGGTTCCGAATGAGCGACGCGGCGGAAGACGACGAAAACATCGGTGCCAGCCCGGCACGGATTTCCACGCCCGAATTGCGGTTCGAAGCGGCGCGCGCATTCGTCTGGGTTTGCGTGATCGGCGCGGTCGCGCTGGCGGTCTATATTTCGGAAAGCCTGCTCGTCATTTTCGGTGCGATGGTGTTCGCCGCCATGGTCGATGGGGGGGCGCGACTGCTTGGACGGGCCTTGCCTATCGCGCGGGGATGGCGCGTCTCCATCGTCTTGCTCGCCGTTGCCGCCTTTCTTGTCTGGCTGGGCTTCTTCGCCGGTTCGCAGATATCGCAGCAGGCCGCCGAATTTCCCGACATCATCAATCGTCAGATCGGTCAAACCATCGGCTGGCTGCGCGAACAGGGCTTCGCGATCAGCCAGGCGGACGTGCAGGGATTGGCAAGCCAGCTGGCAAGCGGCGCGGGCGCGATCAGCCGTGCAATCGGCGGCGCCATCGGTGGCCTCACCACGGTGGCGCTCATCGTAATCATCGGCATCTATCTGGCAGCGGAGCCACGTCTCTACGAGCGCGGTGTTCGCTGGATGGTCCCGCGCACGCGCCGCGGCGACCTCAATGAGTTGCTCGCACGGATGGGCACGGCGATGCGGCGGCTGATGGCCGGTCGGCTGGTGGGCATGACCTTCGAGGGCATTTTCACCTACATCATGCTGATGGCCTATGGGTGGGTGACGGGAGACGTGATCCCGATGGCCGCGCTGCTGGCCATACTGACCGGCCTTCTTGCCTTCGTCCCCAATATCGGAGCGATCATTTCCGGCGTGCTAATGGTGCTCGTTGGCTTCTCCGGCGGCACGCAGATGGGCATCTACACGATCGTCGTCTATTTCCTCGTCCAGAATATCGATGGCTATCTCGTCATTCCCATGATCGCAAAGAAGACGGTAGATCTGGCCCCCGCCCTCGTGCTCGCATTCCAGCTGATCATGGGCATATTGTTCGGCATTCTCGGCCTGTTCCTCGCCGATCCGCTGCTCGCCATGATCAAGGTGGCGCTGGAGCATCGCGCCCGAGCCAAGGACGCAGAAGACGAGGCAAATGGCGTGACCAACCGACCGGAGACCAAGATTGCGTAAGTTTCTCTATATCATCACGATCCTCGTGGTGATCGTGATCGGCGCGCTGTTCGCCCTGCGCGTCTATGGCGACGAGCTGACCGAGATCACCTTCGTCCCCGATGCCGAATTTGTCGAGCAGGATCCGCTAGCGTCGAACGCCTATCAGGACCCGGATATGTGGTTCAGCCGCCCGGGCAAAGGCGCGCAGAACGATCCGGCGCGATGGCAGCCGGACTTTGCGGAAGAAGCCGGTGCGCAGGGAGAAGGCGTCCCGCCCGCCAATCAGACTGCGGTCACCGATGGTGGTGAGGAAGACGCGCGCTTTGCGGTCTTCTTCGTTCACCCCACAAGCTTCTACGATCGCAACAGCTGGAACGCCACGCTGGACGATGCGGAATCGCAGAACCGCGCAAGGCTGATGGTTCGCGGACTGGCCAGCGCGTTTAACCGGGCGAGCGAGATCTGGGTTCCGCGTTACCGCCAGGCAACGTTCGGCTCCTTCATCACCGACGCTCCCGAAGCCTCGCAGGCTATCGATGCGGCCTATCGCGACATCGAAATGGCCTTCGATTTCTTCCTGGACTCCATCCCCGAAGACATGCCCATCGTCATCGCTGGGCACAGCCAGGGCGGTTATCATGTCACCCGCCTGCTTCAGGAGCGCGTGAACGCAAAGCCACTGCAAGCGCGCATCGCCATGGCCTATCCCATCGGCTGGCCGATCAGCGTGGAGCATGACCTGCCAAGCCTCGGCCTGCCCGCTTGTGCAGCGGCGGACCAGGCAAGCTGCATCATGAGTTACGTCAGCTTTGCAGAGCCCGCCGAACCCGGCCAGCTCCTGCGCCGTTACTCGTCCATCCCCGGCAATGACGGACAGCCGCGCGGCGAAAGCCCGATCCTGTGCGTCAATCCGCTGAACGGCACGCTGAATGGAGACGCCGGCATGGAGGAGAATCTTGGGACATTGGTTCCCGAAGCCGATCTCAGCACGGGCGAGCTCGTCCCGAATGCCGTGCCCGCACGTTGTTCGGACAGCGGAATCCTCCTGATCGGCGATCCGCCGGAACTGGGCCAATATGTCCTGCCCGGCAACAATTACCACGTCTACGACATCCCGCTTTTCTGGCGGAACCTTCAGGAAGACGTGGTGCGGCGAGTGAACGCGTGGACGGCCGACCAGTCCTGACCGAAAACGCCGTAGCTTTTCGCGACGCGCTTCCGAATGGCGGCGTGTTGCTGGGCCTCGACCTTGGCAGCAAGACCATCGGCATGGCGCTGTGCGATGCCGGGTGGAGCTTTGCAACGGCGGGCAAGACTCTCCCGAAGGGCAAATTTGCGCGCGACAAGGCAGCACTGGAAGAGATCGCAGCGGCTCGCAATGTGGCGGGCATCGTCATCGGCCTGCCGCTCAACATGGATGGCAGCGCCGGTCCGCGCGCTCAGGCCAGCCGCAGCTTTGCACGCAATCTTCTTGCGCTTGGCCTGCCGGTGCTGCTGTGGGATGAACGCTGGTCCACCACCAGCGCAGAGCGGGATCTGATCGCACAGGATGTGAGCCGGGCCAAACGTGCCGAGCGGATAGACAGCCATGCGGCCGCCGTCATTCTGCAGGGCGCGATCGATCGGCTGGCAGGCGGCATCCTTTAGGCGTGGACCAATTCGCGGCGCATTCGCGTCGCTTCCCGTGCCACAAGCCTGCTGCCCGAACTCTCCGCACGCCGCCACAGCGCGTCACGCTCCGCCGGGTCGAGCACGCCCGCCTGCGCTTCCAGCGCCACCAGGCGCATGCGATCGCTGGGATGCGCCTTGGCGAAATGCTCCGCTAGATCCAGCGCTTCCGGCCCGCCGAGCCCCGTGGCGATGCGCAGGAAAGTCTCCGTGCCGCCCGCGCTGATCACGCCGGCAATCTCGTCCCGCTCGATATCGAAGCGATATTGGTCGAGCCACCCTTGCGCACCGCCTGCGTGCATGATGTTGATAGAGACCGAGAGGCTGTCCGGGGGCATCTGCGAGTGCACATCCAGATGCGCGCGGTAATGCATCAGCTTGCCCGGATCGAGCGTGGATCGCTCGATGAAACGCAATCCGGCCTTTTCACCGACTGCGCCTGCGACCGCCTCGAAATCGTATTCGTAATAGTCGCTCGCATAGCCTGGGCCGAAATAGCCGAGCGTTAAAAAATCGAAATTGTGATCATGCGGCACTTCGTAGGAAAACGCGGCCTGACCACTTGCGCGAAACATATGCTCGTCCACGCTCGGCCAGAAATTGGCGCGCATGTAGAATTCGCTGCCGAGGGTCGACAGCATCACGACCTGCGGACCGTAATCGCTCGCCTCTTCGGCGGCGCACACGCCGTGCTTCAATTCCTCGACCAAAATGTCGCCCAGAAAGTCGCGATTGTTGCCGAGCTTGCGCAACCACTTCGCGCCATGGAGCAGGCTCTCTTCCTCGTCCGGGCGGAAACCGAATTCATGGAGCGCGGCGATGCAGTCGCCGAGTTCGCAACTTGTATCATCGATGTTTGGGATCACACGGGGCATTGGCTGGCCTCCAGCTCAAGCAGTTCGGGGTGCGTTTCAAGCAGCTGCGCGCGCAGCGCTCCGGCATTGGCGCAAAGAGGATCGTCGCCCCGCCGCGCGATTGTCGTGAGCGCGGTGAAGCCGCAGGATGTGTCCAGCGCGATACACTCGCGCAGGGCCTGCCAGCGCAGCGACGAGTCTTCCCCGCCAAGTGCAATTTGCGCCATTTGCGGAGCGGCGTCAGCTCTCCCCATGCGCCCGAGCAGGGCCACGATCGCTTCTCGCCGACTGCTGGCAATGCGCGCGGCACTGCGATGCAACAGCGCGCCGGTATCCGCATCGTGCACTCGGCTCGGCTGCGGCTCCGCGTCTTCGCGCAGCAATCGAAGGGTCACGAGGCGCCGCTCCACTTCATCCACCACCAGCGCCTCGGTGGCGAGATCGACGGCAAAGCGCCCCCCGCCAGCCAGATCGAGCTTCTGCGTGGAGAACCGCAGCGCCCGTCCGGTTAGCTGGCTGGCATGCACGAGGCGCGCGGTCGCCTTTCCAGCCAGGACGGCATCGTAGCGCACGGCATCGGAGAAAGCGTAGGTCGCAATGTCGAACCTGCCCGGATCGCGCGACTGTATCATCAGTTGCGCCCGACCGGACCGCGCCAGCAGGATTGAAGCGGCATTGCCATCGAACCCGTTCCGAAAGGGCGGATGACCGATAGGGTTCGCTACGATCGCGGCGCAGAAATGCTCCGAAAGCAGCCCCATCAATCGCGAAGCTTCATCTCCGGCAGTGAATATGCTTTCGAGAGTGGCGCAAGCCTCGATGGGCGCACCTGCGCCATATCGACGCAAATCCTCCATCGCCTCGCTCGCGCCGGGTTCCTCGCGCCATGCGAGGCGCGCGGCATCCATCGCGGCCTGGGCCTGGCGCTGCGGAGCCCTGTCGCTCCGCAGCGCCGCGATGAAGGGATGTACGTCCATCGATGGCCCCTGCGATCAGAACAGGCCGGGGGATGGCGGCGCGCTGTCGTAGACGAGCGTCGCGAGCATGATGATCGTGTCGTCATGGCCGGGACCCGGATTGCTCGTGGTCGGGCCGCTGCCGAACATGCCGGTCAGATTGCCAAGGTCCGGCAGGCTCGCCAGATCGATCTTCGGAAGTTTCATAATCGTCTCCATAGTCCCGCCCGGAGAATTCCGGACGTATGAAGACTGCCTTCACCGACATAACGGTGGAAATTAAAACACTGTAATTGTTGCGTTAATTACAATTTTCGTTGCAGAATGACCGTGACGCCTGGGGGCAGCGGCGCTGGCACAGGCAGCGTCAGGCGCTCGGCATCCGCCCGTGCTCTGGCGATGATCGCGGCGGGTATATCCGGATCGCTCACGACCGTGTCGGCAATTCCCAGCAAGCGGGCCTGTCGCAGAGTGAGGTCGTCAGGATCGTCGCTGGTAAGGACGAATTCGAACGCCTGTTCGGGCGTGGTCTGCCCGTCCGCGAGCCAGGCGTCGATCCTGTTTGCGCTATCTGCGTCGAAGGGATCGAGCGAGCCCCCTTCGGTGAGTGCCGCATCCAGCGCCCGGCGACGCTCCGGCATTGTGGGAAATCGATTTCGGATCGCATCGCGTGCAGCAAACAGCTTGTCGGCCAGCGTGCCGAGCGAAGCCGGTAGCAGACGCTCCAGTCGCAAGCGCAACTGCTTGGCCAGACCGGCGGACGCGCCGCCCGTGCCCACTGCGACGAGCACAGGCGTGCGATCGAGGATGCTGGGGGTCGTGAAATCGCACAATTCGGGTCGGTCCACGACGTTGACGAGCAGGCCTGCACAGCGCAGGCGGATGGCATCGGCTTCGCACATGGCGGCATCATCGTGAGCGACGAAGGCCAGGCGCGCGCCTTCGTCCAGGCCCTCCTGCAGCTCCGCGACGACGCGCCCGCCCGCGCGCTCGACCAGTCGGCGCTTGGGTTCCGCCATCTCGCCCGCGCCAAGCACGATCACCGGCTGTCCGGCGATCGTATGGAAGAGCGGCAATTGGCGCATGGCTTAGCCCAGAAAGTCCGGCACGCGCTCGGCATCGGCAATGGCGCCGGGCAGGATGCGATCGGCAACGACGGCAAATTCCGATCCGTCCACCATCACCTCGGCAACGAAGCCGCGGGAATTGTAGCTGCTCGCCATCGTTGCGCCATAGGCGCCCGCCGTGCGGAATACGGCTAGATCGCCGGAGACCAGCGCATCCGTCTCCCGGTCGAGAGCGAATGTATCGCCCGTCTCGCAAATGGGGCCGACGATGTTGGCTGTCATTCGTTCACCGGACGGGGCGACCGCATCGAAATCGTGCCAGGCCCCGTAAAGCGCAGGCCGCGCGAGGTCGTTCATTGCCGCGTCGACGATGACGAAGGGATGGTTGAGGCCACGCTTCACGCGGATGACTTTTGTCAACAGGACGCCGGCATTTCCGGCAATCACCCGACCCGGCTCGAACATGAGCGTCACGTCCCAGTCTGCAGTTATGCGCGCGACCATTGCGCCGTATTCGGCCGGTTCGGGAAAGTGCTCTCCACGACGGTAGGGCACGCCGAGACCGCCCCCCAAGTCCATATGCGTGATCGTGTGACCTTCGCTGCGCAGGCGCGCCAGCATGTCACCCAGTTTCGCAAACGCCGTTTCGAGCGGAGTAAGATCGGATAGCTGGCTGCCGATATGCACCGCCAGTCCGCGCAGCTCGATCCCCGGCAGGCGCGAAAGTTCTGCGAACAGCGCGGGCGCATGGCCGATGGGAACGCCGAACTTATTGTCTGCGCGTCCAGTCGAAATCTTGTCATGCGTTCCCGCATCGACATCGGGATTGACCCGCAGCGCGCATCGCGCGACCTGGCCGCGCGATGCGGCGAGCGCCGCCAGCTCGCGGCCTTCCTCTCCCGACTCGATGTTGAATTGACCTATGCCCGCATCGAGGCCCTGCACCAATTCGGCGTCCGTCTTTCCGACACCGGAAAACACGATATCCTTCGCCGCCATGCCTGCGGAAAGCGCGCGCGCCAGCTCTCCGCCGGACACGACATCTGCGCCATAACCCTCATTGGCCAGCAATCGCAGCACGGCCAGATTGGGATTGGCCTTGACGGCAAAGGCAAGATGCGGCGGCCGCCGCAAACCGGAGAGCGCATCGCGGAAAACACGTGCGTGCCGCGCAAAGGTAGCGCGCGAGTAGACATAGACGGGCGTGCCCACGTCTTTCGAAATACGGGCAAGCGGCACGTCCTCGGCGTGCAGCTCGCCGTCCTTGAGCGTGAAGTGGTCCAATCAGTCCTCCGGCGGGAGATCGAAGGGGTCGTCCTCGCGTTCCTCGCTCTCGCGCCGCAATTCGATGCTGCGCTCCGGCGCGGCCTGTGGCGGCAGCGCGAGCAATTCCTCGGCCTCCAGCGGCTGCTCTGCACCATAGGGGGCGGGCGGAAGCGACTGACCGGCAACGGGTTCCAGATCGGCCTTCTGTCCACAAGCGGAGAGCGCCACACAAATCGCCGTGATTGCGAGAGTTTTCCGCATCGTCATGTCATTCCCAGCCTGTTTCGCGCTTCATTCACCCGATCACGCACTTCATCGGGTGCGGTGCCGCCATAGGATGCTCGCGCCGCGACCGATTCCTCGACTGTCAGCGCTTCGTACACGCTGCTGTCGATACGCGCATCCACACCTTGAAAATCCTCCAATGCCAGTTCGCTGAGTGCGACGCCCTTCGTCTCCGCAAGCTTTACCGCGGCGCCGGTGATGTGATGCGCTTCGCGAAAAGGAATTCCCGCCTCGCGCACCAGCCAGTCGGCAAGGTCGGTGGCGGTGGCGAAACCGAGTTCCGCGGCCTCTCGCATCCGTTTGACCTTGAAATCCGCATCGGCCACCATGCCTGTCATCGCCGCCACGCTGAGCGCCAGAAGGTCCGCTGCCTCGAAAACGGGCGGCTTGTCGTCCTGCATGTCCTTCGAATAGGCGAGCGGAAGCCCTTTCATCGTCATCATCAGCGCGACCAAGCACCCGACTATCCGCCCCGCATGGCCGCGCACGAGCTCTGCGGCGTCCGGGTTCTTCTTCTGCGGCATGATGGATGACCCGGTGCTCAGCGCATCGGGCATGCGAACGAAACTGAAAGGCTGGCTCGCCCAGATGACGAACTCTTCCGCCAGCCGCGACAGGTGCAACGCGCATTGGCTGGCGGCCGACAGGAAATCGAGCGCAAAGTCGCGATCCGACACCGCATCGAGGCTGTTGGCCGTCGGCGCGTCGAAACCCAGCGCCTGCGCCGTCATTTCGCGATCTATGGCGAAGCCCGTGCCGGCAAGCGCCGCGCTGCCCAGCGGGCAATCGTTCAGGCGTTCACGAGCGGTGCGGAAACGGTCCACATCGCGCCCGATCATTTCGTAATACGCCATCAGGTGGTGGCCCAGCGTGACGGGCTGCGCGGTCTGCAAATGGGTGAAGCCGGGCATGATGGTGTCGGCATGATCACCAGCGCGCGAAACCAGGGCGCACTGCAGGTCGTGCAGCGCTTCTGACAGCGTGTCGATCGTATCGCGCACCCAGAGGCGAAAATCCGTCGCCACCTGGTCGTTGCGGCTACGCGCGGTATGCAACCGGCCTGCCACCGGCCCGACCAATTCTGCCAATCGCGCTTCCACGGTCATGTGAATGTCTTCGAGATCCCAATCCTCGGGCACGCCATCGCGCTCATATTCTCTCTCGATCGTGTCGAGCCCGCCCAGGATCGTGTCCGCGTCGTCGTCCGAAACGATGTCGCAAGCCGCCAGCATGGCGACATGGGCGCGGCTGGCTTCCAGGTCCTGCTGCCACAATCGCCTATCGAACGGGATAGAAGCATTGATCTCGCGCATTATGGCAGAGGGGCCCCCGGCAAACCTGCCGCCCCACATCGCATTGGAGGATTTTTCCGTGGCCAAATCGTGCCTTTCCCGTTTCGCCTTTGCCGCGCTCGGCGTCGGCATGCTGGCGGCGTGCGATACCGGGGCGGAGGAAGAGGCGCAAGAAACCGTCGCTGCCGCGGACGAAAGCGAAGCTATCGACCTCACCGGGACTTTGCTGCGCGATTTCGCGGGTGAGCGCATCCCGGCCGTGACCGTAATCGACCCGGATGGTGCCAGGCTGGACCTGCGCGATGTCGACGGGCCGGTGCTGATGAACCTCTGGGCGACCTGGTGCAGGCCATGCGTGGTGGAAATGCCGCTGCTGGACGAATTGGCTGCCGATCTTGAGGGCGAGGTCCGCGTTCTGACGGTCAGCGCCGATCTCAAGGGTGCCGAAGTGGTGCAGCCATTTTTCGATAGGTACGAATTGCCGAACCTGCCACGCTGGATGGACTCCGGAAACGATCTTGCCAACGCCTTCGATGGTGGCCCCCTTCTTCCGCTGACGGTTCTCTACGATGCCGAGGGTCGCGAAGTGTGGCGCATCACCGGCGCTTATGACTGGGCGAGCGCCTCTGCACGAGAGGAAGTGCGCGAGGCCCTTTCGGTTGAAGCCGGCGATGCGCCGGATACTAACCCCAGCGTTTCGTAATCGGGTAGCGGCAGATCCATTCGATCGAGCTGTGCACCAACCAGGCCCGCGACGAGATGCGCTTTCAGTCGTGGGCCAGGCGGGATGCGCGATGCGGGCGCCATGAAAAGGTCACGAAAGACCGCGGGCCAGATCGAGTTCGATTGGAATGGCGGCGTGAACGCCCGGGTCAGCCATTGATACAAGCGGACATGCGATGCACGCAGAGCGAGATAGCGACGCAGCGCAGCTTCGAGATCGTCGCTCTCCCGAATCGCTTGGGCGAGGCCCCAAGCGTCGAGCAAAGCCATATTTGCGCCTTGGCCGAGCTGCGGGCTTGCTGCATGCCAGCTATCGCCGACATGCACGATCCGCTCGCCCGTCGCCGCTGCGCTGGTGCGATGGGCATAGCGAGCGAAAGTCAGCTGTTCGGATTCGGTCAGCTGTGGCTCGATCGCTTCACATTCCGGCCAGAGCCTGCAAACCTCTGCGCGAAAGGCTGCCATCCCCTCCGCTTGCCAATCGGCATGTTCATCACCGCGTAGCGACCAGAAAAACGCCGCCTTGCCCTCACCCACAGGAAGCAGACCGACCATCCGATCGGCCCGGCGATAACGCTGTTCGAGCAGTCGGCCATCGAACACATCTCCTGTGGGCCAGTCGACCGTCGCCCAAAGAGCGCCGAAAGGCAGAACCGCATCGGTAGGGGGGACCAATGGCGAACCTACGCCAAGCGCATCGACAATCAGCTCATGCGGTGGCGATGTCCCGCCATCGTCGAAATCGAGGGTGCGCCCGCCTTTCGCGAGCGAAGTGCCTTTCACCTCGCGGCCAGCACGGGTGACGATGTCCTGCTCTTGCACTGCGCCAAAAAGCGTTTCGAACAAGCTCGCCCGATGGATACCGAGACCGAATGCGCCGAGCAGGCCGAGATGTGCGTAAGCGGCCTCCAACACCGTCTCGCCCTCATTGTTAAGCCCGAGCAGGCCATCGATTTGAGCACCATGCGCCATTACTGCCTGTGCAAGACCAAGTCTGCTCAGCACCGCCATGCCGGTGGGCTGGATCATGAGGCCGCTGCCGATCGGGCGCGCTTCGTCGAAACGTTCGTAGAGGGTGATCCGATGGCCCTGACGATGCAGCAACAGCGCAGCGGAGAGCCCGGCCATGCCGCAACCCGCAATTCCGATATCCAGCGATCTCATGATGCGCGCCGTGCGAGACTGGTGGGCGGTGACGGTCTCGAACCGCCGACCCTCTCGGTGTAAACGAGATGCTCTACCAACTGAGCTAACCGCCCCTGTTTCGCTTGCGCTGTCGCGCCTGTAGCGAATAGCGCGGTGAGGTTAAAGTGTCGTTTTTTCATCGACGCTGGCAATGCGGCCATGCCCGCGCTAACCGCCGCCGGCATGAGCGGCCAGTCCATCCTCGTCCTCGCCACCGGAGGCACGATCGCCGGACAGGCGGGCTCCGCCACGCGGCGGGACTATCGGCCGGGTCAAATCGATATCGCGGATTTCCTCGCCGAATTCGGTGCACTAGGTGTCGAAACGGAATTGGAAGGCCGGCAAGTTGCCAACATCGACTCGGCAAATATCGGCCCCGCAATCTGGGGTGAGCTTCACGCGGCCTGTGTGTCGGCCATGGTCGATCCCAAATGCAAGGGTGTGATCGTTACCCACGGCACAGACACTGCGGAAGAAACCGCCTTTCTGCTCGATCAGACCTTGCCCACGGAAAAGCCTGTCGTGCTCGTTGGCGCAATGCGGCCAGCAGACGCGGTAGGCAGCGACGGGTTGCGCAATTTCGCCAATGCCGTCCGCGTTGCCGCAAGTGACGAAAGCGCAGGGCGCGGCGTGCTGCTGGTGATGGGCGACAATGTTCTTTCCGCACGCGATGCGCGAAAGGCACGCACCGGTGGCACCAATGCATTTCGAGGTTATCCCCGCGGCCCGGTTGCGCTGGCTACGCCATCCACGCTCGACTGGCTCTCCCCGCCATGGCGACCTGCCGAGAAGGCGCGCTTCCCCTTTCCCGATGCGTTTCCAATGGTCCCGATCCTGCACGCGTTTGCGGGCATGGATGAAGGCAGCGTCACGCGAGCGATAAGTGGCGGCGCGCGCGGGATCGTGCTGGCGGGCTTCGGCGAGGGCAACGCTCCGGACTGCGTGCGAGATGCGTTGAGCGAAGCAGTTCGCGCTGGCGTGCCAGTGGTGCGCGCGACACGGGTGGATGAAGGGCTCGTCGATACCGAACCCGATGACGTCGAAAGCGGCTTCATCGCGGCCCGCGCTCTCGGACCTGCCAGGGCCCGGATCCTGCTGCAATTGCTCGTCGCGAGCGGTGTTACCGAACGAGCCGAAGCGCAAGCCGCGTTCGACCGCCGCTAGGCCAGAGCCATCGCCTCCGTACCGATTTCCGCAAAATAGCGCGCCATCGCATCGGCCGCGCTGTCGGAAAGTTCGATAAAGGCACGCCGGCGATCGGCGTCGTCCTCCACACGCAGGAAAAGACCCGAATCGACCATTTGCCCGATCCATCGCAGGGCCGTGGTCGGCGGCACGCCTGATGCGATGCAGAGCGAGGTCACCGATACGCGCTGATGTTCCACACGCGCGGCTGTAAGATCGAGCA
This sequence comes from Aurantiacibacter aquimixticola, assembly GCF_003605475.1. Lineage (NCBI taxonomy): Bacteria > Pseudomonadati > Pseudomonadota > Alphaproteobacteria > Sphingomonadales > Erythrobacteraceae > Aurantiacibacter > Aurantiacibacter aquimixticola. The sequence goes on along the minus strand of NZ_RAHX01000001.1, from coordinate 41,015 downwards.
GCATGTCCCAGGCCGGGTCCGCGAACAATTCCGGATCGAAATATTCCGCTCGCGCCTTTCGCCGGGCGATGATTTCGCGCACCAGCCGGGCATCGGGCAGTGGCGGGCGCGGCTTCCGGATCAGTTTGTCTTCGGCGCGGTAGCCTTCTTTCGGACTTTCGAATCGAAACGCACCACCGCCTGCCTTCTGGCCCCAGCCGCCATTCGCCTTGTCGAGCTTGTCCAGCCGTTCCGCGATATGACCGACCTGCTCGGTCAGGCGGAGCAGGGTGAGCCTGTCATCTTCCGACAGCTCACGAAGCCGCATCTTCGGAATGCCGGCAAGCACCCGGCCTAATGCGATCACGCGCTCCGCCCGTAGCGGCTCGATAAGGATCTGCGGTGCCGATTGCGCGCAGCAGCCGAACACGGCATCGAGAGCGTCCAGCGTCGTAGAAATCACCAGACGCGCGCCAGATCGCGCCGATCGACTGTCCAGCCGGGAAAGAGTCGCCATCGCGGCGGCGTCGGGATGCGGGCAATCGACGAGCACCAGCTCTCCAAGGGCGCGCGCGTCGCCAGCAAGCAATTGCGAAAGATCGCCGCATTCGCGCACGTTCAGCCCAGCCGACCTAACATCTTCTTCCATGTCGGCACGCAAAGCGTCGCCGTCTGCAAAAATGGAGACCGCGAGCGGCAGACCGGCGCTGTCTGCCGCCAGCTCATACGCGAAATCGGACTGCTGCATTCCCTGTTCCTCATGAGTCGTTTCCTTGGAACAGGATGCGAACAAAAGCGGATCATGTCAAGAAACCGAATTAACCTTCGGTCGGCACTTGAACCTTTCCCCGCTCTCGCGCGACTTACGGGGTATGGCGGGAAAACCACCTCACAGCGCGCAGCTCTTCGAGGAATATCTTGTCACCGCTACAATGGCGGGCGATCGACGAGCCGCCCAGCGACTAGCCCAGCGTTTCCAGACGCGCATGTTGCGCACGGCACGCCGAATACTTGGCGATACGGACCTTGCTGCCGGGGCCGTGCAGGAAGCATGGCTTTCGATCCTGCCCCGCATCGCACGTCTGCGCGATCCGTCACGCTTCGCGCCGTTCGACTTCGGTATCCTGCGCCGACGCTGTGTCGATGCAATCCGCAGCGCGCAGCGCGGGCGCAGCGTGTTCGATGGCGAGGACGACATCGAAGCCGCCGATCCAGCTCGCCAAGGCGAGGCGCTGGCGCTTCGCGAAGCCTTCGCCGCACTGCCGCCAGACCAGCGCCTCGCCGCACACCTCTTCTTTCGCGAAGGCCTGACCCTCGCTGAAATCGCCGAGGTGCAGAACATCCCCGAAGGCACAGCCAAGTCGCGCCTCTTTCATGCCCGCCGCAAATTGAAAACGGCTCTTTCAGGAGACACTCCATGACTGACACCGACAATGGCATCCGCGACATTCTCGACGCCGACGACAAGGCATTTCTCAATGAACTGGAATCCGACCGCGGCATGTTCCGCCAGATCGGAGACAGCATGGCCGGGCCGATGGGCGGGTGGACCAAGCTCGTCTTCGCGATGAGCGTCGTGTTCGGACTGCTGCTGATCTTCTGTTTCTACATGGTGTTCACATCGCACGAGCCGTGGGAGCACCTGATGTGGGCTATCGCGGCGCTTGCCGTGCTGGTGATCCAGGGTTTCACCAAGAACTGGCTGTTCCAGCGCATGAACATGCTGAGCATACTGCGCGAGGTGAAGCGCCTGCAGGTGCAGGTCGCGCTGCTGAGCGAAGAGCGAAAGTGATCAGTCGGCGAAAGGATCGCGCACAAGGATCGTATCGTCACGTTCCGGGCTGGTCGAGACGCTCGCCACCGGGCATTCGATCAGTTCCTCGATCCGGCGGATATACTTGATCGCCTGCGCCGGCAGGTCCGCCCAGCTGCGTGCGCCGACCGTTGTGCCTTCCCAGCCCTCGATCTCCTCGTAGATCGGCTCGACGCGCACCTGGTCGGCGGCATGGGCGGGCAGGTAGTCGAGCACCTCGTCGCCAAGCCGATAGCCTGTGCAGATGCGGATTGTCTCGAACCCGTCGAGCACGTCGATCTTGGTGAGCGCGATGCCGGTGACGCCGGAGAGTGCACAGGTCTGGCGCACCAGCACGGCGTCGAACCAGCCGCAACGACGCTTGCGCGCGGTGACCGTGCCGAATTCATGGCCGCGTTCACCCAGGCGCTGACCGGTTTCGTCCTCCAGTTCCGTCGGGAAGGGGCCGCTGCCAACGCGCGTGGTGTAGGCCTTGACGATACCGAGCACGAAGCCTGCCGCGTTTGGGCCGAGGCCACTGCCTGAGGCGACCGTGCCGCTGACCGTGTTGGAGCTGGTGACGAAGGGATAAGTGCCGTGATCGACGTCGAGCAGGACGCCCTGCGCGCCTTCGAACAGGATCTTTGCGCCGGACTTGCGCACCTCGTTCAGGCGCTTCCAGACCGGCTGCGCGAATTGCCCGACGAAGGGCGCGATCTCGCGCAGCTCGTCCAGCAGCGCGGCGCGATCGACCTTTTCCTGTCCGAAACCTGCCCGCAGCGCGTCGTGATGGGCACACAGGCGATCGAGCTGCGGTTCGATGGCGTCGAGATGCGCGAGGTCGCAGACGCGAATGGCGCGGCGCCCTACCTTGTCTTCGTAAGCCGGGCCTATTCCGCGCCCGGTCGTGCCGATCTTGCCCTTGCCCGCCGCGGCCTCTCGCAATCCGTCGAGGTCACGGTGGAGCGGCAGGATCAGCGGACAGTTGTCCGCGATACCGAAATTGTCCGCCGTGATCGAAACGCCCTGCCCTTCTAGCCGCGCCATCTCGTCGCGCAGCGCCCAAGGATCGAGAACCACACCATTGCCGATCAGCGAAAGCGTGCCCGTGACGATGCCGCTTGGCAGCAGGCTGAGCTTGTAGGTCTGGTCCCTCACTACCAGCGTATGGCCGGCATTGTGTCCGCCCTGAAAACGCACCACCGCATCGGCGCGTGTCGCGAGCCAGTCGACAATCTTGCCCTTGCCTTCATCGCCCCACTGAGCGCCGATTACGGTGACGTTTGCCATGCGGTGAACCCTGCCTGTTCCAAGACCAGCCGCGCCGTAGGCGCTCGTGCGATGGGGAGCAATGGGTTAGCATAGCAATCGGATGGGTCGCACACAGGAATGGCAGGGATCGCCGGACCTCACTCCCAGACGTGAAGAATGCTTAACCCTGTTTCGATAGGACAGGTTTACCAAATGCCCGGACAAGGGGCTGCGGATCGATGGGAGACCGAGGGGTCATGATGCTGGACGAAAAGCCCTGCGCGCAGGACGCGCTTGCGCCCGATGGAGACATCGAAGAAGCCGCAACGGGGCTCTCGCCCGCAAAGACCGCAGCGGTCGCCGCACTCGCAGGCGCTGTTGCAGCATGTGGTGGCGGCGACTCCGGTGGCTCGCCCACGCCCGGTGATGGAAGTGGTGGCGGAGGTGGCAGCAGCGGCGGCACGCCCGATCCCGTGGTGGTCAAACCGCAGACCGATGCGGAGGCCGCGCGCTTTGTCCTCCACGCGGCACTGTCGGTGTCCACGCAGGATATCGTCAATGTGAAAGACCGCGGTTACGAGCCTTGGCTCGATGCGCGGATGGATGCGCCGAACGATCAGAGCGGCGCGCAATTCCTGCAATCGCGCGGTTTCGAGAAGGTCGACACCAATCAGTGGTACAACCAGTCCGGCCCGGGCGACTCGATGATCTGGGCGCAGCTGATGCGCGGCGGAAACAGCGTGCGCAAACGCGCTGCGATAGCGCTATCGGAATTCTTCGTCGTCTCGCTCAACACGATCGACATGTCGTGGCGAAGCTCTGCCATTGCGGCATATTGGGATACGCTGAATGCGCATGCCTTCGGCAATTTCCGCGGCCTCATGGAAGACATCACACTGAATCCGGCCATGGGCGTCTTCCTGAATACGCGGGGCAATAGGAAGGCCGACCCCGCTAGCGGACGCGTGCCGGACGAGAATTTCGGCCGCGAGATCATGCAGCTGTTTTCGATCGGTCTCTACGAACTCAATCGCGACGGCACGCCCAAGACAGGGTCGGACGGGCAGCCTGTCGAAACCTACGACAATGACGATGTGACCGGCATCGCGAAGGCCTTCACCGGCTATGATTTCGATTTCGACGGCATCAATTACACCACCGAGATCGGCGGAACGCGCCGGGTCGAAGATGCCGCTTACGCCTACAAACCGATGACTGCGGACACGACGCGCTGGCGGCAGACATGGCTGAGCGGACGCGATTTTCATTCGGATGAGGAAAAACGCTTTCTCGGCACCGTCATTCCGGCGGGCACGAATGCTCGGCAAACGCTGCGGATGGCACTGGATGCGCTGTTCAACCACCCCAATGTCGGCCCGTTCTTCGCGCGCCAGATGATCCAGCGCCTCGTCACCAGCAATCCCAGCAGCGGATACGTTCGCCGGGTGGCGGATGTCTTCGACAACAATGGCGGCGGCACTCGCGGCGATCTTCGCGCGGTATTCAAGGCAATCCTGCTCGATGACGAGGCCATGTCGCCGGGCGGTCTTTCCAGCCAGACCTTCGGCAAGCTGCGCGAACCCATGCTGAAAATGGCGCAGTGGGGCCGGACCTTCGGCGCGCGCTCCGACAGTAGCAATTGGGAGATCGGCAACCTGTCGGACCCCGCAACCCGCCTGGGCCAGGCGCCGCTGCGTTCGCCTTCCGTCTTCAATTTCTTCCGCCCCGGCTATGTCCCGCTCAATTCCGAAAGCGCCGATGCAGGGCTGGTCGCCCCGGAAATGCAGCTGGTGAATGAAACCAGCGTGGCAGGCTTCGTCAATTTCATGGAGCGGATGGTCGAGGGTCGCGGATATTGGGCGCGCGATGTCAAGGCGCGCTATCAGGACGAGATCGCAATAGCGCACGATGCACCGGCCCTGCTCGACCGGCTCGATCTCCTGCTGACAGGAAAGCAGATGGCGGAGGCCACCCGCACGACGATCCTCGAAGCGATGGAAGCCATCACGGTTTCTCAAAGCGATAGCGACGAGGTGAAGCTGCAGCGCATCCACACAGGCGTGCTGCTGACGATGATTTCCAACGACTATTCGGTTCAGCGGTAGGAGCGGCGCAATGCATATCGGCAAAAGCATCGAAATTTCGCGCCGCGCTTTCCTGCGCCGCTCCAGCCAGCTCGCGGTGGCGGGCGCTGCTTCATCCTACGCGCTTGGCCTTGCCGGGCTGAGCGAAGCGGCGGCATTTAGTTCGGCGGGCGGATACAAGGCGCTGGTCTGCGTCTTTCTTTACGGCGGCAACGATCACGCAAACCTGCTCATTCCCTTCGACGATGCCAATTATGCCCGATACGCTGCCATCCGCGGCCGGGCGAGCGACGGCGGCATCGGCCTGTCGCAATCGAGCTTGTCGAGCACCGTACTGCGCCAGCCCGACAGCCAGACGCTAACCGACAATATGCGCCTCGCCCTCGCGCCAACCATGCCGCGCCTCGCGGCGCGCTTCACAGAGGGCCGGATGGCACCCCTTCTGAATGTCGGGCCGCTGATCGTCCCGCTGACGAAAGCGCAGTATGAGAGCGACAACAACTCGTCCTATCCACGTCCGGCGAAGCTGTTCTCACACAACGATCAACAGTCGACGTGGCAGAGCAGCGCGCCAGAAGGCTCCGTCACCGGATGGGGCGGGCGCATGGGCGACCTCGCCTTGTCGAGCAATCGCAACACGATGTTCACTGCCATTAATGCCAGCGGCAACGCGGTTTTTCTGTCAGGTGAGACGGCCCTGCCCTATCAGGTTTCGAGCAGTGGCGCGGTGACGATCAACGGGCTTGGGCGGCGCGTCTACGGATCGAGCGCAACGAGCGCGGCGATCAATTCGCTGATGACGACACATCACGGGCATGTCTTTCAGCAGGATCACGCACAGACGGTCGCTCGCTCGATATCGTATGGCGATTTCGTGAATGACGCGATTGGCGGTGTGAGCCTCTCGACCGATTTCGACGAGGGCAACAGCCTTGCGGGCCAGCTGAAAGCGGTCGCCCGATTGATCGGCGCAAGGGGCGCGCTTGGCGTCAATCGCCAGGTCTTCATGGTCGGCATGGGCGGCTTCGATCATCATGACGGCCTGATCGGATCGCATGAAGCTCTTCTCGGCGCGCTCGACCATGCCATGGACGCATTCTATCGCGCGACGGTGGAGCTCGGCGTCGCCGACCAGGTGACGACCTTCACCGCATCGGATTTCGGTCGCACGCTCGCTTCCAACGGTGACGGATCGGACCATGGCTGGGGCAGCCACCACATGATCCTCGGCGGTGCCGTCAATGGCGGCCGGTTTTACGGTCGCGCGCCGGAAATCTCGGTCGAAGGCAACGATCAGGTCGGCCGGGGGCGCTTGCTGCCCACCACATCGGTGGACGAGTATTCTGCCACGCTCGCCAAATGGTTCGGCGTGTCGGCCAGCGAAATGCCCGGCATCTCGCCAAATATCGGTCGGTTCGCCGCGCCGGATCTCGGCTTTATGCAAAGCTAGCCGTCCCGGCGCTGCGACAATTTGCCACGCAATGCGACTGGCGTGCGGTGGCAGGCTCGCGCTATCCCTTTCGCATGAACAGACTGATCGCCGGATTGCTGAGCCTTTGCGCTCTCGCCCTTGCTTTTCCCAGCGCTGTGTCGAGCCGCGAAGAGCTGCCCTCGCCGCAGCTCTTGCGGTATGGCGAAGAGCCTCTGCAGGAAATGCTTTTCTGGCCAAACACCCAGCATCGCGATGCACCGCTCATCGCCTTCGTGCACGGCGGCGGATGGTCGCGCGGCGACATGCGCACGGGATTGGAGGATCATACCATCGCGCACTGGCACGCGCAGGGCTACGCCGTCGCTTCAATCAATTATCGCCTCGTGCCGGACGTAATTGTCGAGAGACAAGCCGGTGATGTTGCCGAAGCGGTAGCCATGCTCATCCAACGAAACGGCGAGTTTGGAATCGATGACAGCCGGATCGTGCTCGCCGGGCACAGCGCTGGCGCGCATCTGGCGGCGCTCGTCGGCACGGATCCGGTCTATTTTCGCAATCAGGGCCTGGCGCATGATGCCGTTCGCGGCGTGCTCGCCTTGGACGGTGCGGTATACGACATCGCCCTCGCTCTCGAAGGCGCAGGCCCGCGGCGCTTGGCGCTTTACAGAAACGTTTTCGGCAACAATCCGGGCCGCCACAGGGCACTCTCTCCAGTAGCTCACGCAGCACAGCCGAACGTGAGCGACTTCCTGATCCTGCATGTAGAGCGACGCGTTGCGCAGCGGCAGTCGGAGGCGCTGGCCGATGCGCTGGGCGATGCGGGCACTCAGGTTCGGGTTGAGCCAATACCCGGGCGCGGCATGCGCGGGCATATGGAGATCAATCGGCGGATGGGCGAGCCGGACTATCCAGCAACACCTGTCGTCGATGAATGGCTGGCGCGCGTCCTGCGCTGACTTTCGTCATAAAGCGTGAGGATACAGGAACGGCCATCGCGCGTTGATTGCCGAACATGCCGGTATCAGGAGCGAATATGGCCGATTATCCTACTCTAACCCTAAATGACGATCGCCAGATCCCGCAGATCGGCTTCGGCACGTGGAAGCTCGAAGGCGACGAGGCGCGGGACAGCGTCTCCGCCGCCTTGGATGCCGGCTACTGGCTGATCGACACGGCCGAGATATACAAGAACGAGAGGAATGTCGGCGAGGCCATCGGCGACTGGGCCGATATCTTCCTCCAGACCAAGGTCTGGAACGACGATCAGGGATATGAGCGCGCACAGGAAGCGGCGCGGGAGGCGCTCGGGCGGCTGGGGCGCGACTATGTCGACATGTTGCTGATCCACTGGCCCTGCCCCGAGAAAGGCAAGACCGTCGAGACTTGGAAGGCGCTTATCCAGCTGCGAGAGGACGGATTGGCCAAGAGCATCGGCGTTTCGAATTTCCGCGAGCAGGACCTCCAACTCATCGTCGACGAAACCGGTGTGACCCCGGCCATAAACCAGATCGAACTGCACCCGACATTCCAGCAGCGCGAGCTAAGGGCCTTCCATCAAGAAATGGGCATCGTCACGCAGTGCTGGTCGCCGCTCGGCCAAGGTGAAGTGATGGAAAGCGATGCGCTTAAAACGGTCGCCGAAGAAGTCGGCGCTCCGGTTTCGACCGTCGTGCTTGCCTGGCACATGCATCACGGCCTCGCACCCATTCCGCGTTCCACCAAGCCGAATCATATCGCGGACAATCTGCGTGCAAAGGATATGACGCTGACGCCCGATCAGGTGGCCACGATCGACGCGCTAGATGATCCGAGCGGCCGCATGGGTGAGCATCCGGACGAAGTGAATTAAAGTGGGCGCGGCCCGTCGTTCTCTAGCGTGTGTGTACAGCCGAGCGCTGCCGGGTCGTCCGCAGCGGATAGTGCGGCAACCGTGCGCCAGCCTTCTGCACGCATCCGTGCCGGCGCGGCAGGATCGTGATCGACGGGCAGAAATAGCCGCCGCCCCATATCCTCGCCCGCCTTCACGGCTTCGACCAGCCCGTCCGGATAGAGCGAGAAGCCGGTGGCGGCCTCGTCCGAACCGCCGATACAGTAGGTGCCGCCGCGACCGAGCGCCCCGCGAACCCCATCGGCGTAGAGTGTGAAGCCGAACCAGCTCTGATATTCGAACCCGTGACGCTCGCTGGGATCGAGTGTCAGGCGCGCGCGCGAATCCACTCGCTCGGCGATCTGGCGCAAGGCGGAAATCCGCGTGTTCAGCACGCCTGCACCGTCGATTGACGAGAGCTTGCCCGCAGCCTCCTCGAATTCTCCGGCAGCATGGATCAAGGGGAGGAAAGCCTCGCCCCCGGCTTCGACCAGCGCGCCTGCATCCTTCGCGTCGAGCTCTCGTCGCACGGCGACGCGCTGCTGCGGCGCAAGCGGGAAAGGCCCATCGGCGAGCGTATCGACGAGGTCGGGCAGCGTGAAATCGACAGAGATACCCTGCGCGCCGGCGGCTTCGAGCGCAGCAATCGCCAGCTCGACCATTTCACTCGCCGCAGCAACCGTATCGCTTCCGATAAGCTCCGCGCCGATTTGCTGATATTCGCGCCGCGGATCGAGCATATCGCCAGCTATGCGCGCCACCTGTCCTGCATAGCAGAGCCGAAGAGGACGCGGCGCATCCGCCAGTCCAGTCGCAGCGATCCGTCCGACCTGAACGGTCATATCCGCGCGCAATGCGAGCGTCCGCAAGCTCTTGGGATCGACAAAGCGGAAACAGCCGCGCGTGCGCACACCTTCCATGCGCCTGGCCATGGACTGCTCGAACTCGATCAGCGGAGGGCGCACCCGGTCATAGCCATACGCGTGGAGCGTATCGAGCATGGCGCGCTGGATGCGCGCCGCCGCCGCCGCGCTTTGCGGCAAGCGATCTTCCAGCCCTTCGGGCAGCAGGTCCTGTGTCGGATCGGTCATGTGGCCGCCCCTAGCCGCGCTCACGTCAGAACGAAAGCGCGCGCACTTTCTTTACGCCATCGAGCGCGCAGACTGCGTCCTGCACTTCCCTGGTGGGCCGCTGGTCAAGCGTGAGCATCAGCACGGCATCGCCGCCGCGATGCTTGTCCGGCAAGCGGCGGCCGAGGTGGAAGTTGCCGATATTGACGCCGGCTTCGCCGAGCGTCGAGCCAAGGCGGCCGATGAAGCCGGGGGCATCTTCGTTGACGATATAGATCATCTCGCCTTCCAGCTCGGTCTCAATCCGCGTTCCGGCGATCTCGACCAGCCGCGCCTGCGAATCTCCAAACAGGCTGCCCGCAACTTCGCGGCGGCGTTCCGGCGTCGTCGCAATCACGCGCAGCAGAGTGTGATAATCGCCCTCGCGCGCATGGCGCGTTTCGCGCACGTCGAGGCCACGCTCCTTTGCGAGGATCGGCGCATTGACCATGTTGATCGTGTCCGAGAACGTCCGCATCAGTCCCGCCAGAACGGCCGAAGCGATGGGGGTGATATTGAGCTCTGCCGCCGCACCTTCGACCTCCACCGTCAGCGAAGTGACGTCGGCACCTTCGAGCTGGCCGACGAGCGAGCCGAGCTTCTCACCCAATGTGATGTACGGCTTCAGGCGCGGTGCTTCTTCTGCGCTTAGGCTGGGAACGTTGAGGGCGTTGGTGACCCCGCCATTGACCAGGTAATCGGCCATTTGCTCCGCAACCTGCAGCGCAACATTGACCTGCGCTTCGGTGGTGGACGCGCCCAGATGCGGCGTGCAGATGAAACCCGGCGTGCCGAATAAGGGATGGTCGTCGGCCGGCGGCTCGGTCTCAAATACGTCGAGCGCTGCCCCGGCGATTTGCCCGCTATCGAGCAGATCCTTGAGCGCCGCCTCGTCGATCAGGCCGCCACGCGCGCAATTGACGATGCGCACGCCGGGCTTGGCCGCCTCCAGCCGTTCGCGGCTTAGAATGTTGCGGGTTTCGTCGGTCAATGGCGTGTGCAGCGTAATGAAGTCCGCGCGCTTCAATAGGGTGCCGAGATCGACCTTCTCCACACCCAGTTCCATCGCGCGATCGGCTGTCAGGAAAGGGTCATAGGCGATGACCTTCATGCGAAGGCCCTGCGCCCGGCTGGCGACAATCGCGCCGATATTGCCCGCGCCGATCAGGCCGAGCGTCTTGCCGGTCACTTCAACGCCCATGAAGTCCTTCTTCGGCCATTCACCCCTTTGCGTGCGGGCATCGGCCTGCGGGATCTGCCGCGCCACGGCGAGCAACAGGCTGATCGCGTGTTCGGCAGTGGTGATCGAATTGCCGAACGGCGTATTCATCACAACCACCCCTTTCGAAGAGGCGTAGGCAATATCGACATTGTCGACACCGATCCCGGCGCGGCCGATCACCTTGAGATTGGTCGCCGCATCGAGAATGTCGCGCGTCACTTTTGTGGAGCTGCGAATGGCAAGACCGTCATATTCGCCGATGCGCGCCTTCAGCTCTTCGGGCGTTTCACCGGTGATGATATCGACATCGCAGCCGCGCTCCTCGAAGATGCGCGCAGCGTTCGGGTCCATCTTGTCGCTGATGAGAACTTTGGGTTTGGTCATCGTTTATCTCCAAGCGTCATTCCGGCGAGGCCCGGAATCCAGCAAATTCAAGCTCTGGCTGGACCCCGGCTATCGCCGGGTGACAGAAAAAAAGGGAATGCGAGCGGCCTAAAGCCGCCCGTCCTTCAGCTCGGCATAAGCCCACTCGATCCACGGCAGCAGGCGCTCGATGTCCTCCTGCTCGACCGAGCCGCCACACCAGATGCGAAGGCCCGGTGGCGCGTCGCGATAGCCGTTGAAGTCATAGCCGACGTCCAGCTCTTCCAGCTTTCCGGCAATCTTCTTCGGCACCGCCGCCTTGTCTTCTTCGGACAACGTTTCATACCAGTCGCCCTGGAAGATCATGCACACGCCCGTATTGGTGCGCAGCGCCGGGTCGGCAACCATGTTGCGTAGCCACGGCGTTGCCTCGATCCAGTCGGTGACGATCTTGGCGTTCGCATTCGCACGCTCGATCATCGCGCTCCGGCCGCCGATCGACTTGGCCCATTCCAGCGCGAAGATGTAGTCCTCCGTCGCCAGCAGGCTGGGCGTGTTGATCGTCGCGCCTTCAAAAATCGCGGTGTTAAGCTTGTCGCCTTTCTTCAGGCGGAACAGCTTGGGGAGCGGCCAGGACGGATCGTAGCTTTCGATGCGTTCGACGGCCTTGGGGCTAAGGATCAGCATGCCATGCTGCGCTTCCCCGCCCATCACCTTCTGCCAGCTGAAGGTCGTCGCGTCGAGCTTGGCCCAGTCCATCTCCATCGCGAAGACGGCGCTGGTCGCATCATTGATCGCCAGCCCCTTGCGGCCCGGCGCAAGCCAGTCCGTATTCGGGATCTTAGCGCCTGACGTCGTGCCATTCCAGGTGAAGACCACGTCATGATCCTGCGGGATCTGCGTAAGGTCCGGAATCTCGCCGTAATCGGCAGTAAGCGTATTCAGATCTGCCAGCTTGAGCTGTTTGACCGCATCTTGGATCCAGATATTGCCGAAGCTTTCCCATGCAGCGACCGTCGCCGGACCCGCGCCCAGCATCGTCCACATTGCGCATTCGAGCGCGCCCGTGTCCGATGCGGGCATGATGCCGACGAGATAATCGTCGGGTACGCCGAGCAGCTCACGGCTCAGGTCGATCGCATATTTAAGGCGGGATTTCCCGTATTTCGAACGGTGCGAGCGGCCCAGGCTCTTCGTGTCGAGTTTCTCGGCGGCCCATCCCGGCGGTTTTGCCGTCGGACCGGACGAAAAGAAGGGACGCTCAGGCTTGAGCGCAGGCTGGTCAGTCATGTATTCTCTCCTTGCAGAGAGCACGCGCGGCGTTGGGACCGCGTGGCCCGCGGGCGGCACTAGGCGCGTTGGTGGGGGAGTCAAACACTATTGCGGTTACGTGCGAAACCGTCAGCCGGTTCCGCGTTCGGAAGCAGATTGCCGGAGAAGCGACGCAGACTATCTGTCGACACTCGTTTGTCGGGTGTTAACCATGAATGCGGTAATCACACGGCTCATACAAAACCTTGGAAACCGCAATGAAGCGTGTCTTGTGCCTCTCCGTCATCTGCCTGGCCTTGGCCGGCTGCTCGGTCCTGCCGTCCTTATCGGGCGAGGCCGCGGACACTAGCGTGGCGTCGTCTTCGCGCGCCGATACGACACCGCGCGTGGCGAGAGCAGCACTGCCGCCTCGCAGTCCAGCGATGGCGCAGTGCCTGACAAGGCTCGGTTCGGAGGGAGCACGGTTCGACGTCGTCCCGGATGCCTATACGGATGCCGGATGCAGCACGCTGGGCACGGTTCAGTTGCAGGCGTTGCGTAGCGATCGCGGGCAGCTTGGCGTTAGCAATATCGGCCCCGTGACCTGCCCGGTTGGCGCCGCCTTTGCCGCGTGGACACGCTATGGCGTAGACCGCGCTGCAAGGCAGGTCTTCGGGTCGCCGCTGCAGAGCATCGAAACAATGGGTAGCTATGCCTGCCGCAATGTCGCGGGAACAACGCGGCGCAGCGCGCATGCGAGCGCAGAGGCAATCGACATCGGCGGCTTCATGCTGGCCAACGGTCGTCGCATTTCCGTCCAGGATGGCTGGAACGGCTCGGCGCAAGAGCGGGAATTCCTGCGCCTCGTCCAGAGCAGCGCCTGCCGTCGGTTCGATACGGTTCTTGGCCCCGACTACAATTCGGCGCATAGCGACCATCTGCATCTGGAAGGCGTGATCGACGGCAATTCGTACTGCCGCTGAGCCGGCCCGGCGTCAGCCGTAACGCTGCGGCATCGGCACATCCGCGATCATCACCGATGGCGGCCCGCTGGGGGTCTCTACCGCTTCACCCGACGCTCTTTTTTTTTCTTCGATGCCCGCTTCGATGCGCATCCGTACCGCTTCCGCAGCGTGCGAGGCGCCGAGCTTGTCCATCATGTTCGCGCGGTGGATTTCCACGGTGCGGGGGCTGATCTCCAGTTCGCGGGCGATTGCCTTGTTCGAGCACCCTTCCGAAAGCCAGTCGAGCACTTCGCGCTCTCGCTTGGACAGGCCGGAAATACGGCGCCGCGCATCGATCAGGCGGCGGCGAGCCTCGGCGTGAGCGCCCGCGTCCGAATGGTAATGCGCCACCATACGGCGAACTTCGTCATCGGTGAGCGGCAATGTCAGGAAATCGAGCGCACCGGCCTGAATCGCCTCGACCACTTCTTCCAACCCCGGATTTTCGCGCGCGGCGACCAGCGGCACCCAGATCCCATGGTCCGCCAATCTTTCGAGCAGATCCGCTATGCCCGCTTCGACGACATCTGCCGAGGCGACGATCACGCCTTCGCGCGGCGGCCTGTCGAGCAGCTCCACGAAATCGGAGTAGACTTCGGCGTGATGCCCCATCGACAGGACGAGCCGCGACTGCGCGGCGCGGGAGCGGCTGTCTCCGCCGACAATGTGCATGGTAATACGTTGTTCCATGCACATCATTGTGACGGGAAGCTGCGTATTTTACATTCCGTATAACTACGGAAGTCCACCTATTGCCTGAGGAAAAACAACAATTCTGGCGTAAGCCGTCGCTCTTGCTAGAACCAAACTGGACATAATTGATCGACCATGCGTGTCGTTCGGACGCAGGGTGGATAAAATCCCGGCAAAAACTACGTAGTTTTACTGGCCTGATAAAAACTGTAGTCGGGCAGGGAGTGAAATGCGTTACGCAGCGCTTCGCTCCAACTGTCCGAAATCGCTGAAAAATAGGGATCGGTCTGCTCGATACGCTTTTCGTGCGTGGCTTCGAAACCGTCGCGCTCGATCACCATCAAGTCCAGCGGCAGGCCGACCGAAAGATTGGCCTTCAGCGTTGAATCGAAGCTGACCATCAGCAGCTTGACCGCGTCCTCGAAACTCATCGTGCGGTCGTAGCCACGCAGGATGATGGGGCGCCCGTATTTAGTCTCCCCGATCTGGAAGAAGGGCGTGTCGAAACTCGCTTCGATAAAATTGCCTTCCGGGTAAATCATAAAAAGGCGGGGCTGCATGCCCTTGATCTGCCCGGCGAGGATGATCGAGGCGGTGAAGCGCCCCTTGCCCCGCGTGCCGTTGTCCTGCTGCGTCTGCGTGATCGTTTCACGCAGCAGCTTCCCGGTTTCGACCGCCACCTGGAACATTGTCGGCAGTTCCATCAACGAATTCTGCCGATCCTCTGGCGCTTTGGTGCGCTCTTCCAATTGGCTGATCACGGCCTGCGTCGTGGCGAGATTACCTGCCGTCATCACGGTGATGATGCGATCGCCCGGCGTCGACCAGCTGTGCATTTTCTTGAATACCGAGATGTTGTCGACGCCCGAATTGGTTCGGGTATCGCTCATCAAGACCAAACCCTTGTCGATCGCCATGCCAACGCAATAGGTCATGCGAAAAATGTCTCCCGCGCCGCCTGGCGCTCACTGTTGCTGTTGTTCGACCACTTGCTGTTCGACTGCAAGATTGACGATGAGATTCTCGGTCTGTGAGCCGAAACTGATGCCGGTAATCGGCGCTGCATCGCGATAGTCGCGGCCCGTCGCCACCCGCACATAGCGCGGGTCGGGGCTGATTCCGTTCGAAATGTCGAAGCCGACCCAGCCCAGCCCCTGCACGTGCGCCTCGGCCCAGGCATGGGTCGCTTCCTGCTCGATCCGGTCGTTCATCATCAGATAGCCACTGACATAGCGCGCCGGAATTTCGAGGCTGCGTGCTGCCGAAATGAAGACATGCGCGTGGTCTTGGCAAACGCCCTGCCCACTCTCGGCGGCTTCTTCGGCGGTGGTGGCGACGTGCGTCGTGCCGGTGCGATATTCGATGTGGTCGCGGATGACATTGGACAAGTTGTGCAGCGTGTCGACCATTCCGCCCTGACTACGCTCCACCTTGCCGATCAGCTCACGAATGCGCGGCCCCGGCTTCGTCAGCTTGGTTTGCCCGAGAAATGCCCATAGCGGCAGATGCCCGGCATGCTGGCCAATAACGCCGGCATTGTCTTTGGTATCCACCTTGCCCTGGCACGACACTACGACTTCGCGCGCACCTTCGTCGACGGCGACGAGCGTCACGTGATTGAAATTCTGATCGTCAAAGACAAGCTCCTCACGCGCGCCTTCATACTCCATCGACCATTCGACGATCTTCTGGCCCTGCGTTTCCTTCGGAGTGAGACGCAGGCGCTGGATGCCGTGCGCGATCGGTTCGGCAAAGAGATAGCGTGTCGTATGGCGGATAGAGAGGCGCATAAGTCGTCGTCCCTCCTCAGGACACGAACCGATAATCTTCGGCGACGGCGGCGGCGATCGCCTGGTTTCCGGCGATGAATTCGAGCAGGAATTCGTGAAGACCCTGCTCGAAAATGTCCTCCACGCTCTTGTCTGCAAGGCGCAGATCGGCCTCCCTCATATGCTCATGCGAGCTGCTTTCACCGCCATGCAATTGTGCAAGCTCAGTGAGATTTTCGCGCATGGCGGCATAACAAAAGACCAGGCTGCGCGGGAATCGCGCATCGAGGATGAGGAAATCGGCAATGGAACGGGCATCCATCTGGCCGGCATTGAGCCAGCGATAGGCGCGCTCAGCCGAGAGCGATCGCAGAACGCTGTCCCATTGCCCGCTGTCGAGCGCGGTTCCGACATAGCTGAGCGACGGGAGCAGGAGGTAATATTTCACGTCGAGGATGCGCGCCGTATTATCCGCACGCTCCAGAAATGTGCCGAGCCGCGCGAAGCTATAGGTTTCGTTACGCAGCATCGACCCGTGGGTCGCGCCCCGCGCCAGCGTGCTCTCGCGCCGGATTGCGCCGAGCACGAGGTTGAGATTGCCATCCTGGACCGGGCGCGAAAGCAGATCGCGCAAGGTCATCCACCCTTCGTTGATGGCTTCCCAGACCTCCGCCGTGATCGCAGAGCGACATGCTCGCGCATTGGTGCGCGCGCCCTCCATCATCGAAAATACGCTTTCGGGATTGTCTTTCGATCGCAGCACGAAATCGCAGACTTTCGCGCCGGTGTAATCGTCGTGACCCGCCTCGTAAGCCTGCTTCAGCCCGAGCGTGGTAAGGACGGAGATCCATTCCTGGCTCGCCTGTTCGGCACTGCGCGTCAGCGTCATACGCTGGCCGGCCGCGAGCAAACGCGCAGTATTCTCAGCCCGCTCGAGATAGCGGTACATCCAGAAGATGCCGTTGGCGACGCGGCCTAACATGGGAAGCAATCGTGCATCAGTCGTCCAGCACCCAACTGTCCTTGGTGCCGCCGCCCTGGCTGGAATTCACGACCAGCGAACCCTTCTTTAGCGCCACGCGGGTAAGGCCGCCCGGCGTGATGTCGACCCCATCGGGCGAACAAAGCACGAAGGGCCGCAGGTCCACATGGCGCGGGGCGAGACCCTGCTTGGTGAAGATCGGACAGGTCGAAAGCGACAAGGTCGGCTGGGCGATGTAATTCTCCGGATTGTCCTTGAGCTTGTCCCGGAAGGCCGCGATTTCCTTCTTGCTGGCAGTGGGGCCGATCAACATGCCGTATCCACCCGATCCGTGCACTTCCTTCACCACCAGCTCGGACAGATTGTCGAGCACGTATTTCAGACTGTCGGGATCGGCGCAGCGCCAGGTATCGACATTGGGCAGCAACGGCTTCTCGCCCGTATAGAACTCGACGATTTCGGGCATGAAGGAATAGATCGCCTTGTCGTCGGCCACTCCGGTGCCCGGCGCATTGGCGATTGTGATGCCGCCCGCCCGATAGACATCCATGATGCCGGGCACGCCTAGCACGCTGTCGGGGTTGAATGTCAGCGGATCGAGGAAATCGTCGTCCACGCGGCGATAGAGCACATCGACCGGCTTGAAACCCACCGTGGTGCGCATCTGTACCTTGCCGCCCGTCACGCGCAAATCGCTGCCCTCAACGAGCTCTGCACCCATCTGGTCCGCCAGAAAGGCGTGCTCGTAATAGGCCGAATTGAAGATGCCTGGCGTCAGCACGGCGATGGTCGGTTTACCGACCGTGCCCGGAGGTGCGCAGGCGGCGAGGCTCTTGGCCAGGCGGCGCGGATAATCGGAGACCTCGCGGACATTCACCTTGCTGAACAGCTCGGGGAACATCGCCATCATCGTCTCGCGATTTTCCAGCATGTAGGACACGCCGCTTGGCGTGCGGGCATTGTCTTCCAGTACCAGAAAATCGTCTGGCCCGGTGCGGACCAGATCCACACCGGTAATGTGGGTGTAGACGCCGCCGGGCGGGGTGAAGCCGACCATTTGCGGCAGCCACGCAGCGTTGTGGCGGAACAGTCGTTCGGGCAAGCGACCGGAGCGGATGATTTCCTGCCGATGATAAAGATCGTGCATGAAGGCGTTAAGCGCCCGCACCCGCTGCTCGATCCCGCGGCTCAGCCGACGCCACTCGCCCCCGGTAATGATGCGCGGCACCATGTCGAACGGGATCAGCCGCTCCTCTGCATCGTCCTCTCCGTAGACATTGAAGGTGATGCCGGTGCGGCGGAAAAAGCTTTCCGCCTCGAAATTCTTGCGGCGCATCCAGCCGCTATCCTGGGCCGATAGCCAATCCTGATAGCCACGATAAGCCTCGCGCACCGAACCATCGGGCGCGTGCATTTCATCGAATTTGGGCTGCTCGGAAGCGCTCATTGATCCCTTCGGTCGGCGCAGCGCGAAAGGCACGCCGTCCTGTTACTAAAGGTTAGTCAGCTTTCCAGTTCCGAAACAAGGGCCATGATGCAATCGGGTGCAGTGGGAAATGTCAGATGCGTGCAACGCAAGGCCACGACGCGGTCCCGCTCTCCCGGCTCTCCACAAGCCGCGCGGCGAGAGATGACCCCGTCGCGCGGGGACCAGAACGCCACTGTTTCGACCGGCGGTTTAGTCCGGGTATCACTAGGGATCGGAGGATCGTCTACAGAATGGCCTGCAACCAACTGGTAGGTGCGCCAGATATTGTTGGAATATGGCGTGTGGCTGAAGGGCGAGCCCATGGTGACGACCTTGGCCACACAATCCGGTTGCAGCTTTGCGACCTCGCGCGCCATGACACCGCCAAGGCTCCAGCCGATGAGCACCACCTGCTGGCCAAAACGTTCACTTACCTCACAGACGCGCTGCGCCAGCAGATCAAGCGTATTCGCGTCCGGCCCAAGGTTATGGCCCAGCCCCCAGCGCTTGACCGTGTGCCCCGCTCGTTCAAGCTGCGTGGCAAGATAGCGCATGCGCGCGGGACCGGTGGCGAAACCGGGCAGCAGAATTACGACTTTGCGCTTGGATGCCGCATCGATTTGGAGAGGCTTGCGAAACCGGCGGAGGAGCGGTTCTCCCACCGCTCCAAATTCTGCGAGGAATAATCTGAGCGGCGGCGCGTGGGCGTTTTCAGGGCTGGTGCCTCGCAAGAGGCTTAGGCGATAGCGTACTGCGTTCGAAACGCCGATCAGACTACGGCGCGAGCGCTCGAGGAACGGCTTCGGAGAGGTTTCGACTATCGGCACGGCATGACGAATATAGGAAAGCCGTGATGCATCCAACAATGGCGGTAGCGATACGACAGGATGGACTACTCGCAGTCGCCCTCGCGCTCTGCCGTGATCTGCATGTCCATCGTCATCTTACCAGTCTCGCCATCGCTCATGCGCATACGCAGAAGCATGTCCAACCCGGTTTCTCGCGCACTGCCTGAACCGCGAAATTCGCTCACACCGCCACCGGGATCGCGGCAGGTGACAGCGAAACGGAAATTCTCGCCATCGATCTGCGGCTCCGTCGAAGTGCAATCCTCTCCGCTGATCTCTGCGAGCATATCTGCACGATGCGCCGGATCCGTCACGCAAAGGAAGCCGACTTCCGGTTCGCCCGACGGATCGTCCAGCATGTTCTGCTTCGCACCCGGAATGTCCGGAAAGTCGAAATTCTCGATGACCATCGTTACGCGATAACGACCGGGCAGAGGATCGACCGTAAGAAAGTCGGGCCAGGGAAATTCCTCTGCTTGCGACGTTTGCGGGTCCGCCGGGATTACCTGGATATCCTGCGCCACGAGGGGCAGGACAGGGAGCGCCAGGGCGACCGGGGCCGCAATCAGAGCGACACGGGTCAGCCGCAATCGCCGACGCGGTTGGTCTGGACGCGCATGCGCACCGTGCCTTCGCCCGCTGCAGTTTCCACCGGCACGGTCAGGCGCAGGTCCGAACCCTCGTCCCCGCTCGTGCCAGTGATCTCGATACGCCCGTTCAGTCCGTCTTGCGCGCTGCACTGCATTGCCCCTTCGATGGAATTGTCATCCGCGGTGAGCCGCGAAAGGGTGCAGTCTGCCTCCACCATGTCGGAAAGCCAATCCTCACGGGAGGTTTCCTCGGTGACGCAGAACAGATGCGGTTCGCCTGCGCCTTCGGCAAAAGCATTGCGCGCTTCGGCGATTGTCGCTTCGTCTAGTCCAGGCGCATCGAAATCTATCAGTTCGACGCTTGTCGCATACTCGCCCGCGCCCGGCTTCACGCCGTTGTCGTTGAGCACGCCATCGACCTCGCCTGCAGCCAGAGCCTCGTCGTTTAGCTCCGTCTCGGCATCGTTGTTGCAGGCGACCAGTGCAATCGCAGCGAGCATCGGAAGGGCGTGAAAGGGGCGCATGGTCTGTCCTCGAAGATAGATCTGACCGCCGTGACTATCGCGCGCAATGTCCCTCGACAAAGCACGAAGCCGCCACGTCCCATTGTGGAGCAGGACGCGGCGGCTCGAAAGTCATCACCAGAAAGAAGAACGCCGATCAGGCGGCGCAGTCGCCGACGCGCTCGGTCGTGTTGCGCATGACAATACGCATGGACTGACCTTCCGCGGCATTTTCCATGTCCATCGTCATGGTCATGTCGGAGCCTGTCTCGCTCACGGTGCCGGCGAATGCGACATTGCCGGTGCTGCCTGCATCGTCGTCGCAGACCATGGTGGCGTTCAGATTTTCGCCATTGATGGCAAATTCGCTGAAGGAGCAGGTTTTGGGCATGTCCTGCATGGCCGAAACGAATTGCGTGAAGCCCTCTTCCGCGTCCTCTTCCGTCACACAAAAGGTCTGCTCGCGGGCGACGCCGGTTTCCATGATTGCGCGCATTGCCTGCGCTTCTTCCTCGCTCGCGCCCGGCAGATCGACTTCGACGAGCTCGCCGGTGGTGCGATATTCGCCGGGCTGCGGCCGCGCGATGTTTTCGGCGGCGGCGGCGATCTGGTCGGGATCGCTCGGATCCTCGACGGTCGTGCCGCTGTCACCACAGGAAGTGAGTGTCAGCAGCGATGCCGCGGCGAGGATAGTGGGAAAGCGCATGGAAATTCTCCGATATGAAACTCGGCCGACATGCTGGCGATAAGCGCGCGCTTGAGCAAGCCTTCATCCGTGCCCATATGCTGACGCTATGGCGGAACTGGTAATCAGGCGCGGGCTGGAAGAGCCCGACACGACGGGCGAATTCACGCCGCACAAACCCTCGCGGCCCGAAAAGTCGCTGCCCGGCAAGAAATTCAAGCTCGTCTCCGATTACGAACCCGCCGGCGACCAGCCGACCGCTATCGCGGAACTTGTCGACAGCGCGAAGGATGGCGAACAGACGCAGGTGCTGCTGGGTGTTACCGGCAGCGGCAAGACCTTCACCATGGCCAAAGTGGTGGAACAATTGCAGCGCCCTGCCCTCGTTCTTGCGCCCAACAAGATCCTCGCCGCACAGCTTTACGGCGAGTTCAAAAGCTTCTTCCCCGAAAACGCGGTCGAGTATTTCGTCAGCTATTACGACTATTACCAGCCCGAAGCGTATGTGCCCCGGTCCGACACCTATATCGAGAAGGAAAGCTCGGTAAACGAAGCGATCGACCGGATGCGCCACTCCGCGACACGCGCCCTGCTCGAACGCGACGACGTTTTGATCGTCGCCTCTGTTTCCTGTCTTTACGGTATCGGCTCGGTCGAGACCTATTCGGCCATGATCTTCGACATCAAGGCAGGGACAAGCGTCGATCAGCGCGAACTCATCCGCAAGCTCGTCGCCCTGCAATACAAGCGCAACGACGCCGCCTTCGCGCGCGGCAATTTCCGCGTGCGGGGCGACAATCTGGAGCTTTTCCCGAGCCACCTCGAAGACACCGCCTGGCGCATCAGCTTCTTCGGCGACGATATCGAGGAGATTGCCGAGTTCGATCCGCTGACCGGCAAGAAAGGCACCAAGCTCGACAAGGTGCGCGTCTACGCCAACAGCCACTATGTGACGCCCGGCCCGACGATGAAACAGGCGAGCGAGGCCATCAAGTTCGAGCTGCAGGAGCGGCTCAAGGAACTGCACGAGGAAGGCCGGTTGCTGGAAGCGCAGCGACTGGAGCAGCGTACGAATTTCGACCTCGAAATGATCGCCGCCACCGGCAGCTGCAACGGCATCGAGAATTACAGCCGCTTCCTGACAGGCCGCCTCCCCGGCGAGCCGCCGCCGACGCTGTTCGAATACCTGCCCGAAAACGCACTGCTCTTCGTCGATGAAAGCCATCAGACCGTGCCGCAGATCGGCGCGATGGCAAAGGGCGATCACCGCCGCAAGATCACGCTGGCCGAATACGGCTTCCGCCTGCCAAGCTGCATCGACAACCGGCCGCTGCGCTTCAACGAATGGGACGCGATGCGTCCGCAGACCTTCGCCGTGTCCGCTACGCCGGGCAGCTGGGAGATGGAGCAGACCGGCGGCGTCTTCGCCGAACAGGTCATCCGCCCGACCGGCCTGATCGACCCGCCCGTCGAGATCAAGCCCGTGGAAGACCAAGTTCAGGACTGCATTGCCGAATGCAAGGCCACCGCGCAAAAAGGCTACCGCACGCTCGTCACGACGCTTACCAAGCGCATGGCG
Source organism: Aurantiacibacter aquimixticola (assembly GCF_003605475.1). NCBI lineage: Bacteria > Pseudomonadati > Pseudomonadota > Alphaproteobacteria > Sphingomonadales > Erythrobacteraceae > Aurantiacibacter > Aurantiacibacter aquimixticola. Next base: position 18,544 of record NZ_RAHX01000001.1, on the reverse strand, counting down.
GAAGACCTGACCGAATTCATGCACGAACAGGGCGTGCGCGTGCGCTACATGCATTCCGACGTTGAGACGCTCGAGCGTATCGAGCTGATCCGCGACCTTCGGCTTGGCGTCTACGACGTGCTGATCGGCATTAACCTGCTGCGCGAAGGGCTCGATATCCCCGAATGCGGCCTCGTTTGCATCCTGGACGCAGACAAGGAAGGCTTCCTGCGTTCCGAAACCTCGCTCATCCAGACGATCGGCCGCGCGGCGCGCAATGTGGATGGCAAGGTCATCCTCTATGCAGACCGGATCACCGGCAGCATGGAACGCGCCATGGCGGAGACAGAGCGTCGCCGCGAGAAGCAGCGCCAGTTCAACGAAGAAAACGGCATTACCCCCACCACCATCAAGCGCGAAATCGCCGACATCGTCGCCCACACCGCCGCGCAGGACGGCGTCACCGTCGACACCGGAGACGATGAGCGCAACAATCTCGTCGGCCATAATCTGCGCGCGTATATCGAGGACCTGGAAAAACGGATGCGCACCGCCGCCGCCGATCTGGAATTCGAGGAGGCCGGACGGCTTCGCGACGAAATCCGCCGGCTGGAAAACGACGAACTCGGTCTGCCAGATACCGAAAAGAAAGCGTCGATTGTGGGCCGAAGCAACGAAGGCAGACCGGGGACGCGCAAGATGCGGTATGGCAAGACGCAGCGGAAGTTCGGGAAATAGTTCGCGGTCAACGAATCTGTATTGCTCTGTCAAAAAAGCGGTAGTAAATATCGCGTCGATGCTGCGTTCATCCAGACGCAGATCTTTTGGACATCCTGCAAATGAGGATTTCGTGGGTGTGCGCTGGCGTGGCCGGCGCTGCACTGCTGCTGGCCGGTTGCGGCGGCGGTAGTTCCGGAAACGGTGGTGGAGGTGGCGGTGGTGGCACTGCGAACCTGCCTCCACGATTTACCAACTCGAATGCCATTTCATTCGTAGAAAGCCAGACTTTTACCGACGATCGTGCCGTGGTGCAGCTTGCAGCGACCGATCCCGACAGCAGTTCCCTGGTTTTCAGTTTCGTCCAAGGCAAGGATGCCGCGCTCTTCTCATTCGTGAATGGGCCGGGCCGGATCGCCTTCAATCAGGCGCCGAGTTTCGAAACGCCACGCGATGCCGACGGCGATAATGTGTACGAGATCGACGTCTCTGTCAGCGATGGCGTAAACACCACGCGGCAGACTATCCGCATTACCGTGACCAACAGTCTGGAAGGCTTGCTGTTCTCCGAAGTTGCGACTGGTCTCGGCCAGAATGGCAAGATCGCCTTCCTTGAAGACACCAAAGACATTCTGGTGGTCGATCAGGCTGGCAATATGGCGCGAGTTGATGCGACGACGGGCGCGATCACGCGCGCTCCAAGGCGCATTGCTTTTGGTGCCGGAACGATCATCGGCACCGCAACGGAAAGCCTGAACCAGCGTGGCGGCAAATTCTATGCGCTTGCTAGTGATGGCACGCATGTCCGCCTGCTCGATGTACAGTATGACACAGGGGCAGCCGAACTCATCTGGGAGTATCGCTCCCCAGCCCCGATCGAAGCGTCGCTCGGCCTCTTGGGCGATGATCCCGTCGTTGCGCTCGGCGACGCCGGCTCACCAACTGCGGCGCAAGATCCCGATGACCCGCGCGGCAATGTGATCGGATTCGTATTCACCAGCGATACGGCGACGCCGACGGTGGCTGTCAGGACCCCCATCAGCAGGGGCTGGGGTTTGCATAATCCGATTTTTGCGCTGTCGGGATTCGCGGGCGATATTCTGATCGACCGTGGCGAACGTTCCAATGAAGCGAATGCGGCCAGGTTCAATCTTGGCCAGGCAAACGCCAATTTCGAATGGCCGATACGGGATGGGGAAACCGATGTCGGGTTCAGCGGCACCGTTGTGGGCGAGCGCGTGCCGCCAAGGCTCGTCCAGGAAATCGGCGCAAACAATGCCGGGCTCTGGCTGGATGCCGGGGACAGCTTGCAGGGCGATAGCTGGAGAGGCGTCTGGATTATCAGCGATGCGAATGGAAACATCTGGACGTGGGACAGTGTGAATTCCGGCCCGCTGGAACGGCGCAATGTCGATTTTGGCATAACAAACCCGACAAGTGCACGCGCATTCGTCTCCATCGACAATGGCGATCGCGCTTCCGAGAATGTCTTCCATGTATTCCTGCTGCGCGCCGATGGCAGGTTGTTCAGGGCAGACACGCAACGCTGATTGATCCCGTGCGGTGCATGGCTGGCTATATCCAGTTATCGGGGCTTGATCCGGCGCGCTGCGAGAGACACTTGCGCGATGTGAAATATTGTTTGCCGATCGTCGCACTCGTTTTCCTTGCCGCCTGCGGCCAGCAACAGAGCGCAGAAGCACAGCCCGAAAGCATGGCGCTGGACGACACGGGGCCGCCGCCTGCTCGCGGGGATGCCTCGCCCGACACGTCCGATGCGAGCTGGCGCGTTGCCGAGGATGGCCAGAGCATCCGCTTCGGCGACGGTGACGAAGCGCCCCTTCTCTCGCTCAAATGCGACCTGTCCGGCGATCCTCAGCAGTTTTCCATTGTTCGCCACGCCGATGCCCTGCCCGGGCAGAGCGCACTGTTTCCCTTCGTCGGTAACGGCATGCGCAGCCGCTTCTTCGCCGATGCCGTTCTCTCGGATGGCGAGTGGCGCTGGGAAGCGAAGCTGCCCGCTGACGATCCGCAGCTCGACATCTTCGAAGGCAATCGCCGCCTGACCGCGACATTGCCGGGCCGCGGAATGCTGGAGATTTCGGGCAGCCGCATACCGGGAGAATTTCTCGCCTGGTGTCGTTCGGGTGGAGCGAATGCGCAGGTGGAAGGGCCGGCGGATCCTTCCGAGGTCTAGCTCTCGGCTAATTCCCTCAACCGGTCCGGAGTGAGCACCTGCGGCAATTGCTCGCCTTCGCTGCCTGCCGGATACCAGACGTAAAGCGGCACGCCCGCAACGCCCCATTGCTCCAGATAGCGCGTGATCGCCGGATCGCCTCGCGTCCAGTCGCCGCGCATCGCGACCACGCCAGCCTCCTCGAAAGCGGCGCGCGTGGCCTCGCGCTCGATCGCGACTTGCTCATTGACCTTGCAGGTGACGCACCAGTCGGCGGTAAACCAGACGAAGACCGGTGCGCCCGATGCCCGCGCATCGGCGAGCGTCTGTTCGGAATAAGCAATCGGGTCGAGCACGCTCTCAGTCGTAGCCGACGCCGTCTCGTCCACGCGAAAAGGCAGTGAGGCGGCGAAATAGAGCGCCGCGGCAAGGCCGATCCAGCCGACCGTGCGGCTGCCCCGCCGGAAAGCGGTAAGCGCAACGACCGGCAGCAGGCCGAGCGCGAGCGCGGTGAATGCGAAATGCGTTCCGCCGAGCCGCCATGCGAGCCACACAAGCGCCAGCGCGGTCAAGCCCATGGGAACGGCCATCCAGCGCCGGAAGCTCTCCATCCACGACCCCGGCTGCGGCAGGCGAGACCGCAGCGCCGGTATTAATCCCAGCAACAAGAACGGCAGGGCAAGACCTAGGCCGAGAGCGGCGAACAGGAGCAGCGCCTGCTCCGCGGGCACCAGCAGGGCAGCACCGAGCGCTGCAGCCATAAACGGGCCGGTGCACGGTGTCGCGACGACGGCCGCCAGCAATCCGGTGGCAAACGCGCTACTCTTGCCCGCGCTGCGGATCGGCAGGTTCGGCAATTCGAACAGTCCGGCAAGATTGGCTGTGATCAGGGTTGCCAGCACCAGCAGCGCGCCGACGACGAGCGGCTGTTGCAATTGGAACGCCCAGCCCACCTGCTCGCCCGCTGCGCGCAGGGCCAGCATTGCCGCGCCGAGCGCGACGCATGCAAGCACCACGCCTGCCGTATAAGCCAGTCCCTCCCGCCGCGCGCTGCTCTCGCTGGCTCCCGCGCGTGCCAGGGTCAGTGCCTTCAGGCTCAGAATAGGAAATACGCAGGGCATCAGATTGAGCAGCAATCCGCCCAGCAGCGCGCCGCTCAGCAGCAGGATAAGCGGGCTATCCGCCATCGCGCCGCCCAGTGGCGTTCCGCCGACGGGCACATCGCCCGGCGCGCCCGCAAAACGGATGCCCTCGCCATCGCCGAAGGACAATATCCCCGCGATCCGACCGGGCTCCTCGCGCTCGAAACCGCGCGGGATTTCGACGATCACGCTGTCGCCATTCCGCCAGAAGTGCTGCGGCGCGTTGTAATCGACCACGCCCGACTGTTCGATGAAAAGATGCGGATCGCCGATTGCCACGGTTTCCGGCAGCGGAATGGTGACGCGAAGCGATTGCGGTGTGAATGCAAAGCGCGCTTCGCTGTCGATCAGCGGCGGGATGGCCGCCCGCGCCTCGTCGAACGAACTGCGCAAGGCCGCGCCCGCTTGCGGATATCGCAGCGTCAGCGTCGCCTCCTGCGGAACACACAGCGTGTCCGAACACACCAGATAGCGCGCCGTGACCTGCGCCGGCGCCGCATCGGCCTGTGAACCGATTTCGATCGGCACGAGCACGGTGTAGTCGTCTTTGTAGGCGTGGTTGGCGATGCCGAAATAGCTCAGCACGCTCGGCACCGGATATTGCGGATCTCCCGCCTCCCAGCCGGCGGGTAGCTGCCAGTCGAGCTCCATGCCAAGGCCGGCCTCGCCCGGATTGGACCAGTAACCGTGCCAGCCCTCCCGCGGACTGAAGCGCAGTGCGGTCGTCAGCGTCTCGCCTTGCTGGGGCGCACTTTCCGTAACCCAGTCCACGGTCATGTAGCTGTCCTGCTGCGCGGCGAGCGGGCTGGCCCACAGCAGCGCGATGGCCAGCAGATACCGGACAATGGAGAGGCTTGCCTGCATTACGCAAGGCACCTAGGTGCGGGGGCGATGGCGGACAAGCGTGATCTCCTCATTCTCGGCGGTGGCCTGGTCGGCATGACGCTGGCGCTGGCCGCGGCGCGCAAGGGCATTTCCAGCCATGTCGTCGATCGCGCCGACCCGGCGGATCTGACAGCGGAGGGATTCGACGGGCGCGCCTCGGCAATATCGACCGCGAGCTGGAATCTCTTTCGCAATATCGGCCTTGCCGAAACGCTCGAGCCGCATGGCTGCCGCATCGAGAATATCGCCGTGACGGACGCAATGCGTCCGGGCCGGATCGATTTCCAGCCCGAACCGCATGAAGGCACGCTGGGCCGGATGTTCGCCAATCGCCAGCTGCGCCTCGCCCTGTTCGAGGCAGCGAAGTCGGAAGAACTGATTGCGTGGTATTCCGAGGCCGAGATTGTCGATCGCCAGCGCGGCGAGCATGGCGTGTCCGCGACGCTGGCGGATGGCACCAGCCTGGAAGCCAGCCTGATGGTCGCCGCCGAAGGACGCGGATCGCCCACACGCGATGGTGCGGGAATCTCGCTGGCCAAGTGGGATTACAGACACCGCGCGATCATTGCCGGGCTGATCCACGAAAAGCCGCATGACGGCGTTGCATGGGAAATCTTCTATCCTGCCGGGCCATTCGCGCTCCTGCCGCTCCTCGACGATGAGGCGGGACGTTATCGCTCCGCGCTCGTGTGGACGGTGGACGAGGCCGATGCCGATGGCGTGCTCAAACTGTCCGACCGGGCGTTTCTTGCCGAAGTCGAGAAACGAATGGACGGGCTGTTCGGCGCGCTCGAACTCAATGGCGGGCGCAGTTCCTATCCGCTCGGCTTCCACCACACGGCAAAGATCGCGGATCATCGCCTCGCGCTTGTGGGTGATGCGGCGCACGGTATCCATCCGATCGCGGGGCAGGGCCTCAATCTGGGTCTGCGCGATGTCGGCGCGCTGGTGGAGGTGATTGCCGAAGGCAAGCGTATCGGGCTCGATCCCGGCGATGCGCAATCGCTTGCCCGGTACGAGAAATGGCGCGGGCTGGATGCCTTCATGGTCGCGCTTGCAACCGATGGCCTCACGCGCCTGTTCGGCATTCCGGGCAAATTGCCCAGCGCCGTCCGGCGCCTTGGAATGGCGGGCGTGCAGCGTATGCCGTCACTCAAGCGGTGGTTCATGGATGAAGCCCGCGGGATGAGCGGCGATCTGCCGGAATTGTTGAAAGGCTAAAGCGCGGACTAGCGCCGTGTATTGCCCGCCGGACTGCGCTGCTCGACCGGTGCGCCCTCGCCATCGCGCAACTCGCGCGGATCGAGCACAGCGGCAGTTTCGAGTGCTTCCAAGGCGCGCTGGGCTCCGGCAAAGCGTTCGGCATCGTCGATCCAGTCCTGCGCGATGGCCGCATTTGGCAAGTTGCGGATTTCCGACACGGCTGCCTCGGTGCGACCGCTCTCGAGGAACATTCGCGCGCGCTCAAGGCGGCGCTCGGCCACGGGAGAAGCGGTTTCATCACGGCGAACGACGAAGACTTCGGAAAGTTCGCGGCCCAATCGGGTGAATACCCCTTCCCCGTCGGGCGCGTCATCCAGCTGCGGCGCGAGGCCTTCGAGCCGCGCCAGGAGCTGGTCGAGCGTCACGGGGTCTTTCGCAGCATCGACGATGGCCTGCACCGCGCGCGGGCGAGTCTCACCAAAGCGCAGCCGCAACTGGTCCGCCAGATAGCCGAGCGGTTCACCGCGCTCGATGACGCGGCGACTGGCGAAGGCAATCAACAAAGCTTCGGCGCGCGCGGCATTGCCGGCCGCCGATTGCGCCTGAATGTCGAGGCGAGTGAGACGCTGCTCCATAGCAGCGACGCGACTGTCCAGGCCGCCCTGCTGCTCCACCACACGCTCGACTTCGGCCGCCTGGCGTGCACCCTCGGCGGCCACTTCGGGCGACGCAGCGGCGCTGGGTTCCGACGAATTGAGATCGTCCTCGGCCGCTTCATCCGGGATGGCTGCCGCAGGAACTTCGCTTTCGCTGCGCATCGAAAACAGACCGGCGACACCGCCGTCGCTCGTCAGCCACCAGGTGCCGACGACGCCCAGCAGAAATGCTCCGCCGACCGCAATCAAAACGGGGCGCATCGAGGATTTGTGCCGTTTCGTGCCCGCAGGCGTGAAATCGAGGCCCTGCTCCATAAAGTCCTTACTAAACGATGGCGGATAGGGGGCGCGTTTCCGCCTTCCAACGTGTGACCTTAATGGCACATGTCCCGCGCCAAGGCCAACAGCGCGGTGTCATTGGGTTGTGGAGCAGCTTCGCAAGCACGCCAGCCATCGCCAGCGGCATCCGCAACGCGCGGCCCGATACAGGCGAGCGCGATGCGCGTCTTGTCGAGTTCGCGCCTTTCGCATTCGGAGGCAAAATGCCGTGCGGCGGCAGCGGAATGGAGCAGCACCAGCGGCTCGCTGGCGCGCAGCGAGACCTCGTCGCTGCCCGTCAGCGGCAGGGCGCGCACCTCGTAGAGAATGCGCGTGGTGACGGTCATGTCTGCCGGGACATCGAGCGCGACGTGCTCCGACCCGGCCAGCCGCAGAAAACGCGTGGTCTTCTTCGCTCTGTCGATCAGCGCCTGCAAGCCGCCTTGCCCGGTTCTCCCAACCATGAAACCGGCCTCCCGAGCGGCCAGCGCCGTGGCCTCTCCGACAGCGTGAACCGGCAGGCCGGAGAGGCTTTCGAGCGCACCGCCGCCATGCCGAAAGGCGTTCGCGCTCCCGACCAGCAGTGCATCGAAATCCTCTGCATCGGGCGCAGTCCAGCGCAGCGGGACGACCTCGAACAACGGCCTGCCTATAATCGCTAGCCCCAGCTCGCGCGCCGCCTGCAATGTCGCCTGTAAACCCGGTTCGGGACGGATCGCGAAAATCACGGCGTCCCCCCGAAAAGCGCCCGAGTGGCGGGAGAGGCGCGGCGGAGGAGATCCTCCGCAAGCGCGCGCGCCGCCGCATCGTCGCCCGGTGAAAATTGCATTTCGCCGTCCACCCGCTCCGCGCCGTCATGGCTGAAGATAGCCGCTCGCATCTCCAGCATATCGCCCGTGTGATCGCACAATACGGCAATCGGCGAATGGCAGGTGCCGTTCAGGCCGGAGAGGAGCACGCGCTCAGCCATGACTTCGGCGCGGCTGGGTGCGTGGTCCAGCGGGGCAAGCGCCCGCCGCGTCGCATCGTCCCGCGTCCGGCACTCCAGCGCGATGGCGCCTTGTGCAGGGGCCGGAAGCCAGTTTGCCGGATCGAGCGGAATGCCGATATCGTCCTGGCCGAGGCGCTCCAGCCCGGCAGCTGCCAGAAACGTCGCGTCGGCCTCGCCCGCATCCAGCTTGGCGAGCCGCGTGGCGACATTGCCGCGGAACGTGACGACTTTACAGTCGGGCCTGTGGTGCAGCAGCTGGGCCGCGCGGCGCGGCGCGCTGGTCCCGATTACCGCCCCTTTCGGCAAATCCTTTATGCTGTTGGCACCGATCAATCTGTCCCGCTTGTCGGCACGCGGCAGTATCGCGGCCAGCGTCAGGCTTTCCGGCCTGAAAGTCTCGACATCCTTGAGCGAGTGCACTGCCGCATCGATCCGCTCCTCTGCCAGCCAGGCGTCCAGTTCCCTCGTCCAAAGCGCCTTGCCGCCGATCTCGGCCAGCGGGCGATCCTGCACCTTGTCTCCGCTCGCGATGACGGGGACAAGTTCGACTGCATCAATTTCCCATCCATGCGCCTCGCAGAGGCGGCGGCGCGCCTCCTTGGCCTGCGCCATCGCCAGCGGCGAACGACGCGTTCCAAGTCTGATCCGGGGGAATTGGGTCATAGAGCGCGTTTGCCCTAGCGAGGGACTAGGCTAAGGGGAAGCCGCATGACATTGGTCCTCGGCATAGAAAGCTCCTGCGACGAAACCGCAGCCGCTCTGGTGACCGGTGAGCGCGTCATTCTCGCGCAGGCGATTGCCAGCCAGGACGAGGAGCACGCTCCCTATGGCGGGGTCGTTCCCGAAATCGCGGCACGCGCCCATGCCGAGCGGTTGGCTCCGCTTATCGAGCGCGTGCTGGGCGAGGCCGATATCGGACTTGCCGAATGCGACGCCATCGCGGCGACAGCGGGGCCGGGCCTGATCGGCGGAGTGATGGTCGGACTGGTGACGGCAAAGGCACTGGCGATGGCGACGGACACTCCGCTGCTTGCCATCAATCACCTCGAAGGGCACGCATTGTCGCCGCGGCTTGCCGATCCGGCGCTTGATTTTCCCTACGCCCTGCTGCTGGTGAGCGGCGGGCATTGCCAGATCCTGCGTGTCGAAGGGGTTGGTCGCTACCAACGTCTGGCCACCACGATCGACGATGCGCTGGGCGAAGCATTCGACAAGACCGCGAAGATACTCGGTCTCGGCTATCCCGGCGGCCCGGCGGTGGAGCGACTGGCAATGCAAGGCGACCCGCAAGCCGTGCCGCTGCCGCGGCCTCTCAAGGGCAGCAAAGAGCCGCATTTCAGCTTCGCGGGCCTCAAGAGCGCCGTCCTTCGCGCGAAGGAATCCGGAGAACATGCCGATGCCGATATCGCAGCCAGCTTTCAGCAGGCTGCGCTGGATTGCATTCTCGATAGGACGGGGCGGGCATTGCATGAAATGGGCGATGTGAACGCAATTGTCGTCGCTGGCGGCGTCGCGGCCAATCGGACGGTGCGTTCGGGCCTCGAAGCGCTCGCCTCGGCCAGACAACTGCCCTTCATCGCCCCTCCCCTGGCCCTCTGCACGGACAATGCCGCGATGATTGCCTGGGCGGGTGTGGAGCGCCTGAAGGCGGGCTTTTCCGCCGATCCGCTCGACCTGAAGGCACGCCCGCGCTGGCCGCTCGACCCGGATGCGCCACCGGCCCGCGGCGCAGGGATCAAGGCGTGATCGGGGTCGTCGGAGCAGGTGCCTGGGGCACCGCGCTGGCGCAGGCGCTCGCCAGCGACGGGCGCAGCGTCAAGCTCTGGGCGCTCGAGGATGGCCTTGCCGAAGCTATCAACGAAACCCGCAGAAATGCGCTGTATCTGCCATCCGCCGATCTGGCACCGAGCATCGAGGCGACCGGCGATCTTGCCGCGATGGGATCATGCGACATCCTGCTGCTGGTGACTCCGGCGCAGCACATGGGAGGAACTCTCGAAAAACTCGGCGCGCTCCCGCGCGACCTTGTTCTGTGCTCCAAGGGCATAGAAGCATCGACCGGCCGCATGATGCACGATGTGGCGCACGATGCCGCTCCCGAAAGCGAGATCGCCGTCCTTTCGGGCCCGACCTTCGCCCATGAGGTGGCCGCTGGCCTGCCATGCGCAGTCACGCTGGCCTGCGGCGGCGGCGAGGCGCAGTGGAACCGGCTCTCCCCAGCCATCGCGTCTCCTAATTTCCGCCCGTATTTCTCCGAGGATGTGATCGGAGCCGAAGTCGGCGGTGCGGTGAAGAACGTGCTGGCAATCGCTTGCGGCGTGGTCGAGGGGTTGGCCCTCGGCCAAAACGCGCGCAACGCCTTGATAACGCGGGGTTTTGCCGAGATGCTGCGCTTCGGCGTCGCACTTGGTGGCAAACCGGAAACGCTCAATGGCCTGTGCGGCCTGGGCGATCTGGTGCTGACCTGCTCTTCGACTTCCAGCCGCAATTTTTCGCTCGGGAAGGCGCTCGGCGAAGGGCAGAGCGCGGCGGAGGCACTGGCTGACAAACGCACCGTGGCCGAGGGTGCGCACACCGCGCCCGTGCTGCGGGATATCGCCCGCGAGCGCGGGGTTCAGATGCCCATCGTCGAAGCGGTGAATGAGTTGCTGGCCGGCCGCGGCGCACGCGATGTGGTCGCCGATCTGCTTGCCCGTCCGCTCAAGGCCGAAGGGCTCAGATAATTGGCTGAGACCGGCAAGCCGGCCCCCGCGACCGATCCAGGCAGCGACGATATGAACGCCCTCGTCAAGGGCGGACGCACGAATACGCTGGGCTTCGTCATCCGCCTGCTGGGTGGCATTCCCTTTCTGTTCATCGGCTATCGGCTTTACGGCGTCGAGGAAATGGGCCGCTTCGCCTCCGCCGTCGTGGTAGTGGAACTGTTCGCGCTGATCTGCGCGCTCGGCGAAAAGCGCGGGCTGGCGCAGCGGCTGACGCTGGGATCGAAGGTGGACGGGCAGAAGCGGGTCAATCTCGTCTTCGACGGCATGCTCGCTTCGCTCATTATTTCCAGCATCGTCGTCCTGTTGCTCGCATTCTTCCCCTACCCCATCTTCCCCAATGGCATGAGCGGCCGCTACGATATCCTGATCATCGGCGCGATCCCGGCCTTCGCGCTCACTGAAATCCTTCTCGCCGCGCAAGCCTACCGCTTCGATATCGCAACCACGGTGCGTGCTCGCGCAGTGGTGGAGCCGTGGACACGCAGCTTTGCGGTCGTGGCCTTCTTTTTCATCCCGACCTTGCGCGATGGCGGGGTGGCACTGGCTTATCTGGTGTCGATCTATGCAGCGCTGGCGGCTGCCGCCTGGCCCTTCTTCCGAACGTACGGCCCGCCCCGCGCATGGCGACCGCGCCCGCGCTATCTCATCCAGATGATCGGCAAGGCGCTGCCCCTTGCCGGAGCCGACGTTATTGAGCGCGGTACCCGGCTGATCGACGTTTTCATCCTTGGGCTGTCGGCATCGCCAACCGCTGTGGGCATCTATTATTTCGCGAAGGAAGTCGCCAGCCTGCCGCAGAAGCTCAAGACCAGTTTTGAACCGGTGTTGAGCCCCGTCATCACGAAAAACCTCAAGACGGGCGATTTCAGCGCGATTGCGAAGCAGGTGCGGCAGGTCGGGTTCTGGATTGTCGCACTACAACTGGGCATCGCGCTGTCCCTCGCCATTCCAGGGGAAGCTGTGATGGGGCTTGGCGGGCCGGCAATCGTCGGCGGCACAGGTGCGCTCGCCCTGTTGCTGGTGGCCGAAGCGGTCGCATCCATGGCTGTCGTTTCAGAGGGCGTGCTCGTCTACATCGCCAAGAAGCGCAATCTCGCCATCTCCACCGGCGTCATCGCTTTACAGATCGCCATGACAGTCGGCCTTATCATGCTGGTCGAGAGATTGGGGCTCGATGACGGATTCAAGGCGGCGGGTGCCGCAACAGCGCTGCTGATTGCGCTCGGCATTTCCAGCGTGGTGAAAGCACTGCTGCTGAAAAAGCTTCTCGGCGCGCCTGTCGGCAATCTGCGGATGGCGCTGGTCTGGGCAACGGGGGCGGCCGTCATTGTCGGTCAGATCGCTATCCTGCTGCCCGAATGGCTGGAGCTCGCCATCGGCATACCGGCCATCCTGGCTGCGTATGGCTGGGTGATCTGGACCAAGGGCTTCGGGCCCGAAGACCGCGTTCTTTTCAGGAAGAGCAAGAAGGTAGCCGAGAGCGACGGAAAGGCAAGGGCGCAAGAAAATGCTGCGGAGCCACCTGGAAGCTGAACGACAGGTTCATCTGAATTCAGAAAACATTCACCGCGCCAAATCGAACTCTGCCCTACGCGATAAGGGGACAAGATATGCGTATTGGGGCAGGAAAACTCACCGCCGTGGCTATTATTGGCATGCTGGCGGCATGTGAAACCGCGATAACTGAAAGCGGCGATCGCGTCGCCGAGGCACCACCGCCACCGCCACCGCCGTCAGCTCCCGCTCCGCCACCACCGCCTGGCGCAGAATCCATCGTGGTCACAGGCAGCCGCGTTTCGCGCTCGGACATGCAGAGCATTTCGCCTGTGGCCACGGCAGAAGCCGAGAGCTACGAAGGCCGCTATCTTTCCATCCCGCCCATTCGCATCGCGACCGATCCCGGCCGCGAGCAATATGACGGCGAAGAAGTGTCACCGGTCAAGCTGACCGCTTACGAACCCGTCAGCACGTTCTCGGTCGATGTCGACACAGGCGCCTACGCCAATGTACGCCGCTTCCTCTCTATGGGTCAGCTGCCGCCTGCCGCCGCAGTCCGAACCGAGGAGATGATCAATTACTTCCGCTACGATTACCCGATGCCGGAAGACCCCTCGCAGCCATTTTCTGTCACGACGGATATGGCGGTGACGCCCTGGAATGAGAACACCCACCTGCTGCGCGTCGGGCTGCGCGGTTACGACATTGCGCGCGAAGAGCGGCCAGCAGCCAATTTCGTGTTCCTGCTGGACGTGTCCGGTTCCATGAATGCGCCCGACAAGCTGCCGCTGGTCAAGACCGCAATGCGGCAACTGGCGGGCGAGCTGGAAGATCAGGACCGGGTGTCCATCGTCGTCTACGCCGGGGCTGCTGGGCTAGTGCTCGACCCGACCAATGACGAGGACGAGATCCGCCGCGCCATCGACTCGCTCGAAGCCGGCGGTTCTACCGCGGGCGGCGCGGGATTGCGTCTCGCCTACGATGTCGCGCGATCGGCCTTTATCGAGGACGGCGTCAATCGCGTCATCCTCGCCACAGATGGCGATTTCAATGTCGGCATTTCCGATCGCGATGCGCTGGTCGAGATGATCGAGCGCGAGCGCGACAGTGGCATCACGCTGACGACGCTCGGCTTCGGCACGGGCAATCTCAACGATGCCATGATGGAGCAGATCGCCAATCACGGTAACGGCAATTACGCATATATCGACAGCGCGATGGAAGCGCGAAAAGTGCTCTCGGACGAGATGACGAGCACACTTTTCACCATCGCGCACGATGTGAAGGTGCAGGTGGAATTCAACCCTGCGCTCGTGTCGCAATACCGGCTGATCGGATATGAGAACCGAGCGCTGCGCGAAGAAGACTTCGACAACGATGCCGTCGATGCTGGAGAGATCGGCGCCGGTCATCAGGTCACGGCTTTGTACGAGATCGTGCCTGCCGGGACGCCCGGTTGGTCGCGCCCGCGGCGTTACGAGGCGCAGCCTGAAGTGCCCGCAACCCGCACCGACGAGATGGGCTTCGTCCAGCTGCGCTACAAATTGCCGGGCGAGGATCGCTCCCGCCTCATCCAGCGTCCGCTGCCTACTCGCCTCCTGACGGGCGCGGACCGGGTGCGCGGGGACATGGCGTTTGCCAGCGCCGTTGCGGCTTACGGCCAGCTTCTTCGCGGCGATGCGCTGCTCAACGGTTTCGACTACGACGATGCCGTAGCACTGGCTGGCAGGCAGGACGGATACTGGCGGGAGGAATTCCTGCAGCTCGCCGCCTTGGCGGAATCGCTCGACGCGCGGTGACGTGATTGGCTAGAGGGCGGCGATGATGTCCATGCTTCGCCGCCCGCTGATCGCTATCGCGCTCGGTGCCTTCCTCGTTTTCCTAATCGCCCGCTTCGGTGCCGCAGCCAGCGCGCCCGAATTTGCCGCACAGCTTTCCCGCCAGGCGCCGGGCGTCATCGCCGAGGCGGGCGGGACGCCAAGTGTCCGCGCCCTCTTCCGCTCGCCGCGCGGCTATCCAAGTCGCCATCCCCTTCTGGTTGGTGGAGAGCCGCTCGACGAAAGCACGCGGGCGCAGATTGCGATGGCCGTTGGTGCCGTTCCCGGCGTGGGCGGAATTCGCTGGTCCGACGGTGACATGATGGCGCAGAGCGGGGAGCCGGTCTTCCGACCGCTTCACTGCCAGGAAGATGTGCAAGCGCTGCTCCGCGCGCGCACGATCCGGTTTGAAGAAAGCTCCGCCACGATGGACATTGCCAGTATCGGTCTGCTTGACGAGGTGGCGACCGCGCTGCGCCCCTGCCTTGGCTCTATCATCCAGATTACGGGCCATACCGACAGTTCCGGCCCGGAGCCCGGCAATATCGCCTTGTCCGCGCAGCGCGCCGCAGCCGTTCGCGCCGCTCTCATCCGCGAGGGTATTCCTGCAGACGGCTTGCGTGCGCGCGGGGTCGGTTCGCGCCAGCCGGTTGAAGGACTCGACCCGACGGATCCGGCCAATCGCCGTATCGAATTTTCCGTCATCGCTACCGAACCTATTCGGCCGACGCCTGTCGATACGCCCGCCCCGCGCTGACGGGTGCCGAACGCATCGCTTGCGCGTTGGACCCCTAGAGACGTACAGACCCCGCCATGCCGATCTGGATGGAGATACTTGTGCTCATGATGTTCGCCTATGCGATAGGCCTGGGCATCGGCTGGGCCATCTGGGGCAGGACAGGATAGAAGGAAGGCGCGAGCGAAATGCCCGAATTGCTGCAGGAATACTGGATCTGGATCGTCGTCGCGCTGGTCATCGGCGTCGTCGTCGCGTGGTGGGTTTTCAACGCCTCGCGCACCACGAAGGTGGAAGTGGAAGACAAGGCCGATGGCGCGCCTGCCAAACGCAATCAGGCGCTGATCGATGCGCCGCCAGCCGCCAAATCCGGTTCGATGTCTACCGAGAAACTGCATGAGGAAAGTGCAGAGAACCTGGTTCATGATCAGCAGGATGCGCAGGCGGCGAAAAGCGAAGCTTCCCCCGGCAATATCTCCGCTGCTGCCAACACGGACCAGATTGCCGCCGCTCCCGCAGCAGCGGACGCCGAAGCCGGTGCCGCCGTGCCCGCGCGCGAAGCCATGAAGCAGGTGCCCGCCGATATGGCGAAGGATGCGCCTGCCAAGCCCGCTGCGGGACACGACGATCTGAAGCGGATCAAGGGGGTCGGCCCCAAGCTGGTGACGATCCTGCACGAGCAGGGCGTGACGAGCTTCAAGCAGATTGCCGCATGGGACGATGCACAGATCGATCGGATCGATGAAAAACTCGGCCGCTTTCAGGGGCGCATTCGCCGTGACGATTGGGTCGAACAGGCGCGTCTTCTCGATAAGGGTGATATGTCCGCGTACGAGGATCGCTTCGGAAAGGTGTGACCACGGCGTTAAGGATTTCGGGAACCGTGTTCACCATGTCGGCGTAGAATGTCTTACGTACACGACACAACGACACCCCGGGGGACTTTTCGATGGCCACGCAACCCACAACCGACCAGCAGACCGTGCTGGTGGTAGAAGACGAATTCATCATTGCGCTCGACCTTTCGGAGACAGTTCGCGATCTCGGTCACCGCGTGGAAGGCCCTTATGCGAACAAGGATCATGCATTTATTGCAATCGACCAGGAGATGCCAGACGTCGCGATTCTCGATGTGATGACCGCCGATGGCGAAGTTTTTCCACTTGCCGATGCGTTGACCGAAGCGGGCGTGCCGATCATCTTCCACTCCGGACACATCACCGACAAGGACATCGAAGAACGCTATCCGAATGCCATGGCAGCGGCGAAGCCTTGCCCACCGGCCAAGCTGGTCGAAATGATCGAGACCGCGCGCGAGATGGCACACTGATCGCCTGATCGGCCCTCCAGCCACCGATACCGCCTTGCCGCGCCCGGGATGAAAATCTAGGGCCGGTTTCAAAGGAGACTATTTGTGGCCGATATGGTGCCCTTCGACTGGGCCGACCCCTTCAATCTCGACGACCAGCTGAGCGACGAAGAGCGCATGGTGCGCGATTCCGCCCACGCTTTCGCGCAGAGCGAACTGCAGACACGCGTGATCGAAGCGTACGCGCAGGAAACCGACGCGCCCGAGCTGTTCCCCCTGATGGGAAAGGCCGGGTTGCTGGGTGTCACCATTCCCGAAGAATTCGGCGGATCGGGCGCAAGCTATGTCGCTTATGGACTGGTCGCGCGCGAAATCGAGCGGGTGGACAGCGGCTATCGCTCAATGGCGAGCGTGCAATCGAGCCTCGTCATGTATCCTATCCATGCCTACGGTTCGGACGAGCAGCGCCACAAATACCTGCCCGGGCTCGCCAGTGGTGAACTGATCGGCTGTTTCGGCCTGACCGAACCCGATGCAGGATCCGATCCCGCGGGCATGCGCACTTATGCGAAAAAGGATGGCGATGGTTATTCGCTCTCCGGCGCGAAGACCTGGATATCGAACTCGCCATTCGCCGATGTCTTCGTGGTCTGGGCGAAATCCGAAGCGCATGGCGACAAGGTCCGCGGCTTCGTGCTGGAAAAGGGGATGGCAGGTCTCGAAGCGCCGCGCATCAAGGGGAAGCTTTCGCTACGGGCGAGCACGACCGGCATGATCCAGATGGACGAAGTGAAGCTCCCGGCAGAGGCCCTGTTGCCCGATGTCGAAGGCATGAAAGGGCCCTTCGGCTGCCTCAACCGGGCCCGCTACGGCATTTCGTGGGGCAGCATGGGTGCGGCCGAATTCTGTTATCACGCCGCCCGCCAATACGGTCTCGATCGCCACCAGTTCGGCGTGCCGCTGGCTTCCAAACAGCTCTATCAGTTGAAGCTAGCCGACATGGCGAGCGAGATAGCGCTGGGCCTGCAGGGTTCGCTTCGCGTCGGTCGCCTGCTGGACGACGGCAACTATGCGCCCGAAATGATCAGCGTGGTGAAACGCAACAATGTCGGCAAAGCGCTCGACATCGCGCGCACCGCACGTGACATGCATGGCGGCAACGGTATCTCGGAAGAATATCAGGTCATGCGGCACATGCTGAACTTGGAAACCGTAAACACCTATGAGGGTACGCACGATGTGCATGCCCTCATTCTGGGACGTGCGATTACCGGTATTCCGGCCTTTTGACGACGAAATCCTTGCTGAATATGGTGCAATTGCGCAACACTGTTGTGGACAGCGCAATTTTTCGCTTCGCAGTAGCGGAACGATAAGGCATTAGAGGAATTGCGGTTTGTATTGCGGGAGGGACTGGTCCCGCGTGGATTGAAGGATAAAAATATGAGGAAACTACTGCTTTCGGCGTCCGTTGCGGCGCTGGCAATTCCGGGAGCGGCGCATGCCGACCCGTATATCGCCATCAGTGGCGGTATTAACACCGCCGAAAACTATGAGAACAGTGGCACACTGGTCGGAGATCTCGATGAAGATCCGCAGGGCGTCTACGATTCCGTACCAGCTGGCACCAATTATGACTTCGAAACGAATGTCGACATTGGTTGGAACGCGGGCGGTGCGATCGGCTACAAGTTCGACAGCGGCCTTCGTGTCGAAATCGAAGGTGAGTATGTCACCCATGATATTGACTATCATGCCGATCTTTTTGTGGGCAACACGCTGGTGCAGGATCAGCCGGCGTATTTTCTGACTCGCACGAGCGGCACAACCCCGGTGGTCACTCTGCTTAACGACGGTCGTGGCGACGTCGAAAGCTACGGTGGTTTTCTCAACATTCTTTATGACTTCGATCTCGGTGCGATCGAGCCTTACATCGGGGCAGGCGCTGGCATTTATGTCATTGACGTAGACTATCTGCCAGGCGGCGTAGACATCGCCAACGACGCCGATACGACCTTCGCCTATCAGGGCATCGCCGGTATTTCGGGTGACCTGTCGCGCAATGTGCAGCTCTTCGCCGAGTACAATTATCGTCGCCTCTTCGACGAAGCTTCGGTGACCGACCTCCTGCTTCCGGGCACGATCGAAATCGACGCGACGCAGCACATTGCGTCGCTGGGTCTGCGGTTCATGCTTGGTGGCGAAGAGGAAGTAATGCTTCCCCCGCCGCCTCCGCCGCCCCCGCCGGCACCGCCTCCCCCGCCGCCGCCTCCGCCCCCGCCGCCTCCGCCGCCGCAGGCTGAGTGCAACACGGGCCCCTACATCGTGTTCTTCGATTGGGATCAGAGCGACA